>PBYI01000050.1 GCA_002729525.1 Nocardioides sp.
CGATCAGCCCGGTCAGCCACTGCCTTCGCAGCTGGGTCGGGGTCGTAGGTGTCCGCTTGGCTTTGTAGTAGTTCTGCCGGGCCACGCCGAGGACCCGGCAGCAGCGATCGGCCGGGACCCCGGCGTCGACGAGTCGGTCGATCACCGGGAAGAGCCTTTTCGGCGCGGCCGGTCCTCGCCCAGGAACTTGGCGGCCTGGCGAATGATGAGCAGCTCTGTCTCGAGTTCGCGGATGCGTCGTCGAGCGGCACGTGGCTCCGCGGACTCCGCGGTGCTGATGCCCGGGGATCTCGCCGCGGTCGATGCGGTCTTGCTTGATCCACTTCGACAGCGTGACGGGGTGGATGTCGAGCTCGGCTGCCGTCTGGTTCTGCGGTTTGCCGGCTCGAACCAGCGCGATGGCCCGAGCGCGGAACTCGGCGGGGTAGGCACGGGGCACGGTGTTCAGCCTTCCGGTGAAGGCAGTCACTTAGCCACCAACACTGGAACCTTTCCGGTGGGGCAGGTCAAGATGTCACCTATCCGTGAAGCAGACCCATCGACAACGCCGACGGGGGCGGCAAGAGGATCCGAATATGGACAAAGTGAGCCCGATCAAGGCGCTTCCTGCCGCAGCGTTGATCGCCGCGTTGGCCGGTTGCGGAACCCATACCTCGAGCGACGCACAGACCGTCGACAACGTAGTCGCACCCGAGGCAGCCGCTGCCTCCGACGCATCTGGCGACGAACCGCCGGTCCCCGCCGCCGCTGTTGTTGATCAGCTCCGTGCGATTGGGATCGACGCTGTGGGCGAGACCAAGCAGCCCGCGACCGGGGAGGTCACCTACCACGCTGCGATGAACGCTGCGCTCGCGTCGAACGGTGGACTCATGGCTGACGACATGGTTCCCACCTCGGCCCGGTTTGGTCCCCTCAAGACTCCGGGCTTCGGAGAAACCCTTGGCAAGGGAGCAGCCGAGAAGGTAATCCCCGCTCTGGAAGGCGCGAATGGATGGGTTCTCATCTACGAGGACGCGGTTGTACCTTCCGCTGGCGGCCGAGGCCCTCAGATTGCCCCCAGCGACGTTCCTGGTTCGCAATCGAAGCCGTCGGCTCGAGTCGATCTAGCAGTTGTCATCGACGGGCTAAGCGGGAAATTCCTCTTCGCGCGGAGCTTGTAGTGCCCTCGGCGATCGTCAGGTCGCCCTCGACCGTGTGGTCCTCATCGCCCTCGGCGCCCTTCTCCCCGGGAGAAGGCGCCGAGGCTTGCGCTTCTCTTTCCCGACGAGGTCACGGGACCAGCGGCCGAGTGCCGAAAGCGTATGATCGATATGCTCAGAGCCAGCGACGTATCCGGCAGCACGGTCGAGCACTGCTACGAGTGCGTTCGCACGTTCGTGGCCGCGACATCGACATCTCTCTGGAGTGCGGACGTCGGACCTGACTCGTGCAACTTGACGGTGATTCGGGGCTCGCCTCGGCGTTTGCGCTGGTCGGCGGCTTGTGGGCGAGTTGATTGACGCACTCCGCCAGCGGCGGAAACCGCGACTCTGTCGGGCTCGGAGCGCCCACAGCTTGCATCTGCGCCGGCCACATGGGCGTTCCTGAGCGACACCGGAAGCCATCCGAGTCGTTGTTCGCGGCGTCGTGAGCGCGGAACGCGCCACGATCGGGGTCGAGTAACGCCGCTTGGTCACTGCGAGCGGCAGAGCGTCGCGGACGGCGCGTGAATCGCACTGGGTTTCGTTCCGCTTGATCAGTCAGGATGGGAACGATGGCCAGGTACACGAACGAGATGCGCGAGCGGGCAGTCCGGATGGTCGCCGAGGTCCGGCCCGAGCACCCGCATAAGACGGCCGCTCTGCGGCACGTCGCGGGACAGGCACGTCGGATCCGAGAGCTCGAGCAGGAGAACCGCGAGCTAAGGCGAGCGAACGAGATTCTGAAGCGAGCGGCCTCTTTCTTCGGGGCGGAACTCGACCGCCAACACAAGAAGTAGTCGCCTTCGTCGACGCCAACCGCGACGACGTCGTAGAAGATCGCAAGCTCGGAGTCGAGTCCATCTGCGCCACGCTCACCCAGGCGGGGCTGCGGGTGGCTCCGAGCACCTACTACGCCGCCACGACACGGCCGACGTCAGCGAGGGCGACGCGTGATGCGGTGCTTCGCCCGGCGATCCGCCAGCTGTGGAACGACAACTACCGCGTGTATGGCGCGAGAAAGTTGTGGAAGGCCGCCAGACGGGCCGGGCATGACGTCGGGCGTGACCAGGTCGCCCGGCTGATGCGTGCTGAGGACATCGGCGGCGCGGTGCGCGCCAAGCGGGTGCGCACCACCCGACGCGACGACACCGCGGCTCGGCACCCTGACCTGGTTAGGCGGGACTTCACCGCGACCGGTCCGAACCAGCTGTGGGTCACAGACCTGACGTTCGTGCCGACGTTCGCCGGGATCGCCTACGTGTGCTTCATCATCGACGCCTACTCCCGCATGATCGTCGGGTGGCGAGTCGCGGGCCACATGCGCACCGAGATGGTCCTCGATGCCATCGAGATGGCTCGCTGGTCGCGCGGCACCCAGCTGACCGGGCTGCGGTGTCACAGCGACGCCGGGTCGCAGTTCACGAGTCTGCGCTACGGCGAGCGACTGGCCGAGATCGGTGCCGTTCCGTCGATCGGGACCGTCGGCGACTCCTTCGATAACGCGCTCGCTGAGACCGTGAACGGCTACTTCAAGGCCGAGCTCATCCGCGGGCCCGCCCGATCGGGGCCGTGGCGCACGATCGAGGACGTCGAGCTCGCGACCCTCGGGTGGGTGCACTGGCACAACCATCAGCGGCTGCGCGGCTACCTCGGCGACGTCCCGCCAGCAGAGTTCGAAGGGAGGTCCCACGCTACCCAGCAGGGCGACCAGGCCCTGGTCGAAATCACATGACTAGAGCCTCCATCAAACCCAGTGCGGTTCATGTCGCCGATGTCCTGAGCCAGGACACTGCCCCCGCTACCACTCGTGGAGGGCCCGGACCACCAGGTCCGGGCCCTCTGCCATATCCGGCCCAAGGCGCCGCGAACCGTCCGGTCAGGTTGCTTGCAGGTCAGGTTCAGCACGGTCTCCCGGGTGAGCGTTCCCCACCTGGACACTTGCCCGCCGACCGAGCGCCGGGGAGCCCGCCGGTG
Source organism: Nocardioides sp. (assembly GCA_002729525.1). Lineage (GTDB taxonomy): Bacteria > Actinomycetota > Actinomycetes > Propionibacteriales > Nocardioidaceae > Nocardioides. The sequence continues at coordinate 3,156 of PBYI01000050.1, forward strand.
ACCGACATCGGGGTCGGCGCGGCGGTGCTCCTGGGAGTGGTCGAGGGGCTGACGGAGTTCCTACCCGTCTCGTCGACCGCGCACCTCAAGATCACCGAGTCCGCGCTGGGACTGCCCACCGATGACCCAGCCGTGGTGGCGTTCACCGCAGTCATCCAGGTCGGAGCGATCGCTGCCGTGGTCGTCTACTTCGGCCGCGACATCCTCCGGATCGCGGGTGCGTGGCTGCGTGGACTGCGGTACGCCGGGCACCGGACCGATCGCGACTACCGGTTCGGCTGGTGGGTGGTGCTGGCGACGCTGCCGCTGGTGGTCGTGGGGCTGCTCGCCAAGCCGCTCGTGGAGGGGCCGCTCGCAGGGCTGTGGGTGGTTGTCGGATCCCTCGTCGTCGGCGGCACCTACATGGGCTGGGCCGAGGTGGTGTCGCGCCGCGCGACCGGAGGCGGCGGACGGCGTACGGCACCTCCACGCAGCGAGGAAGACACCACGCTCGCCGACGCGCTGGTGATCGGGTCCAGCCAGATCCTTGCGCTGCTGCTGCCAGGCTTCTCGAGGTCCGGCGCGAGCATCTCGACCGGACTGCTGCGCGGGCTCGACCGGGTCGCGGCCACCCGGCTGTCGTTCTTCCTCTCCATCCCCGCCCTCGTCGGGGCGGGCCTCTACGAGCTCAAGGACGCTGTCGGCGGCGGGGTCGGCCTCGCCCCCCTGCTCGCCGGCACCGTGGTCGGGTTCGTCGTGGCGTACGGCGTCGTCGCGTGGCTGCTGCGGTTCGTCGCGCACCACGGATTCGGCGCGTTCATCGGCTACCGGCTGGTCCTCGCCGTGCTGCTCGGCGGGCTGCTGCTGGCCGGCGCGCTCACCCCGTGATGCCCTCAAGGCGGGACGCCGTACGCCAGTCAGGTGGCGTGCAGCGAGCCGGCCCGACGCTGTGCGGCATGACCCACTCCACCACTCCGCCCGCGACGGGCTCCCGTACCGCGTCGGCCGCGCGCGTGCTGCTCAACAAGGTCCCCGAGGTCACCATCTGGTTCTGGGTGATCAAGATCCTCTGCACGACCGTCGGGGAGAGCTTCGCCGACTGGATCGACATGCAGCTCGGCGTCGGCCTGATCGGCACCTCGGTGATCTTCACCGGCGTCCTCGCCGGCGTGCTCGTCGTACAGATGCGACTGACCCGCTACGTGCCGGCGGCGTACTGGCTGACGGTCGTGGTCGTCAGCGTGACGGGCACGCTCTACACCGACATCCTCACCGACCGGATGGGCGTGCCGCTGTGGATCTCCACCAGCGTCTTCTCGGTGCTGCTGGCCGGCGTCTTCGCCGTCTGGTGGGCCCGCGAGCGGACCCTGTCGATCCACTCCATCACGACCACGCCGCGCGAGGGCTTCTACTGGCTCGCGGTGCTGACGACGTTCGCGCTGGGCACCGCCACCGGCGACTGGACGCTCGAGCTCACCGGCTGGGGCCCGGGAACGTCGGTGCTGCTGCCGCTGTCGCTGATCGTGCTGGTCGCGGCGCTGTGGCGGTACGGCGCCAATCCGGTGCTGGCCTTCTGGGTCGCCTACATCCTCACCCGGCCGCTCGGCGCCAACATCGGCGACTGGCTCGCCGGACCGCGCAGCGAGCAGGGACTCGGCCTGGGCACCTTCGGCACCAGCCTGGTCTTCCTCGTCGCGATCCTCGCGACCGTCGTGCTGCTCACGATCACCCGCGCTGACGTCGTCGAGCAGGACCGGGCCGAGGCGAACGACCACGACACCGATGCCCCCGAAGCTCCCACGGCTCCGGCATCCGCGGACCCGGCCCGCCGGGGCCGCGAGCGCGTATCGCTGGCCGTGATGGCCCTGGCCGCGGTGGCCACGGTCAGCCTGCTCGCGTGGGCCGACCACCAACCGCACGTGAGCGGTCTGGGCGCGGAGGAGGGCGCGCCGGCGTGCTCGTCGGCCTCGGTCGACGCGACCCAGGCGCGCGCCGACGTCGCCGCCCACTTCCCGGCCGACCGGGTGGCGGCGTACCGCACCATCACGCAGGACACCCTCGCGCTCGTCGACGCCGGTGACGCTGCCGGCGCGGCCGCCCGGATCACCGACCTGGAGACCGCGTGGGACGCTGACCAGGACACGCTGCAGCCGACCGACTGCGCCACCTGGACCTACGTCGATCAGCAGATCGACCCGGCGCTCGCGGCCGTGCGTGCCGGCAGCCCCAGCGCCGCTCAGGAGGACGAGGCGCTGCACGCCCTGCTCGACACGCTCGGCTCCTGACGCACCTCGGCCCCGGACGCCGTACGACGTCCGGGGCCGAGGTGTGTCGTCAGCGCACGGAGTACGCCGGCTCGCCGGCGGAGGCCGCGCCGCCGCGGACCGGAGTGGAGACGCCCTCACCGGTCAGCGGGATCGACTGCTCGAACAGCGGACCGGCGGTGCGGAACACGTCGTTGTGCGTGCCAAGGGCCGGCTCCAGCGTCGCGATGCCCGGGTCGAACCGGACCGTGACCGTGCAGGTGCCGTGGGCCGGGACCGCGAGCGAGCCGAGGCAGGTGTCGGTCACCAGGAACGGGAAGTAGAAACCGTGGCCGCCATTGCCTTCGTTGACGTCGCCGTCGGTGATGTAGGTGTCGGTGTCGGTGAAGTTCTCGTAGACGAAGGTGATGTCCGAGGACGAGCCCACCGCCACGTCGCCGAAGTCCGCCGACAGCGGGGTGACGAGCACCGCGGCCTCGATGACCTCGACGGAGAGGTCGGACGTGACCGGCGCGGCAACGGCCTCACCGTCGACACTCAGCGTGGCGACGGGCGTGCCCGGGGCGCCCGGCGCGAAGCCGACGACGACCTCACAGGTCGCCGCGGGAGCGACGTCGGCGCAATCGGTCGAGACCACCGAGAAGTCGGTGTCACCGCTGAGCGTCGGCGTCACCGAGCCGGCCGTGGTCGAGCCGGTGTTGGTGACGGTGAAGGTCGTCTCGGTCGGGGTGGTCCCGACGACGACCGTGCCGAAGTCGTACGACGTCGGCGAGAGGCCCAGCGTCGTCGCGAGGCCGGTGCCGGTCAGGTCGAACGCGACCCGGCCGGAGCGACGGTCCGACACGATCAGCGAGCCGGTGGCGTCGCCGTCGGTGGTCGGCACGAACACGACGCCGACGGTGCAGGAGGCGCCCGGGGCGAGGCTCTCGCCGCAGGTGCCGCCGGCGCGACGGAAGGCGCCGCTGAACGCGGTGCGGACACGACCGGTGCGGCTGGTGCCGGCGTTGGTCACCGTGACGGTCATGGCGGCCGAGCGGTCGCCCACCGGGGTGTCGGCGAACGCGAGGTCGGTGGAGCCCGTCGGCTCCAGGACGGTGTTGCGCACGAGGACCGAGGCGCGCTGGGACGCGCGGCAGGAGCCGTCCGGACGCGGGGACAGGCAAGCCAGGACGTAGTAGCGGCCCGGGACGGTGCGGGCAGTGATGCGGTGCGTGGAGCGGACAACCCGGTCGGTGCCGCGGCCCATCGCGGGCACGCGCGCCCGGCCCAGACCGCGGGTGGTGCCGTCCAGCTCGCGCAGGAAGAGGTAGAGGGTGCGGCGCGTGGTGCGGGCGCCGGTGCGGTTGTGCACGACCACCCGCGTGCGGACCGACGTACCGGTCGCGTCCGTGACGGCCCGGCCCTTCACGGGGGAGATGCCGAGGCGCTCCGGCGAGGCCTGCGCGGTGGGCGCAGCGGCCAGCGTGCCGGCGACGAGGGCGAGTGCGACGAGGGCGGTCAGGAGACCGCTGAGTGCCGCGGTGCGGCGGGGTGGTCTGGACATCATGCGAGCATCAGAGCAGGCCGCGCGGCGGCGTGGGACGGTGATCCACGGGGGTGGGGACAGATGTCCCTCCGGCTTGCGCAGCATGCGGTCAGGTGCTGTGCAGGAACGGCTTCCTAGCGTCGTGCCGCGCTCGGCGCAGCGGACATCAGAAAAGGTGAAGTAACTTCACGATGAGGTAGATTCACTACATGGGGACCCCGGAGGAGCTGCTCGACCGCACCCTGCTGCTGACCACGCTCCTGTCCGCCGACATGGACGCGTTCAGCGAACGCACCGGGCTGAGCCAGGCGCGGATCCACCTCCTGTGGGTGCTCGGTGCCGAGGGTCCGGTCACCCAGCGTGCCCTGGCGGCTGCGCTCGGGGTGACCCCGCGCAACGTCACCGGACTCGTCGACGGGCTCGAACGCTCCGGTCATGTCACCCGCGAGCCGCACCCGGACGACCGACGCGCGCTCCTCGTGACACCGACCGCACTCGGGGCCGAGGTGGTCGCGACGCTGACCGCCGGCCACCGTGACCTCGCCGACGCCCTCTTCGGCTCCCTCTCGGCCGCCGACCGGCGACGGTTCGGCGCGATGCTCGACGACGTCGTCGCCTCGCTCGTGCAGGCGCTCGAGGAGCAGCGATGAGCGCGGGGGTGCGGGCGGCCCGGGCGGCCCGGTTCGCGCGGCACGCCGTCGTCCTCGAGGTGGCGCTCTACGCGTGCCTCGTCCGCTGGGTGGCGCGTCGCCCCCACGTGGCGGCCGGCACCGAGCCGATCGGCTACGCGCGGCTCGTCGGACCGATGCTGTGGCTGTGGATCCTCGCCTCGGCCGCCGAGGTGCTCGTGGTCGAGGTGGTGCTCCGCTCGATCGACGCCGGCTGGGCGCACGCGCTGCGGCTGCCGCTGCTGGTGCTCGGCGTGTGGGGCGTGGTCTGGATGCTCGGGATGCTGGCGTCGTACCGCGTGCGACCGCACCTGCTCGGCGCCGACGTCCTGCTCGCGCGCAACGGGGCGCTCACCGTGGTCGAGGTGCCCCGGCACGCCTTACGCCGCGCGCGTCCGGTCGAGCGGGACCTCCCGTCCACGATCCGCGCCCTGCACCACGAGGGCGACGTGCTCCTCGTCGGCGTCAGCGGCCGCACCAACCTGGACCTCGTGCTCGACGGCCCGACCGAGATCAGGACGCCGCGCGGCACGGTCGTGGTCGGCACCGTCGCGCTGTGGGTCGACGACCCGCGCGACGTCGCTACCGGATGGTGAGCCTCACCGTCTTCACGCGTCGGTTGCCCGCCCGGTCGACGGCCACCCCGCGCAGGTGCAGGACGATCCGCGCCTTCTTGCGCTTGAGCACCCGCGTGACCAGCTTCTTGGTCTTCTTCCCGGTGAACGCCATCGTCACGGTGCGCTGCTTGCCGGCGGGCAGCGCCTTCCGGGCGGGCTTCATCGACAGCGAGGCCCTCCTCGGCAGGCGCGGCCCGCCGCCCTTGATCGTGGCCTTGCCCTGTCGCTTCACGACCACCCGGCAGAACTCGTTGCAGCGCACGGAGGCGACCGCACGACGGGCATTGGACTTCTTGGCCAGGCCCTTCAGCGCCAGCGAGGGAGCGCGGGTGTCGGGGTCCGGGGTCGGCGTGGGCGGCGGCGTGACCACGGGAGGCTCGATGCTGGCGGCGTACACGCCGTCGTCGCCGTTGGCCACCCAGGCGGCGAAGGCGTGCCCGTCCGCACCGGCGGCGACGCGGACCTGGCCGACGACGCCCTGGTCCTCCGAGAGGACCTCGGGCGTGGTCCAGGTGCCGGCGGCGCCGGGGCTGCGCTCGAGGGCGACGACCTGCTGGTCGGTCGACTCCGGCTCGGGGTCGGTCCGGTCGTAGACGAGGTAGGCATTGCCGGCGGCGTCGAGGTCCAGGTCGAACCCGCCGCGGTACGCCTCGTCGGCGGTGATCACCTCGGTGGGGCCCCACTCGCCGCCATACGGGCGGAACCGCGCGAGCATCGCGCGCTGGCCGTCGACGGCCTCGGTGGAGTCGTACCAGACGGCCAGCGCGTTGCCCGCCGCGTCGGTGCGCACCAGGACGCGGGTGCCGCGCTGGGAGCCGTCCGCGGCGTCGAGGCGGTCGGAGTTCTCGGCGAGCTGGGTGCTGCCGCTCTTGGCCCGTGCCTTGGACACGTCGAGCGCCCGGATCGTGCCGTCGTCGTGGTGGTGGTAGGCCATCACGATGTCGCCGTCGGGCAGCCGGTCGTTGCTCGGGTGGATGCCGTTGTAGAGCCGGCCGTTGCAGCTCTCGTCGAGGTTGTCGCCGGCGGAGCCGGTGCCGTCGGCCTCGAGCACCATCACCCCGATGCTCCAGCACGGGCCGACCGAGAAGTTGTTGGTCGCGAGGAACGCCGACCCGTCCGGCGCGACCGAGACCTCGGTGCCACGCGGATCCTTGATCGCCAGGCGTACGTCGGTGCCCGCGTTCCACCCGCTGGTCGCGGGGTCGGTCAGCACGCGGCCCTCGATGGCCTCGGCGATGTCGCTGTAGCTGGGCGGGTTGTAGTAGTCACGCTCGAAGAACAGCAGGCCGGTGCCGGCGTCGTTCACCGCGACCACGGGGTCGGCAGCGGACGGCCCGGCCGAGGGGCTGGTGTGGCCGTCGCCCTCGAAGGTCGCGGGCTCGGCGAAGGTCGTGGACCCCGCCGGCTTGCCGGCGGCGAAGACCGACGTGCGCGCTCCGGCGTCGTCCCAGGCGAGCACGCCGACACCGTTGCCGACAGCGACGTCGACGTCGTCGTAGGTGCCCTCGAACTCCTGCGGCGCGGCCGGCGCGGAGCCGGCCGGCTGGACGACCGCGACCACGTCGTCCTCGATCGACTGCACCCACGCGGCGACGAGCTCGTTGCCGGTGTCGGCGTCGACCACGAGACCGGTCGCGTCGCGGGTGGTCGGCGTCGACAGCTCGACCGCGCCCGACCACCGGTCGGTGGCGGCGCGTGACTCGGCTGCGGAGCCCGCGGTGACGCCACCGAGCGCGGCGGTGGCGGTCGTTGCGAGCGACAGGGAGAGGAGGGCGGACAGGGCGATGCGCTTCATGACGGCTCCCGAGAGCGGACGGGGTGGCAAGACGTGACGAAGGTAACCCTGGACGAGACGGTGCCGCGCCCGATGCGTGAAGGCTTTACCCATCGCCTCTGGTCGACGCGCGGCGCGTGGACCTGGCCGTCGGTGTGCGAGGCGGGCACTGCGTCGCGACGCGCAGTCTGTGCGCTTGGCTTAAAGTGTAGTAAGACGGTATAGATATACCTGTTACGACACGAGGAGGGGTCATGACCTTGCACTTCCACTGGTTCCTGCCGACCAACGGCGGGGACGGACGGTCGATCGTGGGCGGGGGGCACGGCGTCGACGCCGGACCGGCCGGGCGCCCCGCGTCCGTGCCCTACCTCGGGCAGGTCGCCCGGGCCGCCGAGAGCGTCGGCTTCGAGGGCGCCCTGGTGCCGACCGGGCCCTGGTGCGCCGACGCGTGGGTGACCTCGGCGATGGTCGCCCAGGTCTCCGAGCGGCTGCAGTTCCTCGTCGCCTTCCGCCCGGACGCCGTCGGCCCCTACGTCGCCGCGCAGATGGCGACCACGTTCCACCGGCTCACCGGCGGCCGGCTGCTGCTCAACGTCGTCACCGGCGGTGAGGACCACGACCAGCGCATGTACGGCGACTTCCTCTCCAAGGAGGAGCGCTACGAGCGGTGCGACGAGTTCCTGGACGTCGTCCGTCGGCTCTGGGCGGGTGAGACCCTCGACCTCGAGGGCACGCACGTGCGGCTGGAGGACGCCACCCTCCAGCAGCTGCCCGCCGCGATCCCGACGATCTACTTCGGCGGCTCCTCGCCGAAGGCCCTCGAGGTCGCCGCCCGGCACACCGACGTCTACCTGACCTGGGGCGAGCCGCCCGCTGCGGTCGCCGAGAAGGTACGCCGGGTGCGAGCGCTGGCCGCCGAGCAGGGCCGGGAGCCGCGGTTCGGCGTCCGGCTCCACTCGATCGCCCGCGACACCCGCGAGGCCGCCTGGGCCGAGGCCGACCGGCTGCTCGCCCGGGTCTCCGACGACGACGTCGCCCGGGTGCGCGCCGGGCTCGCCCGCAGCGGCTCGGACAGCCAGCGCGCGATGCTCGAGCTCAACGGCGGCTCGCGCGACGACCTCGAGATCCACCCGCACCTGTGGGCCGGCGTCGGCCTCGTGCGGGGTGGTGCCGGCACGGCGATGGTCGGGTCGTACGCCGAGATCGCCGACCTGGTGGAGGAGTACGTCGACGCCGGGATCTCCGAGCTCGTCCTCTCCGGCTACCCGCACCTGGAGGAGGCCTACTGGTTCGGCGAGGGCGTGCTGCCCGAGCTGGAGCGGCGCGGCCTGTGGTCGCACCCGTCCCCGGCGCTGGCGGAGACCTCGGCGCCGTTCGGGGCTCGACTGGCGGGGGTGGCGGCCTCGTGAGCGCCACCGCCGTCGTCACCGCACGCCCCTCCGCCCAGAGCGCGGCGCCGGAGCGCCGGCGTACCCGCGGACCGCGGGCGGGATCGCCCCGCGTGTTGCGCGCGCTGCGGGTCGCCAGCCCGCTCGCGGTCGTCGCGCTGTGGCAGCTGGCGTCGTCCCTCGGGGTCCTCGACCCGTCGACCCTGGCCTCCCCGGCCCAGCTCGCGCGGACCGCCTGGGAGCTGACCCGCTCGGGCGAGCTGCCCCACGCGGTGGCCGTCTCGGCGCGTCGCGCCGCTCTCGGCTTCGCGCTCGGTGCAGCCGTGGCGATCGCCGCGGGCACCGTCGTCGGTCTGTCCCGCGTCGGCGACGCGGTGCTCGACCCGCTGATGCAGATGCTGCGGATGCTGCCGCTGTTCGGACTGGTGCCGCTGTTCATCATCTGGTTCGGCATCCAGGAGGAGCCGAAGATCTACCTCGTCGCGCTCGCCGTCGTGGTGCCGCTCTACCTCAACCTCGTCGCCGCCCTCCGCGGCGTCGACCGCGACCTGGTCGAGGTGGCCCGGGTGCTGCGGCTGCGACGGGCCGAGGCCGTCCGGCACGTCTACCTGCCCGCAGTCCTGCCGGGCGTGCTCGTCGGTCTGCGGCAGGCGCTCGGCCTGGCCTGGATCACCCTCATCGTCGCCGAGCAGGTCAACGCCGGCGCCGGGCTGGGGTTCCTGGTCAACAACGCCCGCGACTTCCTGCTCACCGACGTGATCGTGGTCGGGCTGCTCTGCTACGCCGCCCTCGGCCTGGTCACCGACGGCGTCGTGCGCGCCCTGGAGTGGCGTGCCCTGCGCTGGCGCGACGGGGGTGAGACCGCATGACCGGCACCGACCTGACCACCCCGGTGGTCGCAGCAGCCCACGGCGTACGTCGTGCCTTCGGCGACCACGTCGTGCTCGACGGCGTCGACCTGGAGATCAGGCGCGGGGAGTTCGTGACGCTGCTCGGGCGCTCCGGCAGCGGCAAGTCGACGCTGTTGCGCATCGTCGGCGGCCTCGACCAGGGCGCCGAGGGCGACGTACGGACCGGTACCGCGCCGGCCGTGGTCTTCCAGGACCCCCGGCTGCTGCCGTGGCGGCGGGTGCTCGACAACGTCGCGCTCGGCCTGCGCGGGCCCGACGCGCGCGCCCGCTCGACCGAGGTGCTCGACGAGGTCGGCCTCGCCGGTCGGGAACGCGCCTGGCCGCGCCAGCTGTCCGGTGGTCAGCGGCAGCGCGTCGCCCTCGCCCGCGCGCTCGTGCGCGAGCCCGACCTGCTGCTGCTCGACGAGCCGTTCAGCGCGCTCGACGCGCTGACCAGGATCTCGGCCCAGCAGCTGGTGCGCCGACTCGTCGACGTGCACCGCCCGGCGGTGCTGATGGTCACCCACGACGTCGAGGAAGCGCTCCTGCTCGTTGACCGGGTCGTGCTCGTCGACGACGGCCGGATCGCCCTCGACGAGGAGGTCGGCGTACGCCGTCCGCGGCGACGCGACGACCCCGACCTCGTGCGGTGGCGCACCCGCCTCCTCGGCCTGCTCGGCGTCGCCGACGCCTGAGCCGTCCTGCCCCTCTCCCTCCCACCTCCCCGGACCACGAAGGAACACCACCCATGCACGCACGACCCACGCCCGCCCGGCTCGGGCCGGCCGTCCCCCTGGCCCTCGTCCTCACCTTCCTGCTGCTGCTCGCCCTCTCCGGCTGCGGCGCCGCGCAGGGCTCGACCTCGGAGAGCTCCGGCAAGCCGGTGCTGCGCGTTGGCGTCCAGAAGGACGGCATCCGCTCCGTCCTGACGGCCTCCGGCCTCCTCGACGACCTGCCCTACGAGATCGAGTGGTCGGAGTTCACCTCCGGGCCGCCGCTGGTCGAGGCGGCCGCCGCCGACCAGATCGACGTGGCCTGGGTCGGGTCGGCCCCGCCGATCTTCGGCGCCGCCGCGGACGCGGCGTTCAAGGTCGTCGCGACCGTCGAGGAGGAGGACCAGCACTCCGACTCGATCCTGGTGCCCGGGGGCTCCGACATCACCACGATCGCCGACCTCGAGGGGCACAGCATCGCGGTCGGCAAGGGCACCTCCGCGCACGGCCTGCTGCTCAACGCCCTGACCTCCGCCGGCCTCGGCATCGACGACGTCGAGGTCTCCTACCTCGCTCCGCCCGACGGGCAGGCCGCCTTCCAGTCGGGCGAGGTCGACGCGTGGGCGGTCTGGGACCCCTACACGACCGCGACGATCGCGCAGACCGGTGCGGTCGACCTCACCGAGCTGACCGGCACGGTCGGCGACGATCCGCACCTGAGCTTCGTCATCGCCTCGCAGGGAGCCCTCGACGACGACGGGCGGCGCGGCGCGGTCGCGGCGTACCTCTCCGTGCTCTCGGGCGCCTACGCCTGGGCCAACGAGCACCAGGACGAGTGGGCCTCCGGCTGGGCGCAGGAGTCGGGCCTGCCCGCCGAGGTCACCGCTGCCGTCGTGGAGCAGAAGGTGCCGACCCTGCTCCCGGTCGACCAGGAGCACGTCGACTCCGAGCAGCAGCTCGCCGATGCCTTCACCGACGCCGGCGAGATCCCGACCGCCGTCGAGTTCGCCGACGTCGTCGAGCAGGGGCTGGTGGAGTAGCGGGCCTCAGCCCCGCAGCACCTTCTCCATCGGTCGGCCCTTGGCGAGCTCGTCGACGAGCTTGTCGAGCATCCGGATGCGCCGCATGAGCGGGTCCTCGACCTCCTGCACCTTCACGCCGCACACGCTGCCGGTGATGAGGTCGGAGGTCGGGGGCAGCGCGGCGTCGGTGAGGAACTGCTCGACGGTGGTGCCGTCGCCCAGCACCCGCTCGAGCCCGGCCTCGTCGAGCCCGGTGAGCCAGCGGACGACCTCGTCGAGCTCGGCACGCGTGCGGCCCTTGCGCTCGACCTTGTCGACGTAGGCCGGGTAGAGGTCGGCGAGGGGCATCCGGAACAGGCGCGCGTTCACGACGACGACGCTAGTGCGGGCCGCCGACGTCCGCGGCCACCGCGCGCAGCCGGCGTACGCACTCGGCGGCGAACGCCGGGAAGGAACGCCAGTAGTACGGCACGCCGGACGCGCCGACGAGGACCGCCCACGCCCGGGCGCGCGCCCAGCTGTCGTCGCCGACCCCGAGGGCGTCGCGGTACGCCGCCCGGGCCGGCGCCGGCAGGTCCCACGCCGGCGCGTGCTCGGCGTCGGGGAGGCCGACCGACAGCCCGCCGAGGTCGATGACGGCCACCAGTCGTCCGTCGCGGACGATCGTGTTGCTCGGCTTGAGGTCGCCGTGCAGCCACACGTGCGGCGCGGTCGACGGCCCGCGGGCGACGCCGTCGGCCCAGGCTGCGGCGAGCGCGTCGACGTCCAGGTCGGGCACGAGAGCCGCGACCTCGGGGAGGGTGTCGCGCACCTGCGCGGTGTTGCGGCGCGAGGTCGCCGCCGCGGTACCACGCGAGCGCTCCCGCGTGGCGCGCGCCGAGCAGCGGCATGTCGTGCAGCGCCCGGACGAAGCCCGCCAGGTCAGCTCCTTGGCGAGCGCCTCCGCCGCGCCCGGTGTGCGCGGGCGTCGCAGCACCAGGTCGTCGCCGAGTCGGTGCATGGTGTTGTCGGTGCCGCCACCGACGGGCCGGACCGGCAGGTGCGCGAGGTCGGGGCGCTCGCGTGCGACGAGCCGGCGCGCCACGTCGACCCCGCCGTCCACCTCGTCGTCGTGCACCCGGCGGACGCTACCGATGTGTCGTAGCCGGACGGACAGATCACCGCCGACCGGCTCCGGCGAACGGCACGTCCGCCCAGGTCGAGGTGCCGCCCGGATCGGTCAGCGGCGCGAGGTGTCCGTCCTGCGACGACCGCGATGCCGTGCCGGGCGCCGCGGAGCGGTAGAACGACCTCGTGGAGGACAGGAGGGCCGCCGTCCAGCGGCGCACGCTGCGGGTCGTCGTCGCCGGCCAGGTGCTCGGCGGGGCCGGACTGGCCGCCGGGGTCACCGTGGGTGCGCTCCTGGCGCAGCAGATGCTCGGCAGCGAGGGCCTCGCGGGCGTGCCGACCGCGCTGTTCACGCTCGGCAGCGCGTTGGCGGCGTACCTCGTCGGGCGGCTGAGCCAGCGCGCCGGTCGTCGCGTCGGGCTCGGCGTCGGGTTCCTCGCCGGCTCGGTCGGTGCGGTCGGCGTCGTCGTCGCGGCCGCCACCGACAGCGTGCCGCTGCTGTTCGTCTCGCTGTTCGTCTACGGCGCGGGCACCGCCACCAACCTCCAGGCGCGGTACGCCGGCACCGACCTCGCCGACGCCGGCACTCGCGGTCGCGCGATCAGCGTCGCGCTGGTGTCGACGACCGCCGGAGCCGTCGCCGGCCCCAACCTTGTCGAACCGCTCGGCAGCCTCGCCACCACGCTGGGCCTGCCGTCGCTGGCCGGACCGTTCCTGCTCGCCGCGGTCGCGTACGCCGCCGCCGGCCTCGTCCTCGTCGCGCTGCTGCGGCCCGACCCGCTGCTGCTGGCCCGCGAGCTCGACGTCGCACCGGCGACCCCGGCGGGCATGCCCGGCGCCTCCGGGACAGCCGCCGACGTCGTCGGCAAGGGCGCGTACGTCGGCGCCACGATCATGGTCCTCACCCAGGTCGCGATGGTCGCGGTGATGACGATGACGCCGGTGCACATGCGCCACCACGGCCACGGCCTCGGCGAGGTCGGCCTCGTCATCGGCCTGCACATCGCGGGGATGTACCTCCCCTCACCGCTCACCGGCCTGCTCGTCGACCGGTACGGCCGCCGGGTCGTCGCGGTCGCCGCCGGGCTGGTGCTGCTGGCCTCCGGCGTCGTCGCGGCCACCGCGCCGGGCGACTCGCTGGTGCTGATGGTCGTGGCACTGGTGCTGCTCGGCCTCGGCTGGAACCTCGGCCTCATCTCCGGGACCGCCCTCGTCGTCGACGCCACCACGCCCGCCAACCGGCCGCGCGTGCAGGGCAGCATCGACGTGCTGGTCGCGCTGTCCGGCGCCACCGGCGGGGGGCTGTCCGGGCTGGTCGTGCACGCGACGAGCTACGCCGTGCTGTCGCTCGGCGCCGGTCTGCTCGCGCTCGCCCTGGTGCCGGCACTGCGACTGACGCACGAGCCGCGCCCGGCCTGACGTTTCCGCACGCCCCGGACGGGCACCGTGCCGGTCGTGCCGCCGACCGACGCCACCGCCCGGGTGCCCCGCTGGTGGGCGTGGACCCTGCTCGGCCTGCTCGTCGCGGTCACTCTCGGGGTCGGTGCGCCGGCGTGGGCACTGGGCGACGACGCCGTCGCGTGGTCGATGCGCCTGCTGTCGTCGGCGACCGCACTGCTGGCCGTCGCGACCTGGTCGGCGGTCGTCCGCGCACGTCGTACGACGCTGCCGCCGGCGGGCCCGGACGGCGTGCTCGTGCTGCGCTCGCCGCTGGCGACCGTGGCGCCTCTCGTGCTCGCCTGGCTGCTGGTCTACCCCGTCGCCGGGCTGTGGGCCTGGTCGCTGGCCACGGACCCACGCGGGCTCACCGCGATCGGGTCGGCGGCCGTCGTCGTGCTGGGCGCGCTCGCGTCGCTGCCCTCGCTGGCCCGGCTCCTGACCGGCGGCCTGCACCGCCCGGTGCTGGTCGCCGGTCCCGGCTCGCTGCACTACCGGGGCGGTCGTACGACGCGCGACGTGCCCGCCCCGCGGGTGGGCCGGGCCGCGCTCCAGGACCGCCCGGCGGCGGTGCGGGTGACGGTGCGCGGCGAGGACGACCTGGTCCTGCCGACCCCGGCGTTCGCCGAGTCGCCCGCGGTGCTGCTCGCCGCCGTCCGGCGGGTCGGTCGCGGCTGAGGGCTCAGCCGCGGGAGGCGAGCACAGCCAGGTCGCGCACGGCGTACCGGTGGTGCTCCCACTCCTCCTCGAGGATCGTGCGCAGGCACGACCCGGTCGGCACGGTGTGCTCGGCCGACCACGGGTGCGTCCGCCCGACGGCCAGCCCGTCCTCGGTGACGTCGGCGAGGAACGCCCGCACCTGTGCCACCCGGTCGGCGCGCACCGCAAGCACGGCGTCGTACGCCACCGGGCCCTGATCGAAGACGCTGGTGTCGTAGCCGTCGAGGGCGTAGTCGGCGTTGGGCATGCCGAGCCGGTGGTAGGGCTCGACGCGCTCGAGGACGGCGCGTCCGAGCCAGGTGTCGGTGGCCATCACCAGGTGGCGCAGCGTCTCGGCGAACGACCACTCGCCGTCGACGCGCTCGTCGACCGCACCGTCCGGCAGCGTCGCCGCCCGCTCGAGCGTCGCCGACCACTGCCGCTCGACCGCGGCCCACGCCTCGCGCAGGCCCTCGGGCGTGGTGGCGGTGCGCAGCGCGCGGCCGGGGAAGCGGCGGTCGAGCTCGCCGTCGACGTACGCCGTGACGTCGACGCCGTTGACCAGCAGCGGACCGCCGCCCTGGAGCAGCCACGGGGAGTCGAGGTCGGTGCCGACCACGTCGACGCCGCGCAGCACCGCGCCGGACAGGTCGCAGCGGTCGAACCGCGCCCCGCGCAGGTCGGCGTCGACGAAGGTCCTCGGCTCGCTGTCCACGGACTGGATCCTGCTACCGGGCCGGTGCCGCGTCCAGGACCGGTACGCCGCGAGGTCGCGCGGCGGCGAGCGAGCAGGCTGCGTTGACGGCGACGACCACCGCGATGCTGACGAGCTCGTGCGGGGCGAGCCGTTCGACGAGCAGCAGCCCCGCCAGCGCGGCAGTCACCAGGTCGAGGCACGTGAGGACCCAGTAGACCCGCCGCGGTACGCGGCGGTGCGGGAGGCCTACGCGCGCTGAGGCGTGGCGGCGCCGAGCCAGCCGCGCTCGTGCGCGACCCAGCCGAGCTGGAGGCGCGAGACGACGCCGGCGCCGTCCATGAGGGCGCGGACCCGGCGCTGGACGGTGCGCACGGACGTGCCGGTGCCCTTGGCGACGGCCTCGTCGGTCAGCCCCGCGAGCAGCAGGGTGAGGATCTCGCGGTCCAGGTCGGTCGGGCTGTCGGCGGCCAGCCGGCTGGGCTCCGGGGCCCCGGACTCGGCGGTGCCCGGGGCGATCTCGAAGGCGCGCTCCCAGACCAGCTCGAAGAGGGCGATGAGGGCGTCGAGAAGGCCGCTGCCCCGGACCAGCAGCGCGCCCTCCGGACCGGTTCCGGTGCCGGCGTGGCCGAGGGGCACGAGCGCGACGCTGCGGTCGACCACGAACAGCTTGATCGGCACCGACGGCGACAGCCGGGCCTCCTCGCCGCGCGCGGCGGCCGCTGCGACGGCGTGCAGCAGCCGGGGCTCCTCCTCCAGCATCGAGGTCTCCAGCACGGCGCGGTAGCGCACGCCGCGGTCGACCGCGGCGTCCTCCGTCTCCGCGTTGTCCTCGCTGGAGACGACCGCGACCGGCGGCTTGACCAGCGACAGCACCTCCTCGCGCGCGGAGGTCTGGATCTGCTGGATGCGCGCCCGGACCGCCGCGGTGCCGACGACCAGGTCGACCACGTCGGACGGGTGCGACGTGGGGCCGGTGCGCCGGTAGACCTCGTCGAGCTGCTCGACGAGCTTCTGGGTGGTGTGCACCGCGTGCTGCTGCTCGGCGAGCACGGCGCCGAGCGCGATCGCCGGGGGAGCGGGGACGTACGTCGCGGGCGCGCTGCCGACGCGTCGGGACAGCAGGCCGTGGTCCTCGAGCGCCCCGAGCAGGCGCTGCGCCTCGTCGAGGTCGACCGCGACGGCCGTGGCGAGGCCGGCGGCGTCGAGCGCGCCGGCGTGCACCAGTGCGCCGTACGCCGCGACCAGCTCCGGCTCCAGGGGTGCTGCTCCCACGGCGGACCTCCCTTCCCGGCGTCGAGGATCGCAGATCACCCGCACGGGTGCTGTCGGGATCGCGACATGGCGGGATCCCGCCACCGGCGGGGTCTGGCGCTGGTACCCCCGGGGGCTCCAGTCTGCGGGTGCAGCGCGCGGCCGACGTCGCCGAGACCGGGCAGGTTCCCCCCACTGACATCCGCCCGGTGGAGGTGCGGGAGCGACCCCCTGGGTCGGCCGCGCGCTGCCGTGCTGTGCGGACTTGCGTCCCCCTCGACCCTCTGCTCCAATTCACTCAACAATCATTGAGTCAATGCTTCTTGAGTGAACGAGGTCGACGGTGGACGAGCTCGCTGCCCGGGCGGAGCGCCACGCGGCGCTGTCCGACCGCACCCGGCTGCGCGTGGTCGACCTCCTCGCGGTCGGCGACCGTACGCCGCGCGACCTCCAGGCCGAGCTCGGCATCTCCTCCAACCTCGTCGCCCACCACCTCGGGGTGCTCGAGCGGGTCCGCATCGTGCAGCGACGGCGCTCCGACGCCGACCGCCGCCGTACCTACGTCCAGCTCGTGCCCGAGCGGCTCCCGGTCGTCGCCGGGCCGGTGCCCGACTGGGAGGGCAGCGACGGCGTGGTGTTCGTCTGCACCGCCAACTCCGCCCGCTCCCAGCTCGCCGCCGCCCTGTGGAACGACCACGTGGCCGACGACCCCGGCACCCCGGGCGCGACCTCGGCCGGCACCCACCCCGGCGACCGGGTCGACCCCGGCGCCGTCCAGGCCGCCCGCCGCCGAGGGCTGCGGCTGGCCGACCGTCCGGTGGGCCTCGACGAGCTCGGCCTGGTCTCCCCGAGCCGGCTCGTGGTCACCGTCTGCGACTCCGCGCACGAGGAGCTCGCCCGCACCGGAGCGCTGGCCGACGTCCGCGAGCTGCACTGGTCGGTGCCCGACCCCGTGCCCCTCGGCACCGCGGCGGCCTTCGACGACGCCGCCTCGGAGCTGCTGCGTCGGATCCGCTCGCTCACCCCGCCCCGGCCGCACGTCGTACCCGACCTGTCCGCCCAGTCCCACGCAGGAGACCCCACGTGAACCCCGACCTCGCCCGCCGCCTCGTCGCCGAGCTCGTCGGCACCGGAGCCCTCGTCGCCGTGGTCGTCGGCAGCGGGATCATGGGGCAGCAGCTGTCCGACGACGTCGGTCTCCAGC
The DNA here is from genome assembly GCA_002729525.1 of Nocardioides sp. Classification (GTDB taxonomy): domain Bacteria; phylum Actinomycetota; class Actinomycetes; order Propionibacteriales; family Nocardioidaceae; genus Nocardioides. The sequence goes on from PBYI01000050.1 coordinate 20,394, forward strand.
TGCTCTACAACTCCACGGCGACCGTGTTCGGCCTGACCGCGCTCATCCTGGTCTTCGGACCGACCTCCGGCGCGCACTTCAACCCCGTCGTCTCGGCCGCCGACTGGCTGTTCGGCCGGCTCGGTGGTGGAGGTCCGGCGTCAGGGGCGCTGACCGGGCGTGAGGTCGGGCTCTACTCCGTCGCCCAGGTCGTCGGCGCGATCGGCGGGGCGGTGCTGGCCAACCTGATGTTCGACGTACCGGTCACCGAGCTCGCCACCACCGACCGCAGCGACCCACGGCTGTGGCTGTCCGAGGTCGTCGCGACCGTCGGGCTGGTCACCCTCATCTTCGCGCTGGTGCGCACCGGGCGGGGCGTGCTGGCCGCCCCCGCCGTCGGCATCTACATCGGTGCCGCCTACTGGTTCACCTCCTCCACCTCGTTCGCCAACCCGGCCGTCACGATCGGCCGGGTCTTCTCCGACACCTTCGCCGGCATCCAGCCGTTCTCGGTGCCGGCGTTCGTCGTCGCCCAGGTGATCGGCGCCCTGCTCGCCGTCGGCCTGGTGCGCTTCCTCCACCCCGATCTCGGCACGCCCGGCGACACCTCCCTCGAGGACGTCGTCGTCCCGTCCGAGCACGACCAGCACTCCCACGACCCGAAGGACGCTGCATGACCACCACGCCCGACACCGACGTGCCGCAGGTCGTCTTCGCCTGCGTGCGCAACGGCGGCCGCTCCGTGATCAGCCGGGTGCTCGCCGAGCACTACGCCCAGGGCCGCGTGCGCGCGCTCTCGGCCGGCACCCAGCCCGGCGAGCACATCCACGCCGAGGTCGCCGAGGTGCTGGAGAAGCTCGGCCTGGACACCTCGCAGGAGACGCCCAAGCACCTCACCCGCGAGACCGTCGCCGCCTCGGCGATGGCGATCACGCTCGGGTGCGGCGAGGAGTGCCCCTACGTCCCCGGCGTCCGGTACGTCGACTGGCCGGTCGCCGACCCCGGCGGCCAGGACGAGGACACGGTCCGCGCGATCATCGCCGACCTCGACGGCCGGGTGCGCACGATGCTCGTCGAGCTGGTCCCCGACCTCGAGCTGCCACCCTCGGTGCTGGGCTGAGCCCTAGGAGCCGTCGGGCGCGGTGAGGTGCGCGAGCACGTCGCGCGCGGCGTCCCGGGCCGGCCGTCCGACGCCGATGAGCGTGGCCGACGCCGGCCCGGTCCAGTCGCCGTACCCCATCAGCCAGAGCGGTACGTCGTCCGCCGACCGCACGGCGTACGGCGACCCCTCGGGCGCGACGGTGGCGGGTCGGCCGGCGTCGTCGCGGGTGAGCCCCAGGGGGCGCAGGTGGCCGGTCGCCGGCCGGAAGCCGGTGGCCCACACGACGGTGTCGAGCGGGGCCGTGGTCCCGTCGGCCCAGCGGGCGCCGTCACGGGTGAGCGCGGCGACCATCGGCTCGGGCACCAGGTCGCCGCGGTCGCGCGCGGCCCGCACCGGAGGCACCGCCACCAGGTCGCCGGTGTTGCCGAGCCGCTGCGGCGTGCGCCCGGCGGCGAGGTCGGCGACGGCCTTGGTGGCGTGCTCGAACAGCACCCGACCGTCGACGTCGTCGGGCAGCCAGCCGGGGGTGCTGCGGGTCGCCCAGTGCACCCGGGCGGCGGTGCCGAGCAGGTCGGCGGCGACCTGGGCGCCGGAGTTGCCGGCGCCGACGACCAGCACCCGCTGCCCGGCGAACGTCTCCGGACCGCGGTAGTCGTGGACGTGCAGCACCCGGCCGGCGAACTCCTCGTCGCCCGGCACGCGCGGCACGAACGGCTGGTCCCAGGTGCCGGTGGCGCTGACGACGGCGCGGGCCCGGACGTCGCCGTGGTCGGTGGTGACCACCAGTCCGCCCGCGGGGTGACGGTCGACGCCGCCGACCCGCACCGGGCGGCGTACGTCGAGGCCGTAGCGCTGCTCGTAGTCGGTCAGGTAGGCCACGACGTGGGCGGCGTCGGGCGCCCGGCCCCCCCTCCGGCACCGGAGGCGCCGGTGGCTCGGGCATCAGCCGTCCGGGCAGCGAGCTGTAGCCGGCGGGGGAGAACAGGCGCAGGCTCGGCCAGGCGTCCTGCCAGGCACCGCCGGGTCCGGGGTGAGCGTCGAGCAGGAGCAGCGACGGCTCTGCGGGGAGCCCACGCGCGGCCCGGCGCAGGTGGTAGCCGAACGCGAGCGCCGACTGCCCGCCGCCGACGACGCAGACGTCGACGTCGGCCGGGAGCCCGCTCACGTGTCGTCGCGCCGGCGCCGCTCGAGCAGCACCGTGTCGCGCCAGACGCCGTCGAGCTGCGCGATGCGCGAGCGCACCGCGAGCGTCTCGTAGCCGGCCGAGCGGTGCAGGGCGAGGCTGGCGCGGTTCTCGGGGAAGATCGCGGTCTGCAGGGTCCACAGGCCGCCGGCGTCGGCCTCGGTGACCTGGCGGTGCAGTAGCGCGCGCCCGACACCACGGCCCCGCGCCTCCTCGGCGACGTAGACCGACGACTCGCCGACCCCGGTGTAGCAGGCGCGGGTGGAGGTGGGGGAGACGCCGGTCCAGCCGACCACCGTCCCCGGAGCCTCGCGGAGCTCGGCGACCCAGCGGTGATCGTCCAGCCACTTGTGCGCGAGCGCCTCGACGTCGGGCGCCTCGGTCTCGAAGGTGGCGTTGCGGGTCGCGATGCCCTGGGCGTAGATCTCGCGCACCCGAGGGAGGTCGGCGTCGGTCATCGCGCGGGTCACCACGTCGGCAGGCACGTCCTCCGGGCAGCAGGGCGCGGCGCCGAGGGTGCCCATGACGACGTCGGCGGCGTGCGGCAGCCCCGTGCAGCAGGCGGCGTTGACCGAGACCAGGCTGGCCGTGCCGACCTTGTCGACGGCGACGAAGCCGACGTCGGCGAGGCGGCGTACGTGGTGGGAGGTCGTGGCCTGGCTGATGCCGAGCTGCTCGGCCAGGTCGCCGACGCGCACCGCGCCGGTGGCGCTGGAGGCGACCTGGTGCAGGAGCCGCACGCGGGTGGGGTCGGCCAGGGTGGCGAACCACTCGGCGTACGTCGTGGCGGCGTCCGGGTCGAGCGTGGTGCCGGTCATGGGCGACAGCCTAGCGCTGCATCGATCCGGATCGATGCTTGCATTCATCGATCCCGGTCGATACCTTTCCATCGATCGTTGTCGATGCACTTCCAGGAGACCCCCATGGCCCTCGTCCCGACCTCCGACCAGCCGCTCGTCGTCGTCGGCGCCGGCCCGATCGGGCTGGCCGCCGCGGCGCACGCCGTCGAGCGCGGCCTGCCGACCGTCGTGCTCGAGGCCGGTGACGGCCCCGGCGCCGCGGTCGCCGACTGGGGTCACGTGCGGCTCTTCTCGCCGTGGCGCGAGCTCGTCGACCCGTCCGCCGCGCGGCTCCTGCGGGCGGCCGGGCGGCCGGTGCCGGACGGGGAGACCGCGGACGAGGCGCCGACCGGCGCAGCCTGGGTCGCCGACCACCTCGCGCCGCTGGCCGACGTGCTGGCCGACGCCGGCGTCGAGGTCCGCTACCGCCACCGGGTCGTCGGGCTCTCCCGCGCCGGGCGCGACCGGCTGGTGGCCGGAGGCCGCGACGAGGTGCCGTTCGCGGTGCACGTCGAGGGGCCCGACGGGCACCACGTCCTCACGGCCGCCGCGGTCGTCGACGCCTCCGGCACCTGGGGACGCCCCGGCCCGCTCGGCGCCGACGGGTGGCCCACGCCGGGCGAGCGCGAGGCCGGCGACGCGATCACCTACGCCGTCCCGGACGTCGACGACCCCGCGGTGCGCGGCCGGCTCGCCGGCCGGCACGTGCTCGTCGCCGGCTCCGGCGCGTCGGCCCAGAACACCCTCGTCGCGCTCGACCGGCTCGCCGCCGAGAAGCCCGGCACCCGCGTCACGTGGGTCGTGCGTCGCGGCGACGTCGGGGGCGCCTTCGGCGGCGGGGAGGCCGACGAGCTGCCCGGTCGGGGCGCGCTCGGCGAGCGCGCCCGCCGGGCGGCCGGCTCCGACGCCGTCGAGGTGGTGACCGGCTTCCGCGCGGGCGTCGTACGACGGGAGCCCGGCGGGGCGCTCAGCGTCGTCGCCACCGACGGGCGCGAGGTGGCCGGCGTCGACCACGTGGTGGCCGTGACCGGCTTCCGCCCCGACCTGTCCTGGCTCGACGAGGTGCACCTCGACCTCGACGGCGAGCTGTCCGCGCCCCGCGCGCTCGCCCCGGAGATCCACCCCGCACACCACTCGTGCGGCACGGTCAGCCCGCACGGCGCCGACCTGCTGCGCCAGCCCGAGGGCGGGCTCTACCTCGTCGGCATGAAGTCCTACGGCCGGGCGCCGTCGTTCCTTGCGCTGACCGGCTTCGAGCAGGTGCGCTCGGTCGTCGCCGAGATCGCCGGCGACCACGAGGCGGCCGCGCGCGTCGACCTGGTGCTCCCGGAGACGGGCGTCTGCGGCGCGGCTCCGGCGTACGACGGGCAGGCCGGCGGGTGCTGCGGCGCCCCGGCGAGCGCCGATGGGCCGCAGCCGGTCGTCCTCGGCCGGGCCGTGGGGGTGTCCTGAGCGGAGCGGACGCGCACGGTCCTACCGTGGATCCCGCACGCCGGCGCCCGCGCCGGCCCGAGGCGGGGGAGCAGCGCATGACCGGGACGACCGACCAGCCGGGTGCCGGCCGCGACGAGCGATGGGACCGCGCCGAGCGCCACCTCGTGCGCTACCTGCCCGGGTTCAGCCCGCGACTCATCGAGCGCGCGGCCGGCTCCTACGTCTACGACACCGAGGGCCGCGCGATCCTCGACTTCACCTCGGGCCAGATGAGCGCGGTGCTCGGGCACGCCCACCCCGACGTCGTCGCGGCGGTGACCCGGTCGGTGTCGACGCTCGACCACCTGTTCTCCGGCATGCTCGCGCCGTCGGTCATCGACCTCGCCACCCGGTTGGCCGGCACCCTGCCCGACCCGCTGTCGAAGGTGCTGCTGCTGACCACGGGGGCTGAGTCCAACGAGGCCGCGCTGAAGATGGCCAAGCTCGCCACCGGCGGCTACGAGGTCGTGTCGTTCGACCGGTCCTGGCACGGCATGACGACGGGGGCGGCGTCGGCGACCTTCTCGGCCGGCCGGCGCGGCTACGGCCCGGTGGTGCCCGGCAACCTCCCCCTGCCCACGCCCAACGCCTACCGCTCGCCCTTCCGCCGCCCCGACGGCAGCCACGACTGGGAGGCCGAGCTCGACTTCGGCTGGGCGAGCGTCGACGCGCAGTCGACCGGCGCGCTGGCCGCCGTCATCGTCGAGCCGATCCTGTCCTCGGGCGGGATCATCGACCTGCCGCCCGGCTACCTCGCGGCACTGCGCCGGGCCTGCGACGCCCGCGGGATGCTGCTGGTGCTCGACGAGGCGCAGACCGGGGTGGGGCGCACCGGACTGATGTACGCCTTCGAGCGCGACGGCGTCGTGCCCGACCTGATCACGCTCTCGAAGACCCTCGGCGCCGGCCTACCGGTGGCCGCCGTCGTCACCACCGCCGACGTCGAGGAGCGGTGCGCCGAGCGCGGCTTCCTCTTCTACACGACCCACGTCTCCGACCCGCTCGCCGCCGAGGTCGCGCTCACCGTGCTCGACGTGGTCGAGCGCGACGGGCTCGTGGAGCGCGCCGCCAAGCTCGGTGCCCAGCTCACCGAGCGCCTCACCGGCCTCGCCGACACCCTCGACGTCATCGGCGACGTGCGCGGCCGAGGGCTGCTCCAGGGCATCGAGCTGGTGCTGGACAAGGACACCAAGGAGCCTGCCGACGCGCTCGGCACGGCCGTCACCGCCGCCTGCCTGGAGCGCGGGCTGCACATGAACATCGTCCAGCTGCCCGGCATGGGCGGCATCTTCCGGATCGCGCCGCCGCTGACGATCTCCGAGGACGACCTGCACCACGGCGTCGACGTGCTGGAGGCCTCGATCCGGGCGTCGCTGGGGTGAGCGCCTGCTGTGGTCCGTCCCGCGGTACCACCCCCGGCGACGGGCCCGCCCCCGGCGACGGGCGGAGCGCCCCGACGGCCGGGACGGGACCGGCGTCCGGCGGGAGCAGCGGCCAGGGGCTGGCGCGGCGTGACGCCGTCTGGTGCGAGGTGCCCGCCGGCACCTTCACGATGGGGACCGACGACCCCACCGGCTACCCCGAGGACGGGGAGGGGCCGGCGCACGCGGTGACCCTCGCGGCGTACCGGATCGCCGCCCACGCGGTGACCGTCGCGGAGTTCGAGGTGTTCGTGGACGCCACGGGTCACCGCACGACCGCCGAGCGGTTCGGCACGTCGTTCGTGTTCGCCGGGCTACTGCCCGACGACGTCGCGCCGACGCGCGCGGTCGCCCAGGCACCCTGGTGGCGCGAGGTGCACGGTGCCGACTGGCGCCACCCGGAGGGACCGGGGTCCGACGTCGCCGACCGGGCCGCCCACCCCGTCGTCCACGTGAGCCACGACGACGCCACGGCCTACTGCGCGTGGGCGGGCGCCCGGCTGCCGACGGAGGCCGAGTGGGAGCGCGCCGCGCGCAGCAGCAGCACCCCCGACTCCAGCACCGGACACACCGGCTTCCGGGTCGCCGCCCGCGACGAGGCTCCGCGCCGGGGCGTCACCCTCGGCGGGTGAGGGAGCCCGCACGTCGTGGCCCGACGATGTGGCCATGACCTCCACCGACGACGGGCCGGTGCTCGCGGGACGGCTGACCGCGGGTGACGTCGACCGGATCACGGGCACCTTCTTCGTGGAGGGGCCGTCGGCCGGCCGGGCCCTGTCGTCCTTCTGGACGCTGCTCCCGCTGTCGGCGGTGATCGCCGCCGCGGGGGTCGTCGCCGACTCCACCGCCACCGTGATCGGCGCGATGATCGTCGCGCCGCTGATGCGTCCGATCCTGGGCACCGCGTGCGCAGTGGTGCTGGCCCGCCGACGGCAGATCGTGCTCAACCTCGTGCTCGTCACGGCGGGGGCCGCGGCCGTCGTGGCGGTCGGCTTCCTCATCGGGCTGACCCAGCAGCTGGACGTCGTGGCCGAGACCAACTCGCAGGTCGCGGGTCGGATCAGCCCCCGCCTGATCGACCTGGTGGCCGCCCTCGCGACCGGGGTCGTCGGCGCCTACGCCGTGGTGCGGTCCGACGTGTCCGACAGCCTGCCCGGCGTCGCCATCGCGATCTCGCTGGTGCCGCCGCTCGCGGTCGTCGGGCTCACGTTGGAGTCCGGTGCGCCCGCTCAGGCGGCCGGTGCCCTGCTGCTCTTCGGCACCAACGTCGCCGCGATCATCGCGACCGGCACCGTGGTGCTGCTCGTGGCCCGGTTCCGCCACGCCGCCGTGCTCGCCGGCACCCCGGTCGGGGCGCTGACCGGGCGCACCCTCGCGGTGGTGATCGGGTCGGTGCTGCTGGTCGCCGTACCGCTCGGCCTCGGCAGTCGCGACGCCGTCACCGAGCAGCTCGCGATCGTCGCGGCCCGCCCCGTGGCCGAGCAGTGGGCGCAGGAGCAGGGGTACGCCCTCGACGACGTCCTGGTGCGATCGGGGACCCTCGAGGTGGTGGTCGTCGGGGCACCGCCGGAGGTCACGTCGGACGGTCTCCGCGACGACCTCGACGCGGCGGGTCTGGCGGACCTGGACGTCCGGGTCACCCTCGTCGTCGGCGGCTCGATCGTGCTCGAGGCCGACTGACCCGTACGTCGTCGCTCACTGCTTGCGGTAGCGGGCCCGGACCACCAGGTCCGGGTCGTGCTCGGGGTCGGGCGCGACGTCGATGACGACGTCGCGGATGGTGCCGGTGGAGCGCCCCTGCGCCGTCGGGTAGTCGGGGACCACCGGGTCCAGGCTGTCGAGCCCGACGTCGAGGCCCTCGTCGAAGGAGAAGAGGGCCGGCACCGTGCGCTCCACCCGGCCCTTGCCGACCTCCGCCCCGTCCAGGAGGAAGCGGACGTCGCCGCCGCGGCCTGCCCCGCCGCCGTCGTAGTCGAAGCGCAGCACCAGGACCTGCTCGCCGGGGCCCAGCGCCCGGTCGCCGCGCACCGTGAACGACTCCAGCCCGACGAAGTTGTGCACGTAGACGGGCGTGCCCGCGTCGAGGTAGAGGGTCCACCCCCCGAACCCTCCGCCCTGGGCGACGAGCACGCCGTCGGCCGGCTCGGCGGGCAGGTCGAGGCGGCAGGCCACGGTGAACGACGTGTTCTTGACGTTGGGCACCGCGTTCTCGTTCAGGCGGGTCATGCCGGGGTGCAGCGTCATCGTCGTGCGACCGAACATCAGGTCCGGGCGCCCCGCGACCTTGGGGTCGAACCGCTCCCGCTGCCGGTCGTCCAGCGGCAGCACGTGGTACTTCGCCGCCTCGACGAGGAACCGGTCCTGGAGCTCGCGGAGCTTGTCGGGCATCTCCGCGGCCAGGTCGCGGGCTGTGTCCAGTCGTCGGGCCCGTAGAGCTCCCAGGTGTCGTCCGTGAACGCCGGCACCGGGTAGGACCGGTCCGGCCAGGGGAGGAGGTGCTGGGTGACCGCGGCCCAGCCGCGGTGGTAGATGCCCCGGTTGCCGGCGATCTCGAAGTACTGCGTGTCGTGGCGCTCGGGCGCTGCCGCGTCGTCGGCGGCGTACAGGAAGCTCGTGCCCTCCAGCGGCGTCTGCGGTACGCCGGACACCGACGTCGGCTCGGGGATCCCGGCGAGCTCGAGCACGGTCGGCACCACGTCGATGACGTGGGTGAACTGCTCGCGCACCTCGCCGGCGGGGATCCGGCCGGGCAGCCGGGCGATCACGCCGGTGCGGGTGCCTCCCCAGTGCGAGGCCACGATCTTGCTCCACTGGTACGGCGTGTTGAGCGCGTGCGCCCAGCCGGCCGGGACGTGGTTGAAGGCGGTCGGGCCGCCGATCTCCTCGAGCCTGGCCTGGATCTGCGCGGTCGTCATGGCCACGTCGTTCTGGTAGGCCATCTCGTTGAAGGTGCCGTAGGCGCCCGCCTCGGCCGACGCGCCGTTGTCGCCGAGCACGTAGAGCACCAGGGTGTCGTCGAGGACGCCCCGCTCCTCGAGGACGGTCAGCAGCCGGGCGACCTGGTCGTCGGTGTGCGTCGCCATGGCGGCGTACGACTCGAAGAGGCGGTTGCCGACCGCGCGGTCCTCGTCGGTGAGGTCGGCGTACGACGGGATGTGGGGGTTGGGCGCGGTGAGCTCGGCGTCGGGCGGCACGACGCCGAGCTCCTTCTGCCGCGCCAGCGTGCGCTCACGCTGCACGTCGTAGCCGTGGTCGAAGGCGCCGCGGTAGCGCAGCCGGTACTCCTCGGGAGCGTGGTGCGGTGCGTGGGTGGCGCCGAAGGCGAGGTAGGTGAACCACGGCTTGTCCGGCGTGAGGGCACCCACCGTCGAGGTCCAGGCGATCGCCTGGTCGACGAGGTCCTCGGACAGGTGGTAGCCGTCCTCGGGGGTGCGCGGCGGCTCGATGGGCGTGGTGCCCTCGACCAGCGCCGGCGTGTACTGGTGGGTGTCGCCGCCGAGGAAGCCGTAGAAGCGGTCGAAGCCCTCGCCGGTCGGCCAACGGTCGAAGGGGCCCGAGGGGCTCGTCTCCCAGGGCGGGGTCTGGTGCATCTTGCCGAACGCCGCGGTGGCGTAGCCGTTCATGCGGAGCACCTGGGCGAGGGTGGCGCAGTCGTCCGGCCGGACCCCGGTGTAGCCGCGGGCGGAGGTGGCGACCTCGGCGATGACGCCCATGTTGGCGGTGTGGTGGTTGCGACCGGTGAGCAGGGCCTGCCGAGTCGGCGAGCACAGCGCGGTGGTGTGGAACCGGGTGAACCGGACGCCCTCGTCGCCCATGCGCTCGGCCGCCGGCATGGCGCACGGGCCGCCGAAGGCGCTGCTCGCCCCGAACCCCATGTCGTCGATCAGCACGATGAGGACGTTCGGCGCCCCGGCCGGCGGACGGGTCGGGGTCGCCGGGGCGGTCGGACGTGCGTCGCGCGCGTCGAGCGGCGTGTCCTGGTGGACCGGCGGTGCGGCGAGGGGGAGTCGGGTGCGGTCGAGCGCGTCGGTCACGGGTCCTCCGGGGTGCGTCCTTCCTCGGGCCGAGACGCGCCGAGCGCTCCATCGTGGCGCGGGCGTCGCGGGGTGCCCTCACCCGCCGCGGGTGATGGGCCGCTGGACGCGGCGACGGCAGGGTGGGACCGTGCCCCCCGTGCCTCGTCGTACCGGTCGCGCCGGACGTGCCCGAACGGCCAGCTGGGGCGACCTCGGCCGGCTCCTGGTCGCCTGGGGCGTCGGCACCGTCGCGCTCGCGGTCGCCGGTGACGTGCTGCCCGGGCTGTCGGCCGACGGCTGGCGCTCGTGGGCGTACGCCGCCGCGGTGCTCGGCGTGGTCGGCGCGGTGCTGCGTCCGGTGCTGTCGCTGCTCGCCGCGGTCGTCGGCTGGGTCGGGGTCGTGCTGCTCGCCCTGGTCGGGCAGGCGGCCGTGCTGCACGTGGCGCTCGCGGTGGTGCCCGGCGTCTCCTACGACTCCTGGGCGACGCTGCTGGCGGCCGCCTGGCTGGTCGCCGCGTTCGTCACCGGGCTGGAGTGGCTGCTGACCGCTGGGACGCCCGACTCCTTCGTCGCCGCGCTCGAGCGCGAGGTGCGTCCGCGCCGCAGGGCCGAGCCGCTGCCCGACGCCGACGTGACCGGCATGCTCTTCGTGCAGCTCGACGGGGTGCCCTACCCGCTGCTGCGCTGGGCGCTGCAGGCCGGCCTGATGCCGACGGTGCGCCGCTGGGTCGACGACGGGTCGCACGTGGCGCGGGAGTGGCAGGTGCAGCTGCCCTGCACGACCCCGGCCAGCCAGCTCGGCATCCTGCACGGCACGTCGTCCGGCGTACCGGCGTTCCGCTGGCACGACCGTGAGCTCGGCCGGGTGCTGGTCGCCAACCGGCCGGCCGACGCCCGGATCATCGAGGCACGCGGCTCCGACGGCCGCGGCCTGCTCGCCGACGACGGCACCTCGGTCAGCAACCTGTTCTCCGGCGACGCCGGGCGCTCCTCGATGGTGATGAGCCGGATCGAGCCCGGCCGCGGCGCGCTCGCGACCCGGCGCGCGCTCGCGGCGTTCGTGGCCCGGCCCGACGGGCTGGCCCGGACCGTGTCGCGGGCGCTCGCCGAGGTTGTCCGCGAGCGGCACCAGGCCCGCCGCCAGGTCCGCCGCGACGTCGTGCCCCGCATCCACCGTCCGTGGGTCTTCACCGGTCTGCGCGCCGTCACCAACGGCCTGCTGCGCGACCTCAACCTGCTCGTCGTCGCTCGCGAGCTCGGGGCCGGCCGGCGCAGCGTGTACGTCGACTTCGTCGACTACGACGAGGTCGCCCACCACGCCGGACCGACCCGGCTGGAGTCGCTGGGCGTGCTGGTCGACCTCGACCAGGTGGTAGCCGTGCTGGAGCGCCTGGTCGCCGTCGCGCCCCGGGACTACGAGATCGTGCTGCTCTCCGACCACGGCCAGTCGACCGGCACCCCGTTCGCCGACGCGCACGGCGAGGGCCTCGACGCGGTCTGCCGTCGGCTGATGGACGACGACGTCGCCTGGGTCGGTGAGCCGGTCGAGGGCTGGGGCCGGGCCGGCTCGATCGCCGAGGACGTGTCGTCGCACGACCCCGACGACGCCGACGACACCGGGCGTACGTCGCTGCTCGGCCGGGTGGCGCGCCGGTACCGCGCCCGCCAGCAGGTCGATGCGGGCCCCGACGGCGCGTCACCGGGACCGGTGGTGCTCGGCTCGGGCAACCTCGGACTCGTGTACGCGGGCGGCGACGAGCGACTGACGCTCGAGGACCTCGACGAGCGCTGGCCGCGGCTGCGCGCCGGGCTGGCCGAGCACCCGGGCGTCGGGATGGTCGCGGGCGTCTCGGCCACCGACGGCCCGGTCGTGCACGGCGCCGGCGGGAGCCGGGTGCTGGCGACCGGCGAGGTGCGCGGCGACGACCCGCTCGCCGGCTGGCCCGCGCACGCGGGCGCCGTGCTCGCCGAGGCGCTGTCGGACCCCACCGCGCCCGACCTGTACGTCAACTCCGCCGTCGACCCGAGCACCGACGAGGTGCTGGCCTTCGAGGACCTCGTCGGCTGCCACGGCGGGCTCGGCGGCTGGCAGGACCGTGGCACCGTCGTCGCCCCGACCCGGCTGTGGCGGGCCGAGGACACCGTCGTCGGCGCCGCCGCGCTGCACCGCGAGCTGGTCGCGATGCTGGAGGCGCTGGGGCACCGGCGGGACCTGCCCGACCGGTCGGACCTGGCCGCGCCCGTGGTCGAGGGAGCGGGTGGTTGAGCACCGTCCGCCCGCTGGCCACCCTCGTCGGCGTACTCCTCGTCTACTTCGCCGTCCCTGTCGACTGGACGACGTCCGCGCCGTTCTCCTCGGTGCTGATCACCGTGCTCGGTGCGGTCGTCCTCGGCTGGGCGCTGACCAGCCAGATCGTCCACCACGTGCGCGGCGACGCGCCGGTGGGCGTCCCCAGCGTCGCGATGCTGCTGCTCCTCGCGGTGGTCGTCTTCGCGCTCGGCTACGTCGCGCTGGAGACGGCGCGGCCGGGGGAGTTCCACGACCTCTCCACCCGGGTCGACTCGCTCTACTTCACGTTGCAGGTGCTGACCACGGTCGGCCTCGGCGATGTCCACGCGCAGGGTCAGACCGCGCGTGCCCTCGTGTCCGTGCAGATGGTCTTCGACGTCGTCTTCGTCGCGTCCTCGCTCGCGGTCATGTCCGGCCGGCTCCGCACCCGTCTGACGGGGCCGGCACCATCTGCAGGAGGCGACGCATGAGCGACACCGGCACCACGGCCACCCGACTCACCGGCGGACTCCCACGCGGGGTCGTCATCCTCGTCGGCCTCGCCGCGGCCACCATCACCGTCGCCGGCGTACGCGGGATCTCCGGCATCGTCGGACCGGCGTTCCTTGCGGTCGTGCTGGCGATCACCGCGAGCCCGGTGCGCAGCGGGCTGGCCCGCCGGGGGCTGCCGCGCTGGGTGGCGACCACGGTGTCGGTGCTGGTCGTCTACGTGATCCTGCTCGGGCTCGCAGCCTCCATGCTGGTCGCCATCGCCCGGTTCGCCGCCCTCGTGCCGTCGTACCAGGACGAGATGGTCCGCCTGCTCGACGACGTGGCGGTGTGGCTCGAGGGCGTCGGTGTCGGGTCGGAGCAGACCGCGGCGATCCTCGACTCCTTCGACCTCGGCCGGCTCGCCGGCGTGGTCACGACCGTGCTGCTCGGCACCGTGTCGCTGGCCGGCAACCTCGTCTTCATCGTGACCCTGGTGCTCTTCGTCTGCCTCGACGCGGGCACGTTCGGCCAGAACCTCGCCTCGCTCAAGGGAAGCCGCCCGGAGTTCGTCGAGGCGCTGGAGAACTTCGCCCAGGGCACGCGCACCTACCTGGTCGTCTCCACGGTCTTCGGACTGATCGTCGCGGTCATCGACACGACCCTGCTGTGGGCGCTCGGTGTGCCGGGCGCGCTGCTGTGGGGGCTGCTGGCGTTCGTGACCAACTACGTGCCCAACATCGGGTTCGTGCTCGGCCTGGTGCCGCCGGCGATCATCGCGCTGCTCGAGGGAGGGCCGGGGCTGATGATCGGCGTGATCGCGGCGTACTCGGTCATCAACGTCGTCATCCAGTCCGTCATCCAGCCCAAGCTGGTCGGCGACGCTGTGGGCCTCTCGGCCAGCATCACGTTCCTGTCGCTGGTCGTCTGGGGCTTCGTGCTCGGACCGATCGGCACGGTCCTCGCCGTCCCCGCGACCCTGCTGGTGCGCGAGCTGTTCGTCGACGCCGACCCGCAGGTGCGGTGGTTCGGGGCGCTCATCGGCACGCCGTCGAAGGCGGAGAAGGTGGACGTGTCACCGCCCGACGAGGAGCCCGCCTCGCCCGCGGAGCCCACGGAGCCCACGGAGCGCAGGGAGCCCGACCCGGCCTAGTGCTCGGCGGTCGCGACCGGCAGGATCGCGGCGTGGACGCTGAGCACGCTGAGCACGCGGGGCAGGTCGGGAGCGGTACGCCGCGCGAGGTCGCGCAGGAGGCCGTGGCCGCCGCGAGCCGCCGGCTGGCCGAGGAGGGCCTGCTGGTCGGTACGGCGGGCAACGTCAGCCTGGTGCTCGACGGGCCGACCGGCACCGAGGTGGCGATCACCCCCACCGGGATGGTGCTCGCCGAGGCGCGGGCCGAGGACGTCGCCGTCGTCGACCTCGACGGTGTCCACCTCGCCGGGCCGCTGGCCGCGACGTCCGAGCTCGACCTGCACCTGACCGTGCTGCGCGAGCGCGGCGGCGCGGTGGTGCACACGCACTCCGTGGTCGCGACCGCGCTGTCGCTGGTCGTCGACGAGCTGCCCTGCGTGCACTACCAGCAGCTCTCGATCGGGGGAGCCGTGCGCGTGGCGCCGTTCGCGGTGTTCGGCACGCCCGAGCTCGCGGCGTCCGTGCACGAGGCGATGTCCGGCAAGCAGGCGGCGATCCTCGCCCACCACGGCACGGTCGCGGCCGGGGCGACGCTGGCGAAGGCGGTCGAGAACGCGCTGCTGCTGGAGTGGGCGGCCGACCTCTACCACCGGGCGCGGGCGATCGGGGAGCCGCGCGAGCTCAGCGAGGCCCAGCAGGTCGCGGTGATCGAGGCCGCGCTCGCGCGGGGCTACGGCTCGACGCGGCCCGCGGAGGGCTGAGGCCGGCTCCACCGCCCCGTGTACGTCGCCAGCCCGCTGCTCGCCCAGGCGCCGGCCACCGCGGCCGCGACGGTCACGAACCCGATCACGACGAGCCAGGAGACGAGCGCGACGGCGACGCCGACCACGCCGTACCGCTCGGAGTGGTGCTCGATGAGGCGCGGCACCCACACGGCGCCGGCCCACCCGGTGAGCACCTGCGCGACGGCGCTGACGACCGCTCCGGGGAGCGTCGACCACCAGCCGACGCGGAGGTTGAGCAGCAGGCGGGTGAGCAGCCACCAGCCGGGGATCGCGACCGCCAGCTGCACCGGTACGACCAGCAGCGCGCCGGCCGGCCAGCCGCCGATGAGGTTCTTCACCAGGATGACGGCGGTCATGGTGACCAGCAGGGCCAGGGTGCCGAGCGCGCCGCGGACCGCGCGGCTGCGGCCGCGTGCCGGGAGACCCCAGGCGACCTCGTAGGTGCGTTGCAGCGCCCGCCCGAACGAGCTCACCGAGACCAGCAGGATCGCCAGGCTCAGCACCGAGGTGCCCGATGAGGCGTCCGGTGGTCGGGAGAACAGCGTGTGCACCGCGTCGGCGGTGTCGCCCTCCAGCTCGAACGAGCGCACCAGGTAGTCGCCCAGCGCCTCCCCGCCCGTGCTGCCCAGCCAGCTGGCGATGACGACCAGCAGCGGCACCAGCGCGATGAACGCCTGGCCCGCGAGGGTCAGCGCCCGGTCGCGCAGTCGCACCTCGTACATCGCCCACGCCAGCCGCCCCAGCGGCGTCGCCAGGAACGCGTCGAGACGTCGTCTCGCCGCCTGGCCGCGAGGGTGCTCCTCCAGGCGGTCCCTCAGCGTCCGTCGGGCCACGGGGGTGAGCCTAGGGACATCGCGCGGGCGGGTGGGGGAGAACCGCGCTCGCCGTCCAGGTGGTTGAGCCCGACCGAGCCCTTCGTGAGGGAGGCGTCGAAACCAGACCCGGTCGTCGAGTAGGCCGCGAAGCGACGCGGGAGCGCAGCGGCCGTGTCGAGGCGCGGTGAGACGACCGGCGCGGGTGACCACCGCGGTCGCGGCCGGGGCTCGGCTCGCGGTGGCCTCGACGCGGACTCGCTTCGCTCGCCCGGCTCAACCACCTGGGTGGGCTCCGGTCGTCGAGTAGGTCGCGGAGCGACGCAGGAGCGCAGCGGCCGTACCGAGACGGGGTGAGACGACAGGTGCGGGCGACCACCGGGGGTGCGCGAAGCGGTCGGGTGCGGGCGTCGCGAGTAGTCCGGTCTCTCGTTCCTCGGGACCGGGCTACTCGACGTACGTGGCTACTCGACGTACGTGGCTACTCGACGTACGTGGCTACTCGACGTACGTGGCTACTCGACGTCCGGATGGGTGCGGTCGTCGACCTCGAAGACCTGGCCCATCGGGCCGGTCCACTCGAAGACTCCGTCGGGTCTGCGCCTGTATCGCCAGCGGGCGTGGGTCTTCATCCGGTGGTGACGCCTGCACAGCGGCGCGAGGTTCTTCGTCGAGGTAGGTCCGCCGTCGGCGTAGGGCTCGATGTGGTCGAGGTCGCAGCGCTCGGCCGCTCGGC
>PBYI01000051.1 GCA_002729525.1 Nocardioides sp.
CAGCCCTGACGGCGGCGACGAGACCGACCGGAGTCGGCTCGTTGTCGCAGGTCAGGAGTGCTTTTCGCATGTCTCGATTGTAGGTGCGACCACCGACAGTCGGCCCTGGCTCGCAGGGCTGGCTGTGGATGCGGTTGGCGGTCGGGCGGCGGGGGTTTCGACTTCCTCCCTCGCTGGTGCTCGGTCGGGCTCAACCTCCGGCGATGCTGGCGCTCGGTCGCGCTCAACCCCCGGAGGGACGCTCGGTCGGGCTCGACCGCCTCAGTCGGGGCGGACCCCCTCGAGCACGCCCGCGGGTGCGGCGAACTGCTCCAGCACCCGTACGTCGACGAGCCCAGCCCCCGACAGCAGAGCAGCGAGCTCGGACCGACGGCGTGCACGACCCGGGGTCTCGACGCGCATCATCAGGTCGAACATCGGGCCGAAGGCACCCGGCGGGTCGCCGGGGAGCTCGAAGACGACGACCCGGCCGCCGGGCCGGGCCAGGTCGGCCGCGGCGGCGACGAGGCGGCGGCAGTCGATGTCGTCGTGGTCGTGGAGCAGGTGCGACAGCAGGACGACGTCGTACCGGCCACGACCGAGGACGTCGAACGCGCCGGGCGCGAGCAGGTCGACCGACAGCGGCGTCACCCGGTGGAGAGCGTGCCCCCAGCCTCGGGCCGAGGCGCGCGTCGACAGCTCCGCGGACGCCCAGCCGGCGACGGTCGGCAGGTCCACGAGGTCGACCTGCGCGCCCGCGACGGCCATCGGGAGCGCGTAGGCGCCGAACCCGCCGCCGAGGTCGGCGACCTGGTCACCGCGCCCGACGAGGGACGCCAGGTCGGGACCGGTCTCGTCGGCCAGCACGACGAGTGCCCGCAGGAACTCCCGCGCCCGGACGGGGTCGGTCACCAGCCGCTCGCGCCACGGCGCCAGCCGCGGGGTGCCCGTCCGCACGGACTCAGCCAGGTCCAGCCACTCCCGCGCGAAGAACGCCTCCTTCTCCGCGACCAGTCGCAGGTCGCCGCCGGAGGCGAGCCGGTGCGAGGCGACCGTGCCGACGTACGTCGGGGAGTCCGGCGGGCCGTCGGCGACCAGCAGCCCCAGCCCGACGAGCGCGTCGAGCAGCGCCCGGGTGGCCAGCGGCTCGGTGCCGAGCTCGGCGGCCACGCGCGCCGCGTCGGCCGGCCCGCGCGCCAGCAGGTCGCACACCCCGAGCCGCGCGGCCGCCGTGAGCGCGGCCGCCGCCTGGTAGCCGGTCATCAGGTCGATGACGTCGAAGGTGCCGGGGCCGGCGGCCTCGACGGGGAGGTCGGTCATCGTGGTCGCTCCTGCCCGCGGCGCATCGTCCGGTAGGCCTGGAAGCCGCGCCACAGCCCCCGCACCTCGTCGCGCGCGCGGCCCGCTGCGCCGGCGGCACCTCGCGGCCGCCCCAGCACCGCCGCGGCGGCAGCGGTGCCCGACGCCCCCGAGAGCCCTCCCCCGGGATGCACCCCCGCACCGGCGAGGAACAGCCACGGCAGTTCCGTGCGCTGGTCGGCGTGGCCGGGCGGGCGCCACCCGAGCAGCTGGTCGACGGTCAGGTCCACGTGGTTGGGACTGCCGTCCCCGCCGATCCGCTGGGCCCAGGTCGCAGGACCGGAGACGACCAGCTCCACCAGCCCGGCGCGCAGGTCGACGCCGAGCACCGAGCCGACGTGGTCGACCAGCCGCTCGCCCGCCTCCCGCTCGCGCTCGGGCGTCCACGGCCCGTCCGCCCTCTCGAGCGGTACGACGGACGACAGCCAGACCGCGCCGCCCGCGACCCCCTCCGGCTGGGCCACCTGCGACACCATCGACCACGGGGACGACGGCAGCCGGCCGGCGAGGATCTCGCCGAACCCGGTGCGCACGTCGGCCGGGTCGGCGACGGCGTACCAGACCGCGTCGGGGTCCTCGATCGGCAGCGCGACGGGCTGTTCGGTGACGACGGTGACGGTCAGCTCGGCGACGTTGAAGTGGCCCGAGTGCAGTGAGTCCGCGGCCTCGCGCATCCGCGGCACCGGCTCGGTGATGAGCGCGGCCGTGCGCGGCAGGCCGACCGTCGAGATGACGACGTCGGCCTCGAACGTGGTGCCGTCGTCCAGCACGACGAGCGCCGGACGCTCACCGCCGATCGGCCTGTCGGCCCCGACCGGTACGGCGCTGCGCCGGCCCGGCGCGCCACCGAACACCCCGACCCGCGCGGGCACCCCCGCGGCAGCGACCAGCGACTCGGCGGCCGGCTGCGGCGCGGCGCCGGCGACGGCCACGTCGGAGGTCCGCATCGAGGCGACGCCCGAGCCACACCGCACCCCGCCGCCCGCCAGCTCGAGTGCCGCCACGAGCGCGTCGACGAGCGCCCTCGAGCCGCCGACCGGCCGCACCGCGGGACCGCCGTGCGACGACGGCAGCAGGAACGCGAACATCCCCGACCCCGGCGCCCACGCCGGCACCTGGGCGTGCGCGGCCTGGAGGCAGACCGCGGCCCGCGTGTGCGGGTCGTCGAGGTACGCCGCCGCCACGACCTCCGCGGGCTGCAGCAAGGTGCGCAGGAGGTCGTCGCCGCCGGGCAGGTCGACCAGGCTCGAGGCGACCCGGGTGAGGGTGGGCGGCTCGTCGAAGGCGTCGAGCATCCCGAAGAGCACGTCGGCCCGCGTCACCATCGCGCGGTAGCCGTCGACGTCGTCCCCGAGGTCGGCGAGCGTCGCGTCGAGGTCGGTGCGGAACACCCGCCTCTCCCCGTCGCCGAAGACGAACCCGGTGGCGACCGGGTGCTCGCGGTAGGTGACAGCGCGCTCGCCGAGCGCCGGGTGGTCGAGCCCGAGGTCCAGCGCGGTGGCCAGCACCCCGCCGTGCTCGTAGGCACCGCGCTCGACGACGACGCCGTCGGCGCGGGTCTCGGTCCACACGCAGCCGCCCGGCTCGGTGCCCTGCTCGACGACGGTGACGTCGCAGCCGGAACGCGCGAGGTGCAGAGCGGCGACCAGGCCCTGGTGCCCGGCGCCGACCACGACGACCCGGCGCCCGGTCACCGCGACCCGCCCGCCACCGAGTGCCCCGCGGCCCGCAGGCCCGAGCCGACGGCGATCCGCTCCACCAGCGGCCGGCACCGCGCCACCTGCGCGGCCTCGTCGACGGTGAGGCACCGGTGGTCGTCGACCACGAGCCGCCCGTCCACCCAGACCGAGCGCACCGAGCGGGGCGAGGCGCCGTACACGACCTGGCTGACCGGGTCGTGCAGCACGGCGACGTCGACGGTGTCCTGGAGGAGCACGACGTCGGCGCGCTTGCCGGGCTCCAGCGAGCCGACGAGGTGGTCGAGCCCGAGCGCCCGCGCCCCGTCGATCGTGGCCATGGTCAGCACGTCGAGCGCGTCGACGACCTGCGCGTCGAGGTGGTGCACCTTCTGGAGCAGGGCGGCGGCCTTGACCGCGCCGAGCATGTCCTGGCTGTCGTTGGACGCAGCACCGTCCGTGCCGATGCCGACGACGACGCCGGCGGCGCGCAGCCGCGGGACGGGGCAGACGCCGGAGGCGAGGATCATGTTGGCGACCGGGTTGTGCGCGACGGCGACGCCGCGACGGGCCAGCACGGCGACGTCGGACTCGGTGACCCAGACGGCGTGCCCGGCGACGAGCGGTACGTCGAGCAGCCCGATCGCCTCCGCGTGCGGGACCGTCCGTCGTCCCCACCGGTGCTGGGCGGTCGTCAGCTCCTCACGCACCTCGGCGAGGTGGGTGTGCACCGCCCACCCGTGCTCCTGCGCGGCGGCGACCCCGGCGGCGAGCAGCGCGTCCGACTGCCCGAGCAGGGTGCCGACGCCCATCCGGAAGTCGACCAGCCCGGCGGTGGCGGTCCGCGCAGCGAGCGCGTGGTGCTCGGCCATCACGGTCTCCACGACCTCGCCCTGCCGGGCGGTCCCGGGCTCGGCGAGCTCGACGTCCTCCGGGCCGAACGACACCACGCCGCGCATGCCGCTGCGCTCGAGGCCGTCGACGACGCCGAGCGTGGCCAGCGACCCGAGGTGGCCGTGGCAGAACATGTCGTTGACGGTGGTGACGCCCGACAGCAGCATCTCGACCGCCCGCAGGGCGGTGCCCTCGGCGGCGTCCTCGCGGGTCAGCACGGCGCCGAGCGGACCGACGATCCCCTCGCCCCACTCGAACAGCGACAGCTCCGACCCCATCCCGGTCGCCAGCGCCTCCGACAGGTGCGTGTGCGTCGAGACCAGGCCGGGCAGCACGACGCCGGTGCCGTCGCCGTGCACCGGCAGGTCGGGGTGCTCGGCGCGCAGCACGTCGTACGCCGCGACCTCGACGACCGCGCCGTCACGCACCAGCACGGCACCGTCGGCGACGACGCCGTCGAGGTGCACGCCGGGCGTGCGGTCGCGCTCGTGCGGCGGGGCGAGCCCGGCCATGGTCAGCACGTAGCGGCCCCGGACGAGGAACGACGAGGCGCTCACGCGGTGGACTCCCCCAGCACCGTCGCGAGCACGTCGAGGAAGTGGTCGACCTGCGCGCGCGTGATGACCAGCGGCGGCATGATCCGCACCGTCCCGGCCTGGTTGAGCACCGACCCGACGAGCACGCCGAGCTCCTGCATCCGGGCCACGAGCGGGTTGGCGTCGACCGACACCTCGAACGCGCACCACAGGCCCTTGCCGCGGACGTCGACGAGCAGGTCGGGGTGCTGCTCGCCGAGCGCGCGCAGCCCGGCGCGCAGATGCTCGCCGACCTCGGTGGCGTGCGCGAGCAGGCCCTCCTCGACGATCACGTCGTACGCCGCCACGCCGGCCGCGCAGGCGACCGGGTTGCCGCCCATCGTGGTGAGGTGCGACAGCGGCGGGTCGCTGAACGTCGCGAACATCTCCGCCGTCGCCAGCACCGCCGCCAGCGGCAGCCCGCCGCCGGTGGCCTTGGCGGTGGTGATGACGTCGGGCCGCACGTCCCAGTGCTGGTGGGCGAACCAGCGACCCGACCGGCCCATGCCGCCCTGCACTTCGTCGACGACCAGGAGCGCGCCGGCGTCGTCGCAGAGCCGGCGCAGGCCGGGCAGGAAGTCGTCCGAGGGCACCCGGATGCCGCCCTCGCCCTGGATGGGCTCGACGATGACCGCGGCGGTGCGCCCGTCGACCGCCCGCGCGGCGGCGGCCAGGTCGTCGTACGGCACGAACTCGACCTCGGGCAGCAGCGGCTCGAACGGCCGCCGCCACTCCTCGCGCCACGACACGGACAGCGCCCCGAACGAGCGCCCGTGGTACGCCCGCTCGAAGGCGACGAACTTCGGTCGGCCGGTGAGCTTGCGGGTCAGCTTGAGCGCGGCCTCGTTGGCCTCGGCGCCGGTGGACAGCAGGTACGCCGCGTCGAACGGCGGCCCGGCGGCGGCGACCAGGCGGTCGACCACCTCGACCTGCTCGGGCACCACGAACCGGCCGTAGACGTTGACGTGGGCGTAGCGCGCGACCTGCTCCTGTACGGCGGCGACGACCTTCGGGTGGCAGTGCCCGACGTTGGCCACGCCGATGCCGGAGGTCATGTCGAGGTAGGTGCGGCCCTCGGCGTCGGTGACCGTGCAGCCGGACGCCGAGCCGATGACGAACTCCTTGCGGCCGGGCACGTTCTGGCTGAGCCGCTGCACGAACCGGTCGCGGTAGTCCTCGGCGACCTCGTGCGCCGTGAGGGTGCTCGTCGGCGCCGGGCCGGTGATATCGGTCGTCATCGCGTCTCCTCGTGCGGGGCGGGCCCGACCACCGGCGCCACGCCGGCGGGGCGGACCCCGCGCAGCGCGATGAACCGGGTGCGGGTGAGGTCGTGCAGGGTCCAGCCGAGACCCTCGCGGCCGGCGCCGGCGAGGTCGACGCCGCCGAAGGGCACGACCGGCGGGCGGTAGTTGTTGGTGCCGTTGACGACGACGCCGCCGAAGTCGAGCCGGCCGGCCATCGCCAGCGCGGTGGTGAGGTCGGCGGAGAAGACCGCGGCGGTGAGCCGCAGGCTGGTGTCGTTGGCCAGCGCCAGCGCCTCCTCGTCGGAGTCGACGGCGGTCACCGGCACGACCGGTCCGAAGACCTCGTCGTCGTGCAGCAGCGCCGCGTGCGCGGGGACGTCGGCGAGGACGGTCGGCGCGAACCACGCCCCGTCCGGCGCGCTGCCCAGCACCCGGCGAGCCCCGTCGGCGACGGCCCGCTGCACCTGCTCCTCGATACGGGCGGCGGCCGCGGCGTCGATGAGCGGCCCGAGCCGCACGCCCTCGGCCAGCGGGTCGCCCGGTCGTACGTCGGCGAGGGCGGCGACGAGGCGGTCGGTCAGCTCCTCGGCGACCGCGCGGTCGGCGATGACGCGCTTCGTGGCGGCGCAGGCCTGGCCGTTCATCAGCAGCCGGCCGCGCAGGGTCTCGGAGACGACGTGGTCGAGGTCGGCGTCGGCGCGCACGACCGCGGCGCCGTTGCCGCCGAGCTCCAGGTGCAGCGGGCGCAGCCGGTGCGCGGTGGCCCGGGCGACGGCGACGCCCGCGCCGACCGAGCCGGTGAGCGAGACCGCGTCGACCCCGTCGGCGGCGCACAGGGCCGCCGAGGCCGGGGTGTCGGCGTACACGTGTTGGAGGACGCCGGCGGGCAGGTGCGCCTCGAGGACCTCGAGCGCCTCGAGGGTGGCGAGCGGGTTCTGCGGGGGCAGCTTGACCACGACGGTGTTGCCCACGGCGAGCGCCGCGGCGGCCTTCTCCATCGTGAGCTCGACGGGGAAGTTGAACGGGATGACGGCGACGACGACGCCCAGCGGCACCCGCTCGACGATGGTGAGGTCCTGCTCGCCGCCGGGCAGCGAGCCGGTCGGGGCGAGCTCGCCGACGAGGGTGCGGCCGAGCTCGGCGTTGCGGCGCAGCAGCGAGACGGCGCCGCGCACCTCGTGGTGCGCCTGGGGGCCGATCTTCCCGGACTCGCGGGCGTGGCGGTCGCCGAGCCCGTCGGCGACGGCCGCGAGCGCGTCGGCGGCCGCGGTCAGCACCGCGGCCCGCTGGTGCGGGGCGGCGGCCGACCAGTCGGGCAGGGCGGCCCGCGCCCGCGCGACGACGCCGGGCACGTCCTCCACGTCGAGCAGCGGGACCGCCCCGAGCACGGCCCCGTCGCCGGCGGCGCGGATCTCGCGCCGGGTCACCCGACCACCCCCAGCGCCTCGGCCTCCTCGTCGAGCCGGGCGACCAGGAGCGCGGCCAGCTCGGGCAGCCCGAGCGGGGTGTCGTGGCCGTCGCCGCGGGCGAAGACGGCCCGCACGGACGCCTCGCCGTGCGGTCGGCGCTCGTCCTCGAGCCGCTGCGCGAGCGCCTCGCGCGCCGCGTGGATCTGCTTCTCGTCGGGCATCACGTCGAGCAGGCCGGGCGCCTCGTCGAGCACGCCGCGCAGGGTCAGGACCCCCGAGGTGCCGCGGCGGGTGCGCGACATGCCCTCGGCCAGCCGGAGCGCGTCGTCGGCGAGGAAGCTGCGGTGCGTGAGTCCGGGCGACACCCAGGCGAGCACCCGCCCGTAGTGCGGCGCCAGCCGGGTCAGCGCGGTCGTGAGCGCGGCGGCCATCGCGTTGTGCATGACCACGTACGCCTCCCGCTCGGCCGGTCCCCACGCCCACGATCCGTCGGGCCGCGGCCGGGCGGTGCAGTCGGACCGCTCGGGCGACACCGAGGTGCCGCGCGCCACGAAGAGCCCGGGGTCGTCGTACGACGTGGCGGGCGACTGCTCGCCGTCGGCGTACAGGGTCAGCTCGTAGGGGACGAGCGCGAGCGGCTCGGAGATGACGAACCGGTCGAGCACGACGCCGTCGCGCACCAGCGGCGCGGTGGCGAGCAGGTCGGGGTGCTCGTCGTCGTCGAGGACGGCGAGCAGCTCGGTCGGGCCGTCGTATGACGCCGCCGGGCGCCAGCCGGCCGCCTGGAGCGCCGCGTTGACCGCGCGGTGCTCACGGGAGGTCGGGTAGGGCTTGTACTTCGTGCACGGCAGCAGCAGCGCGAGCCGGCCGCGGTCGGCACCGGGCACGGGCGTCGGCCCCCAGTGGTGCTGCACCTTCTCCAGCCAGCCGGCGACCCGCGGATGGGAGAGCGCGTCGACGTTGGACTGCGGGGAGTACAGGCACAGGCTCGGGTCGAGCACGAACGGCGCGCGAATCTTGCGCTGCGAGCCGGGCAGGCGGGCCGACGGCAGCAGGGCGTCGGGGCTCATCGGACCTCCTGGGGTCGGGCGTCGCGCGGTGGAGGGGTGCGCGGGGACGCCGGTCGTCGATGGGCCGGCGCCCCCGCGCGAGGGGGACGGTGCGGTGCTGCGGGTGGTGCGGGCTGCGTCAGCCCAGCGAGATGGAGTCGTCCAGGAACTGGTTGGTCGCCATCTCCTCCGGCGTGAACGCGGCGGTGTCGACGCCGGCGTACTCACCGACGATGTCCATCAGACCCTGGACGCGGGCCTCGTCGAAGGAGCCCATGACGCCGTCGGAGCCGTCCGCGACGATCCCGATCTCCAGGCCCTGGTCGTGGGCGTACTCCGCGGCCTCGGCGGTGTAGACCCAGCCGGTGTCGTACTCCTCGACGAGCTCGACGATCAGCTCGTTGGTCTCGGACGGGTCCTCGGCGTAGTCGACCTGCGCCTGCTGCATGACCGGGACCAGCGCGGAGAGGCAGTCGGCCTGGCCCTCGACGTCGTCCGAGCGCACGGAGAGCGCCTGGAAGTACTCCTCGTAGCCGTTGTCGGCGACCAGGTCGCCCCTCACCGGCTTGCCCCACTCGGGGATCTCGAACTCGTACATGAACGGCTCGGCGGTGATGAAGCCGACCTCGGCGTACTCGCCGCCGCCGGAGACGAACGTCGCCGGCTTCGCGGCGTCGCTGCGGTCGATCTGCGACTCGTCGAGGACGCCCTCGCCGATCAGGTAGTCGATCCAGGTCTCGGGCAGCGAGCCGACGTAGATGGTGGTGTCGACGTCCTGGAGGTCGGCCATCGTCTCCACGTCCGGGAAGGTCTCGGGGTCCCAGTAGATGGCGTAGGGGCTCTTGTCCATGGTCGACAGCACGGCCGTGACCGGGGTGTCGGCCTGCGCGACGAGCTGGTCGCCGACCCGGCCGTAGCCGAGCAGGATGTCGCTGTCCTGGTAGAGCAGCGACTGCGCCGACTGGTAGCCGACGGTGCTGCCGCCGATACGGATCTCGACGCTCACTCCGGTGTCCTCGCCGCCGGACACCAGGTTGCCGGTGACCTTCTTGGCGTCGGTGTCGATGACGTAGTCGTCGCCGACGAGCTCGTAGATGCCGCCGTGCTCGGCCTCCGGCTCCCAGTCGGCCTGGATGACGACGTTGGCGGGGCACACGTCGGCGAGGGCACCCTCGCCGGACGCCTCCACGGCGGGCTCGTCGTCGCCACCGCAGGCGGTGAGGACGGTGGCGCAGACGAGCAGGGCGGTCCCGGCGAGCAGCGGGCGCCTCGGGCTGTGCTTCTTCATGGGGTTTCCTTTCGCGGCGGCGAGCGGACGATCGTGCGGGCGGACGGAGGTGGAGCGGGTACGGCGGGGTGAGGACGGCGCAGCGCTGCCACGTCCTCGGGGCGGTGCGTCCCGAGAGGGATCGGTGGGCCCGGAGTCCGGGCGTCGGGCGGGGCCCTAGCTGGCTCCCCAGGCGGTCGACCAGCGACCGACGACCTGCCGGCCGAGGGCGCCGAAGAACCAGAAGACGACCAGGCCGAGCAGGCAGGCGACGAGCACCGTGGCCAGCAACTCGGCCGACTGCAGCCGCGAGCTGTAGCGCTGGATCAGCAGGCCCAGCCCGATGGCGCCGCGGCCGAAGAACAGGTCGCCGACCGTGGCGCCGACGACCGAGAGACCTGCGGCGATCTGGAGGCCGACGAAGATGTCGGGCAGCGCGGCCGGCAGCTGCAGCTTGACCAGACGGGTCCAGGTCGAGGCGTGGCTGAGGGTGAACAGGTCGTGCAGCCCGCGGTCGGCGCCGAGCAGGCCCTGGAGCGGGTTGATGATGAGCGGGAAGAGGCTGATGATCACGCACACCAGCACCCGGGCGAACATCTCGTAGCCGAACCAGAAGCCGATGAGCGGCACGATCGCGAGGATCGGCACGCACTGGAGGAACACGGCGTACGGGTAGAGCGACCGCTCGACCCACTTGGCCCGCGCCATCGCCACGGCGAGCACCAGGCCGATCGCCACCGAGATGGCCAGCCCGATGAGCGCGGTCTGGGTGGTGACCCAGAGGGCGTCGAGGATGTCGGCGCGGATCTCGGGGTCGGCGAACGCGTCGGTCCACAGCTCGTGCGGCGGCGGCAGGAGGAAGGCCTCCCGCTCGTCGAGGACGACGAGGCTGACGACGTACCACGCGACGACGACGACGGCGAGCACGAGCAGGGGCGGCACGAGGACCGCGGCCAGGTGGCGCAGGCGGCTCGGGCGCGCGGCGGACGGCGGGGCGTCGGCGCCGGGGTCGGGCAGCACGGGGGCGGCCGGGGTCGGCTCGAGCGCGGTCACGACGCGGCCTCCAGCGCCTTCGCGACCCGGCCGGCGAGCTCGGCGAAGGCGGGCGTGTAGCGCAGGTCGAGCGAGCGCGGGAAGGCGAAGGGCACCTCGATCTCCTCCACGATCCGTCCAGGCCGCGCCGACATCACCAAGACCCGGGTGGACAGGAAGACCGCCTCCTCGACGGAGTGGGTCACGAACAGCCCGGCGAACCGGTGCTCGAGGAAGAGGTCCATCAGCACCAGGTTGAGCCGGCCGCGGGTGATCTCGTCGAGGGCGCCGAACGGCTCGTCGAAGAGGAAGACCTCGGGGCGCAGCACCAGCGACCGGGCCAGGCTGGCGCGCATCTTCATGCCGCCGGAGAGCTGGCGCGGGAGGTGGTCGGCGAAGTCGGTGAGGCCGACGGTGGCCAGCGCGGCGTCGACGGCCTCGGTGGTGGCGGCGCGGCTGGTGCCGGCGAGCTCGGCGAGGAGCGCGACGTTGCGGCGCACGGAGCGCCACGGCATGAGGGTGGCGTCCTGGAAGACGTAGCCGACGCTGTCGGTGCGGAAGTCGATCTCGCCGGACGACGGCTGGTCGAGGCGCGAGCTGAGTCGCAGCAGCGTCGACTTGCCGCAGCCGGACGGGCCGATGAGCGACACCATCTCCCCGCGACGCACCGTGAGGTCGCAGGGCGCGAGCGCCTCGGTGCCCCCGAAGCGGCGGCCGACCCCGCGGAAGTCGAGCAGGTACGGCGCCTTGGTCTCGTCGACGGTCGTAGCGGTCGTAGCGGGCACAGCGGGCACCTCCTCGGGGTGTGGTGGGGCCCGGGGTGGACCCTCCTCCAGGAGGCTAGGGCGGGATTTCCGCAGATCAGCGGGCGGTAACGGTCCTTTAACCGCCGCGCGCCAGGTTTCTCGGCGCTGTTACGCCGCGTGAGACAGAGGGACACAGGGGCCCTCCGGCGGGACAGCGGGGACAGGATCGTCCGTCGCGCCGGACCGACCGGTCAGCCCCGTTCGGCGCCCCCGCGCGGCAGCGTCTGCGGCACCGTGCCGTCGTACGGCGCCAGCAGGTCGGCCAGCGCCAGCAGCGCCGCGGAGTCGAGGTCGCGGCGCGAGGGGCGCTCGGCCCCGCCGGCCAGGTCGTACGGCGACTCGGCCAGCTCGAGGTCGACGGTGACGATCAGGTTGGCCAGCCGGGCGCGGACGACGACGCGGTCGCCCTCGGCGCCGACGACCGCGGGCCGCGCGAGCCAGGCGCCGTCGGCGAGACCCGGCACGTCGGCGGCGTACGCCGGCCGGTCGGCGGCGAGCAGCGCCGCCGCCTCGTGGTGCGGTACCCGGCCCTGAGGCGGGTCGGTGCCGGCGACGTACGGGCGGACGGCGGTGACCTGCGCGTCGACGGTCATCTGCCAGCGGCGCTCACGGTGGGTCCAGCGGCAGTCGGCCGAGCGGGGCAGGTCGGCCCAGTCGCCCCAGCCGACCGCCCGCAGGGTCTCCGGGGACAGCGCGCAGAGGGCCACCTCGGCGGCGGGGACGTCCTCGGCGCGGTAGGCGTACGTCTCGGCCTCGGTCGCCGCGGACTCGCTCGGCCCGGTCTCGTAGGCGACGTCGAGCGGCGGCAGGACGGCGTCCGGCACCGCCTCGTCCGGCCCGGGCACCCGGTAGCCGCGGAGCACGCCGTCGCCGGGCACCACCAGCACGCCGTCGCCCAGGTGGACCGTCGGCACCGCGCCCGGACCGCCGTCGATCGTGCCGAGCACCGCGGCGTCGGCGAGGTCGCGCGGGTCGGTGCGCACGACCAGCACCGGGGCGGCCGCCTGCTCCGGCGCGGGTCCGGGCTGCGGGGCGAGCCCGACCAGGCCCGCGTCGTCCGACCCGAGCACGGTCAGCGGGGCGTCGGCCGGGAGCTCCCAGAGCGGGTCGCCGGTGGTCGCGTCGGCGGCGTACGTCAGCGGCGCCTGGCCGGTCCGGCGGACCACCACGACGTCGTCGTACGTCGTCAGCGCGGTGAGCCGGTCCTCGCCGACGGGCTCGTCGACCTGCGGGCCGAGCGGGTCGTCGAGCGTGCCGGCGGCCAGGTCGACCGGCCAGGCGGCGCGGTGGCCCTGCACCTGGGCGTCGACCACGAGCGGGTCGGTCGAGACGACGGCCTCGATGACGACCCCGGCCGTGGCGCCCCGCACGTCGGGCTCGGCGATCGTCTCGCCGGTGTCGACGTCGAGCACCCGCATCCCGTCGGTCACCGGGCTGCCGGTGGCGACGACCGCGACGGTCGACGACAGCGCGGCACTGGCCTCGCCCAGGTCGAGGTCGGGGAGGTCCGCGCCGTCGTCGAGGGCGAAGCGGCGCTGACCCTCGGCGTCGTGCAGCCAGGTCACCGACGTGGAACCGACGGCGAGCTGCTGCGACACCACGTCGAGCTCGGGCACCCGGCGGGTCCAGCGCACGGTGCCGTCGTCGCCGTCGACCAGGGCCAGGGCGCCGCAGGGGCGTCGGCTCGAGGCGGTGACCACGACGGCGAGGTCGCCACCGGGGCCGCGGGCGGCGAGGTCGCACGGCGTACCGGCGGAGGCGCGCCAGCGGGTCTCGCCGCTGGCGTCGGCGACGGCCCACAGGTCGTCGCCGTCGGCCAGGACGGTCGTGTCCGGCGCTGAGAGCTCCGGCAGCACGACGGGGCGGGTGGTCGCGCTGGCCCCGACCTCCCAGACCGCGCCGAGGGACGGGGCGTCGACGGGCGTCGGCGGTGCGGCGACGGGCGGCACCGCGACGTCGGGCGACGGCTCGTCGGGCGACCGGACCAGCACCACGGCGGCGACCGCCACGACCAGGAGCAGGGCGACGAGACCCGCCAGCACGGGCAGGGCGGCGACGGCGGGGCGCCGGGGAGCATCGGCCACGAGCGGCATCCTCCCCGGCCGTGACCGGCGCCACGCCCGCGGGCCCCGCCGGTCTGCGCCACCTGCTGCCGGCGCTACTCCACCGTCACGGACTTGGCGAGGTTGCGGGGCTTGTCCGGGTCCAGGCCCAGCGCGACCGACGCGTGGTAGGCCAGCAGCTGCAGCGGCACGGTCAGCAGGATCGGGTCGAGCTCGCGCTCGCAGCGCGGCACGTCGATCCGGCGTACGTCGTGGTCGCGCGGCAGGCCGCCCAGGTCGACGGTGTCGTGGGTGACCACCACCAGCGGACCACCGCGGGCAGCGATCTCGTGCAGGGCGCCGACGTTGCGCTCGACCAGCTCGTCGTCGGGCACCACCGCGACCGTCGGCACCTCCGGCGAGATCAGCGCGAGGGGGCCGTGCTTGAGCTCCGACGTCGGGTAGGCCTCGGCGTGGCGGTAGCTGATCTCCTTGAGCTTCTGCGCGCCCTCGCGCGCGACGGGGTAGCCGCGCACCCGGCCGATGAAGAAGAGGCTCTCGGCCTGCGCCAGCACCTGCGCGACCTCGGCCACCTCGTCGGAGCCGGCGAGGATCTTCTCCAGGTGCGAGGGCACGGACTGCAGGCCGGCGATGAGCCGCTTGCCATCGGCGATCGACAGGTCGCGTACCCGGCCGAGCTGGAGGGCGAGCATCGCGAAGGCGAGGAAGGTGTTGGTCAGCGCCTTGGTGCTGGCGACCGCCACCTCGGGCCCGGCGTGCAGGTAGATGCCGCCGTCGACCTCGCGGGCGATGGCGCTGCCGACGACGTTGACCAGGCCGATCACCCGGCCGCCCTTGCGCCGGATCTCCTGCACGGCCAGCAGGGTGTCCAGGGTCTCGCCGGACTGGCTGACCGCGACGTAGAGGGTGTCGGGCTCGATGACGGGGTTGCGGTAGCGGAACTCGCTGGCCGGCTCCGCCTCGGCGGGGATGCGGGCGAGCTCCTCGATCATCGAGGCACCCATCTGGCCGACGTAGTACGCCGACCCGCAGCCGAGCACGCGCACCCGGGAGATGTCGCGGGTGTCGCGGGCGTCCATGTTGAGCCCGCCGAGGTGGCTGGTGCCGAACCGCTCGTCGAGCCGGCCGCGCAGCACGTGCTCGGCCGCCTCCGGCAGCTCGAGCATCTCCTTGAGCATGAACGACTCGTGCTCGCCCGGGTCGAAGTCGGCCGCGTCGACGTCCAGCTCGTGTGCCGGGCGGCGTACGGCGGTCAGGTCGTCGCGGTACGTCGTGAAGCCGCCGGTGGTGACCGTGGCGATCTCGCCGTCCTCGAGGTGGGCGACCGTCGTGGTGTGCCGGACGAGCGCGGCGAGGTCGCTGGCGACGTACATCTCGTTGCTGCCGACGCCGACGAGGATCGGGCTGCCGTTGCGGGCCACCACGACCCGGTCGGGGAAGTCGGCGTGCACGACGGCCAGGCCCCACGTGCCGTCGACCCGGCCGAGCGCCTCGGCGACCTTCGCCTCCAGGGTGTCGGCGTCCGAGCGCGCGACCAGGTGCGCGAGCACCTCGGTGTCGGTGTCGGAGACCAGCTCGACGCCGGCGTCGGCGAGCTCGGGGCGCAGGGCGGCGGCGTTGTCGATGATGCCGTTGTGGACGACGGCCACGCGGCCGTCGGCGTCGGTGTGCGGGTGGGCGTTGACGTCGTTGGCGGGGCCGTGGGTGGCCCAGCGGGTGTGGCCGATGCCGACCTTGCCTCCGAACCGCTTCGGAAGCGCGGCGGCGAGGTCGCGGACCCGTCCGGCCCGCTTGGCGGTCCGCACCCCGGCGGACGTGCCGGAGAGGACGGCGAGCCCGGCGGAGTCGTAGCCGCGGTGCTCGAGACGGGACAGGCCCTCCAGCAGCAGCGGCGCTGCCTGCTGGGAGCCGACGTAGGCGACGATGCCGCACATGGGGTGACCTCCGGGGTCGGTTGCTGGTCGGGGTGTCTGCTGGGGTGGGTGGCTCGGTGGGTGCTGGGGTGCGTGCTGGGGTGGCCGCTCAGCCGTAGACGATCCGGCGCAGCTGGCGCTCGCTGAGCTCGGGCGCGGCGACCACCCGACCGCGCAGCTCCTCGGCGAGGCGTCGGAAGATCTCGTCGTTGCGGGCGCCGTACGTCTTCAGCTCGGCGTGGCGCCGGCGTACGTAGTCGTCGACCGGCTCGGCGAGGAACGCCACGACGTCCTCCACCACGCGGGTGGCCTCGGACGCCGTCAGCCCGGTGCTCTGCACCAGGTGCCGGACGAGCGCGCTGTCGGGTGCCACGACGTCGACTCTGGCGACCCGAAGGGATGATCGGCAACTTCCTGCCCGATTTCGGGCAGGAACGGCTGGAAGCGCCTGGTCCCTCTGGTCGCCGGACCACGCTCCGCCGGAAGGCCGCGGAGCGGCCGCACCTCCACCCACTGGGGTGGGGGACGAGGCCTCACCCGGGCCCCGACACGCCATGCCGGGTGGGGCGTCGCAGCGGCGTTTCGCCCGGATCTAGCCAATCCGGTGGGGGGTCGGCTACATTGGTGAACAGAAGGTGAACAGGAGGTGTCCCATGACCAACTCGCAGATGTCGTACGACCTGCACATGCACTGGGTCCCGGTGGTGGACGAGCACGGCCACACGCGCATGGAGGCGCGTTGGGAGCTGCTCGAGCCGCACGCCGCGCCCGCCCAGGCAGCCTGACACCGCCGAGCCGCTCCGCACTCCACCAGTAGCGCCGAGCGCCCCCACGCTCGACGGACACCAGAGCCGATCGCGGTCCCACCCGGGACCTCGGTCGGCTCTCGTGTGTTGCGGGCCGATGAAGTTTTTCCGCGAACCCACCCGCGACCGTCGAAATCCTCAGATCATGGTGGGACGGCCGATGGGGGAGGGAGTGCCACCGGACGCCGTTCCGGTGTCCCCCCACCCCGTCTCGGAGCCCCATGAGCACCACGGCACCTGGTCCCGCACCCGGGTCAGCGCTGGCGAGCGACGACCACGCGGCGTCTAGGCGCGGCCTCGCGCGCCTGCTCGCGCTCGGTCTGGCGGCTGCTGCGGTGGGCAGCACCGTCCCCGAGGCGGACGCCGCGCCCCTCACCGTCACCCAGCGGCGGCGCCGTCGCCGCAAGAAGCGCAAGTGGCACCGTTGCAAGCGGCACCGCAACCACACCTGCTGGCGCGCGCGCACCTGCCGCCACCGCAAGCACAAGAAGCGCCGGCCGAAGCCGCCGGTGTCCGAGCCGGACCCGACGCCGGACCCCGACCCGACGCCGGACCCCGACCCGACGCCCGATCCGGACCCGACACCCGACCCTGATCCCACGCCGGACCCGGACCCCACGCCGGACCCTGAGCCGGACCCCGAGCCCGAGCCGGATCCCGAGCCGGATCCCGACCCCGAGCCCGAGCCCGACCCGGACCCCGAGCACGAGCCCGTCGCCTGGCTGGACGAGGACCTCACCGGCACGGCGCTGCCCACGACCACGTCGCGGCACCTGCTCAACCGGCTGACCTACGGCTACACCGCCGACCTGCACGCCGAGATGGTCGCGGCCGGCACCGGCCGCGCCTGGCTGGAGACCCAGCTCGACCCGGCGTCGATCGACGACGCCGCCGGCGACGCGCTGCACGCCTGGTGGCCGACGCTGTCGAAGTCCCACGGCGAGCTGTGGGACGGCGAGCGCACCGGCGACGCCCCGGCCTGGATCGCGATGGCCGACTACCAGCGCTGGTGCCTGCTGCGCCGGATCACCTCGCGCCGCCAGGTCCTCGAGGTGATGACCGAGGTCATGGAGCACCACCTCCACGTGCCGGTCTACGACGACGGCGTCTTCGCCTACCGCACGGCGTACGGCGAGATGGTGCGCGAGAAGGCGCTCGGACGCTTCGACGAGCTCCTCGTCGCCGCCACGACCCATCCCGCGATGGGCATCAGCCTCGACAACGCCACGTCGACCAAGCGGGCGCCGAACGAGAACCTCGGCCGCGAGCTGCTGGAGCTGCACACGGTGGGCGCCGGGCAGTACACCGAGGACGACGTGAAGGCCTCGGCGCGCATCCTCACCGGCTACCGGGTCGCGGCGTGGAGCACCTTCGACGCCTACTACGACCCTGCCTCGCACTGGACCGGCCCGGTGACGGTCATGGGCTTCAGCCACGACAACGCCGACGCCGACGGACGCGCCGTCGCGGAGGCGTACCTGACCTACCTCGCGCACCACCCGGCGACCGCCGAGCGGGTCGTCCGCAAGATCGCGACCCGTCTGGTCTCCGACACCCCGTCGGACGCCCTCGTCGCGCACCTGACCGACGTCTACCTGACCTCGGGCACCGACCTGTCGGCCGTGCTGCGCGCGGTCGTCGAGCACGAGGAGTTCGGGGCGTCGGCCGGCCTCAAGGCCCGCACGCCCACCGACGACGTGGTGGCGACGTACCGCGCCCTCGACGTCGACGTGCTCGCGCCCGTCGACTCCGACTCCGCCGCCAACTCGATCGTCTGGCAGACCCAGGACATCGGCATCGGCCCGTTCGCCTGGCCCCGGCCCGACGGCCAGCCCGACCAGGCCACGGCGTGGACGAGCGCGTCGCGGATGCTCGCCTCCTTCTCCGTGCACCACGGCATGGCCGGCGCCTGGTGGCCGGCCGAGGAGGCGACGTACCACCCGCGCGCCTGGTGGATGCCGGTCGCGAGCGGCGAGACCATGCGCTTCGACGACTACGTCGACCACCTCTCCCGCACCGCGCTCGGCGTGCCGGCGTCGACCGGGCTGGTGACCGCCTGCTGCCTGGTCGCCGAGATCAGCGAGAGCACCCAGGTCGGTCCCAGCCACGGGGTCGCGCGCTGGCAGTTCCCGATCGTGATGGCGACCGTGCTCGACTCCCCCGACCACCTCAGCCGCTGACGCCGCTCGAGAGGACCGTCATGCCTTCCCCCGACACCACGCGCCCCGGGTCCACCGGCCCCGAGGACCGCGCCTGCTGCGCGGAGTTCGCGGCCGCCGAGCGGGACCGCGGCGTCAGCCGGCGCGGCCTGCTGCGCGGAGCGGCGGTCGCCGGCGGTGCCACCGTCACCGCCGTGCACGGCACGGCCTTCACCGAGACGGCGTACGCCGCCGACGGCGTCGCCGACCAGGTGCTCGTCGTCGTGTCCCTGCGCGGCGCCGCCGACGGGCTGAGCCTCGTCGTGCCGCACGGCGACCCGACGTACTACGCCGCCCGGCCCTCCATCGCCGTGGCCAGCGACCGGCTCCTGGTCAAGGACGGCTTCTTCGGTCTCCACCCCTCCCTCGCCCCGCTGCTCCCCCTGTGGAACAGCGGGCGGCTCGCCGCGGTCCACGCCGCCGGCCTGCCCGCGCCCAACCGCTCGCACTTCTCCGCCATGGAGGAGCTCGAGGACGCCGACCCCGGCAGCAGCGAGCGGGTCGGCTGGCTCAACCGCCTCATCGGCCTCAACGCCGTCGGCTCCCCGCTGGAGGCCATCCAGTTCGGCACCGGCATCCCCTCCACGCAGATCTTCGGTCCCGAGGACGTGCTGGCCACGCCGAGCGCCGACGACGTCACGCTGGCCGGCCCCTCCGACGCCGCGAGCCTCGCGATCCGCCAGGCGTCGCTGCGCGCCCTGTGGTCGGGGAGCTCCTCCGCCCTCGGGCACGGCGCCCGCGAGGCGGTCGACGTCGTCGAGGCGTTCTCGCCGG
The DNA here is from genome assembly GCA_002729525.1 of Nocardioides sp. GTDB lineage: Bacteria > Actinomycetota > Actinomycetes > Propionibacteriales > Nocardioidaceae > Nocardioides. The sequence continues at coordinate 19,045 of PBYI01000051.1, forward strand.
TCCGCGAGGCGGGCGCGGACCCCGAGAACGGCGCGGTCTACCCGTCCGGCGACCTCGCCCGGGCCCTGGCGAGCGCCGCGCGCACCATCAAGGCCGACGTGGGCGCGCAGGTCGTCACGGTCGACCACGGCTCCTGGGACCACCACACCTGGATCGGCACCCCCGACAACGGCAACCTCGAGCGGATGGCCAGCAAGCTCGCAGCGTCCCTCGCCGCGTTCTTCACCGACCTCGGACCCGACGCCGACCACGTCACTGTCGTGACGCTCAGCGAGTTCGGCCGGCGCGTGAAGGAGAACGCCAACCAGGGCCTCGACCACGGCTACGGCAACGTCATGCTCCTCATGGGCGCCGGCGTGCGCGGAGGGCAGTACTACGGCACGTGGCCCGGCCTCACCAACGACGTCGACGCCGACCTCACGGTCACCACCGACTACCGCAGCGTGCTGTCGGAGGTCGTCACGAAGCGGTTCGGCGCGTCCTCCGCGGCCGTCTTCCCCGGCTTCACGCCGAGCGAGGTCGGCGCGCTCACCTCGCTCTGAGGGCGATCCACCCGCCCCCTCTCGTCCACTGCCGTCCGCTCCGTCGTACGACGGGGCGGCGCTACGTGCTGCCCGCTCACTGCCGTAGGTGGTCCAGACCACTCGTCGAGTCGGAATGAAAGCGGACCGCGGTCCGTTCATGTGATTGAATCTTGCACAACGAAGCACCCAGCCCCGTCCCGGAAGGACCCCCGTTCATGAGCACCTCGCAGTTCGACGCCGCCACCACCGCCCTCGAGGACATCTCGGGCGACTACACCATCGACGCCAGCCACACCCGCCTCGGCTTCGTGGCCCGCCACGCGATGGTCACCAAGGTCCGCGGCCACTTCGACGAGTTCTCGGGCACCGCCCACGTCGACACCGCCAACCCGGCCGCCTCCAAGGTCGAGCTCGCCATCAAGGCCGCGTCGGTCACCACCGGCAACGCCGACCGCGACGGCCACCTGCAGACCAACGACTTCTTCGGCGCCGAGGAGCACCCGGAGATCACCTTCGTCTCCACCGAGGTCTCCCGCGACGGCTCGGAGTGGACCATCACCGGCGACCTGACCATCAAGGGCACCACCAAGTCGGTCACGATCCCCTTCGAGGAGGTCGGCACCGCCAAGGACCCGTTCGGCAACCTGCGCCTCGGCTTCGAGGGCTCGGTCACCGTCAAGCGCTCCGAGTGGGGCCTCACCTTCAACGCCGCCCTCGAGACCGGCGGCGTGCTTGTCTCGGAGAAGGTCGTGCTGGAGTTCGACGTCTCGGCGATCCAGAACGCCTGAGCCCCGCCCCCGGTCGCACCGGGGACACCCGCGCGGCGCCCGCGACCACACCGGTCGCGGGCGCCGGCGTGCATTTCCGTGTCGCACCCCGGGTCCGTAGGTCAGGTGCGAATTCCAGGTGCGGACGGGGCCCGCGGGTCGTCACACTCCGCTGGTGAACACCGACCTCCCCCGCCACCCCGACCCGGTCGAGCCGCCGCGACCGGCCGGGCTGACCACGCGCCCGCTGACGATGGCCGACACCGGCGCGGTCTACCGCGTGATGGCCGCCCAGGAGCTGCACGACCTCGGCAGCGTCGAGATCGAGGAGGCCGACATCGTCGGCGACTGGCAGATCCCCGGGTACGACGTCCCCGCCTGCACGATCGGCGTCGTCGACCCCGCCACCGACACGCTCGTCGGGTACGCCGAGACCGGCCGCAGCGACCGGGGCGACGCGGCCGTGCTGCCGGCGTACCGCGGTCGTGGCGTCGGCACCTGGCTGGCCTGGTGGATGCGCGAGAGCGCCCGCTCCCGGGGCTGGGCGCGGGTCGGGATGCCGGTGCCGGAGGGCGGGCCGGGCGACCGGCTGCTCGCCGGTCTGGGGTACGGCGTGCGCTGGCACTCCTGGGTGCTGTCCCTGCCGGCCGGGGCCTCGATCGTCGAGCGCCCGCTGCCGCCGGGGTACGTCGTCCGCGCCGCCGAGCCCGCCGAGTGGCGCGCGGTGCACCGGGTCGTCGACGAGGCGTTCCTGGAGTGGTCCGAGCGCGACCCCGAGCCCTACGAGGCCTTCGCCGCCGGGACGGTCGACCGGCCCGGCTTCGAGCCGTGGCACCTGCGGGTCGTCGTCGACCCCGACGGGGCCGTCGTGGGCGCGGCGTACGTGACGGTCTTCGACGGCGGCGGCTCCGGTGACCCCGCCGACCGCGACGCCTTCATCAACCGGCTCGCCGTCCGCCCCGACCAGCGCCACCGCGGGCTCGCCCAGGCGCTGATGGTCGACGCGTTCGCCGTCGCCCGCAACCACGGCGCCACGTCGTCCGGCCTGTCCACCGACTCCCGCACCGGCGCGCTCGGGCTCTACGAGAAGGTCGGCATGAAGGTCACCTCGACCTGGCTGCACCGCGCGGTCGCGCTCGACTGAGCCGGCCGTCCGTGCCGCTGTAACACGCCGTCCAACCGTCTACTGCACTGATCGATCAGTGCAGTAGACGGTCCATGCGTGCGGTAGGTGACCGAACGGCGTGTTACACGGGCCGCCGGCGCGAGAGCCATGCCCTAGGGTCGGCGGCCATGGGCGAGGTGTTCGCGGGGCGCTACGAGCTGATCGACCCGGTCGCCCAGGGCGGCATGGGCACGATCTGGCGGGTGCGCGACCAGCGCGACGGCCAGGTGCTCGTCGCGAAGATCCTCGCGCAGTCGGACGCCGCGAGCCTGCTGCGGTTCGTGCGCGAGCAGTCGGTGCGCATCGACCACCAGCACGTCGTCACCCCGCTCGGCTGGGCGGGCATGGACGACCGGGTGCTGTTCACGATGCCGCTGGTGCGGGGCGGCTCTGTGGCCGACCTGCTCCGTGAGCACGGCGCCCTCCCCGCGCCTGTCGTCGCCGAGCTCACCGACCAGCTGCTCCAGGCGCTCGAGGCCGTGCACGCCGCCGGCATCGTGCACCGCGACGTGAAGCCCGCCAACCTCCTGCTCGAGCCCACCCCCGATGACCGCCCGGCACCGCCGCACCTGCGCCTCACCGACTTCGGCATCGCGGTCCCCGACGACGAGCCGCGGCTGACCCGGGCCGCGACGGCGATCGGTACGCCGGGCTACATGCCGCCCGAGCAGTGGTACGGCGCCGACCCCGACCCGCGCGCCGACCTCTTCGCCACCGGCCGGGTCGTGCTGGAGATGCTCACCGGCCGCCGTCCGTCGCCCGAGGAGGAGCCGGACGTCGACGCGCTGCGCACCGGCGACCCGGCCCACGACGCGCTGCTCGACGTGGCCGCCCTCGCCACCCGCCGGGCCGTCGCCGAGCGACCCGAGTCGGCCGCCGCGCTGCGGGCCTCGTTGCGCGCCACCGGGCTCCTCGACGGCGACCCGGCCGCCCGCTCGGTCGCCGTGCGCGATCGCTACCTGCCCGACAGCGCTCCCCTCGCGGCGGCGCAGCCGACCGCGGCGCCCGGCCGGTCGGCGTACCCACCGCCGCCTCCGCCTCCGGCCTACGTACCGGCGACGCCGCTGGCCCCGACCGTCACCGGTGGGGTCGGCACACCCGGACGACCGTCCGTCGTGCCCGGCGCCGTGCTGGTCGCGCTGGGACTGGTCGGGCTCGTGGTGTCGCTGCTGCTGCTCGTCTGAGATCCGCGCGCGTCAGGCGCGGGCGCGGCGTCGGAGCAGCACCGCGCCGCCGGCCACGCTGAGCAGGCTGGCGCCAGCGAGCGGCAGCGCGACGCCCCAGGGACGCCCGTCGGCCCCGGCGTCCTTGGCCGCCGTCGCGCTCTCGCCGGGCAGTCCCACCTCGGCGGCGAAGACGCCGTCGCCGACGAGGTACGGCGTGCTGGCGTCGTACGACGTGGGTCCGGCCGTGCCGCCGGGCCCGCCGGCGACCTCGGGGAACTGCGGTGCGCCACCGGCCTCGCCGGTCCGCCCGACGACGAAGGTCAGCGGCACGCTCAGCGCCTCGCGGTCGTCGGGCGCCGGGGCCACTGTCAGCGTGAAGCCGTAGGTGCCGGGATAGGCGGCGTCGTACCCGGCGAAGCGGTTGAGGTAGCGCACCGGCGAGGTGCCGTCGGCGATCGTCGAGGCCTCCGCGCCGTACGACGTCCCAGTGTCGGGCGCCTCGGCGACCTCGCCCTGGAACTGCAGGCCGGCCGGCTCCACCAGGTCGAGGTCGACGGTGGCACCGAGGTAGCCCAGCGCCTCGACGTCGGCGGCGTCGGCCGCGGGCACGTCGACCCGCACCGTGAACCCCTCGCCCCAGGTGAGCGGGACCGCGAACCACACCTGGACGCCCTCGTCGACCTCCGTGGCGTACGACGTCCCGGCCTCGACCTCGGTCGCCTCGCCCGGCCGCAAGCCGCCCTCGACCGGCTCCGCGGCTGACGCGTCGGTGCGCGCGGGCACCCGCAGCCGCGGGGCGTCCTCGGGCGGGACGGGCAGGTCGGCGGTGCTCCCGACGACCGGTGCCTCCTCCACCACGCGCAGGGTGACCGGGAGCGGCGTCGTGGGCGACGAGGTGCCGCGGTCGACCGCGATCCACAGCTCGTCGGCCCGCAGGCACGGGTCGTCGCGCTCGCCCACCTCCTCGGGTCCGGCGTACGCCTGCACGCTCATCGCGCGCCCCGGCGAGGAGTAGTCGCCCGTCACGGAGTCGTCGTCGCACGCCTCGCCGTCGGGCGTCTCGATGCTGACGCCCAGTCCGTCCGCACCGTCGGTCGCGGGGTCGGGCAGCCCGAGCACCGTGACTAGGACCGAGCTGTCGGCCATCACGCGCTCGTAGCTGAAGTAGTGCACGTCGTCGGCCCGGCCCTCGGCGCCCAGCTCGTCGGAGTACGTGCCGGCGGTCAGGGGGGTCGGCTCGCGCCGGTCGGTGCTGCCGTCGACCTGGTCGCCGTCCGTCGGTGCCGGGCTCGCGACCGCGGGGGTCGTGGTGCTGAGCCCCAGGCACGCGAGCGCGGCCAGGCACGTCGCGGCGGTCCGGAGCGCTCCCACGGGCGGGACCCTACCCAGGGCCCTACCCGCGCGAACGGCCGTCGGCCGTGACGGCGGTCAGTCCGGCCAGCTGCTGCGTCGGAAAGCGATCACGTCCGGGCTGGTGTCGGTGTCGCCGACGATCGTGGTCTGGTACGCCGGCACGATCACGGTCCGACCGTCCTCGGACACCAGCGGCGACGCGCCTCCGCTGAACCGCCAGCTGTGCGGGGTCACCACCTCGTTCTGCCCTCGATTGACACGCCGCACCACCAGCTGGTCGTCCACCACCCAGGCAACGAACCGACCGTCGGCCGAGATGCCCGGCGGCGTGCCGGAGTCGACCTCGGTGTGGGAGATCGGGGAGACCCCGGTCCGGCTCCACCACGCGATCACAGCACCGTACGGACCCCGGACGTGGGCGGTGACGCGATCACCGTCGTGGTCGATGTCCACGCCGCCCTCGAGCGAACCGCCTGGGAAGGCGTGCCGGTAGATCTCGCCCGTCTGCGTGTCCCAGGTGAACAGGTCGAAGTCGTCGTTGTCGTCCCACGGCGCGAGGTCGTCGTCGAGCGAGATGAACGCGACGTAGCGCCCGTCACCGGAGATCGCACCCGGCGAGCCGTACCCGCCCCAGTGGGTGAGGAGGCGCTTGACGGCCCGGGTCGACCGGTCGTACACCTCCACGACCGCCTGCGGGTCGCCGTCGACCCGACGCGTGCCGAAGGCCAGGACGTAGCGGCCGTTGGCGGAGACGTCGGGGAACATCACGTAGTCGAGCCCGTTGCCCGCGAACGGGTAGGTCACCTCGCCGGTCGACCGAGACCAGACGCCGATGCCCTGCTCGCGCGAGGCGCGGAAGACGACCACGTCGCCTCCACGAGAGACCCGGGGGCCTGCCTCGCTGCCGCCGGACATCGGGGCGAGGTACTCCGCCGCGCCGGTCCGGCGATCCTCGAGGTAGAGCGCTCCGCCGGACGGCGAGGGCGCACCCCCGACCACCGGCTGGTAGGCGTGGTACGCGACGTACCGACCGTCCGGCGACGCGCCCACCCAGTTCGACACGTTGTCGACGTCACCGGGGGTGACCAGGGAGGCCTTCCACGCGGCGTGAACGGGCGGCTCCGGATCCGCACCTCCATCGCCTGGGTCACCGGGCTCGTCGGAGCAGCCCAGCGGAGCGTCCAGCGGCATGCCTGTCCAGTGCACCTCGACGCCCGCGCCAGGGATCTTCCAGTAGCCCTCGGCCGAGAAGTCGATGAACCCGGCCTTCGCGAAGGCCTTGGCGTACAGGCCCAGCTCGGCTGACGACCGCACGTCCACGCTGACGCAGGTGCCGGTCGAGCTCGACGAACCGGCGACCTCCAGCTTGGCGACGTCCACGCTGCCTCGGATGCCTGCGCTCGCTCCGACACCCGCCTCGGAGGCACCGCCACCCGCACCAGGCCCGACCTCGAAGCTCCCGCCGAGGGTCGCGCTGAGATCCGCCTTGAAGCCCGTCACCTCACCGAAGTCGACGACGCCGTCAGTGTCGATGAGGCCGCCGGAGAAGGAGTTCCGCGCACCGATCGTCGGGTGCGCCCACGCACCCACGCGCCGCTGCACCGTGACGTCCTCCAGCGACGCCGTGAGCGACCCCGAAGCCGAGAAGTCACCCGAGACCTGCCAGGCGATCGGGACCGGACCCGCCATGAACGTGCCGTACTTCTTGAACAGCGTGACGGAGCAGGAGCCGCTCAGCTGGATGTCGAGATCCATCTGAGCCTTGATCAGGGCCGCGACGCGGACATCAAGGTCGACGGTGTGCGGCACGTTGAAGGTGCGCTCCACCTTGACTCGCAGGTACCCGTCGGGAACGACGCTGGGACGGACGTTCGAAATGTCCAGCTTGAGGCTGGCGCTGTTGCAGTCGCCACTCCGCGCTGCCCGGTTGCCTCGGCTCGCCGGCGAGGACGGGACGTCGTCCAGCTCACCGATCTCGTCCATGTCCACGTCGAGGTCGAGGTAGTCGAAGACGTCCTCGAGCTCGGCCGCCAGGACGGTCACCGTCCGTCCGTCGGCCGACACCTCCGTGGCACGCCCGACGACGCCCTCGGGGATGACAGCGGACGGCGGCAGGATCACACCCGCACCGACCGGCACGGGAACGGCCGGGTGTCCCACCGGCAGCGTGAGGACGACAGCACCGTTCGGGTCCAGACTGACGTCGTACGAGTCGCCGTCCTCGAGGATCACCGAGGAGGGCCGGACCGCGGCTGCGACCTGGTCCTCACCGGGCGTGGTCACCAGCAGCGAGGCGCCGGTCCGCCACGCACCGCCGGCGCCCTGGACGAAGAGGCGGTAGGCGTAGGTGGATCCGGGCTGGAGGCTGTCGTCCAGCGCGCCACCGTCGCCGGCCTCGACGCCGGTCGCGACGAGCTCACCGTCGGTGCGGTCCTCCGGGAACGCCTCACCCGCCGCGCGGCGCAGCTCGTACGCGCTGGCGCCCGCACCCAGCCGCCACTGCAGGGCCGCCGAGGTCCGGTCGACGACCGCGACCTGCAGCAGATCGGGGTCCGCGAGCTGGACGAGCTCGATCTCGATCCGGTCGTTCGTCCCCTCGGTGACGTCGACGCTCCACGTCGTCGACTCCGCAACGTATCGGTATCCGCCGAGCGTGCTGTCCCGGACCTCCAGCGTCCAGGTCCCCTCCTCGAGCTCGCGGGTGGTCTCGACGCGAGTCCCTTCGGCCGGCTTCAGGAGCTCGACGGGCGCACCGGGTCCGGTCAGGATCGCCTGACCGGGGACGTCCTCGGGTGCTTCCAGAAGCATGGTCACGACCCCGGGCACCGGATCCTCACCGTCACCACCGCCGTCACCACCGCCGTCACCACCGCCGTCCCCGCCGCCGGGCTCGCCGTCCTCCCGCACGGTCACCGGGTCGCTGGCCACCTGACCGGACCCACCGACCGTGTTGGAGGCGGCGACGAAGCACACGAGCGTGCTGCCCACGTCGCCGCCCGAGACGGTGTACGTCGTGGAGGTGCCGGCGGGCGAGCCGTCGCGGGTCCACCGGTAGGTGAAGGTCGCGGTGGACCGCTCGGTCCAGCTGCCGGGGTCGCAGGTGAGCGTCTCGCCCGGGACGGCGTCGCCGACGATGTACGGGCGGGAGGTGTTGACCGGCGCGGACGTGGGCGGCTCGGTCGGCGTACCGGTGGCGGTGATCAGCACCGGGCGGGAGGTGACGCGGCCGGACCCCCCGGCGGCGTTGTGGCCCGACACTTCGCACTCGATGCGGGTGCCGAGGTCGCCCTCGGAGACGCCGCGGGTGGCGCCGACACCGGCGGGCGAGCCGTCGCGCTTCCACCAGAACCGCAGCTCGGGGCTCTCGGTCCACGCGCCGGGGTCGCAGGTGAGCGTCTCGCCTGGGCGGGGCACGCCGACCACCTGGGGGCGGTAGGTGTTGACGGGCGCCGCGACGACGGTGACGGTGCGGGAGACGACGACCATCCGGGGACCACGGGTGACCACCCTGCAGCCCAGCCGGTGGCCGGTGTCGCGCGGACGCACTCGGTAGGTCCGTCCCGTGGCGGTGCGTCGACCGTCCTTCTTCCACACGACCCGCATCCGGTCGGCGCGCCGCAACGTCCGGTCCGGGGCGCAGCGCAGCGTCCGGCCCGCCGCCGGTCGACCCTTGACGGTCGCCCGAGCGGCACGGGCACGCCGCGCTTCGGCCAGGTCCGGCGCGAGGTCCGGCGCGGGTGCTGCCGCCGGGGTCGCGGACGGCGCGGCATCCGAGGCACCTGCCCCAACGGCAGCACCTGCGGGTTGTGGCGCCAGGCCCGCCAGGACGGTCGCCAGCGTGAGCGCGGCGACCAGGACGGCCACAGGACGTCGAGACATGGATCCCCCGTTCGACCTCACTGCCCCCCTGGCGGCGAGTCGTATTCAGGCAACCTAGGGAGCCTGCTGTGGGCGCCCTGTGCTTTTCTCGACTTTGCCGTCGGGAGCAATAAACGGTCTGGACCGCGTCGTCACGCCGCTGTCACACGCACTTCTCCCCCGCGCACACGCACCTGGTGGGATGGTGGTCGTGGACCTTCGCACGCTCCTGTCGTCCCTGCCGCCCGACCCTCGCGTGGTGGTGAGCGGCAACCACGCCACGCCGTGGTCGGTGCTCGCCGAGATCGACGCGGCGCTGGACTCCTACCGGCTCTGGGTGCTGAACCCGCAGCGCGGGCTGCCGGACCGGGACGGCGTCACGTACGAGACGTCGTTCGTGGGACCGGGGATGCGGCGCTCGCCGAGGCTGCACTACACGCCGAGCCGGCTGTCGATGGTGCCGCTGCTCTTCGCCGGGTCCCTCCCGCCCGACCTGGTGGTGCTGCACACGACGCGGCCGCGCGACGGCGTCGTGTCGATGGGGATCGAGGTCAACGTGCTGCCGGCGGCCATCGAGCAGACGCGGCGCCGGGGCGGCAAGGTGCTGGCGGTCGTCAACGAGCACATGCCCTGGACCGACGGCGACGCGCTCGTCGACCTGGAGGCGGTCGACTGCCTGGTCGAGGCGGACGCCGTGGTCGCTGCGGCCGAGGCGGTCGCCCCCGACGAGGACGCCCAGCGCATCGGCGCGATGGTGGCCGCCCGGGTCTCCGACGGCGCCACCATCCAGTCGGGCATCGGGGCGGTGCCCGACGCCGTGCTCTCCGGCCTCACCGGACGCCGCGGCCTGCGGGTGTGGACCGAGATGTTCTCCGACTCGGTGCTCGCGCTGGAGGAGGCCGGCGCGCTCGACCCGACGGTGCCGGTCCACGCGTCGTTCCTCATGGGCTCGCCGGCGCTGCTCGACTGGGTGGAGCGCACCGACCGGGTGCGGATGATCCGCACCGAGACCGCCAACGACCCGGCGCTCATCGCCCGGCAGCCGCGGATGGTCAGCATCAACACCGCGCTCCAGGTCGACCTGTTCGCGCAGGCCAACGCCTCGCGGATCGGCGCGCGCATCCACTCCGGCTTCGGCGGGCAGACCGACTTCTTCGTCGGAGCGATGCACAGCCCCGGCGGTCAGGGCATCCTCGCGCTGCGCTCGTGGCACCCGAAGGCCGACGTGTCGACCGTGGTGCCACTGCTGCGCGAGCCAGTCACGTCGTTCCAGGCGACGGCCGTCATCACCGAGCAGGGCGTCGCCGAGCTCGCCGGGCGGACCGAGCGGGAGCAGGCGGCCGCGTTGATCGAGCACGCGGCCCGGCCCGAGGCACGCGACGAGCTGCGCGCCGCCGCGGTCGAGCTGGGGCTGGCCGACTAGCAGGACGCGGCTACGGCGCAGCCGGCCCGACGAGGGGTACGTCGGCAGCGAGCTCCACGGTCGTCGCCACCGCGGTCACCGAGGGCCGCGGCGGGGTCGAGGAGAACCCGAACGCCGGCGGCGGCTCGACGGCGCGCAGCGCACCGAGCGGCTGCCCGTCGTACGAGCCGGTCATCGTGACGACCCGGTGGTGGTCGGTGGCGGCGTACCACTCCCGGCGGTCTCCCGTGTCGCCCCGCGTCCGGACGCCCTGGAGCACCACCCGCGCGACCGGGTCGGTGACCGAGCACCACGCGGGCGACTCGGCAAGCCGACGCGGTACGGCGCGCAGGAGCCACCCGAGCGGCGCCCGGCGACCCGTCTCCAGGTCGAGGGTCAGCGACGGCGACCTCACCTGCCACGACCCGACCTCGCCCGGCGCCGGGCCGTCGACGGTGATCGGCTCGATCCGGATCTCGTCGAAGGAGTAGGTGCCGGCGACGAACCGCGCCACGTCCAGGTCGGGTGCGACGAGCACCCGGTGTCCGCTGGGCAGCGCGACCATCGCGTCGGCGAACGACCCCAGCGGCGAGTCGTGCCACCAGCCGACGACCACCCGCACGCCGCTGGCGCTGCCGACGCCCGCGATCCGGCCGCGGAACGTCGTACGACGGGTGCCCGGTGCGGTCATGCACCCGAGGCTACGCAGGTGGCCGGGGCGCCCGGTCCGCGACGAGCAGGACGAGCATCAGGGCCGGACGACGTGCACCCGCGCGGCGGGCGGCGCGAACGGCGAGCCGGCCACGGCCTCGACGAGGGCCGGCGAGTCGCACACGTACACCTCGGTCGACGCGTCCACGCGGGACAGCGCCGTGGTGAGGTCGAGCGGACCGCACTCGTCCAGCGGGCACAGCTCGACACGGCCACCCGGGAGCGAGCAGAGCTCGTCGACGAACGCCATCTCGTCGAGCGTGCGACCCGTGTAGACGACGCGCCACGGGACGCGCTGCTCGGCGGCACGCGCGACCATCGCCAGCACGGAGGCCACGCCGATGCCGTCGGCGAGGAAGAGGTAGGACAGCGCGGGCTCGAGCGAGCAGTGCTCGGGCACCGCGCGCACCTGCACGGCCCGGCCGATGAGGGTCGCGTCGTACAGCTCGGAGACCCCGTGGTCCCCGGAGCGCTCGACGGCGATCCGGTAGCGGCTGCGGTCCCACGGGTCGCCGCACAGCGGGTAGCGGCCCCAGCGACCCGAGGGGAGCGCGACCTCGATGCAGTCGCCGGGCTCCCAGGCGGGCAGCGGTGCGGCCTCGAGCGACACGAGCTCGGCCGTCACCACGTCGTCGGCCACCCACCGCATCGCCTCGAGCCGGAGCTCGACGACCGTCGGCTGCTCGGCCGCGGGGCGTACGCCGCCGGTACGTCGCGCAGGTGCCAGGGTCATCGTGTCGCTCATGGGTGCCTCCGGGTCGTCGCTCGTGGTGCACGGGCAGGTGGGGAGCCGCACGGTCCGACGGGGCGACGCGCGAGGCGCCGGCCCCGTCGGACCGGGTGGAAGGTGACGACGATCAGCCGTCCATCGAGGCGGTGCCCTCGAAGTTCGCCTTCATCGGGTCGAGCGGGATGTCGTCCCACGAGTCGGCGTTCATGAACTCCTGCCACCGGCTGTAGAAGAAGCGGTGGTTCTGCTCGCTGACGAAGCGGTCGGAGAGCTGGCCCGGGAACACGTCGTCGGTGGTGGTGTTGCCGATGCCCATGTTGATGTACTGGCCGATCTCGCGGGCCCCGGCGTACTTGCCGGACTGCGAGACCTGGTTCCAGTTGTCGATGTCGTCGGACTCGAAGTGGCCGCCGGCACCGTTCTGCGCCGCGTGCTCGAGGGCGACCTCGCGCTGCTTCTCCGGGGTGTCGGCCGCGTTGGTGTGGCTGAAGTGCCAGAACTCCGTCTCGTTCGGACCCCGCGGGATCACGATCCGGAAGCCGAGGACGGTGTTCGGGAACAGGCTGTGCGTGCCGAGCATGACGCCGTCGCCGCGCAGCTCGCCGAGCCGCTCGATGGCCTCCGCGTGGTTCTCCTCGGTCGAGTCCATGCCGTAGGGGTTGCCGTCGAAGCTGTCGTCGGGCAGGCGGAAGAAGCAGACCTGGTGGCCGTTGACGAAGGCCGCGCGGCCCTTCTTCTTCCACAGCACGTCCGAGGTCATCCGCGGTGCGCCCATGATGCGGGTCAGCGCGTTCGCAGCCGACGCGTGCGAGTAGGGCACGTGGTACCAGTCGGAGCAGTTGTCGACCGCGGTCTTCCAGTTGATCGGGATGACCCACTTGTGCGGACCGAAGGCCTTGGTGCCCTTGGCGCTGCGGTTGAACTCCAGGTCGAGGTACCAGCGGGCGTCGCCGAGGTAGTCCTCGAGGCTCGGGGCGTCGTGGTCCCAGGTGGCGAAGATGAGACCGGCATACGTCGCGACACGGGCCTTCTTCAGCCCCATCTCGGCGCGGTCGATCGTGCCGTCGTACAGCTCCTCCTCGCCGGGGACCCACTCGAGCTTGCCGTCGAGGCCGTAGGTCCACGCGTGGTAGGGGCAGACGAAGGACTTGCACGAGCCGTCGTCGGTGCGCACGACCCGGGCGCCACGGTGGCGGCAGATGTTGAGCATCGCGTTGATCGCGCCGGTCTTGTCGCGCGAGAGGATCACGGGCTGCTCGCCCATGTAGGTGTGGAAGAAGTCGCCCGGCTTCTCGATCAGGCTCTCGTGCCCGATGAGCAGCCACGCGCGGCCGAAGATCTTCTCCATCTCCTCCTTGTAGATCTCCTCGTCGGAGTAGATCGTGGGGTCGAGACGGCCCGTCTCGGTGTTGAGGACGTCGTACTTCTTGGTCTTCACGGCGGTGCCTTTCAGAAGAAGATCGCGATGTTCTTGTCGAGGATCACGTTGGCGTCGAGCACGACCGTGCGGTCGGAGATCTTCCACGACCCGTCCACGGGGTGGAGGATGTCGACGCGGTAGCCGGAGTAGAGGGCGGTGGTCGTCTCACCGTGCGAGCGGTGGCAGATGAACGCCGTCTTGGCGTGGACGGTGCCGTCGTCCTCGACCTTCTCGATGACGAGGTTGCCGAAGAGATGCCGGGTCCGCGAGGGCGGCTCCTCGGCCCACGCGGTGCCGCTCTCGAGCCGCTGGATGCGGACCTCCATGAGCTTGCGGTTGTCCTCGAAGAACGGGAGGTCGGTGCCGCGCTCGGGGATCTCGCGCGCCAGCTCCTTGCGGTTCACGTTCTTGCGGCGCGGCATGTAATAGACCATCTCCTCGGTGAAGAGGTCGAGCCACGCGCGCAGCTTCCGCTCGTCGAGGAGCCAGGCCTCGGCGATGTAGAAGCGGTTGATGGTGGAGTACAGGCTCTCGTCGAAGAGCTCCCCCAGAGCGCCCTTGGTCGTCACAGTCATGGTGTTCAAGCCGCCTTCGTCGGTCGTGTGTCCGATGGGTCGATCCGTGCCCCCGGTCGATGGCGTTGGACGCTAGGTTCGCGATGTCACCGGTGCGACACGTCGGTCCGATCACCGGACTGCCCCGGCAGATCGAGACGTGGACTTAACGGCGCCCAGGGCGCCGAAACGGCGGCGAAACCGTTCCCACGGCCGCCCCACAGCCCGGTCCGGTGGGAGGACCGGGCGGTCGACCCGGGGCACGAGCGCTGACTGGATGGCCGGCATGAGAACAGTCCCGGCCTGGGGTGCCGCCGACCCGGGCGCACGGCTCGCCCCGATGAGCATCCGGCGGCGCGACCCCCGCGCCGACGACGTCGTCGTCCGCATCGACTTCTGCGGCGTGTGCCACTCCGACGTGCACACCGCGCGGGGCGAGTGGGAGGGGGTGCACCACCCGGTCGTGCCCGGTCACGAGATCGTCGGGCGGGTGGCCGAGGTCGGAGCGGCCGTCTCGAGCGTGCAGGTCGGCGACCACGTCGCGGTGGGCACGCTCGTCGACTCCTGCGGCACCTGCTCGGCGTGCACGGCAGGCGAGGAGAACTACTGCCCGGAGCAGGTGGGCACCTTCGACTTCCCCAGCACCGACGACGCCTCGGCGTACACCTTCGGCGGCTACTCGCGGGAGATCGTGGTGCGCGAGCGGTTCGTGCTCGCGCTGCCCGGAGGGCTCGACCCGGCGGCCGCGGCGCCCCTGCTGTGCGCGGGGGCCACCGTCTACTCGCCGATGCGGCACTGGCGGGTCGGCGCGGGGTCGCACCTCGGTGTCGTCGGCCTGGGCGGTCTGGGTGGCACGGCGGTGCGGATCGCCAAGGCGCTCGGCGCCGAGGTGACGGTGCTGAGCCGCACCCCGGCGAAGGAGCAGGACGCGCTCCGCGCGGGCGCCGACCGGTTCGTGCTCAGCACCGACCCGGATGCGATGGCAGCAGTCGCCGACTCGATGTCGCTGATCCTCAGCACGGTGCCGCGCAGCCACGACCTGAACCCGTACCTCCAGCTCCTGCGCCGCGACGGCACGTACGTCGTGCTGGGCGCGATGGAGCCGTTGACGACGCCTGTGCTCGGCTCGACCCTCGCCGTACGCCGGGTGAACATCGGCGGGTCGCTGATCGCCGGTCTGCCCGAGACCCGTGAGCTGCTCGAGCTCTGCGCCCGCGAGGGGGTCGCGCCCGACGTCCGGGTCGTGCCCGTCGACCGGGTCAACGACGCGCACGACCGGGTCGCGCTGGGCGACCCGGCCTTCCGCTACGTGCTGGACCTGCGCTCGCTCTGAGCGTCCGAGGTCAGCCGAGCGGCGTCGGCGCCCCGGGCGCGAGGATCCCGGCGGCGCGCAGGTCGTCCCAGGCCGCGGCGGGCACCGTCTCGGCGAGTGCCGCGGCGTCCTCCGCGACCCGCTCCGGACGCGTCGCGCCCGGGATGACCGCTGCGACCACGTCGGGCGCGGCACAGAACTGCAGCGCCAGCGCCTTGACGCTCACGTCGTACGCCGCCGCGACCTCGCCGATCGTGTCGATCACCCCGCGCGCCTCGGGCGTGATCGGCCCGTAGTCCAAGTGCGTGCCGCCCACGAGGGCGCCGGAGCTGTAGGGCCCACCGACCACCATCGCGACGTCCTGCTCGGCAGCCTGCGGGAGCAGCCGCTGCAGGGTGCGCTCGTGGTCGAGGAGCGAGTACCGCCCGGCCAGCAGGAACGCGTTGGGGTGGACCTCGCCGAGGTCGAGGGTGACCTCGACCGCCTCGGTGCGGTTGACCGCCATCCCCCAGGCGGTGATGACGCCCTCGTCCCGGAGCCGGTCGAGCACCGGGAAGGCACCGCTCCGGCATTCGGCGAGCCGGTCGAGCCACGCGTCGCCGTACACGTTGAGGGCCACGTCGTGCACGAAGACCACGTCGAGGCGGTCGGTGCGCAGGCGTCGGAGGCTGTCCTCGATCGAGCGCAGCGTCGCGTCGGCGCCGTAGTCGTCGACGACGACGTTCGGCAGGCCGTCGGCGAAGATCCCGGGTGTCGCCGCAGCGGGGTCCCGGAGCTCCTCGGTGACGACGCGACCGACCTTGGTGGCGAGCACGTAGTCGTCCCGCGGCTTGCCGGCGAGCGCCTCGCCCAGGCGCAGCTCGGACAGGCCAGCGCCGTACACGGGAGCGGTGTCGTAGAACCGGACGCCGCCCTCCCAGGCGGCGGCGACGGTGGCGTGCGCCTCGGCGTCGGTGACGGCCCGGAACATGTTGCCCAGGGGCGCAGCGCCGAAGCCGAGCGGACTGTCGAGCATCTTCTTCAGCACGTCGGTCGACTCCTCGGTCGGGTCGTGCGACCGCGGGGGCCGCCCGGAGGCGACCCCCGCGGTGGAGGGCGTGGTGCGGTGCGGTGCCTGTCGGCACCGGTGGCTCGTCAGCCGACGGTGTAGACGAGGTCCTCGTAGCCGCTGATCTCGCGGTCCTCGGGCGTGACCCAGGTGTCGACGTTGTCGGCGGTGTAGCCCGTCGAGGCGACGACGACCTGGTCCGGAGCCTCGCCGGCAGCGGCCAGCTCGGCGACGGCGAAGAAGGTCCAGCCGAACTCCACGTTGTTCGGGTCCCAGGTGCGGGTCATCCGACCCTCCTGGACCGCCTGGATCGCCGACTCGTCGCCGTTGGTGCCGAAGACCAGCACGCCGTCGGAGGACCCGTCGGAGATCTGCTTGCCGGCGGCCAGCACGGCCGCGGACGCGCCGAGCGCGGAGGTGTCGTTGTACGACCACACCGCGTCGACGTCGGGGTAGCGGACCATCGTGTCGGTGACGAGCTGCTGCGCCCCGGCCGGCTGGTCGCTGGTGTTGGACACGTGCGCGACGACCTCGAGGCCCGCGGCCTCGGCCCGGTCGGTGAAGCACTCCACGGCGCTGTCGATCGACGGCACGCCGTCCAGGCCGATCGTCATGACGGTGCCGCCGGGGTACATGTCGGCGATCATCTGGGCGTCCTGCTGCGACGGGCCGTCGTCCTCGCAGAGCTGGCTCTGGGTCCACACGACCGAGCTGATGCCGTTGTCGTCGGAGTTGGTGCCGATGAGCGGGATGCCCGCGTCGGTGACCTGCTGGTAGATGCCGGCGGTCGAGCCCGGGTCGAGCGTCCAGGTGCCGATGATGTCCGGCTGCTGCTGCAGCATCGTGGTCATGTTCGCGATCTGCTTGGACGGGTCGACGTTGGAGTCGAGCGAGGAGTAGTCCGAGCCGGACAGCTCGGCGGCCTGGGAGGCCCCGAGGTCGAACATCTGCTGACCGACCTGCGCCTGCACGGGCGAGGCGTAGGCGACGGTGATCGACTCGTTCGGGATCTCGCCGAGGTCGCCGCTGCCGGTGGCCGGGGCCGCCGCGGCGGAGTCCCCGGAGTCGTCGGTGGTGGTCGCCGCGGAGGTCTCGGAGTCGGTGGCGGTGCTCGTGGTGTCGTCCGCGGTGCTGGAGCACGCTGCGAGCGCGGCGGCCAGCACGGCGGTGACGGCGACGGGGCCGAGCTTGGTCTTGAGCATGGGTGTGGTGCCTTCCTTCTGGTCAGACTGGTGAGCGCCGCGTCCGAGAAGGATGGGCCCGCGGCAGGGGCGGTCACGGCCCCGTCGGTGGGGTCGTGAGATCAGCAGGGCGCGACGACGTCGCGACCGTTCATGGGGTGGTTGGTCGGGTGCTGCTGGGAGCCGGTCGGCGGCGTCGGGTCAGGCGCGCTGCTGCTCCGGGGCCTCGGGGGCGTCCGGGGCCAGGACCTGGTCACCGGTGATGACCGTCCGGGGCTTGCGGGTGAACCAGCCCCGGTCCCGTCCGGTGGAGATGAGGACGGCGAGGAGGAGCACGCCGCCGTTGACGGTGCCGGTCCAGAAGGCCGACACCTGGCTGATGGTGAGGCCGTTGGTGATGACACCGAGGAACAGCACCCCGAGCACCGTGCCGAAGATGCCGCCCTCGCCACCGGTGAACGCCGTGCCACCGAGCAGGACCGCCGCGAGCACGGCCATCAGCAGGCTCGGGTCGGTCGTCGCGCTGGCGCCGGAGAGCCGGCCGACCTGGACGAGCGCCGCGATGCCGGCCGCCAGCCCCGCGAGGACGTAGGTGCAGAGCATGACCCTGGTGACGTTGATGCCGTTGATGCGGGCCGCCTCCTGGTTGGAGCCGACGGCGAAGAGCGAGCGCCCGTAGGAGGTGTAGCGCAGGACGGCGCCGGCGATCAGGGCGAGCACGACGTCGAAGATCATGATGTAGGGGATCGGGCCGAGTCGGCCGGTGACGAAGGTCATCAGCGGCGCGAAGCCGGGCGCGGAGAACACGCTGATCGTGGCGCCCTCGTTGCTCACCTGCGCCAGCGACGAGTAGATCGTCATCGTCCCGAGCGTGACGACTAGGAACGACATGCGCACCCACGCGATGAGGATGCCGTTGGCGAGTCCCAGCGCGACGCCGGCGAGCAGGACCGCGATCAGGGCCACGACGAACGAGTGACCGTCGGCGAGCACGAAGCCCAGGCACATGCCGGCCAACGTGGTCGCGGAGACCGTGGAGAGATCGAGGCCGCCCGAGATGACCACGAACGTCGCGCCGACCGCCAGGACCAGGACGACGCTGTTGCTGGCGACCAGGTTGCTGATGTTGGCCCAGGTCATGAAGATCGGCTGCGTCATCCAGAAGTAGACGACGACGAGCGCGAAGGCGAGCATCAGACCCGCGTGCTTGCCGAGCACCGGGCGCAGCCCGGCGAGGGCCTTCGACCGCTCGCCCGGTGCCTGCCGGGACTCGCGGGGCTGGTCGAGCTGGATGCTGTCGGGATTCCCGATCTCGTACGTGGTCATGGTCGTTCGCCCTTCGGGTCGCAGTCGTGCGGAGACGGTGGAGGAGGGGGCGCTCAGGACGCCTTGGCGTGGACGCGGCCGGCGACCGCCACGCTCGCCACGGCTTCCTCGTCGAAGTCGTCGGAGCCGAATCGTCCGCGGATCTCGCCCTGGTGGTAGACGACGATCTCGTCGGCCATGCCCAGGAGCTCGGGGATCTCGGAGGAGATGATGATGATCGCGGCGCCCTGCGACGCCAGGTCCTGCAGCAGGCGGTAGATCGCGCTCTTCGCGCCGACGTCCACACCACGGGTCGGCTCGGTGAGCACGTAGACCTCGCAGCCGCGGGCGAAGACCCGGCCGAGGACGACCTTCTGCTGGTTGCCGCCCGACAGCGTGGAGATCGCGACGCCGGAGCTCGCGGCGACGACCCCGTAGCGCTCCATGCTCGACTCGACCCGACGGCGCTCGACGCCGAGCTGCATCACGCCGAGCCGGCTGAGCTGCTGCATCCAGGAGAGCGCGAAGTTCTCGGCCACGCTGCGCCCCGGGAGGATGCACTGGCCCTTGCGGTCCTCGGGCACGAAGCCGATGCCGTGGGCGAGCGCCTCGCGCGGGCTGCCGACGTACGCCGTGTAGCCGTTGACGATCACGTCGCCCCTGCTGGGCAGGACCCCGCCCAGGGCCAGGCCCAGCTCGGTCTTCCCGGAGCCGACGAGTCCGGCGACGCCGAGGATCTGACCCTTGCGGAGCTTGAAGCTGGTGGGCTTGAGGCTGCCGTCGAGCGTCTCGAGGTCCTGCACCTCGAGCACGACCTCGCCCGGCTCGACGTCGCGGGAGCCGAAGTAGTCCTGGAGGTCGCGGCCGACCATCATCCGCACCAGCTGCTCCTCGGTCGTCTCCGGGAGCGGTACGTCGCCGACGAGCGCGCCGTCGCGCAGGACGGTCGCACGCGTGGCGGAGCGGTACAGCTCGGGCATGCGGTGGCTGATCATCAGGACCGCCACCCCGCTCGCGGCGAGCTCCTCGACGACGGTCAGGAGTCGGTCGGTGGCGGTCTCGGAGAGCGAGCTGGTCGCCTCGTCCAGGATGAGCAGGCGGGCGTCGGTCGACAGCGCGCGGGCGATCTCGATCTCCTGCTGGAGCTCGATGCTGAGCGAGGAGACGCGGGTCGTCGGGGACACGTGCACGCCGAGCCGGTCGAGGATCCGTCGGGCATCGGCCTTGAGCCGCGGCCAGTCGATGATCCCGAGCCGGGTGCGCGGGAGGCGTCCGAGGTAGATGTTCTCGGCGACGGTGAGGCTGGTCGCCAGGGTCAGCTCCTGGCTGATGGTCACGATGCCGTGCTCGAGGGCGACGGCGGGGTTCGGGATCGAGACCAGCTCGCCGTCGACGTAGATCCGACCGCTGTCGGGCGTGTAGAGGCCGCCGATGATCTTCGACAGCGTCGACTTGCCCGAGCCGTTCTCCCCGGTCAGGGCGTGGATCTCACCCGCGTGGATCGTCAGGTCGACGTTGTCGAGCGCTCGGACTCCGGGGAACGACTTGCTGGCTCCCTCGACGCGGATCAGCGGCTGGGTGGTGGTCGTCGGACCGTGCTGGTCGGTCATCGCCTGCGCCTCCTGACGTTGGTCTGGCTCTGCTTTCGGGTGTGCCCCGCGGGTTGGTGAGAGTGTGTTGAGCGGCTGACCGCCCGGGGGCCGACCGGTCCGCTGGGCGAACTCCGCCGCTCAGTTGTTTCCTGTCCGAAACACGTCGGCCGCGGGCACCCGGCCGCTCAGGGACGGCGGTGGGCCACGACCTTCTTCGCGAGCCGGCGCAGGTCGACGGACTCGTCGATGAGCTCGTCGACGGTGACGGGCAGGTCCACCTCCATCAGCTTCATCCCCGCCCGGACCTCCTTGGGCCGGTTGACCGCGAAGACGCCGGCGACCCGATCGCCCTGGAGGTGGAAGGCGGCGAACGACGTGCCGGCCCGGTGGTCGCCGCGCACGATGACCTCGTCAGCCCCGCCGAGCTCGCCGGCGGTCTGGATGTTCAGGTCGAACTGGTCACTCCAGAACCACGGGGGCTCGCGACGCGGCGGCTCCTGGTCGAGCATGGCCGCTGCTGCGACAGCCGCCTGGTCCTGGGCGTTCTGGAACGACTCGTAGCGGACCATCCGGTCCCCGCTCCACGACGGCTGAACGGTCACGTCGCCCGCCGCGAACACGTGCGAGTTGCTGGTGCGGGCGCGGGCGTCGACGACGATCCCCCCGTCGGTCCGCAGGCCGAGACCTTCGGCGAGCTCGGTGCGCGGGGTCATCCCGACGCCGACGACCGCAAGGTCGGCCTGGAGCACCGTGCCGTCCTCGAGCTCGACCTCCTGGAGATGCCCGCTGCCCCGGAGGGCGCGGACACCCACACCCATGCCGATGCGTACGCCGCGCTCGAGGTGCTGCTCGGCGACGTACCCGCCCCACTCCGGACCGAGACCACGCGCGAGCGGGACCGTCGCGGCCTCGACGACCGTGACCTCGCACCCGAGCATCCGCGCACTCGCAGCGACCTCCAGGCCGATGAAGCCGCCACCGATGACGACCAGCCGGCCGCCCTGTGCGAGCAGCGGGGCCAGCTCGAGGGCCTCGTCGATGTCGCGGAGGGTGAACACGCCCGGCAGGTCCAGCCCCGGCAGGTCCACGTCGCGCGGGCGTCCGCCGGTGGCGAGCAGCACCTGGTCCGAGCGCACCCGTCGGCCGCTCGCTAGGACGACGTCCCGCTCGGCGGCGACGACCTCGACGACCCGGTCACCGGGGACGAACTCGATCTCGACGTCGTCCCACGCGTCGCGCAGGGTCAGCTCGGCGAGGCCGACCGTTCCGTGCAGCACGCCCTTGGAGAGCGGCGGCCGCTCGTACGGCGCGTGGCGTTCCTCCCCGACGAGCACCACCCGGCCGTCGAACCCGCGCGACCGCAGGGCCTCGGCGGCCCTGAGGCCGGCCAGGCTGGCGCCGACGATGGTGAACACCTGGCGTGACATGTCATGGCTCCTTGAGAGTGTGGGGGCGCCTCCTTCGAGGAGCCCATGAGCGTCCGCCTGAGGGGAGTCAGGTCATGGACATGGCCCGGGCGATCCGTCGGGCCTGCGTGGTCATCGCCGTCTTCAGCTCCTGCGGGATCCGGGTCGCCTGGTTGCTCAGCCCGGCGGTGATCGCCCCGACCACCCGACCGTCCTCGGTCAGGATCGGCACGCCCATGGCGGCGGAGTCCATGCGGATCTCGTTGCGGACCCAGGAGACGCCGGTACGGCGGATCTCCTCCATCTCGCGGGCCAGCTTCTCCGGGCCGCCGATGGTGAACGGCGTCATCGCCACCAGCGGCTGGGCGACGACCTCCTCGAACACCTCCGGCGGGCTGAAGGCGAGGATCGCCTTGCCGGAGGCCGTGCAGTGCAGGGGCGCCCGGGTGCCGACGCCCATCCAGTAGCTGGAGTGGTCCTGGCCCGGTGCCCAGATCTTGTCCACGCACCGCACGCTCTGGCGCCCGTGCGGGACGCTGAGGTTCATCGTCGTCCGGAACATCGCGAACAGCTCGGCGATGTAGGGGTGGCCGACCTCGGCGAGCGTCGCCGACGTGGGGGCCATGTCCCCGAGCTCGGCGAGCCGGGACCCGAGCTGGTAGAGCCCGTCGACCCGGTTGACCACGCCCCACTCGACCAGCTCGGTGCAGAGCCGGTAGACGGTGGTCTTGGAGATCCCGGACTCCCGGGCCAGCGCGGTGAGGCCCAGCGGGCCCTGGGCGCCGAGGGTCTCGACGAGGCACTTGACCTTGTCGATGACCGAGTCGGCGGCGGGGTCGCTCTGCATGGCGGTCCGGTCGAGGTGGTGGATGGACTGTGACATCGGCGCGTTTCCCTCAGGTACTCGAGTGACGTGGTGCGGGAAGTGCGTCGTTGCGAGGTCCCACGAGCGATCGTCGAGGGGCCGACCGCGTCCCCCGGTTTCCGGAACGGGTCGGCCCGGCACTGGATCAGGAACCGTGTGTCCCGGAGTCGAGGAAGCCCTTCACGATCGCCACGAAGTCGTGCGGCCGCTCCTCCTCCATGTGGTGGCCGGCCTCGTCCTGGAGGTAGACGTCGCCGTACGGCGCGATGTCCGACAGCAGCACCGGGTAGGTGTTCTGCACGAAGATGTCCTGCTTGCCGTAGAAGAACAGCAGCCGTGCCTGCACCGTGGCGAGCTTGGCGTGCAGGTCGTCGGGCTCGCCCCACGCCTCGGGCGCCGAGCCGAGGTAGCGCTGGCCCTCGGTGAGGCTGTACAGGTAGCGCAGCGCCACGTTGGTGTCGTCGACCGTGGCCGGGTCGAAGTACTCCAGCCGGGTCATGATGTTGACGATCTTGTCCTTCGACGGACCGTCGCCGGCGTAGTAGTTCATCCAGGTGGTCGCGCCCTCCTCACCGAGCTCCGGCGTCTTGGCGCCACGGCCCTCGAAGACCGGTTCGCTCCCGGTGATGACCATCTTGCGGGTCAGGTCGGGACGTGCGGCGGCCAGCGCGATCGCGGCCGAGCCGCCGATCGAGTTGCAGACGAAGTCGGCACCGGTCACGCCGAGCTCGTCCAGCGCCGCGGCGATCTTGGCTCCGTGCCAGGTCCACACCGGGCCCTCGGCCTCCGCCTGGGTGGAGAACCCGTAGTTCTGCATGTCCACGAGGATCACGTGGCGGTCCTCGGCGAAGAGCGGCGCGACCGTCCAGAAGTCGGTCCACGAGGTGCAGCCCGGGCCGCCGCCGTGCAGGAAGACCGTCGGGCGGCCCGAGCCGAGCTCGGCGACCCAGATGCTGTCGCCGTCACCCGAGGGGACGAGCCGACCCTCGGGGGCACCGAGTGCGTAGACCTCGTCGATGGTGGTCGCTTCGATCGTCATGACACTCCTTGGTTCGTGGCCCCCACCGGGGCGGTTCGGCTCGGGTGGGCTGCAGTGTGGTCAGCCCGGATGGCGTTCCCGCTCGGCTGGTCCGGTGAGCGGGCCGGGTTCTGTAAACCTCCGGTTACGACTCAGCCGCGCAGCTGGTCGACGATGCAGCCGGTGCGTCCGCGCAGGTCGACGTAGACGTTCCCGTCGACGACGGCGACCGGGTAGGTGACGACCGCGTCCGTGGCCGGCAGGGTCAGCGCCTCGCCGGTCCTGATGTCGAACTTCGCCGCGTGCAGCTCGCACTCGACGGTCCCGTCCTCGATCCAGCCCTCGCCCAGGGAGTACTCCGAGTGCGTGCAGGTGTCGTCGCTGGCGTAGAAGCCGTCGTCCAGGTGGTAGACCGCCACCGGCGGCCTGAGCGGCAGCACCACGGCGGCGTCGACGTCGATCTCGTCGGCCGGGCCGGCGTCGTACCAGTCGGTCAGGTCCTCGATGGTGGTCGTCGCGTCGGTGTCGGTCATGGTCACGCCGTCAGTCCTTTCAGGGTGTTGCGGGTCAGGAAATCCAGCACCGCGGTGGCCCACTCGTAGGGCCGCTCCATGGGCGGCCAGTGGCCGCACTCGTTGAGCAGGAGCACGTCGGCGCTGGGCATGTTGGCCAGGAAGAGCAGGGCCTGCTCGTAGGGCACCATCCGGTCGAACCGGCCGTGGACCACGAGGGTCGGGACGGTGAGGGAGCTGAGCGCCGACACGTTGCTGTGCGGGACGCTCACCGAGCGGGCGGTGGCCTCCCAGTGGTCCATGTGGTCGGCGCGGAACGCGAGCAGGTCGTCGATGAGCGCGTCGGTCACCTGCGACTCGTCGAACCACAGGCTCCTCATCAGCCGGACGAGCTTGTCGCGGTCGTGGGGGTCCGCCTGGCTCTCCTCGTGCAGACGCCAGGTCTCGCCCGGGAAGTTCGCGAGCAGGTACGGGTCGCCGCCGGTCGAGGCGTGGCACGCACCGAGCACCAGCGCCTCCACCCGGTCCGGGTGCTGGAGCGCGAGGTCGAGCACCGTCGTGGCGCCCTGGGAGGTGCCGACGCAGGTCGCCTTCTCGATGCCGAGGTGGTCCATGACCCGGACCACCGCGCGCACGGTCACGTCGTGCGTCGGCTCGTGGAAGGTCACCGGGCCCGTGTGGCCGTAGTTGGTCAGCTCCACGACGACGCACCGACGGTGGCGCGACAGGATCTCCAGCGCGTCGCGGTAGAGGAGCCACGCCGTGGAGCCGGGCTGCGGACCCCACGCGGAGCACAGGACGAGCGGCTCGCCCTCGCCCGTCTCCAGGTAGTAGATCGGACCTTCGGGCGAGTCGATCGTCCGCGCGATCCCGTCGGGCGGGACGAGGTCGCGAGCGCCTGCGGCAGGCGGTGCGAGGGTCATGGTGAGGGGCCTTCCGAACGTGGTGCGGTTGGTGTTCGCCGAAACCCTGACCGCGCCATGTTTCGGCGCAATCGCATCGTCCGCTGAGCGAACCGATTCCTTGACCGACCTGCGCGTTCTCCGGGCCAATGGCCCGCATGGACCGGACCCGTCACCAGCGCCAGCCCTCGACCGAGGGCTTCCACGAAGCGCGTGACGAGGCGTGACCGCCGAGGTCACCGCCGGCCCCACGGGCCGGCGGTTCCGGGTCGGCGCCCGCGCGGCGGCGGCGACGGCGTACGTCACGTGCATGACGCTGGTGTCGCTGGACTCCCACGTCGTCAACATCATGCTGCCGACGCTCACCCGCGAGTTCGACGCGTCGCTGGCCGTCGTGAAGTGGTCGGTGCTGAGCTACGTCCTGAGCATGGCGATCGCGCTGCCGGTCGCGCCGTGGCTCAGCCACCGGTTCGGTGAGCGCCGGGTCTTCCTCGTCTCGACCCTGGCGTTCGTGCTCGCCAGCGTCGCCTGCGGTGCCGCGCAGACCCTCGACCAGCTCGTCGTCGTACGGGTGCTCCAGGGCCTGGGGGCAGGCGTCATCGGCCCGCTGTCCACCGCGATGCTCTACCGCGCCTACCCGCAGGCCGAGCGGGCGCGGATCACCCGACTGCTGCTGATGCCGATCGCGCTCGGTCCGGCGCTGGCTCCGCCCCTCGGCGGGTTCGTCGTGGAGCACCTGTCGTGGCGCGTCGCCTTCTTCATCAACGTCCCGCTCGGGCTGCTCACCGTCGCCGTGGTGTGGCTCGGCCTGCCCGCCGACCGCGGTGCCGGCCGAGTGCCGCTGAACGTCGCTGCGTTCATGACCGCGGGCATCTCGCTGACCGGCGTCATCTACGTGCTCGGCGAGGCGCCCGCCCTCGGCTGGACCGACCCGGTCACCGTCGTGGTCACCCTGGCGACGGTCGTCGCGCTCGCGGTGCTGCTGCGGGTCGAACGACGGACCAGCAACCCGCTGCTGGGCATCAGCCTGCTGCGCGAGCGCGTCTTCGGCTACTCCAACCTCGCCACGATGCTGCAGACCGTCGGCTGGCTCGGCGGTCTCTACTACGTGACCCCGCTGCTCCTGCAGGAGGTCGGCGGCTACTCACCGGTGGTGGCCGGGCTGGTGCTGACCTGCATCCCGATCGGGGTCGTGCTGTCGACGCAGACGGTAGCCCGGGCCTACGACCGCGTCGGACCGCGGATGCTGACCCTGGTCGGCCAGCTCGGCCTGGCCGTCACCCTGCTGGTGCTCGCGACGTTCGACGGGACCACCCCGCTGTGGGCCTTCTGCGTGACGTCGTTCCTCGCCGGTCTGGCCAACGGCATGGCGATGGTCAGCCTGCAGGCCTCGATGTTCACCCACATCGGCCCGGACGACCTCTCCCGGGCGGCGACGCTGCTCAACGTGAACCGCCAGGCGTCGACCGCGGTCGGAGCCGGCATCGCGACCGCGATCATCACGTCCGGGCTGGCCACCGCGGCGTCCAGCCCGCTGTCGTACCAGATGGCGTTCGTCGTCGCGGCGGTCGCGTCGGCGGCCGCCGGCCTCGCCGGGATCGCGCTGCCCGGGCCGACGAGGCTCCCCCTCCCGGCGGCCGCTGCGGCCGAGGTGGTGCCCGAGCCGGTGACGCGCGCGGGCTGACGCAGAGGTCGCCGCGGCCCGCCATGACAGACGTCATGGAAACCTCGTGCGACGGCGTACTGCTGCAGCCGCTCCGGCCGGGCGACGCTGGAGCCATGTCCACCACCACCCTCCCGCACACCCCGTCCCCGCTCGGGTCCGACACCGGCGCCGCCGTACGACTGAACGAGCTGCGGCGCACGTACGGCACCGGTGCGGACGCCTACGAGGCCGTTCGCGGCCTGGACCTCGAGGTCGAGCGCGGCTCGGTGCTGGCGCTGCTCGGGGTCAACGGCGCCGGCAAGACCTCGACCCTCGAGGTCGTCGAGGGCCTCGCGCCGGCGACCTCCGGCTCCGTCGAGGTCCTCGGCCTGGACCCCGTCGAGGACCGGGCTGCCGTCCGTCGTCGTACCGGCGTGCTGCTCCAGCACTCCGGATTCGCCGCTGACCTCACCGTCACCGAGACCGTCGAGCTCTGGGCCGGGCTGGTCACCGACGCCCGCCCCGTCGAGGAGGCGCTTGCCGAGGTCGACCTCGGCGGACGAGCGGACGTCGCCGTCCGCGACCTCTCCGGCGGCGAGCAGCGACGCCTCGACCTGGCGTGCAGCCTGCTCGGCCGGCCCGAGCTGGTGATGCTCGACGAGCCCACCACGGGTCTGGACCCCGAGAGCCGCCGGCGGGTGTGGGCGCTGCTCCAACGGCTGCGCGACGCCGGCACGACCATCCTCCTCACCACGCACTACCTGGAGGAGGCCGAAGTGCTGGCCGACCGGATCGCGATCATGGCCGCCGGCCGGGTGGTCCGTGAGGGCACGCCGGACGAGCTCGCCGCCTCGCTGCCCGCGACGATCTCCTTCACCACGCCGCGCGGACCCGACGGCCCGGTCGTCGTCCCGCCCCTGGGCGCCGGCAGGCGCACCGACCGCGACCGCACCGTCGTGGAGACCGACGACCTGCAGGTGACCTTGACGTCCCTGCTCACCTGGGCAGCGCACGAGGGCATCCGGCTCGAGGCGCTCGACGCCCGTCAGGCGACCCTGGAGTCGGTGTTCCTCGACGTCGCCCGCGTCGCGGCCGACGCGGGCGAGACCCACCCCTCGACCTACCCCGCGAGCCAGCCGGAGGACCTCCGATGACGACCGACACCCTCTCCCCGCGCACCACGCCCACCCCGCCGACCCCGCCCAGCAGCCGTCCCTCGACGTCGCCGTGGCGCGACGGCGTACGTCGCACCCGGGCGCTCTCCGGGGCCAACGTGCGGCTGATGCGCCGCAACCGGCTCACCACGCTCTACGCCTTCGTCGTGCCGCTCACCCCGCTGGTCCTCATCGCGTTCGCCGACGGCAGCACGGCCGCCGCGGCAGCGGGCGCCGGGTCCGTGCTCCTGCTCGCCCTGGTGTTCCCCGTCTACTACACGGTGCTGTCGATGCTGGTGACCCGCCGCGACGAGCTCGTGCTGAAGCGGCTGCGCACCGGGGAGGTCCGCGACCGCGAGGTCGTGGCCTCGCTCGCGCTGCCCGGCACCGTGGTGGCGGCGGTCGTGATGGCCGTTGCCGTGGCGATCGGGCTGCCCACCGGGCTGCCGTTCCCCACCAACCTGCCGCTGTACGTCGTCACGGTGCTGGCCGGCGCCGGGATGTTCACCGCGTTCGCGCTGTGGACCGCGTCGTTCACCCGGACCGCCGAGAACGCCCAGATCACCTCGATGCCGGTGATCCTCCTCGCGTCGGCCGGCACGCTCGCGCCCTCACTGCCCGACCGGGCCGCCGAGGTGCTCTCGTGGACGCCGATGGCGGCGCTGGACACCCTGCAGCGGGTGGCGTGGTTCGGGCTGGACACCGACGGCGGCTCGGTCGGGTTCGCCGGGTCGTGGGCCGAGGCCGGTCAGCCCCTGGTCGTGCTGGCCGTGTGGTCGGTGCTGGCGGTCGACCTGGCGCGTCGCACCATGCGGTGGGAGCCGCGGTCCTGATCGAGGAGGGTCGGACCGGTTCGTCGTGGGGTGAGCGGGGAAGGTGGTGCCCGTGAAGCGCTGGTCGGAGATGAGCCAGGTCGAGCGGGTCGACCTGTACACGCGGCAGTCGCTGTTCGTCCTCCTCTGGGGGATGCAGGTCCTCGTGCTCGGCTCCGCCCGCTCCCGGGTCGAGGTGCCCGAGGCCGTGGGCCTCGCGATGGTCGCCCTGGCCATGGCCGGGACGTGCCACCTCGTCGCCCGCGAGGTGCTCGGCCCCGGGCTGGCCTCGTCGGTGTCGTGGCGGCGGGCGGCCCCCGCCGTCGTCGCGACCCTGGCGTCGGTCGCGTGGCTGAGCACCCTGGAGCGCGAGGTCGGGTTCGCCGGCTCCGTGCTGGTGGTCTCCCCGCTGGTGTGGGCGTTCAGCGCGGTGCGCGACCGGTGGGTCGAGGCCGCCCTCGCCGCCACCGCTGCCGGCGTCCCCGCACTGCTCAGCGCCCTCTGGTGGGCCCCGCTCTACGGCCTCGGCGTGGGGCTCTTCTTCGGCTTCACCGTGCGCGCCTCGCTGTGGCTGCTCGGCGTGGTCCGCGAGCTCGACGTCGCCCGGGGCACCGGCGCGCGGCTCGCCGTCGCCGAGGAGCGGCTCCGCTTCTCCCACGACGTGCACGACGTGCTCGGGCGGCGGCTCAGTGCCATCGCGGTGCAGGCCGAGCTGGCGGCCCGCCTGGCCGAGCGGGACGACCCCCGCGCCGTCGACCAGATGCGCCAGGTGCGCGAGGTCGCCGACGACGTCCTGCGCGAGGCGCGCGAGCTGGCACGCGGCTACCGCCAGACCGACCTCTCACGTGAGCTGGAGGGCGCCCGGTCGCTGCTGGAGTCCGCCGGCATCACTGTCGAGCTCGACGTCGAGGGACTCCCGCCCGAGCGGCACGAGGCCGCCGCCTGGGTCGTGCGCGAGGGCGTGACCAACGTGCTGCGGCACTCGACGGCCGGGTCGGTCGCGATCCGTGCCCGGGCCGACCACCTCGAGGTCGTCAACGACGGCGCCCGCGAGACCGCCGACGCCGGTGGCAGCGGGCTGCTCGGGCTCCGCGAGCGGCTCGCTCCCCGCGGGGCCGTGCTCGCCGGCGGCCGCGACGGCACGACGTACCGCCTGACGGTGCGGTGGGACGCCGGATGACCGCCGAACGGGCTCGCGTACGGGTGCTGCTCGCCGACGACGAGCAGCTGATCCGGACCGGCCTCGCACAGCTGCTCGACCTCGAGGACGACCTCGAGGTGGTGGCCCAGGCCGGCAGCGGCGACGAGGCGCTCGCGCAGCGCGCAGGCCGCCCGGCTCCGCCCCGACGTCGCCGTGCTGGACCTGCAGATGCCCGGTCCGGACGGCATCGCGGTGGCGGTCGAGCTCTCCCGCACGCTCCCGGCGTGCGGGAGCGTGGTCGTGACCAGTCACGGGCGTCCCGGGCACCTCAAGCGGGCGCTGTCGGCCGGCGTGCGGGGGTTCCTGCCCAAGACCGTGTCGTCGGCGACGCTGGCCGACGTGGTCCGCACCGTGCACGGCGGTGGCCGCTACGTCGACCCGGAGCTGGCCGCGGAGGCGATCGCGGCCGGCGACAGCCCGCTGACCCCGCGCGAGGCGGACGTGCTGGAGCTGGCCGCCGACGGCCGGCCGATCGAGGAGATCGCCCGGCTGGCGTCGCTGTCGGCGGGGACGACGCGCAACTACCTGTCCGCCGCGGTCACCAAGCTCGGCGCGTCCAACCGGCACGACGCGGTCGCCGTCGCCCGTCGGCTCGGGTGGATCTGACCTCAGCGGTCGTCAGCGGGTCAGCGAGGTCAGCGGGCTGCGCCGCGCGTGCGCCGCAGCGTCTCGGCGTGGGCGAGTGCCTTCTCCCGGCGTTCGCGGGCCTTCTCGACGTTGCGGGTGTCGCGGGGCGGGAACTGCAGCCGCTCCTCGGCGGGCAGGCCGGCCTGGAGCTGGCGCCCGCGCTCCAGCTCGGAGTCGAGCTCGGCGCCGAGCAGCAGCGCGACGTTGGTGAGGTAGAGCCAGAGCAGCAGCACGACGGCACTGGCGAGGGAGCCGTACGTCGCGTCGTAGTCGCCGAGGGTCGCGACGTAGAACCCGAAGCCGACGGACGCCGCGACCCACACCAGGATCGCGAGCACGGCGCCGAGGGAGAGCCAGCGGAACTTCGGGCGCTTCACGTTGGGCGTGAACCGGTACAGCAGGCCGACGATGGTGACGACGACCAGCAGGATCACGGGCCACTTGGCGACGTTCCAGAGCACGACCGTGGTGTCCTCGAGACCGATGGCGCTGCCGAGCGACTCGGCTGCCGGACCGGTGACGACGAGGCTGATCACGACGGCGGCGGCGAGGACCACCAGCACCACGGTGAGCAGCACCATCGCGGGGCGCAGCTTCCAGATCGGGCGCCCCTCCTCGACCTCGAGGATGCGGTTCATCGCGCGGCTGAAGGAGTTGACGTAGCCGGAGGCCGACCAGAGCGCGGCGAGCAGGCCGACGACGAAGGCGGTGCTCGCGTTCGGCGAGACGCTGACGTTGGTGAGGTAGGGCTCGACGGTGTCGGCGACCCCACCGGCTCCGACGTCGCGCAGCACGCCGAGGATGACGTCGACGGTCTCGCCGCCCTGGCCCAGGACGCCGACCAGCGACGTCAGGGCGACCAGCCCCGGGAAGGCGGCGAGGACGGCGTAGAAGGTGAGGGCCGCGGCGTTGTCGAGGCAGTCGTCGTCGAGGAACTCGCGCACCGTGGCGCGGACGACGAACGTCCACGAGTGCTTGGTGAGGCGGACGGCGGACGGGCGGTCCTCCAGGGTGGGCCCGCCGGGGACGTGGTCGAGCCCCGGCAGCGCGGGTGCGTCGTCGGTGGGCTGCTGCAGGTCGGGCTCCGCGGCGGTCACGTGCTCCATTGACGCAGGTGGGAGCGGCCCGGGCCTCCCCCGTGCGTGGGGTGGGTGGGCTGTCGGGCTGGAATCAGCGGCGCCGCAGCACGAGGGCGACCAGCAGGAGCACCAGTCCGGGCCACACCGGCAGCGGGCTGAGGACGCCGATCACCACGAGCAGCAGCGCGATCCGCACCAGCGGCGGTCCGCCGCGTCTCCGGTGACCCACCGGGGCCCAGCCATGCGGACGTCGTACGACGGGGGCTGCCGGCGTGTGGCTCGGCAGGTCGGCGAAGAGGGGGCCGAGGTCGGCGCCGGTGCGGGCGGTCCAGGCGGCGTCGACCCGCTCGGCGTGCTCGGTGGCGTCGAGCCGGCCCTGGACGAAGTGCTCGTCCAGGGCCGTCACGGCGCGTTCGCGGTCGGCGTCGGAGAGCCGGAGACCGGGCTCGGGGGTCACCGGTCGTCCTGCTCGTCGTCACCCGCGTCGGGCGCGGGCGAGCCGGCGGTCGGTCCGTCGGCGAGGATGCCGTAGAGGGTGCGGCGGGTCTCCACGAGCGTGGCGAGAGCGGCGCGGCGCTGGTCGTCGGAGCCCTGGGTGACGATCTGCCAGACGGCGCTCATCACCTGGCCGACCTCCGACTTCACGTCCGGCCGGTCACTGCTGTCGAACTCGGCCGAGCGTCGCTGCGCCTCGAACGGCGCCCACACGGCCGCCATCTCGTCGGGGTGCTCCTCGACGTAGCGGACGCCGGCGGCGCTGAGCCGGATGGTGCGGCGACCGCGCTCCTCGTCGGGCTCGACGAGGCCCTCGTCCTGGAGCTGCTGGATGGTCGGGTAGACCGAGCCGGGGCTGGGCCGCCAGGCGCCGTCGGAGCGCTCGGCGATCTGCTGGATGACCTGGTAGCCGTTGATCGGCTCCTCGGCGCGCGAGGCCGCGGCCATCACGTCCAGGATCGCCGACCGCACGTCGCCGCGGCGTACCTTCGGGCCGGGGCCGCGCCCCTCCGGGCGACCGCCGCCGAACATCTCCATCACCCAGGGCGGCGGTCCGCCGCGTCGTCCGCCGGGGCCGCCGGGTCCGCCCCAGCCGGGTCCGCCCCAGCCGGGTCCGCCCCAGCCTCGGCCGTGCTGCTGCCAGGCCCGGGCGAAGCCGCCCAGGTCGTCGGGCCCGCAGCCGCGCGGACCCCTCCTGCTGGTGTCCCTGCCGTCAGGGAAGTAGTCGTCGTGGCGTCCCATGGTGGGACCTCCTGTTCGTGTCGCGAGTGTTGCCGATATCGCGACTACGCATCGCGATATATCGCGACTGTACGCCGAAGAATGCGCTCGGCCAACAGCTTTCTCGGGCGACGTCCGATGACTGTCGGCAGGGATCCCGCACTTCCGGCAGGAAGGTTCCTGCGGGAGGTGTCGGTTTCACCGGTTCACCGGTGAAACCCACACCCTCACGTCACCGGTTGAGCCACGCCTCGAACGACTCGAACCCGTACTCCCGCCCGAGGAACGCAGCGACCAGGTCGGCCGCGTCGCCCGAGCCGCCCGGCTCCAGCACGGCCTCGCGGTAGTGCCGCGCCGTCTCCAGCGAGGAGGCGCCGAGCAGGTCGGCCTCGTCGAAGGCGCTGAACAGGTCCTTCGCGATCACCAGCGACCACATGTAGGTGTAGTAGCCCGAGGAGTAGCCGCCGAGGTGGCCGAACCCGGCGAACATGTGGGTGCCCTCGATGTAGGGGAACGCGGCGTACCGCTCCTGCAGCTCGCGGGTGCGCGCGGTGAGGTCGGCGGGTCGTTCCACGTGGAACCAGTAGGACATCGAGGCGTAGAACATCTGGGTGCGCGCGTAGACGCCCTTGCCGAAGTCGTCGCCGCGGCGCATCCGCTCGACCAGCGCCGGCGGGATCGGGGTGCCGGACGCGTCGGTGGCGAAGCCGGCGAGCACCTCGGCGTCCCAGGCCCACTCCTCGAGCATCTGGCTGGGCGCCTCGACGAAGTCCCACTCGGTGGCGACGCCGGCGAACCGCGACCACTCCTGGCCGCCGCCGAGCACGTGGTGCACGAGGTGGCCGAACTCGTGGAAGAGCGTGACGACGTGGTCGTGCTCCATCAGCGAGCGGGAGAAGTTGCAGACCAGCACGCCCTCGGGTGCCTGCTCGCCGGCGACGCCGTCGGTGAGCGTGAACTGCGCGGCGTGGTTGTACTTCCCGGCCCGCGGGTGCAGGTCGAGGTAGATGCGCCCGAGCGGCGCGGCGTCGGCGGCGGCGTCGCGGTCGTGGACGTCGTACACGGTGACGTCCTCGTGCCACGTGACGGCGTCGGGGACGGGCTCGTAGCGCAGACCGAACAGGCGGCCGGTCACGTCGAGCAGGCCCTGGCGCACCTTCGGGAAGGAGAAGTAGCGCCGCACCTCCTGCGAGTCGACCTCGTAGCGCTCCTTGCGGACGACCTCGGTGTAGTAGATCGAGTCCGCGGTGTCGATGCCGGTCGCGGACGGGTCGTCCTCCTGGAGCCGCTCGAGCAGCACCGCACGGTCGCGCTCCATGGCCGGCCCGGCGAGCTCGGCGATCCGGTCGATGAACGCCGGGATCGCCGGGCCCGAGCCGATCATCTTCACGTCCGCGTCGTACGCCGCCCAGTCGTCGTACCCGACGAGCGTCGCGAGCTCGTGGCGCAGCGCGAACATCTCCTGGAGCACCGACTCGTTCTGCGGGTAGCCCACCGACAGGAACGTCGTGGCCATCTCACGGCGTACGGCGGCATCGCGGGCGTACATCCGCACCGGCAGCGAGTCGGGGTAGTCGGTCGTGACGGCGACCAGGCCGTCGTCGCCGGGCTCGTGCTCGGCCAGCCAGTCCTCCGGGAGCCCCTCGAGACCCGCGGGGTCGAACCGCATGGTGCGGCTGTCGTCGCGGATGTTGCGGGAGAACTCCTGGTCGAGGGCGGTGAGCCGGTTCTGGATCTCCGACACCCGGGTGCGGGTCTCCTCGTCACGGTCGACGCCCGCGCGGGTGAAGTCGCGCAGCACCTTCTCCAGCAGCCGGGTGGCGCCGGCGTCCAGGCCGGAGCCGTCGAGGCCGGCGAAGGTCTCGTAGAGCGCCTTGTCGAGACTGAGCTCCGTCGCGAGCCGGGCGACCTCCTGCTCGGCCTCCTCCGCGGCGGTGCGCACGGCCTCGAGCGGGTGGACGTTGCCGAGCAGCGATCCCATGGCGGCGACGTTGCCCATCGCCAGGCTCAGCTGGTCCCAGGCCCGGAGCACGCCGAGCGCGTCGGCAGGCGGCTCGCTGCGCAGCCGGTCGGCCAGGGCGCGCGCCGTGTCGAGCCCGCTGGTGGACCGCTCGCGGACCCAGGCCTCCGCGTGCTCGTCGTCGGGGAGGGACAGGAACGGGACGGCGGGTGCGCTCACCCGGCCAGCGTGCCAGAACGTGCCCGCTGGACGGACACCCTGTGGTGCGCGCACACCGGGAGGACGTCGGACCCTGCCCGCCCGAACGACGCCGCCTCTAGGGTGCGCCCATGGCCGACACCGACTGGGGTTCCTTCTACGCCGCGCACGTCGACGCCGTCACCGCGCTCGCCGAGGGACTGGACGCCGACGCGCTCGCCTCCACCGTGCCGGCGACGCCGGCGTGGACGGTGAAGCAGGTGCTGGCCCACCTCGCCGGCGGTCCGACGACCTTCCGCACCGGCACCGCCGACGGCGCCCCCGGCGACGACTGGACCGCGCGACACGTCGCGGAGCGCACCGACTCCGCCGTCGTCGACCTGGTCGCCGAGATGCGCGGGAACGTCGAGTTCGTGCGCGGCACGCTCGAGGGCAACCCGCGGCCGGCCATCGCCTGGGACGTCGCCACCCACCACGCCGACCTGCACGAGGCCCTCGGTCGCGGACGTCTCCCCGAGGCCCTCTACCTGCCGATCGCGGAGTCGGTCGGCGCCTGGCGGGCGCCCGACCTGGTCGGCACCGTCGACCCCTACGAGCTGTTCCGCGCGTGC
This sequence comes from Nocardioides sp., assembly GCA_002729525.1. Classification (GTDB taxonomy): domain Bacteria; phylum Actinomycetota; class Actinomycetes; order Propionibacteriales; family Nocardioidaceae; genus Nocardioides. The sequence goes on from PBYI01000051.1 coordinate 54,338, forward strand.
TTCTCGCGCCGCTCGCGCGCCCAGCTGCGCGCCTGGGACGTCGAGCTGGACGACGAGCAGGTCGAGCAGCTCGGCGTGTTCGGTCCCCGTGACGACGACCAGCCGGTACCTCCCGCCTGAGCACGCGTGACCCCGCCTGACCCCGTCTGACCCCGGCCCGACGAGGGTTGCCTCCCGCCGCCTGGTCCGACCGGGTACCCGGCCGGTGGCCCGGTCGGGCCCTTCGTCGTGACCTGCGCGTCCTTTCGACCGGGAACCGCCCCACGCGCGGTCTGGTCCACCTACCGTGGTCCCGTGCCCTTCGCTGCCCGCACGCGGACCTCGACCGTGCTCGCCACCCTCGTCGTCCTCCTCGGGACCCTGCTGGCCGTCGGCGCGGTCGCCGGTACGCCGGCCGCCACCGCCGCGGGCACCGTCGCCCCCGCCTCGGCGACCGGGGTCGCCGGCCCGTCGGCGCCGGCGTACGCACGCAAGGCGAAGGACCCTCGTCGTACCCGCGGCCTGTTCGTCGACTCCTACATGCCGGCCAACAACGCGGGCGCGGAGTTCCGCCCGATCGCGCGCAACGCCCAGGCGCTGTGGATCACCGACTACTACTACGCGCCGTCGACCGCCCGGAAGGCCGTCGCGGAGTACTCCCGCCGCGCCACGCGGGCCGGCAAGACCCCCGTCATGGCGATCTACGCGATCCCGGGGCGCGACTGCGGCCTCTACTCCGCCGGCGGACTGCCCAGCGGCAAGGCCTACCAGCGCTGGATCACCGCGGTCGCGGCCGGCATGAAGGGCCGCAAGGCGATGGTCGTGCTGGAGCCCGACGCGGTGCCGTTCATGGGCGACCCGCGGTGCGTGGAGTCCGGCCCGCGCCAGAAGCTGCTGCGCTTCGCGGCCAAGAAACTCAAGCAGGCCGGCGCCTGGGTCTACATCGACGGCGGTCACTCCGGCTGGCGCTCGGTCAACCAGATGGCGCAGCTGCTCGGCCGGTCCGGCATGAAGTACGCCCGTGGCTTCAGCACCAACGTCGGCAACTTCCGCAAGACCGGCGCGGAGAAGCGCTACGCGAAGGCGCTGGTGAAGGCGCTGGCCCGCCGGGGCTTCAAGAACCGGAAGTTCGTCATCGAGACCGCCCGCAACGGCGGCCGGACCCCGGTCAACGGCGACGTCTGCAACCCGACCTGGGCCCGCGTCGGGGCCGCGCCCAAGCTGCGCTTCAAGGGCTCCTTCGACGGCACGCTGTGGATCAAGCACCCCGGCGAGTCCGACGGCACCTGCAACGGCGGTCCCTCGTCCGGCGAGTGGTGGCCGGACGGCGCCCGCCGCCTGATGGGCCGCTGACCCGTACGTCGACCCGCTGGCGGCGGCAGGTCACCAGCCCCAGGTGCCGGCCTCGCCCTTGAACGGGCCGACCACCCGCGAGGTGATCCAGCCGCCGTAGAAGCCCCCGGCCTGCGGCACCACCGTCTCGCCGTCGACGGTGCACCGGTCGACGGCGCCCGGCATCAGCGCGACCGTGCCGCGCAGGTCGGCGAAGCGCGCGGTCGGCTCGGGGTAGGTCCACGCCGCCCGCGGCGCGACGACCTCGCCGTCGGGTCCGCCGAGGAGGTCGAAGTACGCCGCCTGCCCCTTCCACTCGCAGTGCGACGCCCCCGCGGTCGGGCGCAGCGCACCGTCGAGGAACGCCTCGGCCGGCAGGTAGTACGTCGGTGGGTGGCTGGTCTCGAGCACCCGGAAGGAACGGTTCGTGGAGGCGACGACGACCCCACCGAGCACCACCTCGACGGTCTCCGACGACGGCTCCAGCGCGGGCGGGCGCGGATAGTCCCAGACCGACTCCTGTCCGGGGCCGGGCGGGACCGGGGCGGGGCGACGTGCTGTGGCCATGCCCACGATCGTGCCCCGCCGACCGCCCACGGCGTCCACCCCGCCGGGCGGCGGGCGTAGCGTCGCGGGGGTGACCGGACAGATGACGAGGTGAGCGCCCGGCAGCGGCTGCGTGGGATGGTCGCCGACACCCGGCCGCTCGCCGAGCCGCACTTCCGCCGGCTCTGGCAGGCCAACATCGTCACGGTCGTCGGGGCCCAGCTCACCGTGGTCGCCGTCCCGGCGCAGGTGTACGCCGACACCGGCTCGTCGGCTTACGTCGGTCTGACCGGTGTCTTCGGCCTGGTGCCGCTCGTGGTCTTCGGGCTGTGGGGCGGGGCGCTGGCCGACGTGGTCGACCGGCGCACGCTGCTGACCGTCACCACGCTCGGCCTCATCGGCACCAGCGCGCTGTTCTGGGTCCAGGCCGCCCTCGGCTCGACCAACGTGTGGCTGCTGCTGTCGCTGTTCGCGGTGCAGCAGGCGTTCTTCGCGGTCAACCAGCCCACCCGGACCGCGGTGCTGCCGCGCCTGCTGCCGGCTCACCTGCTGCCGGCGGCCAACTCGCTCAACATGACCGTGATGATGGCCGGCGGCATCGCCGGCCCGCTCGTGGCCGGCGCCCTCATCCCGGTGCTCGGGCTCTCGTGGCTCTACCTGCTCGACACGATCAGCCTGCTGGCGACCCTGTGGGCCGTCGTACGACTGCCCCCGCTGCCGGTCGAGGGTGCGCCGTCCGGGGCACCCGGACTCCGCTCGGTCGTCGAGGGTCTCACCTACCTGCGCAGCCAGCCGGTGCTGCTGATGTCGTTCGTGGTCGACATCGTGGCGATGGTCTTCGGCATGCCGCGGGCGCTGTTCCCCGAGATCGCGCACGAGACGTTCCGGGGTCCGGAGGAGGGCGGTCTGGCGTTCGCCGTGCTCTTCGCGGCGATCCCGGCGGGTGCGGTGCTCGGCGGTGTGCTGTCCGGCTGGGTCTCGCGGGTCGAGGCGCAGGGCCGGGCGGTGGTCGTGGCGATCCTGGTCTGGGGCACCGCGATGACCGGCTTCGGCGTCGCGGTCGGTGTCGCCGGCGCGGCCGACGGTGCCGGCGTACGACGGGTGCTGCTGGCGGTCGCGGCCGGGATGCTGGTGGTCGGTGGTGCCGCCGACATGGCCTCGGCGGCGTTCCGGCAGTCGATCCTGCTGAGCGCGGCCAACGACGCGGTGCGGGGACGTCTCCAGGGCGTGTTCATCGTCGTGGTGGCCGGCGGTCCGCGGATCGCCGACGTCGCCCACGGCGCCGCGGCGGCGACGGTGGGCACGGCCGTGGCGGCCGGTGGCGGCGGGGTGCTCGTGGTGGTGGGCACGGTGCTGGTGGCGCTCGCGGTGCCGTCGTTCGTGCGGTACCGCGTGACCGCCCACCCCGGCGGGTCGGCCCAGCAGGCCCAGTCGGCTCCGGCCCCTCAGTCGGAGGACGACTCCAGCAGCCCGCGCACGTAGGCCGCCTGGCCGACGTGCTGGGCGTCGTCGTCGACCACGCTGACCAGGCGGACGCCCCGCGTCACGGGCGGGTCCCACCGCTCGTCGACCACCTCGTCGAGGTCGTCCGGCCCGAGCGTGGCGAGATAGGAGACGGTCGCCGAGTGCACCGCCTCGAGGTAGGCCATCAGGTCCGGCGCGGTGACCCCCGCGCCGGAGTACGCCGCGACGTCGCCCGGCGTCTGGCCGTACCCGATGTCGGCGTCGTCGTACGGCAGTGCGAAGCGGGCCGCGAACCCCTCAGCCGTCCACCGCTGCTCGACGCCCGCCAGGGCGGCGACGTGGTCGTCCTGCACCCGGGCGAGGTGCCAGACCAGCCAGCCGATCGAGTTGGCCTCCGGGCCGGGCCGGTGGGCGAGCTCCTCGACCGTGAGTCCGTCGAGGACCGCGCGCGTGGTCTCGAGGACCCGGCCGTAGGCGTCGGTCAGGAGTGCTGCGACGTTCACGCCCCCGACCGTACGTCGCGCATCAGCGGTCCGACCATGGGCGCGAGGTAGCGCCGGAGCTGGCGCCGCTCGTCGGCGTCGTCCGCGCCGGGCTGGCACAGCAGCGAGAGCACCTGGCGCACGACCCAGCGTGCGTCCTCCGGATCGTCCACCAGGTCCGCGCAGGCCGCGGCGACGACCTCACGGTCGCCGGCGAGGCGGGCCGACTCCGCGGCGCGACCCGGCGTGAACCACGCGGCGAGCGCGGGGGTGGTCCGCACCATCCGCACCACGTCGAGCACGCCCTCGACCGTGCGGTCCCGCTCGGGGTACCGCTGGGCGGCGACGATCGCCTCGGTGCCGATCCGGACCGCCTCGTGCCGCACGATCGCGGCGTCCAGAGCGGCGCGGTCGGAGTAGTACCGGTAGAGCGTGGCCCGCGAGACCTGGGCCGCGGCGGCCACCTCCGTCATCGAGACGGCGTCGATGCCGCGCTCGGCGATGAGGGCCGAGGCGACGTCGAGGATGCGCTGGGGGGCACTCCGTCCGTCGGTGCTCACGGGACGAGAGTGTGGCCGCCGGGACCGGGCGAACACACCCGATCGACCAGGGTCCGAGGTCCCGGGTGAGCGCGACGCTCCAGTGCCGGCCGGGCCGCCCGCACCCTCCGCCGGGGATCGATCCAGGTCAGGAGGCACGCGGAAGGCAGCCCGGGATGCGGCGGAGTGTCCTTCCCTGCCGGGCTCGCTCGCTACGTGATTTACATCACGTCATGAACATTTTGCGACACAAGGCCTTGACTGTCTCATCCCGGACGGTCTACCGCCCGGCGTACGACACCGCCACGTCGGCGCCGAACGCCGCGTTGTCGCGCACCAGCGCGATGTTGGTCCGCAGGCTGGCGCCGCCGGTGAGCTCGACGATGCGACCGAGGAGGTACGGCGTGACGTCCTGCCCGGTGGTACCTCGGGCGTCGAGGTCGGCGAGCGCCTGCTCGATGACGTCGGCGATCTCCGCGGCCGGGATCTCGTCGGTCTCCGGCACCGGGTTGGCCACGACCATCCCGGAGGCGAGGCCCAGGCCGTCGGCCACCCGCATCGCGGCGGCGACCTCGGCGGCGGAGTCGACGCGCGACGGGGCGGCGTACCCGCTGGACCGGGAGTAGAACGACGGGAACTCGTCGGAGCCGTGCACGAGCACGGGGACCCCGTTGGTCTCCAGCGTCTCCAGCGTCAGGCCGATGTCGAGGATGCTCTTCACGCCGGCGCTGACCACGGTGACCGGGGTGACCGCGAGCTCGCCGAGGTCGGCGGAGACGTCGAAGGTGCGCTCGGCGCCACGGTGGACCCCGCCGAGCCCGCCGGTGACGAAGACCCGGATGCCGGCCAGGTGGGCCAGCCGCATGGTGGCTGCGACGGTGGTGGCGCCGTGCCGGCGCTGGGCGACCACGAGCGGCAGGTCACGGACGCTGAGCTTGGCCACGTCGGGGTCGGAGCCGAGCAGCTCCAGCGACGCCTCGTCGAGCCCGACCCGGGGTACGCCGTCGAGCACGGCGATCGTGGCAGGCACGGCGCCGTGGGCGCGCACGATGCCCTCGACCTCGCGGGCCATCGCGACGTTGTCGGGGTAGGGCATCCCGTGGCTGATGATCGTGCTCTCCAGGGCGACGACGGCGCGGCCCTCGGCGAGCGCGTCGGCGACCTCCTCGCCGACCTGGACGAGCGGGTGGGACTGGTGGGTCACGGGCTTCCTTCGCGGCTCAGGGCCTGGGAGAGGTCGGGGCGCACGGTGAGCGCGCTGCTGACGGTGAGGGCTGCGGCGACGTGGCCGTATCGTGCCGCGGCGACCTCGTCGTCGCCGCGCAGGAGCCGGTGGCAGAACGCCGCGAGCATCGCGTCGCCGGCCCCGTTGACGTCGGCGACGGCGTCCGGGGGCACCTCGGGGGCGGAGAGCGCGACGACGCCCTCGTCGAGGTGGAGCCGCGACCCCTCGGCGCCGCAGCGCTCCCAGACGACGTCCACGTCGCGCTCGAGCAGGTCGGCCGGGTCGGTGAGGCCGGTGGCGCGCAGCACGGCGTCCAGCTCGGCCCGGCCGGCCGACAGCACCGCGAGGGGGAGGCTCCCGTCCAGGCACGGCGCGAGCCGGTTGGCCTTCGGGACGCTCACCGGGTCGAGCACGACGGCGACGTCGTGCTCGGCGGCCAGCGCCCAGGCGGCGCGGAGCACCGGGACGGGCAGGTTGCCGTCGAGGACGACCATGTCGGCAGCGGCGACCAGGTGGGCCGCCGCTGCCACGTCGGCCTCGCCGAGCTCGTCGGTGGCGGCCATGTCCGACACCGCCGTCGCCAGCTCGCCGGTCTCGTCGAGCAGCGCGACGTAGGAGCCGGTGGCGGTCATGGTGCGGCGTACGTGCTCGACGTCGACGCCGGCGGCGCGGGTCGCGTCGAGGACCTGGGCGCCGGCCGGGTCGGTGCCGATCGTCGACACCAGGGCGACCGACGTGCCCAGCCGGGCGAGGTTCTCGGCGATGTTGCGGCCGACCCCGCCGGGACGCATCCGCACGGTGCCGGGGTTGCTCGTCGCCTCGGTCGGGCGGATCCGCGGGCGGGCCACGACGTCGAGGTTGCACGCGCCCACGACCACGACGCGGGTGGCGGTGGTCTGGTCGGGCACGGGGAGAGCCTGGCACGCCCCCACCGTGCTCGGGCACGAGCCACCCGCGGCGCCGCGATGAGTTCGGCTGTCGGCGCGGGTCGGTAGCGTCCGGGGCGCACTCGTGGTCGCCGCCTCGCGGCCGTCGGCCGCCGGCGCTCCCCGCTCTCGACGCCCGCCCGCACCCAGGAGGACCACCGTGCCCGAGATGATCCACGCGACCGGACTGCGCAAGCGGTACGGCGACGTCGAGGCCCTGCGCGGCCTCGACCTCGAGGTGCCCGAGGGGTCGGTGCTCGCCCTGCTCGGGCCCAACGGCGCCGGCAAGACGACGGCGGTCCGCTGCCTGGCCACGCTCCTGCGGCCCGACGGGGGGTCGGCGACCATCGCCGGCGTCGACGTGCTCGCCGACCCGCAGGGCGTACGCCGCCGCATCGGCCTGTCCGGCCAGTACGCCGCCGTCGACGAGCACCTCACCGGCTTCGAGAACCTCACGATGGTCGGCCGGCTCTACGGCTTCGACAAGGCTCGGGCCCGTGCCCGGGCGACCGAGCTGCTGGAGCGGTTCGCGCTGTCCGACGCCGGCGACCGGCCGTCGAAGACCTACTCCGGCGGCATGCGGCGCCGCCTCGACCTCGCAGGCGCGCTCGTCGCCGAGCCGCCCGTGCTGATCCTCGACGAGCCCACGACCGGTCTCGACCCGCGCAGCCGGGCGCAGATGTGGGACGTCATCCGCGACCTGGTCGCCTCGGGTGCGACCCTCCTCCTCACCACGCAGTACCTCGAGGAGGCCGACCGGCTGGCCGACGACATCGTCGTCATCGACTCCGGTCAGGCGATCGCGCGCGGCACCGCCGACGAGCTCAAGGCCCAGACCGGTGGGGAGCGCGTCGAGGTCGTCGTCGCGGACGCCGGTGCGGTCGAGCGTGCCCGTGCGGCGGTGGCGGGCGTGGCCGTCGACGAGCCGACGGTCGAGGAGCGCACCGTCACCGCGGCGGTCAACGGCGGCGCCGCCGACCTGATGACGGTCCTCCAGCGGCTCGAGGCCGACGGCGTCGCGGTCCTCGACGTCGGTCTGCGGCGACCCACGCTCGACGACGTCTTCCTCAGCCTCACCGGGCACGGCGCCGACGACGGCACCCCGTCCGGGGCCGACCCCACCGACGAGACCGCGGAGGTCCCGGCATGACCACCACTCCCGAGACCACCTACCAGGCGCCCCCGGAGCGGTCCGGGTTCGGCGCCGCGCTGTGCGACGGCTGGGTCGTCGCGCAGCGCAACCTGATCAAGATCAAGCGGGTGCCCGAGGTGCTCGTCTTCGTGCTGATCAGCCCGATCATGTTCGTGCTGCTCTTCGCGTTCGTCTTCGAGGGCGCGATCGGCGGCTCCGGCGACGTCAACTACCGCGAGTTCCTCATCGGCGGCATCTTCGCCCAGACGGTCGTCTTCGGCGCGACCTTCACCGGCGCCGGCCTCGCCGAGGACATGCAGAAGGGCATCATCGACCGGTTCCGGTCGCTGCCGATGTCGCGCGCGGCCGTGCTCGTCGGGCGCACCACGTCCGACGTCGTCTACAACGTGCTGTCGCTGGTGATCATGTCGCTGACCGGCCTGCTCATCGGCTGGCGGGTCCGCGAGGGCGTCGTCGACACCCTCGCCGGGTTCGCGCTGCTGCTGCTGTTCGCCTACGCGATCAGCTGGGTGATGGCGTACATCGGGCTCCTGGTGCCCAGCGTCGAGGTCATCAACAACGCCTCGTTCATCGTGATCATGCCGCTGACGTTCGTCTCCAACGCGTTCGTCCCGACCGAGTCCTTCGACGGGGTGCTGCGGCAGTTCGTGCTGTGGAACCCCGTGTCGACCCTGACCCAGGCCTGCCGGGAGCTGTTCGGCAACTACGACAGCCGACTGCCGGTGCCCGACGCGTGGTCGATGCAGCCCCCGGCCGCCTACACGCTGCTGTGGGTCGTGCTGATCCTGGTGGTGTTCGTGCCGCTTTCGGTGCGGCAGTACGCCCGTTCGGCCGGCAGGTAGCCGACACCGGTCACCGACTGCGGGTGGCGCCGCGCACGGATCAGCGCGTCACCCGCAGCACCCGGTCGTCGCCGTCGCGCTCGCTGCCGCGGCCGTCGGTGTTGGACGTCGTGACCAGCAGGCCGTCGCCGGTCGGGTCGGCCAGCGCGCTGCGCAGCCGACCGAGGTCGTAGCCGAACCAGCCGACCGGGTCGCCGACCTCCTCGTCGGCCGGGTCGGTCGCGGGCTCGCTGCCGTCCGCCGCGGCGTCGGCGAGGTCGGGCAGCGGGATCTCCCAGAGCGTCTCGCCCTTGAGCGACGCCATCCACAGCGACCCGTCCCACCAGGCCAGGCCTGCGGGCGAGGCGTCCGCGGTGCGCCACACCGCGAGCGGGTCGACGTACCCGTCGTCGGTGCCGCCGGTGCCCTCGACCTCGGGCCAGCCGTAGTTCGACCCGGCGGTGATCAGGTTGAGCTCGTCCCACCGGCTGGACCCGAACTCCGAGGCCCACAGCCGGCCGGCGTCGTCGAAGGTCAGTCCCTCGACGTTGCGGTGGCCGTAGCTGTAGACGGCCGTCCCGAACGGATTGTCCGGCGCCGGCTGCCCGTCGAGGGTGTAGCGGAGGATCTTGCCGGAGAGCGAGTCGAGGTCCTGGGCGTTCTCGGGCACACCGTTGTCTCCGGTGGAGACGTAGAGCAGGTCGTCCGGACCGACGACCATCCCGCCGCCCTGGTGGTACGTCGCCCCGCCCGGGATGCCGGTCACGACCGGCTCAGGGTCGCCGAGGACGGGCAGGTCGCCGCTGTCGTCGTACGACATCGCCACGACGCGGCCGTCCTCCGCGGTGGTGAGGTAGGCCAGCAGGGTGCCGCCGTCGGGGGTCAGGGCGAGTCCGAGCAGGCCGCTCTCGCCCTCGGCCCGCACCCCCACGGTGGTCAGTGGCTCGCTCACCTCACCGGTGGCCGGGTCGAGCACGCGGATCGTGCCGGTGTCGCGCGACCCGACGAGCACCCGGTCGTCGGGCGTCGCGACGAGGCCCCAGGGCGTGTCGAGCCCGGTGGCGACGTCGGCCCGCTGCGGCTCGGCGTCGGGCGAGGCGGGAGCCGTGCCGCCGGTGCGGGTGGCGTCGGCGGGTGCGTTGCCGGGGTCGGCCTCGCTGCCGCAGGCGACCAGCGCCGCGGGCGTCAGGACGGCGAGCGCGGCGAGCGCCGCACGGGTCGGCGTACCGGGGAGCAGGCGGGAGCGCGTCACGGCGTCCAGCCTCCCGGACCGCCCCAACTCTCAGGGCCCACCGACCGCTGCACCGGCTGTAACACGTCGTCCACCGTTCTCCTCACACGCTGCAGCGTGTGAGGAGTGCGGTGGACGACGTGTTACATGAGGGTGGCGGCCCGGCTCAGGCGCCGGCCGGCACCCGCTCGTGGCCGTGCAGCAGCACCGGGAGCGACTCGACGCCGTAGACCGCGGAGAGCGGGCGGAACTCCAGGTCGTCGGAGCCGGCGGTGACGGTGAGGTCGGGGAAGCGGCGGGCCAGCCCGCGCAACGCGATCCGCAGCTCCATCCGGGCGAGCTCGGCTCCCACGCAGCGGTGCATGCCGTGGCCGAAGGCGAGGTGGCGGACCGGCTCACGGCGCGGGTCGAAGTCGTCGCCGGTCGAGCCGGTCAGGCGCGGGTCGCGGTTGGCCGCCAGCAGGGAGATGCCGACGGCGTCGCCGGCCTTGATGGTCTGCCCGCCGAGCTCGACGTCGCGGGTGGCGAAGCGCGGGAAGGCGAGCTGGACGACGGTGAGGTGGCGCAGCAGCTCCTCGACGACGCCGTCGACGGCGTCGGGCTCCTCGCGCAGCATCCGCATCGCCTCGGGCTCGTCGGCGAGGAGGTAGGCGCCGAGCGCGAGCATCGACGCCGAGGTCTCGTAGCCGCCGAGGAACACGCCGTCGGCGATGCCGCCGAGGGTGACGTCGTCGAGCTCATCGCCGTGCTCACGGAGCAGCCCGCCGATGAGGCCGGGTCCGGGCTCGGCGCGCTGCTTGGTGACGGCGTCGATGAGGAACTCGCGGGTGTGCGCCTGGGCGCCGAACGCGCCCGCACCGCCCTGGCTGAGGTCGAAGCGGGCGACGCCGAGCTCGAAGAACCGCGCGCGGTCCTCGACCGGCAGGCCGAGCAGCTCGCAGATCACCTGGAACGGCACGGGGAAGGCGAACTCCTCGACGAGGTCGACGGTCGGCCCCGCGGCGTCCATCGCGTCGAGCCGCTCGTCGACGACCCGCTGGATCTCCGGCTCGAGGCGCGCGAGGCGGCGCATCGTGAACTCCGGCGTGAGGTAGCGCCGCAGCGCGGTGTGCAACGGCGGGTCGGTCATCCCGAGGCCGCCGATCTGCTCGGAGTCGCCGCGTCCCTCCTGGGAGACGAACTGGCCGAGGTCGTTCGACCACGAGTCGCGGTCGGCGAGCGCCTGGCGTGCCTCGTCGTACCCGCTGACCAGCCAGATGCCCCGGCCGAACATCGTGGCGAGCTTCTTCACCGGCTCGGTGTCGCGCACCTCGGCCATCGCGGGGACCGGGTCGAGACCGTCACGCTGGAAGGGCAGCCGGATCGAGTCGGGGAGGAAGCGCAGCTTGCGGAGGTCGATCCCGTCGCGCATGGAGCGCTCGAGGTACCACTGCGCCGCGCGGCGCAGGACCGCGCGCAGAGGGGAGGTCAGCGCCTGCATGGCGGCCATTCCACCATGCCCGCGGGGTGTACCGCCTCGGGTACGACCCTGAGCCGACCCTGGTGTGACGACCTCCTCAGTCGGCGCTGGTCAGGGGCTCCCGGGCGGGCCAGGGGGGGTCGGCCCGGCCTCACGGCCGGTCGAGCCAGGCGAGCACGTCGGGTACGCCGGTGTGCCGGGCGACGCCGTCGCGGGTGGCGGCGTCGAGGTAGCCGTCGTCGGTCATCCGGGCGAGCTGGTCGAGCAGCGGGGCGTAGAAGCCGTCCTCGTCGAGGACCGCGACGGGCTTGTCGTGCAGCCCGAGCTGGCGCCAGGTGACCATCTCGAAGAGCTCCTCGAGCGTGCCGACGCCGCCGGGCAGGGCGACGAAGGCGTCGGCGAGGTCGGCCATCCGCTTCTTGCGGGTGTGCATGTCGGGAACGACCTCGAGGCTGGTCAGCCCGTGGTGGGCGACCTCGCGGTCGTGCAGGTGCTGCGGGATGACGCCGACCACCTCGCCGCCCGCACCCATCGCGGCGTCGGCGACGAGCCCCATCAGCCCGACGTGCCCGCCGCCGTACACGACACGACGCCCGGAGCGGGCGAGCGCGGACCCGAGGTCGGTGGCCAGGCGCCGGTCGACCGGACGGCCCGGGCGCGAGCCGCAGAAGACGGCGACGCCGGGTCGCCGCGGGGAGGCGGTCATCCGGCCAGCTGCGCGAGCTCGAGGGGTACGCCGGAGCGCGCGCCGAGGTCGAGCGTCGACGGGGTGGCTCCGGCGCGGACCAGCAGGTCGCCGATCGCGGCGATCATCGCGCCGTTGTCGGTGCACAGCCGCGGCGGCGGGACGCGCAGCTCGATGCCGGCGGCGGAGCAGCGCTCCTCGGCCAGCGCCCGGATGCGGGAGTTGGCGGCCACGCCGCCGACCATCACGAGCGTCTCGACCTGCTCCATCTGGCAGGCGAGCACGGCCTTGCGGGTGACGGTGTCGGCGACGCACTCCTGGAAGGAGGCGGCGACGTCGGCGGTGCTGATGCCGGGGTCGGGCGACTGCACGTAGCGCGCGACGGCCGACTTCAGCCCGGAGAAGGAGAAGCCGAGTGCGGGGTCGCGCTGGCCCGTGAGCGGGCGGGTGAACCGGATGGCGTCCGGGTCGCCGTCGGCGGCGGCGCGGTCGATGCTCGGCCCGCCGGGGTAGGGCAGCTGGAGCAGCCGGGCGACCTTGTCGAACGCCTCTCCGGCGGCGTCGTCGAGGGTGTCGGAGAGGTGCCGGATCGGGGCGCGGACCAGGTCGCCGATGGCCAGCAGGCTGGTGTGGCCGCCGCTGACGATGAGCGCGACCGACTTCTCCGGCAGCGGTCCGTGCACGAGGGTGTCGGCAGCGGCGTGGCCGGCGAGGTGGTGCACGCCGTACAGCGGTACGCCGAGCGCGAGCGCGGCCGCCTTGCCGGCGGCGACGCCGACGTGCAGCGCGGTGGCCAGGCCGGGGCCGGCGGTCACGGCCACGGCTCCCACGTCGTGCCAGGCCAGCCCGGCCGAGTCGAGGGCGCTGCGCAGCGTCGGGACCATCGCCTGCACGTGGGCACGAGCGGCGATCTCCGGCACGACGCCGCCGAAGCGGACGTGCTCGTCGATGCTGGACGCGAGAGCGTCGCCGAGCAGCTCGCCGTCGCGCACCAGGCCGACGCCGGTCTCGTCGCAGGAGCTCTCGATGCCGAGGACGACGGTGCCGGTCACGCCCCGATCCTGCCACCCGTCGCGTCGGCGGCCCGCGGCCCCCGCGGCGGGTCGGGGTCCCACGCGCGCAGGGTCACCCACACGGCGGCGACGAGCATGACGCCGCAGAGGTAGCCGCCGACGACGTCGGTGAGCCAGTGCTGGTTGAGCCGCGCCCGGAAGTACGCCTCGGCCAGACCGCAGAGGCCGGCGACGACGAGCAGCCAGGTCGTCGTACGCCGGGAGGTGCGGGCGTAGTGGACGACCAGCACGGCGGCGGTCCCGAAGACGACCAGGGTGCGGGCGACGCCACCCGAGGGGAAGTTGCCGATCGGGGTGCCGATCAGGGCGAGCAGCTCGCGGTCGCGGTCGATGACCTTGGCCCACACGGACTGGAACGCCTTCTCCACGAGCCACGCGGCCGGTCCGACGACCAGCGGCACCCACCAGCGCCAACCGCGCGAGGCGAACCAGACGGCGAGCGCGACCGCGATGATCGCGGTCCACCACCGGGTCTGCGGGACGTTGCCGAACGTCGTGAGGGTGGCGACGACGTCGGTCCAGGCGTCGGTGCCTCCGGCGGCGACGGCGTCGTAGTAGGGCTCGTCGACCGTGCCCTGGAGCGACTCGGCGACCAGACCGACGAGCAGGCCGGCACCGAGGACGAGGACGCCGGTCACGACGGCGGTCACGGCCGCCCGGCCCCACCGGAGCCCGGCCAGGAGGCGGTGCGTCATGGCAGGAGGCTAGGGGACGTGCAGTCGGAAGGCCTGGTCAGCGGCACGGTCAGCGGCACGGTCAGCGGCACGGTCAGCGGCACGGTCAGCGGCCCGGTCAGCGGCCCGGGAACGCGGTGTCGCCGATCCAGCGCAGCACCCGGGTGCGCACGGCGGGCGCCTGCTTCTCCAGCACCAGCGCGTTGCCGGCGCCGCGGACGACGACCCGGGTGAGTCGCGCGTCGGTGGAGACCGAGGTGCGCGAGCCGCGCTCGTCGGCGCCACCGGTCATCAGCAGGACGGGGATGTCCAGCGGGCCGCCGGTGGCCGCCGCGATGGTGGCCGAGGTCAGCGAGTCGACCTCGCCGCACGGCGTCGGGTTGCGGCGCTGCACGGCAGCGCGCTGGACCGACGTGGGCGCGGAGCTGAAGAGTGCCGCGCGGTACGTCGCAGCGGTGGCGCCGAAGGGCGCGTAGTCGGAGGTGCGGCAGGTGGCGCGCTGCTGGCTCTGGATCCGGGTCGCCAGCGTGCTGGAGGTCGGGTCGGCGGGCGACATCATCACCACACCGGCGACGTCGCTGTAGCGCGCCGCCTCCATCTGGGCGATGGTCGCGCCGGTGCCGTGGCCCTGGAGCACGACCTTGGCGGCGTGCACGGTCGGACGGTTGTCGCGCGGGTTGTCGTAGATGCCGGCGTACAGGTGCTGCACGAGCTGGTGGAGCATCGCGACCTGGGCCTGGAGGCAGGTGCTGCTGCCGTCGGCGAGCGGGCTGCCGTCGTACCCGAGGCGGCTGAGGACCAGCGTCGTCACCCCGCGGCGGGCCAGCTTGGTGGCGTAGTCGTAGCGGCCCTTGCCGCGGAGGTTCCAGAACCAGCCGCCGGTGCCGGCGTCGTGGACGAGCACGTGCACGACCGGCGAGCCGCCGTAGCCACGGACGACGCGACGCGGGCCGACGAGGCGAGCACGGACGTCGTGGAAGTCGGCGCTGTTGGAGCAGCCGAAGAGGCGGTCGTCGGTGTTGGAGAGGTCGAAGACCGACAGGCGGCTGGCGACCCGGTGCTTCTTCCGCTTCTTCGCCGCGGTCACCGCGACCGGGGCGCCGCTCGCGACCGGGGCGCTCGCGACGCCGACGGGAGCGGCCGTCGCGGGCGCTGCGCCGGCGCCTGACACGAGCAGGGTGGCGGCCGCCACGGCGGCGGCGAGGAGGGCGACCGTCGTACGGCGTGCGGGGGTGCGGGGAGCGGAGGTGGGAGCACTCACGTTGTTGAACATGCGTCAACAAGCGACACGTCGGCAAGCCCGACCGGGTGTGAGATGGGGCACCCCGGGGTCCGTTCCACGTGGGTATCCGGGGGACTTGGCGCCGTCGCACCAGGACGGGCGACGGCGCCCGGTCCTCAGGCCCGTCGGTGCCTCACCGAGGTGATGTGCTTCGTCCCTGCAACCCGTACGACGACGACCCTCGCTGAGGCGTGGCGCGGAAGACGCACCCGCACCTTCGCGGTCTTGCCGGCACCCACGGTCGTCTTGACCACCTTGTTCCGGTGGCCTCGGATCTTCACCTGCACCACGGCTCGGCACCGTTGCGCGCACGCCACTCGTCCCACCACGACACGGCCCCGCTGGACGAATGTCCGCGAGACTCGCACCGCCCCCTGCGAACTGCTCGTCACGGGCGACGGCGAGGCGGTCGGCCCGCTGAACGGCAGAGCGCTCCCGAGTGCGCGCGTCACGACGACCCTGGTGGAACTGCTGTTGTCGGCCGGGTCCGGGTCGTCCGTGCTCGACGACACCGTGCCTGTGTTGTCGACGTACTCCTGCTCGTCGACAGGCGGCCCGGTGATGCTACCGAGGCACAGCAGGTCGATCACGGCGTCCTCCGTGGACGGGCCAGGGTTGTAGAGGTAGAAGTCCCGGTTCACCGGCTGCGGGTCGGACCCGTTGTAGAACGGCGTGTCGTAGGTCGCGGTGATGCCCTTGAACCCGTCTGGGCACGTGATCCGGTGCGTGCTGTGGCCCGGCGGCGCCGACACGGACCTGACCAGGTGCTCGAGCGGGATCGTGTGCTCGTGGCGATCAGCGCCCGACAACGCCGGCGACGTGCGTCGGTGCAACGGCCGGACGAAGGCCTGGACCTGCGCGGTCGTCCCGTCCGGTACATCGAAAACGAAGGACCAGCCCGTGTCGGTGAGCTCAGAGGCGACGAGGCGGGCGCGGCCCGCCGTGACGACGTACCCGGGCGCCACCGCGGTGTAGTTGAGCGGCACCTCGACGGTGACCTCGGACTCGCCCTCCGGCAGGGACGTCACCGGCGAGCTCGTGTCGGGGAGGGTCTCGAGCTGGTGGGTGTGTCCGCTGGTCGTGCCGGTCGTGCGGGTGACGCACGCGGCGTACAGGTGACCCTGCGCCTGCCCGGATGCAGTGTTCTCCAGGATCACCGTGCCGCGGGCCTCGCTCGTCGCGCGGACCTCGGAGGCCAGGACGCTCTGCGGGTCGCCGGCGCCCTGGTCGACGTTGGTCACCTGCCAGGTGAGGTCGGTGAGGAAGGTCCCCGAGGGGCAGTCGGCGTGGAAGGCACCGCTCTGTCCGGCGCTGAGGCTCCACGCGGGCGAGACCTTGCCGACCGTGATCTGGTGGTCGTGGCGCGGCCCCGTACCCGGAGGCGTTCCCCGCACCGTGCCGGTGACGGTGATCGTGCGCACCGCACCCGGCACGAGGGTGCCCAGGTCGCAGTCGATCTGTTGTCCGCCGGAGATGCTGCAAGCGCCGGGGGCGTCGGCGTCGACAGCCGAGACGACCTCGATGTCGGCCGGCACGGTGTCGACGGCACGCACGTCGAGCGCGTACGAGGGTCCCGCGCTGCGCACGGTCAGTATGTAGGTGATCGCGTCGCCGCCGTCGTAGTAGACCGCGTCGGCTTCCTTGACGATCGACACGTCGGCCTCGGTGTCGATCTCGGTGTCGTCGTCGTCGGAGTCGTTGTCCGGGTTCGTGTCGTGGGGCGTGTCGACGTATGCCCAGTTGACGAGCTGCGTGCCCTTCGGCAGGCCGGGATCAGTGCGCGACTTCAGCCGGATCGTGGTGCTCGCACTCGCAGCGAGCGTGCCCAGCGGGCAGGTGAACGAGATGCCGCTCACGGTGCAGCGGCTGTCGATCTCCGTGATCTCGGTGAACCCCGCGGGGAGGGTGTCCGTCACGACTGTGTTCGGGGCCGCGTGGTAGCTGGAGTGGTTGGTGACTCGGAGGAACCAGCTGGTCTCCTCGCCCGCGATGGTGATGGGGGTCTCGGAGGTCTTCACGATCCCGACGTCGATCTTCTTCTGGTTACCGAAGTCGAAGTCCCGGTAGTGGGTGTCGGCGGCTCCGTAGGGCACGTACTGGGTCCGGGGGGACTCCTTCTGCTGCCAGCCGGCAGGCACGTCCTCTCGAAGCGAGTAGGTACCGGCGGTGTAGCCGCTGTTGGCGTTGGCGTTCAGCGTGAACTCGTAGTACCCGTTGGCGCCGGTCGTCGTCGCGGCGACGTAGTGTCCGTCCCGGTAGATCCTGACGGTCACTCCGGACACTCCGGGCTCGCCGACGTCCTGCGTGCCGTTGCCGTTGACGTCCTCGTACTTCGTGCCGCTGATCTTCGGGATCGGGCCACTCTTGCCCGCGCCGGACTCACTCGGGTTGCCGCAGATGAGGGAGATGAAGGCGCCGTCCCAGTACTTCAGGGTCGAGCTGCCCGACCACAGGTGAGACACCGTGCTCGGCGACCCATCGGGGAGGTCGAAATCGATCGGCGTCCTGCAGAGCTTGCCCTTCGGCGAGTTGTTGTCACAGCCACCGAAGGATCGCGAGCCGACCTCGGACTCGGTCTTGACCACCTGTGGGGCCCAGATCAGAAAGTTCGGACGGAAGCCGACCGCCCCGTAGACGTCGAAGACATCCGGGTCGTCGAAGTCCGACAGGGCGCGAGGGGTCGCACCGCCCGTGCCATCCGGGCGGCATCCCGCCGTGGACACGTGCCACACGCTCGTGAGTCCGGGCGAGGTGCAGGCGTAGGACTGCTCCCCACCGGGGTACAACGACGCACTGGCGGGCGGAGACGCCATCAGGCTCGACAGCACGAGCCCCGTCGTCGCGAGAGCGAGCGCGACGAGACGCGACACGAGGCGGATCGAGGTGGGCACGCGCTCACTGTGGCGTCCTCGCGAGGCCCGTGTGCCCGGATGCCCAAGTCTTTATGCGCAGGTCCAGACCGTTTGTTCATGGCGCCGGGACGACAGAACTTTACTTGCCCTGACACGCTTCCTGTGCCGCCGACTCAGGCGTCGTGGATCGGCTCCGCCGGCAGCTTGCGCACCCGGCTGCGGCGCTTGCGCCGGCTCGGGATCATCGAACGCATCTCCTCCAGCTTGCCGAAGCACAGCAGCCGGTCGTTGGCCTCCAGCACGTGCGAGGCGTTCGGGTTGGGGATGACGCCGGTGCCGCGCTGGAGCGTCAGCGCGGTGATGTCGCGCTCGCGCAGGCCGGACTCGCCGAGCTTCTTGCCGACCATCTCCGAGGCGTCGTTGATCGCGATCTCGGCGACGCCGTAACCGGTCGAGACGGTGAGTCGCTGGCGGACGTCGATCTCGGGGAAGGCGACCTGGTTGTCGATGTAGTCGATGATCGAGCCGGCGACGTCGAGGCCGGTCGCGGTCTCGATGCCCTCCAGGCCGGGCGAGGAGTTGACCTCCATCACCAGCGGGCCGTCGTTGCCCTCGAGCATGTCGACACCGGCGACGCGCAGACCCATGATCTGAGCCGAGCGCACCGCCACCCGCTCGAACTCCGGGTCGAGGGTGACCGGCTCGACCGAGCCGCCGCGGTGCACGTTGGAGCGGAACTCGTCGCCCTTCGCCACCCGTCGCATCGCCGCGACCACGCGGTCGCCGACGACGAGGGCGCGGATGTCGCGACCCTTCGACTCCTTCACGAACCGCTGGATCAGCACCTGCTGCTTGGTGCTCGACAGGGTCTCGATGATCGCCTCGGCGACCTTGAGCTCCGGCGCCAGGATCACGCCGATGCCCTGGGTGCCCTCGAGCAGCTTGATGACGACCGGCGCGCCGCCGACCCGCTCGATCGCGGGGATCACGTCGGCGCGGTCGCGCACGAACGTCGTCGCCGGCATGCCGATCTGGTGCCGGGACAGGATCTGGGTGGCGCGCAGCTTGTCGCGGCTGTTGGAGATGCCGTACGACGTGTTGGGCGTGTAGACGTCCATCTGCTCGAACTGCCGCACGACGGCGGTGCCGAAGTAGGTGATCGAGTTGCCGATCCGCGGCAGGATCGCGTCGTACGTCGACAGCCGCTTGCCGCGGAACTGCAGGTCCGGCTCGTCGCCGGACAGGTCGATGCCGAACCGCAGCGTGTTGAGCACCTTCACGTCGTGACCCCGGTCGAGGGCGGCGGTGCGCAGGCGCTGCGTACTGTACGAGCGCAGCGCGCGGGACAGGATCGCGAGCTTCATCAGGTATTTCCCCGAGTGAGAGGTGGACGATGACTGACACTCATTCCTACACCGTCGCCGGGTGGCGTGAGTGGGTGAGCCTGCCCGGGGTCGGCGTGGAGTGGATCAAGGCCAAGCTCGACACGGGCGCCCGCTCGAGCGCGATCCACGCCTTCGACCTCGAGGAGTTCGAGAAGGACGGCACCACCTGGGTGCGGTTCTCCGTGCACCCCTGGCAGGGCACCGACGCCGACGCCGTGCAGACCGAGGCCCCGGTCGTGGAGACCCGCGAGGTGCGCTCGTCGTCGGGACACTCCGAGGACCGGTACGTCGTGATGATGCGGGTCGGCCTGATGGGCACCGAGGTCGACGCGGAGATGACGCTGGCCCGTCGCGACGAGATGGGCTTCCGGATGCTGGTCGGCCGCGAGGCGCTCAAGCAGGGGTACGTCGTCGACCCCGGCGGGTCGTACCTCGGCGGGCGTCCGCCGCTCGCCGTACGCCGCCGCAACCGGGGCCGCTGATGGCCCGCTCGCCGCGGCCGTCGTTCGAGATCGGCACCGTCCGGGTGCGCCCGGGTCGTCGCCAGGCGCTCTCGCTGCCGATCACCCGGCTGGTCACCGGCGCCGACGTCGACCTGCCGGTGCGGGTCGTGCACGGGCGCGAGGAGGGCCCGACGGTCTGGATCGACGCCGCCATCCACGGCGACGAGGCCGTCGGCGTCGAGGTGGTGCGCCAGGTGGTGGCCGGGCTTGACGCCAAGACGTTCCGCGGCACGCTCATCGCGGTGCCGATCGTCAACGTCCTCGGCTTCATGAACGGCGACCGCTACCTGCCCGACCGGCGCGACCTCAACCGGTCGTTCCCTGGCTCGCCGCGCGGGTCGTTGGCCGGCCGGATCGCGCACCTGTTCCTCAACGAGGTGGTCGCGCGGTGCGAGGTCGGCATCGACCTGCACACCGGCTCCGACCGCCGCACCAACCTCCCGCAGATCCGCGCCGACCTCGAGGATCCCCGCACCCGCGAGCTGGCCGGCGCGTTCGCCGCGCCGGTGATGCTGCACGCCCGGCTGCGCGACGGCTCGCTGCGGTACGCCGCCCGCGAGCGCGGCGCGAAGGTGCTGCTCTACGAGGCCGGCGAGGCGTGGCGGATGGACGGCTGGGCGGTCGACGCCGGCGTCCTCGGCGTACGACGGGTGCTCGCGCACCTGGGCATGACCGACCCGCTGGAGGACGACGCACCCGAGCCGAGCCTGGTGTCGTGGCGCTCGGGCTGGGTGCGCGCCCGCGGCACCGGGATGCTGCACCTGGAGTCGCGGCTCGGCGACCGGGTGTCGAAGGGCGACCGGCTCGGCGGGCTGTTCGACTCGTTCGGCAAGCGGGTGCGGCTGGTGCACGCCGACCGCGACGGCATCGTCATCGGCCGCACCGAGGCGCCGCTGGTCAACTCCGGCGACGCGGTGGTGCACCTCGGCGAGGTCGAGGGCTGAGGGTGGGCCCGGTCGGGACGGGGTAACTCGAGTGCTTCACGTCAGGAACGCTTGACCCAGCGGCTGTACGTGCCGAACCGGTTGTTTCCGCCTGGGGCGGTGTCATGGACGTCGCCACCGAAGTTGGACACGGTGTAGTTGAACTTCACGAATCGGGTTCCTGCGACACATCGCTGCGGCACCTTCGCACTCACTCGACCCTCTCGTGACGACGTCGCGCTCACGCGCTTGAGCTCGACACCGCGGCACCTCACCCGTCGCGGGTACTCCATTCCGGGCTCGCTGCGATAGAGGTGCAACCCGCGCCTGAACTGAACGTCGGTCTTCTTCTGCCACACCAGGAGGTACGTCCGACGATTCACAGGGCGGGCGTCGCGATCCGCATACATCGACACCGCGAATCGATCGACGTAGCGCGCGACCAGCGACGGATGGCGCGCCTTCATCTCGATGGCGTTGCGGCCGTTCGTGAACGACACCGACTCGATCGCGAGGAAGTACGCCTCGTAGCCGCGCTCGACGTCGTTCACACGAACGCCATCGGCAGACGCTCGAGAGGAACTGACCACCGTCCCGGCAAGCAGCGCGACGCAGGCGAGCGCGATCACCGCAGGGGCACGCAAGATGGCCGTTCGCCCAGGTGGGAACGGGGTGGATAGAGAAGGTTTCGCCGTCATGCAGAGCATCCTCGGTCGGCACCGACCCGGACGGGGCTCAATCCGTGAAAACCCGCCGAACCTCCCCCCGTGCCTAGACAGGTCGTCGCGCGTCCGACGCCGCCAGCCGGCGCCGAGGAGCGGCCTCCGACCAGGCGCGGTGGACTGTCAACCGACCAGGGACACCGATCGGCTCACCACGCACCGCCCGATCGACCCGACCGAGCCTCAGCGCGGAGCGTTGAACTGCAGCCCGGCGTAGTCGGGGTGCCGGTCGATCCAGCCCTTGATGAATGGGCACACGGCCATCACCTTGCGCGCCCCCTCGGCGGCGACCTCGTCGAGCGCCGTGCGGGCGAGCGCACCGCCGACGCCCTGACCCTCGAAGGCCGCGTGCACCTCGGTGTGGGTGAACACGACCAGCTCGTCGGTCAGCTGGTACTCCGCGAACCCGGCCTCCGTGCCGTCGACGTACGCCGTCCAGCGGCTGCGGTCGGACTCGTGACGGACCTCGACATCGCTCATGCCCTCACAACGTCGGGAGCCAGGAGACATTCCCGGCCAGCACGGCGTACCCGACGAAGGCGCCGACGTCGAGCAGCGTGTGGGTCACCACGAACGGCGTGACCCGGCCCCACCGTGCGTAGAGCCACCCGAAGAGCAGACCCATCACCAGGTTGCCGACGAAGCCGCCGAGCCCCTGGTAGAGGTGGTAGCTGCCGCGCAGCAGCGCCGCCAGGCCGATCGCGGCATGCGTGCCGAAGCCGAGCTGGCGCAGCCGCACCTGCACGAACCCGAGCACCACGAACTCCTCGAGCAGCGCGTTCTCCGCCGCCGCCAGCACGAGCACCGGCACCCGCCACCACACGTCGTCGAGACCCTGCGCGACGACGGTCAGGTTGGTGCCCAGCGCGTACGTCGCCAGGTAGAACGCCAGCCCGACCGTCCCGACGCCCGCGGCCAGCGCGGCACCCACGCCGAGGTCGCGTCCCCACGACGCCTGCCGGAACCACACGTCGCGCAGGTGGGTGCCCGACCGCACCAGCAGGTAGCCGGCCAGCGCGACCGGCACCAGCGCGAACCCGATCCGCAGCAGCTGGTAGGTGAGGTCGAGCCAGGGCCGCTCGGGGGTGACGGAGGAGTTGAGGGTCGCCGCCTGCTCCGACAACGCGCCCGGCTCGGTGAGCGCGGCGACCAGGCTGACGACCGAGTAGACCGCCGAGCGACCCAGCGAGACCAGCAGCACCAGGGCGAGCTCGGTCCACAGCAGCGCCCGCGCGAGCTCGGCGCCGGTCGACGTCGGCAGCACGTCACGGGTGCGCAGGCGCGCGGTTGGGGTCACCGCTCCAGCATGCCGCGCGGGCGGGTGCGTCACCTCCGGCGCCGCCCGTCGTTGGGAGGGGTGTCGCACCGCGACACCACGAGGGAGGGACCCCCATGACCCAGCACGCGCACACCGAGCCGGCCGACGCCCGCGACACCGCCGACGTACGCCGCCGCTCGGACCTGATGCGGTCCTTCCTCGACGCGCACCGGCTCGTCTGGGACATGCCGTGCCTGCTCCGGCTGCACCCGGAGATCCTCATGCACCTGGAGGCGCGGTACGCCGTGCACGCCTCCGACCGGCTCGACCGGGTGTCGGTGGTGACGGTGTCCGACCGCAGCCGTCCCTGGACCCAGACCCTCGAGCTCGCCGACCTGCGCGACGTGGTGCTCCGCCTGCTCGAGCGCGAGCTCGCGCTGGCCCTGGAGGCCGAGGAGCGCGCGGCGTTCCGTCCGACGGTCTTCGACCGCGTCGCCGGCTGACCTGCGCGGGCGCGTTCGACCCGCGGCGGCCTGACCGAATCGGCCACCCGCCACCGCTCGAGCGGCGACACTGAGGGAGCGGCCAGCCCCTCGGCCGCTCACTGGGATCCGTGCACGGGAGGACGAGTGCTGCGTCGACGCACCGCGCGCCTCGCCGGTCCGGCCTGCGCGCTCCTCGCGGCCGGACTGCTGAGCGGGCTGCTGTCCGCCTGCGCGCCGCCGCCGGTCGTGGTCCCCGAGCCGGCCGCGCCCGAGACGGCGTACGTCCCGGGCACGGAGTACGTCGCGATCGCGGAGTTCTACCTGTTCCTCGCCGGCGGCGGCGCGACGGAGGCGGCGTTCGGGGAGCCCGTCGACGCCGAGGCCCGCGCCGACGCCGACGGCCGGTTCCGCATCGACCTCGGCGACACCGGGGCGGAGGGCTGCCTGACCGACCTCGTCGAGCAGATCGCGATCTCCTTCCAGCGCGGCCCCGGGAAGATCGTCGTCGAGCCGCACCGCGAGCCGCAGTGCACCGGCGTGCCGTGGGGCCGTCTCTCCGCACCCGCTCCGGCGTACGACGCCTTCCACGTCGACGAGCCGAGCCGCGCGGCGGGCGTGGTGCGCACGATCCTCAACGGGGCCACCGCCCCGGCCGAGGAGCCCGAGGACCCTGCACCGACGGAGGGGGCGACCGGCACCGCGACGCCCTAGGGTCGTCACCTCGGGCGCAGTCGGCGGGAGGTGGAGCGGTGGACGACCCCGCACGCACCACCGGTCGTACGCCGACCGCGCTGCTCGCCACTTCCGCACTGGCCGGCCTGCTCGCCGGCCTGCTGCTCGTGCTCACCGCCTGCACGGGCGGGAGCGTCGCCGGACCCGATCTCGACGTCGACCCGTCGGCCGCCGACCTGCCCACCAGCAGGACGATCACGCTCGTCCCGATGCCGGAGGACCCGCCGCCGAGCGGCACGATGCTGGCCGACATGCGGCAGTCGTCGCTGGACGCGGCGCGCGGGGAGATCCAGGTCTGGGTCGACAACGACACCGAGGCCGACGAGACACCCACGAGCATCCGGTACGTCGACCCGCGGCTGCGCCGTCCGCTGGTGGCCGGCCGGCTCCGGCTCCAGCGCGCGCAGACCCAGATCGGGTTCCCGATGACGCTGCCGGCGAGCCCGCGCTGCGACGTCGTCTCCCCCGCCGGCGTCGGACTGCTGACGGTCCGTACCGCGACGGGCGCGGTCTACCGCAGCGAGGTCGGCGACGAGACCGACGTCGTGGGCCGGTACGTCGCCGCCCGCTGCGCCGAGCTCGCCCTGCGCCGCGTCGTCGACGTGGCGTGGGACCCGGTGGTCGCCGACCCGGCCGACGGCGAGGTCGTCGAGGGCGCCACCGGGCACCTGCGCCTCGTACTCACCCCGACCGGCCGGGCGGGCACGGTCGTCGTCGACTCGGTCGGCGGCTCGCACCTGCTCGGCTCGGCCACCGGCGAGCCGTGGTTGCCGGCACTCGAGGTGAACGGCACCGACGGTCCCAGCACGCTCGACCTGCCGCTGCGGCCGGCGCGTTGCGACGACCACGCGTTCATGGAGGGCGGCAACGCCACGGCGTTCCGGATCGGCTTCACCGTCGACGGCGAGCCCGGCCAGCTGCTGCTGCGCATGGACGCCGACGGCAACGCCGCGGCGATCTCGTTCGCCCGGGCGGCCTGCGGCTACTGAGCCGCGAAATACCCCGCACCCCGTATCCCCGACCGCCCCGCCTCGTTGAAGGGGTACCGCGGCCCCCACCGCGGAGGGAGAGGGAGCACCACCATGCACGAGATCAACCGCACCTGCGTCGACGTGACCGACGCCGACCGCGTACGCCGCCCCGGCCGCCGGTCCGACGTCCTGCGCGCCTACCTCGACGCGCACCGTCTCGTGTGGGACATGCCGAGCCTGGCGGAGATCCACCCGGAGGTGCTCGCCCACCTCGAGGCGCGCTACGAGGTCGCCGACTCCGGTCCGGCCGACACCGGCATCCGCCACCTCGCCACCGGCCGCGTCGAGGTCTTCGCGACCACCGATCTGCGCAGCGTCGTCGACTCGCTGCTCACCCGCGAGCTGCTCGCCGCCACCGCCCACGAGGGCAGCCACTACGTCTTCCGGCCGCTGACCTTCCAGGCCGTCTGACCGGACGCACCACGCGCACCCGCGCCTGCCCGGCTCACGGGCAGGAGGCGCGCACCACCCGCCGCGTCGAGGCGGGGTCCACCGCGAGCCGGGCCGCCGGCCGCACCGGGCGGCGTACGAGCTCGCCGCCGCAGTTGAGGCAGGCGCCGCGCAGCAGGTCGCGGGCGCAGTCGGTGCACCACGTGCACTCGTAGGAGCAGATCAGGGCGTCGGGTGAGTCCGGCGGCAGGTCGCGGTCGCAGCACTCGCAGGACGGTCGCAGCTCGAGCATGCGGCCAGCGTCGCCGAGTCGCGCCCTGCGCGGGAAGGACCAGGTCGGTCAGGTCCCGTCGAGATCCGGCCGCAGCGGGCCGATAACGATGCGACAGCGCAGGGTCCCAGGAGGCAGGATCCGCAGGTGCTCGCCGTGCTCCGCCGTCAGGTCCATCCCCCGTCGCCGCTGGCGGGCCGGCTGGCCGGGCAGTCACTGCTCTTCGCGCTCGGCGAGGGCGCCTTCCTCACCGGCTCGGCGGTGTTCTTCACACAGATCGTCGGGCTGTCGGCAGCCCAGGTCGGCCTCGGCCTGACCATCGCCGGCATCGCGTCGTTCCTCGCCGCGCTGCCGATGGGGCGCGCGGTCGACCGGTTCGGCCCGCGCCGGATGTGGGCGGTCAGCGCGATCGGCCAGGCCGGGATGTTCTGTGTGTGGCCGTTCATCGACGGCTTCGCCGGGTACGTCGCGATGGCGGTGACGATGGAGGTCATCGGCTCCCTCGGCGGGGCCGCGCACGGCGCCTACACGATCGACGTGCTGCCGGCCGGCGAGCGGGTGGCCTCGCGGGCGTACATGTACTCCGCGCTCAACCTCGGGTTCACGCTCGGCTCGGTCGCCGGCGGTGTCGCCCTGGCGTTCCAGTCGAACGACGTGCTCCAGGCGCTGCCGTGGTTCACCGCGGCGGTGTTCGCGGTCAACGCCGTCGCGATCACCCGGCTGCCCAAGGCGTCGCACGACGAGCGGACGCCCGAGGAACGCGCCGCGAAGGTGCCGGGACCGGGCCCGCTGCGCAACGTCGGCTGGCTGGTGACGACGTTCCTGGTGGGCGTCTTCTGGACCAATCAGGTGCTGCTGCACCTGGTCATCCCGCTGTGGCTGGTCGAGGAGACCGACGCCCCGCACGTGCTGCTGGCGTTCCTGTTCGGCACCAACACCGTGATGTGCATCTTCCTGCCGATGGCGGCGGCCCGCGGCATCAAGGACCTGTCGACGGCGCTGCGCGCGGTGCGGGTGTCGACGGTGTTCTTCGTCGTGTCCTGCATCATCACGCTGGTCACCCACGACACGGTCGGCTGGGTGACGATCGCGCTGGTCTGGGTCGGCCACGTGACGGTGACCGGCGCCGAGCTCTACCTGTCGGCGGCGAGCTGGACGTTCGAGGCCGAGCTGATGGACCCGCGCCGCCGGGGTGCCTACCAGGGCGCCGCGGAGTTCTCGAGCACGCTCGGCAAGGTGTGGGCGCCCGCGCTCTACACGTTCCTGGCGCTCAGCTGGGGCGCGGGCGGCTGGCTGGTGATCGCCGGCATCGTGGTCGTCGCGACCATCGCTGTGCACCCGGCGGTCGGGGTGGCCCGTCGCTGGCTGGAGCAGCAGGTGCCGGCCGACGTGCTCGCCGATGCGCGGGCGTCGGCCCCGGCGGCCGAGGAGGTCGTCGAGGCCGGGCCGCCGGCGGCGCTGGTGGGCGACGACCCGTCGACGCTGACCTGAGCGACCTTCCCGGCGTACGGCTGCTCAGACGAAGACGATCTGCGCCCCCTCGGCGATCTCGATGAAGTCGGAGGCGGAGATGACGCCCTCGACGCCCGGGTGCAGGTCGGCCTCGATCACCTTCATCATGTCGAAGGTCAGCCGGCAGGCGTACATGTGCGCGCCAGCGGCCTGGAGCAGGTCGAGGAAGTCCGGGACGTCGGGGATGTCGAGGTCGTCCATCTGCTTCTTCATCATCTTCGTCGCCACGCTGGTCATGCCGGGCAGGCCGCCCTTGCCCTGAGGCAGCGACTTGTGCTCCCAGCCGGGGCGCAGCTTGGCCAGCTCGGGCATGTGCATCGCGGTGTTGCCGAGCATCGTGAACTTGAGGTCCTTCATCGTCTTCTTGTTGACGATGTCGAGGCCCCAGAACGTGAAGAAGATGTGCACCTCGACGCCCTCGCTGAGCGCGGCGTTGCCCATGATCAGAGCCGGGTACGCCATGTCGAGGTTGCCCTTGGAGCAGATGAACGCCATCTTCCGCGGTCCGGCGTACGCCGCCTGCCCGGCGCCGGCGGGGTCGGTGCCGGGGGTGCCGGTCGGGGCGCCGGACACGGCGCCGGACGCTACGGGCCGGTCGCCGAAGTCCGGCATCACGAAGCCCTCCGGCGGGCTGGTGCGGGTGACCGGGGTCGGGCTCGGGGTCAGGGTGGTGGTCATGGCGGGTCTCCTCTCCGGTCGCGCTCAGACGCAGCCGACGGGCTTGGGCAGTCCGGCCAGCCAGGCCATCTTCTTGGCGGGCTTGCCGGGGGAGAGGCGGTAGAGGTCGCGGACCTCGAAGCCGCCGACGGTCTGCATGCGGCGCAGGGTCGGGGTGTTGCGGTCCTCGCCGGCGTCGGCGCGCATGAAGCGCAGCGGGGCGAGGTGCTCCTCGTCGAGCTCGACGCCGATGAGGGGGGCCAGCTCGTGGGCGAGGTCCTCGCTCCACTGCGACCGGACGGTGAAGAAGCCCTCGCCGTCGACCTCGAAGGTGTGGCCGTTGATGGTGTTGGTGGGCACGGTGGCCTCCTCTGGCGACCGGGTGGACAAGGGGTGTCAGGCGTCGACGGGGACCGGCTTCTTGCCGGCCATCGACATGTTCCCGGGGACCGGGAGCTTGTGGCCGGGCAGCAGCATCCGCCAGTAGATCTGCTCGAACGCGAGCTTGCCGAGGTGGTTGCGGCGGGTGTTGTGCAGCAGCGACATCGGTCCGACGCCGGGCAGCGGGAACGTGCCCGGCAGCGGCTGGGTCTCGTAGTTGAAGTCGAGCAGCAGCGCCTTGCCGCGGCCGGTCTCCAGGAAGCAGTTGGCGTGGCCGTCGAAGGAGTTCGGCAGCGGCTCCCCCGCCACGGCGGCGAGGAAGTTGTCGACGAACTGCTCGGTGGCGAAGTGGGCGACCGAGCCGGCCTTGGAGGTCGGGATGTCGCTGGCGTCGCCGAGGACGAAGATCCGCTCGTGCTCCAGCGAGCGCAGGGTGTGCTTGTCGACGGGGATGAAGCCCATGTCGTTGCCGAGGCCGGAGTCGATGACGAACTGCGCGCCGGTGTGCGGCGGCACGGTCACCAGCAGGTCGAACGGCAGCGCGCGGCCGTCGTAGGAGTTGAGCGTGCGGGCCTCGTCGTCGACCCGTTCGACGGCGAAGTCGGCGGCGAGCCGGATGCTGCGGTCCTCGAGCAAGTCGCCGAAGGTCTGCACGGCGACGGGCTTGGTGAAGGCACCGTCGAGCGGCGTCACGTAGGTGATGTCGACCTGGTGCCGGATGCCCTGCTTGCGGAAGTGGTCCTCGACGAGGAACGCGAACTCCAGCGGCGCGACGGGGCACTTGATCGGCATCTCGGCGACGTGCACCAGGATCCGGCCGCGCTCGAAGGTCTCGAGCCGGTCGTGCAGCGCCGTCGCGCCCTCGAGGGAGTAGAACTCGTGGACGCTGTCGCGCCACAACGCGCCGTCGGCGACGCCGGGCACCAGGTCGGGCCGCGGGTGCGCGCCGCTGGCGACGACCAGCCAGTCGTAGCCGAGCACGGTGCCGTCACCGAGGGTGACCTTCTGGCCGTCGGCGTCGACGTGGTCGATGTCGGCCAGCAGCAGCTCGACGCCGGCCGGGAGGAAGGAGCGACGGCTCTTCACGACCCGCTCGGGGTCCATCCAGAACGGGATGAACAGGTAGCCGGGCTGGTAGTGGTGGTCGTCGTCGCGGTCGACGACCGTGATCTCCCACGCGTCGTCGAGCGAGTCGCGGAGCAGGTTGGCGGCCATGGTCCCGGCCGTCCCCGCCCCCAGGATCAGGAGCTTGGGCATGCCTTGAAACTAGGTCGCCAACCGGCCTGTTGGAGAGGGCCATCCGGCCCCTCTCAGGGGTGGGGTCGAGCACATCCCCCGCGTGGGTTCCTGCGCGCGCGGGGAGGGCGGTCAGGACCAGGCGGCGAGCGCGTCCCCACCCGCCACGACGTACGGCGCGGTCGGTACGCGGTGGGTGCTGCGGGAGAACCGCGGAGCGGGTGCGGCCTGCACGTGCCCGTCGACCTCGACGTACGCCGCCCGCGCGACGGCGTGCGGGTGGTGCGGCGCCTCGCGGTGGTCGAGGACGGGGGTGACGCAGGCGTCGACGCCGTCGAGCGCGGCGGCCCACTCGTCGCGGGTGCGGGTGGCGAACCGGCCAGCGACGAGTGCCTTCTGCCGCGGCCAGTCGGCGGCGTCCCAGCGGTCGCCGAGGTCGGCCGGGTCGAGGTCGAGGGCGGTGAGCAGCGCCTGCCAGAACGGGTCCTCGAGCGCACCGACGGCGACGTACCTCCCGTCGGCGCAGACGTACGTCGCGTAGCAGGGCGCGCTGCCGTTGAGCAGGTCGGTCGCCCGCTCACCGCTGCTGCGCCCGGCGGCGAGCCACGACCACTGGAGCTGGCCGAGCAGGTTGGCGCCGTCGACCATGGCGGCGTCGACGACCTGGCCCTCGCCGGAGGTGCCGCGCTCCAGCAGCGCGGCGAGCACCCCGGCGACGAGCAGCATCGAGCCGCCGCCGAAGTCGGCGACCAGGCTGAGCGGCGGGACCGGCGGACCGTCGGCCGGGCCCATCAGGGCGAGGAGTCCGGTGGTGGCGAGGTAGTTGAGGTCGTGCCCGGCCGCGCGGGCGAGCGGGCCGTCCTGGCCCCAGCCGGTCATCCGGGCGTAGACGAGGCGCGGGTTGCGGGCCAGGCAGCGGTCGGGCCCGAGGCCGAGGCGTTCGGTGGTGCCCGGGCGGTAGCCCTCGACGAGCACGTCGGCGCGGTCGACGAGTTCGCGCACCAGGGCGAGGTCGTCGGGGTCCTTGAGGTCGGCCTCGACGCCCCGGCGGCCCCGCCACAGGGCGGCGTCGGCGTCGGCAACCCCGTCGGCGGCGGCCCGGGTGGCGCGGCGTACCTGCACGACGTCGGCGCCGAGGTCGGCCAGCACCATGCAGGCGTGCGGGCCCGGCCCGAGACCGGCGAGCTCGACGACCCGGACGCCGGCGAGCGGTGCGGTCACGAGCCGGTCCCGCCGCCCCGGGTGCGACCGCGCCCGAGCACGCCGTCGACGGCGTAGGTGACGTAGGCGTCGGCCAGCGCCGCCAGGTCGTGGTCGTCGCGCAGCCACCAGACGATGCCGTTGAGCATGTCGAGCACGGCGATGGCGGCGCGGGTCGGGTCCTCGACGTCGAACGTGCCCGCCCGGACGCCGGCGGCGATGACGTCGCGCACGCGGCGCTGGTAGTAGCGCCGGTAGTCGACGACCTGCGCGCGGTGCTCGTCGGTCAGCGCGGAGAGCTCGCGCAGGCTGACGAGGTGCTCGACGCGGTGCTCGGCGAGGCTGAGCACGTGGGCGCGCACGAGCGCAGCGAGCCGCTGGTCGGGCGTGCCCTCGGTGTCGAGGACGGGCAGGTGCCGCTCGTCCCAGTCACGCGTCATCCGCAGCGCGATCGCGTGGAGGATCTCCTCCTTCGACGCGAAGTGGTTGTAGAGGCTGGCGCCCTTGATGCCGACGGCCTCGGCGATCTCGCGCATGCCGACGGCGTGGTACCCCTGCTCGGCGAAGCAGGCGGCGGCCGCGACGACGATCGTCTGCCGGCGCTGCAGCGTGGCCGGGCGGGCCGGCGCGGGCGCGGGGTCGGGGGCGGACTCCGGCAGGACTACTGCGCTCCTTCTCCGTGCACCCGGCGCAGCTCGCGCTTGAGCAGCTTGCCCTGGGGGTCGGTCGGCAGCTCGGGGAGCAGGTGGACGGTCTTCGGCACCTTGTACGACGCCATCGAACCACGGCAGTGCTCCCGCAGCTCCTCGGCCGTGGTGCTCGCGCCGGCACGGAGCACGACGAAGCCGGTGACGACCTCCGACCAGTAGTCGTCGGGCAGGCCCACGACGGCCGCGCGCTCGACGTCGGGGTGTGCCTGGAGCGCCCGCTCGACCTCCTGGGAGGAGACGTTGAGCCCGCCGGACTTGATCATGTCCTTGCTGCGGTCGAGGAAGAACAGGTTGCCCTCGGCGTCGCGGCGCACGATGTCGCCGGTGTGCACCCACCCGTCGGCGAGCACCTGGGCGGTGCGCTCGGGGTCGCGGAAGTAGCCGGCCATCACGGACGGTGTGCGGCACCACATCTCGCCGGTGTCGGCGTCGTTGCCCAGCGGGTCGACGACGCGCACCTCGAGGTGGCCGACGGGCTTGCCGATCCAGGTGGGGTCGGAGTCGGGGATGTCCTCGAGCCGCTTGAACCAGCCGACCGAGCCGAGCTGGGTGAGCTCCGACTGGCCCCAGTAGGTGCCCCAGATCGCGGACGGTGCGGCGTCGGCCCAGGCGTTGATGGCCTTGGGCGAGACCTGGCCGCCGTACGTCAGGCAGCGCTCCATGGTGCCGACGGTGTCGGGCCCGAAGTCGGGGTGGTTGGCCAGGGCGATGAAGAACGTCGGCGTCTGCGCGATGACCGAGATGCCCTCCTGGCGGATCAGCGCCAGCGAGGCGCCGGCCTCGACGGTCGCCGGGAGCACGATCGTCGCGCCGAGGGTGAGCAGCGAGGTGGCCGAGCCGATGCCGGCGATGGTGTGGAACGGCATCACGTAGAGCCACACGTCGTCGGGCAGGCAGCGCAGGCCCCAGGTGTACGCCGGCGTGGTCGAGATCAGGTAGTTGCGGTGCGGGATCATCACGCCCTTGGGCGCGGCCTCCGTGCCGGAGGTGTAGACGACCTGGGCGAGGTCGTGCTCGTCGACGTCGCAGTCGGGATCGGTGTCGGGCGCCTTGTCGCACAGCGCGTCGAAAGAACGCCACTCCCCCTGCTCGGCGCCGAGCACGATCCGGCGGGTGCCCGGGCCTCCCTCCAGCGCGGCGTCGACGACGGGGGTGAACTCCTCCGCCACCACGACCGCCTCCGGCTCGAGGTGCCCGAGCTGCTGGGCGACCTCGCCGGCCCCGAAGAGCGGGCTGACCCCGGAGTACGCCGCGCCGACCTTCAGCGCGCCGTAGTAGGCGACGAGCGTCTCGACCCGGTTGCGCGCCATCACCGCGACCCGGTCGCCCCGGCCGACGCCGAGGTCGAGCAGGGCGTGCGCGAACCGGTTGGCGCGCGCGTCGAGCTCGGCGTACGACGTGACGGTGCGCGCGCCGTCGGCGGCGTACGCCACGACGGCGGGCTTGTCGCGCAGGGTCGCGGCGTGCCGTCGGAGCTGGTCGCCCAGGGTGGCGCGGCCGAGCGGGGATCGCTGGATGTCGGTGAGCTGGGTCATGCGGGGTGCCTCAACTGGGGTCTGGCTCGACGGGGCCGAGCGGCGGTCGTGGGCGGGTGCCGGACCGGTGGGTCAGGTGTACATCGGGGTGCTGAAGCCGTCGCGGAAGGCGATCTCCTCGACGGGCGTGCGGGTGAGCTTCTTCGGGAAGCCCTTCTCCGGGTAGCCGACGGCGAGCAGGGCTGCGGTGATGAAGCCCTCGGGGATGTCGAGGATCTTCTTGACCGCCGGCTCCTCGGCGCACAGCAGTGTGGTGATCGCGGTGGCGACGCCCTGCTGGCGCAGCGCGAGGGTGAGGTTCTGGACGGTCGGGTAGATCGAGGCGCCGCCGACGACGCTGAGCCGGCCGAGCTCGTGGTCGGTGGGGTGCAGACCTTCCATCTCGGCGCACACGACGATGAGCGTGGGCACCTCGGCGAGGTGGTGGGCGAAGTAGTTGGCGCTCTCGACGGTCTTCGGGATGGCGCCGACCGACTTCGTGCCCTCCTCGATCATCGCGTAGTAGCCCTCCCAGTACGGCAGGTAGAGCGAGGCGAGCTGCTGCTTGATGTCGGGGTCCTGGACGACGACCCAGCGCACGGGCTGGCGGTTGCCGCCCTGCGGGCCGAAGCGCGCGTCGTCGAAGGCGCGGTACAGGACGTCGTCCGGCACCTGCTCGTCGGTGTAGTAGCGGCAGGTCCCGGTGGACCGCATCGCCTCGCTGAGTTCCATGTCTACCTCTTCGTAACTGACAGTGGTTAGTGTGATGCGTGTCGCAGAGCCTAGCCAGGCATGGACAAAGGTCAAGGCCAGATCGCACTTGTTGGCAAAGAAACTGTCCAGTGTTAGTTTCGGCGATCATGACCGCTGCTCCGACCTCCGCCCGCGACCGCACGGCCGGCGACGACCGCCTCGAGACCGCTCTCGAGGCGGCGAACGTCCCGACGCTGCTGGCCGTCCTGGTGCAGCTCACCGGCGACCGCGGCTGGCTGACCGAGCGCTACCGGCCGACCCGCCCGCGCGGCATGGACGACAACCGCACCGGCGGGCTGCCCGACGACGTCCAGGCCGAGATCCGCGCCGCGGTGGCCGAGGCGGTGCGCGCGCACCGCGACGGCGTACCGGTCGCGATGCCGGAGCCGTCGGAGGCCGACGTCGTGGAGATCCTCGACTTCACCGCCGGTGAGGAGGTGCCGCACGAGTTCGCGCCGATGATGGCCGAGATCGTGCAGGGCACGCCGTCGCCGGCGGTCGAGCCGCTGCCGTCCGGGCACGGCCTGAGCGCGATCGTCATCGGCGCCGGCATCGCCGGGATGCTCGCCTCGGTGCGCCTGGCCGAGGCCGGGGTCGAGCACGTCGTGCTGGAGAAGAACGACGGCGTCGGTGGGTCGTGGTTCGAGAACCGCTACCCCGGGGCCGGCGTCGACACCCCGAGCTACCTGTACTCCTACTCGTTCTTCGACCACGACTGGTCGACCCACTTCGGCAAGCGCGACGAGGTGCAGTCCTACCTGGACGCCTTCGCCGACGCCCACGACGTGCGCTCGCGGGTGCGCTTCGGCACCGAGGTCGTCCGGGCGTCGTACGACGAGGGTGCGCAGCGGTGGCGGGTCGTCACCCGCTCGGCCGACGGCTCCACCGAGGAGCTGGAGGCGCCGATCCTGGTCAGTGCCGTGGGTCTGCTCAACCGTCCGAAGGTGCCGGCCCTGCCGGGCCTGGAGTCGTTCGAGGGCCGGCTGTTCCACTCCGCGCAGTGGCCGGAGGACCTTCCGGTCGCCGACCTCGCCAGCAAGCGCGTGGCCATCGTCGGCACCGGCGCGAGCGCGATGCAGGTCGGGCCGGCGGTGGTCGACACGGTGGGGTCGCTGACGGTCTTCCAGCGCTCGCCGCAGTGGGTGGCGCCCAACGAGATGTACTTCGAGCAGGTCGGCGACGACGTGCACGAGGTGATGGCGCAGGTGCCGTCGTACCGCGGCTGGTACCGCGCGCGGCTGTCGTGGATCTTCAACGACAAGGTGCACCCGACGCTCCAGGTCGACCCCGAGTGGGGCGAGGAGCGGGCGTCGATCAACGCGGTCAACCACGGCCACCGCCGGTTCTACGAGTCCTACCTGCGCGCCGAGCTCGGCGACGACCCGACGCTGGTCGCGAAGGCGCTGCCCGACTACCCGCCCTTCGGCAAGCGGATGCTGCTCGACAACGGCTGGTTCCGGATGCTGCGGCAGCAGCACGTCGACCTGGTGACCGAGTCGGTATCGGCGGTGACCCCGACCGGGCTGGTCGACTCTGCCGGCGTGGAGCGGGAGTTCGACGTGGTCGTGCTCGCGACCGGCTTCCACACCGACCGGCTGCTGTACCCCATGGACGTCGTCGGCCGCTCCGGTCGCTCGACGCGCGAGGTGTGGGGCGAGCACGACGCCCGCGCCTACCTCGGCGTCACGGTGCCCGACTTCCCGAACCTGTTCATCATGACC
Source organism: Nocardioides sp. (assembly GCA_002729525.1). Taxonomy (GTDB): domain Bacteria; phylum Actinomycetota; class Actinomycetes; order Propionibacteriales; family Nocardioidaceae; genus Nocardioides. The sequence continues at coordinate 89,445 of PBYI01000051.1, forward strand.
GGCCCGAACACCGCGCTCGGGCACGGCGGCAGCTTCATCACCATCCTGGAGTGCCAGGTCCGCTACATCATGTCGGCGCTCACGGCGATGGCCCGCGACGACCTGGGGGCGCTGGAGTGCCGCCAGGACGTGTGCGACGACTACAACGAGCGCGTCGACGAGGCGCACGCCCGGATGGTGTGGACGCACCCGGCGATGGACAACTGGTACCGCAACGCCGACGGCCGCGTCGTCGCCGTGCTGCCGTGGCGGATCATCGACTACTGGACGATGACGCGGGAGATCGACCTGGGCGACTACGCGGTGGAGCCTGCGGCGGCACGACGCCGATAGCCGTCAGCCGATCGGGAGTTCTCCGAACAACCGACGGGCCGGCCGACCGGCTCCCTGGAGTTCGCAGCCGTGGACGGTTGCTTCCTCGGCATCGAGACCTGGCCCGGCGACTACATCTTCGCGGAGGATCTCCGGCACAGGGTGCAGGTGATCCTCCGCCGTTCGGTGCGGGCTAGCGTCGATGGGAGGACCGCAGCTCACCGTACTTCTGAATGCCTCTCGACCATCAGAGCCGTGAGCCGGCCAGGCGTCAGCGGTGGTCTGCCGAGACGGCGCCAATCAGGTGCCGATCACTGCGCCATGTCGACGAAGCGTGAGTAGTGACCCTGGAAGGCGACCGTGATGTCGCGGGTCGCGCCGTTGCGGTGCTTGGCGACGATCAGGTCGGCCTCGCCGGGGCGGGTCGACTCCTTCTCGTAGACGTCGTCGCGGTGGAGCAGGATCACCATGTCGGCGTCCTGCTCGATCGAGCCGGACTCACGCAGGTCGCTCATCATCGGGCGCTTGTCGCCGCGCTGCTCGGGGCCACGGTTGAGCTGCGAGAGCGCGATGATCGGGACCTCGAGCTCCTTGGCGAGCAGCTTGATCTGACGGGAGAACTCCGAGACCTCGAGCTGGCGCGACTCGACCTTCTTGCCCGAGCTCATCAGCTGGAGGTAGTCGATGACGATCAGCTTGAGGTCGTGGCGCTGCTTGAGCCGGCGGGCCTTCGCTCGGATCTCCATCATCGTCATGTTGGGGCTATCGTCGATGAACATCGGCGCCCCGGAGACCTTGCCCATGTGGCGGGCGAGCTTGTCCCAGTCGTCGTCGCTCATCTTGCCGTTGCGGATGTGGTTGAGCGGCACCTTCGCCTCGGCGGAGAGCAGACGCATCGAGATCTCCGAGCGCGTCATCTCCAGGCTGAAGAACACGCTCGTGAGGTTGTTGTGGATCGACGCGGCCCGGCAGAAGTCGAGGGCGAACGTGGACTTACCGACCGCGGGGCGCGCGGCGATGATGATCATCTGACCGGCGTGCAGGCCGTTGGTGAGCTCGTCGAGGTCGGCGAAGCCGGTGGGGACGCCGTACAGCCCGGCCTCGCGGTTGCCGATCGCCTCGATCTCGTCGAGCACCGGACCCATCACGTCGCTCAGCGGCACGTAGTCCTCGGACGAGCGGCGGTCGGTGATCTGGTAGACCTCCGCCTGCGCACGATCGACCACGTCGTCGATCTGGCCCTCGCCGGCGTAGCCGTACTGCGCGATGCGGGTGCCGGCGTCGACGAGCTTCCGCAGGATCGCCTTCTCCCGCACGATCTCGGCGTAGAACTCGGCGTTGGCCGCGATCGGCACGTTGGCGGCCAGCGTGTGCAGGTAGGGAGCACCGCCGACCCGCTGGAGCTCGCCGCGGCGCTGCAGCTCGGCGGCGACGGTGATCATGTCGACCGGCTCGCCCCGGCCGAACAGGTCGATGATCGCGTCGTGGATCGTCTCGTGGCTGGGCCGGTAGTAGTCCTGCGGGCGCAGCACCTCCGCCACCTCGGCGATGGCGTCCTTGGAGATGAGCATCGACCCGAGCACCGACTGCTCGGCCGCCATGTCCTGCGGCGGCGTGCGGTCACCGGCGGAGCGCGGGGCGTTGCCCGGCTCGTACGCCGCGGGGCCGTCGCCCCAGCCGTCGGAGAGGTCGGCGGCGTCGGTGTCGGTGAGGCTCAACGTGCACGCTCCGAGGGGTGGTGTGGGGTGGACGGCTGCCGGTGCGGGGAGTGCGACAGACGCTAGGTGGGACCGCCGACAACGAGGTGGGCCGTCGGGGAACGTACGCCCCCGCGCGGCGCTGCGAAAGGACGTTGTCCACAGCCTCTGGGGATAACCGGGTGGAAGACGTGGACGACACGCCGTGACCTGTGGGTCCACAGGTGAGGGACCTGTGGAGAAGTCGGTTGAAATCTCAGCCAGCACCCCGCTGACCTGGGCAAACGTGCTTCCGGCCCTGTGCAGGGAAAGTCCTTAGTCCTCGATCCTGTGACGTCCGTCCTCTCCCCGGCCGCTAGCACGTGGGGTGCCCCGAAGGCCAGGATTCCCCCGGATTCCACAAGAGAAGGTGAGTTATCCACCGGTGCTCTGGACCGCCCCGGACGCGACGTCGAGCCGTCGCCGCAGGTCAGCCGGGTGCGGGTCGGTCCGCTGAAGATCCGAGCCGTGACGGCGCATACATTTCTTCCCGTGCGGGAAAGGGATCGAGACATCCTCAGGCTCGCCGTACCGGCCTTTCTCGCCCTCGTGGCCGAGCCCCTCTTCCTCCTCGGCGACGCCGCCGTCGTCGGCCACCTCGGCACCGTCCCGCTCGCCGGACTCGGCCTCGCCTCCGTCGTGCTGCAGACCGCAGTGGGGCTCTGCGTCTTCCTCGCCTACGCCACCACCGCCGCGGTCAGTCGCCTGCTCGGCGCCGACGACCTCCGGGGCGCGCTCGCCCAGGGGATCGACGGCCTCTGGCTCGCCACCGCCGTCGGCGCGGTGCTCACCGTTGGCGGTGTGCTGCTCGCCGACCCCCTGGTCGGCCTGTTCGGCGCCGGCACGGACGTGAGCGACGCCGGCGCCACCTATCTCCGCATCGCGTCCCTCGGCGTGGTCCCCCTCCTGCTCGTCCTCGCCGCCACCGGAGTGCTCCGCGGGCTCCAGGACACCCGGACCCCGCTCGTCGTCGCCGTTGCCGCCAACGCCCTCAACCTCGGCCTCGACGTGCTCCTGGTCTTCGGCGCCGGGCCGGTGCCCGGGCTCGGCATCGCCGGGTCGGCCGTCGCCAGCGTCATCGCCCAGGCGCTCGCCGCGCTGGCCCTGGTCGCCGTCGTCGTGCGAGGAGCCCGGCGCCACCACGCCTCCCTGCGCCCCGACCTGCCGGGGGTGCGCGCCTCCGCGCGGGCCGGCGCACCGCTCCTCGTGCGCACTCTCACCCTGCGCGCCGCCCTCGTCGCGACGGCGTACGCCGTCACCCGCGGCACCGGCGGCGACCCGGCCTCCGTCGCGGCGCACCAGCTCGCGATGACGCTGTGGGGGTTCCTGGCGTTCGCGCTCGACGCCATCGCCATCGCCGCCCAGGCCGTCGTCGGACGCGCGCTCGGGGCCGACGACCGCAAGGAGACCCGCGCGCTCACCCGGCGGATGCTGCAGTGGGGCGTCTGGTCCGGCGTCATCGCCGGCCTCGGGCTCGCGGCGGTGTCGCCGTGGATCGGGCGCGCGTTCACCCCGGACGCTGACGTGCACGACCTGCTGGTGCCGGTGCTGCTCGTCGCGGCGCTCGGGCAGCCGGTCGCCGGAGTGGTCTTCGTGCTCGACGGGGTGCTCATCGGGGCCGGCGACGGGAGGTACCTCGCGTGGGCGGGGGCCGTGGTGCTCGTCGGCTACCTGCCGCTGCTGCTCGCCGTCGGGCTGCTACTCAGCGGGACCGCCGCGCTGGTCGGTGTGTGGGCGGCGTTCGCGGGGGCGTTCATGCTCGGGCGGATGGTGACGCTCGTACGTCGTTCGCGCGGGGAGGCGTGGATGGTGACCGGGGCGCGGGTGTAGCTCGGGTCGTGGTGACGGTCGCCGGGTGGCTTGCGGCGTCTCGGTACGCCGCGACGCTCGTGCCTCGCTCTGCGGCTACTCGACGACCGGGGGGACCACGCTGTGGCTACTCGACGACCGGAAAATGCGGAACGGCCGCCCCCTCAGTGCGGGAGCGGCCGTCCGACGGCGTGACCTGGAGGGTCAGGCCGGGATGACGTTGAGCGCCACCGTGGCGGTGACCTCGTCGGTGAGACGCACGGCCACGGTGTGGTTGCCCAGCGACTTGATCGGCTGGGAGACCACGATGGTCCGCTTGTCGACCTGCTCGCCGGCGGCCTCCGCCAGCGAGGCGGCGATCTCGGTGACGGTCACGGAGCCGAAGAGGCGACCCTCGGAACCGGCCTTGACCTGGACCGCGACCGGCTCGCGCTCGAGCGCGGACTTGAGGTCCTCGGCGTGCTGCTGGTCGCGGACCGAGCGGGACGCGCGAGCGGCCTTGATCGACTCGACCTGCTTCTGACCACCACGGGTCCAGCGGACGCCGAGCGACCGCGGGATGAGGTAGTTGCGGGCGTAGCCGTCCTTGACCTCGACGACGTCACCGGGCGAGCCGAGACCGTCGACCTCCTGGGTGAGGATGAGCTTCATGTCGTCTTCCTCTCTCAGCGGCCGGTCGAGGTGTAGGGCAGCAGCGCGACCTCGCGGGCGTTCTTGACGGCGGTCGCCACGTCGCGCTGGTGCTGGACGCAGTTGCCGGTCACACGACGCGCGCGGATCTTGCCGCGGTCGGAGATGAACTTGCGGAGGAGGGTGGCGTCCTTGTAGTCGACGCCGTTGGCCTTCTCCTTGCAGAACTGGCAAACCTTCTTCTTCGGCTTGCGGATCACTGCCTTGGCCATTGTGGTGCTTCCTTTCTAGAAGCCCGGCCGTGCGGCCGGAATGGTGAGGTGTGGATGGATGGGTGGTGGAGCCGTCACCCCGAGCCGAGGGATCGGCTCAGAACGGGGGCTCGTCGCTGCTGCCGCCGACGCCGGGGGCACCCCACGGGTCGTCGCCGCCGCGACCGCCGCCGCCCCCGCCCGAGGACGGAGCCGGGGTCGACCACGGGTCGTCGCCACCGCGACCCCCGCCGGACGACTGGCCGCCGCCCCCGTAGGAGCCGCCACCGCCCCCGCCGCCGTAGCCGCCGCCCCCGCCGCCGGAGCGGCTGGCGCGCTGGACCTTGGCGGTGGCGTAGCGGAGCGACGGGCCGACCTCGTCGACCTCGAGCTCCATGACGGTGCGGCGCTCGCCCTCGCGGGTCTCGTAGGAGCGCTGCTTGAGGCGGCCCTGGACGACCACTCGCATGCCCTTGACCAGGGACTCCGCGACGTTCTCGGCCGGCTGGCGCCACACCGAGCAGGACAGGAACAGCGCTTCGCCGTCCTTCCACTCGTTGGACTGCCGGTCGAAGGTGCGCGGGGTCGAGGCGATCCGGAAGTTCGCCACGGGTGCGCCCGAGGGCGTGAAACGCAGCTCGGGGTCGTCGACCAGGTTGCCGACGACGGTGATGACGGTCTCGCCTGCCATGTCAGGACTCCTGAGGGTTCGGGATGACGGTGGTGCGGTCGCGACTCATGCTCGCCCCTCGCGCCGACAGGCGGTAGGGGCTATCCACAGGCCCGTGGGCCGGTGGACGCGAGCAGCGGAGCAGCAGGGGTGGCTCAGGCCCAGTTGGGCCGGAGCACCTTGGTGCGCAGCACCGACTCGTTCAGCGTGAGCTGACGGTCGAGCTCCTTGACCGACGCAGGCTCGGCCTGCAGGGTCATGACGGCGTAGATGCCCTCCGAGAACTTGTTGATCTCGTAGGCCAGGCGACGACGTCCCCAGACGTCGATGCCGTCGACGGTTCCACCGTCCTTGCGGATCACCTCGAGGTACTTGTCGAGCGACGGCTGAACCGTCCGCTCCTCGAGACTCGGGTCGAGGATGACCATCACTTCGTATGCGCGCAAAGCGTCTCCACCTCCTTCGGACTTGGCGGCCGCGGTCTCTCCGCGGCAGGAGGGCCTTGCATCGTGCTCGCGCCACGCCCGTCGGTGGGCGCGCGGTGAGGACAGGACAAGGTAGCAATCCGGCGGGGTGCCGCTCCAATCCGTGTCCACAGGCCGCGCGACGGTGCCGGCCGCGCGCGGCGCGGTTGCGGACGGCGTACGACGGGCAGGGTGCGGGCGTGCTGCCCTCACCGACCCGCGTGGCCGATCCGGCGACGGCGCGCACACCGGGGCCGGTGCCCCGGACGACCGGTGATGCCGTCGGCGGACGGTACGTGCTGCTCGACGTCGTCGGCACCGGCGGGATGGGCACCGTCCACCGCGCCTGGGACCTCCAGGACCAGCGGCTCGTCGCGGTGAAGTCGGTGCGGCACGCCGACGACCCGTCGCTCACCCGGTTCGCCCGCGAGCAGTCCCTGGGCGTCGACCACCCGCACGTCGCGGCCCCCGGCGGCTGGGTCGGTACGCCGGGTGGTGGCGCGTTCGCGGTCGGGCTCGCCACCGGCGGCACGCTGCACGACCTCCTCGCCGAGCTCGGCCCGCTCGCCCCGCGGGTCGTGGTCGACCTGCTCGACCAGATCCTCGCGGGGCTGGAGGCGCTGCACGCGGCCGGCGTGGTGCACCGCGACGTGAAGCCGGCCAACCTGCTGCTCGACGCCAGCCCCGGCGGCCGCCCGCACGTGTACGTCGCCGACCTCGGCGTGGCCGGGCTGCTGGGTGACCCGGCCCCGGTGGGCGAGGGTCCGGGGACGCCGGGCTACGCCGCGCCCGAGCAGCTTGCCGGCGCGGCGCCCGACGTACGGCAGGACCTGCACGCGGTCGGGGTCGTCGGGCTGGAGCTGCTCGGGCTCGTGTCGGCCGGTGGGTCGCTCGAGCCGGCGCCGGGCGCACCGGACCGGCTGGTCGACCTGCTGCTCGCCTGCGCCTGCGACGACCCGGCCGCGCGGCCACCGACGGCCGACCTGGTGCGCGACGCGCTCACCCGCTGCGGGCCCTACCCGCCGTCGCCGTACCCCGTGGTGCCGGACCGGCTCGGCCCGGTCGAGGTGCCGGTGCCGGTGGCACGGCGGCGGCTGACATAACCGTGGTCCGACCGCCGCGGCGGAGATAGTCCCTAACGCAAATCACGTCCCAAGCACCGGATCACGTGATTTACGTAAGGGACTACCCGGCAAGCGCGATCACGGAGCCAGCGTCGCCTCGGTCGAGGCCACCACCCCGCCGTCCTGGCCGGCGAGGAAGTCGGAGCCGATCGTGGTGGCGCCCGAGGGCACGTCGACGGGGACGCCGAGGCAGACCGTGTCGGCGCCGAACGACCACGTGTCCTGCGTGGTGCCGAGCTCGGAGCCGTCGGCGGTGAACCGCACGCCGACGGGGGTGCCGTCGGCGAGGCCGTCGACGAGGTAGAGCACGAAGACGGTGTCGCCGGGGCCGACGCCGGACAGGGTGGTGCCGACGTCGTCGTTGCAGGCCGCGGCCGGGTCGGTGGTCCAGCCGACCGCGTCGAAGACGGCGTCGGAGGGGTCGGTGCCGGTGGGCATGGAGTCGAGGAACGGCGAGACGTACGACGGGTCGCCGCCCTGCTCGGCGATCTCCAGGATGTCGGCGGCCAGGTCGACCGGCCGGATCAGGGCGGACCCGCCAGTGAACTCGCCGCCCTCGCCCTGGCTGGTCGCGGCGGTGATGACGGCGCTGTTCACGCCGACGAGCTGGCCGGAGTTGTCGATCGAGGCGCCGCCGGAGTTGCCGGACCCGATCCGGATGTCGGAGTCGATCTCGGCGCGGCTCGACCCGATCACCGCGTCGGCGCGGAACGTCGACACGACGCCGCGGGTGACGGTGAGCGCCCGGTCGAGCGGGTTGTCCAGGCCGAGGCCGGCGATCGCGGGGAAGCCCAGCGCGGTGATCTCGTCACCCGTGCGCAGGTCGTCGCTGACCCCCATCGGCATCGGCTCGGGCAGGTCCATCTCCGACGGCTCCATCGGGTTGCCGTCGGCGTCGGCCACGATCCTGAGCACGGCGAGGTCGAGCACGCCGTCGGCGACGATCGTCTCGGCCTGGAACCGCGGCTCCGCCGGGGTGTCGTCGTCGTCGGAGACCAGCGCGATGAGCAGCGTGTCCGGGTCGTCCTCGCCGATGCCGAGCCCGGGCGCCGAGGGCTGGGCGACGTGGGCGTTGGTGAGGATCAGGCCGTCGGACGTCACGATCGAGCCGGAGCCGGTGTAGACGGGTACGCCGCCGGACTCGGCGATGATGAACACGCTCGCCTGCTTGGCCCGGTCGAGCTCGGCGTCGCTCAGCACGCCCGGGTCGTCGTCGGTGCCGTCACCGGTCGCGGCCTGCTGCGAACCGCCCGTCGCACCGGACGTCCCCGAGCTCGACCCGCCCGCCACCGGCTCGGTGCCGCCGCCGTCGTCGAGCACGACCAGCGCGCCGACGACCACGCCGACCACGAGCACGAGTGCTGCGACCAGCACGACCGGGACCCAGCGCTTGCGCCGCCGGCGGGCGAGCGTCGCCGCCGCCTGCTGCGGGGCGACGACCGGCACGAGCTCGAGCTCGTGTCCTGCGGTGGGGTGCCCGAGGCTGACCTCGGTCGGCTCCTCGAGCTTGAACGACGTACGCCGCTCGCCGCCGACGTACGTGCCGCTCGTCGACCGGTCGACCCACCACCAGCCGTCCGGCCGCGGCTCCAGGACCGCGTGCAGGCGCGACACGGCCGGGTCGTCGACCGACACCTCGACCTGCGGGTCGCGGCCGACACCGACCGGACGGCCCCAGCCGAAGCGCAGGTCGCCACCCACCCGACGGCGCACGAGCAGACCCGGGCCGCCCATCGGGTTGACGCCGCCGACCATCGTCGGGGTCAGCTCGCCCGAGGGCGGACGCCCCATCGGCGACGGTGACGGTGCCGTGGCGGGAAACGGCGACGGAGCCGGAGCCGCGGCCGGCGGCGGCGGGAACCCGGCCGGCGGGGGCGGTACGGGCGGCTGCGCGGGCGCCGCCGCGGCGGTGACCTCCACCGTCACCTCGACGCCCTCGCCCGGCTCACCGACCGTCACCACGGTCGTGCCGGTGAGGGGTGCCCGCTCGACGCGCCGCCCGTCGACGTACGTGCCGACCGAGCTGCCCACGTCGATGACCTCCCAGCCGTCACCGGCGGCCGTCGGGCGGATCTCGGCGTGCCGTCGCGACACCGTCGGTGCGATGAGGACGACGTCCGCGCCGGCATCGCGGCCGACCGTGAAGGTGCGCGGCGCGTCGGCGGTCCACGCGCGTCCGAGGGCGGTGATGCGGATCGGGCTCATGCGTTCCTCCGGGTCGGTGCGTCCGGTTCGACCCGGCGCCACAGCACTCCTTGCCCAGCATCGCAGCAGCCCAACCCGGGGGGCGACCCCTCGCCCTGCCGGTCCGGACCGTCGGCGCTCCCACCTACGCTGACCGGCATGGCTACCGCGATCCCGATCGGCGCCCACGTCGACCAGACCGACCCGATCGCCGAGGCCGCCGCCCGGCAGGCGCCCCTGGTGCAGTTCTTCCTCGGCGACCCGCAGAGCTACAAGGGCCCGGCGTGGGCCTACGAGGGTGGCCCAGAGCAGCTGCGCGCCGACGCCGAGGCAGCGGGCGTCGACCTCTACGTCCACGCGCCGTACCTCGTCAACGTCGCCACGACCAACAACCGCATCCGCATCCCCAGCCGCAAGCTGCTCCAGCAGCACGTCGACGCGGCCGCGCTGATCGGCGCGAAGGGCCTGATCGTGCACGGCGGCCACGTCAACAAGGCCGACGACCCCGCGAAGGGGTTCGACAACTGGCGCAAGGCGATCGACCAGACCGACCTCAAGGTGCCGCTGCTCATCGAGAACACCGCCGGCGGCGACAACGCGATGGCGCGCTACCTCGACCGGATCGGCATGGTGTGGGACGCCATCTCGGGCGCGGAGGGGTTCGACGACGTCGGGTTCTGCCTCGACACCTGCCACGCGCACGCCGGCGGGATGGACCTCGAGTCCGTCGTCGACGACGTCCGCGCGATCACCGGCCGGATCGACCTCATCCACTGCAACGACAGCCGCGACGAGGCCGACTCCGGCGCTGACCGGCACGAGAGCCTCGGCGCCGGCAAGGTCGACCCCGACCTGCTCGCCTCCGTCGTCCGCGACGCCGGCGCACCCGTCGTCTGCGAGACGCCCGGCGGCCCCGAGCAGCACCTCGCCGACTTCGCCTGGCTGCGCGAGCGGGTCTGACAAGACGCCACCCAGCACCCAGCCCGGCACCCGCCCGCGACCGGCGAACCGGGTGGGCCGCGCCCACCCGTCCGTGCCCTAACCTCGGGGCCGTGACACAGGCGCTGACGGTCCGGACCATCTCCGCCGACGCCCACCTGGACTTCCTCAGGTCCCGGCGCTCCGCGAGCTTCCTGCAGACGCCCGCGTGGGCGGCGGTGAAGAAGGAGTGGCGCGCGGAGTCGCTCGGCTGGTTCGCCGCCGACGACCCCGACACCCCGGTCGGCGCCGCGCTCGTGCTCAACCGCACGATCCCGCGCTCACGCCGCTGCCTGGCCTACCTGCCCGAGGGTCCGGTCATCGACTGGTCGAGCACCGACCTGGGCGACTGGCTGCGGCCGATGACCGCGCACCTGAAGAAGCAGGGTGCGTTCCTGGTGCGGATGGGCCCGCCCGTGGTCACCCGGCGCTGGGACGCCCCGACGATCAAGGCCGGCATCGCCGACGACGACGTACGCCGCCTCGCCGACCTGCCGCCGACGGTGCGGGAGCAGACCGGGGCGCGGGTCGTGGCCCAGCTGCGCGAGCTCGGCTGGACCCCGCCGCCCGAGGGCGAGGGGTTCGCCGCCGGGCAGCCGCGCTACGTGTTCGCCGTACCGCTGCGGGCGCCCGACGGCTCGGCGCTCGACGAGGACGCCGTGCTCAAGGGCATGAACCAGCAGTGGCGCCGCAACATCAAGAAGGCCGCCAAGAACGGCGTCGAGGTCACCGCCGCGACCGCCGAGACGCTGACCGCGGAGCTCGACGCCTTCCACGACCTCTACGTGCACACCGCCGAGCGCGACGGGTTCACCCCGCGCCCGCGCTCCTACTTCTCCACGATGTTCGACGCCCTCGGTGCCGAGGACGTCGACCGCATCCGGCTCTGGTCCGCCCGCCACGAGGGCGACCTCGTCGCCTCGACGATCGCGGTGCGCGTCGGCGGCCACGCCTGGTACTCCTACGGCGCCTCGTCTACGGAGAAGCGCGACGTCCGCGGCTCCAACGCCGTGCAGTGGGCGATGATCCGCGACGCCCTCGAGGCCGGCGCCGACGTCTACGACCTGCGCGGCATCACCGACACCCTCGACGCCGACGACTCCCACGCCGGCCTCATCCAGTTCAAGGTCGGCACCGGCGGCGAGGCCGTCGAGTACGCCGGCGAGTGGGAGCTGCCGCTCAACCGCCTGATCGCCAAGGCCTTCTCCCTCTACATGGAGCGTCGATGACCCTCACGCTCCACGTCGACGGCGACCGCTGGCGCGCCCACCTGCGCCGCACCGTCGAGGAGATGCCCGGCATCGCCCCCGTCGTGAAGGGCAACGGCTACGGGTTCACCCCCGGCCGGCTGGCCCGCCGCGCGGCGTGGTTGGGCGTCGACACCATCGCGGTCGGCACGTACGAGGAGCTGCCCGAGGTCGCCGACCGGTACGACGGCTCGCTGCTGGTCCTCACGCCGTGGCGCCCCTTCAGCCCGGCCGTCGACCCCGCGCTGCACCGCCGCGTCGTGCACACCGTCAGCCGGCTCGACGACGTCGCGGCGCTCGCCGAGCGGCAGCCCGGCGCCCGCGTGGTGCTGGAGCGGATGACCTCGATGCGCCGCCACGGCCTGGGCCGGCACGACCTCTGGGAGGCCTCGGAGCAGATGCGCCGCTCGCGGCTGCGGCCCGAGGGCGTCGCGCTGCACCTCCCGCTGACCCGCGGCCGCCACCTGCCCGAGGTGCGCCGGCTGATGGAGGACGTCGTCGGCGCCGGCCTGGCCCGGCTCCCGGTCTGGGTGAGCCACCTGACGCCGTCCGAGCTCGGCACGCTGCGCGCGGAGTACCCGGACGTCACCTTCCGCCCGCGCACGGGCACTGCGCTGTGGCTCGGCGACCGCGGCGCGCTCCGGGTCACCGCCCGGGTGCTCGACGTGCACGCGGTCGAGCGCGGCGACGAGTACGGGTACCGCTCCCGCACCGCCCCCCGCGGCGGCCACCTGCTCGTGGTCAGCGGGGGCACCGCGCACGGCATCGGCCTGGAGGCGCCGACCGGCGACCTGTCGGCCCGCTCCCGCGCGGCGACCCTCGCCCGGGGCGGCTTGGACGCGGCCGGCCTGGCCCGGTCACCGTTCTGGATCGGCGGGCGGCAGCGGCTGTTCGCCGAGCCTCCGCACATGCAGGCCTCGATGCTGCTGGTCCCGCAGGGCGCGGCGGTACCCGCCGTGGGCGACGAGGTCGACGTCCGGGTGCGCTACACGACCACGTCGTTCGACGCGGTCGTCGTCTCCTGACCCGCCGCCTCGGCGGCGGACTCCACGGGGTCGCGCTCGGCGGCGAGCAGGTCGTGGCGCGGGTCGAGCACGTCGCGCAGCACGAGCGCGACCAGCCAGCAGGTGCCGAGCACGTGCGCGAGCACGCCGACCCAGTAGAAGCCGGCCGCCCCGGAGCCGCCGGGCTGGAGGTAGCCGCCGACCCACCACCAGTAGAGCGCGAGGTGCAGCACCTCCCCGCCCTGCCAGACGAGCTGGTCGCGCCAGCGGGGCAGGGCCAGAGCGGCGAAGGGCAGGAGCCACACCGCCTGCCACGGGTCGTACGTCGTGCGCAGCAGCACCGCGCCGGCCAGCAGGAGGAGCACGGTCTGCTCCACCCGCGGCGGGCGGGGGGCGACGGCACCGGCCAGCAGCACCAGCAGGCACCACACCGCGACCAGCGCCCACGCGACCGGGACCACCACCCCAGGCAGCCCGAACGCCTGGTCGAGCACCGCCCACACCGTGCCGGCCTCCGGGCCGCGCCCCGCCATCGTCGACCACGAGTCGAGGAACCGGCCCGGGCTCGAGAGCGCGGCCGGCAGGCAGGCGACGACGAAGGCGCCGACGCCTGACAGCAGCAGCGGACCGAGCTCGGCGCGCCGCCCCCGGCGTACGGCGTCCAGCACGAGCGCGGGAAGCAGCAGCGCGGGCCACATGCCCGCCGCGACACCGGCACCCAGCGCGAGCCCGGCGAGCACCGCCCGCCCACGCACCCACGCGAGCAGGGCGCCGGCGGCGAGCGCGACGGCGAGCAGGTCCCACGAGACGAGCCCGGCCAGCGCGAGCACCGGCGCGGCGGCGAACGCCGCGGCGTCCCAGGGTCGGCGGCGGTGGACCTGCGCGAGTGCGAGCACCGCCAGCATCGCCAGCCACGCCCACAGGACGGCGACGACCGCCACGAGCACGCCCCGCTCGTGCAGCACGTCGGGGTCGTCGCCCAGCCGGGACGGCGCGACGGAGTAGCGGGCGTCGACGTCGGGGCTGCCGACGACGAGATGGGTGACGTGCGCCGACGCCCAGGCGACGACCCCGACCAGCGGTGGCCGCTCGTCCCAGTCGGCGTCGGGGTAGCGGCCGGACGTGCCCGAGTCGTCACCCCAGGGCCAGGCCAGCTCGGCCAGCCCGCCGCCGACGTACCCGGCGGCGACGTCGGAGGTGCACAGCCGCGCGTCGCCCGCCGTGCCACCCGACCAGTCGTCGGTGGCGCAGGCCGAGCGGGCGAGCATCCCCAGCGCGACGGTGAGCGCGGTGACCGCGAGCAGCACGCCGAGCACGCCCAGGCGCGCCCCGCGTCCGGCGCGCGGCCCGACCGGGCCGCCCACCACTGGGCTCAGGGCGCGCAGGACCCGGTTGTCCCGGGTCGGGTGGACGTGCTCGTCCGTGCTGCTCACGCGTCTGTCACGGGCTCGGGCGCGGCGAGGCCGTGCTGTCGCCCCCACCGCTCCCGGTGCCCGGCAGGGTCGGCGACGCGGTCGTCGGCTCCTGGGTCGGCGTCTGCGTAGGCGTCTGCGTCGGGGTCTGGGTCGGCGTCTGCGTAGGCGTCTGCGTGGGCGTCTGGGTCGGCGTCTGCGTCTGCGTGGGCGTCTGGGTCGGCGACGCGGTGGTCGGCTCCTCCGTCGGCTCCTCGGTCTCGGTCGGCGTTGCCGTCTTCGACGGCTTCTTCGTCCTGGTCGGCGCCGGCGGCGGCGTGTACGGCTCGTGCCCATCGTCCGGCGCGTCACCGTCGACGTACGCCGGCTCGGGGAACTCGACGACGTCGAGCCCCTCCATCTCGCGACTCATGATCGCGGTCCACGTCTGAGCCGGGTAGGTGCCGCCGAAGAACGACGGGAGCCAGCCGTCGAGCTGCTCGTTGCCCTTGCCGCGGACGTACATCACCGAGGTCGCCATCTGCGGCGTGAACCCGGCGAACCACGCCGAGGACACCTGGCCGAGACCGTTGGTCGCGGTGCCGGTCTTGCCGGCCGCGGGCCGACCGAGCGCGAGCGCGGCCGTGCCGCTGCCCGACTGGACGACCTGCTGCATCGCGTAGCTGACGTCGGCCGCGATGTCCTCGCTGATGGCCCGCTCCTCGCTCACCTTGTGCCGGTAGAGCACCTCGCCGCTGGCGTCCTCGACGCGCTCGACGAGGTAGGGCTCGGCGTAGACGCCGCCGTTGGCGATGGTGGCGTACGCCGTCGCCATGTTGATCGGGCTGACCGTCTGCGAGCCGAGGGCGACCTGGGCGTTGGCGATCAGGCCCGGGGTGCTCGACGGGAAGCCGCGGATGCCGCTGCGGGCCTTCTCCGGCGGGATGCCCATGTCGTTGGCGACGTTGATGATCCGCTTCGGACCATTGGGGATGCTCAGCGTCAGGTCGATGAAGGCGGTGTTGATGGAGTCCTCGGTCGCCTTGAGCAGGCTGACCGCGCTGCCGTAGTCGGTGTCGCCCTGGTTCTCGAACTCCGTGCCGTCGGGGGCCTCGTACGGCGAGTTGCCGTCGAAGGTGTCCTTGAGCGCGAAGCCGTTCTTGAGACCGGCCGCGACCGCGAACGGCTTGAAGGTGGAGCCGGCCTGACCGCCGGCGACCGCCCAGTTGATCTGGGAGTCGAGGTAGTCCTGACCGCCGTAGAACCCGCGGATCGCACCGGTGCCGGGCTCGACCGAGGCCGCGCCGACGTGCAGCTGCTTGTCGCCGAAGCCCTCGGGCCGCTGCTCCTCGACGCCCTCGGCCACCGCGGCCATGTCCTTGGCCGTGAGGGTGGTGGTGACCCGCAGGCCGCCGCCGTCGATCTCGGACTCGGAGAAGCCGAGCCGCTGGAGCTCGGACTTCACCATCGTCAGCACGTGGCCCTTCTGGCCGCCGTAGCTGCTCTCCGGGTCGATCTTCGGGAACTTCGGCAGGCGCTTGGCCGCCTTGTCGGCGGTCGCCTGGTCGATGGCGCCGGTGGTGACCATGCTCCCCAGGACGTACTCGTAGCGCTCCTTGAGGTTCTTCTTGGCGTCCTTGCCGTTGTCCGGGTCGAGGCCGGACGGGTTGTTGAGCACGGAGGCGAGGACCGCCGACTGGCGCAGGTTCAGCTTCTTGGCCGGCTTGTCGAACCAGCGGTTGGCCGCGGCCTCGATGCCGTAGGCGCTGCGACCGAAGTAGATGGTGTTGAGGTAGCCCTGGAGGATCTCCTCCTTGGACGTGTCGCGCTGGATCTTCAGCGACAGGATCGCTTCCTTCAGCTTGCGCGTGTAGGACCGCTCCTGGTTGAGGTAGAGGATCTTCACGTACTGCTGGGTGATCGTCGACGCGCCCTGGGTGCTGTTGCCGCTGGCGTTGGAGAACGCCGCGCGCAGGATGCCGCGAGGGTCGATGCCGCGGTCGGTCCAGAAGCTCTGGTTCTCCGCGGCGACGACGGCGTCCTTGATGGAGTCGGGCATCTCCGAGAGCGGGATGGAGTCGCGCAGCTGGGTGGCGTACCGGCCGATCTCCGCCTTGCCGTCGTCGTAGTAGACGTAGCTGGTCTCGGTGAGGAACTCCGCGTTCGGCTCGGGGACGTCGATCGTCTTGTAGAGCCAGATGAAGGAGCCGACGGCGACCAGGGCGAGCACGAGCGCGACCGCCATGCCCCACAGCGCACCGCGCCGCAGCCGCTGGCCCCAGGTGCGCTTCGGCCGGTCGGCCCGGCGGGCGCGCCAGCGCTGGAGCAGGTTGCCGCCTCCCGCGGAGCCGGCGGAGGACCCCGTGGACCGGGTCTCGGGCGGGCCGTCGGCCCGGCGCTTGCCTGCCATCACACTCCTCGTCGAGCCACTGGGGCCCGCCGTTCGGGCCCGGATCAGGGTACGCAGTGCTTCCTGAGGGTTCCCAAAACCACCGCGGCGGGGGAACACCCCTGCGTCGCTTGGTGTTCGACGACACGTCGACCAGACATCACGTGGGTTCAGATCCCGCGGATATATCGCTACGATACGTCGCATGGCACGGCGTGGAGACACCATCGAGCTCGCGGTCCTCGGACTGCTGCACGAGGGACCCATGCACGGCTACGAGCTGCGCAAGCGGCTCAACCTGATGCTCGGGTGGGGGCGCGTGCTCTCCTACGGCTCGCTCTACCCGACTCTCAAGAAGATGCTGCGCCGCAACCTCATCGAGGAGACGGCACCGACCATGACCCCCGTGTCGCGGCGGCCACGCATCGTCTACGAGGTCACCGACGCCGGCACCGCCGAGTTCGAGCGACTGATGTCCGAGGTCGGCCCGGCCGCGTGGGAGGACGACACGTTCGGCGTCCGCTTCGCGTTCTTCGGCCGCACCGACATGGAGATCCGTCTGCGCGTGCTCGAGGGGCGCCGGAGCCGGCTCCAGGAGCGGCTCGACCGCGTCCAGAGCCAGCTGTCGATGACCGAGAAGGAGGTCGACCGGTACTCCGCGGAGCTGCAGCGCCACGGGGTCGAGTCGGCCGAGCGCGAGGTGCAGTGGCTCTCCGAGCTGATCTCCGCCGAGCGCGAGCGGAGCCTGCGCGAGGAGTCGCAGGCCTCGACCGGGGACGACACCGACCCCGGTGCATCAGGAGCGGCACACAGCAGCGCGAGCTCGTCCCGTGCGAGCCAGAGCAGCACTCAAGGCCACGACCGCGGCTGACACCAGCACCGCGGCGGGCGACGTACACACGGCCAACCACCAGGCCAGCAAGGGAAGGACGAGGCGACATGGCTTCGGTTCGAGTAGCGATCGTGGGAGTGGGCAACTGCGCCTCCTCCCTCGTCCAGGGTGTCGAGTACTACCGCGACGCGGACGCGTCGACGACGGTGCCCGGCCTCATGCACGTCAAGTTCGGCGAGTACCACGTGGGCGACGTCGAGTTCGTCGCTGCGTTCGACGTCGACGACGTCAAGGTCGGCAAGGACCTCTCCGAGGCGATCAACGCCTCGCAGAACAACACCATCAAGATCGCCGACGTCCCGACCCTCGGCGTCGAGGTCCAGCGCGGCCCGACGCTCGACGGCCTCGGCAAGTACTACCGCCAGACCATCAACGAGTCCGGCGCCGAGCCGGTCGACGTGATCGCGGCGCTCAAGGACTCCGGCGCGGACGTCCTCGTGTCCTACCTCCCGGTGGGCTCCGAGGAGGCCGACAAGTTCTACGCCCAGTGCGCGATCGACGCCGGCGTGGCCTTCGTCAACGCCCTCCCCGTCTTCATCGCCTCCGACCCCGAGTGGGCCGCGAAGTTCGAGGCCGCCGGCGTCCCGATCGTCGGTGACGACATCAAGTCGCAGGTCGGCGCCACCATCACGCACCGCGTGATGGCGAAGCTGTTCGAGGACCGTGGCGTCGCGCTGGACCGCACCTACCAGCTCAACGTCGGCGGCAACATGGACTTCAAGAACATGCTCGAGCGCGAGCGCCTGGAGTCGAAGAAGGTCTCCAAGACCCAGGCCGTCACCTCCAACCTCAAGGGCGAGCTGGCCGACAAGGTCTCCGACCGCAACGTCCACATCGGTCCCTCGGACCACGTCGAGTGGCTCGACGACCGCAAGTGGGCCTACGTCCGCCTCGAGGGTCGCGCCTTCGGTGACGTCCCGCTGAACCTCGAGTACAAGCTCGAGGTCTGGGACTCCCCGAACTCCGCCGGCATCATCATCGACGCCGTGCGCGCCGCGAAGATCGCCAAGGACCGCGGCATCGGTGGCCCGATCATCTCGGCGTCGTCCTACCTGATGAAGTCCCCGCCGGTGCAGCTGCCCGACGACGAGGGGCGCCGCCGCGTCGAGGCCTTCATTGCTGGCGAGGAGTGACCTCCTCCCTCGCTGAGGCATGAGAACGGCCCGCCACCCCGGCTCGGGGTGGCGGGCCGTTCTGCTTCGTGGAGCAGCCGGCGTACGCCGGTCAGGCCGCGGTGGCGCGCTCCGCGTCCGCCTTGATGCGGGCCAGGGTCTCGTCCATGCCGCGCTCGAGCCGGTCGGTGAACCGGCCGACGCCGCCGAGCACGACCGTGGTCAGCGCAATCGAGAGCACCGAGATCCCGTCCGGCACCTCGCGGCGCTGGACGACCTTCGTGCCGGTCGCGGTCGGCGTGAGCTCGAAGGACCAGATGGTGCGGTTCTCGGCGATCCGGAAGGCGAAGTCGCGGTACGGCTCGAAACGCACGACCTTGCCCTTGGTCGGCCAGTGCAGCACCTTCCACTGGCGGTTGAGGTTGGTGAACCGCACGCCCTCGCCGATCTCGTCGGCGGCGATGGTGGTGCGCACGACCTGGGGGCTCCAGGAGGCCATCCGGGGCAGGTCGGTGACCAGGGCCCAGACCTCCTCGGGCGTGGCGTCGATCTCGATGGAGCGCTCGAGCTGGCGGGGAGCATCGTTCGTCATGCGTCAGACGTTACTGGCTGGTAGCCACTGCTGGCACCCCGCCAACGCATCATTCGGCCGGGAGGTCGACGACGAGCACCGCGTGGTTGTCGTCGGCCCCGGCCCGCTCGACGGCCGCAGCGACCGAGGCGGCGACCTCGTCCGGTGAGTCGTGCGCGACCAGCAGCGCCGCGAGACAGGCCGGGTCCAGGCGTCCGTGGACCCCGTCGGTGGTGAGGACGTAGCGGTCGCCGGGCTCGTGCGGGTAGACCGCGACGTCCGGCTCGGACGCGCCGTCTGCGGCCACCGCCCGGTTGAGCACGACCCTCCTGTCGTCGACGCGGGCCTCGTCGGCAGTGAGCCGGCCCTCGTCCACGAGCGTCTGGGTGACGGTGTGGTCGCGGGTCAGCAGCGTCAGCCGGCCCGCACGCACCCGGTGGCACCGCGAGTCGCCGACGTGCCCGACAGTCACCCGGGTCGGCCCGACCACCAGCGCGGTGAGGGTCGAGCCGATCTGCTCGCCGCCCGCCGGGTCCGCCGGGTCCGCCTGGTCCGCCGGGTCCGCCTGGTCCGCCGGGTCCGCCTGGTCCGCCGGGTGCGCCCGCTGCCGTCGCGCCACCTCCCGCGCCGCGGCCCGGTAGCCGTCGTCGAGCCCGACCAGCGGGTCGGCGGCGAGGGCGCGGGGGTCGAGGGCGGCCAGGACGGCCTCGGCGAGGCCGGGCACCCCGCCGAAACCGTCGGCGACGGCGTGCAGCACCCCGTCGGTGCGGACCGCGTCGAGCTGCTGCTCGCGCGCCCCCCGGGCGAGGGGGTGGCCGACGACGGGCTCGGGTCGGGCGACGTCGGTGGTGGTGGTGCTGGTCATCAGGGCCTCCTGACCGCTGAGCCGCTCGGCGAGGAGCAGGAGGTCGCGGGTGCGGCTGTCGGCGTCGGCGCGCAGCTGCCGGGCGAAGGTCCGGCACGCCACGGCGGCGACGTCGGCCGGCTGGCCGACCACGAACCGGATGTCGGCCAGGCCGACGCCGGCGCGGCGCAGCGCCGCCACCAGGCGGGCGTCGGCGAGCTGCTCGACGGCGTACCAGCGGTAGCCGGTGTGCGGGTCGACCTCCACCGGTCGCAGCAGGTCGAGCTCGTCGTACAGACGCAGCGCCTTCGGCGTCAGCCCGCTCGCGCGGGCGACGTCGCCGATGCTCAGCAGCTCGGTCGGCTCCTGGGGCTCCTGCTGGTCCGGGGCGTCGCTCACGGTGACCCACTCCTCGTCGGTGCGGCGCCGGTGACTCTCACCGGCGTACGACCGACGCTGCGGCCTGACCCAGGGTGAGGGTCAAGCGTCCTGCTGGTCCGCCCACCAGGCGACCAGCGCGGCGCGCGCGGCGTCCTCGGTCTGCGGGCCCTCGTCGAGACGCAGCTCGAGGAGGAACTGGTAGGCCTGACCGACCTCCCGGCCGGGGCCGATGCCGAGGATCTCCATGATCTGGTTGCCGTCGAGGTCGGGCCGGATCGCGGCGAGCTCCTCCTCCTCGGTGAGCCGCTCGATGCGGACCTCGAGGTCGTCGTAGGTACGACGCAGCCGCTCGGCCTTGCGCTTGTTGCGGGTGGTGCAGTCGGCGCGGGTGAGGACGTGCAGCCGCTCGAGCTCGGCGCCGGCGTCGCGGACGTAGCGGCGTACGGCGGAGTCGGTCCACTCGCCGGAGCCGTAGCCGTGGAAGCGCAGGTGCAGCTCGACGAGGTCGCTGACCGCGTCGACCTGGTCGTTCGGGAACCGCAGCGCCTTCATCCGCTTGCGGGTCATCTTCGCGCCGACGACGTCGTGGTGGTGGAAGGTCACCGCGCCGTCGGACTGGAAGCGGCGGGTGCGCGGCTTGCCGATGTCGTGCATGAGGGCTGCGAACCGGGAGACGAAGTCGGGGCCGCCGTCGCCGAGGCGGTGCTCGAGGTCGATCGACTGCTCCAGCACGGTCAGCGTGTGCTCGTAGACGTCCTTGTGCCGGTGGTGCTCGTCGCGCTCGAGCCGCAGCGCGGGCAGCTCGGGCAGCACCCGGTCGGCGATCCCGGTGTCGACAAGGAGGGTCAGTCCGCGGCGCGGGTAGCGCGCGCAGACGAGCTTGACGAGCTCGTCGCGGACCCGCTCGGCGGAGACGATCTCGATCCGGTCCGCCATCGCCGTCATCGCCGCGACGACCTCGGGTGCGACGTCGAAGCCCAGCTGGGCGGCGAACCGGGCGGCCCGCATCATCCGCAGCGGGTCGTCGGTGAACGACTCCTCCGGCGTGCCGGGCGTGCGCAGCCGGCGCTCGGCGAGGTCCACGATGCCGCCGTACGGGTCCTCGAAGCCACGACCGGGCACCCCGACCGCCATCGCGTTGACGGTGAAGTCGCGCCGCCCGAGGTCTCCGGCGAGGGAGTCGCCGAAGTTGACCTCCGGCTTGCGGGAGGAGGCGTCGTAGGACTCCGAGCGGTACGTCGTCACCTCGACGACCCAGTCGCCGCGCCGGGCGCCGATCGTGCCGAAGGCCCGACCCATGTCCCAGGTGGCGTCGCCCCACCGGCCGAGGATCTTCTCGGTCTCGTCGGGGCGGGCCGACGTGGTCAGGTCGAGGTCGTGCTGCTCGCGGCCGAGCATCGCGTCGCGCACCGGGCCGCCGACGAGGTAGAGCTCGTGACCGGCGGCGGCGAACCGCTCGCCCAGGCCGTCGAGCACGGGGCCGAGCCGGTCGAGCTCGGCGGCGACCCGCTGCTGCACCTCGACCATGGAGAGCGGCGCCGCGGGGGCGGTCGGGTCGGGGCTGGGCACGGGCGAGGATTCTAGGTCCGGCGCGCCCCTGACGCACGACGGCGACCACAGGGGCCCCGACTAGGCTGCGGCCCGTGCTGTGCCCCCCGCGTCGACGTCGTGCCCGCGGGCGCGTCACGGCGCCGGTGCTGCTGGCGCTGCTGCTGGCCGTCCTCCTGCCCGGACTGACGGTCGGTCCCGTCGCGTCGGCCGCGCCCGGTGCCGCGTCCGCGCCCGCCGAGGTGTCGCCCCTGCGCGTCGTCATCACCGACCTGACGCCGGGCGAGGTGCCCACGAGCGGTCAGCTCGAGATGCGTGGCACGGTCACCAACCGCAGCGAGGAGACCTGGACCACGATCAACCTGTACGCCGTGCTGGGCGACGACCTGCCGGCCCTGACCAACCCCGGTCAGCTCGAGGGCGCGATGGACGTGCCGGCCGATGCGTACGTCGGGAGCCGCCGCACCGACGTCGGCTCGCCCGGCAAGGTCGACGAGCTCGCGCCGGGCGCGACCGCCGCCTGGTCGATCACGGTGCCCGCGTCGGCGCTGCAGGTCGAGGGTGGCGGCGTCTACTGGTTCGGCGTGCACGCCAGCGGCCAGAGCGAGAGCACGCCGCGCGACGACTTCGCCGACGGCCGGGCCCGCACGTTCCTCCCCTACGTGCCCGGCCGGGTCCGCGAGCCCGTCGACGTCGGCCTGGTGCTGCCGGTGACCCGCACGGTCCGGTACGCCGCGGACGGTCGAGTCTCCGAGACCGACAAGTGGCTGCGCGCGCTCGGGCCGGGCGGACGTCTCGGCCGGTTGCTGGAGTTCGGCAGCGCGGCCGACGGCGTGCTCACCTGGGTGCTCGACCCGGCCCTCGTCGACGCGGTCGGTCGCCTGGCCGACGGCAACCCCGGCCGCTCACTCGCCCCGACCGTCGACGCCGACGGCGACCCGGTGGAGCAGCCGACCGCCGAGCCGTCCGGCGACCCGTCCGACACCGCGTCAGCCACCGACGAGCCGGCCGAGCCGGCCGAGCCCGCCGACCCGGGCCAGTCGGTGACCGACGCCGACGGCGACGGGGAGACCGACGACGACCAGGCCGCCGTCGAGCCGGCGGCGCCCGCCGATCCCGACACCCCGGTGGCGCGGGTCGCCCGCGGGTGGCTCGACCGGCTCGCGGAGGTCACCGACGGCGACGAGGTGCTGACCCTCCCGTACGGCGACGTCGACGTGGTCGCCGCCCGGCGGCACGCCCCCGACCTGCTCGAGGTCGCCCAGGCCCAGTCGAGCGAGACGCTCGCCGAGCTCGGCATCGAGCGCAGCCCCGTGGTGGCGCCCGGCGACGGGCTCATCGACCTCGCGGCCCTCGCCGGCGCCCCGGCCGAGGCACAGGTGCTGCTCAGCGACGACGCCTTCACCGACCGCCCCCGCGCGGTCGCCAGCATCGCCGGCAACCGGGTGCTCGTCGCGTCCTCCGGCGCTGCCGCGGGCAGTCCCGGCCCGTCGCCGCGCATCGGCACCGTCGCCTTGCGCCAGCGGGTCCTCGCCGAGGCAGCCGTCCGGGCCATCAAGTCCGACCAGCCGCCGCTGGTCGTGGTGCTGCCCACCATGTGGGGCCTCGACGACCCCGAGGGCTTCTTCGCCGGCCTCGACGTCCCGTGGCTCACGCTGCGCGGGCTGTCCCAGATCGCTGCGACCGCGACGACCCAGGTGCTCCCCGACGACGCCCTCGACTACCCCGAGTCGGCCGAGAAGGCCCAGCTCAAGCGGCGGACCTTCGAGTCGGCCGAGGACCTCGTCGACGCCGGTGAGGCGCTGCAGACCCTGCTCACCGAGAACAACCAGGTCGCCGCCGAGATCACCGAGCAGGCGCTCACCGGGCTGGGCTACTCCGCGCGCAACCACGAGCGCACCGCCCGGCGCCACGCCCGCCGCGCCGGCACCTGGGTGAGCGACCGGCTCGCCCAGGGCACCATCAGCGCCGCCGAGGGCGTCACCCTCTCCAGCGAGTCGGGCACCTTCCTGGTCACCGTCCGCAACCGGCTCCCCGAGCCGGTCACGGTGCGGATCGAGGCGGTCTCCGACCCCGACATCGACATCACCACCAGCGAGCTGGTCGACCTCGGGCCGCGCAGCCGGGTCACCGTGCCGCTGGTCGCGACCACCACCTCCACCCGCGTGCACAACGTCGTCCTGCGCGTCGTCGACGGCGCCGACCGGCCCACCGGAGCCACCACCACGCTGCCGATCCGCTCGGTCCAGGTGAGCGGCGTGATCTGGCTGATCATCGGTACCGGCGTCGGGGTGCTGTTCCTCGCGATCGCCTTGCGACTGATCCGGCGCTTCCGGGCCCACCGGGCCGCCCGCGACGGCGCGGCGGACGGTGACGGCGGGGGCACCGGCGACAGCGAGCGCGACCACACCACCGGCGCGACCGACGAGGACGGCGCCGCGTCGGCAGCACCGCACGACCGCGCCACTGACGGCGAGCGCACGACGTACGACGGCGCGGGTCGCCCGTGAGCGAGGAGCAGCAGGGCACCGCCCGGCTCGACGACGAGCGGCGCGCGGTGCTCGGGTCCAGCGCGGTCATGGCCGCCGGCACCATCGTGTCGCGCGCCAGCGGCTTCGTGCGCTCGGCGCTGCTGGCCGCCGCGCTCGGCGCCGGACTGCACGCCGACCTGTTCACGATCGCCAACACGATCCCGAACATGCTCTACATCCTGCTGGCCGGCGGCGTCTTCAACGCCGTGCTGGTGCCGCAGCTGGTCCGTGCCGGCAAGGAGGATCCCGACGGCGGGGCGGCGTACACCAACCGGGTCGTCACCCTGGCGATGCTCTTCCTGGGCGCGGTCACCGTGCTGCTCGTGGCCTTCGCGCCGCAGGTGATGGACATCTACCTGTCGAGCTCCTTCGACGACCCCGACCTGGCACCCCAGCTGGAGTCGGTCGTCGCGCTGGCCCGCTACTGCCTGCCGCAGGTCTTCTTCTACGGCATGTTCGTGCTGGTCGGGCAGATCCTCAACGCCCGCGGCCTCTTCGGCCCGATGATGTGGGCGCCGATCGCCAACAACGTCATCTCGGTGCTGGTGCTCGTGGGCTACCTGCTGGTGTGGGGCCCCGCCAGCGGTCCCGAGCTCGAGGGTGCGTACGACGGCGCGCAGGAGGCCGTGCTCGGCATCGGCTCGACGCTCGGCATCGCCGCGCAGCTGCTGATCCTGGTGCCCTACCTGCGCAAGGCCGGGTTCACCTTCCGCCCACGCTTCGACTTCCGCGACGCCGGCCTCGGGCGCACCTTCCGCCTCGGCGCCTGGACCGTCGCCTTCG
Organism: Nocardioides sp.; assembly: GCA_002729525.1. Taxonomy (GTDB): domain Bacteria; phylum Actinomycetota; class Actinomycetes; order Propionibacteriales; family Nocardioidaceae; genus Nocardioides. Next base: position 114,296 of record PBYI01000051.1, read on the forward strand.
TGGTGGTCAACCAGCTCGCCTACACCGTCGTCGTACGCCTGGCGTCCAGCGGTACGGCGGGCGGCGGCGACGGCACCGGCTACACCGTCTACTCCTCGACCTTCCTCATCGTGATGGTGCCGCACTCGGTCATCACCGTCTCGCTGGCGACCGCGATCCTGCCGCGCCTGTCGGCCCGCGCCGCCGACGGCGACCTCGCCGGCCTGGGCCGCACGCTGGCCAGCACGCTGCGCACGTCCCTCGCGGTGGTGCTCCCGGTCGCAGCGTTGCTGCCGCTGGTCGCGACCGACGTCGCCAACGTGATCTGGGGCCACGGCGCCGCCGCCGACGACATCGGGTCCTACGCCCCGTCGCTGGCGCTGTTCGCGCCCGGCCTGGTGATGTTCACCGTCCACTACCTGATGCTGCGCGGCTTCTACGCCCTCGAGCAGACCCGCACGGTCTTCTGGGTGCAGTGCGTCATCGGCGTCACCAACGTCGCCGCCGCCCTCGTCGGCGTACGCCTCACCGACGCGGCCGGCACCGCTCCCGCACTGGTCCTGGCCTACGGCACGGCGTACCTCGTGGGCTCGGTGGTGTCCTACGGCGTGCTGCGCCGCCGGCTCGGCGACCTCGAGGACGCCCGCACCACCCGGTACGTCGTCCGCCTCGCCCTCGCGGTCGCGGTCTCCACGGCAGCCGGGCTGCTCGTCGTGTGGGCCCTGAGCGCACTGGGCGACGAGCCGCACTGGTCGCTGGCGCTCCTGCGCGGTGCCGTGGTGGCGCTCGTCGACGGTGCGGTGTTCCTCGCCATGGCCCGGGTGCTGCACCTGCGCGAGGTGACCGACGTGGTCGGCACGCTCGTGGCGCGGGTGCGGCGCTGACGTCGTACCGGACCGGCCGGGACAGCCTGGGACAAACGGCTCGCGAGGTGGGACGACGGTCCTACGATGGGCCCGCGGGCCCCCGCGCCCGCCGCAGGCCAGCAGCAGACGACCAGGAGGGCCCGGTGCCGCACGCGACCCGCCCGGGCGACCTGCTCGCCGGTCGCTACCGGCTGGTCGACCTGCTCACCGAGAGCGGCGACGGTCGTTTCTGGCGGGGTCACGACGAGGTGCTCGAGCGCCACGTGGCCATCCACGTGATCGCCGCCGGCGACCAGCGTGCGCCGCGGTTGATGGAGGCCGCCCGTCGCTCGGCCACCGTCCACGACCCCCGGGTGCTGCGCGTCCTGGACGCCGACGACTCCGGCGACGTCTGCTACGTCGTCAACGAGTGGGGCTGGGGCGCCTCGCTCGACGTCATCGCCAACGGCACCGGCACGCTGTCGGCCCGCAAGGCCGCCTGGCTGGTCGCGGAGGTCGCCGACTCGATCGGCACCGCGCACGCCGCCGGAGTGGCCCACGGGCGGCTGGTGCCCGAGAACGTCCTCGTCGACCGCACCGGTGGCGTGCGGGTGATCGGGCTCTGCGTCGACGCCGCCCTGCACGGGCTGTCCGAGGGACGCCCGCAGGAGGACCTCACCGACCTCGCCGGTCTCCTCTACTGCGCGCTCACCACCCGGTGGGCCGGCGCGTCCGGCTCCAACGTCACTCCCGCGCCCCGCGACCACGGCCAGGTGCTGCGACCCCGTCGGGTCCGGGCCGGGATCCCGCGCCCGCTCGACGCGGCGTGTGACGTCCTCCTGCACCCCGACGAGGCCCACCGCCACGCCGACCTCGCGGCCGAGGTCTCCTCGGCCCGGGGGCTGTCGGCCTTCCTGGCCGACTTCGTGGGCGACCCGGCCGGCATGGACCGCGCCCTGCTCGCCAGCACGCCCGACGTGCTCCCCGACGAGGAGCTGGTCACCCTTCCCCCGGTGCCGGAGCTCACCCCGCACGACCAGCAGCGGATGGCCGGCGCCTACCCCGAGCCGCCGCCCACCGAGGCCGGCGCCGAGCCGCGCGCGGACCCGGACGCCGCTCCCGACCCGGACCGTCCCACGGAGGCCGGCGTCCCCATCTTCGGGGAGGAGGGCGACGACGTGTCCTGGCTGGAGCGGCGCGCCACACCCGCCCCGCCGCCGCCGTTCGACGAGCCGCCGGAGCGCCCGCTCTTCGCCCCCGACCCCTCGGACGGCTCGCCCGCCCGTACGCCCCGCGCCGACGCGTCGCAGACCAGCGTCCGTCCGCGGGACGAGTACTGGCCCTGGGACACCGGCACCGGCGTCGGGGCCGCCGGCACCGGCACCGGCCTCGGCGCGGTCGGCCGCTGGGACGACACCGCCGAGGGCGAGCCGGTCCCGGAGAACCACTCCGGCCGCTTCTGGCTGCGCCTCGCCGTGGCGCTCGCGATCGCGGCGGTCGTCGCGGTCGTCGCACTCGTCGCGGTCAACGTCTCGGAGGGTCGCAGCATCCTCGGGGAGGAGAGCACCGCGTCGTCCACGCCGTCGGCGACGACCACGCCGAGCGAGGCCGTCACCGCCACCCCGCTCACCGACCTCTCCGTCACCGTGCTCGACCCGCAGGGCACCGACGGCGGCGAGAACGACGACGAGGCGCCGCTGGCCGTCGACGGCGACGGCTCGACCGCGTGGACGACCTCCGGCTACAACGACCAGCTCGGACCACCGCCCGGCCTCAAGACCGGCGTCGGCATCGTCATCGACCTGGGTGGTCCGCAGGACGTCAGCGAGATCGACGTCGAGCTCCAGGGCGAGCCGACCAGCCTGTCGCTCTACCTCACCGACGACCTCCCCGGCTCGGTCGACGGGCTCGACCCGGTCGACACCCCCACCGACGTCGGTACGTCGGTCACCACGACGCTCGACGCCCCGGTGACCGCCTCCTACCTGACGGTCTGGCTCACCTCGCTCCCGCAGGACGACGACGGCCGGTTCCGCGGGCGCGTCGCGGAGGTGACCGTCCGTGCCAGCTGAGGCCGGCGACCCGGACGAGGGCGACGAGCGCGACGACGCAGCCCTCCTCGCCGCCCACGTCGCGGGCGACAGCGACGCGTTTGGCGTGCTGTTCCGACGACACCGCGACCGGCTCTGGGCGGTCGCCCTGCGCACGATGGGCGCCCCCGAGTCCGCCGCGGACGGTCTCCAGGACGGCATGGTGGCGGCGTACCGGCGGGCGGGCTCGTTCCGCGGCGACGCGGCCGTGACGACCTGGCTGCACCGGGTCGTGGTCAACGCCTGCCTCGACCGGCTGCGCGCGCAGAAGGTACGCCGCGCCGACCCGCTCCCCGAGCAGCTGGAGGAGTACGACGCCCGCGCCCGCGGCACGGGGGGCGCCGGCGTCGAGCCGCTGGCCTCGGGCTCGGCCGCGGACGCACGCGACCCCGCCGACGAGGCGGTCTCCGCCGAGCGGCGCCGCCGGGTCCTCGCCGCGCTCGCCGAGCTGCCCGCCCAGCAGCGCGCCGCGCTCGTGCTCGTCGACATGGAGGGCTACCCCGTCGCCGAGGTGGCCGAGATGCTCGACTGCAAGGTCGGCACCGTGAAGTCGCGGTGCGCCCGCGGCCGCGCGCGCCTCGCGTCGCGTCTCGCCGACCTGGTGGGGCCGCCGGGGCCCGACCGGGAGCCGGACGACGGGAACCACGTCGGGTCCGGAGCCGTCCCAGAGGGCGGAGGCGGCACCCGGGGCCCACCGGCCTGACGCCGCTGCCCGACGTACCGGTGCCGACCGCGCCACAGCGCGCCGACACCGCCACCTCGCCAGGAAAGCGAGACCACACCCCATGGCTTCCCGACCGGACCCGTCCGACCCGCGTGACGATCGCGTACGCCGGATGCTCGCCGACGCGCGCCACGACCAGCCCCTGCCCGACGACGTCGCAGCACGGCTCGACGCGGTGCTCGAACGCCTCGGCGAGGAGGAGCCCGATCGCTCCGGCGGCACGGTCACCCATCTCGCGGCCCGCCGTCGGGCGGCCCGCGGTCTGCTGCTCGCCGCGGCCGCCGTCGTCGTGGTGGGCGTCGGCGTCGGCCAGCTGGTCGGCACCGGCTCCGACTCCGGGGGCGACGCCACGTCGGCCGCCGCCGAGGCCTACGACGACTCCGCAGCGGCCGGGTCGGCCGAGTCCGCCGACGAGGGGGCCGCGCAGGACGACCTCGAGTCGGCGCGCGAGCAGTCGTCCGCCGGCGAGTCGTCGCTGGACGCCTCCGGCACCGACGACCAGGTCGCACCGCTGACCGCCCAGTCGGAGGAGCAGGTCGCCCGCCTCGCCCAGCGCCCGCCGGTGCGTCTCACCTCCGACGGCTTCTCGCGCCAGGTGGCCCGGCTGCGGGTGCGCCCGGGCCTGGTGAGCACCGACGACCAGGTCGTCAACGGCAGCGACCTCAGCACCTCGGAGTCGTTCACCTGCCCGCCGGCGGTCTGGGGTGCCGGCAGCCTGCTGGCCGCCCGCTACGACGGCTCGCCGACGGTGCTGGCCTACCGACCCCCGAGCGGCGACACCCAGGTGGTCGACCTGCTCCAGTGCGGCAGCGGCGAGGTCGTGCGCTCGGTCGTGCTCCCGGGCTGACCCGCACCCACGCCGTACGGCGGGCCGGTTGAGGGCCGGGTGTCGGACCCCTCCGGGGGATCGTCAGCCGCCCGGGAGCAGGAATGACCAGGCCCTACGATCGGTTGTGGCAGGCGTACACGACCCCGAACGAGGAGCTCCGAGAAACCATGGCCACTCCCGATCCCACCGTGACCCGCGACGTCATCGTCATCGGCTCCGGTCCGAGCGGCTACACCGCGGCCCTCTACACCGCCCGTGCGAGCCTGAACCCCCTGGTCTTCGAGGGCTCCGTCACCGCCGGCGGCGCGCTGATGAACACCACCGAGGTCGAGAACTTCCCCGGCTTCCGCGACGGCATCATGGGCCCCGCGCTCATGGACGAGATGCGCGCCCAGGCCGAGCGGTTCGGCGCCGAGCTGGTCCCCGACGACGTCGTCGAGGTCGACCTCACCGGCGACGTGAAGGTCGTCAAGACCGCCACCGACACCTTCCCCGCCCGCTCGGTCATCCTCGCCACCGGCTCCGGCTACCGCCGCCTCGGCCTGGAGGGCGAGGACCGCCTCTCGGGGCGCGGCGTCTCCTGGTGTGCCACCTGCGACGGCTTCTTCTTCCGCGACAAGCCCATCGCGGTCGTCGGCGGCGGCGACTCCGCCGTCGAGGAGGCCACCTTCCTCACCCGCTTCGGCTCGAAGGTGTCCCTCATCCACCGCCGCGACGAGCTCCGCGCCTCCAAGATCATGGTCGAGCGCGCCGAGGCCGACGAGAAGCTCGACTTCGAGTGGAACTCCGAGGTCGTGTCGATCAACGGCACCGACGGCGTCGAGTCGGTCACCCTGCGCGACACCGTCACCGGCGAGACCCGCGACCTCGAGGTCTCCGGCCTGTTCATCGCGATCGGCCACGACCCGCGCTCGGAGCTCCTCGCCGGTCAGGTCGACCTCGACGACGAGGGCTACGTGCAGGTCACGCACCCCACCACCGCCACCAACCTCCCCGGCGTGTTCGCCTGCGGCGACCTGGTCGACCACACCTACCGCCAGGCCATCACCGCCGCCGGCACCGGCTGCTCGGCCGCCCTCGACGCCGAGCGCTTCCTCGCCGAGCTCGACCACACCGGCAGCACCACCGAGGCCGCCGACCGGGCCGAGAAGGAGTTCGCCGAGGACGGCGTCGTCGTCTGACGTACGCCGCCGCCTCTGGCAGGCTCGCGGGAACATCGCCCGGCGTACGGGCGTTCCCCTCACAGTCCACGACGGCAGCAGCCGTCCGCACCACCACCCAGCCGTGAAGGCACACACCGACCAATCCCTGGAGGGATCCACCGTGGGCAACATCTCCGCCGTGACCGACGCCGAGTTCGACAGCCAGGTCCTCAAGTCCGACAAGCCCGTGCTCGTCGACTTCTGGGCCGAGTGGTGCGGCCCGTGCAAGCAGGTCGCCCCGATTCTCGACGAGATCGCCGCGACGCACGGCGACAAGGTGACGTTCCTCAAGATGAACGTCGATGAGAACCCCGTCACCCCGTCGTCGTACCGGATCACCGGCATCCCGACGATCAACGTCTACCAGAACGGCGAGGTCGTCCGGAACATCGTCGGCGCCCGCCCGAAGGCCGCGATCCTCAAGGAGCTCTCCGAGTTCACCGACTGATCCGGCTCGGTCCTCGCGAAGGCCGCGATCCCCTCGGGGGTCGCGGCCTTCGTCGTCCCCGCGGGCGGTGGGTGGGTGCTCAGCCAGGCGGCTGGGGGCGATACCCGGCTGCTCGCGTCAGGTCGACCTGCGAGGATGCGAGGGTGCGCCAGATCCGCCAGAGCAAGAAGCTGAGCAACGTCCGCTACGACGTCCGGGGCCCGATCCTGGTGGAGGCCCAGAAGCTCGAGGCAGAGGGCCACCGGATCCTCAAGCTCAATATCGGCAACACCGCACCGTTCGGCTTCGAGGCGCCCGAGGCGATCGTGTCGGACATGGTGCACCACCTGCCCGACGCGCAGGGCTACTCCGACTCCCGGGGCATCTACTCCGCACGCACCGCCGTCGCGCAGTACTACCAGCAGCGCGGCCTGCGCGACGTCGTCGTCGAGGACGTGTTCATCGGCAACGGCGTCTCCGAGCTCGTCGGCATGGTCCTCCAGGCGTTCCTCGACGACGGCAACGAGGTCCTGGTGCCGGCGCCGGACTACCCGCTGTGGACCGGTGCGGTGAGCCTCTCCGGCGGCACCCCGGTGCACTACCTGTGCGACGAGGAGAACGGCTGGAACCCCGACCTCGCCGACATCGAGTCCAAGATCACCGAGCACGCCCAGGCGCTGGTGATCATCAACCCGAACAACCCGACGGGTGCGGTCTACTCCGAGCAGGTCGTCCGGGGCCTCGTCGACATCGCCCGGCGTCACGAGCTCGTGGTGATGGCTGACGAGATCTACGAGAAGATCCTGTACGACGACGCCGTCCACCACCACGCCGCGGCGGCCGCCGGCTCCGACGTGCTCTGCCTGACGTTCAGCGGGCTGTCCAAGGCCTACCGCGTCTGCGGCTACCGCGCCGGCTGGGTGATGATCTCCGGCCCCAAGGAGGTCGCCGCCGACTTCCTCGAGGGCCTGACCCTCGTGGCGAACATGCGGATGTGCTCCAACGTGCCCGCCCAGCACGCCATCCAGCCCGCGCTGGGCGGCTACCAGTCGGTCAACGAGCTGATCGTGCCCGGCGGGCGCTTCTACGAGCAGTGCATGCTCGCCGACCGGCTGCTCAACGAGATCCCCGGCGTCACCTCGGTCCGTCCGCGTGGTGCGCTCTACTGCTTCCCGCGCCTGCACCCCGACGTCTACGCGATCGAGGACGACGAGGAGTTCGTCATCGACCTGCTGCGCGCCAAGAAGCTCCTCGTCACCCACGGCACCGGGTTCAACTGGCCCGACCCCGACCACTTCCGTCTCGTGGCGCTGCCGGAGCCGTCGGTGCTGGAGGAGGCCATCGGCAGGATCGCCGACTTCCTCGCGACCCGCCGCTGACCCGGCGCCTGCTCTCCCCGACCGTCCGCGACGTCCCTCCGGCCCCAGGAGCCCCACCCATGCTCGACCTCACCTACCCGCCGATCATCCTGGCGGCCAAGACCGCCTTCCGGCTCCTCGGCCAGTCGTTCCAGATGACCGGCACCGAGCACGTCCCGCGCCAGGGCGGCGTGCTGCTGGCGGTGAACCACATCGGGTACGTCGACTTCATCTACGGCGGCCTCGCCGCCAACCCCTCCGGGCGGCTGGTCCGCTTCATGGCCAAGCGCGAGGTCTTCGACCACTCCGTCGGCGGCCCGGTGATGCGCTCGCTGCACCACATCGAGGTCGACCGGGCCGACGGCGTCGCGTCATTCGAGAAGGCCGTCGACTACCTCAAGGCGGGCGAGGCGGTCGGGATCTTCCCGGAGGCCACGATCTCGCGCAGCTATGAGCTGAAGGAGTTCAAGACCGGTGCCGTGCGGATCGCCGCCGCGGCGGGCGTACCGATCGTGCCGACGGTCCTGTGGGGCACCCACCGGATGATGACCAAGGGCCACGACAAGGACTTCTCCCGTGGCAAGACCATCGCGATCCGCTGCGGCGAGCCGATGCACCCGACCGGTGACGACCCGGTCGGCGAGACCGCCGACCTCCGCGCCCGGATGTCGACCCTGCTCGACGAGGCCATCGCCGGGTACCCGGCCGACGAGCAGCCTCCCGGCTCATGGTGGCTGCCGGCCCGGTTCGGTGGCTCCGCGCCCACGCTCGAGGAGGCCGAGGCCCTCGAGGCCGCGGAGAAGCGGGAACGCGCCTCCCGTCGAGCCGCGAAGCGGGCCCAGAAGAACGACTGATCGCTTCGTCGACGTATGGTTTTGTCGACACGTCGCTTTGTCGACAAGGCGACTTCCCGGTCGTCGAGTAGCCGCGCAGCGGGATTCCCCGGTCGTCGAGTAGCCGCGGATCGACGCAGGATCGCAGGGGCGTACCGAGACGCAGTGAGACGGCTGCCGACCGGCACCACGTCAGGTGGTTGAGCCGACACGAGCGCGACTCTCAGGTGGTTGAGCCGACACGAGCGCCAGCGAGTGGCGTGTCGAAACCACCGTGCGCCAACCGACGGCCGCAACCCTCACGCCCGCCGCCCAGCACACCCGACCGGTTTCGACGCGCTGCCGCGGGTTCGTCCCTCACCCGCGCCGCTTGCTCAACCGACCCGAGCCCACGCCGAGGTCTCGTGCCTCGACCTCAGCTGCTCGGGTCGATCGTGTCGACGATGCGCTGCAGGTCGTCGAGCGACGCGAACTCCACGGTGATCTTGCCCTTGTGCTTGCCGAGGTCGACCTTGACCCGCGTCTCGAGCCGGTCGGCGAGCCGCTCGCCGAGGTCCTCGAGCCCGGGCGCGACCGGCTTGCGTCGCGCCTGCTTGCGCGGGGCGCCCCCGGTGTCACCGACGGCGACGATCTCCTCGAGACCGCGCACCGAGATGCCCTCGGCGACGACGCGCTGGGCGAGCCGGTCCTGCAGGTCGGGGTCCTCGACGCCGAGCAGCGCCCGCGCGTGCCCGGCGGAGAGCACTCCGGCGGCGACGCGACGCTGCACCGCCGGGCTGAGCCGCAGGAGCCGCAGCGTGTTGCTGATCTGGGGACGCGAGCGACCGATCCGGGCTGCGAGCTCCTCGTGCGTGCAGCCGAACTCCTCCAGGAGCTGGCCGTACGCCGAGGCCTCCTCCAGCGGGTTGAGCTGGGCGCGGTGCAGGTTCTCCAGGAGCGCGTCCCGGAGCAGGTCGTCGTCCTCGGTCTGCCGGACGATGGCCGGTACCGCGGTGAGGCCGGCCTGGCGGGCCGCACGCCACCGGCGCTCGCCCATGATCAGCTCGAACGGCACGCCGGCGTCTGCGGGGGCCCGTCGTACGACGATGGGCTGCAGCACGCCGATCTCGCGCAGGGAGTGCACGAGCTCCGCCATGGCCTCCTCGTCGAAGACCTGGCGCGGCTGCTTGGGGTTCGGGCGGACGTCGTCGAGCGGGATCTCGGCGAAGTACGCGCCGGCGACGGGAGCGAGGTCAGGCTGTCCGGGCGCGGTGGGTGCGCTGGACGTCGTGGTGGGAGCCGACGACTCGGCTGTCGTGTCCTCGCCCGGCCCAGGCGCGGCCGAGGCCTCTTCCGGCGGCGCGGTCGGGATGAGGGATCCGAGTCCGCGACCCAGTCCGCGGCGCTGTCCTGCGCTCGGCGTCTGTCGGCTCATCGACGTGCCCCCCTCGTGGCGAACTCGCGCGCAGCCTCGAAGTAGCTCAGCGCGCCCGGCGAGCCGGGATCGTAGGTCATCACGGTCTGGCCGTACGACGGCGCCTCGGACACGCGCACCGACCGCGGGATCGCGGTGCGGAGGACCTTCTCCCCGAAGTGGTCGCGCACCTCCTGGGCGACTCCCTGCGAGAGGCGGGTGCGGACGTCGTACATCGTCAGCAGGATGGTGGACACCGCGAGCGTGGGGTTGAGGTAGCCCTTGACCATGTCGACGGTCTCGAGGAGCTGGCCGAGGCCTTCGAGGGCGTAGTACTCCGCCTGGATCGGGATCAGCATCTCGTCGCCGGCGACGAGCGCGTTCAACGTGAGCAGTCCGAGCGAGGGCGGGCAGTCGATGAGCACGTAGTCGTAGCGCTCGTCGCCCGCCTCGGTGGCGGTGCCGATGCCCGGGTGCGCGGCGATCGCCTTGCGCAGACGTCCCTCCCGCGCGACCGCACTGACCAGCTCGATCTCGGCGCCGGCGAGGTCGATGGTCGAGGGCACGACGAAGAGCCCGGGGAGATCAGGACAGGCCTGTTCGACCTCGTCGAACGGCGTCCCGTCGACGAGCGCGTCGTAGATGGACGGCACGCCGCGGTGGTGTTCGATGTTCAGCGCGGTGGAGGCGTTGCCTTGCGGGTCGAGGTCGACGACGAGCACGCGCTGCCCCAGCTGTGCCAGGGACGCCGCGACGTTCACCGTGCTGGTCGTCTTGCCGACCCCGCCCTTCTGGTTGGCGACGACGACCACTCGGGTGGCCGGGGGCCGGGCGATGGCCTCCCGCGTCGGCGACACCCGGCGCGCGAGCACCGAGTGCTGCGCTGCGCGCGCGAGTGGTGTGGCGTCCGGGTCGTAGCCGTCGTCGAGGTTGGCGAGGTCGCCCGCGGTGCGGATCTCGGGCATGGCGTCGGACTCCGTTTCACGTGAAACACCGGCGTCGGGCGCCGCCAGCGATGGGGAGTCGAGCTCCCCGGTTCGTCGGACCTCGGGTCCTGACTCCTCAGCGCCCACCTGCACGACCGCCCTTCCGGCCGCCGGAACGGCCCCGAGACGACTTCGCACGCCGAGGCGCGCCGGGAGGGGGCCACCCTACCGACGACGGATCCGCCCACGCGACTCGGACGACCGTGGTCAGCTCCGCGACTCGACCCTCGCCCACAACGGACACCTCCGGATCAGAGAGCCCGAGCTCGTCGATGACACCGCGCGCCTCCGGCACCTCGTCGGCCACCGAGCGTCCCTTCATCGCCAGCAGCACGCCGTCCGGCGCCACCAGCGGCATCGACCACCGCAGTAGACGCTCCAAGGGAGCCACAGCACGACTGGTCACAACGTCGAACCGTCGCTCACCGTGGAGCGCGTCCGCTCGTCCGCGCACCACCTCGACGTTGTCCAGGCGAAGACGGTCGACCGCCTCCTCCAGGTACGTCGTACGACGCAGCAGCGGCTCCACGAGCGTCACGCGCAGGTCCGGGCGCGTGAGAGCCAGCACGAGACCGGGCAGGCCGGCGCCGGAGCCGATGTCACACACGGCCACGTCGCGGGGGAGCACCTCGGCGAGCAGCCCGCAGCCCACCAGGTGACGATCCCAGATGCGGTCACCCTCACGCGGCCCGATCAGGCCACGGACAACCCCCTCGTCGCAGAGCAGAGCGGCGTACGCCTCGAGCCCGGGAAGCGCTTCGACAGAGAACACCCCCCGTGCCTCATCGGACACGGGGGGTGCCTTCGTTTCACGTGAAACCACGGGTCAGACCGGCACGACCACCACGTAGCGCCGAGGCTCGGCGCCCTCGGACTCCGACGAGAGCCCGGCCGCCGCGACAGCGTCGTGGACGACCTTCCGCTCGAAGGCCGACATCGGGTCGAGTGCAGCAGGCGCCCCGGACTCGCGCACCTTCTCGACGGTCCGAGCCGCCAGTGCCTCCAGCTCCTCGCGGCGCTTCGCGCGGTGACCCGACACGTCGAGCATCAGACGAGAACGCACACCGGTCTCACGGTAGACAGCCAGCCGGGTGAGCTCCTGGAGCGCCTCCAGCACCTCACCGTCGTCGCCCACGAGCTGGTGCAGGTCCGCGCCCACGATCGACACCGCGGCGCGGTCGCCCTCGACGTCCATGTCCAGGTCGCCGTCGAGATCGGCGATGTCCAGCAACTCCTCGAGGTAGTCGGCGGCGATGTCGCCCTCCTGCTCGAGCAGCGACTGACCCGTCGCCTCGTCATCGGTCTGCTCGGCGTCCTGCGCCACGTCCTGCGTGGTGTCCGCGTCGGCGGTCATCCTCGTCCTCCTTGCTTCTTGCTGTTCTGGCCGGACCCGTTCGAGCGTTGCCGCTCGGCCTTGGTCGTCCGGCGGGGCTGCTGCCGCTGCTGCGGGCGGCGGTCGGTCTGGGAGTCCTCCGCGGGACCGCCCGGCGTGCCGGCGGGAGCGCCGGGCTCGAGCTCGCCGTGGGCACGGGCCTTCTCACGCTCGCGGTCCTGCTTGGCCTTGAAGGCCGGCGTGCCGGGAGCGGGGTTGTTGCGGATGACGTAGAACTGCTGGCCCATGGTCCAGAGGTTCGTGGTGGTCCAGTAGATCAGCACGCCGATCGGGAAGAAGACGCCGCCGATGCCGAACACCAGCGGGAGCACGTAGAGCAGCATCTTCTGCTGCTGGGCGTACTGGCCCGTGAGCGCCTCGGCCGGCATGTTCTTGCTCATCAGCTGGCGCTGGGTGGTGAACGTCGTGGCGGTCATCGCGATCACCAGGATCGCGGCCACGACCATCACGCCGGCGTCCGGCAGCGGGCCCCAGGTGCGGGCGTCCCAGAAGGACTCGTAGATCGGGACCGCACCGCCGATCTTGGCCTCACCAAACTTGGTGGCGAGCTCCTTGGTCAGGAACCCGTGCGGCGTCTGGTTCTTCGCGGCCTGGTCGAGCAGGCGGAAGAGCGCAAAGAAGATCGGCATCTGCAGCAGCAGCGGCATGCAGGAAGCGAACGGGTTCGTGCCCGCGTCCTTGTACAGCTTCATCGTCTCTTCGCCGAGACGCTGCCGGTCGTGGCCGTACTTCTTCTGCAGCTCCTTCATCTTGGGCTGCAGCAGCTGCATGTTGCGCTGCGCCTTGATCTGCTTCACGAAGAGCGGGATCAGGGCGGTGCGGATGACCAGCGTCAGTCCGACGATCGACAGCGCCCAGGCGAGACCGCCGCTGGGGTCCAGCACGAGGCTGAAGACGTAGTGGAACGCGAGCAGGATCGCCGAGATCACGTAGTACAGCGGCGTCATGATCGCGCTGCCGAGCGCGGAGAAGATGTCGAGCACGGTGACTCAGGCTCCTTGTCGGTGGATGGTGCGGCCGCGCCGCGCGGTGCGGGGCGGGACCTTGTCGACGCCCCCGGCGGCCCATGGGTGGCACCGCAGCAGCCGGCGCGCGGCGAGCCAGCTGCCCTTGATGCTGCCATGGACCTGCACAGCCTCGAGCGCGTACGCCGAGCACGACGGGTAGTAGCGGCACACCTGGCCGTAGAGAGGACTGATCAGCAACCGGTACAGCTTGAGCAGCCCGATGAGCAGGTACTTCACGCCGCAGCCCCGAGCTTGTCCAGGCAGCGGTCCAGGTCGACGGCGAGGCGCCCGCTGTCGGCCTGGGCTGCGGCGGCCCGCGCCCGGACGACCAGCACCTGGCCGTCGCCGAGCATCGGGAGCCGCTCCGACGCCAGGTGCCGCAGGCGCCGCTTCACCCGGTTGCGTACGACGGCGTTCCCGACGGCCTTGCTGACGACGAACCCCACGCGTGCGGGCACGACAGGACCCCCGTCCTCGCTGGTGGAGGTACGGGGGTCGTCGAGGTGCAGCACCATCGTGGGACTGCCGGCGGACCTTCCGGCCCGGCTCGCACGCCGGAAGGAGTCGCCGTCGACCAGACGGTGCCTGGTCGGGAGCACGCGGACCGCGGGCTGCCGACTCAGACGGCCAGCGTCTTGCGACCCTTGCGGCGCCGGTTGGCGATGATCGCGCGGCCGGCACGGGTCCGCATCCGCAGTCGGAAACCGTGCGTCTTCTGACGGCGACGGTTGTTCGGCTGGTAGGTGCGCTTGCTCACGAGTGCATTCCTTCGTCGGTTCCTGGGTGCTGCCTGGCTCGGTGTCTCGATCACGTGGCCGTGCGGCCACCTGCGACACCGGGCGTGTCCCAGCATCTGCTGCTCACCGGTCGAGTACGGTGCTGCCGACCGTGGCGGGCGCGCGTGCCTGCGTCGCAGACACCACGAACCGCCGGGTCGACCTGCACCGCCCCTCCACGGTGGTGAGCCCCCGTGGACGTGCGGCACGAGTCGCGTGCCGGTGACCAAGAAACGGTACGGGGTGGCGACGAGCAGGGTCAAACCACCGAAGGCGGTCCGCAGCCCGCGGCCAGGCATCGACGAGACGTCCGACAGCCCGCCCGAGCTGCCTGTGGATGAAGCCTTGCCGTCCACCCGGCCGAGGCGTTAGGTTCTCGCGGTCGGACTTCCCCGCCGCACTCGACCCCCCGCCTCCCGCTCGTCCAGAGCCTCCTGTGGACAACTTCGCCCACGGCTCTGACCTGCGACGACGCGCGGAATCGAGCTGGTTCCCGGCGTACTCGCGGACCGCTCGTCCACAGCACCCACCCTTGTTCACACCCTGTGGACAACTCTGTGGAACCATGGTCGCCGAGACCGGAACCAGCCATACGACCGCGGGAGCAGCGTGCAGTCCACCCCCGACCTCGACCAGGCCTGGCGCCAGGTCCTGGAGGACCTCCAACCGCACCAGCGCGCCTGGCTCAAGGCCAGCAAGCCGGTGACCCTCCACGAGAGCACCGCCATCATCGCGGTGCCGAACGACTTCACCCGGTCGCAGATCGAGGGCCGGCTGCGCTCGCAGCTCGAGGAGGCCCTGACCGGACGGTTCGGCACCCACACCCGGATCGCCGTCACGGTCGACAACACCCTCGAGCTCGACGACGACCCGCTGCTGACCGAGCACGGCACCGACGATGGCGAGGTCACGCTCGGCACGATCAGCTCCGACGTCCGCTCCCCGCTGGACTCGATGAGCGCGCCCGAGGTCCGCGAGCGCCGCCACCTGGAGGCCGTCCCCGGGCTCGACGCGGCACCGTCACCGCGCGCCGCCGCACCGGAGCCCCCGCGCACGTCGGCGCTCGAGACTCGCCTGAACCCGAAGTACACCTTCGAGACCTTCGTCATCGGCTCGTCCAACCGCTTCCCGCACGCCGCGGCCGTCGCGGTAGCGGAGGCGCCGGGCAAGGCCTACAACCCGCTCCTCGTCTACGGCGACTCCGGCCTCGGCAAGACCCACCTGCTGCACGCCATCGGCCACTACGTCCGCTCGCTCTACACCGGCGCCAAGGTGCGCTACGTGTCGAGCGAGGAGTTCACCAACGAGTTCATCAACGCGATCCGCGACGACCGGCAGGACCGCTTCAAGAAGCGCTACCGCGACGTCGACGTCCTGCTGATCGACGACATCCAGTTCCTGGAGGGCAAGACCCAGACCCAGGAGGAGTTCTTCCACACCTTCAACACGCTGCACACGGCCAACAAGCAGATCGTGCTCACCTCCGACCGCGCGCCGAAGCGACTGGAGGCGCTGGAGGACCGGCTGCGCAACCGGTTCGAGTGGGGTCTGATCACCGACGTGCAGCCGCCGGACCTCGAGACGAGGATCGCGATCCTGCGCAAGAAGGCCGCGATGGACCGGCTCACCGCGCCGCCGGACGTGCTGGAGTTCATCGCCTCGAAGATCCAGACCAACATCCGCGAGCTCGAGGGTGCGCTGATCCGGGTCACGGCCTTCGCCAACCTCAACCGCCAGGAGGTCGACATGACCCTGGCCGAGATCGTCCTCAAGGACCTGATCCCCGAGGGCGGCGAGCCCGAGATCACCGCACACCTCATCGTCCACCAGACCGCGGCCTACTTCGGCGTCACCGTCGACGACCTCGCCGGGCCCAGCCGCAGCCGGCACCTGGTGATGGCGCGCCAGATCGCGATGTACCTGTGCCGCGAGCTCACCGAGCTATCGCTGCCACGCATCGGCAAGCAGTTCGGCAACCGCGACCACACGACGGTGATGTACGCCGACCGCAAGATCAGGCAGCTCCTCGCCGAGCGCCGCGCGGTCTTCAACCAGGTCAGCGAGCTCACCAACCGGATCAAGATGCAGGCCCGCCAGGGCTGACCGCGTCGTGCGCCAACTCCCGTGCCCGTCCCGCCCCGGCGTGACGGGCTCGTCGTCGTACGCCCGGCCAGGGCCCGAGGACCTGTCGTCAGCCCGCTCGAACTACACGCGTGTGAGATGTGGAGCCGACGCCCGGGTGGCACCGAACTACACGGGGAGGATCTGGGGACCCCTGTGCACCGCCACCCACAGCGCCGACCGCCTCCACACGACCCCGTGGTCCGTGCCCTCGTCGTCCACACCCAGCGTCCACAACGTGCACCACCGCGGACCAGCGCCGACGCCCGTCATCCACATCCTCCACAACTCCTACTACGACTCCTCACCTACCTACGACGGATCGATCGTCGAACTCCTCTGCGCACTCCCCCTGTGGACACCGGGCGCTGCGTGGCAGGATTCGGTTCCCCCGGTGAGCACGTCCCGGCCGCACCCTGAGTCGTGGAAGGACCCCACGTGAAGTTCCGAGTCGAGCGCGACGTCCTCGCGGACGCCGTTGCCTGGGCAGCGCGCAGCCTGCCCGTCCGACCCAGCGCCCCTGTCCTGGCCGGCCTCCTCGTCGAGGCCAGCGACGCCGGGCTGGTGCTGTCGACCTTCGACTACGAGACGTCGGCCCGCGCCACGCTCCAGGCCGAGGTCAGCGACGAGGGCAAGGCGCTGGTCAGCGGCCGCCTGCTCGCCGACATCTGTCGCAGCCTGCCGGCCAAGCCGGTCGACATGGTGCTCGACGGCGCCCGGGTCTCGCTCACCTGCGGCTCGGCGCGCTTCAGCCTGCAGACGATGCCGGTCGAGGACTACCCCGCGCTCCCCTCGATGCCCGAGGCCAGCGGCACCGTCCCCAGCGACGTCTTCGCCCACGCCGTCGCCCAGGCCGTCACGGCCGCTGGTCGCGACGACATGCTCCCGGTGCTCACCGGCGTCCGCGTCGAGATCGAGGGCAGCTCGATCTCCCTGCTGGCCACCGACCGGTTCCGCCTGGCGCACCGCGAGCTCGGCTGGGACCCCCGCACTCCCGACGAGACCCTGGCCGCCCTGGTGCCGGCGCGCGTCCTCGGCGACACCGCGAAGTCGCTCACGGTCGGCAGCGAGGTCACCATCGCGCTCGCCACGTCGGGCACCGGCGAGGGCCTCATCGGCTTCGAGGGCACCGGCCCCGGCGGCGTCCGTCGTACGACGACGCGACTGCTGGACGGCGAGTTCCCCAAGGTCCGCAGCCTGTTCCCCAGCGAGAAGCTCACCACCGCCGTCGTCTCCAAGGCCCAGCTCATCGAGTCGGTGCGCCGCGTCGCTCTCGTCGCCGAGCGCAACACCGCCGTACAGATGGCCTTCAGCGAGGGCCAGCTTGTGCTCGACGCCGGCTCCGGCGACGAGGCGCAGGCCTCGGAGTCCATCGAGGCCGAGGTCACCGGCGACGACCTGACGACGGGCTTCAACCCGCAGTTCCTCCTTGACGGCCTCGGCGCCATCGAGCAGGACGTCGTCGAGCCGGCGTTCACCCAGCCGTCGAAGCCGGTCGTCATCCGCGGCATCGAGACCGAGGGCGCCGACGACCCCGGCTTCCGCTACCTGCTCATGCCGAGGCGGCTTCTCTCCTGACCCGGCCTGCACCGGCGTAGCCGCCGCAGCCCCTTGACGCGGCGCCGCTGAGGCGGGGGTCTCACCCGACGGGGGTCCCCGCCGCCCTGTCGGACACGGCAGACTCGGAGGCGACGGTGCCTTGGTCACGAGCCGAGCACCGCCCGCCAACGTCCGCACTCGACAGGAGCACGCATGCACATCGGACTCGTCGGTCTCGGCAAGATGGGCGGCAACATGCGCACCCGGATGCGCAACGCCGGTCTGACCGTCGTCGGCTACGACCGCGACCCGGACCTCGCCGACGTCGACAGCCTGGAGGCGCTCGTCGCCGCGCTGCCCGACGACGCCCCCAAGGTCGTGTGGGTGATGGTCCCGCACGGTGAGCCCACCCACCAGACCGTCGCGGCCCTCGGGGACCTGCTCGGCGACGGCGACGTGGTCGTCGACGGCGGCAACTCGCGCTGGACCGACGACCAGCTGCACGCCGAGCACCTCTCGGGCAAGGGCGTCGCGTTCGTCGACTGCGGCGTGAGCGGCGGGGTCTGGGGCCTGGAGAACGGTTATGCGCTCATGTGCGGCGGCCCGGACGACGCCGTCGCGAAGGTGCAGCCGGCGTTCGACGCGCTCAAGCCCGAGGAGGGCGGCTTCGTCCACGCCGGCAAGAAGGCCGGCGCCGGGCACTTCGCCAAGATGGTCCACAACGGCATCGAGTACGCGATGATGCAGGCCTACGCCGAGGGCTGGGAGCTGCTCGAGGCCGTCGATTTCGTCGACTCGGTGCCGGAGGTGTTCGACTCCTGGCGCAGCGGCACCGTCATCCGCTCCTGGCTGCTGGACCTGCTGTCCGCGGCGCTGGAGGAGGACACCCACCTCGACGCTCTCCGCGGCTACGCCGACGACTCCGGTGAGGGTCGCTGGACCGTCGAGGCCGCGATCGAGAACGCCGTTCCCTTGCACGTCATCGCCAGCTCGCTCTTCGCCCGCTTCACCTCGCGCCAGGACGACAGCCCGGCCATGAAGGCGGTCGCCGCGATGCGCAACCAGTTCGGTGGCCACGCGGTGCACTCGGCGCCCCCGCCGGGCGGCGACCGGAGCTGACCACGGGAGCGCCCGGTACGCGTCAGACGACGAACGTGCCGGGCGCGACGATCTCGGTGACCAGGCGCACGGCGCTGTAGGCGAGCCACGCCCCCACGAGGACGAGGGCCCACGGACGCCGCACCAGCACGTCGAGGTCGGGCTGCGGCGCACGACGGATGCGGGCGCGTGCGACCGCGACGACCAGCGCGAGGCCGACGACCATCGCGACGACGCCGAACGGGTTGACGGCGAGGGACTCCTCGAGCCGTCCGTGGGCGGCGTAGACCCAGGCGCGGGTCATGCCGCAGCCCGGGCACGGCAGTCCGGTGAGGAACCGGAAGGGGCACAGCACCGGCCCCTCCTCGATGTGGTCGGCCGGGAGGACCAGGCTCGCCACGAGGGCGCCGCCCGCCGCGACGGCCACCAGGTCGGTGGCCGTCGGCAGCGGACGGCGCAGGCGGGTGCGCTCAGGAGAGCGGACGGCCATCGGCAGCCGTGACCTTCCGGAGCAGGATCAGGATGAAGTCGATGAGCGACCAGATGCCGAGGCCGCCG
Organism: Nocardioides sp.; assembly: GCA_002729525.1. Lineage (GTDB taxonomy): Bacteria > Actinomycetota > Actinomycetes > Propionibacteriales > Nocardioidaceae > Nocardioides. The sequence continues at coordinate 133,454 of PBYI01000051.1, forward strand.
CACGTCAGCAGCTTGGCGACGCCCAGGCCGGTGTAGCCGAGGTAGAAGCGGTCGACGCCGAACCCGCCGAGGAAGAACGACAGCAGGACGGTGGTCAGCCACTCCTTCTCGGAGAACAGGCCCGGGACCTGCTTGGCCGGGAACCAGTTCTGCGGGTTGTCGGCGGTGCGCAGCATCGAGTCGGGCTTGAGCTGGCCGGCCATCACCATCTGGCCGAGCTGCTCGTGGCCGAACGGTCCCTGCTCGCTGCCGAGGTGCGAGAGGTAGAACGATCCGGGGGCAGCAGGCGGCTGCGGGGGGTACGGGTTCTGGGTCATGGCGGCCAGTCTGGCGGACTTCACCGGCTCTGAAACCCCTGATGACCATCCGGACCAGACGTTTCACGGGAAACCACCGGTCCCGTACGCCGCGCGGCCCTCGTAGGCTCGCCCCGTCAGGGGCCGGGTCGTGCCCGGTGGCCACGCCCGGTCGAGCGAGGAGGACGTCGTGCACGTCTCCCACCTGACCCTGCACGACTTCCGCTCCTACCCGCTCGTGGAGGTCGAGCTGGGGCCCGGCCCGACCGCGTTCGTCGGGCGCAACGGCCAGGGCAAGACCAACCTCGTCGAGGCCGTCGACTACCTCTCCCGCCTGGGCTCGCACCGGGTCGCGACCGACGCTCCCCTCGTGCGGCAGGGCGCCGAGCGCGCCGTCGTCCGTGCGGCGGTCGTGAAGGACGGCCGGACCGCCGTGCTCGAGGTCGAGATCAATGTCGGTAAGTCGAACAAGGGACGAATCAACAAGTCGACATTGCCGCGGGTGCGCGACCTGGTCGGACTGGTGCGCACTGTCGTCTTCTCGCCCGAGGACCTCGCCCTGGTCAAGGGCGACCCGGGCCACCGGCGCCGCTTCCTCGACGACCTCCTCGTCCTGCGCACCCCGCGCCTGGCCGGCACGTTGTCGGACCTCGACCGCGTGCTCAAGCAACGCGCCACCCTGCTGAAGTCGGCCGGCCCCGCGCGACGCTCGAGCGGTCGCAGCGGGGCGAGCGCGGAGGGTGCGCTGGCCACGCTCGACGTCTGGGACGACCACCTCGCGCGGGTCGGCGCCGAGCTGCTCGCCGCCCGGCTCGCCCTCGTCGAGGAGCTGCGGCCGCTGGTCGGTACGGCGTACGCGACCGTCGCGCGCGGCGCCAACCGCGAGGACGCCGGCATCGCCTACCGCGCCTCCACCGACCTGCCGTTCGGGCTGGACCCGGCCCGGCCCGATCCCGGGCTGCTCCACGAGACCTACCTCGCCGCGCTCGCCGACCGGCGGCGCGAGGAGCTCGAGCGCGGCGTCTGCCTCGTCGGGCCGCACCGCGACGACCTGCTGCTCACGCTCGCCGGGCCCGACGGACCCGACGGAGCCCGCGACCCGCTCCCGGTGAAGGGGTACGCCAGCCACGGCGAGAGCTGGTCGTGCGCGCTCGCACTGCGGCTGGCGGCGTACGAGCTGCTGCGCGAGGACGGCGATGACCCGATCCTGGTGCTCGACGACGTCTTCGCCGAGCTCGACGCCCGGCGGCGCGACCAGCTCGCCGAGCTGGTGTCCGGGGCGGAGCAGGTGCTCGTCACCGCAGCGGTCCCCGAGGACGTGCCCGAGGTGCTGCGGGGCGCGCGCTACACCGTCGCCGGCGGCGAGGTCACCCGTGACGAGTGAGGACCGCCCGGACGCCGACTCCCCCACCGGTGGGTCCTCGGGGTCCGACGGTCCGGACGAGGACGAGCACCGGCCCGAGGGACTCGACCTCGCCCGCGACGTCACCCGGGCCACCGCGGGGATGCCCGCCGAGCCCGCCCGCCGGCGACGACGTCGTACGTCGGACGCGGCGAGGCGCGACGACGCGGCCGTCGCCCGAGCCGCCGCACAGGCCGCCGCACGCGGGGGATCGACCGGCGCCCACCCCGACGCCCGCGACCCCCGCCTGCTGTCCGGGGAGATCGAGCGGCTGGTCGGCAACCGCGGCTGGGAGCTCGACCTGCGGGTGCGGGGCGTGTTCGCCCGGTGGCCGGACCTGGTCGGCGACGAGGTCGCCGGTCACTGCACGCCCGAGACGTTCGCCGACGGACGGCTCGTGGTGCGCGCCGGGTCGACGGCCTGGGCTACGCAGCTCAAGCTGCTGGTGCCGGACCTGCTGCGGCGCCTGAACGAGGAACTCGGGCACGGCACCGTCACCGTCATCGAGGTGCTCGGCCCCCGCGCGCCGGCCTGGACCAAGGGCCGTCGGCGCACCCGCGACAGCCGAGGTCCGCGCGACACCTACGGCTGACCTGCATCTCACCGCCCCGACGGAGCCGGCCCTGGGCTGCGGCGCTCAGAGACGATCTGACGCGTCAGCGCCCGTACCCGTCCCTGGTCGACACCCTCGTCGGCGCTCTCGTCGGCTCGCAGAGGCCGTGCGCGCGACGTACGACGACGCGCGGACCCCGTCGGAAACCCGGTGTGCGTGGCTGGAGGCCTTCCGAGCGGTACCATGGGCGACGAGGTCCCGCACGTGCGCCTCGGGGCGACCCGGAGCGGTGCGGCAGGGCCTGCAGACGTCCGTCGGCGGGGCGGTCCGGGGCCCTCGGACCATCGCCCGCCGACAGTCCACCCCCGCGCGCCGCCCACCCGACGGTGCCCTGCGAGAAGAGGTCCCCGCGTGCCCGACGAGACGCCGTCCGACCAGCCCACGGAGCAGGCCCAGGCCACCTCGCCGGAGGCACCGGTCCCCGCGCCCCGCGAGCGGGTCGAGACCGAGTACGACGCGTCGGCCATCCAGGTGCTCGAGGGTCTCGAGGCCGTCCGCAAGCGCCCGGGCATGTACATCGGCTCCACCGGCGAGCGCGGCCTGCACCACCTCATCTGGGAGATCGTGGACAACGCGGTCGACGAGTCACTCGCCGGCCACTGCGACCGGATCGTGCTGACGCTGCTCGACGACGGCGGTGTCCGGGTCGAGGACAACGGTCGCGGCATCCCGACCGACACCGCCGCCGGCCAGGAGGTGCCGGCCCTGACGCTGGCCCTGACGGTGCTGCACGCGGGTGGCAAGTTCGGTGGCGGCGGCTACAAGGTCTCCGGCGGTCTGCACGGCGTCGGCGTCTCGGTGGTCAACGCCCTGTCCAGCCGGGTCGTCGCCGAGGTCGCCAACCGAGGCCGTCACTGGCGCCAGACCTTCACCGTCGGCGTGCCGGACGCGCCGCTCGAGGAGGTCGGCACCATGGCCGACGGCGAGCGCACCGGCACCACGATCACCTTCTGGGCCAGCCCCGACATCTTCGAGACCACCGAGTACAGCCTCGAGACGATCACCACCCGCATCCGCGAGTACGCCTTCCTCAACAAGGGCCTGGAGATCGTCGTGCGCGACGAGCGCAGCCACGCCGCCGACCTGGCCGAAGCGGTCGACGACGACACCGCCGGCGGCGACGCGGCGCCCGACGCCCTGCGCCCTGCTTCTGACGGCGGCGTCGAGCAGGTGTTCCGCTACGACCGCGGTCTCGTCGACTACGTGGAGTACCTCAACCGACGCAAGGAGCCGGCGACCCCGTCGGTCATCAGCATCGAGGCGAGCACCACCGAGGGCGACCAGGAGATGAGCCTGGAGCTGGCGATGCAGTGGAACACCTCGTTCAACGAGTCGGTCCACACCTTCGCCAACACCATCAACACCCACGAGGGAGGCACCCACGAGGAGGGCTTCCGCGCGGCGCTCACCACGCTGGTCAACTCGTGGGGCGAGGAGTGGGGCCTGATCAAGAAGCGGGAGGACCGGGTGTCGGGCGACGACATCCGCGAGGGCCTCACCGCGATCATCTCCATCAAGCTCGGCGAGCCGCAGTTCGAGGGCCAGACCAAGACCAAGCTCGGCAACACCGAGGCCAAGCGGTTCACCCAGCGCATCGTGCACGAGGAGCTCGGCGCCTGGCTGGAGCAGAACCCGGCCGAGGGCAAGGACATCGTGCGCAAGGCGCAGGCCGCGGCGTCCGCCCGGATCGCCGCCCGCAAGGCCCGCGACCTGGCCCGCAACCGCAAGGGTCTGCTCGGCAGCGGCAGCCTCCCGGGCAAGCTCTCGGACTGCCAGTCGACCAACCCGGCCGAGTGCGAGGTCTTCATCGTCGAGGGCGACTCCGCCGGCGGATCGGCGAAGTCCGGCCGCGACCCCCGCATCCAGGCGATCCTCCCGATCCGCGGCAAGATCCTGAACGTCGAGAAGGCCCGCATCGACAAGGTGCTCGCCAACACCGAGGTGCAGGCGATCATCTCCGCGCTCGGTACCGGTATCCACGAGGAGTTCAGCCTCGAGAAGCTGCGCTACCACAAGGTCGTGCTGATGGCGGACGCCGACGTGGACGGCCACCACATCAACACCCTGCTGCTGACGCTGCTGTTCCGCTTCATGCGTCCGCTGATCGAGCACGGCTACGTCTACATGGCGCAGCCGCCGCTCTACCGGCTGCGTTGGAACAAGCCGCACGAGCACGAGTTCGTCTACTCCGACGCCGAGCGGGACGCGCTCACCCGCGACGGCCAGGCCCAGGGCAAGAAGCTGCCGAAGGACAACCCGGTGCAGCGCTACAAGGGTCTCGGCGAGATGAACGCCGACGAGCTGTGGGAGACCACGATGGACCCCGAGCAGCGGCTGATGCTCAAGGTCACCCTCGACGACGCCGCGCAGGCCGACGAGATCTTCACGGTGCTGATGGGCGAGGACGTCGACCAGCGGCGCTCGTTCATCCAGCGCAACGCCAAGGACGTGCGCTTCCTCGACATCTGAGGGAGCCACCCGTACGCCGGTCGCTACCGGCCTCTGCGGGTGTCTGACTTTGTCTAGGACGTACGCAAGAAACACGGAGAGAGTGGGATCGTGACCGAGACCCAGAGCAACCTCGGCGGGGACGACGGCGGGCCGTTCGGCGGCGGACGCGTGCAGGACATCGACCTGCAGGAGTCGATGAAGCGCAGCTACATCGACTACGCGATGGCTGTCATCGTCGGCCGCGCGCTGCCCGACGTACGCGACGGCCTCAAGCCGGTGCACCGTCGCGTGCTGTACGCGATGTTCGACGGCGGCTACCGCCCCGACCGCGGGTTCTCCAAGTGCTCGCGCGTCGTCGGCGACGTCATGGGTCAGTACCACCCGCACGGCGACTCCGCGATCTACGACACCCTCGTGCGCCTCGCGCAGCCGTGGGTGATGCGCGCTCCGCTCATCAACGGCCAGGGCAACTTCGGCTCGCCGGGCAACGACCCGGCCGCGGCCATGCGGTACACCGAGTGCCGGATGGCGCCGCTGGCCATGGAGATGGTGCGCGACATCGAGGAGGAGACCGTCGACTTCGGTCCCAACTACGACGGTCGCTCGCAGGAGCCGCTGATCCTCCCGGCGCGCTTCCCCAACCTGCTCGTCAACGGCTCGGCCGGCATCGCGGTCGGCATGGCCACCAACATCCCGCCGCACAACTTGCGCGAGGTCGCCGACGGCGCGAAGTGGGCACTCGAGCACCCGGACGCCACCCGCGAGGAGCTGCAGGACGCGCTCATCGAGCGGATCAAGGGCCCCGACTTCCCCAACGCCGCGCTCATCGTCGGCCGCCAGGGCATCGAGCAGACCTACCGCACCGGTCGCGGCTCGATCACCCAGCGCGCGGTCATCGAGGTCGACGAGGACGCCAAGGGCCGCACCTGCCTGGTGATCACCGAGCTGCCCTACATGGTCAACCCGGACAACCTCGCGCTGAAGATCGCCGAGCTCGCCGACTCCGGCAAGGTCCAGGGCATCTCCGACGTCCGCGACGACACCTCCTCGCGCACCGGTCAGCGCCTGGTCGTCGTGCTCAAGCGCGACGCCGTCGCCCGCGTGGTGCTCAACAACCTGCTCAAGCACACCGAGCTGCAGACCAACTTCAGCGCCAACATGCTCGCGCTCGTCGACGGCGTGCCCCGCACGCTCTCGATCGACCAGTTCATCAGCAACTGGGTCGAGCACCAGATCGACGTCATCCGCCGGCGTACGGAGTTCCGCCTGCGCCGGGCCGAGGAGCGCGCCCACATCCTGCGCGGCCTGGTCAAGGCGCTCGACATGCTTGACGACGTCATCGCCCTCATCCGGGCGAGCGAGAGCGCGGAGGCCGCGCGCAGCGGCCTGATGGAGCTGCTCGACATCGACGAGCTCCAGGCCCGCGCGATCCTCGACATGCAGCTGCGCCAGCTCGCCGCCCTGGAGCGCCAGCGGATCATCGACCAGCTCGCCGAGATCGAGCTGGAGATCGCCGACCTCAAGGACATCCTCGCCAACGTGTCGCGTCAGCGCGCGATCGTCATGGAGGAGCTCGAGGGCATCGTCGAGAAGTACGGCGACGACCGGCGTACCCAGATCATCGCCGCCGACGGGGACCTCTCCATGGAGGACCTCATCCCCGACGAGGAGCTGGTCGTCTCGATCACCCGCGGCGGGTACGCCAAGCGCACCCGCGCCGACGCCTACCGGCTGCAGAAGCGCGGCGGCAAGGGCGTGCGCGGCGCGACGCTGCGCGGCGACGACGTCGTGGAGCACTTCATCGCCACGACCAACCACCACTGGCTGCTGTTCTTCACCAACGCCGGTCGCGTCTACCGCACGAAGGCCTACAACCTCCCGGAGGCGTCGCGCGACGCCAAGGGCGGGCACGTGGCCGGGCTGCTGAGCTTCCAGCCGGACGAGCAGATCGCGCAGGTGCTGGCGATCCGTGACTACGACCAGATGCCGTACCTGCTGCTGGCGACCCGCAAGGGCCTGGTGAAGAAGACCCGCCTGGGCGACTACAACTCCCCGCGTCAGGCCGGCATCATCGCGATCAACTTCCGCGACGACGACGACGAGCTGATCGGCGCGCAGCTGGTCTCGGCCGACGACGACGTCCTGCTGATCTCGCGCAGCGGGTCGGCCATCCGGTTCCGGGCGGCCGACGACCAGCTGCGGCCGATGGGGCGCGCCACCTCGGGCGTCACGGGTATGAAGTTCCGTGCGGACGACGATGCGGTGCTGTCGATGTCGATCATCCGCGCGCACCAGAAGGCCGTGGAGGAGGACGCCGAGGCGGCGGCCGCCGACGACCAGAAGGTGCAGTACGTCTTCACGATCACCGACGGCGGCTTCGCCAAGCGCTCCCCGATCGCGGAGTACCGCATCACCAACCGCGGTGGCCTCGGCATCCGGGCGATGACGCTGACGAACGCCGACCGCGGCGGGCTCGTGGGCGGCTTCATCGTCGAGGACGGCGACGAGATCCTCTCGATCACCTCCTCGGGCCAGGTCGTGCGCAGCCCGATCAACGAGGACTTCCGCCCGACCGGACGCTCCACCCAGGGCGTGAAGTTCGTGACGCCGAAGAAGAACGACTCGGTAGCCGTGGTGGCCCGCTCGGTGGAGAGCAAGGTCGTCGACGAGGAGCTCGCCGAGGGCGCCGAGGGCGAGGACGTGACCGGCGCTGTGGACGCGGGTGACACAATCGCTGACGACAGCACACCGGGCGACGCCCCGGAGAGCACCCCGGCACCGCAGGAGGATGAGGACCGATGAGCGAGCGGTCGACCTCCACCAGCCCTCCCCCGACGCCGCCGTCGGGCGCCCCCAAGGCGCCCAAGACCCCCAAGAATGGGGGCGGCAGCGGCTTCGGCGGGAAGTCCGAGGGCGCCAACGGTGACACCGCCGTCCGCGGCGGCTTCGCCGAGCGGCTGCAGGCCAAGCTCAAGGAGGCGGCCGACGCCGCCACCAGCCGGCCGGCCTCCACGAAGAAGTCGCGCGGCCCTCGTCGCGCCCGGCTCCGCCTGACCCGTGTCGATCCGTGGTCGGTGATGAAGACGGCGTTCCTGCTGTCCATCGCCTTCGGCATCGTCACCGTCGTCGCGGTCGCCATGGTCTGGGAGGTCCTCGGGGCCGCCGGCGTGTGGACGTCGATCAACGACGCCGTCGCCAACGTGCTCCAGGACCAGGCCGACGGCTTCGACGTCCGCGACTACGTGGGCACCGACCGCGTCCTCGGCTTCACCATGCTGGTGGCTGCCGTCGACGTCGTCCTGCTGACCGCGATGGCCACCCTGGCGGCGTTCCTCTACAACATGTCCGCTGCCCTCCTGGGCGGGCTCGAGCTGACCCTCGCCGAGGACAGCTGAGCCCGTTTTGGGCGCGTCGGCACGGCTGGGGTAACGTTCCACCGGCCCGTTCGACCGGGCCTCACGGGCCTATAGCTCAGACGGTTAGAGCGCTTCCCTGATAAGGAAGAGGTCACAGGTTCAAGTCCTGTTAGGCCCACTGATCGGTTCACGCCGGTCTGCCCGGTCGAACGAACGAGGCGAGAGGAACAGCGAGTCCATGAAGAAGATCCTGGCCCTCGCCCTGGCGGGCGCCGGCGCCGTCCTGGTGCGGCGCTCGATGCAGCAGTCGAAGACCGAGCAGGCCCTCTGGGCCGAGGCGACCGACTCCGTCCGTCGCTCCTGATCCACCGGGTCGCTCGCCGACCCGCCTCGGGGCCTTGGCGCAATTGGTAGCGCACCTGCTTTGCAAGCAGGGGGTTAGGGGTTCGAGTCCCCTAGGCTCCACCAGCAGCATCCATCCGCTGCGGAAGTCGCTGCGGCGTCATTGATCGATGTATGTCGCCGCGCTCCATCGAGTTCGAACCTAGGCTTCGCCTCGTGGATGACACGAGGGTCGATATCACGTGGCCCGCCGCGGTGCGACCTGCAGACTCGCCACGAAACGTCGTCGTCCACGACGTTCTCCGGTACGCACAACGTGCGACCCAGTGGGACGTGGAGCTCGACGGCTACATCAACTACCACTGGCTTACCAGTCCCGCGGAAATCGACCGCCCAAAGGTGATGCTGGAAGCCGGCATCAATGCGCCGTCCGAGGTGTCCACGCATGGCAGCACTCGTCGGCCGCTCATTGCTATTCGCTCCAGCCCATGGAAGGCCGGCCACGAGACAAACCCTTGGCACGACGAGTTCGACCTCGATCACGGACACGTTCGCTACTTCGGCGACCACAAGCCCACGACCATGGGTCTGCCCGGGGCGACGAGGGGTAATCGCCTGCTGCTCGAGGCAGCGCGTTTACATGCCGGCACCACTCGAGACGAGCGGCTTCTGGCCCCGCCACTTCTGCTGTTCCGGTCGATCACGGTGCACCGTGAAAGCCGCGCCATCGTCAAAGGCCACGTGGAGTTCTGCGGCGCAGCCATCATCGAGCGCCTCGAACACGTGGTGCAAAGAGATCCTGAGACCGGCAGGAGCTTTCCCAACATCGCTCTGGACTTGGCGGTTGTCGTTGGCCGAGACACCGACGGGATCGACATGCGTTGGATTGACGATCGTCGTGACGAGGCACTTGGAGCGGAGACGGCTCTTCGCCACGCCCCCGATCAGTGGGTGCGGTGGGTCAAAGATGGGCGCGTGGCTATCTCGGGGGTCCGCCGCCGCGTCTTGGCGAGCTCGGTCAAGGCGGCGAAGGACCAGCAACCCGTGCCAGGCACCATCGAGGCCGACGTGTTGAGCACGCTCTACAGGTTCTATGACGGGCGCAAGCACGCGTTTGAGCTGCTCGCCTCCCAAGTTGCAGCAGAGGTGCTTCGCGAGTCTGGCGCTCGCTACAAGGAGGGATGGCTCTCGCGATCCTCTGGCGACGGTGGAGTCGACTTCATTGGACGCATCGACATGGGTTCTTTGGCTGCGAGTACGCCTGTGGTCGTCCTGGGCCAGGCAAAGTGCATCCTCCCGTCCTCCTCCGTCTCGCCTGAGCAGGTTGCACGGGTTGTTGCACGACTTCGACGGGGATGGATCGGCGTCTACGTAACGACCGGGTCGTTCTCAAAACAGGCTCAGATCGAGATCATCGATGACCAGTACCCGGTAGTGCTGGTGTCCGGTGGGACCTTGGCGTCAACGGTCCGTCGCATGGCCGAGGCGAGCTATGGCGGCGACCTCGACGCGCTCCTTCAAGCGACAGTCGAGAAGTACGCCGGGGCCATCACCCATCGTCGCCCTGAAGAAGTCATCTCTATGTAGATGGGCCGAGGTAGGTGGTGACCCGTCGCGACTGCGCAGCTCCGAGACCTGGCGGGGGGTCTCGGGCTAACCTCGGATTCGCAACAGCGGGAGGGACATGCCGGGCACCACCACGCGCAACGGAGCGCGATCGTCCATGGGCGGCGCGCGGCGCCGTCGTACGCGCAACGCGGTCGCTGCGGCGCTCGCCCTTGGGCTGGCGCTGACCGCCTGCTCCGGCGACGAGGAGCCAGAGAAGCCGGCACCCGCGCCGACCGAGTCGTCTGGCCCACTCGGGTACGACCCCGACGCCGAGCCCGCGGGAGCCGTGCTCTCCCTGGTGCCCGGCGACGCCGTCGAGCTGCGGGTCACCGACTGGGAGCAGGTGCGCCTCGACCTCGCCGAGCCCGACCTCGACGGCACGTCGTCGGCCGCTCAGCGTCGCGCCTTCGCTCGGAAGGCCGCCAAGCAGGCGCCGCTGATGACCGACGGGGTGCTGCGGGCAGCGGACACGGCGTACCAGTCCGGCTACGGGTTCGGGCAGGACGACGTCGCCTGGGAGGCCGTCTTCACCGGACCCTCCGGCGACGGGTGGATCGTGAAGTTCCGCGACGGCCTCGACATGAAGAAGGTGCAGCAGGCCGCCAAGGCGGGCGTCGGTCCGCTCGGTGACGCCACCGTCGACGCCGGCACCTCGGTCGCCGGCGTCGGGTTCGCGCCGTCGGCCGACGCCAGCTGGGCCGCCGACGGCAGTGCGCCCGACCTGACGACGCAGATCGCCGCCGGCACCCTGCTGCGGCGCGGGTGCCTCTCCACCAGCCAGGTGTACGGCGGCGCGCGCGCCGACCAGGTCGCCGCGGCCGACTTGGCCGGGCTCGACGAGCTCGACACCTGGGCCGTCAGCCTCGGCGGCGACCTTGCCACCGTGCGGCTCGGTGAGCCCCGGCCCGACGCGTTCGACCGGGCCCGGATCGCCGACTCGCTGCCGCGCACGAAGCCGGCGCTCGACAGCGCGCTGACCGACGCCGTCGCCGACCCGCGGAGCGGGCGGATCGGGTACGTCGTCACGGACCCGACGGCGGCTGCCGAGCTGGTGCGGGACGACCGGTTGGCGTTCGCGCTCTGCGCGACGACCTGACGTTCGGTGGTCGCGGTGGGCTCTTGGCCGGCGGTGGTTTCGACACCTCGTTCGCTGGCGCTCACGTCGGGCTCAACCACCTGAGCCGCTGGGCTCGACCACCTGAGCGGCTGCACTCAGCCACCTGAGGGGCCTCCGCCTACCCTGGAGGGGTGCGCTCGCTGCTGACCCGTCGGATGATCGGCGCGCACGTGCTCGCTGTCGTCTGCGCGCTGGCGGCCGGCGGGCTCGGGTTCTGGCAGCTCGCCGCCTGGCAGGCGCAGCGCGAGTTGGCCGCGCGCGACCTCACCACCCAGCCCGTCGTACCGATGGAGGACCTCATCGGTCCCGACGAGGCGTTCCCCGGGCAGGACCTCGGCCGTCGCGTCGAGGTGAGCGGCACCTGGATCGACGACGCCACCGTGTACGTCGCCGACCGCGCCCACGAGGGCGTCGCCGGCTACTGGGTCGTCACCCCGCTCTCCGTCACCGACGTGCCGGGCGTCGACTCCGCCGTCCCGGTCGTCCGCGGGTGGTCGCCCGAGCCCACCGCCGCCCCGGCCGACGCCGACGGCGCGACCGCGGCCGTCACCGGTTGGCTGCAGCCGCCCGAGGGCACCGGCGCCGTCGACGACGACCCCACCGACGACGTCTTCCCGCAGCTGCGGGTCGCCGACCTGGTGCAGCGGGTCGACCAGGACCTGTACGGCGCCTACGTCATCGCCGAGGAGCCGACCCCAGGGCTCGTGCAGGCCGACCTCGCCGCCGTACCGAAGCCGAGCAGCACCACCGGCCTCCGCAACCTGCTCTACGCCCTCGAGTGGTGGTTCTTCGCCGGGTTCGCGCTGTTCCTGTGGTGGAAGTTCTGGCAGGACGAGCAGGCCGACGCCGCCGCCATCGAGGCCGCTGCGACGCAGGCCACGACGAGCACCGACCAGGACGCCGCCGAGCCCGTCGCCGCTGGGCCCGCTGAGTAGGGTCTGGGCGTGAACCTGTTCGCCGTCTACCGCTGGCTGGCGCTCGTCGTCGGCGTGCTGCTGGCCTTCTGCTCCTTCGTCGCCTTCCCGCTGCGCTACCTGCCCGAGGAGGGCACGTCGCTGCAGACGCTCGGCGAGAACCTCAGCATCCTGTGGGTCGTCCACGGCTGGGTCTTCATGGTGTACGTCGTCGTCGCGGTGCTCCTGGCGCGCAAGGCGCGCTGGACCATCCAGTTCACGCTGCTCGCGCTGGTTGCCGGCCTGGTGCCGATCCTCATCTTCTTCGTCGAGCGGCACGTCGCGCGCAAGGTGCGCGAGGAGACCCCCGACATCGCCGCCGGCACCGTCTGACGCCCGCCGCACCACCCGTCGTACGACGCCCGAGGGCCCCCAGGACGCTGAGTCCTGGGGGCCCTCGTGCTGACGGGCGTGCGCCCTACTTCTTGTCGGGGTCGATCTCGACGACCTCGGCCGGCTCGTCCGGGGTGGAGACCTCGTGCGGCTCACCCGCGCTGTCCGACAGCGCCTCGTCGGGCGACGCACCGGCGGAGTCCTCGACACCGGCCTGCGGTGCCGCCGGCGTCGGAGCCGCGGCGGGCGTCTCCGGAGCCGGCGCCGGGGTCGGCGTGTAGGCGGACTGCCAGGCGTCATCGGCCTTGCCGTCCTGGAGCTTCTTCACCGCGAACGCGGCACCGCCGGCCACGGCGAGCAGCAGCAGCACCTTGCGCTTGCGGCGCTTTGGCTTCACCGGCTCGCCCTTCAGCTCGGCGACCTTCGCGTCCGCCAGCTCCTTCACGGCACCGGCCTGCTCCAGGGCGTACGCACGACCCTGGGCGATGGCGGGAGCCGCCTTCACCCGAGCGTCCTCGAACCCCTCGACGGCCTTCTCGCGCGCCTCGGCGATCACCGGGGCAGCCTTCTCACGGGCATCGGCCAGCATCGGGCCGGCCTTCTCCTTGGCATCGTTCAGCGCCGGGACGGCGGTGTCCTGGACGAAGTCGAGCGCGGAGTCGACGGCTGCCTCGAGGTGGGGCTTGACCGCGTCGACGTACTCCGTCGCCTGGTCGGTCCACGACTTCTTCTTGCGGAGTCCCATCGCGCTTCCTCTCGTTGACGTGCCTCCATCCCACCACGCGCGCGGGGACCGCCTCCACCCGCGTCCGGGTGAGCGCGGGCGTGATCCACCGAACACGACCGACCGGGGACGCGGGCGCGACGACCGCACTGCGGACGCCCACGGCGTACGACGGGGGCACCGCTGGCCTGGCGTGACAGGATCGTCCACGGTCGTCGGACCCGACGGCCGTCGCTCGCGTCGAAAGGCAGTACCTCATGGCCCAGCAGGCCGTCCTCAAGACCAGCAAGGGCTCGATCACCGTGGACCTCTTCGGCAACCACGCGCCCGAGACCGTCGCCAACTTCACCGGCCTCGCGACCGGCGAGAAGGACTACAAGACCCCTGACGGCAAGACCGGCCCGTTCTACGATGGCCTCGGCTTCCACCGGGTGATCTCCGGCTTCATGATCCAGGGCGGCTGCCCGATCGGGAACGGCACCGGCGGCCCGGGCTACCAGTTCAAGGACGAGTTCCACCCCGAGCTCGTCTTCGACCGCCCCTACCTCTTCGCGATGGCCAACGCCGGCCCGGGCACCAACGGCTCGCAGTTCTTCATCACCGTCGGCGCGACCCCGTGGCTCAACCACAAGCACACCATCTTCGGTGAGGTCGCCGACCAGGCCGGCCGCGACGTCGTCGACGCCATCGCCGCGACCAAGACCGGTCCGGGCGACCGCCCCGTCGAGCCCGTCGTCATCGAGTCCGTCGAGATCGTCGAGGGCTGACCCGCACCGCCGCGGACGCACCACCGTGACCGAGCAGCCTCCTCCGCCCCCGCCGGGCGCACCCGGTGGGGGCGGCCCGTCTCCCGAGGGCGGCGCGACCGGCCCCACCGGCCCGACCACCTGCTACCGCCACACCGACCGGGAGACCGGCATCCGGTGCCAGCGCTGCGGGCGCCCGATCTGCCCGGAGTGCATGAACGAGGCCGCCGTCGGCTTCCAGTGCCCCGAGTGCGTGCGCTCCGGACGCAAGGAGACCCGCAGCGGCCGGACGACGTACGGCGGCGCGCGTTCGGCCGACGCCTCGCGGACGTCGTACGTCATCATCGGCGTCAACGTGGCCGTGTGGCTCGCGGTGCTCCTCACCGGCTACACCTCCAGCCACCTCATCGACGTGTTGGGTCTGCGCGGTGACGGGCTGTGCGAGGTCGGCGGGCGGTACTTCTCCGTCGGGCAGCAGCTGTGCGACACCCGCAACGGCGTGTGGCTGCCCGGCGTCTCCGACGGCGCGCTGTGGCAGCTGGTGACGAGCGCCTTCCTGCACGTGCAGATCTGGCACCTGGTCGGCAACATGCTCGGCTTCTACATCATCGGGCCGTTCGTCGAGCAGGCCGTCGGCCGGGCGCGGTTCCTGGCGATCTGCGCGGTGAGCGGGCTGGCCGGCTCGACCGCCGTGCTGCTGCTGACCAACCCGTACCAGCTCACGCTCGGTGCGTCCGGCATCGTCTTCGGCCTCTTCGGCGCCGTCGCGGTGCTGCTGTGGCGCTCCGGCGGTGACCTCCGCGGCATCCTCACGCTGCTCGCGATCAACGTCTTCATCACCTTCGCGGTGCCGAACGTGTCCTGGCAGGGCCACCTCGGCGGGTTCGCCGGCGGTCTGCTCGCGGCGGCCGCGATCGTGCTGGCGCCGCGTGGCGAGCGCCGGGCCCTCGTGCAGTGGAGCCTGCTCGCGGGACTGCTCGTGGTGGTGCTCGTGGTCGCCGGCCTGCGGGTCGTGGCGCTCGCCTGACGGTCACCCTTTGATCGAGCAGGTCGCTGACCTGCTGAACTACACGCATGTGTTTCTCCCCAGTTGTGGAGAGACCTGTGGACAACTCTCCGTCTGTGGAGAACGAACGACGAAGGGCCCGCACGACCGGTGGTCGTGCGGGCCCTTCGTGCTGAGCGGGTCGCTGGGAGCGAGGCGGTGGCCTACTCCCAGCGGGTGGCGAACACGAAGCCGACGGCCATGAAGCCGATGCCGACCACGAGGTTCTTCTGGTTCAGGTCGTTGAAGATCGCGAACGGCGACACGTTGTCGGCGATGTCCTGGGCGAGCGCGTAGTAGACGCAGATCCAGGCCAGGCCGACGAGGAAGCAGCCGAGCATCCCGACCACGACGCCGCGGCCGCGGCCGAGCGGGGTCGCGGGGTGCGCCGACACGATCAGGCCGACGAAGAACAGGCCGAAGCCGACGAGGAAGTTCCAGTCGCCGAGGTCCTGCATCCACGCAGGCCCACCGGGGGCCGGCTCGTTGACGACCATCGTCAGGTAGACGAGGTAGGCGATGCCCGCGAGCATCAGCGCGATCGCCAGCGCGAAGCGGACGGTGAACAGGCTGCCGCGGTCGACGGGGTCGGCCGGGAGGCGGCGCGGGATCTTGACCTTGGCCACGAGGGTTCCTTCGTCGTCGAATGAGGTCTGGGCGGGCACCGGGCGTGCCCCAGGTCCGGCGGTTACCTTAGTCGGCATGTCCGCAGAACACCGCCCTGACCCGGCCCCCGAGCCGCGCGACGGTGCTGCGGACCCCGCGTCCACCCCTGCCCCCGAGGCCCGCCGGCGACGCGTGTGGCGCCTGGGCACCCCGCTCGTGGTCGTCGTCTGCGGAGCGCTCTTCGTCGTCAGCGCCTCCAGCAGCGACGGCACCGACCTCCGCCCGGGCCGCTACACCGACCTGGCCAGCCTGGTGCAGAACGAGTCCGACGACTACGCCCTGCTCCAGCAGCAGGCCGCCGACCTCAAGACCGAGGTCGACGCGCTGTCGGCGTCGGTCGTCGACAAGACCGTACGCCGCATCCGGCGCGAGGCCGACGACCTGCGCCGGCCCGCGGGGCTCACGGCTGCCCGAGGCCCGGGGATCCGCGTGGTGCTCTCCGACGCCTCGGTCGACAAGCTCGAGGCGGCGCTCAACGACCCCGATCTCGAGATCGACCGGTTCGTGGTGCACCAGCAGGACATCCAGGCCGTCGTCAACGCCCTCTGGGCCGGCGGCGCCGAGGCGATGACGATCCAGGGCCAGCGGGTCGTCTCCACGACCGGCATCAAGTGCACCGGCAGTGCCGTCACCCTCCAGGGCGTGCCCTACCCGCAGCCCTACGTCATCGAGGCCATCGGCGACCCGCTCCAGCTCGCGAGCGCCCTGGACGCCGACACCGACGTGGGCTACTTCCGCGTCGACGCCTCGCTGCCCGAGATCGGCCTCGGCTACGAGATGGAGCTCGAGGAGGAGGTCGAGGCGCCCGCCTTCGACGGGCTCCTCGACATCGGCTACGCCGTACCCCTGACGCAGGGCGCCGCGGGGTAGGTCCGCGGGCCGGACCGGACCGCCGCGCGGAAAGCCCTAGCCGCGGCCGCGGCCCCGTCCGGGGTTGCCGGTGAGACCGACCCCCGAGTTCCGCGCGGTCGGCGCGTCGGTCGGCAGGTCGGTGGTGGGGTCCTCGGTCGGGGTGTCGCCCGGCGGCGCGGCGCCGCCCGTCGACACGAAGATGTTGACGTCCGAGCCCTGCGCCAGCGGCTCACCCGACGACGGGATCTGGTCGGTCACCCGACCGGCCGCCTCCGTGGACGTCTCGTCGTAGCGGACCACGGGGTTGAACCCGCGGTCGCGGATCCGCTGCTCGGCGACCGACTGGCGCAGCCCGACCACGTTGGGCACCAGCTCGGGGCCGTCGGACACGAGGAGCGTGATCTCGGTGTCGCTGGAGACCTGCTCACCCACGTCGGGGGAGACGCCGACGACGGTGCCGGCGTCCTCGTCGCTGTCGGTCTCCTGGGTGCTGATGTTGCCCTCGGAGAAGCCGGCGCCGGTGAGGATGTCGATCGCGGAGTCGGTGCTCTGACCGACGACGCCCGGCGGGATCGCGATCGGCTGCTCGCCCTTGGAGACGACCAGGGGCACGGCGGTGCCCGGCTGCTCGGAGCTGCCGCCCGGCACGCCCTGGGAGATGACGCGGTTCTTGGCGACGTCGGCGGAGAACTCGCGCTTCACGGCGCCGACGGTGAGACCGGCCTGCTTGATCTGCCGCTTGGCGTCGGCCAGCCGGGCGCGGGTCACGTCGGGCACCTCGACGTCCTCCGGGCCGAGCGAGACCACGAGGTCGACCGAGGTGCCGACGTCGACGTAGTCCTCGGCGGTCGGGTCGGAGCTGATGACCAGCCCGGCGTCGACCTGGTCGTCGTACTCCCGGTCGACGGCGCCGACGGAGAGCTCGGACGTCGCGAGCTGGGCGCGGGCGTCGTCCTCGGTCATCGAGACCAGCGTCGGCACCTGCACCTGGTCGGGCGCGGGCGGGAAGAGCGAGTCCTTCACCAGGAACCACCCGGCCACCAGCAGCGCCACGACGAGCAGGCCGAGGAGCACCCACAGGCCGGTGCGCGGTCGCTGGTCGTCGTCGGTCGGGTCGGAGGTCACCGCCGTGGTGGTGCCGGTGGCGCCGGTCGGCTCGGCGACCGGGACGGGTGCGGCGTGCTTGGGAGCCGCAGCGCGCGGCGGCGGTGCGACGGCGACCGGCCGACCCGCGAGGTAGCTCTCGATGTCGCGGCGCATCGCGCCCGCGGACTGGTAGCGGTCCTCGACCCGCTTGGCGAGCGCCTTGAGGACCATCGCGTCGACCTCGGGTGGCAGCGCCGTGTCGTGGTCGGACGGCGGCGTGGGCTGCTCGCGGACGTGCTGGTAGGCGACGGCCACCGGCGAGTCGCCCACGAACGGCGGCCGGCCGGTCAGCAGCTCGTAGAGCAGGCAGCCGGCGGAGTAGACGTCGGAGCGGGAGTCGACGGTCTCGCCGCGCGCCTGCTCGGGGGAGAGGTACTGCGCGGTGCCGACGACGGCCGCGGTCTGGGTGACCGAGCTGGCGGCGTCGCTGATCGCGCGGGCGATGCCGAAGTCCATCACCTTGACGTCGCCGGACGCGGTGAGCATGACGTTGCCGGGCTTGATGTCGCGGTGGATGATCCCGGCGCGGTGGCTGTAGTCGAGGGCGGAGAGCACGCCGCTGGTGATCTCCAGCGCCCGCTCGGGGAGGATCTTGCGCCCCTCGCGCAGCACGTCGCGCAGCGTGCGGCCGGCGACGTACTCCATGACGATGTAGGGCTGGCTGACGCCCGAGCCGTCGCTGGCGCGCTCCTCGCCGGTGTCGTAGACCGCGACGACGGCGGGGTGGTTGAGCGAGGCCGCCGACTGCGCCTCCCGGCGGAAGCGGGCCTGGAACGTCGCGTCGCTGGCCAGGTCGGTGCGCAGCCGCTTGATCGCGACGACGCGCCCCAGCCGGGTGTCGGTGCCCTTGCGGACCTCCGCCATGCCGCCACGGCCGAGCAGCTCGCCGAGCTCGTAGCGACCGCCAATCAGCACCGGCCCGGTGGGGCCGGTGCCCGCGTGGGTGTCACTCACCGGCCGTCACCTCCCGGCTGGCGGTCGCCGCGGCGGGGGACGACGGCGCGAGGGTGTCGGAGGCCGTCGGGACGTCGGTCGTCGGCACCTCGGTCGGGAGCTCGGTGGTCGGCTCCTCCGTGGGTGTCTCGGTGGTGGGCTCCTCGGTGGGCGTCTCCGGGGCCTCGCCCCAGAACGTCACCGTCACGACCGAGCCCGGCTGCACGGCACCGCTCGGGTTGACCGCGGTGACGAGCCCGTCGACGTCGGGGTTGGCGTTGTCGACGGCGTTGCGCTCGACCTGGAGGCCCAGCCCCTGGAGGTCGGCCTCGACCTGGTCGATCGGCTGGCCGACGTAGTCGCCCTCGTTGACCTGCACCGACTCCTCGGCGGTCGAGGTCTCCTCGGTGGGCTCGGTGGTCGTCTCGGTCTCGCTGGGGGTCTCGGACGTGGTCGCGGTGTCGGCGGCCGGCTCCTCGTCGTCACCGCCGGTGAGCAGCAGCGTGAGCACGACGGCCAGCGCCACGACGAGCACCACCGCGGCCACGACGGGCCACGGGTTGCTGCGCTGCGCGGGCGTGGTGGTCGTGCTGGTGGTGACCGGGCCGGTGGGGTCCGGGGTCGGCGCCGGGCCGCCCACCGGCAGCACCTGGGTGCTGTTGTCGTCCGCCGCGGCAGCGGCACCCGCCGCGCCGAGGCCCGCCGCTGCACCCGCCGCTGCACCCGCCGCACCCGCGCCGGCCATCCCCAGGCCCCGGGCCGAGGTGCCGTCCGCCGACGGGTCGCGCAGGGCGGCCGCGAACGCCGCACCGTCGGCGTACCGCTCGGAGGGGTTCTTGGCCATCGCCCGGCGCACCACGCCGGCGAGGTCGTCGGGCACCGAGTCGGGCAGGTCGGGCACCGGCTCGCGGACGTGCGCGAGCGCGGTGGCGACCGGCGACTCCGCGTCGAACGGGCGGCGGCCGGCCAGGCACTCGAACGCGACCACGCCGAGCGCGTAGACGTCGGACGCCGCGGTCGCGGGCTTGCCCTCGGCCTGCTCGGGCGAGAGGTACTGCGGGGTGCCCATCACCGCGCCGGTGCGGGTGATCTGGGCGGCGTCGGCGGCGCGGGCGATGCCGAAGTCGGTGACCTTGACGGTCTGGTCCTCGGTGACGATGAGGTTGGCGGGCTTCACGTCACGATGGACGATCCCGGCGCGATGCGCGGCGCCGAGCGCCTCGCCGACCTGCGCCAGCAGCAGTCGTACGGCGGCCGGGTCGAGCTCGCGGCCGTCGGTCAGCAGCGCCGACAGCGGCTGCCCCTCGACCAGCTCCATCACCAGGTACGGGCGCGGGTGCGGGTCGACGGACGTCGGGGCCTTCTCACCGACGTCGAAGACGGCTGCGATGCCCGGGTGGTGCAGCGCGGCGGCGTTGCGCGCCTCGGTCTCGAAACGGGTGCGGAACATGGAGTCGTCGGCCAGCTCGGCCTTGAGCACCTTCACTGCGACCTGGCGGCCCAGCAGGGTGTCGGTCGCCCGCCACACCTGGCCCATGCCGCCGGTGGCGATGCGGGAGTCGAGGCGGTAGCGCCGGGCGTCGTCGGCGAAGAGCTCCTCGCCGCCGGTGGTCTCGCTCATCGCGTCCTCCGTTCGGGGTGCGTGTGCGGGTGGGCGTGCTGCGTGCGGGGGAGGGGACGGGTCGCGGTCACTTCAGCACCGCCTCGGTGATGGCCTTGGCGATCGGTCCGCCGAGGGCGCCGCCGGCGATGTCGCGTCCGGGCGCCTCCTCGATCATGACCGCCACGGCGACCTGCGGGTCGTCGGCCGGCGCGAACGAGATGAACCACGCGTACGGCGGGTCGTCGGTGCCACGCTGCGCCGTACCGGTCTTGCCGGCGACCGCCACGTCGGGGATCTGCGCCGCCGTCGCGGTGCCCTCGTCGACCGTCGACACCATGACCTCGGTGAGCACCTCGGCGGTGTCGGGGTCCATCGCGGTGGAGATCTTGGTCGGGTCGGTGGTCTGCGCGTCGTACTCCGCCGACTGCACCTCCTCGACGACGTACGGGCGCATCACGTCGCCGTCGGCGGCGATCGCGGCGGCGACCATCGCCATCTGCAGCGGCGTCGCCTGCACCTCGAACTGGCCGAAGCCGGTCTGCGCGGTCTGCGACTCGTCGGGGTCGCTGGGGTAGACCGACTGCACCTGGCCGGGGAGGTCCTCGAGGTAGGTGGAGTTGAAGCCGAACTTCTCCGACTGCTCCAGCATCGCCTCGGACCCCACGTCGGCGGCCATCGCGGCGAAGGTGGTGTTGCAGGAGTTCTCCATCGCCTGGCGCAGGGTGATCTCGCCCGACCCGCAGTCGCGGCCCTCGTTGGTGACCTGCTTGGTGCTCAGCGGCAGCGTGTAGGAGTCGCCGCCCGGCACCATCGCGTCGGCCGACTTCTCGTACTTCCCGGACTCCAGGCCCGCGGTCGCGGTGACGACCTTGAACGTCGAGCCCGGGAACAGGCGGGTCTGCACGGCCCGGTTGACCAGCGGGTCGCCGTCGTCCTTCAGCAGCTTCTGGTAGTTGCGGTCGTTGGCGCCGAAGTCGTGGCTGGAGAGGTCGTTGGGGTCGAACGTCGGCAGCGACACCATCGCGAGGATCTTGCCGGTGCTGGGCTCGAGCGCCACGACGGCGCCCTCGACGTCCGGGCTGATCGCCTTGAGACCGTCGTACGCCGCCTGCTGGGCGGCCGGGTCGATGGTCAGCTGCACGTTGCCGCCGCGCTTCTGCTCGTTGCTGAGCAGGTCGACGAGCCGGCGTACGAACAGGCGCGGG
The DNA here is from genome assembly GCA_002729525.1 of Nocardioides sp. Lineage (GTDB taxonomy): Bacteria > Actinomycetota > Actinomycetes > Propionibacteriales > Nocardioidaceae > Nocardioides. Next base: position 154,845 of record PBYI01000051.1, read on the forward strand.
TCGTCGCCGGACAGCACGGCGTTCTGCGAGGACTCCAGGCCGGTGGAGTCGCCGAAGGAGAAGTAGCCGGTGAGCGGGGCGTACTTCAGCGGCTCGGGGTAGACGCGCTGGTACTGGTACTGGTCGTCGCTGGGCTCGCTCTCGGCGACCGGGGTGCGGTTGACCAGGATCGCGCCGCGCTCGCTGGCGAACGACTCCTCCTTGACCCGCCGGTTGCGCGCGTCGGCGTCGAGGTCGCCCGCCGCCCAGAACTGGAGGTACGTCGCGTTGAGCATCAGCGCGAGGAAGAGGATCAGCGAGAACGTCGCGAGGGTGCGGATCGGCTTGTTCACAGCTTGATCACCTGCGTCGACTCCTCGTCGGCGTCGGGCTCCTCGACCTGCGCGAGGTCGGGGAGCGGACGCCGCGCCTGGTCGGAGATCCGCAGCAGCAGGGCGACGATCACCCAGCTCATCACCAGCGACGAGCCGCCGTACGACAGGAACGAGGTCGTGAGGCCGGTGAGCGGGATGAGGCGGGTGACGCCACCGATGACGACGAACACCTGCAGCGCGAAGATCGTGCCGAGACCGACGGCCATCAGCTTGCCGAAGTCGTCCCGCGAGATCAGCGCCGCCCGCAGCGCGCGCTCGACGATGAGGCCGTAGAGCACGAGCACCGCGAGGACGGCGGTCAGGCCGAGCTCCTCACCGATGGCGGCCATGATGAAGTCGCTCTCGACCTCGGGGATGCGGGTCGGGTCGCCCTGGCCGAAGCCGCGGCCGATGAGCCCGCCCCAGGCCATGCCGAACATGCCCTCGACGAGCTGGTAGCTGTTCGCGCCCAGGTCGCCGTCGTAGTAGTCGAACGGGTGCAGCCAGGTGTTGAACCGGGTCTGCACGTGGCCGAAGGCCTGGTAGCCGAGGAACGCGCCGACCACGAACAGTCCGCCGCCGACGACCAGCCACCCGGGTCGCTCGGTGGAGACGTAGAGCATCACCAGGAACAGCCCGAAGAACAGCAGGCTCGAGCCGAGGTCGCGCTGCACCACCAGGATGCCGAGGCTGACCGCCCACATGCCGAGGATCGGACCCAGGTCGCGCCCGCGCGGGAGGTCGACGAAGAGCACCCGTCGTCCGGCCAGCGCCAGCGCGTCGCGGTGGAGCTGGAGGTAGCCGGCGAAGGTGATGACGAGCAGCACCTTGGCGATCTCGCCGGGCTGGAAGTTGATGGGGCCGACCTGCACCCAGATCCGGGCGCCGTTGACCTCGTTGCCGATGATCGGGAGCTGCGGGGTGATGAGCAGGACGATCGCGGCCAGGCCGCTGGTGTAGGTGAAGCGCGACAGGACCCGGTGGTCGCGGATGGCCACGAGGGTCACCACGAACAGCACCACGCCGATCGTCATCCAGCCGAGCTGGCGCCGGGCCAGGGCGGTGTCGAGGTCGAAGTCGAGCCGCTGGATCACCGCGAGGCCGAGGCCGTTGAGCGCGGCCACGACCGGCAGCAGCACCGGGTCGGCGTACGGCGCGACCAGGCGTACAGCGACGTGCGCGGCGACCATGAGGCCGGCCAGCCACAGGCCGTAGCCGACGTAGTCGGCCGGGACCGTGCCCTCGACGCCGATGCCGACGGCGACGTACCCGCCGAGGCCGACGGCCAGCGCGAGCACGAGCAGGAACAGCTCCGCCCCCCGCCGGCGGCGGTGGACGAACCCGAGGAGCGAGGACGACTCGGCCACTCAGGACCCTCCCGACGCCTGGCGCTCGGCGGCGAGCTTCTCGACGGTCTCGCGCGCGGCGTCGAGGTCGTCGGCGGGGATGCCGCCGAGGACCTCGTCGACGTCGAACTGCGCGAGGTCGTCGATGGCGAGGTCGGTGACGACGACGGCCTCGGACAGGCTGATGCCCGGGAGCGAGGCGTCGACGCCGCGGAAGATGACGACCTGGCCGTCCTGCTCGCCGACGTAGTACTGCCGCTGGCTCCAGGAACAGGCGCTGGCGGCGGCGATCCAGATCAGGCCGGCGACGACGACGAGCACCAGGAGGCGGCGCAGCCACACGAACCTCTGCGGAGCGCGGGGGGCGTAGCGGGCCGCCTCGGGGTCGAGGGGCAGCGGGTCGCTGGGGATCGCGTTGGCCGGGACCTCGTCGGGGAGGTCGGCGTCGATCGGCTCCAGCTCGCCGGTGTCGCCGGAGCGGTGGCCGCGGAACAGCGCCCGCGGGAGGCGGCGCTTGAGCTCGGCGGCAGCGCCGACCAGCAGCGGCTCCGGGTCGGCCAGCGCCAGGTCGGCCGCGACGGCCTCCTCGGTGAGGACGTCGGCGACGATGCAGGTGACGTTGTCGGAGCTGCCGGCCTCCAGGCTGGCGCGCACCAGCTCGACGGCGGCGAAATCGGGCGTGCCCATCGAGAGGATGTCGGCCAGGCGGCCGTCGTCGAGGACGCCGCAGGCGCCGTCGCTGCACAGCAGCAGGCGGTCGCGCTCGGTCAGCTCGAGGACGAACAGGTCGGGGTCGGACTCGTGGACGCCGTCGAGCGCCTTGAGGATGAGGTTGCGGTGCGGGTGGACGCGCGCCTCGGCCTCGGTGATCCGGCCCTCGTCGATGAGCGTCTGGACGAAGGTGTGGTCGGTGGTGAGCTGGGACAGCTCGCCGTCGCGGAAGAGGTAGGCGCGGCTGTCGCCGACGTGCCCGATGCCGGCGCGGCGGCCGTCGAAGAGCGCCACCGTCGCGGTGGTGCTGGTGCCGTTGATGGCGGGGTCCTCGTCGACCAGGCGGCCGATCTCGGTGTGCGCGGACACCAGGCCGTCGGCCAGGCGGTCGAGCAGCGGGCCGTCCGGGGTCACCGGGTCGTCGTCGAGCGTGCGCAGCGCCGACACCGCGGTGCTGGACGCGATGTCGCCGCGCGCAGCACCGCCGACGCCGTCGCAGACCGCGAGCAGGTGCGGGCCGGCGTACCCGGAGTCCTGGTTGTCCTTGCGGACCCGGCCGACGTCGGAGATCGCGGCGAAGTGCAGCCGCAGGCCGGGCCGCCCGACGGTCTGCATGGGCTCGGTCGGCGGCTCGGCCACCGGCTCGGCGGGTGCGTCGCCGGGTGCGTCGGCGGGCCCCGGCGTCCCGGGCGTCTCGGGGCCGGTCACTTCTTCAGCTCCAGGATCGTCTTGCCGATACGCACCTGGGTGCCGAGCGTGATCGTGGTGGGCTGGGTGATCCGGACGGAGCCGATGTAGGTGCCGTTGGTCGAACCGAGGTCCTCGACGAACCACTGGTCACCGGACTGCGCCACCCGGGCGTGGCGGGTGGAGACGTAGTCGTCGTCGAGCCGGATGGCGGCGTCGGTGCCCCGCCCGATCAGGATCGGTGCCTCGGCGAGCGGCACCACGATGCCGCTGTTGGAGCCCTCGGTGACCGCGAGCTGGGTCGGCGAGCCGCGCCGCTGCTTGGGCGGCTTGGCGGGCTTGCCCGGCTTGCCCGGCTTGGAGGCCTTCTGGGAGCGCGGCCGCTTCTCGGGCGCCGGCGCGGACGGCGCGCGGGCGCCGAACATGTCCGAGCGCACCACCGAGATGGCGGAGAGCACGAAGATCCAGAGGATCGCGAGGTAGGCGATCCGGATCAGGAAGAGGGTCAGCTCAGACACCGAGGCTCCTGCCCTGGCCGAGGTCGTCCTCCTCGACGACGCGGACGGTCACGGTCGTGTTGCCGACGCGGACCTCCTCGCCGTCGCGGAGCGTGGCCGACGGCACCCGGCGGCCGCCGATGGTGATGCCGTTCGTCGAGCCGAGGTCGTGGACCTCGATGTGGGGATGGGGTGCGGGGTCGCCCGGCCGGTGGTCGGACTCCGAGGGGAGGCTGATCATGAACTCCGCGTGGCGTCGGCTGATGCCGGGGTCGTTGATGCGCAGGTCGGCGTCCGAGCCACGTCCGACGACCAGGCCCGGGGGCTGGAGCGGGTGGCGGGTGCCGTTGATCTCCAGCAGCGCGCGGGCGCGGCGTACCTGCGTGTCGGTGGCCGTGCCCTGCACCTTGGCCTGCGCCTCGCTGCGCACCCGGAAGCGCCCGGTGGTGAGGTCGTCGGCCTCCTCGAACCCGATGCGGATCGGGCCGGGGAAGACGTAGCTCTGGCCGCGGGCGTGGTCCTGGAGCTGGTCGGAGAGCTCGCGCGCGAGCGTGGAGTCGTACGGCGCCAGCCGGTCGAGGTCGGTCTTCGCCAGCTCCACGTGGAAGTCGTTCGGCACCAGCCGGCGGTCGCGGGACAGCACCTGCGCCTTGTTGTCGAGCTCGCGCTCGAGGGCCGCGGCGATCTCGACAGGCTGCACGGCGCTGCGGAAGGTGCGCGCGAAGGCGCCGGAGATCATCTGCTCCAGCCGCTGCTCGAAACGCTGCAGACCGCCCATGTCCCGCACCTCCTCGTGTGGTCGTCGGTGGATCGCTGTCCTCGGCCGCGTCAGGTGCCGCTTGCTCTGCTGCTTGCTCGGGTGTGGTCGTCGTTGCCGCCCGGCTCACCGCGCGACGGCAGGCCGAGCCGCCCCGGCTGCTCGGGGGCGTCCCGCGATCGTAGCGAGGGGCGGATCGGTGGAGGCGCACCCAGTGGGGTGCCGCGCCGTACGGCGGGCGTGCGCGCTGGGGCCTGGTCGCGACGCGCTGGGCGTCGGGTGGCGGCGTACCGGACCACGTTTTGGGTGCGGCGCACCGGCTGGGCTACCGTTCCCTGGTCACACGCGCGAGTGGCGGAATAGGCAGACGCGCACGGTTCAGGTCCGTGTGCCCGAAAGGGCGTGGGGGTTCAACTCCCCCCTCGCGCACTAAAGCCCCAGGTCTGTGACCTGGGGCTTTGTGTTTGGAGGCGGCTCCGCCTTCGGCTCATGTGCCGAAATATGTGCTAAGCCCGACGATGGAACATCACGTCGCGCACACTGGCTTTGCGATCATCGTGTCTATGGCGACAGCACCTGACCCCAGCGAACGTGTGGTGGAGCAGCGGCTGCGCAACCGAGCGATCGAGGCACTGGAGACGCTCGCAGAAGGTGACGACGGCGTGCGGTCGATGGGCGTCGGCGAGTACGTGGAGGAGTTCTTCGACGTCATCGACGATCGATCACCCTGGCGATGGAGGACCTGGAGCGTGTTCAACGCCGACGAGGTCCGTGCACTTGGCGTCGTCCACGATCTCTTGGTCCGTGCCTGCGATGAGACGCCGCAGGTGCCTACCCCCGAAGGGACCTTCGACGACGACAACGAGGACTTCATCCGCACCGGGTGGCCGTTCCGGATTCAGCCAGCAGCCTCAGCGGCTCTCGACCTCATGCTGGCCAGGGGGAGATTCAGTGAGGAGCAGGAGGAGGTTGAGCCGGGGCGGCCGCGCGAGTGACCGTAAGCACGAATCTCGGTTGCCTAACTGAAAGCGACCTCACCCGGCCGAGATTGCGCGTGCCGAAGCTGCTCTGAGGGTCACTTAGCTTAGGACTCGGTGACCAGTACTGCTGCGGCGATCTTCTCGGCGATCTCCTCCACGGTGTCGTTTGCGGTGGTGAATCCCGCGAGGTCGGGGAGGATCCCGCTGTATTCCTTGACATCGTCGAACGTCACCTGGTGTAGCACCGGGATGAGGGTCGACTTCCCAAGAAGCGCTCCGAGCTCGCGCTCGGTCCAGAAGCGACCTGCTAGGTAGGCCGGGGTAAGCAGGGCGATCCCCGATCGTGCCTTTCGAAGTCCTTGGTCCATCTGCAACGCCTGGCTCCTTCCGGGCTGGATGGCCACGTGGTCGAACCACACGGCCACCCGCCGGGCTTCAAGGGCGTCGCGCAGCTGGATGGCGATCTCTTCGCCGTCGAGTCGGGCGTAACTGAGGAAGGTGTCGTACTCCCGAGGGTCCAGGTGAGCGACAGCGTCATGGACGCGCTCCGCCAGACGGCGCTCCGGTTCGGTGTACCGGACCGTGGTGCTGCCTTGCTGGAGGCGCTTGTTGAGGTCGTCGATCACGCGCTTGTTGTGGGCGTCAGCCTTCCGATTCGCGGCCGCGACCTGGCGGTTGTAGTCGTCGACAGCCTTCGGGTTGGCACGGTTTACGCGGTCGATCTCACGCTTGTTGTGAGCGTCGACCTGGCGGTTGTACTCATTCACCGCACGCTGGTTGGCACGGTTGACGCGGTCGATCTCGCGGCGCAACTGCTGCTCTGCGCGGCGCTGGGCAGCGCGGATCTGCGCGTTGAACTGGCTGGCATTGAAGTTCGCCATCGTCGTCAGCCCTTCGGTGGGTGCGGGTCTCCGCCGTAGGAGTCGCGGTCGCGGATCTTGCCGTCGCGTCCGTGGATGAACAGCTCGGTCTTCTCGCGCCGAGCGGTGTCACGGCTGGCGTCGGGGGCTTCCGCTTGTGTCGAGTGCACGTACGACGCGCGCTGGGCGCCGTCACGGACCACGTTCCACTGGCCGTCGTCACGGGGTGTGATGTGCACACCCTTTTTCTTGGTCATGCTCTTCTCCTTCGTACCCGTCTGGGCTCGGGCGCCGTCTGGCGTCCGGCGGCCTTGGCCGCGTCTTCAGTCTGTGCCGTCGCAATTTCGCTCGGATTCAATTCGTGGATTACGGCGAGTCCTGGGTCGCATGGCGGTCCGACACCTCCAGAGCCGTCGGCGCGCCACCCCGTCTGACCTGTGCGAATGGCCTACGTTTGGGCTGTGACATTTCGCGCGGATTGTTCGTCGGTGGATGACCGATGACGGCCCTCAACGCCCGCTTGGTCGACGCTGGCCGAGTCGACGGTGATGCACCAGAGCCGGAGTTCCTCGACGGCTTCTGCGCGAACCCTCGGTGCGATGTCCGGATGCAGCACAGCACCGGTCCCGGACGACGAGCGAAGTACCACGATCCCGGATGCAAGCGGGAAGCGGAGAAGATGCAGCGCCGGCTTGAGGGCCGACTGAAGCATTTCGCTGCCCAGGTGGAGATGGTGCAGCGTCAACTGGCGGCGTACACCGACGTGGATGCGGACGAGGCCACGACAATGTCAGCAGGCGCAGATGTAGATCGGCACGTCGCTCAGGTGGCACTGGCCCGCGCTGAAGCGATCGTTGAGCTTCTGGATGAGCCAGGCAACAAGGCGGTCGACGAACTTGAGCGCCTTGTGCTAGCCGTAGGCCCGGCGCTGAGGTAGTTCGTGGTTCGCCGCCTGCTGCGGCGAAGGGTGGCCCGCACGCTGGCCTGGCCGAGGTTGTCACTTGCCATGTGACTGGGGAGGTGACTTGGCCCTCCCACCTGCGAATGCGCGGTGGCACAAGGGAATCGTGCTCGATTCGTAGACGGTCAGGCCGTGTACTCGAAGGTCTGGCTAGGCACCGGCGACGTCGTCGCCGAGGTGTGCGGCGAAGCGGTCGATTGCGCTCTTCTGCATCGTCGGGGTGACGTGGCTGTAGATGTTGATGGTCGTGGTGATGGTGGAGTGCCCGAGGCGTTCCTGGACGACCTTGGGGTGCTCCCCGAGCTCCAGCAGCAAGGTGGCGTGGGTGTGCCGCAGCCCTTTGAGTGTGACGCGGGGCAGGCCTTCGATCTTGGCGGCCGCCCAGTCGAGGCGCCTGGTCCATCGACTCGTCACTGCGTCAGGCACACGGATGGCTCCCTTGTCGTCGCCGAAGACGTAGGCATCGGCACGCGCAAGGTCGAGGGAGATGGCACCCCGGTCGGACTTGAGGGCCTTGAGGACCCGCAGGGTCTCGGCGTCGATGTCGATGACGCGAGCGTTGCCGGTCTTGGTGACCTTGGTGGTGTTGGGGAGGGTGACGTCGACGGCTCGGCGCAGGCTGATCCTGCCGGTGGTGAAGCTGATGTCGGACCAGCGCAGCGCGAGGGCCTCGTAGCGACGCATGCCGGTGTAGGCGAGGGTTCGCCAGAGCGGGAACAGCTCGTCGTTGAGCTCGTCGCGGTTCCAGGTCAGGAAGTCATGGAGCTGGGGGCCGGTCCACGTGACGATCTCGGGCTTCTGCGCGCGTACCTGGCTCGGGCTTGGCGGGTTGACGGTGCGCTTCTTCTTGGCCGGGTTGAGCAGGATCAGCCCGTCATCGACGGCGGCGTCGAGCATGGCGGCGAGCAGGACGTGGACCTTGGAGACGGTGTTGGCTGAGAGTGGCTTGCCGTGCCCGGGCTTGTCGCGTCGGCCGGAGGTCTCCAGCTGTCGGTAGTGGGACGCGATCCTGGTGGCGGTGAGCTTGTCGAGCCGCATCGTGCCGAGGTACGGCGTGACGTGGTTGCGGACGATCTTCTTGTAGCCCTCGATGGTGGAGTTCTGCAGCCGCAAGCCCGAGATCCAGTGGTCGGCGTACTCGCCGATCGTGGGGATCTTGGACTGGAACCTGGCGTTGGACTGTCGCGTGCCGGGTTCAGTGGAGGCTCTGAACTGACGCGCCGACGGTAGTCGGCGCCGGGGTTGTGCCGGTAGTGGTCGTCCTCGAACTCGACGG
>PBYI01000052.1 GCA_002729525.1 Nocardioides sp.
ATCGCCGCCGCCCTCGGCCTCTCTCGCCAGTCCGGGTCGCGGTACGTCGGTGAACTCATCGAGCTCCGCTACCGGCTGCCCCGCATCTGGTCCCGCGTGACCGCCCTCGACCTGCCGCTGTGGAAGGCCCGCAAGATCGCCGCCGCCACGTGCACGCTCCCCGAGGCCGGCGCGGCGTACGTCGACGCCCAGCTCGCCTCGGCCGCCCGCACGACCCTCGCCCAGATCGACCGCACCGTGGACGAGGCCATGGTCCGGTTCGCACCCGACCTGCTGCCTGAGGACCCCTCCGACCACCGCGACGTGATCGTCGACCTCGACAACGCCAAGCACGGCCTCGTCTCCATCGACGCACTCCTCGGCCTCGACGACGCCCTCGACCTCGAGGACGCCCTCCGCGCCGGCGCCGCCGCCCTCAAAGAAGCCGGCTCGGACGACCCGCTCGGCGTACGCCGCGCCAAGGCCCTCGGCGACCTCGCCCGCGGGCAGGTTGCCCTCGACCTACAGACCGACGGCGTCGGGCGCAGGCCGCTGGTCGTGAACGTGGTGAACGGTCAGGCGACCTGCGAGGCGCTCGTCCGCCCCGGCCTGCCCGTCACCGTGAGCGTCGACCAGGTGCGTGACTGGTGCTCGACCGCTACCCGCGTCACGGTCCGCGAGGTGCTCGACCTGAATGCCGACTACTCGACCGACTCCTACACACCGACCGAGAAGCTCGCCGCCCAGGTCCGCTGGCTCCACCCGACCTGCGTGTTCCCGCACTGCAGCCGGGCGGCCGAGCACTGCGACCTCGACCACGCCGAGCCCTACGCCGCCGGCGGCCCGACCTCGACGAACAACCTCGCCCCGCTCTGCAGGCGTCACCACCGGATGAAGACCCACGCCCGCTGGCGATACCGACGCAGACCCGACGGAGTCTTCGAGTGGACCGGCCCGATGGGCCAGGTCTTCGACGTCGACGACCGCCCCGCCCCGGGTGGCTGACTCTCCGTTCGTCGAGTAGACACGGACGTCGAGTAGCCCACCGCGCCCGGGACCGCAGCACGGTCACCGGTGGTTTCGACACCGCCCTCGCTGGCGCTCGGTCGGGCTCAACCACCTACGGCGCGGGTCAGGCGCGGTCGTGCGGCTCGTCCCACACCGACGGGTCCGGGCCCTTCGGGACGACCCCGGACGGGTTGATGTCGGTGTGCACGACGTAGTAGTGCGCCTTGATCTGGTCGAAGTCGACGGTGTCGCCGAAGCCGGGGGTCTGGAAGAGGTCGCGCGCGTAGCCCCAGAGGTTCGGCATCTCGGTGAGCTTCTGCCGGTTGCACTTGAAGTGGCCGTGGTAGACCGCGTCGAAGCGCGCGAGGGTGGTGAAGAGCCGCACGTCGGCCTCGGTGATCGACTCACCCATGAGGAACCGCCGGGTCGACAGGCGCTCCTCGAGCCAGTCCATCGCGGTGAAGAGCCGGTCGTAGGCGTCCTCGTAGGCCTCCTGCGAGCCGGCGAACCCGCAGCGGTAGACGCCGTTGTTGACCTCGGTGAAGACGCGCTTCATCACGCCCTCCATCTCCTCGCGGAGGTCGGCGGGCCACAGGTCGGGCGCATCGGCCTTGTGGAAATCCTTCCACTCGTGGAAGAAGTCGTGCGTGATCCACGGGAAGTCGTTGGTGACGAGCAGGCCGGTGGACTCCTCGACCATCGCCGGCACCGTGATGCCGCGCGGGTAGTCGGGGAAGCGCTTGAAGTAGGCCTCCTGGAGCCGCTCGATGCCGAGCACCGGGTCCTTGCCGTCGGGGTCGAGGTCGAAGGTCCACGAGCGGGCGTCGTGGGTCGGGCCGGGGAGGCCGATGGAGATGACGTCCTGGAGGCCGAGCAGCTCGCGGACGATGATCGCCCGGTTGGCCCAGGGGCAGGCACGGGCGGCGACGAGCCGGTAGCGGCCGGGCTCGACCGGCCACAGCTCGCCCTCGACGGGCCCGTGATCGGGGGTGCGGGCGTCCTTCGTGATCCGGTCCGGGACGTAGTTCATGTCCCGGTCGAACGCCTTGCCCTTCTCGACGTAGGTCGGGGTGTGGTCCGTCGACGTGCTCATGACGTCGACTCTAGGACCGCGGACCTCACCCGGTCGGCGGTGCCGGTCGCCACCCGGGACGGGCAGCGACCGGCGTCACGCGTCGTACGACGGTGCGGGCGTCAGGAGGACCTCAGGAGGACTCGGACTCCGAGACCTTCCAGTCGCCGTCCTCCTTGACCAGCACGAGGGTGCCCTCGTCGGTCTGCTCCTCGTCGCCGAAGAACGACGCGATGTCCTCGTCGTCGCCGGTGTACTGCGTGGTGACGGTGTAGTCGACTTCGGCGCGGTCGCCGTCCTCCTGGGCGTCCTCGAGCTCGAAGTCGATCTCGAAGTCGTCGCGGGCGTCCTCGAACTGGCTCTGCATCTCGCTGTCGAGGCTGTCGGTGAAGGCCGAGTCGACACCGTCGCAGTCGTCGGCGTCGTACTCGTCGAAGAGCGCCTGCTGGTCGTCGGCCGTGATGAGCTCGCAACGGGTGCCGATGTCGAAGGAGCCCGACGCGTCGACGTACTCCTCCGCGACGTCCTGCGGGCTGGACCCGCCGCCGACGACGGCGAGCGCCAGCACGACCACGATCACCAGCAGCACGAGCGCACCGCCGCCGAGGCCGAGGAGCAGACCGAGGTTGGACTTCTTCTTCGGCGCACCCGGCCCGGCCTGCCACGACGGCTGGCCGCCGCCGGGCTGCTGCCACGAGGGCTGCCCGCCACCGGGCGGGCCCCACTGACCGGACGGTCCCGCCTGGCCGGGCTGCCCGGCGGGGGTGCCGTACGACGGCGCGCCCGCCTGCTGGCCGGGCGCGCCCGAGGGCGGGCCCCACGAGGGCGCCCCGCCCGGCTGCCCCGGCTGGCCGGGCTGCTGGGGCTGGCTGACCTGCTGCCCGGGGGCGCCGTACGACGGGGCGCCGAACGCGCCGCCGCTACCGGCCACCCGGGTGGCGTCGGCGGGCGGCGCCGCGTCGGCCTGCTGCTCGGGCTGGTCGGGCTGCTCGGGCTGGTCGGGCTGGTCGGGCTGCTCGGGCTGGTCGGGCTGCTCGGGCTGGTCGGGCTGGTCGGGCTGCGCCGGCTCGTCGGACGACTGCCCGGCGCCGGGACGGTGCCCCACCATCGTCGGCGCGTCGTGCACCGACTGACCGTCGGCCGGGGTGTCGCCCGCGCCGCCGTCGGGCACCGGGGTGACGTGGTCGGTCCACTGCGAGCCGTCCCACCACCGCAGGTTGCCCTGGCCGTCGGGGTACCACCCGGCGGGGGTGCTGGGCTGGTTCGGGTCACTCATCGTGGGTGCTCCTCGGGTCGGCGGGTGCGGGCCTGGTGGCCCCCGCATCGTGTCAGAGTGCTCAGCCGGCGCCCTGCGACGTCGCCGGCACCAGTCCGGCGACGAACTCCAGCTTCTCCAGCACGGGCTCGGGGATCACGAACGGGTAGAGGTCGTCCTTGCCCATGCTGCGGTTCATCTGGTTCAGCGCCACCGACAGCGGGGTCCATACCCCGGTGACGACGTCGCGGAAACGCGAGAAGTCGCTGACCGTGCCCAGCGTGACCAGGCCGTACTCGCGAGCGGTCTCGATCGCGTCGCAGACGTGCAGGTAGTGCGCCCAGGTCTCGGCGAAGTCCTCGAAGGGATGCATCGTGGCGTAGGTGGAGATGTAGCTCTCCTCCCAGCCCTCGGGCGCTCCCTCCTCGTAGTGCCGGTCGATGGCGTCCTGGTAGCTCGCCGACTCGTCGCCGAACAGCTCGCGGCACCGCTCCATGACCTCGTCGCCACGGACCAGCTGCCACTCGGCGTAGTGGCCGAACTCGTGGCGGAAGTGGCCGAGCATGGTGCGGTAGGGCTCGGCCATCTGGGCCCGGACCTTCTCGCGGTAGGCGTCGTCGGACTCGGCGAGGTCGATGGTGATGACGCCGTCGGCGTGGCCGATGACGACGTTCTCCTCGACCGAGGACAGCAGGTCGAACGCGATGCCGTTCTCGGGGTCGTCGGCGTAGCCCACGACCTCCAGGCCGAGGCTGTCGAGCTCGACGAGGAGGTGGCGCTTGGCCTGCTCGGCGGCCGGGTAGTTGTCCAGGCCGACGAGGTCGTCGTCGTTGGGGCGGGGGCGGGTCAGGTCGCACGAGGAGCACTGGCCGCCGGCATGGGCGGACAGCCAGGTGCAGCCGCTGAGGTTGAGGTTGGCGCAGACGTACCAGGACGTGCCGGTCGCGTCGACGTACCGGCCGGTGGCGTCGACCGGGACGATGGCGCGCTCGGCGCGCGAGAAGCCGAGCGGGGTGCTGCAGGAGACGCAGACGGAGTTCTCGAAGTGCAGGGCGTTGTCGCACACCCGGCAGCGGAAGGCTTTCAGGACTCTCTCCTCGGGAGACGTGGGTGACGGTCCCGGGCGTCGTCGCCCGAGACCGTGGAAAGTGTGGGGCACGACGCCCCCGTCGCACCCCACCCGAACGCGTCGAGGCATCAGCCGGTCGGGAAGTCCGTCGGGAAGTCGGAGAACAGGTCCGTCGGAAACTCCGACAGCAGGTCGTCGAGCTGGTCCTCGAAGTCCTCGAGGTCGCCGAGATCGGTGGGCAGGTCGGTCGGGAAGTCGCTGAGGAAGTCGGTCGGGAAGTCCGTGGGGAAGTCGCTGAGGAAGTCCGACGGGAAGTCCGACAGCAGGTCCGTGGGCAGGTCCGTGGGCAGGTCCGTGGGCAGGTCCGTCGGGAGGTCCCCGAGGTCGCTGGAGCCATCGTCGTCCGGAGCGACGGAGTCGTCGCCCAGGTCGCCCAGGTCGGGCAGGTCGAACGCGTCGGTGTCGAAGCCGACGTCGTCGATCCGCCAGCCGTCGCCGTCGTCGACCAGCTGGAAGAGGAATGGCACGTCGGTGCCGTCCTCGCTGATCGTCACCGGCACGGTCGCCTGGTCGCCGTCGACCTCCGCGTCGCCGATCTCGTAGGACCCCGGCTCCAGCCGGTCCTCGGTGTCGGAGCCCTCGCAGAGGTCCTCCCCGCCGATGAAGTCGTCGGTGACGAGGTCCTCGGCGGCGTCGCAGTCCTGGTCCTCGGCCGCGGCCAGGAAGGCCTCGACCACCTCCTCGGGGTCGTCCGACCCGCCGGACAGCACGAGCACCAGCGCGACCACGACCGCGACCACGAGCAGCCCGGCGACGCCGAGCAGCGCCACGAGCGGCCCCCGGGACTTCTTCTGCGAGGCCGGTCCGCCCGGCCCGCCGGTCGGGGTGCCGTACGCCGGGGTGGTCGCGGGGGCGGGCGGCGGCGGGTAGCCGCCGGTGTCCTGCGCCGGACCCTGGCCCGGCTCGAGCCACGCTCCGCCGTCCCAGTAGCGCTGACCGCCCTGGCCGTCGGGGTACCAGCCGGCTGGAGCCTGTCCACCCTGGTCGCTCATCGTGGCCTCCGTGGGGGTCGTGGGGGTCGTGGGGCGATGACGAGCGCCAGCCTCGCAGAAACCACGGGGCGTGTGCAGCGTCCCGAGCCGGGTTTTCCCGGACGTCAGTCGGCGGTGGCGGTGCCCGAGGGCGTCGACCCGCCCGCCGGGCCGGCGAGGTCGACCAGCGCCGTCCGCAGGGCGTCGCCGGCGCCCCCGGTGGCGAAGGCGACGAGGTTGCCGGCGTAGTAGCCCGAGCGCGCCTGCTCCAGGTCGGCGTCGGCGAAGACCGTCTCGACGCCGCCGGCCCACAGGCGCGCGGACGATGGGTCGTCGAAGACCAGCACGACCCAGGCGTCGCCGGAGCCGGACGGCACCCGGCCGAGGGTCGAGAGTAGGCCGGCGGCTGACGGGGAGAGGTCGAGCGCGTCGGCGAGGGCGTCGTCGCCGGACGGGTCGGTGAGGTCGGCACGGGTGAGCGCCGCGGCGACCACGTCGGCGTCGGCGTACTGCGGCCCGTCGGTGGCCACCGCGTCGACGCCGGCGGAGGCGAGCGTGTCGGACTCGGCGGTCGACAGCGCGGGCGCGGTGCCGTCGTCGACTGGGCCGGCCTCCTCGCTGCACGCGCTCGCGCCGAGCAGCACCACGAGCCCGAGCACGGCGGGCGCCAGGGCGGTACGACGACGTACGGAGCGGCTCACGGCGTCCAACCTGCCAGAGCGGGCCTGAGGCCGGGTCGGAGGGCCGGGCCCACGGGCCGGCTCAGCCGTCGACCGAGTCCAGCTCAGCCTGGATCTCGGGGTCGAGGTCGCGGTCGATCGTGGTGCCGTCGAGCTCGACGATGTAGGAGCGGTCGACGAGCCAGGTGCCGTCGACGCGCTTGACGAGGTAGACGTAGCGGCCGGTGTGGTCGCCGGGCTGGGCACCGGGCGCGTCGTCGGGCGTCGTCCAGGTCTCGTAGGTGCGCACGGTGGCGGAGTCGCCGTCCTCGACGACCCGCTCGACCTCGACCCGCAGCGCGTAGACCGACCGCAGGCCGATCCCGGACACGCCCTGGGCGCACGGGCCCTGGTCGAGACGCTCGCGCAGCGACTCGGTCGTGGAGGCCTGGAAGCCGTCGCAGTCGTAGCGGGCGGACGCGAAGGAGTAGGCGCGGGCGGCGTCGCCAGGTCCCGCCCCGGTGCGCGAGAGGAGCACGCCGACGCCGGAGACCACCACGACCGCCAGCAGCACCGCGGCGACGAGCCGGGCGCGGGGTCGGACCTTGGCGCGGCCGACGTCGCGGTGGCGCGGCACGCGGGAGGAGCGTCGCTCGCGAGCGGTGCTCATGCTCTCCCCTAGCGCGCGTGGTCGGGTGTCGGTCACCCCTGGAGAGCCCACGGTGCCACGTCGACCGCGACCTGCATCGTCGACTTGCGGGCCTCGGTGAAGATGACGCCCTTCAGCGGCGGCACGTCACCGTAATCGCGACCCCAGGCCACGGTCACGTAGCGGTCACCGGCCCACTGGTCGTTGGTGGGGTCGAGGGCGAGCCAGTCGTCACCGCCGAGCCAGACCTCGACCCAGGCGTGGGAGGCGTCGGCGCCGACCACCCGCTCGCGTCCGGGGGGCGGGTCGGTGGACAGGTAGCCGCTGACGTAGCGGGCGGCCAGGCCGTGCCCGCGCAGGCAGGCGAGCAGCAGGTGCGCGAAGTCCTGGCAGACGCCGGCGCGGGCCTCGAGCACGTGGGCGATGGTCGAGGTGACGGTGGTGGCGGTGTCGTCGTACTCGAAGTCGGCGTGGATGCGGTGCATCAGGTCGGTGACGGCCTCGCCGACCGGCCGACCCGGCCGCAGCGACGCCGTGGCGTAGTCGTGCGCGCCGGGCACCTGGTCGACCAGCGGCGAGGGCAGCGCGACGTCGGTGGCCGTCCACGCGAGCGGGGCCGCGGTCTGCACGAGCGGCCGCAGCCGCTCCCACGGGGTCACCAGGGTCTCCTCGGCGTGCACCGGGGTGAGCACCTCGACGGTGCCGCGGCCCTCGACGACCAACCGCTGGTGCGGCTCGGTGAGCTGGAAGTAGGTCACGTGGTTGCCGTAGTGGTCGAGGTCCTCGCGGAGGTCGTTGGGCGCCGGGGCGACCTGCACCTCGTAGTCCTCGACGGTCTGCCAGGGCAGCACCCGGGGGCGCAGGTGCGCGACGCCGAGGCTGTCGCTCACTGGCTTGTCGTAGGTGTACGTCGTGGTGTGGCGGACGGCGTACTTCACGGCAGGCGCACCTCCCCCGTGGCGGCGTCGGTGTCGAAGGAGTCGACGACCGGCAGCCCGACGAGCGACTGCGGCGCGGGCCCGGTCGCCAGGTGCAGCTCGGAGACGGCCTCGCCGAGCCGGGTGAGCTGGGCGAGCATCTGGTCGAGGAAGGCCTCGAGGTTGGGGCGGGACTCCCCACCGATCGCGACGAGTGTGGCGACCTCGGTCTCGGCGAGCTGCTCCAGCAGCACGGTGACGAGCCGCTCGGGGCGCGAGGAGCCCGTCGACGCGGGCAGCGCCGCGAGGTGCGTGGCGAGCTCGGCGAGGTTGAACTGCAGCGACCGGGGATTGTCGGGGTCGGTGAGCAGGAGCTCGAGCACGCCGCCGGTGCGCACGTAGCCGCGGTAGCGGCGCTGGTGCGTCACGGCGCTCTCGGCGGCGTTGAGCACCGCCGTCAGCACCTCGCGGTCGACGTCGATGCCCCGGCGGCGGGTCGTGGTGGCCCGCATCAGGTGGCACAGCTGGAGCGCCCGCTCGAGGTGGTGGCCGAGGTGGACCATGTGCCAGCCGTGGTCGCGGATCATGTTGGCCAGCACGCCCTGGAGCGAGAGCACGCCGGTGAGCATCCGGCCGGCGCTGTCGGCGACCTGGTGGCTGTGGTTGTTGGTCTCCAGGGCGTACGCCGCCCGCTCGGTGACGCCGAAGGCGCGCCAGATGTCGGGCGAGAGCTGGTCGCGGACGCCGGCGAGCGCGTCGCGGAGACCGTCGAGGCTGTGCGCGAAGGAGCCGACCCGGTCGTAGTCGAGCAGCAGGGAGCGGAACTCCGCGTCCAGGTCGTCGGTGTCCTGGCGCCCCGCGAGCCGGGCGACGGCGGTCAGCATGACCTGGAGGCCCTGGTTGCCGGTGGACGTCGGGCGGGTGCGGTAGTCGTCGGCCAGCGCGTGGCAGACCAGCACCAGCCGCAGCATGTCCTCGCAGCGCTCGGACTCCCGGCCGAACCAGAACATGTCCTCCAGGACGCGCGGCACCGTGCCGGTCGACGACCGGGCGTGGGTGAGCGGCTGGACCTCCGGCAGACCCTGGTCGGGCTGGGCGGGGTCCTCCTTGAGCACCCACAGGTCCTTGGAGCGCTGCGGCGACCAACGGTCGACGGCGTTCGCGGGCTCGATGAGGGTGACCAGGCCGCCGACGAGCGGTCGGTACGCCGACCCGTAGCGCAGCGTGAACGTGCGCAGCGTCAGCGCCTGCGGACGGACCTCGCGACCGGGCACCGTCGCGCCGCGCCAGACCGGCGCCTGCGAGAGCGGCAGCAGCTCCTGGCCGACGTACGCGTGCGGGGCGGCCAGCACCCGGGCGCGGATCTCGTCCGGGCCGAGCTCGGCGAGCTCGGTCGGTGGGCCGTCGATGCGGCGCACCTGGAGGTGCTCGAGGTCGTCCAGCACCCGCTCGCGCGACTCCGGGTCGCCGCACCACCAGGTGGGCACGGAGTCGAGCAGCAGCGGCTCGCCGAGCAGCGCCTCGCTGACCGCGGGCAGGTAGGGCAGCAGGGCGGGGTTCTCCAGCACGCCGGCGCCGAGGCCGTTGACGACCCGCACCCGGCCGCGGCGGACGGCCTCGGTGAGCCCGGCGACGCCGAGCCGGGAGTCGCCGCGCAGCTCCAGCGGGTCGCTCCAGTCGGAGTCGACGCGGCGCAGGATGACGTCGACGCGCTCCAGACGCCCGAAGACCCGCATCTGCACCCAGCCGTCGCACACGACGAGGTCGCTGCCCTCGACGAGCGGGAAGCCGAGCGCGGAGGCGATGAACGCCTGGTCGTACGCCGTCTCGGAGTGGCTGCCGGGCGAGAGCACCACGACCCGCGGGTCGGGCATGTCGCCGGCGGCGGCCTGCTGGAGCGCCGAGCGCAGGGCGGAGAAGAACGGCGCCATCCGGTGCAGGCCGGACTCGCGGTAGAGCTGCGGGAGCACCCGGGAGAGCACCCGGCGGTTCTCCATCGCGTAGCCGAGCCCGGACGGCGCCTGGGTGCGGTCGGCCAGCACCCGCCACTCGCCGTGCGCGTCGCGGCCCAGGTCGGTCGCCGACAGCACCAGCGGGTGCGGCTCGTGGAACGACGGGCGGGCGACGACGCGGGCGTACCCGGCGTGGCCCATCACCACCGCCGGCGGCACGAGGCCCTCGGCGAGCAGCCGGCGCTCGCCGTACAGGTCGGCCAGGACGGCGTTGAGCAGCTCGGCGCGCTGGGCGAGGCCGATCTCGAGCTGGCCCCACGACGCGGCGTCGAGGATCAGCGGGACCGGGTCGAGCCGCCACGGGCCGGGCCGGCGCCCGGGCCGGCCGTAGGTGACGCCGTCGTCGGCGAGCGCGCGCACGATGTCGTCGTCGGCGCGGGCCAGGTCGCCGGGTGTCAGCCGGACCGCCCGCTCCGCCAGCCCCTTCCACGGCGCGCGCAGGCTCCCGTCCCGGCCGACGACCTCGTCGTACCGGTGCGGGTCACCGCCGAGCGTGGGCTGGTTGAGCCCCGCGGCGTAGTCGCGGATGACGGTCACGGCTGTCTTCTTGCTGGTCTTCTGGCTGGTCTTCTGGCTGGTCTGTTGCGGGTCTCGGGTGCGCGGCGGGCGCCGGGCACGAGGTGGGGGGAGCCTACGGCTGCCCCTACTGCATCGGCCGCACCAGCAGGTCCTGAGGCACCCGGCGCAGGTCGAGGGTGTGCGGGTACTCGTCGGTGCGCACCCGGTGGGCCAGCGCGTGCAGCGAGCCCACGTCGATGCGGCCGGCGGTGTGCCCGCGCTGCTCGAACCGGCTCGCCCGGCGCGCCTCGGCGGCCTGCGCGTTGACCGGCGGGTGGTCGTAGGCCATGCCCCCGGGGTGCACGACGTGGTACGTCGCCCCGCCCAGGCTGACCTGCGCGCCCACGTCGACCACGTCGAAGTGCAGCGGCGCGTGCACCGGGATCGACGGGTGCAGCGCCGACCACGGCTGCCAGGCGCGGTAGCGGACCCCGGCGTAGTACTCGTCGGGGTGCAGGCTCGGGGTGAGCGGCACCGGGACGCCCTGGCAGGTGACGATGTGCCGGGCCGGGTTGAACCCCTGGACGCTGACCTGGAGCCGCTCGACCGAGCTGTCGACGTACCGCGACGTACCGCCGGCGGTGGCCTCCTCGCCGAGGACGTGCCACGGCTCGATGGCCTGGCGCAGCTCCAGGCGCACCGGGCCGAGCGTGGCGGTGCCCATCCGCGGGAACCGGAACTCGGTGAACGGCGAGAGCCACTCCTCCTCGAACGGGATGCCGGCGCGGTTGAGGTCGGCGACGACCTCGCCGATGTCCTCGATGGCGCCCTGCGGCATGAGGAAGTCCTCGTGCAGGCGGGTGCCCCAGCGCACCAGGGGCGCGACGTCGGTGTCGAGCGGCTGCTCCCAGAACATCGCGACCAGGCTGCGCACCAGCAGCGCCTGGACCAGCGCCATCTGCGGGTGCGGCGGCATCTCGAAGCCGCGCAGCTCCAGCAGGCCCAGGCGACCGCGCGAGGAGTCGGGGCTGTAGAGCTTGTCGATGCAGAACTCGGCGCGGTGCGTGTTGCCGGTGAGGTCGGTCAGCAGGTGCCGCAGCGCGCGGTCGACCAGCCACGGCCGCGGCTCGAGGCCGTAGAGCTGCTGCTCGCGGGCGAGGCGCTGCACCTCCGCGATCGCGATCTCCATCTCGTAGACCGACTCCGGCCGGCCCTCGTCGAAGCGCGGCGACTGGCTGGTCGGGCCGATGAAGCGCCCCGAGAAGAGGTAGGACAGCGACGGGTGGCGCTGCCAGTAGGCGACCAGGCTGATCAGCAGGTCCGGGCGCCGCAGCAGCGGCGAGTCGATCGGCTGGTGGCCGCCGAGGGTGATGTGGTTGCCGCCGCCGGTGCCGGTGTGCAGGCCGTCGAGGTCGAACTTCTCGGTCGCCAGGCGGGCCTGGCGGGCCTCCTCGTAGAGCCGGGTGGTGAGGTCGCGCTGCTCGGCCCACGACGTGGTCGGCTGCACGTTGACCTCGATGACGCCCGGGTCGGGCGTGACGGTGAGGCTGGTGAGGCGGGCGTCCGGCGGCGGACCGTAGCCCTCGATGACGACCGGTACGCCGAGCCGGCGCGCGGACAGCTCGATGACGCGCAGCAGGGTGGCGTAGTCCTCGAGCCGGTCGGTCGGCGGGAGGAACACGTGCACGTGGCCGTCACGGGCCTCGAAGGCCAGCGCGGTCGTCGGGGCGCCCGACGGGTCGACGATGCTCACCTTCGGCAGCGAGGTGACCAGCGGCGGGCCGGCCTCGAGGTACGACGGCTCGCCGGCGTACTCCGGGTCGTCCCAGGCCACCGAGTCGAGCGGCAGCCGCAGGCCGACCGCGCTGTCACCCGGCGTGAGCACCAGGCGGCCGCGCCGGAAGCGCCATTGGGGCGACGTCCACCAGTTGCCGGTGACGAGCGGGAGCACCCAGCCGACGGCGTCGCCGGCGTCCTCGTCGAGCGACTCCACCACGTCGGGCAGGTCGTCCTCGTCGTACTCGTCGTAGCCGTCGGCGGGCGGCTCCTCGCCGCGCGCGACCGCCTCGGCACGGGCGCGTTCACGGGCGTCGCGTGCCTGGGCGCGCTGGCTCTCGCTCTCCTGGTCGGCGTCCTTCTCGTCGTGCCGGTCGTCCGCCTCGGTGCTGCCGCCCGGGCCGGTGACGGTGCCCGCGGGGGCGCTGCCGTCGCGGTCCTGGTGCTGCTCGGCGACGTCCTCGTGCCGACCGTGCGGCCGGTCCTTGCGGGGCAGGGTGGCCACCGCGGCGATGACGTCATCCTCGTCGGGTCGCTTGCCGACGGGCTTGCGGACCTCCTCGGCCAGCGCCAGGAACGGGTCCTCGTACGCCCCGCGCAGCTGCTCCTGCGGCAGGCCGAACGTGCGGGTGATCCGGCGGGCCAGCAGCTCCGCGCGCTCGCGGGCGACGTCCTGCTCGACGTCGGACTCCTCCCACGGCTCGGCCAGCAGGGCCGGGTCGCGCCACAGCGGCTGGCCGTCGGTGCGCCACTGGAGGGCGATGTTCCAGCGCGGGAGCGGCTCGCCGGGGTACCACTTGCCCTGGCCGCGGTGCACGACGCCGCCCTGGGCGTAGACCGCCTGGAGCCGGTCGGCGAGGTCGCGGGCGAGCGCACGCTTCTCGGGACCGTCGGCGTCGGTGTTCCACTGGTCGGAGGTGGCGTCGTCGAGACTGACGAACGTCGGCTCGCCGCCCATCGTCAGCCGGACGTCGCCGGCGACCAGGCGCTGGTCGACCGACTCGCCCACCGCGTCGATCCGCTGCCACGACGCGTCGTCGTACGGCTTGGTGACCCGGGGGTCCTCGTGCACCCGGCGTACGACGTTGTGGAAGGAGAACTCCACCTCGGTCGGCTCCGTGGCGCCCTCGATCGGGGCGGCGGAGCTCGGGTGGGGCGTCGCGCTGAGCGGGATGTGGCCCTCACCGGCGAACAGGGCCGAGGTGGGGTCCATGCCGATCCAGCCGGCACCCGGCACGTAGACCTCGGCCCAGGCGTGCAGGTCGGTGAAGTCCTCGGTCGGGCCGCTGGGGCCGTCGAGCGCCTCCTGGTCGGCCGCGAGCTGGACGAGGTAGCCGGAGACGAAGCGCGCGGCTAGGCCGTGCTGCCGCAGCATCGCGACGAGCAGCCAGGCGGAGTCGCGGCACGACCCGATCCGGCGGTGCAGCGTCTCGTCCGGCGTCTGCACGCCGGCCTCCATCCGCACCGAGTAGGCGATCTCGCGCTGCACGGCGGCGTTGAGGTCGGCCAGGAACAGCACCGTGCGCTGGGTGCCGTCCGGCTCGGGGAGGCTGCGGCGGAACGCGTCGGCCTGCCCGGCGTCGACGACCGGTCGCAGGTACGGCGCCAGGTCGGCCTTCAGCTCGTCGGCGTACGTGAACGGGAAGGTCTCGGCGTACTCCTCGACGAAGAAGTCGAAGGGGTTGATCGTCACCATGTCGGCGACCAGGCCGACGGTGATGTCGAGCGTCTTCACCTTCTCCGGGAAGACCAGGCGGGCCTGCCAGTTGCCGAACGGGTCCTGCTGCCAGTTCAGGAAGTGGCCAGCCGGCTTCACGTCCAGCGAGTAGGCCTCGATCGGCGTGCGGCAGTGCGGTGCCGGGCGCAGGCGCACCACGTGCGGCGCCACCGAGATCGGCTTCTCGAAGGTGTAGGTCGTGCGGTGCTCCAGGGCGACCTTGATCGACATGGCGCACAGTCTCCCGGACGAGCGTTGCTCCTGCGTAACGGACGGGTGGTGGTGGGCGGGTGCGGCTCCCGCTCAGCGCGGGAAGTCGGCCGCCAGCGCGAGCAGCCGGTCGTTGGCCTCGACCTCGCCGATGCTCACCCGCACGCCCTCGCCGGCGAAGGGCCGGACGGTCAGCGCGACGGCGTCGGCCGCGGCGGCGAAGTCGCCCGTGCGCTCGCCGAGGCCGAACCACACGAAGTTGCCCTGCGGCTCGGGGACGTCCCAGCCGAGCTCGCGCAGGCCGTCGTACACCCGGGCGCGCTCGACGACGAGCGCCTCGACCCGCTCCAGCAGCGCGTCGTGCGCCTCCAGCGAGGCGATCGCGGCGGCCTGGGCGACCGAGGAGACGCCGAACGGCAGCGACACCGCGCGCAGGGCTGCGGCGATCGGGGCGTTCGAGACGGCGTACCCGACCCGGAAGCCCGCGAGCCCGTAGGCCTTGGAGAAGGTGCGGAACAGCACGACGTTGTCGTGGGCGGCGTACGTCGCGATGCCGTCGACCGGGTCGTCCATCCGGACGAACTCCAGGTAGGCCTCGTCGACGACGACCAGCACGTGCGGCGGCACCTTCGCCAGGAACGCGTCGAGCTCGGTCTGGGTGACGGCCGGACCGGTCGGGTTGTTGGGGGTGCAGACCTGCACGACCTTGGTGCGGTCGGTGATCGCGGCGGCCATCGCGTCGAGGTCGTGGCGACCGTCGGGCAGCACCGGCACCTGCACGGACGTCGCCGCCGCGGCGGTCGCGGCGATCGGGTAGGCCTCGAAGGAGCGCCAGGCGTAGACGCCCTCGTCGCCGGGCTCGCACCAGCCGTTGAGCACCTGGTAGATCAGCCCGACCGAGCCCGTCGCGAGCGACAGGTGGTCGGCGGGCACGCCGAGGTGGCCGGCCAGGGCGGCGTACAGGGCGGTGGCACCCATGTCGGGGTAGCGGTTCATCTGCCGCGCGGCGGCGTCGGCGGCCTCGACCACGCCGGGCAGCGGCGGGTAGGGGTTCTCGTTGGAGGAGAGCTTGTACGCCGTCGTGCCGGGCCGCACCTCGGGCGGCTTGCCGGGCACGTACGCCGGGATCCGCTGGACGTTGGGGCGGGGCTGCGGGGCTGGCATGGCGCCGAGGCTAGTGCGGGTGGACGGGTGGGCGCGCGGGGGTTCCGCCGGGGCGAGGCGCGCGCCACGGCCGCAGCACCAGCGCGAGCACGACGCCCGCCCCGACGCCGATGAGCGCGCCGAGCCCGTTGTCGACGACGTCGGTGACGTCGCAGCGGCGGTCGAGCCGCGCCAGCACGAGCTGGGTGGCCTCGATGCCGACGGAGTAGCCGACCAGCGCGAGCAGCCCGAGCGGCACGGCCCAGCGGGCGAACCGCTGCCACCGCGCCGTCGCGAGCACCAGCAGCACCCCGGAGGGCAGGAAGACGAGCGTGTTGAGCAGGCGCTGGGTGCCGCCGAGGATCCAGAACCCGTCGGGCGCGGGTCCGCCGTAGTCGAACGAGCAGGTCTCCAGCCGTCCGACGTCGCTCACCACGCCGGGGTCGGAGGTCGGCACCAGGGTCACCAGCGCGATCACCAGCAGCGACCAGACCAGCCCGGCGACGCTCCACGCCGTCGTGAACGGCAGCCGCCGGCGCAGCAGCCACCCGAGCCCCGCGCACGCGAGGCCGGTGGCGACCACGAGCGCGACGACGACGTCGAGCCCGCCGAACGGGAAGACCATCCGCGCGACGCTAGCGGGACCGGCTGTGCGGCGCGTGTGCCGGGCGGCAGCGTCGGCGGCCTCAGGCCGGGAGCAGCACCTCGCCGCCGACGACCGGCTCCAGGTCGCGCCCGAGCACCAGGTCGACCGGGTTGGTCAGGCAGCGGATCGAGCCGCCGCCCTTGTGGAACTCCGACACGTCGACGACGACCACCTCGAAGCCGGCGTCCTCGAGCAGTCCGCGCACCCGGCCGGGGCAGGCCGGCATCACGACGGTGCGGCCGACGACGACGGAGTTGGCGCAGAACGACGTCAGCGCCTCCTCCTCGGTGAGCACGACCGGCTCGGGCACCAGGTCGAGCAGCGCCTGCGCGGAGGCCTCGTCGAAGGCCGACGGGCAGACCAGCGCGCGACGCTCGTCGAGCGGGCAGAAGGCCAGGTCGAGGTGGTACATGCCGGGGTGCGTGATGCGGACGCCGTGCACCCGGACGCCGAGGTCGGTGGCGAGGTGCTTGAGCGCGAGTTCCTCGGTGCGCGGTCCGTAGCCGACGACCAGGTCGCCGCGCCACGCGAAGGCGTCGCCGGCCTCGAGGTGCGGGCCCACGCCGTCGCGACCGACGTACGACGTGCGCCAGCCGTGGTCGCGCAGCCACGCGTGCGCCGAGGCGGTCTCCATCCGGCGCTGCGGGTAGCGCATGTGCGACAGCACCGCGCGGCGCTCGCCGGCGGCGTCGACCCAGCCGAGGCCGAGGTTCATCGCGTAGACCATGTCGGGGGCGTCGGCGCGCTGCGGGAGCACGTCGACCTCGGCCCCGAGGCCGCGCAGGGTGTCGACCATCGCGTGCCACTGACGGAACGCCACGGCCCGGTCGGGCTGGTCGGCGGGGTCCATGAACGGGTTGATGACGTACTCGACCCGGAAGTGGGTCGGCTCGACCGCGAGGTAGTGGCGGCCCCAGGGGAGGCTGGCGGCGGACGGGGCGGACGGGGCGGACTCGGCGGGGCGGGAGAGAGCAGGCACGGCGGGCTCCTTCGACGACGTGGGTGGACGACGGGGAGGGCGTCGCGGGACGGCGTCGGCCCGGACGGACCAGTCAGAGTCTGGATTGTCAGACAATCTGACCAGCCCAGTGTGCGGGTCACGCGCCCGGAGAGCAAGATCCCGGACGGACGCGGCGTGGCGCGCGCGGCGACGTACGGGAGGATGGGGGCATGTCCGAGCAGGCCGGCCGCTACTCCACCCTGCGCCTCGAGCACGCCTCGACGGTCGACCGGGTGGCCGGCGAGTTGCGTCGCGCGATGTTCGAGGGCGAGGTCGAGAGCGGTACGCCGCTGCGCGAGCTGGCCATCGCCGAGCAGCTGGGCGTGTCCCGCCCGACCGTCCGCGAGGCGCTGGCCCAGCTGGTCTCCGAGGGTCTCGCCACCCGCGAGCCCAACCGCGGCGTCTCGGTCGCCACGCCCGACCCGGCGATGGTGCGCGACGTGTGCCGCTGCCGCTTCGTGCTCGAGGGCGCCGGCGTCCTGGCCTGGCGCGACGCCACGCCCGAGCGGCGCTCGGAGGTGCGGGCGCGGCTCGACGAGTACGTCCGCGCGGTCGACGAGGGGGCGTCGTACCGCGACCTCAACGACCTGCACCTCGCCTTCCACGTCTCCCTCGTCGGCCTCACCGGCAGCCCGCGGCTGATGGCGATGGCGCAGGCGCTGGTCACCGAGCTCAAGCTCGCGCTGGCCCAGGTCGACCGGGTGCGCCGCAACGCCCACGACCAGGCGCGGTCCCACGAGGCGCTCGTGCTGCTGCTCGAGAAGGACGACGTCGCGGGGGCGCACGCGTTCCTCGAGGGGCACCTCTCCGACGCGGCCGAGGCGATCCTCGGCGCGCTCGGCGCCTCCTGACGCGCACGCACGACACGCCCGGGCGGACCGCGTCCGGACCTGACAGACTCGGACCCATGCGGATCGTCCTGCGAGTGCTCACCACCGCCGTCGCGGTCGCCGTCGCGGCCTGGTTGTTCGACGGCATCTACTTCGACGGTGCCGCCAACGGCTCGGCCGAGATCCAGGACAAGATCGTCCCGCTGATCATCGTGTCGGCGATCCTCGGCCTGGTCGGCGCGGTGGTGAAGCCGATCGTGCAGATCCTGTCGATCCCGCTGATCCTGCTCACGCTCGGACTGTTCCTCTTCGTCATCAACGCCGCGATGCTCGCGCTCACCAGCGCCATCGCCAACGCCTTCGACATCGGCTTCCACGTCGACGGGTTCTGGACCGCCGTCGGTGGGTCGATCGTCATCACGATCGTCACCTGGATCGTGGACGGCTTCGTGGGCGAGGACTGATGCCCGACCCGCTCGTCCCGCTCCCTCCCGCCCGCACCCCCGGTCGCTACAGCGTCGGCCTGGTCTGCCTGGGCAACATCTGCCGGTCCGCGATGGCCGACGTCGTGCTGAGCGACAAGGTCGCCGAGGCCGGTCTCGACGACGTCGTCGAGGTCGTCAGCTGCGGCACCGGCGGCTGGCACGTCGGCGACCCGATGGACCGCCGGGCCGCCGCCACCCTGGAGCAGGCGGGGTACGACGGCCGCGACCACCGCGCCCAGCAGTACGACGACGCGCTCGGCGAGCGCTGCGACGCGCTCCTCGCGATGGACGCCTCCAACCTCGCCGACCTCGGCGGACGCGACGCCCGGGACGGGCGGGTCGGACTGTTCGGCGACCACGACCCGCTGCACCCCGGCAGCGAGGTGGACGACCCCTACTACGGTGGCGACGAGGGCTTCCACGAGGTGCTCGCCCAGGTCGAGCGGGCGGCCGACGCGATCGTGGCGGCCCTGCCAGAGGCGATGCGGGACGGGGGCGACGAGGGATGACACGCCAGCCCAGCGCCGCCCGCCGCGCCGAGGAGCTCCTCGGCTCCGCCGTCATGGCGACCGCCCCGGTCGCCGGCGGCGACGTCGCGACCGCCACCAAGCTGCGGATGAGCAACGGCACCACCGCCCTGATGAAGACGCTGTCCCCCGCCGTTCCCGGCCTGTTCCCGGCCGAGGCCGCCGGGCTGCGCTGGCTCGGCGAGGTCGAGGACGGCGTGTCCGTCCCGCAGGTGCTGGCCGCCGAGGACGACTGCCTGGTGCTGGAGTGGGTCGAGCCCGCGCGCGGCACGGTCGAGGACGCCGCCGGCTTCGGTCGGGCGCTGGCGCGCACGCACGCCGCGGGCGCACCGGGCTTCGGCGGCTTCGACGAGGGCGCCGGCGACACCTTCATCGCCACCCTCCCGATGCCGCAGAAGCCCGCCGGCTCGTGGGCGGAGTTCTACGCCGTGCGCCGCCTGCTGCCCTACGCCAAGCTCGCCCGCGACCGCGGCGCGATGGACGCCGCCGAGACCCGCGCGGTCGAGGACGTCGTACGACGGCTCACCACGCTGGTGCCCGAGGAGCCGCCCGCGCGGCTGCACGGCGACCTGTGGAACGGCAACGTGCTCTGGGGCGCCGAGGGCCGGGTCGCGGTCGTCGACCCCGCGGCGTACGGCGGTCACCGCGAGGTCGACCTGGCGATGCTCGCGCTGTTCGGGCTGCCGCACCTCCCGCGCGTGCTGGAGGCCTACCACGAGGTCACGCCGCTGGCCGACGGCTGGGAGGACCGGGTCGGACTGCACCAGCTCTTCCCGCTGCTGGTGCACGCCTGCCTCTTCGGCGGGGGGGACGGCGCCCGCGTGGCCGACGTGGCGCAGCGCTACGCCTGAGCCTCCGCCCTGCTCGTCACCGGTCCTGCCCGGGCGTCCGGGTCCCGCGCGCTCTCAGCGCACACTCAGCCCCACCTGGCAGAGTGACAGCGTGACCACTGCTGCCCGCTCGCGCGTCCTCGTGGTCGACGACGACCGCGCCGTGCGCGAGTCGCTGCGCCGCTCGCTGGAGTTCAACGGCTACGACGTGGCGCTCGCCGGCGACGGCGCCGAGGCGCTCGCGGGCATCGGACAGATCGCCCCGGACGTCGTCGTGATGGACGTGATGATGCCGCGCCTCGACGGCCTCGAGGCGACCCGCGCGCTGCGCGCCGCCGGCAACGACGTACCCATCCTGGTGCTGACCGCGAAGGACGCCGTCGGCGACCGCGTGGAGGGCCTGGATGCCGGGGCGGACGACTACCTCGCCAAGCCGTTCGCGCTGCCCGAGCTGCTGGCCCGGCTGCGCGCGCTGCTGCGCCGGGTGGTGCACGACCGCGACGAGGACGAGTCGCTGGTCTTCTCCGACCTGTCGATGAACACCTCCACCCGCGAGGTGCTGCGCGGGCAGCGACAGATCGAGCTGACCCGCACGGAGTTCGCGCTGCTGGAGATGTTCCTGCGCCGCCCGCGCCGGGTGCTCGACCGCTCGTTCATCCTCGAGGAGGTCTGGGGCTACGACTTCCCGACCACCGCCAACTCCCTCGAGGTCTACGTCGGCTACCTGCGGCGCAAGACCGAGGCCGAGGACGAGCCGCGGCTGATCCACACCGTGCGTGGCGTCGGCTACGTGCTCAAGGAGTCATGAGGCGCCGCAGCACCGGCGGCGCACCCGGCTCCCCCACCCCGCCCCCGCCGCCGGCCGCCCCCGTGCCGCCGACCCCGACGGGGACGACCTGGCACGTGCGGCTCGAGCCCGGCACTGCGCCGGACGGCCCGCCCGACCCGAGCACCCGGCGCGACGAGGTGCCGCCCCCACCGCCCGCACCGCCCACCGGCCCCGGCCGCTGGCGCCCCGGCGGGCGCGGAGCCGAGCCCGAGCGCAGCTGGCACTACCGCCGCTCGCTGGCTAGCCGGGTGACCCTGCTGGCCACCATCGCGGTGGGCCTGTCCGTCGCCTTCGTGGCCGGCGGCGCCTTCTTCACCGCGCGCGACCAGCTCTCGCGGCAGCTCGACACCAACCTGATGGACCGTGCCCGGATCGCGGCCAAGGCCGACCTGTTCCAGGGGGCCGACACCACCACGATCACGCCGCCGTGGGCGGTCGGCGCCTCCGACGTACGCATCGCGATCGTCGACGACACCGGCGCCTCGGCGTCGCTGTCGTTCGAGGCCCCGCCGCTGGGCGAGCCCGAGGTCGCCGTCGCGGCCGGGGTGCGCCCGGAGTCGGTGCGCACCGTGCTCGTCGACGGCGTCGGCTACCGGATGGTGGCGGTCCCGGTCGAGGGCCGCTCCGGCGCGGCCGTGGTCATCGCGCAGTCGCTGGAGCAGCAGGAGGAGCTGCTGCGCCGGCTCGGCGGGGGGTCGCTGGGCTTCGGCCTGCTGGGCGTGCTCGCCGCCGGCATCTCCGGCTGGGGCGTCGCCCGCAACGGCCTGCGGCCCGTGCGCCGGCTGACCAAGGAGGTCGAGCGGATCGCCGAGACCGAGGAGCTGCGCCGGATGCCCGTCGAGGGCGACGACGAGTTGGCCCGGCTCGCGACGGCGTTCAACCGGATGGTCATCGCGCTCGACGCCTCCCGCACCCGCCAGCGCGAGCTCGTCACCGACGCCGGCCACGAGCTCCGCACGCCGCTGACCTCGCTGCGCACCAACGTCGACCTGCTCGTGCAGTCCGAGCAGGACGCCCAGGCGATCCCGGCCGAGATGCGCACCGAGCTGCTCGAGGACATCCGCGGCCAGATCGAGGAGCTCACCCAGCTCATCGGCGACCTCACCGAGCTCGCCCGCGACGAGCCGCTCGCGCCCGTGGTGGGCGAGGTCGACCTCGCCGAGGTGGTCGAGATGGCGGTCGCCCGTGTACGCCGCCGCGCGCCCGGCGCCGACATCGACGTACGACTCGAGCCGTGGCGGGTCGTCGGCGAGGCCTCGGCCCTGGAGCGGTGCGTCATCAACCTGCTCGACAACGCCGCGAAGTGGGGTCCGGACGACGGCACCATCACCGTCCGGCTGTCCGGCGGCGTGCTGACCGTCGACGACCAGGGCCCGGGCATCGCACCCGAGGACCGCGAGCACGTGTTCGACCGGTTCTGGCGTGCGCGGGAGTCGCGCACCATGCCCGGCTCCGGACTCGGTCTGTCGATCGTGCGCCAGGTCGCCGAGCGCCACTCCGGCACCGCGCACGCCGAGGCTGCCCCCGGCGGCGGCGCGCGGCTGGTGCTCTCCCTGCCGGGGCGGTCCGGCGATGCGTAGGAACCGCCCGCTCGCGCCGGTCCGCGGCGCCGGCCTCACCGCGCTCGCAGTGCTGGTCGCCGTCGGGCTCGCGGGCTGCGGCGGCGGGTCGACCGACGACGCCGACCTCGGCCCGATGCCCGACCTGCCCACCACCACGCCTGCGCTGTGGAACCCCTGCGGTGGCCTCGACCTGGACACGATGGACGAGCGGTTCGGCACGAGCTTCAGCGAGGCGACGGGCACCGACAGCAGTCCGCAGTGCACCTTCACCCCCGACGAGGACGGCGACGTCGCGCTCGACCTCAACTACTCGCTCTACCCCGGCGGGCTGGACGACATGTTCGACACGTTCGGCGCGGTGCACGACGGCGCGGCCACCACCGTCGCCACGCCGAGCGTCGACCTCGCCGACGACGCTCGACTGGTCGTCGACACCACCGACGGCACGCTGGCGGTCACCGGGTTCGTGCAGACCGGCGACCTGGTGCAGGTGGTCAACGCGATCCAGCCCGAGCCGTTCGACGAGGCCGGCGTGCGGCGCGGGGTCGTCGCGGTTCTGGCAGACCTGGCGGCGTACGCCGACGCGGAGGGTGCGGGGTAGCGGGCTGGCTGTCGGATGTTGGATTCACCGGTGAACCGGTGATTCCAACAGCAGTGCCGACGATCGCGGTCACCAGGTGAGTGGAACCGTCAGCACAGTCAGTCCGACTCAGCCGACGCAGGAGCCGACGGCCCCGAGGGCGCGAGCGCTGCGAGCAGCCGCTCGGCCTTCCACCGCGTCTCGGCCCACTCGGTCGCGACGTCGGAGTGCACGGTGATCCCGCCGCCGGTGCCGAGCCGGTAGCGCCCGTCGCCGGCCGTCACGAGGCTGCGGATGACCACGCCGAGGTCGGCCCGCCCAGCGCCCGAGACCCAGCCGAACGCGCCGGCGTACACGCCCCGCGGCGTCGCCTCGACGTCGTCGATCACCTGCATGGTCCGCGGCTTGGGCGCGCCCGTCATCGACCCGGCCGGGAAGAGCGCGTGCAGCGCCGCGACCGTGCCTACGTCGGCGCGCAGCCGGCCGCGGACGGTGGAGACGAGCTGGTGGACGCTGGCGTACGACTCGACCTCCATCAGCCGCGGCACCTCGACCGAGCCGACGTCGCAGACCCGCGCCAGGTCGGAGCGCAGGAGGTCCACGATCATCAGGTTCTCGGCGCGGAAGCGTTCGTCGGTCGCCAGCGAGGCCCGCGCGGCCTCGTCCGCGTCCGGCACCGAGCCACGCGGGGTGGTGCCCTTGATCGGCCGGGTCTCCACGACGGTCCGGGCCGGTTCGTCGGGGTCGGGGCCGAGCAGGGCGTACCGCTCCGGGCTGCTCGACAGCAGCCAGGCCCAGGCGTCGTCGACGTCGTGCTGGAGGAAGCCGGCGTACGGCGCGGGGTTGAGGGCGCGCAGCCGCTCGTAGACGGCCAAGGGTCCGCCGGGTGCGGCCGGTCCGGGGGCGTCCTCGCGGTACGTCAGGTTGGCCTCGTAGGTGTGGCCGCCGTGCAGCGCCTCCTGCACGGCGCGGAAGCCGGAGTCGTACGACGGGGGCGGGAGGTCGCCGCGTCCGTCACCGCCGGCGAGGCCCGCGAGGCCCGCGGGGCCGGTGGCCGCCGTGGGCTGCTCCGGGTGCTCGAACATCCGCACCCGCGACGGCCGCATCCACACCGCGTCCGGCAGCTCGGGGTCCGGACGGGCCGGCAGGTCCGGCCGGCACGCGTAGCCGAGGTAGCCGAACCACTGGTCGGACGACGACCCCGCGGCCAGCTCGGCCTCGAGGACCGCGAACACGTCGTCGCCGACGACCACCGACCGCCCATCGGTGTGCCGGCGTACCTCGCGGCGGGTGGCGTCGTAGGTGAGCGAGACGTCGTCGTCGTCGAGCCAGCCGACCAGCGAGCGACGTCCGGACCAGCCGCGGGCACCTCCACCGTCGAGCCACACGCACCGTCGGTGCGCACCGACGACGTCGCGGACGAACGCCAGCGGGTCGGTCACGCCGACACCTCGACGCCGAGGAACCCCGCCACCAGCGACGAGCCGTGCTCGCTCAGCACCGACTCCGGGTGGAACTGCACGCCCTCCTGCGGCAGCGTCCGGTGCCGCACGCCCATCACCACGCCGTCCTCGGCGCGCGCGGTCACCTCGAGCACGTCGGGCACCTCGACGGCCGCCAGCGAGTGGTAGCGGACGACGGCGACGCCCTGCGGCAGACCGGCCCACACGCCGCGCCCGTCGTGCTCGACGCGGGAGACCACGCCGTGCGCGGGCGCGACCCGCTCGACGCGGCCGCCGTACGTCGTCACCAGGCCCTGCATGCCGAGGCATACGCCGAGCACCGGACGGGTGCCGGCCAGCAGCACGTCGCGACCGACCGCGAAGTCGGCCGGGTCGGCCGGGTGGCCCGGTCCGGGCGAGAGCACGACGTACTCGTGGGCGAGCACCGATGCGGCCGTCGCCTCGTCGTGCTCGACGACCGTCGGCAGCGCACCGGTCACCGAGGCGAGGAGGTGGACGAGGTTCCAGCAGTAGGAGTCGTGGTGGTCGACGACCACCACGTCCGGCGCCCCGGCCGCGCCCAGCCAGACCACCGGCGAGATCACCGGCGGGTCACCGGTCCAGCAGCAGGCCCGCGACCAGGTCGTGCACCAGGTCGAACCCGTGCTCGGTGAGGATCGACTCCGCGTGGAACTGGATGCCCCGGTAGTGCGGGCCGCGCAGCGCGTGCACGTCGCCGGTGGCGGGGTCGACGTCAACGGTGACGCCCTCGGGCAGCACGTCGTCCTGGCCGACCCGATCGACGAAGGTGTTGTAGAAGCCGACCCGCTCGGTGCGACCGTTGAGCCGCACCGGTGACTGGGTGCCCTGGAACACGATGTCCTTGTAGGCCAGCGGGATCCCGATGGTGTGGCACAGCGCCTGGTGCCCGAGGCAGACCGCGAGGAACGGCCGCTCGGCCTCCAGCAACGAGGCCACCGCGTGCCGCAACGCCGCCATCTTGGGGTCGTCGCCGTCGCGCGGGTCGCCCGGGCCGGGGCCGACGATCACCAGGTCGTCGCCGTCGAGGCAGCCGGGCACGTAGTCCTCGTGCCGCACCACGCGCGAGGTCATCCCGAGCGTGGCGAGCAGGTGGCGCAGCATGTTGACGAAGTCGTCCTCGCCGTCGAGCACGACGACCGACTTGCCGGCCAGGCCGGGCTCGGGCTCGACGTCGCCCTGGTCGGTGAGCCAGAACGTCGACAGCCGCCGGTTGCGGGCGTTGAGCGCGAGCAGCACGTCCTCGTCGTTGACCAGCTCGGCCACGTCGACGTCGGGCACCGGGGCCGGCTCGACCAGGCCGAACGCCGAGAGGATGCCGCCGGCCTTCGCGTGCGTCTCGGCCACCTCGTACGCCGCGTCGGAGTCGCGCACCAGCGTCGCGCCGGCGGTGACGGTGAGCCGGCCGTCGAGGTCGACGTCGGCGGTGCGGATCACGATCGGGCTGTCGACGACGGGGCCGCCCTGCTCGTCGCGGCCGAGGATCGCCAGCGCGGCGCCGTAGTAGCCGCGCCCCTCGGTCTCGTACTCCTTGATGAGGCGGCAGGCGTTCTCGACCGGACTGCCGGTGACCGTGGCGGCGTACATCGTGTCGCGCAGGACCTCGCGCGGGTCGCGGTCGGTGCGGCCGGCGAGGAGGTACTCGGTGTGCACGAGACGGCTCATCGGCTTGAGGAACGGGCCCAGCACCTGGCCGCCCTCGGAGCAGATGTCGCACATCATCTTGAGCTCCTCGTCGACCACCATGAAGAGCTCGTAGACCTCCTTCTCGTCCTTGAGGAAGTCGAGGAGGCGGGGCTTGAGCGGGCCGTCGTCGGCGCCGCCGCGCGGGAGGCGGAAGGTGCCGCTGATGGGGTTCATCCGGACGTCGCCGTCGTGGATCGACACGTGCCGCTCCGGGCTCGCGCCGACGAGGTAGCGGTCGCCGGTGAAGAACACGAAGGTCCAGTAGGAGCCGCGCTCGCGCTCGAGGAGTCGCTTGAAGACGGTCAGCGCGGCCGGGGCGCCCCAGTCGGAGAGGCGGGCGCGGTAGTGGCGGCCGACGACGAGGTTGGCGCCCTCACCCTGGCCGATCTCGTCGGTGATGATCGCCTCGACGAGCTTGCCGTACTCCGCATCGTCGGTCTCGAACCCGCCACGGTCGGCGAACTCCACCGGTACGTCGTCGATCGCCGCGACGACCTCGTCGACGGAGAACTCGTGCTCCTCCTCGACGTCGACCACCACCAGCGGCGTGCCGTCGTCGTGCACCTCGAAGCCGCGCTCGGCGGCCTGCCGGAACGGCACCGCGAGCAGCCGGTCGGCCACCCGGCCGGGCTCGGGCACGCCGTCCTCGAGCGGGACGTCGAGCAGGGAGGCCACCTCGGAGCGGGTGCCGCCGAGCAGCCCGACGGTCGGCATGTCGCCGGCGCGGGTGGAGCGACGGATGATCGCCCACGCCTCGTGCCCCTGGATCGCCTCGATCGCGGTCCGGGCGTCAGCGGCGTGCTCCGTCATGGCAGAAGGGTAGTCGTGGGCGCACCGCGGCGGCCGGGACGTCCGACGTACGGCGGCCGGAGGCCGGTGCCGCGTCAGGGCGCCAGGATCGGCGTACGGTCTGGACCGGTTCGACGCTGCGCGGGGCACTCCGCCATGGTCGAGGCATGCGTTTGCCGCTCCGCTCCCTGACGCCCGCCCTCCTCCTGCCCCTCGCCCTCGGCCTGGCCGCGTGCGGCGGGGACGACGAGCCCACCGCCGCGGAGGCCACGTCCGCCGCGGCCGAGGCCACCGAGTCCGTCGACGAGGCGCTCGACGAGGCGACCGACCCCGCCGGCTCCGACGAGGCGATGGACATGGACGACGCGATGGACCTGCTCGGTGACGACAGCCTCATCAACATCATCGGCGAGCAGCTGTCCGACGGCATCGGCGGCTCGGGCTACGAGTACGACGGCGACACCCTGACGGTGTTCGTCGACGGCGAGACCAGCGCCACCGCGTGCGCGATCGGGACCACGGTGCTCGACGCGTTCTCCGCCGACCTGGACGCGGTGCCGGTGCTGGAGATCGAGTTCTCGGACGGCACGGAGACCTGCTGAGGCCGGTTGCAGCCGGTGCGGGTTTCACCAGGTACCCGGTGGAACTCACACTTTCCGACAGGAAGGTTCCTGCCGGAAGTGTCAGATCTCTGCTGCCAGTCGACCGGACGCTCGCGTCACGCCCAGCGCGCGGCCGTCTCCCCGGCGAGCCGGACGACGGCGCCCACGTCCCGCCCGGCGATGAGCCACCCGGCCGGCGTCGCGCCGTCGAGGTCGTCGTGCTCGGTGGTGACCCAGGTGGCGACCGAGAACGCCGGCTGTCCCGCGAACGCCGCCAGCACCTCGGCCAGCCCCGGCAGCACGGCACCGTCGCGCACCTGCCACGTCGGGTGGATCCACCGCTCGTCGGCGGAGCGCAGGCCGAGCACCCGGTGCTCCGCACGCAGGGCCGGTACGTCGGGCGACGCACCGTCGGCGCCGGTCAGCGCCTCGGCGAGGGCGTCGTCGTCGTAGAAGTCCGGGCCCAGCTGCTCGAGCACGGCGTCCATCGGATTGGCCGGCGTGCGCCGCGACGTCGCACCACGCTGCTCGCGGCGTCCGCTCCTCCTGCTCACATGCCCAATCTCTCATGCGCCCACGGCGCGCTCGTGCGCGAGAAGGAGCGGTGCCGGGGCGGCACGGGGCGGTGAGTGGTGAACCGAGTCGTGCGACGGACCGGTCCACCAGCCACCGCTCCCTGTGGCACGGCCGACGCGCCCACACGGAGCGGTGAGCGGGCAACCGAACCCAGCCACCGAACCGTTCACCACTCACCGCCACCCGTGGCACAGCCGGCCGAGCCGCCCCGCCCTCAGGAGACGGTCGTCAGCAGCTGGGTCGCGCGGGTCAGCACGACGTACAGCGTCGCCCGGCCGGTGGCCGACTCCGCCTCGATCTCCTCGGGCCGCACCACGCAGATGCCGTCGAACTCGAGGCCCTTGGTGTCGAGACCGGTCAGCACCACGACCCGGTCGTCGCCGGACGGGGTGACCGAGGAGTCGACGGCCGCGCGGGCGCCGGAGGCGTGCTCGGCGAGCTCGGGCCACGAGGCCAGCCACGCGTTGACCTCCGAGCGGCGGGCGACGGGCACCACGATGCCGACGGTGCCCTCGACCCGCCCGGCCAGCTCGACGACGGCCTCACGCGTCGCGGCCTCCAGGTCGGGCACGTCGGTCAGCACCTGCGGGTGCTCGCCGGTGGAGCGCACCGCGGTCGGCAGGTCGGCGTCCAGCCCGACCCGCTCGGCGTACGCCGCGGCGTGGGCGTAGATCTCGGAGGAGTTGCGGTAGTTGGTCGACAGGTGGAACTCGTGGACGGCCTTCTTCTCCAGCGCCGCCGCGCGGGCCGCGGCTGCCTCGGCGGGCTCGGGCCACGACGACTGCGCGAGGTCGCCGACGATCGTCCAGGTCGCGGTGCGGCCACGACGGCCCACCATCCGCCACTGCATCGGGGTGAGGTCCTGCGCCTCGTCGATCAGCACGTGGGCGTAGCCGTCGTCCATGATGCTGTTGGTCGGCGGCGACCAGGCCCGCCCGGACGGCGCGTACTCCCGGTCCGCGGCCGTCATCAGCTCCTGCACGTCCATCGCGCCGCTGATCAGCGCCAGCGGGTCGTCGCGGTCGTCGTCCTGACGCAGCGGTACGTCGCCGAGGGCGTAGCGCAGCTCGTCGACCAGCGGGATGTCGTCGATCGACAGCGAGCGGGTCGTGTCGTCGGGCAGCCCGGACCACGACTTCACCAGCAGGCGCTGCTCCTCCGGCGTGAGGACGCCGTCGGAGACGCGCATCAAGAGCTCGGGGTCGCGCAGCCAGCCGAGCACGTCGGGCGCGGTGAGCGGCGGCCACCACTCGAGCACGAAGTCGAGGAAGGCACGGTCGGAGAGCAGGTCGTCGGTCAGCGCCTCCTTGCCGCGCTCGCGGCCGCGCTCGCTGCGCACCTGGCGCCACGCGGCGTCGATGAGCGCCTGGGCGACCTTCGGCTGCTGCCGGTTGCGGCGCCCCTGCGACATCAGGGACCGGCGGACCCGACCGAGGAGCCCGCGGTCGAGGTTGATCGTGGCGTCGTACCAGAACGTCCGGAACGACGTCGGGCTCCCGGGCGCCTGGGTGCGGGCCAGCCGGCGCAGCACCTCGGCCATCCGCTCGGAGCCCTTGACCGCGGCGACGGCCGGTTCGTCGTGCCGGGTGGCGCGCAGGCCGTCGACGACCTCGCCGAGCGAGCGCAGCGCGACGGCGGTCTCGCCCAGGCTGGGCAGCACCCGCTCGATGTAGCGCATGAAGACGCCGCTGGGTCCGACGACGAGCACGCCGCCGGCCTCGTAGCGCCGCCGGTCGGTGTAGAGGAGGTACGCCGCCCGGTGCAGCGCGACGACCGTCTTGCCGACGCCGGGTCCGCCGGAGATCGACACGACGCCCCTCCCGGGCGCGCGGATCGCCTGGTCCTGCTCGGCCTGGATGGTGGCGACGATCGAGTGCATCGAGCGGTCGCGGGCGCGGGAGAGCTGCGCCATCAGCGCGCCCTCGCCGACGATCGGCAGGTCCTCGGTGTTGCCCTCGGCGTCGAGCAGCTCGTCCTCGACGCCCAGCACGGTGGTGCCGCGCGAGCGCAGCACCCGGCGGCGTACGACGTCGAGCGGGGTGGCGGCGGTGGCCTGGTAGAACACCGCGGCCGCGGGCGCGCGCCAGTCGATGAGGAGCGAGTCGCGGTGCTCGTCGCGCAGGCCGATGCGTCCGACGTACCGCGGCTCACCGTCGACGTCGGGGCGCAGGTCGAGGCGCCCGAAGACGAGGCCCTCGTGCGCGGCGTCGAGCTGGGCGATGCGCCGCGCGGCCTGGAAGACCATGGCGTCGCGCTCGACGAGCCCGCCCTCGTGGCCGAGGCGGCCGCGGTCGTGGCCCTGCTTGGCCAGCTCCTTCGCGGCCTTCCCCGACTCCACGAGCCGGGTGTGCACCCTGTCGACGAACGCCTGCTCCGCGGCGACCTCCTGGGCGACCAGGTCCCCCTCGCTCAACGTGCCTGTCCCCTCTCGCGGACCGATTCCGGCAAGAGGCCAACTCTACAAAGGGATCGCCGCGCTCGCTCACGGGTTCCGTCGAGCGGCCCGTGCCGGGACCGCCGGGACCGCCGGGACCGCCGGGACCGCCGGCGAGGTCAGCGCGAGAGGAACGCCGTCATCGCCTCGCGCGCGGCGTCGGAGCCGAACAGCCGGGCCGAGAGGGAGGCCATGTCCTCGGCGCCCGACTCGATGCGGTCCAGCAGGTCCGCGCCAAGGAGGGCCTTGGTCTCCCGCAGACCCTGCGGGGCGCCGGTGGCCAGCGACGCGCAGCCCGTCGCGACGACGTCGTCGAGCTCCTCCGCGGGGACCGCGCGGGTCACCAGCCCCGCGGCGACGGCGGCGGCGGCGTCGAAGGTCTCGCCCGACAGGAACGTCCAGGCCGCGGCGCGCGACGTCAGACGCGGCAGCACCGTGAGGGAGATGACCGCCGGGGTGAGACCGAGCTTGACCTCGGTGAACGCGAACGTCGCCCGCTCGTCGGCCCACACCACGTCGGCGGCGGCCACGATCCCGATGCCGCCCGCCCGGACCGGCCCGTCGAGGCGTACGACGACCGGCTTGGCCGCTCCGACGATCGCCTGCTGGAGGCCGATGATCGCG
This sequence comes from Nocardioides sp., assembly GCA_002729525.1. Lineage (GTDB taxonomy): Bacteria > Actinomycetota > Actinomycetes > Propionibacteriales > Nocardioidaceae > Nocardioides. Next base: position 30,477 of record PBYI01000052.1, read on the forward strand.
CGCGTGCCGTCCTCCATGCCGCCCGCGGAGGCCTCGGAGAGGTCCGCCCCCGAGCAGAACACCCGACCCTCGGAGCGCAGGAGCACGACGCGCACCTCGTCGTCGGCGTCGGCGGCGGCCAGGTGGGTGGCGAGCTCGGTGACCAGCTGGCGTGACAGGGCGTTGCGGTTGTGCGGCGAGTCGAGGGTGATGACGGCGACCGGGCCGTTCAGGTCGAGGTGGACGAGCTCGTCGGTGGTGTCGGGGGTCACAGCCATGCCCGGCATCCTGCCGCACGGGACGCCGCCGAGGACGCAGCACGCCACAGTCCCATCCGATCCGGGGCTCGGTGACGAACGACCGTCATGGCACCACGTCGGCTCTACGCCCTGTTCGGCATCCTCGCCACCCTGGTCGGGATGGCCGTCGGCCATCTCGTCGCCGCGCTGACCAGCCCGGACTCCTCCCCGGTGCTGGCCGTCGGCTCCGCGGTGATCCGGATGACCCCCACGCCGGTGAAGGAGTGGGCGATCCGGACGTTCGAGTCCGACGGGTTCAGCATCCTGTTCATCGACTTCCCGGCGCAGAACTACGACAAGGTCGTGCTGGTCGGCTCGGTGTTCATCGGCGTGATCGTGCTGGCCGCGCTGGCCGGCGTGCTCGCCCGCTCCAGCTTCCGGCTCGGCGCCGGTGCGCTCGTCGCGCTCGTCGTCGTCGCGCTGGTGCTCACGCTGACCGCCCCGTCGCCGTCGGCCCTGGACGTCGTCCCGGCGATCCTGACCGCTGTCGCCGGAGTGGCCGCGCTGTGGGTCCTCGACCGCACCGCGCGTGGCCTCCCGCTCGACCCGCGCGCCGTCTCCACTGCCGAGCGAGCGAAGGCCGAGGCCCGGGAGGGGTCGGGCGACGCCGCCGACGACACCGCCGAGCCGGCCTCCGGCCCCCGCTCGGCCAGCCGCCGCGGCGTGCTCATCGCCTCCGGCGCCACCCTCGCGGTCGCCGCGGTCGTCGGCGGGCTCGGTCGCTTCATCGGCAACCTGCGCACCCGCGCCGAGGACGTCGTGCTCCCGCAGCCCGCCTCGGGCGAGGCGGCCGCCGCACTGCCGAAGGACCTGTCGTCGACGTACGACATCAGCCCGCTGCGCGTTCCGAACGCCGACTTCTACCGCGTCGACACCCGCCTGGACACCCCCGTCGTCGACAGCGGCTCGTGGACCCTCACCGTCGACGGTGACGTCGAGAACGAGCTCGAGATCTCCTTCGAGGAGCTCCTGGCGATGCCGATGGTCGAGCGCGACATCACGCTGACCTGCGTCTCCAACTCCGTTGGCGGCAAGTACGTCGGCGGCGCCCGCTGGCTCGGCGTCCCGCTCAACGACGTCCTCGAGATGGCCGGCGTCGGCACCACCGCCGACCAGATCCTCTCCACCGACTTCGACGGGATGACGATCTCCACACCGCTGTCGGTCGCCACCGACGGGCGCGACGCCCTCATCGCGGTCGGCATGAACGGCGAGCCCCTGCCCCGTGCGCACGGCTTCCCCGTGCGTCTGGTGATCCCCGGCCTCTACGGCTTCGTCGGCTCCACCAAGTGGGTGACCCGCCTGACCCTGACGACGTACGCCGAGCAGCAGGCCTACTGGACCGAGCGCGACTGGGCCACCGACGCCCCGATCAAGCCCAGCGCCCGCATCGACCCCCCGCGCGCCCTCGAGCAGGTCTCCGCCGGCAGCAAGGGCGCCGACCCCGGCGCGATCGTCGTCGGCGGCGTCGCCTGGGCTCAGAACGACGGCGGCGTCTCGAAGGTGCAGGTGCAGGTCGACGGCGGTCCGTGGACCGACGCCGAGACGGGCCCCGACGTGGGCGACGTCTACTGGCGCCAGTGGTTCCTCCAGGTCGACGGGCTCGAGTCCGGCCAGCACCAGGCCAAGGCCCGCGTCGTGGACGGCGACGGCGACGTGCAGACGGACGTGCGCGCCCAGCCGTTCCCCGAGGGCTCCTCGGGCATCCACACCGTCATCTTCACCGTGGGCTGACGCCGAGCCGCCCGACGCCCCAGACCTCCTGGCGCTCCCTCACCGACGCCCGTCGCGACCTGCTCGCGGCGGGCGTCGGCACGTCCTGGGCGCCCTCCGCTCGACCCGCGTCGTTCGCGGACCAGCTGTGCCGCGGATCGGTGTCGACGGGTGCCACCGATCAGCGGCACAACTCTCGGAATCCCCGCCGGAGCGGGGGATCCGCCCAGGTCGCGCACGGCTCGGCCGACACCCGCAGAAAATGATCCGATCCGGACCCATCCACCCCACCCGCTGCCCCGAACTACTCCTGCAAGCAACACCGACACCTGGAAGGCATCCTCCGATGAACCTCCGTTCCCTCCGCCGTGGCGCCACCGCCACCGCTGCCGTTCTCGCTCTCTCCGCCTCCCTGGCCGCCTGTGGCTCGGACGACGACGAGGCCGCCGACGCTCCCGCCGCCTCCGCCTCCTCCTCGGCCGACGAGGGCTCCTCCGACGAGGGCTCCTCCGACGAGGGCTCCGAGGAGGCCGCCGGCGCCGGCGACCAGGTCTTCGGCCCCGCGTGCGACGCCGTCCCGACCGACGGTGCCGGCTCGTTCGACGGCATGGTCCAGGACCCGGTCGCCACCGCTGCGTCCAACAACCCGCTGCTGACCACGCTGGTCGCCGCCGTGGGCGCGGTCGACGGCCTCGGCGACACCCTCAACGGTGCCGACGCCCTCACCGTGTTCGCGCCGTACGACGACGCGTTCGCCGCCATCCCGGAGAAGGCCCTCAACGGCCTGCTCGAGGGTGCGGCCCAGGACGGCACCGACTCCGACCTCGCCACGGTGCTCAGCCACCACGTCGTGGGCGGCCAGCTCGACCCGTCGGCCGTCGTCGGCGAGCAGGAGACCCTCGCGGGCGACACCATCACCATCGAGGGCGACGAGAGCGGCATGACCGTCACCGACGGCACCGCCACCGCGACCGTGCTCTGCGGCAACATCCCGACCGCGAACGCCACGGTCTACGTGATCGACACCGTCCTCACCGGCCCGCTGGGCTGACCGGACCCCCTCTACAGGGAGATCACCCCTTGGCCGCCTCGACCCACGCCCCCACCTCGCGAGAGGATCGGGTCGTGAGACCGTTCGGCCGAGCCGCGTCCGCCGGCGTCCCCAGCACGGGGGCGCCGGCGTCGCCGGCCGCCGCCGACCATCTCGCCGAGCTGCTCCGGCGGTCGGCCCGGGGCGACCAGCAGGCCTTCGCAGACCTCTACGACGCCACGTCGTCGCGGGTCTACGGCCTCGCCGTGCGCGTCGTGCGCGACCAGGCGCAGGCCGAGGAGGTCACCCAGGAGGCGTTCCTCGAGGTGTGGCGCACGGCCGCCCGTTTCGACCGGGACCGCGGAAGCGCCCTGTCGTGGCTGATGACCATCTGCCACCGCAAGGCCGTCGACCGGGTCCGCTCGGCCGAGGCCTCCTCGCGGCGCGACACCTCGTACCACCAGCAGAACACCACCGTCGACCACGACGTCACCGCCGACGCCGCCCACGCCTCGCTCGAGGCCAAGCGCGTCCGCGACGCGCTCGCCGGCCTGACCGACGCCCAGCGCGAGGCGCTGGAGCTCGCCTACTTCGGCGGGTACACCCACCGCGAGGTGGCCAGCATGCTCGACCTGCCGGTGGGCACAGCCAAGACCCGTATCCGGGACGGGCTCATCCGACTCCGCGACAAGATGGGAGTAGCCGAGTGAGTGTCGACATCCACGCTCTCTCCGGCGCCTACGCCGTAGACGCCCTCGACGACCTCGAGCGCGCGGCCTTCGAACGCCACCTCGACGAGTGCGCCACCTGCCGCGCCGAGGTGGCGAGCCTGACCGAGACGTCCGCGCTGCTCGGCGGCGCCGCCGCCATCGAGCCCCCGGCCGGCCTGCGCGACCGCGTGCTCGCCGACATCGCCGCCGTCCGGCCACTGCCGCCCGTCCTCGACGACGACGCCTCCGTGCAGCTGCCCGCGTCGTACGACGCCGCCGGCACCGGCGCCCCCGTCGTCGACCTCGACCACCGTCGTCGCCGCCGGCTGCCGGCCCTCGTCGCCGCCGCGGCCGCGCTGGTCGCCCTCGGCGCCACGGGCACCGTGGTGGTCCAGACCGTGACCTCCGACCCGACCTCCGAGGTCGCGGTCAGCGACCCGGTCACCCGCATCCTCGACGCCGACGACGCCCGCACCTACCGCGTCACCCTCGACGATGGCATCCGCATCGAGGTCACCCGCTCGCTCGAGCAGGACGCCGCCGTGCTGCGGACGACCGGCCTCTCCCCGCTGCCCGAGGGGCAGGTCTACCAGCTCTGGTTCGACCAGGGCGGCGAGATGGTGCCGGCCGGCTACCTCGACGACCCGCGCCACGCGGTGGTCATGCACGGCCGCGCCGCCGCGGCGGAGAGCGCCAACATCACGATCGAGAACGCTGCGGGCGCCGAGCACCCCGACCTGAAGAACTACGTCGGCGGCGTCGTCTTCGAGAGCGCCTGACCATGTCCGACTCCTCCCGCCGGGTGGCGGTGATCGGCTCGGGCGTGTCCGGACTCGTCGCGGCGTACGTCGCCTCGCGCACCGCCCGGGTCACGCTCCTCGAGGCCGACACCCGCCTCGGCGGCCACGCCGACACCCACACCGTGCCGGGCACGGGCCGCGACGGCAGCGACGTCGAGCTGGGCATCGACACCGGCTTCATCGTGCACAACCCGCGCACCTACCCGGTGATGCTGCGACTGTTCGCCGAGCTCGGCGTGGCCACGCAGCCCAGCGAGATGTCGATGTCGATCCGCGACGACGAGTCCGGCCTGGAGTGGGCCGGCGCGCTCGGTCGCCGCGGCCTCTTCCCGACCTCGCGCAACCTGCGTACGCCGCGCTACCTCGCGATGCTGGCCGAGATCCCGCGCTTCCACCGCCGCGCGAAGGCACTGGTGGACGGCAACGACCCGCGCGACCCCGACGGCCGCAACGACGAGACCACGCTGCGCGCCTTCCTCGAGCAGGGCGGCTTCTCCGACTACTTCGTGCGCCACTTCATGGAGCCCCTGGTCGCCTGCGTCTGGTCCTGCGACCCGGCGGTCTCCCTCGACTACCCCGCGCGCTACCTGTTCACGTTCCTCGAGCACCACGGGATGCTCGGCATCTTCGGCTCGCCGCAGTGGCGCACCGTCTCCGGCGGCTCCCGCTCGTACGTCGACGCGGTGGCCGGTGCGCTGATCGCCTCGGGCGGCACGGTGCGCACCGGCACGAAGGTCACCTCGGTGCTCGAGACGCCCGACGGCGTCGAGGTCACCGACGGCAACGGTCGCACCACGACGTACGACGCGGTGGTCGTCGCGACCCACCCCTCGCACGCGCTGTCGATGCTCGCCGAGCCGACGCCGCTGCAGCGCGAGCTGCTCGGCGCGATGCCGTACACGCCGAGCACGGCGCTGCTGCACACCGACACCGGCCTGCTGCCGTCGTCGGAGAACGCCTACGCGTCGTGGAACTTCCGACGCCCGGCCGCCGGCGAGGAGTCCGGTCCGGTGCTGGTCACCTACGACCTCACCCGTCTCCAGCGGCTCGACACCGACACCCACTACCTGGTGACCCTCGGGGGTGAGCACCTCGTCGACCCGAGCACGGTGATTGCGCGTCGGGAGTACGAGCACCCGCAGTACAACCCGACCTCGGTCGCAGCCCAGGCCCGCCTGGCGCAGATCGACTCCGATCGGCTCGCCTTCGCCGGCGCCTACCACGGCTGGGGCTTCCACGAGGACGGCGCACGCTCCGGCCTGGCCGCCGCCGAGCGGCTGGGGCTCACCTGGCCCGAGCGCCGGCACCGCCGTACGCCGCAGGTGCCGACCGGCGTCTTCGAGACCGAGATCAGCCACACCCGTCGCAAGCCCTGGAAGCGCCGCTTCACGCTGCGCTCGCACACCTGGGTGGTCGACGTCGACGACCTCCCCGACCACGGGGTGCTGGGCCGGTTCGAGGCGCGTGACCACCTCGGCGACCCGGACACCTCGATCCGCGCCAACGTGGTGGCCTTCCTCGGCCTGCACGGCGTGGAGGTCGGCTCCGGCAAGATCTTCATGGCCGCGCAGCCGCGTGCGCTCGGCTACTGCTTCAACCCGATCTCGGTGTTCTGGTGCCACGACGAGTCCGGCGAGCTCGCCGCGACGGTCGTGGAGGTGCACAACACCTACGGCGACCGGCACGCCTACCTGGTGCCGGCGGCCGACCAGGACGACCAGGGCCGGGCGCGCACCGACAAGGCCATGTACGTCTCGCCGTTCCACGGCACCGACGGGCACTACACGATGACCGTGCCGGTGCCCACCAACGACCGCCTCACGATCGTCGTCGAGCTGCACCCGTCGGAGGGCGACGCGCGGTTCAGCGCCTCGCTGACCGGCCGGCGCGACCCCGACTCCCCTGTCCGACCCTGGCGGGCAGCGCCCGCCGCCCTGCGCGGGTCGCTGCTGATCCGCGCCCACGGCATCTGGCTGTGGCTGCGGCGGCTGCCCGTCCGCCCCCGACCGACCCACCACCAGGAGGGTGTGCGATGACCGTCGCTCCTTCGCGTCTCAGCGCCAACCACTGGCCGGGCCTCCACGAGGTCCCGTCCGGCCCCCGCACCGCGATCAGCGCCCGGGTGGCCCGCGGCCTGTTCCACCAGGCCGTCAACCGCCTCGACGTCACGGTGTCGATCCCCGCGTGGGACGTCACCTGGGGCAAGGGCGGGCCCGAGATGGTGCTGCACCGCCCGGAGGAGTTCTTCGCCCGGATCGGCCGCGACCAGCTCATCGGCTTCGGCGAGGCCTACCTCACCGGCGCCTGGGACGCCGAGGACCTCGGTGGCTTCCTCGGCGTGCTGGCCGCCGAGATGTCCGACCTGGTGCCCAAGCCGCTGCAGCGCGCCCGCGCCCTGGTCGTGAAGCGTCCCCCGCGGGAGCAGGTCTCCTCGAAGGACAACTCCCAGGACAACATCGCGCACCACTACGACCTCTCCAACGACCTCTTCGAGCTGTTCCTCGACCCGTCGATGAGCTACTCGTCGGCGCTGTTCGAGGGCGACCCGGTGCTCGGCCGCGCCGAGGACCTCCTCGCCGCCCAGCACCGCAAGATCGACCGGATGCTCGACGAGGCCGGCGTCGGCGAGGGCACCCGCCTGCTGGAGATCGGCTCCGGGTGGGGCGAGCTCGCGATCCGCGCCGCCGCCCGTGGCGCGACGGTCCGCACCATCACGCTCTCGGTCGAGCAGCAGCAGCTCGCCCGCGACCGCGTCGAGGAGGCCGGGTTCACCGACCGGGTCGACGTCGACCTGTGCGACTACCGCGACGTCACCGGGACCTACGACGCCGTGCTGTCGGTGGAGATGATCGAGGCGGTCGGCTGGCAGTACTGGCAGACCTACTTCGAGACCATCGACCGGGTCCTCGCACCGGGCGGGCGGGTCTGCATCCAGGCGATCACGCTGCCCCACGACCGGATGCTCGCCACGCGGAACACCTACACGTGGATCCACAAGTACATCTTCCCCGGCGGCTCACTGCCGTCGGTCCAGGTCCTCGACGAGGTCACCCGCGCGCACACGTCGCTGCGGATGCACGAGCCGTTCTCGCTCGGCCTGCACTACGCCCAGACGCTGCGCCTGTGGGACCGCGCGTTCCTCGCGGACCCGCAGCAGGTCCTCGCGCTCGGCTTCGACGAGACGTTCCTGCGGATGTGGCACTTCTACCTGGAGTACAGCCGCGCCGGCTTCTCCTCCGGCTACATCGACGACCACCAGCTGACGTTCACCCGGGAGGGCGCGTGACCACGACCGGCACCACCGAGAACACCGGCTCCGACACGACCGAGGGCGGCGTCGCGGCGCGTCTCGGTGCGGCGCTCGCACCGTTCGTCGGAGGCGAGCTGCCGGTGCGGCTGCGCGCCTGGGACGGCTCGGAGACCGGGTCGACCGACGGCCCGCTGGTCGTGCTCAACACCCCCGACGCCGTACGCCGGCTGCTCTGGCACCCGGGCGAGCTCGGTGCCGCGCAGGCCTACGTCACCGGCGAGCTCGACGTGCCTGAGGGCGACGGCTGGGACCTCGACAAGGCCCTCACCTACGCCTTCGCCGTCGCGCAGGAGCGCGGACTGGCCTCGGGCCGTCCCCCCGTGCGCGCGATGGTCGACGCCATCCGCACCGGGGCAGGTCTCGGCGTGCTCGGTCGCCCGCCGGCGGCCCCCGCGTCGCAGGCCCGGATCAAGGGCCGGCTGCACAGCCTGGGCCGCGACCGCCGGTCGATCAGTCACCACTACGACCTGTCGAACGAGTTCTACTCGCTCATCCTCGAGCGCAACATGGCCTACTCGTGCGGATACCACTCCTCGCCCGACCAGCCGCTCGACGAGGCGCAGGACGCCAAGCTGTCGCTGGTCTGCACCAAGCTCGGCCTGGAGCCGGGCAAGACCTTCCTCGACGTCGGCTGCGGCTGGGGCTCGCTGTCCCTGCACGCCGCGGAGCACTTCGGCGCCCGCGTGGTCGGCGTGACCATCGCTGCGGAGCAGAAGAAGTTCATCGACGAGCGGATCCGCGAGCGCGGTCTGGAGGACCTCGTCGAGATCCGCCTCCAGGACTACCGCGAGGTGCCCGAGCGCGACCACTTCGACGCCGTCGGCTCGATCGAGATGGGCGAGCACGTCGGCCAGAAGAACTACCCGACGTACGCCGAGGTGCTGCGCCGCTCGGTGAAGCCCGGCGGCCGGGTGCTGGTGCAGCAGATGTCGCGCAGCGGCAAGTGGCCCGGCGGCGGCCCGTTCATCGAGTCGTTCATCGCCCCGGACATGTACATGCGCCCGGTCGGCGAGACCGTCGGCATGCTCGAGGCCGGCGGCCTGGAGGTGCGCGACGTGCACGCCATGCGCGAGCACTACGTCCTCACCGTCGCCGGGTGGCTGGAGCGCTTCCGCGCCAACCGCGACCGCCTCGTCGAGCTGATGGGCGAGGAGGTCTACCGGGTCTGGTACCTCTACCTCGTCGGTGGCGCCATGGCCTTCCGCGACGGCCGGATGGGCGTCGACCAGATCCTCATGGTGCGCAGCGGCGACGGCCGGCACGACGTCCCCGCGGTGCGCACGTTCTGACCCCTCGGGGTGGGAGCGGCCACGGGAGACTGACGGCATGGACAACGTGCTGGTCGCGCTCGGCGCCTCCCTGCTGACCGTCGTCACCGGCATGGCCGTCACCGCGGTGCGGGCCAAGCAGCTCGGCAAGGCCGCGGTCGTCGACGTCACCTGGGGTGCCGGCTTCGTCCTGGTGGCCCTCGTGACCGCCGTCGTCGCCACGCTGAGCGACGAGGGCGAGGGCTGGCACCGCCTGCTCCTGCTCGCGCTCGTCGCGGTCTGGGGTCTGCGGCTGGCCTGGCACGTGCGCTCGCGGGCGATCGGCGACCACCAGGGCCAGGAGGACCCGCGGTACGCCGAGATGCTCGGCGGCACCGTCTCCGAGGTCGGCATCGGCACCGTCGTACGCCGCGTGCTGCTGGTGCAGGGCGTGGCGCAGTGGTTCGTGGCGCTGCCGGTGGCCCTCGGGATGTTCTTCGACGTCGCGATCTGGCCGGCCGTCGTGGTCGGCGTCCTGGTCTGGGGCGTCGGCTTCTTCTTCGAGACCGTCGGCGACCGCCAGCTGGCGGCGTACAAGCGCCGGCCCCGCGAGGAGCGTCCGCCGGTGATGGACGAGGGCCTGTGGGGCCTGACCCGGCACCCCAACTACTTCGGCGACGCCACCATGTGGTGGGGCCTGTGGCTCGTCGGGGGCCTGGCCTCGGGTTGGGTCGTCGGCCTGGCGACGGTGCTCTGCCCCGTGGCGATGACGTTCTTCATCCGCAACGTCACCGGCGCCAAGCTGCTCGAGAGGACGATGAGCCAGCGCGACGGCTGGGACGAGTACGCCGCCCGCGTGCCGATGTTCTTCCCGCGCCTCACGCGCGGCTGACACCCGCCCGGCGTACCCAGGACACCCGGTCGTCACCGGTCGCAGGGGCTGGACCCCTGGTGGCCGGCTTGCGCAACCGGCCACCAGGCGGACCGGGGTCACCGCACGAGTGCGGTCTCCCTCCCGGTGCGACGACGAGGCGTGCTCCCCAGCCCCTCGCCGTGGCTGACCTTCATCATAGGCGCAGGTCAGCGCCGGGCGTAGTCGCCTGTGCCAGAACGTGCCTTCGATCGACACCGCGCGGGTCGAACCGCCCCCGGGCATCAGGGCCCTCCGTCCTCGGATTGTCCCCACCTCGGTTCGCACAGCGCGCCCGCGCTTGCGCCTTAACCCCCATGGGGGTTAATGTCCGGACAACGGACTATCCCCTTGGGGGGTTCGCCAGGCCGCCGGTCGACGGCCGCACCCCGACGAGAAGAGACCCGCATGTACTTCGCCCAGCACTACCTCGACTGCCTCTCCCAGGCCTCCTACCTCATCGGTGACGAGCGCACCGGCCGCGCCGTCGTGGTCGACCCGCGCCGCGACGTCGCCGAGTACCTCGAGGACGCCGCCGCCCACGGGCTGCAGATCGTCGGCGTCATCAACACCCACTTCCACGCCGACTTCCTCGCCGGCCACCTCGAGATGGCTCGGGAGACCGGCGCGTGGATCGGCTACGGCGACCGCGCGCAGGCCGACTACGAGATCCGTGCCCTGGCCGACGGCGAGCGCATCGACCTCGGCGACGGCGACGGCGTGGTGCTGGAGATCATGCACACCCCGGGCCACACGCCGGAGTCGATCAGCGTGCTCGTCCACGAGCACGCGGACGACGAGACGCCGTACGGCGTGCTCACCGGCGACGCGCTCTTCATCGGCGACGTCGGCCGCCCCGACCTGCTCGCCTCGCTCGGCGCGACCGCCGACGAGCTCGGCGCCATGCTCTACGACTCGGTGCAGCACCGGCTCATGGGGCTGGCCGACGAGGTGCGGGTCTTCCCGGCCCACGGCGCCGGCTCGGCCTGCGGCAAGAACCTCTCGACCGAGAAGCAGTCGACGATCGGCGAGCAGCGACGCTTCAACTACGCCTGCCAGCCGATGTCGCAGGAGCGCTTCGTCGACATCGTCACCGCCGGCCAGCCCTCGGCGCCGGAGTACTTCGTCTACGACGCGGTGCTCAACCGCCAGGTGCACCAGCCGTGGACCGGGGCCGCCGTGTCCGCGCTGGACCCGGCCGTCGCGGTCGAGGCCCTCGCCAACGGGGCCGTGCTGCTCGACGTGCGCGACCAGCAGGAGTTCTCTGCCGGACACCTGCGCGGGTCGCTGAGCGTGTCGCTCGACGGCCGCTTCGCAGAGACGGCCGGGATGGTGCTCTCCCCCTCCGACGAGGTCGTCGTGGTCGCCTCGGACGGCCAGGAGGAGGAGGCCGTCACCCGCCTCGGCCGGATCGGCTTCGACGGCGTCATCGGCTACCTGCCCGACGTCGAGGACGTGCTCACCGACTTCTGCGAGCCGGCGGGCGTCGGTCACGCGAGTCGGCTCACCCCGGCACAGCTCGCCGATGCCGCGGGCCCCGAGGGCACCGGCGTGACGCTGGTCGACGTGCGCAACGCCGGCGAGGTCGACGCCACCGGCACGATCACCGGCGCGCTGCGCGTCCCGCTGGCCGAGCTGCGCCGCCGAGTCGACGAGGTGCCGCGCGGCCGGCCGGTGGTGCTGTTCTGCGCCGGGGGCTGGCGCTCGTCCGTCGCGGCGTCGTACCTGCGGGCCCAGGGGTACGCCGACGTCAGCGACCTGCTCGGCGGCTTCAACGCCTGGGAGCTCGCGCAGGGCGGTGCCGTCACCGCCTGAGCAGCCCCACCACGAGCAACCCCGACCGGGTCACCCGTCCGCCCGCGGTGCCGCCGTGTCGTCCCGGCCCGCGGGCGGACCCGGGTCCGGGGCACGATCCGGTGCCGGGTCCGGGAGTCCGCCCACCGGGCTGTCGGCCCCGCGCACGTCGGTGCCCCAGGTGTCGGGGTCCAGCACGATCTCGTGCGTGTGCCCGTCGCGGCCGTCGAAGCGCACGCTGACGGTCTCGAAGCCCTTGTGCCGCTGGGCCTGGGCGTACATCGCGTAGGCCCGCCGGTCGGCCTCCGTGAGGTCGACGGAGTCGGTGAACGGCGTCAGCAGCGCGCGCGGCCAGAGTCGCCGCGCGAGCACGACGTTGACCTCCACGCCCATCACCGCCATCACGGCGGCGATGTAGATGATGCCGATGAGGCCGAGGACGAAGCCGAAGGTCTGGTTGAGCGCACCGGCGCCGGCGATGACGTTCTGGGCGTAGATCGTGCCGAGGTACTGCAGGGCCTGCCAGAGCAGCGCGATGGTGAACGCGCCCGGCGCCGCCCGGCTCATCGAGTGCGCCCGGGCCGCGGCGAATCGCAGCAGGAAGGTCAGCACCAGGCCGATCACGACCACCGTGGCCACGCGGATCAGCCAGCGGAACGTCGAGTTGAGCTCGCCGCCGAGGACGCCGGCGAACACCTCGGTGCTGCCGCCGAGGGCCGAGGCCACCGAGAGCGCGATGACGGAGACGCCCGCGAACAGCAGCAGGAACAGGCTCTTCGCCCGGGCCAGGAACGGGTTGGTGCGGCTGTTGCGCGGGATCGACCAGGCGGTCGCGACGAGGTTCTGGATCGACTGACCGAGGCCGGTGGCGCCGTAGAGCGCGGCGAGGGCACCCGCAATGACCGCGCCCGTGGAGCCCTGCAGCCCGTCGGGCCGGCCGAGCTCCTGGCCGACGATGGGGAACTGGCCGAGCGCGGAGTTGAGCACCGCCACCTGGAGGCCGGCGTCGCCCTGGAGCACGAAGCCGAGGATCGAGGAGGCGAGCAGCAGCAGCGGGAAGATCGCGACGAACGCGTAGTAGGTCATCGCCGCCGCGAGCACGTTGCCCTGGTCGTCGAAGAACTTGTAGACGACCGCGAGCGGGAAGCCCAGCAGCGAGTGACGCCGCTGGGTGCGGTCCACCCCGCCGACGACGCCCATGCGCGCGAGGCTATCCGCCCTGGTCGCCGGGCGGGTCACACCAGGTGGCGCTGACCCTCGTCGTCGATGGAGAAGAGGCGTACGCCGTCGTGCCCCGGCAGGTCGCGGCCGAGCGCGACCCGGCCCTTGGCGCGGGAGTGCACCACGACGTCCAGGACGACCTCGACGGCCTGCGCCGGGGTGAGGTGCTCGTGCACCGCGCGGACGTCGGCGGTGCGCAGGTCGGCCGGCATGAACACCGCGCCGTCGGCCAGCGCGAGCGCGGCCTGCTGGGTCGGGGTCAGCCCTGCCCCGCGGTAGTGGTCGGCGGCCTGGAAGGTCGCCGCGTCCGCCCCCGCCTCGACGGCGGGCAGGTAGCGCAGGGCGAGCTCGTCGCGTGCCCCGACGGCCCGGGCGACCCGCAGCCGGACCAGCTCGCTGGTGACCTCGTCGAGACCGTCGAGCAGGCGCACCTCGCGTTCGAGCTCGGCGAGCAGCAGCGGGCTGTGACCCGACCGCCGCAGCTCGGGGTCGAACCACTCGTCGTCGCCGAACAGAGTGTCGAGCACGACCCTGGCCCGGGGCACGACGTCGGCGACGTGCAGCGCCTCGGTGGCCTGCTCGACGCGGCGACCGAAGGCGCTCAGCCAGCCGTCGCGCATCCGCACGTCGAGCACGGTGACGTCGACGGCGTACTGCTCGGCGAAGGCCAGCACCGGCAGCGGCGGTTGCTCCGAGAGCCGCCGCGGACCCGTCGGCGGACGCACCAGCGGCGGCAGCCCGAGCGCCTCCGCCGCGGCCGTGCGGATCGCGGCCAGCTCGACGACGTCGAGGACCTCGGGCCACTGGCCCACCAGGGCGTGCAGTGCCGACGCCGCCGTCGGGGCGTGGGTCTGCAGGGCGGGCGCGCCGCCGAGAGCCCACGGGTCGGTCATGGCCGAAGGCTACGCACCGTGAGGTCGCGACGTACGCGCACCGCGCGGACTACGGTCGGTGGTGTGGACCTGCGTGCTCCCATGGTGACCCTCCTCGTCGACGAGGTCGGTCCGAGCCTGGCCTTCTACCGCGACGTCCTCGGGTTCGCCGAGGCCTACCGGACCAGCCTCGTCGACCCCGTGCACGTCGAGCTCGAGCTGGCCGGCGTACGGCTCGCGCTCTCGGCCCGGGCGGCCGGCGAGGCCGACCACGGACTGGCGCTGCCACCCGGCCCACCGCAGGCCGTCGTGGTGCTGTGGTGCCACGACGCCGGCGAGGCGTACGACGAGCTCGTGGAGGCCGGCGCCCCGTCGGTCAGCCCGCCGCACGACGCCGGGCCCAACCGGGTCGCGTTCGTCAGCGACCCGGCCGGGCACCTGCTGCAGCTGGTGTCACGGATCGACGCCGCCTGACGCCTCAGCAGCGGCTCAGTACGACTTCGGCAGCCCCAGGGAGTGCATCGAGACGAAGTTGAGGATCATCTCGCGACTCACCGGCGCGATCCGGCCGACGCGGGTGGCGACGAGCAGGCCGGCGACGCCGTACTCCTGCGACGCCCCGAACCCGCCGTGCGTCTGCACCGCGCGGTCGGCGGCGTCGCAGGCGGCCTCGGCGGAGGCATACTTGGCCATGTTGGCGGCCTCACCGGCGGCGAGCTCGTCGCCGGCGTCGTACAGCGCGGCGGCCTTCTGGGTCACCAGCCGGGCCATCTCGATCTCGATGTGGCTCTGCGCGAGCGGGTGCGCGATGGCCTGGTGGCCGCCGATGGGGCCGTTGAAGACCTCGCGCTCCTTGGCGTAGGCGACGGCCCGGTCGAGGGCGTAGCGGGCGAGGCCGGTGTTGAACGACGCGGCCATGATCCGCTCGGGGTTGAGCCCGGCGAAGAGCTGCGCGAGGCCGCCGTTCTCGTCGCCCACGAGCGCGTCGGCAGGCAGCCGCACGTCGTCGATGTAGACCTGGAACTGGTGCTCGGGGCTGACGATCTCCATCGGGATCGACTGGTACTCGAACCCGGGCGCGTCGGTCGGGACGACCATCAGCACCGGCTTCACCTTGCCCGTCCTCTGGTCCTCCGTGCGGGCCACGACGAGCACGTTCTTCGCCTCGTCGACGCCGGAGATCCAGATCTTGCGACCGTTGAGGACCCACTCGTCGCCGTCCTTGCGGGCGGTGGTGGTGATGTTGTGCGTGTTGGTGCCGGCGTCGGGCTCGGTGATCGCGAACGCCATCGTGCCGGTGCCGTCGCAGATGCCGGGCAACCACTTCTGCTTCTGCGCCTCGGTGCCGTAGCGGCCGATGACGGTGCCGCAGATCGCGGGGCTGACGACCATGAGCAGCAGGGGGCAGCCCTGGGCGGCGAGCTCCTCGCAGACGGCGGCGATGTCGCCGATGCCGCCGCCCCCGCCGCCGTACTCCTCGGCGACGTTGATGCCGAGGTAGCCGGCCCGGCCGATCTCCAGCCACAGCTCGGTGGTCTTCTCGCCGCTGCGGGCCTTGGAGGTGAAGTAGTCACGACCGTACTTCGAGGCCAGCTTGGCGACCTGCTTGCGGAGCTCGAGGCGCTCCTCGGACTCGGTGAACATGCTCACTGCTCGGCTCCTTCGACGACGGCCAGGACTTCACCGGCAGCGACCTGCTGACCGGGTGTGACGTTGAGGTGCGTGACCGTCCCGTCGGCGGGCGCGGCCACGGTGTGCTGCATCTTCATCGCCTCCAGCACCAGCACGGGCGCACCGGCGGTGACCTGCTGGCCCTCCTCGGCGAGCACCTTCACCACGCTGCCGGGCATCGGCGCCAGGAGGCTGCCGGGGCGCACGGCGTCGGCGGGGTCGACGAACCGGGGCACCCGCACGAGGCGGCGGTGGCCGGTGGGGGCGTCGACGTCGACGGTCTCGGCGCCCGGCAGTCCGGTGACCCGGACGTCGTACGTCGTCCGCACGCCGTCGCGCTCGAGGGTCACGGCGGTGGTGCTCGCCGCGACCACGGAGCCGGCGCCCTCGGGGAGCGTGTAGCCGTCGCGGGCGCCGTACCACTCGACCGGCTCGACGCCGTCGAACTCGGTGGTCTGCGGCTGGCTGACGACGTTGCGCCAGGCGACGGGCACGCGCTGCTGCACGGCGCGGGCGGCGCGGTGGGTCTCGGCGACCGCCAGGGCGGCGGCGACCGGGACGCCGGGGTCGTCGGCGGGCGCGGCCCCGCCGCTCAGCGTCCACTCGCCGAGGAAGGCGGTCGAGACGTCGCCTGAGAGGAACGCCTCCTCGCGCAGCACCGCGACGAGCTGGTCGCGATTGGTGACCAGGCCGTGGATGCGGGCGCGCTCGAGCGCGCCGGCGAGCGCGCGGGCGGCCTGGCGGCGGGTGGGCGCGTAGGCGATGACCTTGGCGAGCATCGCGTCGTAGTGCGTGCTGACGGTCGATCCGGAGGCGAATCCGGCGTCGACGCGCAGGCCGGGAGACTCGGGGATCTCGAACGTGGTGAGGGTCCCGGACTGGGGCTGGTAGTCGGCGGCGGGGTCCTCGGCGTACAGGCGGACCTCGACGGCGTGGCCGGTCGGGGTCGGCTGCTCGTCGGGCAGCGGGTCGCCCTCGGCGACGGCGAGCTGGAGCGCGACCAGGTCGACGCCGTGGACGAGCTCGGTGACGGGGTGCTCGACCTGGAGACGGGTGTTCATCTCCAGGAAGAAGAACCGGTCGGTGTCGGCGTCGTAGAGGAACTCCACGGTCCCGGCGCCGCGGTAGTCGATGGCGGCGGCCGCGGCGCGGGCGGCGTCGTGCAGCGCGGTGCGGGTGGCCTCCGGCAGGCGCGGGGCGGGCGCCTCCTCGACGACCTTCTGGTGACGGCGCTGCAGCGAGCAGTCGCGCTCGCCGAGCACCAGCACCCCGCCGCGGCCGTCGCCGACGACCTGGACCTCGACGTGCCGACCGCGCTCGACGTACGGCTCGACGAAGACGGTGCCGTCGCCGAACGCCGACGCGGCCTCCGCCTCGGCCGCCTGGATCTCGGCGGGCAGGTCGGCGAGCTCGCGGACGATCCGCATGCCGCGTCCGCCACCGCCGGCGCTGGCCTTCACCAGCAGCGGCAGGTCGGCGGCCGTCGGCTCGTCGGGCGCCTCGAGCGTGGGGACGCCGGCGTCCTTCATCAGCGCCTTGGCGCCGATCTTGGAGCCCATCGCGTCGATGGACTCCGGCGCCGGGCCGATCCAGGTGAGGCCGGCGGCCTCGACGGCGCGGGCGAAGTCGGCGTTCTCGGAGAGGAAGCCGTAGCCGGGGTGGACGGCGTCGGCCCCGGCGGCGCGGGCCGCCTCGATCAGCAGGTCGGTGCGCAGGTAGGTGTCGGTCGGGCTGTCGCCGGGGAGCCGGACGGCGCGGTCGGCCTCGGCGACGTACGGCAGGGCGGCGTCGGCGTCGGAGTGCACGGCGACGGTGCCGATGCCGAGGTCGCGGCAGGTGCGGAAGACCCGGCTGGCGATCTCGGCGCGGTTGGCGACCAGGACTCGGGTGATCATGCGGCGGTCTCCTGGGACGGGTCGGTCGGGCACGGGCGGCTCACGGCGATCACATCCGGAAGACGCCGAAGCCCTCGGCGCCGCTCCACGTGGAGTTCTCGATGACGCTCAGGCAGATGCCGAGCACGGTGCGAGTGTCGCGCGGGTCGATGACGCCGTCGTCGTAGAGCATCCCGGAGAGGAAGTGCGGCAACGACTGCTCCTCGACGGAGGCCTCGATGAAGGCGCGCATGCCGGCGTCGGCCTCGTCGTCGTACTCCTTGCCCTTGGCCTCGGCGGCGGCACGGGCGACGATCGAGAGGACGCCGGCGAGCTGGGCCGGACCCATGACGGCCGACTTCGCCGAGGGCCAGGTGAAGAGGAAGCGCGGGTCGTAGGCGCGGCCGTTCATGCCGTAGTTGCCGGCGCCGTACGACGCCCCCATGATCACCGTCAGGTGCGGCACGGAGGAGTTGCTGATCGCGTTGATCATCATCGCGCCGTGCTTGATGATGCCGCCCTGCTCGTACTCCTTGCCGACCATGTAGCCGGTGGTGTTGTGCAGGAACAGCAGCGGGGTGTCGCTCTGGTTGCACAGCTGGACGAACTGCGTCGCCTTCTGCGCCTCCTCGCTGAACAGCACGCCCTGGGCGTTGGCGAGGATCCCGACCGGGCGGCCGTGGATGCGGGCCCAGCCGGTGACCAGGCTGGCGCCGTAGAGCGGCTTGAACTCGTCGAACGGCGTGGCGTTGGTGGCGCTGGTGCCGTCGGCGATCCGGGCGATGACGTCGCGCGGGTCGAACGGCTCCTTGAGGTCGCTGGGCACCAGGTCGAGGAGGGTGTCGGGGTCCTCGTCGGGCTCGGCGTACTGCTGCGCCACCGCGGACGAGGGGGCCGGGCGGCGGCGGTTGAGGTTGGCGACGATGCGGCGGCCGATGCGGATCGCGTCGCGCTCGTCCTCGGCGAGGTAGTCGGCCAGGCCGGAGGTGCGGGCGTGCATCTCCGCGCCGCCGAGCGACTCGTCGTCGGACTCCTCGCCGGTGGCCATCTTGACCAGCGGCGGGCCGCCGAGGAACACCTTGGCCTGCTCCTTGACCATCACGGTGTAGTCGCTCATGCCGGGCACGTAGGCGCCGCCGGCGGTGGAGTTGCCGAAGACCAGCGCGATGGTGGGCTGCTTGCGGGCGCTGGACCGGGTGAGGTCGCGGAACGTCTTGCCGCCGGGGATGAAGATCTCCTTCTGCGTCGGCAGGTCGGCGCCACCGGACTCGACCAGGGAGATCGTCGGCAGCCCGTTCTCCTCGGCGATCTGGGCGGCCCGGAAGATCTTCTTCACCGTCCACGGGTTGCTCGCGCCGCCCTTGACGGTGGGGTCGTTGGCGCTGATGACGCACTCGACGCCTTGCACCACCCCGATGCCGGTCACCACGCTGGCGCCGACGGTGAAGTCGGACCCCCAGCCGGCGAGCGGGCTGAGCTCGAGGAAGGCCGACCCCTCGTCGACCAGCAGCTCGATGCGCTCGCGCGGCAGCAGCTTGCCGCGGCGGTGGTGGCGCTCGACGTACTTCTCCCCGCCGCCGGCGACCGCCTTGGCGTGCTCGGCGTCGAGGTCGGAGAGCTTGGCGAGCATGGCCTCGCGGTGCGTCGTGGACACGTCCGCATCGTGCTGGCTCGACAACAAACAGTCAAGCCTGCTTGTTGTTGGCGTGGGGCTCTGCCCGATGTAACACGCCGTTCAGCCATCTACCGCACGCATGGACCGTCTTCTGCGCTGATCGATCAGTGCGGAAGACGTCTGGACAGCGTGTTACAGCGGTTGGGGCGGGCCGCGAGAATCACCCCGACGCCCTACGAGCCAGGAGCCCGCCCGTGACCGCCGCCGCCGCGACGACCACCCCCGCCCCGCCGAGTCCCGCCTCGCACCGCCCCTCGCCGCGCGAGCGGGTACGCCGACTCGTCGACGACCGGCGCTTCGAGCACGCGATCATCGCGGTGATCGTCGCCAACTCGATCTCGCTCGGACTGGAGACGACCAGCTGGGCCGACGGGCGGCTCGGGGAGGCCCTCGGCGCGCTCGACCGGGTGTTCATCGCGGTGTTCGTGGTCGAGCTGCTGCTCAAGATCGTCGCCCGTGGCACCCGCTTCCCGCGCGACCCGTGGAACCTCTTCGACCTCGTCGTAGTCGGCATCGCGCTGCTGCCGGCGACCGGCCCGCTGTCGGTGCTCCGTGCGCTGCGCGTGCTCCGGGTGCTGCGTCTGGTCTCCAGCCTGCCGTCGCTGCGCCGCATCGTCGCCGCGCTGGCGCACTCGCTGCCGGGCATCGGCTCGATCGCGGCGCTGCTGTCGCTGGTGTTCTACGTCGCCGCGGTGATGGCGACGTCGCTGTTCTCGGCGACCTTCCCGGAGTGGTTCGGCTCGGTCGGCGACTCGCTCTACACGCTCTTCCAGGTGATGACCCTGGAGTCGTGGTCGATGGGCATCGTGCGCCCCGTGATGGAGGTGCACCCGTGGGCGTGGATGTTCTTCGTGCCGTTCATCTTGGTCGCCAGCTTCACCGTGCTGAACCTCTTCATCGCCGTGATCGTCGACTCGATGGCCACGCTGCACGACCAGATGGAGAAGGCCGAGGAGGCGGAGGAGAAGGCCGGCCACGCGACGCTCGCCGCCTCCCCCGCGGCTACGCCCGCGGACATCGACCTGGTCGAGCTGCGGCGTACGTGCGAGCAGATGATCAGCCAGGCGCAGGGCGTGCTGGCCGTGCTCGACGCGCGCGAGCGGGCGTCGTACGACGACGGGGTCGGTGACGCCGGCGGGCGCGACTAGCCCTCCAGGACCGCCTGCATCCGCTCCAACGTCGTCCGCATCCCGCTGGTGTTGGTCTTGGCACGCACGCGTCCGAGCAGCAGCCAGTAGACGCGCAGGACCGGGGTGTTCTCGAGACGAAAGTACTCCGTGATGCGCGTGCGGGTGCCACCGTCGAGCGGCTCGAGCCGGTAGCCCCAGTTGTTGACCCGGCCGCCCGCCATCACCGTGAACTCGAAGAGCCGCTCGGTCTCGCAGGCGGTCACCTTGCAGGGCGCCCAGTAGACGGGGCCGACGCCGTTGCGCTTCACGTGGCCGCGGAACGTCGCGCCCTTCTCGGGGCCGGTCGAGCCGCGGGTCCACTCAGCCTCGAAGGTCTCCGGGCTGAACTCGCCGATCCGGGTCACGTCGGAGACGAGGTCCCAGCAGGCGGCGGGGGTGGCGTCGACGTCGAGCGACACCTCGGCGGTCATCGGGCTGAGCAGGGGCACGTGAGTCCTTCGGAGTCGGGGCGGCGCAGGATGGGCAGGGTCGGCGGGACCGGACGGGGTCGGGCGGGGGCCGGGGTCAGGCGTAGCCGAGCAGCCGCGCGGCGAGGTCGGTCAGCACCTCGGTCGCGCCGCCGCCGATCGGCAGGATCCGGGCGTCGCGGTAGTGCCGCTCGACCTCGGTGCCGCGCATGTAGCCGCTGCCGCCGTACAGCTGCACCGCCTCGTGACAGACGTACGTCGCCGCGTCGCACGCGGTCTGCTTGGCCAGGCAGGCCTCGGCGATGACGTTCTCGCCCGCGTCGTGGCGACGGGCGACCTCGCGGGCGTAGGTGCGGGCCACCTCGACCTGGCGGCGCATCTCGACGAGCTTGTGCCGCACGACCTGATTCTTCACCAGCGGCTTGCCGAACGTCTCCCGCTCCGACGCGTACGCCGCCGCCAGTGCGAGCGAGCGGGACGCGATGCCGTAGGCGTGCACCGCGAGGCCGATCCGCTCGACGACGAACTGCTCGGCGATCTGGTAGAAGCCGGAGTTCTCCTCGCCGACGAGATTCTCGACCGGAACACGCACGTCGACGTACGACAGCTCGGCGGTGTCGGAGCAGTGCCAGCCCATCTTCGACAGCGCCCGGTCGACGGTGAACCCGGGCGTGCCCTTCTCGACGACCAGCAGGCTGACGCCGCCGTGGCCGGCCTCGCCCGTGCGCACCGCGGTGGTCACGAAGTCGGCCCGCACGCCGGAGGTGATGAAGGTCTTCGCGCCGTTGACGACGTAGTGGTCGCCGTCGCGGACCGCGCGGGTGCGGATGCCGGCGACGTCGGACCCGCCGCCCGGCTCGGTGACCGCCAGCGACCCGATCGTCTCGCCGGCCAGCGTGGGTCGCACGAACCGGTCGACAAGGCTCGCGTCGCCGGACGTCCGGTACGCCGCAGCGATGTGCGGGAGCGCGATGCCACCGCTGAGCAGGCCGGCCATCAGGCCCGACGACGCCCCCTCGGCGAACATGCCCTCCTGGAGGTCGACGCTGTCGCTGAGCGTGCCGCCCACACCGCCGACGTCCTCGGCGAAGCCGAGCCCGAGGATCCCCTGCTTGGCCGCGGCGAGGTGGAGCGAGCGCGGGATCTCGCCGGCGTCCTCCCAGTTGTCGAGGTGCGGGGCCACCTCGCGCCGGACGAACTCGGCGCCGAGGTCGTGGAGGTCGGACATCGGTGTCTCCTTGGGGTGGTGGTGGCGGTCGTACGTCGGGTGCCGGTGGTGTCGTCACCTCCCTCGCTGGCGCTCGGTCGGGCTCAACCACCGGGGCTACAGCAGGTGCTCCTGGACGTGCACGGTGCGCGAGCGCAGCCACTCGCCGACCGCCTTGGCCTGCGGGTCGAAGCGGGTCGAGGCGGCCACGCCCTCGCCGAGCAGGCCGCGCACGAGCACGTTGACGCCGCCGAGGTTGGGCAGCACGTAGACGTCGACGTCGAGGTCGGCCGCCTCCGGCAGCAGCTCGCGCACCTTGCGGGGGGTGATGAGCTTGGTCAGCCACGTGACGCGGGCGGCGTACTTCTCCTCCGGCACCGACAGGTCGTGCGCGACCCACAGGCCGATGTTGGCGTCGCTGCCCTTGTCGCCGGAGCGGGCGTGCACGAACCGGCCCAGCGGCACCCGGCGGGTGACGGCGTCGATGGGGGCGGGGTACGGCGAGGGGCGGCGGCCGTGGTCGGGGTCGGTCTCGCTGAACTCCTTCGGGCCGGCGACCTCCTCGCGCCGGCCGTCGGCGTGCACGACGATCTCGGTGACCTCACTGCGGTCGACGTACGCCGGCCGGTAGACGCCGTACGGCGACGGCTGGCCCGGCGGGGTCGTCATCGTGAAGCCGGGGTAGGAGCCGAGGGCGATCTCGACGAGCGGGCCGGTGAACGCCTTGGCGACCGGCTTCGCCTCGGGGTCGCGAGCAGTGACCCGCAGCAGGCAGGACGCGCCCTCCTCGGTGTCGGCGTCCGGGGCGGGCAGCGCGGTGCGGGTCCAGGCGATGTCGGCGGCGGTGAGCAGCGGGCCGACCTGCTCCTCGACCCAGGCGGCCTTGGCCTCGACGTCGAGGCCGGTGAGCACGAGCTCCATGCTGTTGCGGAACCCGCCGAGGGTGTTGACGCAGACCTTGAGCCGCTCGGGCGGAGCCTCGCCGCGGGTGCCGGAGAGCCGGACCCGGTTCTCCTCGGGCGCCCCCTCCTGCTCGACCTCGACGGTGTCGAGGTGCACGGTGACGTCGGGGTTGAGGTAGCGGGTCGTCTGGATCTCGTAGACCAGCTGCGCGGTGACCGTGTCGACGCTGACCGCGCCGCCGGTGCCGTCCTGCTTGGTGACCACGCACGAGCCGTCCTCGGCGAGCTCGACGAGCGGGAAGCCGAGCGGTCGGTCGAGCGCGCCGGCGGCCCGGAGGACGGCGAACCCGGAGAAGTTGCCGCCGGTGGCGTGGGTGCCGCACTCGATGACGTGCCCGGCGACGACGGCGCCGGCCAGGGCGTCGTACGACGTGGGCGTCCAGCCGTGGTGGGCGATGCCGGGGCCGACGACGAGCGAGGCGTCGGTGACCCGGCCGGTGACGACGACGTCGGCGCCCTCGCGCAGCGCGGCGGCGATGCCGAACCCGCCGAGGTAGGCGTTGGCGGTGAGCGCGCCGTCGAGACCGAGCTCGGCGGCGCGCGGGCGCAGGTCGTCGCCCTCGACGTGCGCGACGGCCGGGTCGAGACCCAGGCCGGCAGCGACCTCGCGGAGCGTGTCGGCGAGGCCGGCGGGGTTGAGGCCGCCGGCGTTGACGACGATCCTCGTGCCCTGCTCGAGGGCGAGCCCGAGGGTGTCCTCGGCCTGCCGGACGAAGGTGCGCGCGTAGCCGAGCGACGCGTCCTTCATGGTGTCCTTGCCGAGGATGAGCATCGTGAGCTCGGCGAGGTAGTCGCCGGTGAGGACGTCGAGCGCGCGGCCGCCGCTGCGGCCGGTGAGCATCTCGCGCATCGCCGAGAGCCGGTCGCCGTAGAAGCCGGAGCAGTTGCCGACCAGGAGCGGCGCGGCCATCAGGCGTCCACCTCGCCCAGGTCCGATCCCGCGCGGGGCTCGCGGCCCGAGCCGGCCGGTCCGGCGAAGGCCTGCGCGACGTCGAGCCACTGCTCGGCGCCGGCGCCGACGGCCTCCAGCGCGGTGTCGGCGCGGTGCACCCGCTGGGTGACCAGCAGCGCGAAGTCGACGGCCGGGCCGGTGACCCGCTCGGGCGAGGTCTCGTCGCCCCAGGTCCAGGTGGCGCCGCTGGGCGCGGTGAGCTCGACGTACGGCGCGGGCTCGGGCACCTCGAGGCCGCGGTTGGCGAAGGCGAACCCGCGGGTGCGGATGCCGAGGTGGCACACGTGGCGCACCCGGTCGTCGTCGCCGGGGTCGGCGCCGAGGGCGTCGTAGACGTCGCGGGCGTGCGCCCAGGTCTCCATGAACCGCGCGGTCACCATCGAGGCGGGCGACATCGGCGGGCCGAACCACGGCATCTTCACGCCCTCCGGCACCGCCCGCAGCGCGTCGCGGAGCGCGGCGCGCCCGGCGTCCCAGCGCTTGAGCAGGTCGGCCGCGGGCAGTGCGGCGAGCTCGAGCGCGGCGGTGTCGACGAAGCCCTCCGGGTCGGCCATCGCGGCCAGCACGAGCGCGTCCCAGGAGGCCTTGTCGACGTGTGCGCGGGCGGCGAGCGCGGCGGCCTCGTCGGTCCAGGCGAGGTGGGCGACCTGGGCGGCGACGCTCCAGCCCTCGGCCGGGGTGTCGTGGCCCCAGCCGTCGTCGCCCTCGGGGAGGTCGGCGACGACGGCACGCAGCCGGTCGCCCTCCGCGTCGAGGTCGGCGACCAGCTCGTCGAGCAGCCCCGGGGTCGTGGGTGCGGTCATGGCGTGCCTCCCTGCACGTCGGGAGCGAGGCGCGCGTCGAGCACGCGCGCCCACTCGTCGAGGATCCGGCCGCGGCGCCGGCTGTCGTCGGTGATCGTGTCGGCCAGGCCGAGTCCGCGCACGAGGTCGAGCGTGGCCTGGACGAGCTCGCGGTCACCGGGCCGCTGCTCGTCGGCGCCGAGGAGCTCGACGGTCAGGTGGTGCGCCTCGCGGCCGACGCGCTGCTCGAGCGGCTCGACGGCGGCGAGGAGCGTGGGGTCGGTGCGCGCGGCGACCCATAGCTCGAGCGCGGCCGTGAAGACCGGCGAGGTGAAGTGGTCGGCGAGCATCTGCAGCACCGCACGCGTGCGTCGTACGCCGTCGGGCAGGTCGCGTGCCGCGGCCGCGAGCTCGGCGCCACGCACCTCGGTGAGGTGGGCGACCGCGGCGAGGACGAGGTCGTTCTTGGTCGGGAAGTGGTGCAGCTGCGCGCCGCGGCTGACGCCCGCGCGCTCGGAGACCAGCGTGGTCGACGTACCGGCGAAGCCGCGCTCGACCAGCAGCTCGACCGTGGCCTCCAGCAGGCGGGCCCGCATCAACCGGGTGCGCTCCTCCTGCGGCACGCGCCCGGGGGCGCGACCTGCGCCGTCGGGCTCCGCGGGCTGGGCAGTCACGGCGTGAAGCCTCCCCCTCCGTCGCACAAACAGTCAAGCCTGACTCTTTGTGAGGTGGGTCGTCCGGGCAGGTTGATAAGGTTGCCTTATGGACTTGGCCGACGTGTACGCCGCCGCCCGCCGGGCGCGCGAGGTGGCACGCGTCCGCCAGGTCGTCGCGCTGCGTGCGATGCTGGCGACCGGAGCGAGTCAGCGTGAGGCCGGTCGTCGACTGGGCGTCAGCCAGTCGGCAGTGAGCCAGCAGCTCTCCGGCGCCCGCAGCCTGCGAGACCTCGACCCCGCACTGCTGGTCGAGGCAGCAGGACCGGTGCTGACCGCCCTGGCGGAAGAACACGGGTTCGGTGACGTCGCCGTCTTCGGCTCCACCGCCCGCGGGACGGCGGGACCCGACTCCGACGTCGACCTCCTCGTGCGGTCGCGCGGATCTGCGTCGACCTTCGACCTGCTGCGCCTGCGGCAGACGATCGAGCAGGTCCTCGACCGACCGGTCGACCTGGTCGAGGCAGACGGGCTCACCGCGGGCCTCGACGACGACGTACGCCGCGACGCTCGACCGGTGGCGACCTGACGTGGACAGCCGCGTCGCGAAGGAGGTCGTTCACCTCGACGACTGGCTGACCACGGTCGCGGACCTGGTGCACCGCGGGGAGGACGCCTACCTCGCGGACGTCCTGCTGCAGGAGGCCGGCGACTCCCTGATGATGAAGATCGGCGAGGGCGCCAATCGGCTCGCCCGCCTCGACGTGCTCGCTCCCGACGGCGTCGACTGGGCGCTCGCGGTGGCCAACCGGAACTTCCTCACCCACCAGTACGACCAGATCAGCCGCACCCTGACCTGGACGACCCTGGCGCGGGACCTGCCCACCCGGCACCGGGCACTGGCTCCGCTGATCGCCCGGGCGCGCAGCACACTCGCACCGCCGACCTGAGCAGCCTGTCACCTGCCGCGGCGAGCCAGGCGCGTGCACACTGACGTCCATGACCTCCCCCGCCACCCCGCCGACCCTCATCACCGGGGCCTCCTCCGGCCTCGGCGCCGAGATGGCCCGCCAGCTCGCCGCCCACGGCCGCGACCTCGCCCTGTGCGCCCGCCGCCACGACCGGCTGTGGGCACTGCGCGACGAGATCCTCGCCGCCCACCCCGAGCGTCGGGTCGTGGTCCGCGAGCTCGACGTCGACGACGCCGAGGCGGTGTTCGCGACGTTCCGCGACATCCGGTCCGAGCTCGGCACGATCGGCTGCGTGGTCGTCAACGCCGGCCTCGGCAAGGGCGCCAAGCTCGGCAGCGACGGGCTGGCCGGGTTCGAGGCCAACCGCGCCACGCTGACCACCAACCTGATCGGCGGGCTCGCCCAGGTCGAGGCCGCGATGGAGGTGTTCCGCGACCAGGGCGAGGGTCACCTCGTGGTCGTCTCGTCGGTGGCGGCGCTGCGCGGCATGCCCAAGGCGATGACGGCGTACGCCGCCAGCAAGGCCGGGCTCGCGCACCTCGCGGAGGGGCTGCGCGTCGAGCTGTACGGCACGCCGCTGCAGAAGAAGGTGCCGATCACGGTGCTCTACCCCGGCTACATCGAGTCGGAGATGAACGAGCGCGTCGAGCAGTCGACGCCGCTGCTGGCGACGACCGAGCGCGGGGTGCGGTCGATGGTCGCGGCGATCGAGAAGCGGGTCGACTCCGCCGCGGTGCCGGGGTTCCCGTGGCTGCCGCTGTCGAAGGTGGTGCGGCACGCGCCGCTGCCGGTGGTGAAGCGGCTCGTCTGAGCACATGTGCACGCGACGACCGGCCGCGTGAACAATGCGCGATCGGCCTCCGGCGGGGCCGAGCGCTGCCTACGGTGCGACGGTCCGAGCACCACACCAGGAGGACCCGATGCCTGCTCCCGCCGTACGCCGTACCACGCCGACCGCCGCCCTCGCGGCGCTCGCGCTCGTGCTCGTCGTCGCCTTGGCGCTGACCTGGCGGTCCGGGGTGCCCGCCGCCGACGGCGCGGCGCCGAGCGGAGCCCTGGGCGCTGCTCGGGGCCAGGCGCTGCGCCTGAGCTGGGACGGCGTCAAGGGGGTCAGGCCGGGCATGAAGCTCACGACGGCCGCGAAGAAGCTGCACACGCGCGTCGACAAGAGCTGCGCGCCGTACGGCGGCCACTGGTACGTCCACAAGGGCCGGATCTACCTCAACGACATCCCGCTGCACGACCGTCGCGTCGACTGGATCTCGACCACCGCGACCCGGGTCTCCGGCCCGTGGAACATCGACACCGGCGACACCTTCGCGAAGGCCCGCCGGGTCGCGAAGAAGCACGGCACCCGGCTGCGCGCCTACCGCAACCGTGAGGCGGGCGGCGCGGTGACGGCGTACTCGGTGCGCGGGCCGCGGGGGCGGGTGCTGGTGCTCACGCCGCGGTACCGGTACGACGACTCCGGGGCGCACTCGACCGGTCGGGTCGGCTCGATGAGCCTGGTGGTCAACCAGCGCGCCGCGAAGGTCGTGCTGCGCTACCAGGGCGGGTGCTGACGGGTCGCTCCCCGCGGATCGCGCGGTCCTACGGCACGACCTCGACGACGGTCGGCTCCAGCAGCGGACCATCGGTCGGCGCGCCCGCGTCGTCGGGCACCAGGTCCATCCCGGCGAGCACGTGGCTCAGCCCGCGGTGGCCGGTGCTGCGCCAGGCGACCAGCAGGGTGAGCAGGGCGTACGTCGCCAGCGCGAGGAAGCCCCACCACTCGCGGACCAGGAGCAGGCCGAAGAGTCCGCCGACGCCGGTCGCGAGCTTCACCAGGCGCGACAGGGGCGCGAGCCGACGCCGGCGGGGGACGGCGCGGACAGCGACGACGTGCTCGCCGACCGTCCGTCCCGCGATCAGCACCCACAGCACCTCGATCGCGAGCGGGCCGATCCACTGGAGGCGGGCCTGGGTCTCCTCGTCGACGAACCGCTCCGGCGTGCCGGTGAGCCACAGCTCCCACGCGCGCCACAGCAGGCCGACCGCGCTGCTGGCGAGCACCAGGAAGAGCAGGTCGCAGGCCATCCCCATCAGCCGGCGGCCGAGGGTGACCCGGCGCGGGAGGCGGTCCGGCCCGGGGTCGGGGCGCCGGCCCAGCACGAGCACCGAGGCGAGCGACCCGACGACCGCGCCCGCCGTGTTGACCACGAGGTCGGCTGTGTCGAAGAGCCGGTAGGCGCACGGGAACAGCCCCCACACGCCGGTCAGCTGCGTGGTCTCGATCGCCAGCGAGGTCGCCAGCCCGAGCACGGCCGCGACCAGCACGCCGCGCCGCAGCACGCGGCGTACGAAGAAGCCGAGCGGGACGAACAGCGCGACGTTGAGCGCCACCTGGAGGAACCCCGGCTGGGTCAGCAGGCTCAGCCCGCCCTCACCGGTGCCGGCCGTGGCCCGGTCGAGCGCCACCCGAGGGTCGAGCCGGGCGCCGAGGCAGGCGTAGTCGTCGACCGGTGTGGGCAGCAGCGTGTAGGTCCAGAGCGCCAGCCCGTAGACGGCTGCCGCGAGCAGGACGCCGAGGTCGACCGGACCGAGCCGACCGAGCCGGCGGTACTGCACCCACGCGACCGGCAGCAGCAGGAGCACCGCCAACCCGCTGCCCAGGGCGAGCGCGACGACGGCGTTGGTCACCTGGTCGTCGGCGAGGAGCGCCACGAGGCGACAACCTACGGCTCCCGGGCCCGCCCCTCGGGGTGGCGGCCGGCCCCATGTAGCACGTTGTCCACTGCACTACTCACACGTTGCAGCGTGTGAGCAGAACGGTGGACGACGTGTTGCATCGGGTCGGCGCCACCCGCTGTAACACGCCGTCCAGGCATCTACCCGACTGATCGATCAGCCCGGTAGACGGTCCATGCGTGCGGTAGCTCGCTGAATAGCGTGTTACATGAGCAGGAGCCCGCGCCGCGAGCGACCATCTCAGCGGTAGGTGCGCAGCGCCTCGGGCAGGTGCGTGTGGTCGTTGAAGGACAGCAGCCGCGGCGCCGACCGGCCCACCACGACCCGCGTGACGGCGGCGTTGACCGTGACGGTGTTGAACGACGGCCACAGCCGCGCCACTGCGCCCGGGTCGTACGTCGTCCCGCTCGCGGCGGCCGGGTCGACCATCCCCGCGGCGGCGATGCCGATCGGACCGCCAGACGTCACCACGACGACCGTCGCGCCGGAGCCGGCGAGCGCGGTAGCCGCGCCGAGCGACCCGTGCACCCGGGACACGAAGGTCGACCACGGCTCGGGGCCGTCGAGCTCGCCGCGCATCCACCGGTCGGTGACGTCCTCGAACAGCGCCTGGAACGCCTTGCGGTCGCCCATCACCTCGGCCGCGCGCGGGTCCGACCCGACCAGGCCGACGTGGTCGAACTCGTCCCACCCGGCGTCGACGGCCGGCTCGAGATCCTCGCCCGAGCCGTCCAGCGACCAGCCGGCCGTCTCCGCGACGGCCTCGAGCGTCTCGCGGTGCCGCCGCATCGACCCCCGCACGATCGCGGTCGGCACGACGCCCGCAGCGGCGAACGCGCGCCCGAGCGCACGCCCCTGCTCCCACCCGGTGTCGGACAGCACGTCGTAGTCGTCGGAGCCGAACGACGCCTGGCCGTGCCGCACCAGCAGCAGCACCCCCATCTCAGGCGCCCGCCAGCAGCTGCCTGCAGCGCTGCTCCAGGTAGCCGACCATCACGCCGAAGTGCTCGAAGGCGGGGTTGGTGGTCTGGCCGTTGGCGTAGCGGTACCAGATCTGCTGGATGATCACCGCGAGCCGGAAGACGCCGAAGACCTCGTAGAAGCGCCACTGCTCCGGCGTGACGGACAGCCCGGCGCGGGCGCAGTAGCGCTCCACGACCTCCGCGCGGGTCCACATGCCCGGGGCGTTGGTGGGCTGGCGGCGGGTCAGCCGGAACATCTCGTCGTCGTCGGCCTGCACCCAGTAGGCGAGCGCGCCGCCGAGGTCCATCAGCGGGTCGCCGACGGTCGCCATCTCCCAGTCGAGCACCGCCGCGACCTCGGGCTCGCCCTCGTCGAGCCCGCGCAGCACGAGGTTGTCCAGGCGCAGGTCGTTGTGGATGAGCCGCTGCGCGACGTCGGCGGGCTGCTCGGCGTCGAGCCACCCCGTAACGTCCGACCAGTCGCCGGTGTCGTCGGTGCGGGCGTCGGCGAACCGCTTGGTCCAGCCGGCGACCTGGCGCGCGACGTACCCCTCTCCCTTGCCGAGCGCGGCCAGCGCCGGCACCGCGGAGACGTCGACGGAGTGCAGGTCGGCGACGGTGTCGAAGAACGTACGGCACAGCGCGTCGGCCTGCTCGGGCGTCGTCGACTCCGGCAGGTCGCGACGCAGGATCGCGCCGTCGACCTTCTCCATCACGTAGAACTCCGACCCGATGACCGACTCGTCGGTGCAGTGGCCGACCATCGCCGGCACCGGCGCGAAGACCGGGGCGAGCGCGCTCTGCACGGTGTACTCGCGACCCATGTCGTGCGCGCCGCGGGCCTTGGTGCCGCTCGGCGGGCGGCGCAGGATCAGGTCGGGCCCGTCGTCGTACCGCAGCAGGTAGGTGAGGTTGGAGGCGCCGCCGGGGAACTGGCGCACCTCCGCGATCGGCCCGCGGTCGAGCCACGCGGCCACGGCCTCCACGTCGAAGGAGTCCTCCTCGCGGACCTCCTTGGCAGGGTTGCCGTCGGCGCCCGACGCGCCCGCACCACCCGTACCACCAGACGCCCCGCTCATCGCGACGCCCCGTACTTGCCGAGCTCCAGCCGGGCGACCATGCCGCGGTGCACCTCGTCGGGCCCGTCGGCCAGGCGCAACGCCCGGGCGTTGACCCACGCGCCGGCCAGCGGGTGGTCGTCGGACATGCCGCCGCCGCCGTGCAGCTGGATGGCCATGTCGATCACCTTCTGCGCCATGGTGGGGGCGGCGACCTTGATCTGGGCGACCTCGCTGAGCGCGTTGAGCGGTCCGCCGGTGTCGAGCTTCCAGGCGGCGTGCAGCACCAGCAGCCGCACCTGGTCGATGGCGATCCGGGCCTCCGCGATCCGCTCGCGGTTGCCGCCGAGGCCGACCAGCCGCTTGCCGAACGCCGAGCGCTCCAGGCCGCGGCGGCAGGCGCGCTCCAGCGCCATCTCGGCCAGGCCGACCAGGCGCATGCAGTGGTGCACCCGGCCCGGGCCGAGCCGGCCCTGCGCGATCGCGAACGCCTCGCCGGGCCCGCCGATGGCGTACGACAGCGGCACGCGGACGTCGTCGAAGCTGACCTCGCCGTGGCCCAGCGGCTCGTCGAGGTAGCCCATCGTGTTGAGCATCCGGTCGACCGTCACGCCCGGGTCGTCGGCCGGCACGAGCACCATCGAGTGCCGGTGGTGGCGGTCGGCGTCGGGGTCGGTGAGCCCCATGAAGACGAAGACCTTGCAGTCGGGGTGGCCCACGCCGGTCGACCACCACTTGCGACCCGACACGACCATCTCGTCGCCGTCGACGACCGCGGTCGCGGCCATGTTGGTGGCGTCGGAGGAGGCGATCTCGGGCTCGGTCATCCCGAACGCCGACCGGATCCGGCCGTCCAGCAGCGGCACCAGCCACTCCTCGCGCTGCTCGGGGGTGCCGTACTTCAGCAGCACCTCCATGTTGCCGGTGTCGGGCGCGTTGCAGTTCATCACCAGCGGGCCGAGCGTGGTGCCGCCGGTGAGCTCGGCGATCGGGGCGTACTCGGTGTTCGACAGCCCGTCGCCCCCGTCGGGGCCGTACTCCGCGGCGTACTCCGCGACGGCCGGGACGTGGTCGGCGCGCGGCATCCAGAGGTTCCACAGGCCACGCTCGCGGGCCTTGCCCTTGAGTTCCTCCACGACCGGCAGCGGCCGCCAGGCGGAGCCGTCGACGCGGGCCGCGGCGAGGTCACGGTGGTAGCCCTCCTCGACGGGCAGCACCTCCTCCTCGAGGAAGGCCTTCACGCGGGCGGTCAGGTCGGCGGCACGAGGCGACGGTGCGAAGTCCACGGTGGCGACCCTAGACCCGCCACCGGAGGCCGCGGGTCGTGCGCAACGCGGTGAACCCGTCGTACGCCG
The DNA here is from genome assembly GCA_002729525.1 of Nocardioides sp. Lineage (GTDB taxonomy): Bacteria > Actinomycetota > Actinomycetes > Propionibacteriales > Nocardioidaceae > Nocardioides. The sequence goes on from PBYI01000052.1 coordinate 62,808, forward strand.
CGCACGGTCGCGCGTGCTTGGATCGGGGGATGCGCCCCCACCTGCACCGGACCGCCGCGCTGCTCACCGGCGCGGTCCTCGCGCTCGGCGCCACCGCGTGCTCCGGCGACGGGGGCACCGACGGCAGCGGCGACGCGCCGTCGTCGGACGCCAGCGCGTCCGCGACGTCCGACGACGGCGCGGGCGGCGAGGACTCCCTGCGCGACGCGATCGCCGACCTCTACAACGGCCCGGACCCCGACGCGACCGGCGACCCGGCCGAGGGCGAGTGCTTCGCCGACGAGCTCATCGACCGGCTCGGCGAGGACGGTCTGGTCGAGGCCGGCATCGCCGAGGAGGGCGGCGGTGTGGTCGACCGGCCGGCCGCGCTCGACGAGCCGACCGCCGAGGCCTGGGCCGACGCGACCCTGGCGTGCAGCGACTTCTACGAGACCTCGGCGGCCGCGCTCCAGGCGCAGAGCCCCAAGGACCTCGACGAGCCGGCGTACGCCGACTGCCTGCGCGACGCGGTCACCGAGGACGACGTGCGCGCCGCGCTGGTCGCGAGCCTGACCGGGGCGCTCGACGACCCGGCGGTCACCACGCTGAGCCGGGCGCAGGCGACCTGCGCCGACGGCGCCGTCTCCTGAGCCGACCGCGCGACCCCGAGAGGGGTCAGGCCGCGGCGACGGTCGTGACCACCCGCGCCCGCACCACCGGGTCGCTCCACGCCCGCCGCACCCGCAGCAGCCGGGCGGTCGACCAGGCCGCCATCGGCACGGCCAGCAGGAGCGGCACCAGCGGGTCGGGCGCCTGCGAGAACAGCGAGAAGGTCAGGCCGGTGATCGTCGTGACGAGCGCGAGCCGGGCGGAGTAGCCGACCATCACGGCGGGCGGCGCGGGCGTGGCGCGGGCGCTCCGGAGATCGGCGGCGTACGGCTTGCGGGTCGACCAGCGCATGCCGGCGCCGACGACCTGGAGCGTCACCACGAGGGTGGCGCCGAGCATGGCCGCGAGCTGGCTCGGGGTCGGGGGCCCGGCGCGCAGCGAGGCGACCGCGACGGTGAGGAACGACGCCGTCAGCAGGAACTCCGCCAGCACGTAGGCCCGCGCGTCGAACGCCGTCGTCGGCGAGGTCGGCAGGCTCTCGCGCCACAGCGCGCCGCGGCCGTCGAGGCACCACACGTTGACGCCGAAGAGCAGCACGCCGCCGGAGACCACGAGGCCGGGCAGGATCGTCATCGTCGACCAGTCGAGGTCGCCGAGCAGGGCGACGGCGGCCGGGCCGAGGGCGAGCACGAGGAGGCCCCGGCGCATCGGGACCGCCCGCCAGACCGAGGCCCGGTCGGTGCGCACCGAGACGACGAGGTCGGACGACGGCAGCGGGCGGGCGGCGTACGACCCGGCCTCGACGCGCAGCTCGTCGCGCGGCACCCGGTGGGCGGCGATGTGCGCCGGCACCGCGCCGAGGGCGACGGCGAGCACGCACGCCAGCGCCAGGCCGACGAGCGTGGGGATGTACCGGTCGGGGGTCACCTCGACCATCGACACCACCAGGTAGCGGGTCGGCACCCGGTCGAACACCGACGCCAGCTCGCCGGCCAGCTGGAGCCCGAGCGCGACGCCGAAGACGACGACGTTGAGGCCGCGGATGAACGAGATGCCGTGCGGCACCCGCCGCACCCCCTCGAGGATCCACGCCAGCACCTGCCCGAGCGCCGTGCCGAGCACCAGCCACAGCGCGATGATCGGCTGGGCGCCCCAGACGTACTCGCTGCCCACGGCGTACGACGTCGCGCCGAGCAGCGCCCAGGCCTGGATCATCCAGGCGATGTTGAGCGGGGCCAGCACCAGCGCGCCGAGGTGGTCGGTCGTCGGGCTGACCGGGTGGATCGTCGCCGGGTCGCGGGCCAGCAGCTCGCGGCCGCCGCCCGAGGCCGCCGCCGCCACGGCCGACAGCACGATGAAGCCCGCCATCGCCGACGGGAGGACCAGGAGGACGTCGAGGCCGTCGCCGTTCGGCCCCGCGCCCGGTGCGTACGCCGGCAGCACGGCCACCGCGCCCGAGGCCAGCAGCCACACCGCGATGCCGACGACGGCGAGCCAGGGTCGGCGTACGGAGCCGAGGCGGAAGCGGAGCAGGTGGCCGACGTCGGCGACGGCGCGCGCGACGGTGCGGACCGGACCGTCGACCGGGGCCGGCCGGCTCGCGGCGACCCGCACCGACGTGTCAGTCGAGGAGGCCCCGGTAGGCACGCGCCCCGTCCTCCCCCGTCATCTCCGAGGCGGCCATCGTGGCGACCTGGGCGCCGCGGCGCAGCACGCTCACGCTAGTGCAGGCCTCGACCGCGAGCTCGCGCAGGTGCGTGGAGACCAGCACGCACGCCCCGCGCGAACGGGCGTCGGCGATGACGGCCATGGTGGCCTCGACGCCGATCGGGTCGACGCCGTCGAACGGCTCGTCGAGCAGCAGCACCGCCGGGTCGTGCAGCGCGGCGAGCACCACGCTCAGCCGGCGCCCCATGCCGTGGGAGAAGCCGGCCGTCACCCGGTGCGCGACGTCGCCGAGCTCGAACCGCTCCAGCAGGTCGCGCGCCCGCGCCTCCCAGTCGGGGTCGGACGACGGCAGCCGCCGCAGCCGGGCGGCGAGCTGCACGTGCTCCCAGGGCGTCGCGCGCGGCACGAGACCGCCGACGTCCGGGCAGTAGCCGACGGACTGCTTCACCCGCAGCGGCTCACGGCGTACGTCGTGCCCGGCGACGACCGCACGGCCGTCGGTCGGGGGTACGACGCCCGCGAGCACGCGCATCGTCGTCGACTTGCCGGCACCGTTGCGCCCGAGCAGCGCGGTCGACTGGCCGGCGTACGCCTCCAGGCTGACGCCGGCGACGGCCTCGACCTCGCCGAAGCGCACGTGGAGTCCCTCGACCGCCACGACGGGCTCGGCGTGGGGGGACGTCACCCGGCCCATCCTCCCCCGTCGACCCCGCCCGCGGCCATGCCCGGACGGGGTGGGGCGACCCACCCGACCGGGCCATGCGCGGCCGACTGCCCGGCGGACGCCCACCCTCAGGTGGTTGAGCCCGACCGAGCTCCAGCGAGGGAGGAGTCGAAACCCCCACCACCCACCCACCGACCGCCACCACCGCCCAGCCCGTGCCAGGCTGGACCCGTGCTGCTCGACGCGCTCCTGGACGCCGACCGGCGCGGGCTCCCGGACGCGCCCGACGCCGTGGTCCTGGCTGGCCACCCGCTCTCCCGCGGCGACCTGCTCGCCGCCGCCCACCGCCTCGCCGCCGCCCTGCCCGACGGCCCGGTCGCGGTGCACGCCACCGCCGACGTCGGCACCGTCGAGGTGGTGCTCGCCGGGCTCCTCGCGGGCGTGCCCGTCGTACCCGTCCCGCCCGACGCCGGGCCGGCCGAGCGCGAGCACGTGCTGCGCGACTCCCGCGCCGTCGCCTGGCTCGGCCCCACCGGGCTCGGCGGGGGCCTGCCCCCGGTCGTGCCCGACGGATCCGGCTCCACCTGGCACGCGCCGGCCGTCGACCCCGACGCGACCGCGCTGGTGCTCTACACCTCCGGCACGACCGGCGCCCCCAAGGGCGTCGAGATCTCCCAGCGGGCGCTCGCCGCGACCATCGACGGTGTCGCCGACGCGTGGTCGTGGACCGCCGACGACGTGCTCGTGCACGGCCTGCCGCTGTTCCACCTGCACGGACTGGTGCTCGGCGTCCTCGGCCCGCTGCGGCTCGGCTCCCGGGTCGTGCACACCGGCCGCCCGACGCCCGACGCCTACGCCCGCGCCGCGTCGCTCGGCGGCACGGTGTTCTTCGGCGTCCCGACCGTCTGGCACCGGGTGGCCGGCGACCCCGACGCCGCCCGCGCCCTGTCCGGCGCCCGGCTGCTGGTGTCGGGCAGCGCGCCGCTGCCGGTCACGACGTACGACGCCGTACGCGGGCTCACCGGGCTCGCCCCGGTCGAGCGGTACGGCATGACGGAGACCGGCATCACCCTGGCGGCCCGGTCCGACGAGGAGCCGCGGGCCGGATGGGTCGGGCGTCCGGTGCGCGGCGTGAGCACCCGCCTGGTCGGCGAGGACGGCGCGGTCGTGCCCGACGACGGCGAGTCGATCGGGCGGCTGCACGTGCGCGGCCCGTCGCTGTTCTCGGGCTACCTGGGCCGCCCCGACGCCACCGCGGCGACGTACGACGGCGACTGGTTCGTCACCGGCGACCTCGCCGTGCGCGACCCTGCCGACCTGGGCGGGCTGCACCGGATCGTCGGTCGGGAGTCGACCGACCTCATCAAGACCGGCGGCTACCGGGTCGGGTCCGGCGAGGTCGAGGCGGTGCTGCTGGAGCACCCGGACGTCGACGAGGTCGCCGTCGTCGGGCTCCCCGACCCCGACCTCGGCCAGCGCATCACGGCGTACGTCGTGGGGCCGGCGCGGCCGGGTCTCGCCGACGCGCTCGTAGAGCTCGTCGCCACGCGGCTGTCGGTGCACAAGCGGCCGCGCGAGGTGCGGTTCGTGGACTCGCTGCCCCGCAACGCGATGGGGAAGGTGCAGAAGAAGCAGCTCCCGGACGTCGAGTAGGCCCGGTCGTCACGTCGCCCCGGTCGTCGAGTAGGCGGGATCGAGCGAGGGACGAGCGAGGGGCCGCCGGATGGAGGCGCCGGTCAGCCGCCCAACGACCGGCACCGCGGTGGTCCTGCGGACCTCCCGCCTCACCGCGTCTCGATACACCGCTCCGCTCGTGCCTCGCTCCGCGGCTACTCGACGACCAGCGGGCTCCGCGGCTGGTCGGGGGTCGGCCGGTACCTCCGCAGCGTGGGGTCGATCGCGATCCGCAGCACACCGACCGGCACCAGCCAGAACACGAAGGCGACCGGCCCCGCCAGGCTGGTCCAGGCCGCCCCGGCGACCACGGACTGGCCGAACGAGCCGGCCGAGATCCCGCCGCAGACGGCCGCGATCGTGGTGAGCACCAGCAGCGACCCGAGGACCCCGAGCGCCCGGCGCGGGCGCCACGCCATCGCGAAGGACGCGAGCACGACGTACCCGAGCAGGCACACAGCCAGGACCGACGAGTCGGCGTACCCGCTGACCAGCAGCGCCCAGCAGGCGCCGACGGCCAGGAGCATCGCCAGCGTCGCGCCGTCGAGCGACTCGCGGTCGTCCATGAGTCGCAGGGTAGGCGCGGATCGGGTCGTGCGTGCGGTTGTCTCCCGACTCGCTCCGTATCGAGACACCGCTCCGCTCGTGCCTCGCTCCACGGCTGCTCGACGACCGGGGCGCCACGGCTGTTCAACGACCGGCCCCGCTACCGGTTCTGCGGGAACCCCAGGTCCACCCCGGCGTGCGTGGCCGGGTCGAGCCACCGCGTGGTCACGGTCTTCTCACGCGTGAAGAACTCGAAGCCCTGCGCGCCGTACGCCTTGGCGTCACCGAACAGCGACGACTTCCAGCCGCCGAAGGAGTGCCAGGCCACGGGCACCGGGATCGGCACGTTGACGCCGACCATGCCGACCTCGACGTCGCGCTCGAAGCGGCGCGCCGCACCGCCGTCGTTGGTGAAGATCGCGGTGCCGTTGCCGAAGTCGCCGCCGTTGACCAGCGCGACGCCCTCCTCGTACGACGCCACGCGCACGACCGACAGCACCGGCCCGAAGATCTCGTCGCGGTAGACCGCCGACGTCGTGGGCACGTGGTCGACCAGCGTCGGGCCGAGCCAGAAGCCGTCGGCTGCGCCGTCGGCCACCACGTCCCGGCCGTCGACGACCACCGTCGCACCGTCGGTGGCGGCGACGTCGAGGTAGCCCGCCACCTTGTCGCGGTGCTCGCGGGTGATCAGCGGCCCCATGTCGCACGAGCGGCGACCGTCGCCGGTCACCAGGCCGGCCATCCGCTCGCGGATCTTCGCCACCAGCTCGTCGCCGACCGGGTCGACGGCCACGACCACGGAGATCGCCATGCACCGCTCGCCGGCCGAGCCGAAGCCCGCCGACACCGCGGAGTCGGCGACCAGGTCGAGGTCGGCGTCGGGCAGCACCAGCATGTGGTTCTTCGCCCCGCCGAGGGCCTGCACCCGCTTGCCGTGCCGGGTGCCGGTCTCGTAGACGTAGCGCGCGACCGGCGTGGAGCCGACGAACGACACCGACGCGACGTCCGGGTGCTCCAGCAGCGCGTCGACGGCCTCCTTGTCGCCGTGCACCACGTTGAGCACGCCCGGCGGCAGGCCGCACTCGCTGAGCACCTCGGCCATCCAGTTGGTGACGCTCGGGTCCTTCTCGCTGGGCTTGAGCACCACGGTGTTGCCGGCGGCGATCGCGATCGGGAAGAACCACAGCGGCACCATGGCCGGGAAGTTGAACGGGCTGATCACCGCGACGACGCCGATCGGCTCCTTGGTGGTGTGCACGTCGACGTCGGTGGAGGCGTTGAGGGAGTACGACCCGCGCACCAGGTGCGGCATCGCGCAGGCCAGCTCGACGACCTCCAGCCCGCGAGCCACCTCGCCGGCGGCGTCGGAGAGCACCTTGCCGTGCTCGGAGGTGAGGATCGCGGCGAGCTCGTCGCGCCGCGAGGCCAGCTGCTCGCGGAAGGCGAACAGCACCTGCTGGCGGCGGGCGATCGAGGCGCGGCCCCAGTCGGCGTACGCCGCCCGCGCGGCCGCCACGGCCGTGTCGACGTCGGCGGTCGAGGCGAGGCGGACGTGCTTGGTGACCTCGCCCAGGGCGGGGTCGTGCACCGGCGCGGTGCGGGTGGAGGTGCCGGCGGCGGGGGCGCCGTCGATCCAGTGGTCGAGGACGGCGACGTCGGTGTCGGTGGCGGTCATCGGGATCTCTCCTGAGCGGTACGGGCGGACGGGGACGGAGTGGGAGGCGTGCGGGAAGGAGGTCAGAGGTCGGCGTCGAGCAGCCCGAGCACCTCGTCGAGGGCGCCGAGGGCGGTCGCGATCTCCTCGGCCGTGACGACGCAGGGCGGCACCACGTGGATCCGGTTGTCGACGGTGAACGGCAGGACACCCCGCGCGAGCAGCTCGGACTTGGCGCGGGCGACGACGGCGGGCGCGACGGGCTCGCGGGTGGCGTGGTCGGCGACCAGCTCGATCGCCCAGAAGACACCCAGACCGCGGACCTCCCCGACGACCGGGTGCCTCTCGGCGAGGTCGGCGAGCCCGGGTCCGAGGACGTCGGAGCCGATGCGCGCGGCGTGCTCGACGATCCCCTCGGCCTCCATCGCGTCGAGCGCGGCGACGATCGAGGCGGCCGCGAGCGGGTGGCCGGAGTACGTGAGGCCCCCGGGGAAGACCCGGTCGTCGAACGTCGCGGCGACGTGGTCGGAGACCAGCACCCCGCCGACCGGCACGTAGCCGGAGTTGACGCCCTTGGCGAAGGTGATCAGGTCGGGGACGACGCCGGTGTGGTCGAGCGCGAACCACGCACCCGTCCGGCCGAACCCGGCCATCACCTCGTCGAGCACCAGCAGGATGCCGTGCGCGTCGCAGAGCTCGCGGACGCCGGCGAGGTAGCCCGGCGGCGGCACCAGGACGCCTGCGGTGCCGGGGATGGTCTCGAGCAGGATCGCGGCGATGCTGGCCGGCCCCTCGCACTCCACCACCCGGCGCAGGTGCTGCAGCGCGCGCTCGCACTCCTCCTCCGGCGTCGTCGCCCAGAACTCCGAGCGGTAGAGGTAGGGCCCGAAGACGTGCACGTGGCCGCGGGCGTACTCGTTCGGGATCCGCCGCCAGTCGCCGGTCGCGACGACCGCGCCGCCGGTGTTGCCGTGGTAGCTGCGGTACGTCGACACGACCTTGTCGCGGCCGGTGTGCTGGCGGGCCATCCGCAGCGCGTTCTCGATGGCGTCGGCACCGCCGTTGGTGAAGAACACCTTGGAGAAGCCGTCGGGGGCGCGGTCGGTGATCCGCCTGGCGGCCTCACCACGGGCGAGGTTGCCGGCCGCCGGGCCGATGGTCGCCAGCGTCGCTGCCTGCTCCTGGATCGCCGCGACCACCGCGGAGTGCTGGTAGCCGATGTTGACGTTGACCAGCTGGCTGGAGAGGTCGAGGTACTCCCGGCCGGCGTGGTCCCACACCGTGCTGCCGAGACCGCCGGCGATCGGCATAGGCGAGATCGCCCCCTGCGCCGACCACGAGTGGAAGACGTGGGCTCGGTCGAGCTCGCGGGTGCGCTCGTCGAGCGCCGGCTCGGACGGGTGGCTGCTGGTGCTGGTCATGGCGCTCCTCGCGGCGGGTGGCGGACGGTCGGCTGGCAGGACAGGAGGGCAGGACGGACGGCGGTGCGGTGGTCCCGGTGGTAGGAGGACCACCGCACCGCCGGTCCGCGATCAGGTGGTGCGGCGGTGCTGCTCGAGCTGGCCGAGCGGGTGGAGCCGGCCGGTCAGCCCGGCTCAGGCACCGCCCTCGGTGAGCTCGACGTCCATCGGCGCGTAGTCGTCACCGGTGGTGTCGACCTCGTCGCCGAGCTCCTCGAGCGCCTGCTCGATGTAGGTGTTGTCGTACGCCGTCGCGGGCGGCTCGGCGGTGATGAGGTTCTGGCCCTGCTCGTTGACGGCGGCCATCGCGCCCTCGACGGTCTGGTCCCAGGCGCCCTCGTCGATGACGCCGATGCCGTCGGGCGAGGGCCAGATCAGCTTGTTGGTCTCGTTGGCCATCCACAGCTCGTGGCTCGGGCCCCAGCTGGAGCCGGCGGCCACGGTGATGTCGGCGGCCTCCTGGACGTTGTCGCGGGCGAAGGCCCAGCCCTTCACGACGGCCTTGAGGAAGGCGACGGTCGTGTCGGCGTAGTCCTCGTCGGACTCCAGGCGGTCGGTGTCGGCCCAGATGGCGTCCTGGAGCATCCCGCCGGAGGTGTCGGCGTACGAGATCACGTTGAAGTCGTCGGGCTGGTAGAGCTCGCCGGTGTCGGGGTCGGGCGTCTCGAGCAGCTGGGCGTACTCGTTGTAGGTCATCGCCTGCGCGGCGTCGATGTCGCCCTGGAGGAAGGCGTTCATGTTGAAGTCCTGCGTGACGATGTCGACGGTCGTGGAGTCGAGGCCCTCGGCGGCCATGGCCGCGAAGATCTCCCACTCGTTGCCGAAGCCCCAGGAGCCGATCTTCTTGCCCTCGAAGTCGGCGACCGACTCGATGCCGGAGTCGGCCCACGACACCTGGAGGGTGCCGGAGCGCTGGAAGATCTGCGCGACGTCGGTGAGGTTGGCGCCCTGCTCGATCGAGCCGAGCACCTTCGGCACCCAGGCGATGGCGAAGTCGGCGTCGCCGTTGGCGAGGGCGTCCTGCGGGACGATGTCGCCACCGGACGGGACGATGGTGACGTCGAGGCCCTCGTCGGCGAAGAAGCCCTGGTCGACGGCTGCGTAGTAGCCGGCGAACTGCGCCTGGGGCAGCCACTGCAGCTGCAGGGTGACCGGCGTCAGGTCGCCGTCACCCCCGTCGGCGGAGCCGGAGCCGGCGTCGTCGCTGCCGCAGGCGGCGAGGAACGAGGACGACGCCACGAGGGCGGCGCCGGCCGCCACGAGGCGGCGGAAGCGGATGGTCATGCGGTGTCCTTCCGAGTGGTCCCGAGCGGGGGGTGGGGCGAGAGCGGCTCCGAGCGGCGCTGCGCGGAGGTGGAGCGGTCAGGTGGTGGCGGGCAGACGGCGCGAGACGAGCCACTCCAGCCCGGCGGTGACGACGTACACGGCCAGGCCGAGCACGATCGCGGCGCCGACGTAGGCCCAGGCGCGGGCGTAGGCGCTGGTGGCCGCCGACGTCGAGATGTAGGCGCCGAGGCCGCCCCGTGGGCCGCCGAAGTACTCCGCGACCAGGGCGGAGATGACGGCCAAGGAGCCGGCGACGCGGAAGCCGGTCAGCACGTACGGCGCGCCCGCCGGCAGGGTCAGCACACGGAACGTCTGCCACGCCGACGCCGCGTGGGTGGCGAGCAGCTCGCGCTGCAGCGGCGTGGTCTGGCGCAGCCCGCGCAGGGTGTTGAGGAAGACCGGGACGAATGCCGCGACCGCGGCGATGGTGCGCCGGCCCGTCTCGGCGTCGGCGCCGAACATGGTGTTGAGCACCGGCGCCAGCGCCACGATCGGTACGACGGCCAGCGCGGCGACGACCGGGGCGAGCATCGAGTCGACGACCCGGGTGGCGGCGGCCAGCCCGGCCAGGACGATCCCGAGCAGCCCGCCCGTGACCAGGCCGATGAGGGCGTTGCCGCCCGTGGTGCGCGCGGCCTCGAAGATCGCGTCGGTGTTGGCGCGGAACTCCTCGACGATCTCGCTCGGGCTGGGCAGGAGGTACGCCGAGACGCCGACGACCCCGACCAGCAGCTGCCACACGGCCAGCCCGACGAGGCCCACCACGACCGGCGCGAGGACCCGCCCGCCGACGGTGAGCGCGCGCGTCGTACGGGGGCTGGTCGTGCTGGCGGCGCCGCTCACCGGGCCTCCCGTCCGGCCGACGCGGCGGCGCGCCCGTGCAGGGTCTCGCGCACCTCGGTGACCTTCGCGTGGAAGCGGGGGTCCTCGCGGAGCACGTCGTCGCGGGCGACCTCCCGGCCGATGCCGGTGGCGACGACGCCGGTGATCCGGCCCGGACGCGGCGACATCACCACGACCCGGTCGGACAGGAAGACCGCCTCGGGGATCGAGTGGGTGACGAACACGACCGCGGTGCCGCTCTCGGCGGCGATCCGGGCCAGCTCGCCCTGGAGCCGCTCGCGGGTCATCTCGTCGAGCGCCCCGAACGGCTCGTCCATCAGCAGCAGCCGCGGCTTCTCCGCCAGCGCCCGGGCGATCGCGACGCGCTGCTGCATGCCGCCGGAGAGCTGGTCGGGGTGGGACCTCGTGAAGTCCTCGAGCCCGACCAGGGAGGCGAGCTCGGCGACCCGCTCCTTGCGCTCCGTGCGGCTCGCGCCGTGCAGCTGGAGCGGGAGGGCGATGTTGGCGGCGACCGAGCGCCACGGCAGCAGGCCGGCCTGCTGGAAGGCGAAGCCGTAGTCCTGGTCGAGGCGGGCCTGCCGGGCGGTCTTGCCGAAGACGCTCAGCTCGCCGCCGGTCGGCTGCTCGAGGTCGGCGACGAGGCGCAGCAGCGTCGACTTGCCGCAGCCGGACGGGCCGAGCAGCGACACGAACTCCCCGGGGGCCACCTCGAGGTCGACGTCGGTGAGCGCCAGGACGGCACGGGCACCGGAGCCGAAGGTCTTGCCGAGCCCGCGGGCGACGACGGCGGACTCGCCCGTGGGGGTGTCGGTGGCGGTCATGCGGTGGCCTCTCCACGTCGGTACGGGCGCAGCAGCACCCCGAGCAGGGCGACCAGGCCGGCGGCGACCAGGCCGAGCGCGATGGCGCCGACGATGGGTCCCCAGGCCTTGGCCGGGTCGCCGGACGCCTGGCCGGCGTACGACACGAGCAGGCGGCCGATGCCGTCGAGGTAGCCCGTGGACACCTCGGCGACGACGGTGCCGACGACGGCCGCGGTCGCGCCGAGGCGCAGGGCGGGCAGGAGGTAGGGCACCGCCGACGGCAGCCGGACGTGGCGCAGCGTGCTCCACCAGCCGGCGGCGTAGGTGTGCATGAGCTCGGTGTGCAGGCGGGCCGGCGACTGCAGGCCCTTGAGCGCGCCGACGGCCACCGGGAAGAACGCCAGGTAGCTCGCGATGACCGCGACCGAGAGCCACGACGGCCACTGCCAGCCCCCGATCTCGATGCGCGAGCCCCACGAGCGCGACGACCGGCGCGAACGCGATGAGCGGCACCGTCTGGCTCAGCACGATCCAGGGCAGCAGGCCCCACTCGACGACCCGCACCCGCTGCATCGCCACCGCGAGCAGGAGCCCGACCGTCGAGCCGGCGACGAACCCGACGGCGGCGATCCCGAGCGAGGTGACCGCGGCGTCGGCGACGGTCACCCACAGCGGGTCGGCGCCGGGCGCGCTGGTGGTCGGGTCGAGCAGCCGCCGTACGACGTCCCACGTGTGCGGCATCGCCAGGTCGGTGGTGCGCGGCAGCACCCGGGTCTCCCCGAGCAGCACGCCGTCGTCCGGGCCGAGGGCCTTCCAGCCCTCCCAGATCCCGGCCACGACGACCAGGCCGAGGACCCCCAGGAGGACCGCGGCGAGGCGTCGGAGCAGCGTGCGCATCAGTCGGACCTCAGGACTTCGCCACGACCTGGTCGCGCAGCAGCGGCATGACGTGCTCGCCGTACTGCCGCAGCGTCTCCTCCTTGTTGTCGTGCTGGAGGTAGACGGCGAACTGGTCGACGCCGATCGCCTTGAGCTGCTCGAGCTTGGCGACGTGCTCCTCGGGCGTGCCGAGCAGGCAGAACCGCTCGACGATCTCGTCGGGCACGAAGTCGACGTGGTCGTTGGAGGCCTTGCCGTGGGAGTTGTAGTCGTAGCCCGTGCGGCCCTTGATGTAGTCGACGAGCACGGCCGGGAAGTCGGCCTCCTCGCCGTACTTCGCGACGACGTCGGCGACGTGGTTGCCGACCATCCCGCCGAACCAGCGGCACTGGTCGAGCATGTGCTCGCGGTTGTCACCGACGTACGCCGGCGCCGCGACGCAGAAGGTCAGCGCGTCGGGGTCGCGCCCGGCGTCGGCCGCGGCCTGGCGGACCTGGGTGATCATCCACTGCGCCACGTCGACGTCGGCGAGCTGGAGGATGAAGCCGTCGCCGGTCTCGCCGGCCGCCTTCAGCGCCATCGGCCCGTACGCCGCCACCCAGACCTCGAGGCTGGAGCTGCGCGCCCAGGGGAACTGCAGCGTGGTGCCGTTGACGATGGCGGGGCGGCAGTTGGCGAGCTCGCGGATGACGTGCGTGGCCTCCCGCATCTCCTTGAGCGTGGTCGGCCGGCCGTTGAGCACCCGGACCGCGGAGTCGCCGCGGCCCATGCCGAGCACGGTGCGGTTGCCGTACATCTCGTTGAGCGTGGCGAAGACCGAGGCCGTCACCGTCCAGTCGCGGGTGGCCGGGTTGGTGACCATCGGGCCGACGATGATCCGGTTGGTCTCGGCGAGGATCGCTGAGTAGATGACGTACGGCTCCTGCCACAGCAGGTGGGAGTCGAAGGTCCACACGTAGTCGAACCCGTGCTCCTCGGCCTGCTTGGCCAGGCCGACGGTGCGCCACGCGGGCGGGTTGGTCTGGAGGACGACGCCGAAGTCCATGTGTGTCTCCTTGAGGTGGTCGAGCCGGGCGAGCGCCAGCGAGTCCGTGTCGAGACCACCGGTCGGTGGTCGCGGAGGTCAGACGAGGTACTGCGTCAGTCCGCGCTTGAGGTACTGCCCGTGCCCGGCGCGGCCGTGGAACGCGCCGTCCGCGACGACGACCGAGCCGCGGGAGACGACGACGTCGACGTGGCCGTCGATCTCGTAGCCCTCCCAGGCGGAGTGGTCCATGTTCATGTGGTGGGTGCGGCCCTCGCCGACGCCGATGCTGGTGTGGCCGTTCGGGTCGTAGACGACGAGGTCGGCGTCGGCGCCCGGCGCGATGACGCCCTTCTTGCCGTACAGCCCGAACATCCGCGCCGGCGTGGTCGAGGTCAGCTCGACCCAGCGCTCCAGCGTGATCTCGCCGGTCACGACACCCTGGTACATCAGATCCATCCGGTGCTCGATCGAGCCGATGCCGTTGGGGATGGCCCGGAAGTCGCCCTTGCCGAGCTCCTTCTGGTCCTTCATGCAGAACGGGCAGTGGTCGGTCGACACCATCTGGAGGTCGTTGGTGCGCAGGGAGTTCCACATGGAGTCCTGGTGGCCCTCCTCGCGCGAGCGCAGCGGCGTCGAGCAGACCCACTTGGCCCCCTCGAAGTCGCCCCACGTCGGGTCGCCGGTGGCGCCGAGCTGCTCCTCCAGCGACAGGTAGAGGTACTGCGGGCAGGTCTCGCCGAACACGTTCTTGCCCTCGTCGCGAGCCGCCGCGATCTGGGCCGCGGCCTGCTTCGCGCTCACGTGCACGACGTACAGCGGGGCGCGGCCGGCGACGTCGGCGAGCATGATCGCGCGGTGCGTGGCCTCCTCCTCCATCTGCCACGCGCGGGCGACGCCGTGGAAGTACGGCGTGGTCTTGCCAGCGTTGTAGAGCTGCTCGGCGAGCACGTCGATGGCGGGGCCGTTCTCGGCGTGCATCATCGTCATCAGGCCGAGGTCGGCGGCCTTCTGCATCGCCTTGAGGATCTGGGCGTCGTCGGAGTAGAAGACGCCCGGGTAGGCCATGAACATCTTGTACGACGTGATGCCCTCGTCGGCGAGGGTCTCCATCGCCTTGAGCGAGTGCTCGTCGACGCCGCCGATGATCTGGTGGAAGCCGTAGTCGATCGCGGCGTTGCCGGCGGCCTTCTCGTGCCAGGTGGCCAGGCCGGTCTCGACGCGCTCGCCGTACTTCTGCACGGCGAAGTCGATGACCGACGTGGTGCCGCCCCAGGCGGCCGCGGTGGTGCCGGACTCGAAGGTGTCGCTGGCCTGGGTGCCGCCGAAGGGCAGCTCGAAGTGGGTGTGGGCGTCGATGCCGCCCGGGATGACGTACTTGCCGGTGGCGTCGATGGTGCGGTCGACGCTGCGGGCGAGGTCGTGGCCGAGCACGGTCGAGCCCGGTGGGAGGACGGCGACGATCTTCTCGCCGTCGACCAGGACGTCGGCAGCCGTGCGGCCGGTGGCGGAGACGACGGTGCCGCCGGTGATCAGCAGGGTGGTCATGGGCGCCTCCTCAGGCCTTGGTGATCTCGCTGTAGGAGTCGGGACGGCGGTCGCGGTAGAACTGCCAGTCGTCGCGCATCTCCTGGACCATCGCGAGGTCGAGGTCGCGCACCAGGAGCTCCTCGGAGTCGCTGGAGCCGAGGTCGCCGACGATGTTGCCGCGCGGGTCGATCACCTGGCTGGTGCCGTAGAAGTCGACCGCCTCGTCGCCGTACTCGTTGTCCTCGAGGCCGACCCGGTTGGGCTGGAGCACGAAGTAGCCGTTGGCCACGGCGGCGCACGGGCCCTCGACCTCCCACAGCCGGTTGGAGAGACCCGGCTTGGTGGCGTTGGGGTTGAACACCATGTGCGCGCCGTTGAGCCCGAGCTCGCGCCAGCCCTCGGGGAAGTGGCGGTCGTAGCAGATGTACATGCCGATCTTGCCGACCGCGGTGTCGAAGACGGGGTACCCGAGGTTGCCGGGGCGGAAGTAGAACTTCTCCCAGAACTTCGTGACGTGCGGGATGTGGTTTTTGCGGTACTTCCCGAGCACGGTGCCGTCGGCGTCGACCAGCACGGCGGTGTTGTAGTAGACCCCGGTCTGCTCCTCCTCGTAGATCGGGAGGACGTGCACCATGCCGAGCTCCTTGGCGAGGGCGGCGAAGCGCTGGACGACCGGCCCGTCGGCCGGCTCGGCGTACCGGTAGTACTTCTGGTCCTGCGTGATGCCGAAGTAGGGGCCGTAGAACAGCTCCTGGAAGCACATCACCTGCGCGCCCTGGGCGGCGGCGTCGCGGGAGAACTGCTCGTGCCTGTCGAGCATCGACTCCTTGTCGCCGGTCCAGGTGGTCTGGCTGATCGCGGCTCTGACGACGGTCATGCGGCTCTCCCCTCGTGCGGCGCACCGACCGGCCGGTCGTGCGGAGAACCGTTATCCTGCGGATTGAACATTTCTTGCGCGTTGCGAGTTCGTCACGTCCTCGAGGGGCCTCGACCCGCGTACCGCGATACCCGCCCACGCATAACTCAGAGCAGGGGCCGAACGGCCCCTCCCTCCGCCGGTCGTCCGCCTCCGGTGCCGACGCCGCGAGGCTCCTAGCGTCGAAGACGCCGGAGCGAGACCCGCACCGGACCACCTCACCCGGGACCCCACACCGGTCCCTCGACGCTCAAGGACGACACCCCATGCGCGCTTCACTCGACAAGCTCGTGTCCTGGACCGGACTCCTCGTCGCGGCCCTCCTGCTGGCCGCGGGAGGCCTGCTCTCCTGGGCCTACGTCTTCATCGGCGACCAGGTCGACGAGCAGCTGTCCATGCAGGGCATCACCATGCCGGAGGGCGACGCGCTCGCCTCGCTGCCCGAGGCCGACGCCGCCGCGCTCGAGCCGTACGCCGGCAGCCTCCTGGACACCGGACCCGAGGCCAAGGCCTTCGCCAACCACTACATCCTCGTCCACATGAACGCCTCCAGCGACGGCCGCACCTACGAGGAGGTCAGCGGCGAGTACATCTCGCTGTCGGACGAGGAGAAGGCCAGCGACGAGGGGCAGGCCCTCGGCGCGCTGCGCCAGTCGCTGTTCATGGGCAACACCCTGCGCGGCCTGCTCCTCTACGGCTACGCGTTCGCCACGATCGGCACCATCGCCGGCATCGCCGCCCTGGTCTCGTTCGCCGGCGCGATCGTGCTGCTCGTGCTCGTGGGCCTCGGCTTCCGCCACGCCAAGACCCTGGCGGCCACCGAGGGCGCCGCGGTCGCGATGACCTGACTCGGGCTCTACCTGGTGGACCCGGTCCCGCACCCGCGGGGCCGGGTCCGCTGCGTCCGCCGCCCGGTCGTCGAGCAGCCGCGCCCCCGATCGTCGAGCAGCCGCGCGCCCGGTCGTCGAGGAAAGCCGCGAAGGGATGCCTCCGCCCCGGTCGTCGAGTAGCCGCGAAGTGAGGCACGAACGCAGCGGCGTACCGAGACAGGGAGGATGGTCTTACCCGGTTCCGGGGTCTGACCTCTACCGAGACTGGCGCCCGATCCGATGATGGGCGGGCTGTCTTTGCATG
>PBYI01000053.1 GCA_002729525.1 Nocardioides sp.
AGACAGCCCGCCCATCATCGGATCGGGCGCCAGTCTCGGTAGAGGTCAGACCCCGGAACCGGGTAAGACCATCCTCCCTGTCTCGGTACGGCGCTGCGCTCGTGCCTCGCTCCGCACCTACTCGACGACCGGGGCGCTGCGCTCGTGCCTCGCTCCGCGCCTACTCGACGACCGGGGGTCAGTCCTCCGGGTCGTCCAGCCGCGCCAGCCACGTCGCGAATCGCTCGACGGCGGTCTCGAACTCCGGGTGGGTGTCGACGAACGCCTGCAGCTGGTCGGCGAGCCAGTCGATGCTGACCTCCTCGTCGCCGCGGCGTTTCTGGAGCTCCTCGATGCCCCGGTCGGTGAAGTACACGTCTGCCTCCTCATGACGACCGGCCCGCCACCGTGGAGGTGGCGGGCCGGTCGCGGTGTCCTGCGGTGTTCTGCGCTGTCCCAGGGGAGCGACCGCTCACGCGAAGGCGCGAGCGACCAGCTCCTTCTGCTCCTCGGTGTGCCGCTTGACGGTGCCGACCGACGGCGAGGAGGACTCGGGGCGGGTGACCGCCTCGACCTCGGCGTCGACGTTCGGCCACACGTTGAGCTGGTAGTGCGGCCAGGGGCCCATGTTCTGCGGCTCGTCCTGCACCCAGCGGACCTTCTTCAGGTTGGGATACTTCGCGATCTCGGCCTTGATCTCGTCGATCGGGCGCGGGTACAGCTGCTCGATGCGACCGATCGCGAACCGGCCGGCGTCGTCGCGCTTGGCGCGCTCGGTCACGAGGTCCCAGGTGACGCGGCCCGAGCAGAGCAGCAGCGTGTCGACCTGCTGCTGGTCGGCCTCGTCGTCGCCGATGAACGGACGGAAGGTGCCCTCGGTGAAGTCGGCCGGCTGGGAGGCGGCCTCCTTGCGGCGCAGCATCGACTTCGGCGTGAAGACGATCATCGGGCGGTGCTTCTCGCCGAGCGCGTGGCGGCGCAGCAGGTGGAAGTACGACGCCGAGCAGGACGGCTGCGCGACGACGAACGCCTCGTCGGCCGCCATGGTGAGGAACCGCTCGATCCGCGCGGAGGAGTGGTCGGGGCCCTGGCCCTCGTAGCCGTGCGGCAGCAGCAGGACGACGCCCGACTGCTGGCCCCACTTGGTCTCACCGGCGGAGATGAACTCGTCGATGACGGTCTGGGCGCCGTTGACGAAGTCGCCGAACTGCGCCTCCCACAGCACCAGCGCCTCCGGACGCGCCACCGAGTAGCCGTACTCGAACCCGAGGGCGGCGTACTCCGAGAGCAGCGAGTCGTAGAGGTGGAACTTCGCCTGGTCCTCGGTGAGGCCCGACAGCGGCGTCCACTCGTCGGCGTTGGTGCGGTCGATGATCGTGCCGAAGCGCTGCACGAACGTGCCACGACGCGAGTCCTGGCCGGCCAGCCGCACCGGACGGCCGTCCATCAGCAGCGAGCCGAACGCGAGGATCTCGCCGGTGCCCCAGTCGATCGGGCCCTCGGTGATCGCGGTGGCGCGGCGCTGGAGCTGCGGCATCACCTTCGGGTGCACCGTGAAGCCCTCGGGCGGGGTGACGTAGGCGTCGGAGATCCGCTTGAGCACCTCGAGGCTGATCGCCGTCTCGGTCTCGCCGGCCGGCTTGTCGGGGTAGTCGGGCACCGTCGTCCAGCCGTCGGGCTGGGACGAGGCCTCCTTGACCTCGGTGAAGACCCGCTCGAGCTGCTTCTGGTAGTCGGCGAGGACCTGCTCGGCCTCCTCGATCGTGATGTCGCCACGACCGATGAGCTGCTCGGTGTAGAACTTGCGCACCGAGCGCTTCTGCTCGATGAGGTCGTACATCAGCGGCTGGGTGTACGACGGGTCGTCACCCTCGTTGTGACCGCGACGGCGGTAGCAGACGAGGTCGATGACGACGTCCTTGTTGAACTGCTCGCGGTACTCGAACGCCAGCCGGGCGACCCGGATGCAGGCCTCGGGGTCGTCGCCGTTGACGTGGAAGATCGGCGCCTGGACCATCCGGGCCACGTCGGTGCAGTAGAGCGAGGAGCGCGAGGAGCCCGGCGAGGTCGTGAAGCCGACCTGGTTGTTGACGACCACGTGGATCGTGCCGCCGGTGCGGTAGCCGCGCAGCTGGCTGAGGTTGAGCGTCTCGGCCACGACGCCCTGGCCGGCGAACGCCGCGTCGCCGTGCACGAGCACCGGGAGCACCGGGAAGTCGACGCCCTGGTCGAGGACGTCCTGCTTGGCGCGGGCGATGCCCTCCAGCACCGGGTCGACCGCCTCGAGGTGCGAGGGGTTCGCCGCGATCGAGACGTTGATGGTCTCGCCGCCCTCGGCGGTGAACTGGCCCTCCGCGCCGAGGTGGTACTTCACGTCGCCGGAGCCCTGGACGGTCCGCGGGTCGATGTTGCCCTCGAACTCCCGGAAGATCTGGGAGTACTTCTTGCCCACGATGTTGGCGAGCATGTTGAGGCGTCCGCGGTGGGCCATGCCGATCGTGACCTCGTCGAGGCCCGACTCCGCCGCGGCCTCGCAGATCTCGTCGATGACCGGGATCGTCGTCTCGCCGCCCTCGAGGCTGAAGCGCTTCTGGCCGACGAACTTGGTCTGCAGGAAGGTCTCGAACGCCTCGGCCTGGTTGAGCTTGAGCAGGATGCGCAGCTGCTCCTCGCGGGGCGGCTTCACGTGCGGCTGCTCGATGCGCTCCTGGAGCCACCGGCGCTGCTCGGGGTCCATGATGTGCATGTACTCGATGCCGGTGGTGCGGCAGTAGGAGTCGCGCAGGATCCCGAGGATGGCGCGGAGCTTCATGAAGCGCCGGCCCTCGCCGCCGAACGAGCCGGTGGCGAACTCGCGGTCGAGGTCCCACAGGGTCAGGCCGTGCGACTCCACCTCGAGGTCGGGGTGGGTGCGCTGGCGGTACTCCAGCGGGTCGGTGTCGGCCATCATGTGGCCGCGCACGCGGTAGGCGTGGATCAGCTCGAGGATGCGGGCCTGCTTGCTGATCTCGTCGTCGTGGCTCAGCGAGATGTCGGCGGCCCAGCGGATCGGCTCGTAGGGGATCCGCAGGGCCCGGAAGATGTCGTCGTAGAAGTCGTCCTCGCCCAGCAGCAGCTGGTGGATGCGACGCAGGAACTCACCCGACTGCGCGCCCTGGATGACGCGGTGGTCGTAGGTGGAGGTCAGGGTCATGACCTTGGAGATGCCGTTGCGGGCGATCGCGTCGGCGGACGCGCCCTGCCACTCGGCGGGGTACTCCATCGCGCCGACGCCGACGATGACGGCCTGGCCGGGCATCAGGCGCGGCACCGGGTGGTTGGTGCCGAGACCGCCGACGTTGGTGAGGCTCACAGTCGTGCCGGAGTAGTCGTCCATCGTCAGCTTGTTGTCGCGCGCCTTGCGGATGAGCTCCTCGTAGGCGGTCCAGAAGCCGGCGAAGTCCATCGTCTCGCAGGCCTTGATCGACGGGACGACGAGCTGGCGGGGGCCGTCGCGCTTCTGCTGGTCGATCGCGAGACCGAGGTTGATGTGGGCCGGCGACACCATGGTCGGCTTGCCGTCGCGCATCTCGTAGGAGTTGTTCATCTCCGGCATCGACTTCAGCGCCTTGATGATGGCGTAGCCGATGAGGTGGGTGAACGACACCTTGCCGCCGCGGGCACGGGCGAGGTGGTTGTTGATGACCGTGCGGTTGTCCCACAGCAGCTTGACCGGGACCGAGCGGACCGACGTGGCGGTCGGGACCTCGAGCGAGAGGTCCATGTTCTTCGCGGTCGCCGCGGCGATGCCGCGCAGCGTCGTGAACGACGGCTCGTCGGTGGCGGCGGCCGGGGCGGCGGGAGCGTTCTCCTTGGGCATGGCGGAGGGGCTGCGCTTGGCGGGCTTCTCGGTGCTGGTGGAGGACTTCTTGCTCTCGGGCTTCTTCTCGGTCTCCTGCTTGGCGGCGGGCTTGGCGGCGGGCTCGTCTTGCGCGGCCTTGGCGGCCGGCTTCTCGGCCTTCTTCTCGGGCGCCTTGTCCGCGGCGGGCTTCGGCTGCTCCTTCGCAGCCGGCGCCGAGCCGTTGCTGCTGCCGTTGCTGCTGCTGGCGGCGGACGGGGCGCCGTTGCCCGAGCCGTTCGATCCACCCCCCTTGCCGTCGGCGAAGAACGCGGCCCACTGGGAGTCGACGCTGTTCGGATCGGCCTGGTAGGCCTCCCGCATCTCCTCGACCAGCCACTCGTTGGCGCCGAAGTCGGCGACCGAGGGCTGGGGGGAGCTGGTGGACGGGCCTGGGGACTGCGGCACGGCTGCGTTCGCCTCTTCCGGGTGGTACGTGTAACGGTGGGATGTCCGCCGTCAAGGCTAGACCCACCGGCGCGCAAATGCCCGCGCTGGTCCGGCCTGTCAGGCACCCTGTACTCCGATCCGCCCGACGGGTACACCCCAGGACCCGTCCCGAGACCTCTGGAGCGCCCCCGCCGATGTCGTCCGTCCTGCTCAGCGCCGCACGCCGCCGCACGCGTGCGACCCGGCGTACACGGCGTACCGGCGTGGTCGCCGCGGCCGCGCTCGCGCTCTCCCTGGGCCTCGCCGGCTGCTCCGGCGACGACGCCGCCGAGCCCGCCGCGCCGTCCTCGAGCGAGGGTGTGAGTTCGGCCACGTCGGGCGCGCCCGCGCCTGTCGCGACCGAGGTGAAGATCGGCAAGGTCACCGGGAAGCTCTCCGGCAAGGCCGCGCGCATCCTGCGGCACCGGGTCCGCGTCGCCGTCGACCAGTGGGTCGACGCGGCGTACGGCGGTGACTACCCGCGCAACGACTTCAAGCAGGCCTTCCCGAGCTTCACCGCCGGCGCCGTCCGCCGGGCCAAGCAGGACCGGGCCCTGACCTCCAACGCCGACCTCGGGCGCGACCTCACCTCGGTCGAGCTCACCAAGCGGCTCGTCGTCGTCGACGTCCTCGCCCACCGCGGCAAGGCCGTCGGCGTGACCGCCCAGGTGCGGCTGGTGATGGACCTCGCCGGCGACGTGCCCGACGCGGTCTCCGGTGCGCGCACCGACCGGGTCAAGGGGGCGCTCTACCTCACCTACCAGAAGGGCTGGCGCGTGTTCGGCTACGACCTCGACCGGGCGGTGTCGGCATGAGCGCCGCGCTCGGGTCCACCGCCCGCACCGCGCTCGGGACCGTCCGGCGTACGGCGCTGACGGCCCGGACGGCGCTGCTCGTCGCGATGCTCGCCGCCGTCGCGCTGGTCGTCCCGGACGCCGGCCCGGCCAGCACCCAGCTCACCCTGGTGAAGATGGACCGCGCCCAGGGCGTCGCACTCGACACCGACGTCGTCTGGATCCTCGGTGTCGGCTCCGACGCCCGACCCGGCGAGGACATGACTCGGGTGCGTGGCGACGCCCTCCAGCTGGTCGGCATCAACACCAGGACCGGCGCGGCGACCTCCATCGGCGTGCCGCGCGACTCCTACGTCTCGATCCCCGGCGTCGGTAACCAGCGCATCAACGCCGCCCTCTACTACGGCGGTCCGCAGCTGCTCGGCGAGACCGTCGGCAACCTCATCGGCATCCAGCCGGAGTACGTCTTCGTCACCCGGTTCCCGTTCTTCGAGGACATGGTCGACGACATCGGCGGCATCACCGTGAGGAACCCGCGCGCCTTCTCCGACACCTACCTCAAGCCCAAGGGCTTCCGGGCCGGGAAGATCAAGCTCGACGGGTACGGCGCGATGGCGTTCGCGCGGATCCGCAAGTCGCTGCCCGCCGGCGACTTCGACCGCTCCGCCAACCAGCAGATCGTGCTGAAGGGCATCCAGGCCCAGATCGCCACCCGGGTCTCCGAGCGCGGGTTCATCGAGAGCGGCGTGCTGACCGCGCTGAAGCACATGCACACCGACGTCGGCCCCGGCGAGCTGTTCAAGATCGCCCAGGCCATCGCCCAGGTGAACCCGAAGAAGATCACCGGCTGCGTCGTGCAGGGCGGCTACGCCACGATCGGCGGCGCCAGCGTCGTCACGCCGTACGTCGACCAGGCGCGGGCCTACGGCGACGACGCCCGCGAGGACGCCGTCATCTCCTCCTGCTGACGCGCGGGCCGGGCGGGTCCGCTCGGGACCGGACGTCCGCCCAGCGCGGGGCTCGGTGGTAGCCGGGCGCCTCGCCCGACCTGAGGTTGCCGCGGTAGACGCCGTCGCGCACCTCCACGACGTACCCCTCCAGCTCGGGCATGCCGACCTCGGCGGCGTACGCCAGCTCGGACTCCCAGTCGTAGGGCACCCGCACGAAGGTGACCGAGAACGGCGCGTCCTCGGCCGAGTCGACGACGCCCTCCAGCACGACGTAGACCGGCGTGGGGTCGCCCATGCAGTTGCCGACGCTGCCGGTGTTGAACAGCGTGCGTCGCTCACGGTCGGTCTCGTAGTAGGGGTCGTGGGTGTCGGCGTACCCGACGACGTCGGGGACCGGACCGTCGCCGGTGGCGGGGGGGTTGGTGAACAGCCCGAGGAACTCCGCCTCGTCGTGGTCGAAGCGCACCCGGCGGTGCACGGTCTCCTCCGAGGCGTGGAAGAGCCGGACCCGGCGGCCGCTCATCGTGAAGTCGTGGCAGAACGGCAGTCCGCGCAGCCAGTCGCCCTGGCCTGGGCCGAGCTGGTCGAGCCACCACTCGAGCGCCTCGTTGCGGACCTCGCGGTCGGGGTCGGGCAGGAAGTCGTCCCAGTTGCCGAGGACGTTCACCTCGCACCGCTCCCGGCACAGGTCGACCACCTCGCGCCCGCGCGGTCCCTTGCCGACGTAGTCGCCGAGGTTGAAGATCCGGGTGATCCCACGGGCGTCGATGTCGGCCAGCACCGCCTCGAGGGCGGTGAGGTTGCCGTGGACGTCGGAGATGAGGGCGATGCGGTCGAGCCGGGGTGCCGAGGTCACCCGACGACCCTAGGCCGACCTCAGGAGCCGCTGATGTTGACCATCCACGTGATGCCGAAGCGGTCCTTGACCTGACCGAAGGAGTCGCCCCACGGCGCCTTCTCGAGCGGGACGTCCACGGTGCCGCCCTCGCAGAGCGCGGTCCACCAGCCGGTCAGCACGGTCTCGTCGTCGCCGGAGAGCGCGACCGGGGAGTTCGGGTGCTCGGTCGGCTCGTGCGCGAGGTCGCTGGCCATGAAGCAGACGCCGTCGCCGGCGGTCAGCGCGGCGTGCATGACCTGCTGCTGGACCTCCTCGGGCAGCCCCATCCCGCCCATGTCGGCGTACGACATGATCTGGAGGTCCCCGCCGAAGACGGACTGGTAGAAGGTCATCGCGTCGCGGGCGGTGCCGCCGTCGAACATGAGGTACGGCGTGAGGATCGCGGGCATCGGTGCTCCTGAGGGTGTGGGTGTACGTCGGCTGGTCGGGTCGAGAGGTTCGGGTCAGGCGGACGCCGCGTCGGCCGCGGCCTCCAGGTCGGCGACGACGATCCTGCGCATCCGCAGCATCGCCTCCATCGCGGCGCGGGCGCGCGCGGGGTCGGGGTCGGACAGCAGCTCGCCGAGGCGGTTCGGGACGACCTGCCACGACAGGCCGTGGCGGTCCTTGAGCCAGCCGCACATCGACTCCTCCCCGCCGTCGGTGAGCGACTCCCAGTAGTGGTCGACCTCGGCCTGGTCGGCGCAGGCGACGGCGAAGGAGATCGTCTCGCAGAAGCCGCTCAGCGCCGGTCCGCCCTGGATGGCGCGGAAGGGCAGGCCTGCGAGGGTGAACTCCGCGCTCAGGACCTCACCCGTCTGCGGGCCGTCGGCCAGGGTGTCGGCGGGGGTGCGGGCAACGTGCTCGACCGTCGAGCCGGGGAACACCGACCTGTAGAAGTCGAGTGCCTGCTCGAGACCGTCGACGAACCACAGGCACGGCGTGATCGTGGTCGTGGTGATCTGAGTGGTGGCCGGTGTGGTGGTCATGCGGGTGCAGACCGGCGTGGCGGGCGCGACTCATCGGTGCGGCGGCAACTCCCTAGAGTGAGGGCGTGGACTTCACCAGCGCCTACGCCCACGGGTTCGCCCGGGTCGCCGCGGTCACGCTCGACGTGGCGGCCGCCGACCCGGCGACCAACGCCGCGCGGGTGCTGGAGCAGGCGCGGGTCTGCCACGACGACGGGGTGGCCGTCGCGGTCTTCCCCGAGCTGTGCCTGAGCGGCTACGCGCTCGACGACCTGTTCCTGGCCGACCCGCTGCTGGAGGCGGTCGAGGACGCGCTGGGCGACGTGGTCGCCGCGAGTGCCGACCTGCGTCCGCTGCTGGTCGTCGGGGCGCCGCTGCGTCGGGCCGGCCGGGTGCACAACTGCGCGGTCGTCGTGCACCGCGGCGAGGTGCTCGGCGTGGCGCCGAAGTCGTACCTGCCCAACTACCGGGAGTTCTACGAGAAGCGCTGGTTCGCCGCGGCCCCGGCGCCCGGGGACGACGACTCCGGCACCGTCGACGTCCGCCTCGGCGGCCGGGGCGGTCCCGACGGTCGCCCGGAGCGGGTCGAGCGCGGTGTGCCGTTCGGGTCCGACCTGGTCTTCGCCGCCTCCGACCTGCCCGACCTCACCGTGCACGCCGAGGTCTGCGAGGACATGTGGGTGCCGGTGCCGCCGAGCGCCCGCGCCGCCCTCGGTGGGGCGCACGTGCTGCTCAACCTCTCCGGCAGCCCGATCACGATCGCCCGTGCCGACGACCGGCGCAGCCTCGCGCAGGGTGCGAGCGCGCGCTGCCTGGCGGCGTACGTGTACGCCGCCGCGGGGCAGGGCGAGTCGACCACGGACCTCTCGTGGGACGGCCAGACGATGGTGCACGAGTGCGGGGAGCTGCTGGTGGAGGGCGAGCGCTTCCCCGACGGCCCGCGGGTCACCACCGCCGACGTCGACCTCGGCCGGATCCGGCAGGAGCGCCAGCGCCAGGGTTCCTTCGACGACAACCGGCGCGCGCTCGCGATGCCCGACGACGCGCTGCGGCGGGTGGAGTTCGTGCTCGACCCGCCCGCCGGCGACATCGGTCTGCGGCGCACCGTGGCGCGGTTCCCGTTCGTGCCCGACGACCCGGAGCGGCTCGCGCAGGACTGCTACGAGGCCTACTCCATCCAGGTCGCCGGGCTCGTGCAGCGGCTGCGGGCGCTGGAGGAGGGCAGCGGAGGGTCGTGGCGGCCGAAGATCCTCATCGGTGTCAGCGGTGGTCTCGACTCCACCCACGCCCTCGTCGTCGCCGTGCGGGCGATGGACCTGCTGGGGCGGCCGCGGTCCGACGTCCACGCGATCACGATGCCGGGCCTGGCGACCGGCGAGGAGTCGAAGGGGTTCGCCACCCGGCTGGCGACCGGGCTCGGCACGACGTTCGAGACCCTCGACATCGTCCCGGCCGCGCGGCAGATGCTCGCCGACCTCGGCCACGCCGCCGCCGACGGCGAGCACGTCTACGACGTGACCTTCGAGAACGTCCAGGCCGGCCTGCGCACCGACTACCTCTTCCGGCTGGCCAACCACCGCGGCGGCATCGTGCTCGGCACCGGCGACCTCTCCGAGCTGGCGCTGGGCTGGTGCACCTACGGCGTCGGCGACCAGATGTCGCACTACAGCGTCAACGGCGGCGTGCCGAAGACCCTCATCCAGCACCTCATCCGCTGGGTCGCCGACCACGGCGTGCTCGACGACGCCGAGGTCGAGGCGGTGCTGCGCGAGATCGTGTCCGCGGAGATCACCCCGGAGCTGGTGCCGACCGTCGACGGCGCGAAGCCGCAGGCCACCGAGGACACCGTCGGCCCCTACGCGCTCCAGGACTTCACGCTGCACGAGGTGCTGCGCCACGGACGCCGCCCGAGCACGGTCGCCTTCCTCGCCTGGCACGCCTGGCGCGACGCCGACGCGGGGGAGTGGCCCGCCGGCTTCCCGGCCGAGCGGCGTACGTCGTACGACCTCGCGGAGGTCAAGCACTGGCTGGAGGTGTTCTGCCGGCGCTTCTTCGCCAGCCAGTTCAAGCGCTCGGCGCTGCCCAACGGCCCGAAGGTCAGCCCCGGCGGCACGATGTCGCCGCGCGGCGACTGGCGGATGCCCAGCGACGTGCAGCCCACCGCATGGCTCGCCGATCTTGCGCGCGTGCCTGACGACCGGTGAGGGGTCGCGACGCCCTAGGGTGACGAGCATGGGCAAGCAAGAGGACTTCGTGCTCCGCGCGCTCGAGGAGCGCGACGTCCGGTTCGTGCGGCTGTGGTTCACCGACGTGCTCGGCTACCTCAAGTCGGTGGCGATCGCGCCGGCCGAGCTCGAGGGCGCCTTCGACGAGGGCATCGGGTTCGACGGCTCGGCCATCGAGGGCTTCGCCCGGGTCTACGAGTCCGACATGCTCGCGCTGCCCGACCCGAGCACCTTCCAGATCCTGCCGTGGCGCGCCGACGGCCCGTCCACCGCGCGCATGTTCTGCGACATCGTGATGCCCGACGGCTCACCGTCGTACGCCGACCCGCGCTACGTGCTCAAGCGCACGCTGGCCCGGGCGGCCGAGCGCGGCTTCACCTTCTACACCCACCCCGAGATCGAGTTCTACCTGTTCAAGCAGCCGCCGGGTCCCGGTGAGGAGCCGGTGCCGGTCGACCGCAGCGGGTTCTTCGACCACACCGCGCAGTCGATGGGCGCCGACTTCCGCCGTGAGGCGATCTCGATGCTCGAGGCGATGAGCATCTCGGTGGAGTTCAGCCACCACGAGTCCGGGCCCGGCCAGCAGGAGATCGACCTGCGCTACGCCGACGCGCTCTCGACGGCCGACAACATCATGACCTTCCGCACCGTCATCCGTGAGGTGGCGCTGTCGCAGGGCATCTACGCGACCTTCATGCCGAAGCCGTTCACCACCCACCCCGGCTCGGGCATGCACACGCACCTCTCGCTGTTCGAGGGCGACCAGAACGCCTTCTACGAGCCCGACGGGGAGTACCACCTCTCCGAGACCGGGCGGCGGTTCATCGCGGGCATCCTGCGGCACGCGCCCGACATCAGCATCGTCACCAACCAGTGGGTCAACTCCTACAAGCGGATGATGTTCGGCGGCGAGGCGCCGTCGTACGTCTGCTGGGGCCACAACAACCGCTCCGCGATGGTGCGGGTGCCGATGTACAAGCCGGCCAAGGGCGCCTCCACGCGCGTCGAGCTGCGCAGCATCGACGCCGCCGCCAACCCCTACCTGTCGTACGCCGTCGTGCTCGCGGCCGGGCTCAAGGGCATCGACGAGGGCTACGAGCTGCCCCGCGAGGCCGAGGACGACGTGTGGGCGCTGACCGAGCGTGAGCGGCAGAGCCTCGGCATCGACCCGCTGCCGCGCAGCCTCAACGAGGCGATCGCCGTCGCCGAGCGCTCGGAGATGCTGGCCGAGGTGCTCGGGGAGAACGTCTTCGACTTCCTGCTGCGCAACAAGCGTGCCGAGTGGGACGACTACCGCGGCCAGGTGTCGGCGTACGAGCGCGACCAGATGCTGCCGGTGATCTGACGCCCGGAGCGCCGTGACACCGACCGACGGGCCCGCGTCGACACCGCCGTCGACGCCCTCCGACCCGGTCCCCGCAGCGGGGCCGGGAGCCCCGGGCACCCGTCGTGCCACCGGGCGCGGCCGGATGCTCGCGCTCGGCTTCCTCGACCCCGACGCCGCGACCGCCTGCCTCGACCGCCTGGGCGAGGCGCGGGACCCGGTGCTCGACGTGATCGGCTCCAACGCCGATCCCGACGCCGCCCTCGAGGGGCTCGAGCGGCTGCGCGCAGTCCTGGCCGAGCGGGGCGAGGCAGACGCGGCGGCGCTGCTGACGGCGCTGCAGGACGACGAGGGCACGGCCTCGCGCCTGGTGGCGGTGCTCGGCGCCAGCGAGGCGCTCGCTGACCACCTCGTGCGCCACCCCGAGCACTGGCGCGAGCTGACCGACCCGACGCTGGGCACGACCCGGACGCCGGCCTACTGGATGCGCGAGTGCCTGCTCCGCTCGGTGGGCGCGGACCCGCACGACCCGGTGCCGGTCGCGACCCTGCCCGACCACGAGGCGCTCGCGGCGATGCGGGTGGAGTACCGCCGCCTGCTGCTCCGGCTGGCCTCGCGCGACCTCGCCCACGACGTCGGGGTCGACGACGTCGCGGCCGAGCTGGCCGACCTCGCGGCCGGCACGCTCGACGCCGCCCTGGCGGTCGCGCGCCAGCGCGTCGGCGAGGACGCGGCGGTCGCCCGGCTGGGCGTCGTGGCGATGGGCAAGTGCGGCGGGCGCGAGCTCAACTACGTCTCCGACGTCGACGTGATGTTCGTGCACGCCTCCGCCGACCCCGACGTGGCCGACGACGACCCCCGGGTGCTGCGGGCCGCGACCCGGCTCGCCGGACACGTGGTGCGGGTCTGCTCCGAGCACACCGGCGAGGGCACCCTGTGGGAGGTCGACGCCAACCTGCGACCGGAGGGCAAGCAGGGGCCGCTGAGCCGCACCCTCGACGGGTTCGAGCGCTACTACGACCGCTGGGCCAAGGGGTGGGAGTTCCAGGCGCTGCTCAAGGCCCGGCCCGTCGCCGGCGACGTCGCGTTGGCCGGGGAGCTGTGCGACCGGGTCGCGCCGCTGGTGTGGACGGCCGCGGAGCGCGACGGGTTCGTCGCCGACACCCAGGCCATGCGCCGCCGCGTCGTCGAGCACATCCCGAGCCGGGAGGCCGCCCGCGAGCTCAAGCTCGGTGACGGAGGCCTGCGCGACGTGGAGTTCGCCGTCCAGCTGCTCCAGCTGGTGCACGCGCGCACCGACGAGCGGATCCGTTGCCGCGCGACGCTGAGCGCGCTGTGGTACCTCACCGAGGACGGCTACGTCGGTCGCGAGGACGGCGAGACGCTCTTCGAGGCCTACGTGTTCCTGCGCCGCCTGGAGCACCGGATCCAGCTGCACCGGCTCCGTCGTACCCACCAGGTGCCCGACGACGAGGCGTCGCTGCGCCGGCTCGGTCGCTCGCTGGGCCTCTACAAGGACTCCGCGGCGACCCTGGAGCGCACCTGGCAGCAGTACCGCCTCGAGGTGCGCCGGCTGCACCAGAAGATCTTCTACCGGCCGCTGCTGACCGCCGTCGCCCGGGTGCACGGCGACGAGGTGAGGCTGTCGTCCGAGGCGGCCGGAGCCCGCCTGGCGGCGCTGGGGGACGTCGACCCGCAGGCGGCGCTGCGCAACCTCGAGGCGATGACCGCCGGCCTCAGCCGGGCCGCCCGGGTGCGCCGCGCTCTGCTGCCGGCGATGCTGAGCTGGTTCGCCGAGGGGCCGGACCCGGACGCCGGGCTGTTCGGGTTCCGCCGGCTCAGCGAGGCGCTCGACCGCACGCCGTGGTACCTCTCCACGCTGCGCGACGAGGGCCAGGTCGCGGAGCGGCTGGCGCACGTGCTCTCGACGAGCGCCTACGTCACCTCGCTGCTGGAGCGCGAGCCGGAGGGGGTGCGACTGCTCGGCACGCCGCTGGAGCCGCTGGACGCCGCCGCGCTGCTGGAGGAGATGTCGTCGGCGGCGTCGCGCCACGACGAGGTCGCCAAGGCCAGCCGGGCCGTGCGCGCCGTACGGCGCCGCGAGCTGTTCCGCGTCGGCGCCGGTGACCTGCTCGGCGTGCTCGACGTCGAGCGGGTGGGCCGGGCGCTGTCGCGGGTCACCGACGCCACCCTCGAGGCGACCCTCGAGGTCGCCGGGCGCCACGTGCGGGCCCAGCGGGGGATCGACGAGGCGCCGACGGCGATGGCGGTGGTGGCGATGGGGCGGTACGGCGGCTTCGAGCTGTCCTACGGCAGCGACGCCGACGTGATGTTCGTCCACCGCCCGCATCCTGAGGCCGACCCGCACCGGGCGACGCAGTACGCCACCGCGGTCGCCAACGAGGTGCGCTCGCTGCTCGCCGCGCCCGGGCCCGACCCGGCGCTCACCGTCGACGCCGACCTGCGTCCGGAGGGACGGCAGGGTCCGCTGGTGCGCACGCTCGACTCGTACGCGGCGTACTACGCGCGGTGGTCGGAGGTGTGGGAGGCGCAGGCGCTCCTGCGCGCCGACCCGGTGGTGGGCGACGCGTCCCTGCGCGCCGACTTCGCCGCGCTGGTCGACCCGCTGCGCTACCCCGAGGGCGGGCTGAGCGCCGACGGCGTCGTCGAGGTACGCCGGATCAAGGCCCGCGTCGACTCCGAGCGGCTGCCGCGCGGCGCCGACCGCGACGCCCACCTCAAGCTCGGGCGTGGGGGACTCGCCGACATCGAGTGGACCGTGCAGCTCCTGCAGCTGCGCCACGCCGCCGACGTGGAGGGGCTGCGCACCCCCCGCACGCTGCCCGCGCTGGCCGCGGCGGCCGAGGCCGGGCTCGTCGACCAGCAGGACGCCGATCGCCTCGCCGACGCGTGGCGCACCGTGAGCCGCGTCCGCAACGCCGTCACGCTGGCGCGCGGTGCCCCGTCGGACGAGCTGCCGCGCGACCCCCGCGACCTCGCCGTCGTCGCGCACGTGCTCGGCTACGAGCCGGGGCACACCGACGCGATGGTCAACGACCTGCGCCGGGTGACGCGCCGGGCGCGCCAGGTCGTCGAGCGCGTCTTCTGGTAGCCCCCGGGGGTGTGTGCCACGATGGGGGACGCGGGCCGTGGTCGTCCCCCCAGCTGGCCACGGTCCGCCCTCATCTTGCGGAATCCTTGAGGTTCCGGACACCTGTTGGTCGCCCTCCGCGCGTCATGCTGGTGAGCAGCGGTCAGGGGCCCTCCACCGGGTCCCTGGACCGAGTTCTCGTGTTCTCGGGGGGAGAGCCAGGAATGTGTGAGCTGGACCTGCAGGCGCTGGAGCGCCTGGCATCCGACACCGGCGACCTCGCGTTCGTACGCCGGCTGATCGACACCTGCACCGCGATGCTGTCCGGACGGGTCGACCGGCTGGTCGACGCGCTCGTGGCCTCGGACGTCGAGACCGCGCTGGACGCCGTGCTGAGCCTGCGGGTCTCCTCGACGATGGTCGGCCTCACCGACTTCGTCGAGCACGCCCGTGACATCGAGGCCGACGTACGCCGGGGCGACCTGCCCGGGGCCCGGGCCACCGGGTTGACGCTGCCCTCGTCGGTCGACGCCGCCGTGGAGACCGTCCTCGAGGGCGCCGACCGGGTGCTCGGTCCGGCGCCGCAGCTCGCGACGCAGCGCGCCTCCTGACGGGCGGTGCGCCGGTAGCGGTGGTGTCGACACGTCGCTCGCCGCGGCGCGCGTCGGCTCCACGACCTCAGGCAGCCGCCGGTCAGGCGTCGAGGGTCTCCATGCGGTAGCCGACGCCGCGCACGGTGCGGATCAGGCGCGGCCCGCCGCGGTCGATCTTGCGGCGCAGGTTGCCCACGTGCACCTCGACCAAGTGCGTGTCGTTGACCCACTCGGTGCCCCACACCGACCGCAGCAGCGCGTCGCGGGTCCAGACCCGGGCCGGGGTGCGCATCAGCTCGGTGAGGAGGTCGAACTCGGTGCGGGTCAGCGAGAGCTCGTCGGCGCCGTGGAAGGCGCGCCGGCCGTCGACGTCGACGCGCAGCGGGCCGTGCTCGAGGACCTCGTGGTCGGGCACGGCCGGGGCGACCTGCTGGGCACCGAGGTGGCGAGGCCGGCGGAAGAGCGCGTTGACCCGCGCCTTGAGCTCGCGCACGCTGAACGGCTTGGAGAGGTAGTCGTCGGCCCCGGTCTCCAGACCGATGAGCCGGTCGATCTCCTCGTCGCGGGCGGTGACCATCACGACGTACGCGTCGGTGACTTCGCGCAGACGGCGGCAGACCTCGATGCCGTCCATGCCCGGCAGGCCGAGGTCGAGCGTCACCAGGGCGGGGTCGAACTCGCGGACGGCCTCGACGCCGTCGGCGCCGGTCGCGGCCGTGCGGACCTCGAAGCCCTGCGTGGTGAGGGTGAACTCGATGAGCGAACGGATGTCGTCGTCGTCCTCGACGACCACGGCCCGGCGCTCCTCGGGCACACGATCGTCAGCGGGGACCACGGGCGGCAGTGTGCCACGGTGGCGGCGCGCCCGCGGGGATCTTCCGCCGCGTCCCGCCGGGTCAGGACTCCGGCAGCAGGCCCTCGCGCACCGCGATCGACAGCGCCTCCAGCTTGGAGTGCGCACCGAGCTTGCCCGAGAGGTTCGCGATGTGGTTGCGCACGGTGTTGGGGCTGACGCCGAGCCGGGTGCCGATGGCGCGGTTGGTGAGGCCCTCGGCGACCAGCTCCAGCACCTCCCGCTCGCGCTCGGTGAGCGCGTCGGGGCGGCTCACGGAGGCCGGCTGCTGGAGGCGGGGGAGCAGTCGCAGCAGGATCTCGGGCGAGAGGACCGAGTCGCCGTTGGCGGCCGAGCGGATCGCGTTGACGACCTCGGCGAGGTCGCGGGTCTTGGAGAGGCAGCCGGTCGCGCCGGCCTCGATGGCCGAGACGATGACGTGGTCGGCCGTGCTCGCGGTGAGCATCACGATCTTGGTGGCCGGCGCGGCAGCCAGGATGCCGGGGATCGCGGAGACGCCGTCGCCGTCGGGGAGACGGTGGTCGAGGAGCACCACGTCCGGCTGCTCCTGAGCGGCCTGCTCGAGCGCTGCGGCGACGGTCGGGGCGACGCCGATGCTCTGCACGCCGTCCTCGGCGTCGAGGGCCATGGCCAGGCTCGTCGCGAGGATCGGGTGGTCGTCGACGACCAGGACCCGCACGGTGGGGACCGCGCTGTCGGCCGCGCTGACAGCAGGGTGACCGGTCGCGGCGGAGGGCGCGGTCGGCGTGGGCAGGGACGGTGCAGGACGGGTCATGGCGGCGGCGACCGTTCGTTCGTGGGGGGCGTGTGACCGACTGTGACGAGATGTGACTCGCCAGCGGTCTGGTCCAACTGTAGATCTAAGAGGGGCATTCGTCGGGGTTTCCGGGCGGTGCCCTCGTGAGGGTCTATCGTCGGTCGACGGATCGACGTGAGGAGAAATCCCTCGCGAACCGGATCGGACCGAAGGGTGGGGCAGCAGGTGAGGGTGGCGGTCGCCGACGACGACCCGCATCTGCGGGCCGCGGTCACCGAGGTGCTCGGTGCCGACGACCGGTTCGAGGTGGTCGGCGCGGTCGAGAGCGGCGACGCACTGCTGGCACTGCTCCGCGGCCTGGCCGACGACGGAGCGGGCGTCGACGTGGTCCTGGTCGACGTACGGATGCCGGGCGGCGGCGTGGCTGCGCTGCGGTCCCTGCGCGAGACCTTCGGGGACGACGCGCCGCCGGTCGTGGTCATCTCGGCCCACACCAGCGCGCGACTGGTGCTCGACATGCTCGCCGAGGGGGCGGCCGGCTACCTCGGCAAGGGCCGGATCGGCGCCAACCTGGCCGACCTCGTCGCCGGCGCCGTCGACGGAGAGCTGGTGCTGGCGGTGCCGGGGGCCCAGGAGATCCTGCGTCGGCACGCCGAGACCGCACGCTGAGCGAGGACGGGCGTCCAGGACTTTCGTCACCACCTGCCACCGACGTGACGGTCTTCGCCTCAGGAACGCCGGCGGGCTGCCGATCCTGAGGGTCGACGCGGCGTGCGGGGCGCCGCGAGAGCCGAGGCAGGACCTGATGATCGACGTCGCACACTCGTGGGGACCCGACGCCGGCCCGGACACGACCGACTCGCTTCTCGCGGTCCTCGAGGCGTCGCCGAGCCCCGTCGTGGTGCTCGACCTCGAGGGGCGCGTCGTCTTCGCCAACGACCGCACGCTGCGGTCCTTCGGCTGGACGCGGACCGACCTCCTCGGCCGTCACGTGGACACCTTGGTGCCCGAGCACCTCGCCCCCCTGCCCGTGCCGGTGAGGGGGCACGCGGGTGCGCCTGGCGTGACCCCCGGCAGCATCCGCACCGAGGAGCTCACGGCACGCCGGCGCGACGGCTCGCGGTTCCCCGTGCAGGCCGACCTCTCCCGGGTGCCGGGCCCCGGGGGCGGGTGGCTCCTCCTGCACCTCACCGACCTCAGCGAGCGGCGCGACTACGACGCCCTGGCCCGGATGAACGAGGCCATCCTGCGCGCCCCCACCGTCGCCGAGCTGTTCGACCGCACCTGCGAGGCCGCCGTGGAGGCCGGGGGCTACCTCGGCGTCTGCATCGGCCGGGCGGGCTCGGCGGGCCGCCTCGACGTCGTCTCGTCGGCCGGTGAGCTCGACGACTTCTTCGACGCGCTCGAGATCGACCTCGACCCCGACAGCCCTCTCGGCCAGGGTCCGACCGCGATTGCCTTGCGTGACGGGCGCTCCACCTTCTGCGCCGACTACACCTCCGACCCGCTGACCGCCCCGTGGCACGAGCTCGGGCGGGCGTACGGCGTGCGGGCGTCGGCGCACATGCCGCTGCGCTGCGGCGGACGCGTGGTGGCGATGATCAACCTCTACTCCAGCCAGCCGCACGTCTTCGACGGGCAGATGCGCCGGATGCTGGAGAGCCTGGTCGACAACGTGTCCTACGCGCTCGACCAGTTCGACGTGGGGGACCGGCTCGCCGCGGCGTCCCGCGCCCGCGCGTTCCTGCTCGACCGGCTCGTCGCCGCGCAGGAGGAGGAGCGCAGCCGGATCGCCGCCGACGTGCACGACGACTCGGTGCAGGCGCTGGCGGCCGTCGACCTGCGGCTCGGGCTGCTGGCCCGCCGCGTCGCGCAGGAGGCGCCCGGGCTGACCGACCACGTCGAGCAGATCCAGGACCAGGTCGGCGGGGTCACCCACGGTCTGCGGCACCTGCTCTTCGAGCTCGAGGCCGCCGAGCCCGGCCTCACCGTCGTCGACATGCTCGAGTCGGCCGCCGGACACGTCTTCGAGGACCTCGGGGTCGACTGGCGGGTCGAGCTCGTGGAGCAGCCCGGCGACCCGGCCCTGCTGCGACTGCCCGACACGGTCACCGGTCAGGTGCTCCGCATCGTCAAGGAGGCGCTGGGCAACGTGCGCAAGCACGCCCGGGCGTCGACGGTCTCGATGCAGGTGACCGCCGCCGAGCGGGGCGTCGAGATCGCGATCGTCGACGACGGCCTCGGTGGTCAGCAGCAGCCCGAGAGTCGTCCCGGCCACCGCGGCCTCACCACGATGCGCGACCGCGCCGAGCTGTGCGGCGGCTGGTGCACCGTCACGGCCGGTCCGGGGACGTTCGAGGTGCGCTTCTGGGTGCCGCGCAACCCCTGACCGTCGTACGCCGCCGGGCCGGTCAGCTGCCCCGGGGGCGAGCTCAGTCATGGTGCCGTCGTCCATCAGCAGCCAGGCGCCGGTGCCTCCGCCGGCGAGGAGCAGGACTGCGAGGGCGGGGACGACGACGGTACGACGGCGGAGCCGGGGCGGGCGGGGGCGCAGGCGTCGTCACGCAGCGCCGAGCAACGGGTCGCGTCAGGGACTGAGCACCCGGGCGACGAAGGCGTCGAGGTTGCGGTGGAGCCGGGCCACCCGGCCCTCGACCGGCAGGGTCTCGCGCACGGGGGCCGACGCCGAGGCCGGCACCAGGTCACGGGCGCGCAGGGAGCAGCGCAGGTCGGCGCAGAGGTCGAGTCCGACCGAGTTGCCGTCGCGGCCGCGCTGGTCGGCGCGGTTGGCGACCATGAGCGTCGCACCCTGCCCGCTGTGGGTGGTCGCGCACAGGCCGCACATCCGGGCGTTGCGGCCGGACGCGGTGTTGCGGCGCAGCCGGACGCCCGTGAGCCCGGCGTCACGGGGCACCACGAGGTAGGCGGTCTGCGGGGCACGGGGGTCCACCCAGCCGAGGAAGTCGAGGTCGTCCCAGCGCTGGGCGTCGAGGTCGTCGGGGAGGTGGGCGCGCCGGGACTCGCCGCGCGTGCAGTTGACGAACGACGTACGGATCTCGCTCTCGGTGACCGGCTGCACGGCTCCATGCTGCTTTGCCTAAAGGCATTAGGCAAATGCTCGTCGGAGCGGTACGCCGCACGCTCGCGACGCGGGGGACCGGTAGCGTCACCCGGGTGGACGGCGTCGTCACGCGGCGACGCCGCGTCGTGCGGGCGCTCCTGCCCGTGGCGCTGGTGCTGCTCGTCCTCTGGGCTGTGACCGCCGTCCGTGCCGTCGCCTTCCCGCGTCTCGACGCGCCCGGCACCGCCGACGCCGTCGTCGTCCTCGGTGGCGACGACGAGGTCGGCTGGGAGACCGGCTGGCAGCTGGTCCGCGACGGTGTCGCGGACCGGCTCGTGGTGGCGCTGCCCTTCGACCGCCGCTGGTGGCCCGACTGGTGCGACGGCGACAGCGGCGGGCTCGACGGGGGGACCGTCACCTGTTTCGACCCCGCCCCGAGCACGACCCGTGGCGAGGCGCGCGAGATCCGCCGGCTCGCTCGGCTGCAGGGGTGGTCCAGTGTCGTCGTGGTGACCTGGCGGGCGCACGCCGCGCGGTCGCGGATGATCGTGGAGCGCTGCTTCGACGGCGACCTGCGCATGGTCGAGGACCACCTCCCGATGCGCTGGTGGGACTGGGTCTACGAGGTCGCGTACCAGTCCGGCGCCTGGGTGAAGGCCCAGGTCCTGCGCGGCTGCTGACCACCCGTCACGCCGCTTGCGCCCTGGTGGGGGTGGGTCCGCCGACCCCGGGGGTGCCCCGTCGGTGGTCGTCGGTCGCGGTGTCGCGTCCACCTCTCGGTGTGATCGCGGACACCTCTTGAACCTGAGCACGGATTCAGTTACGTTCACGCACCGTGACTCGTGTCACACACCCGACACTCGAGGAGACGAGCATGGTGAACATCGCGGCGGACGTCTGGGCACAGGCCGACGCCGGACCCGACCGGATCGCGATCCGGTCGCCCCGGCAGATCACCTTCGCCGAGCTGCGCGCGACCAACCAGCAGGTCGCCGGAGCGGTCCGCGCCGCTGGTGTGCAGCCGCTCGACCGCGTCCTGTTCATCGCCCCGTCGATCCCGGAGTTCCCCGAGATCTACTACGGCCTGCACGCCGCCGGCGTCACCGTGATCACGATGAACGTCATGTCGACCCCCGACGAGGTCGCCTACGTCGTCGACGACGCCGGCGTCTCGCTGGTCGTGGCCTGGCACGCATGCTCCGCGGCCGCCGAGCAGGTCGCCGCCGCCCGGGGCATCGAGTGCTGGCGCGTCGACGAGGACACGACCTACGACGCCGCCACGCCGCTGGCCGAGGCGCACGACCACGACCGCGACGACACCGCGATCATCCTCTACACCTCCGGCACCACCGGCCGGCCCAAGGGCGCCGAGCTCACCGCGGGCAACCTCGTGGACACCGTCCAGTCCTTCCTGCCGGTGCTCAACCTCGACCCCGACGACCGCTTCGGCACCGCGCTCCCGCTGTTCCACGTCTACGGCCAGTGCGTCTGCATGAACACCACGCTGTCGACCGGGGCGTCGTTCTCGCTGCTCTCGCCGTTCGAGCCGACGCAGATGCTCGAGCTGATGAAGCAGGACCGGCTCACCACGCTCGCCGGTGTGCCGACGATGTGGAACGCGATGCTCCATGTCGAGGGCGACTTCGAGCCGGCCGACTTCGAGCAGCTGCGGCTGGCCACGTCGGGTGGCGCCTCGCTCCCGGTCGAGGTGATCCGGGCCTTCCAGGACCGGTTCTCCTGCTCGATTCTCGAGGGCTACGGGCTCACCGAGTCGACCGGTGCGGCGACCTTCAACGACATCAACCGGGAGCAGAGGACCGGCACCGTCGGGCCGGCCCTGCCCGGCTCCACGCTGGAGATCCGCGACCCCGAGGGCCAGGTGCTGCCCGCGGGGAAGGCCGGGGAGGTCTTCATCACCGGCCCCACGATCATGAAGGGCTACTGGAACCGGCCCGAGGCCACGGCCGCCGACCTGGTCGACGGCTGGCTCAAGACCGGCGACATCGGCACCCTCGACGCCGACGGCTACCTCAGCATCGTCGACCGGGTGAAGGACCTGATCATCCGCGGCGGCTACAACGTCTACCCGCGCGAGATCGAGGAGGTGCTCTACGAGCACCCTGACATCGTCGAGGTCGCGGTCGTCGGGGTGCCCGACGCGCACTACGGCGAGGAGATCGCCGCGGTCGTCGTGCTCGAGCCCGGCTCGGCCACCGACGGCGACGCGATCCGCGCGTGGGCCAAGGAACGGCTGTCGGCGTACAAGGTGCCACGGTTGTACTCCTTCGTGCCCGAGCTGCCCAAGGGCGCGACCGGCAAGATCCTCAAGCGCGCCATCGACCGCGAGTCGCTGCGCAAGCCCGTCTCGGCGAGCGCCGGCTGATGCGGCCGGAAGGAGCCGTCGGCATCGTCACCGGTGCCGGCGGCGGGATCGGTGCTGCCCTGACCCGGCGCTTCGTGGAGCAGGGCGCCCGCGTCCTGATGACCGACCTGGACGCCGACCGGCTCGAGGCCGAGCGGGCCGCGATCGACGCCGACCATCCCGGCGCCGTCGTCGCCGTCGCCGGCGACTGCTCCGACAGCGCCACCGTCGCCGGGCTGATCGAGGAGGCGGAGCGGGCCTTCGGCGCCCCCGTCGACCTGTACGCCGCCAACGCCGGCGTCGGCCGCGGCGACGACCTCGACGCGACGCCCACCGACTGGGCGGTCTCGATCGACGTCAACCTGATGGCGCACGTGCGGGCCGCCGAGCTGCTCGTGCCCGGCTGGCTGGAGCGCGGCCGCGGCTTCTTCCTCTCCACCGCCTCCGCCGCCGGCCTGCTCACCCAGCTCGGCTCGGCGACGTACACCGCCACCAAGCACGCGGCCGTGGGCTTCGCGGAGTGGATGGCGGTGACGTACGGCGACCGCGGGATCGGCGTCGCGTGCCTGTGCCCGATGGGCGTCAACACCGCGATGCTCACCGGCGGGGCCGACGGGGACCTGTCCGCGGTCAGCACCCGCGCGGTGACCGAGGCGGGCCGGGTGCTCGAGCCGCTCGACGTCGCCGACGCCGTGCTCGACGCGATGGCCGAGGGTCGCTTCCTGGTGCTGCCGCACGCCGAGGTCGCGGAGTACCGCCGCCGCAAGATCGAGGACACCGACCGCTGGATCGCTGGCATGCAGCGCTACCGGACGGCGCTCTCGTCGTGAGCGGCGCGGGGGACTCGGTGCGGGCGCCGCGGGGCGAGGCCCGGGCGGTGCTGTTCGACTTCGGGGGCGTGCTGACCTCCAGCGTGCTGCGCGGCTTCGCCGACGCCAGCGAGCAGCTGACCAGGCGCGCCCAGGGCGGCCCCGACCGCGGACTGCTGCTGCGCCTGCTCGGGCACGAGCCGCGGGCGAAGGCCGCGCTGGTCGACCACGAGGAGGGCCGGCTGGACGACGAGGACTTCGAGGCGGTGCTCGCGGCGTCGCTCGCCGAGGCCGGGGTCGCCGTGCCGGCGGCCGGTCTGATCCCGCTGCTCCAGACGCACCTGCGACCCGACCAAGACAGCGTGGCGCTGGTCCACGACGTCCGCGCGCTCGGCGTGCCCGTCGGTCTTGTGTCCAACTCCTTCGGCCGCGACTGCTACGCGGGCTTCGACCTCGACGCCCTCTTCGACGCCCGGGCCATCTCCGGCGTCGAAGGGGTGCGCAAGCCGTCGCGCCGCCTCTACGAGATCGGCTGCGAGCGCCTCGGGGTCGACCCGGCGCACGCGGTCATGGTCGACGACCTCGCGCAGAACGTCGAGGCCGCCGCACGACTCGGCATGGGGGGCGTCGTCCACCGCGACGCCACCACCACCCGGGAGGCCCTCGGACTCCTGCTGGGCCGCGACCTCACCCCGGTCGACAGCCCGACCACCCCCGGACCGGCTCGTCGATGAGCCGGCCGTACGACAAGGAGAACGCATGACCATCAAGAGCAGGATCCTCGCGACCGCCGCGGTCGGGCTCCTGGCCACCGTGTCCGCGTGCGGTGCGTCCGACGACGGCGGCTCGTCCGGAGGAGGCGGAGGCGACGCCTACGACATCGGCATCGTGCAGTTCTCCTCGTCGGAGGAGACGACCGAGGCCGCGATCCAGGGCTACGTCGACTACGCCGAGGAGCAGGGCTGGTCGACCAGCAAGGTCGACCCCCAGGGCTCGGTCGACAAGGCGATCAGCGCCATGAACGACTTCGTGCAGAAGGGCGTCGACGCCATCGTCGTCGCGGTCTTCCCCAGCGAGACCCTCACCGCGGGCGTCCGTGCCGCGACCGCGGCAGGCATCCCGGTGATCTCGATCGCCGGTGGCACCGCGGAGGGCGTGCCGGTCAGTGCCGACTCCGGCGCCCCCAACGCCACCGAGGTGTCCCAGCTGCTCGTCGACGACATGGGCGACGAGGGCGGTGCGGCCCTGGTGCTGGGCTACAAGAGCGGTCTGCCCTGCCTGGGCCGCGAGGAGGAGCTGAACAGCATCCTCGACGGCACCGACATCGAGGT
This sequence comes from Nocardioides sp., assembly GCA_002729525.1. Taxonomy (GTDB): domain Bacteria; phylum Actinomycetota; class Actinomycetes; order Propionibacteriales; family Nocardioidaceae; genus Nocardioides. The sequence continues at coordinate 24,281 of PBYI01000053.1, forward strand.
GACCCGCGAGGAGGTGCCGATCCCCGGCCAGGTCGAGGGCGGCACCCAGTTCGCGCAGGCCTGGCTGGCCAAGAACCCGGAGGGCAGCGGCAACCTCGCCATCTGGGCCTGCTTCGACGACCCGGCTCTCGGCGCGATCAGCGCGCTGCGCCAGGCCGGTCGCGACGACGTCAAGGTCTACGGCATCAACGGCACGCCCGCCGCCGTGCAGGCGGTCGAGGACGGCGACATGCGCGCCACGGCGTACCTCGACGCCCCGGCCGGCGGCAAGGCGATCGGGGAGAAGACTGCCGAGGTCATCGAGGCCGGTCCGGAGATGGCACCCGAGACGGTGCCGATCCCGACCTTCCTGGTCACCGAGGACTCCCTGGCTGAGTTCGCGGAGACCTACCCCGAGGCGGCCGCCCGGTGACGGGCGCGGTCGAGGGCCGGACCATGGCCGCTCCCGGCGTGGGGGCCGAGGCGGACGACCCTCAGCACGCGGCGGACACCGGTGTGCACCTGAGGATGGAGGACGTCTCCAAGCACTTCGGGGGCGCGAAGGCCCTCGACCGCGTCTCGCTGGACATCGAGCCGGGGGAGGTGCACGCGCTGTGCGGCGCCAACGGTGCCGGCAAGTCGACCCTGGTGAAGATCCTGGCCGGGGCCGAGCGCGCCGACTCCGGCCGGATCCTGCTCGACGGCACCGAGGTGCGCATTGACTCGCCGCGGGCCGCCGCGGCGCTCGGGCTCACCTTCGTGCACCAGGAGCTCAACCTGGTGCCCAAGCTGACCGCGCTGCAGAACATGTCGCTCGGGCTCCCCGGGCGACTGGGCGTCCTCGACCGGCGAGGCCTGCGCGAGCGTGCCGCGCGCGCCGCCGACCTGCTGGGGTACGCCGTACCGCTCGACACCGCGGTCGAGGAGCTGTCGGTCTCCGACCGCTGGATGGTCTCGCTCAGCCGCAGCCTGATGCGTCCGGCGCACTTCGTGGCGATGGACGAGCCGACGGCGTCGTTCACCGACGAGGAGGCGGAGCGTCTGTACGGCGTCATCGACACGCTCACTGCGCAGGGTGTCGGCGTCCTCTACATCTCCCATCGGCTCGAGGAGGTGCTCGAGGTCTCCGACCGGATCACGGTGATGCGCAACGGCACCTACGTCGGCACGTACGCCGCCGACGAGATGACGGTGCCGACGCTCACCCACCAGATCGTGGGCGGCGAGGTCGAGCAGATCGAGGCGAGCGGACCGGTCGACTCCGCGGAGCGGACCGTCCGGCTCGCGGTCGAGGGCCTGACCCGCGCTCCCCGGGTGCTCGACGTCGGGCTGGAGGTGCACCGGGGCGAGATCCTCGGCATAGCCGGCCTGGTCGGTGCCGGCCGCACCGAGCTGGCCCGACTCGTCGTCGGCGCCGACCGGGCGACCTCCGGCCGGATGACGCTCGACGGTGAGCCCTACGCGCCGCGCTCGGTGCACGACGCGATCCGCGCCGGGGTGTGCCTGGTGCCCGAGGAGCGCCGGGCCCAGGGCCTGGTGCTCGCCGAGACCGTCGACACCAACCTGGCGATGGCCTCCATCGGGCGGTCGCGGAGCATGGCGCGCGGCTTCTCGCCGCGTCGCTCGCGCCGGATCGCCCAGGACCTCCTGGAGCGGTTCTGGATCAAGGCCCGATCGGTCGACGACGCGGTCAACCACCTCAGCGGCGGCAACCAGCAGAAGGTCGTCGTGGCCAAGTACGTCCGCAACGAGCCGTCCGTGCTGATCCTCGACGAGCCCACGGTCGGTGTCGACGTCGGTGCCCGGGCGGAGATCTACCGGCTCATCAGCCGGCTGGCCGAGGAGGGGACCGCGGTGGTCGTGATCTCGAGCGACTTCGAGGAGCTCGCCATCTGCCACCGCGTGCTGGTGATGCGCGAGGGGCGGGTCACCGCGTCCGTCGACGCCGCCGACGCCACCAAGACCCGGCTCACCGAGCTCTGCTTCGGCCACGACGCCCGACCGGACGACCACCCGGACGCTCCCGACCCGACCCGCGCACCCACCTCCACCCAGACCGAGGAAGCCCGATGACCGCCCCCCTCTCGCCGCCGCCCGCAGCGGCGGCTCCCGCCACCTCGCGCCAGACCCAGGCCTGGACCCTCGTCGGCCGGTACGGCGCCCTCATGCTGCTGGTGCTCCTAGTCCTGGTGATGTCGGTGCTCGAGCCGAGCACCTTCGCCACCACCAGCAACCTCATCAACGTGCTCAACCAGAGCGCGCTGGCCTCGATCATCGCGATCGGCCTCACCTTCACCCTGGTGGCCGGCGAGTTCGACCTCTCGATCAGCAACGTCGCCAGCCTCACCGGCGTCGCCTGCTGCACCCTGATGGCCGACCGCGGGCTGCCGCTGCCGCTGGCGATCGTGGCCGCGATGGCGATGGGCGCGGTCGTCGGCCTGACCAGCGGCCTGGTCGTCACCCGCCTCGGGGTCAACGCCCTGGTCGCGACCCTCGGCATCGGCACCGTCGCGGTCGGCATCAACTACTCGATCGCCGAGGGCCTGCCGGTGTCGGTGCCCGACCCGGACTCGCTGCTCGACCTCAGCCTCGGTCGGTTCCTCGGCATCCCGTACCCCATCTACATGATGGCGCTGGTCGCCGTGCTCGCCTGGCTGCTGCTCAACCGGACCGTGCTGGGGCAGTCGATGCAGGCGGTCGGCGGCAACCCGGTCGCCGCCGCGCTCTCCGGCGTACGTGTCGACCGGGTGCGGGTGATCGCGTTCGTGCTGTGCGGCACGCTCGCCGGCCTGACGGGCATCCTCCTGGCCAGCCGGACCGGCAGCGCCGCGGTCACGGCCGGCGACAGCTACCTGCTGAGCTCGTTCGCGGCCGCGTTCTTCGGGTCCGCGGTGCTGCGCGACGGCCAGTTCCACATCCTCGGCACCATCATCGGCGTGGTCACCGTCTCGGTCGGCTTCAACGCCATCGCCCTGCTGGGCATGGAGACCTACTGGCAGTACCTCTTCCAGGGCCTGGTGCTCATCGTCGGCGTCGGCGTCGGCGCGGTCGCCCGGAAGCGAGCCGCCGCATGACCGCCACCGCCACCGACCCAAGGCTGGGCGAGGGCAGCGACCCGGCCGTGCTGCTCGAGCGGCGCGGGGGAGTGCTCGTGCTGACCCTCAACCGGCCCGACAAGCTGAACGCCTGGAACGCCGCGATCGACACGGCCTTCCGTGCCGCGATGGCGGACGCCGCCGAGGACCCCGAGGTCCGCGCCGTCGTGGTGACCGGGGCCGGCCGCGGCTTCTGCTCGGGCGCCGACATGTCCGAGCTCGGCGACATCGCCGACGGCGGCGCCCCCGAGCGGACCGACGAGCCCCGGGTGCCGGCCACGCTGCGCGACAAGCCGGTCGTGGTCGCGGTCAACGGCATCGCCGCCGGCATGGGCCTGGCCCAGGTGCTGTGGGCCGACGTCCGCTTCGCCTCGCCCGACGCCCGCTTCCTCACCGCGTTCTCGCGACGCGGCCTGGTCGCGGAGTACGGCACCTCCTGGCTGCTGCAGCGACTCGTCGGCACGAGCCGCGCCGCCGACCTGCTCCTCTCGAGCCGGATGGTCGGCGCCGCCGAGGCCCACCGCATCGGCCTCGTCGACCACCTCGTCGAGGACGGCGACGTCCGCGAGGCCGCGATCGCGTACGCCGCGGACCTGGCGACCTGGTGCTCGCCCACCTCCATGCGGCTGATCAAGCAGCAGCTGCGCGACGACGCCGAGCGCGGTCTCGACGACGCCGTGCTCGACGCCGACCGGATGATGCACGCGTCGTTCCGCGCGCCGGACCTCCTCGAGGGCGTCCGGGCGTACGCCGAGCGTCGTCCCCCCGAGTTCCCCGGGATCCCCGGCACCTCCGCCGGCGCCCCCACACCCACGAAGGAGACCTGATGGACTTCGCACCCGACGAGCGCACCCGTGAGTACCAGGGACGCCTCCAGGCGTTCATGGACGACCACGTCTACCCGGCCGAGCCGGTCTACCGGCAGCAGATGCAGGAGTCGGGCAACCCGAACCACCACCCGGCCGTGCTGGAGGAGCTCAAGGCGACCGCGCGCGAGCAGGGGCTGTGGAACCTCTTCCACCCGCATCCCGAGTGGGGTCCTGGGCTGACCAACCTCCAGTACGCCCACCTCGCCGAGATCACCGGGCGCAGCCCCGAGCTCGCTCCCGAGGCGCTCAACTGCAACGCACCCGACACCGGCAACATGGAGGTGCTGACGCTCTTCGGCACCGACGAGCACAAGGAGACGTGGCTCAAGCCGCTGCTCGCCGGTGAGATCGCCTCGGCGTTCGCGATGACCGAGCCCGCGGTCGCGAGCTCCGACGCGACCAACATCGAGATGCGGATGGTCCGCGACGGCGACGAGTACGTCCTCAACGGCCGCAAGTGGTGGACGTCCAACGCGCTGCACCAGAACTGCAAGGTGCTCATCGTGATGGGCAAGACCGATCCGGACGCCGCGCCGCACCGCCAGCAGTCGATGATGGTGGTGCCCCTCGACACCCCCGGCATCACGGTGCTCCGCGGGCTGCCCGTCTTCGGCTACCAGGACCGCGAGGGCCACGCCGAGGTGCTCTTCGAGGACGTCCGGGTGCCCACCTCGGCGCTGCTCGCCGGCGAGGGCGACGGCTTCGCGATCAGCCAGGCGCGCCTGGGCCCGGGCCGCATCCACCACTGCATGCGCTCCATCGGCATGGCCGAGCGCGCCCTGGACCTGATGATCGACCGGGCCGAGTCGCGCACGACGTTCGGGCAGCCGGTCTCGCAGCGCTCCAACGTGCAGGACTGGATCGCCGAGGCGCGCATCGAGATCGAGATGGTGCGGCTCCTGGTGCTCAAGACCGCCTGGATGATGGACACGGTCGGCAACCGCGAGGCCCGCACCGAGATCGCCGCGATCAAGGTGGCGGCGCCGGAGATGGCGCTCAAGGTCATCGACCGGGCCATCCAGGTGCACGGCGGCGGCGGCGTCTCCAACGACTTCCCGCTGGCCAGCTTCTACGCCCACCAGCGCACGCTGCGGCTCGCCGACGGCCCCGACGAGGTGCACAAGCGCGTCGTGGCCCTGCGCGAGCTGCGCCGCCGCGCCACCGAGCGGGACGCATGAGCCCCAGCACCACCGACGTCGCGCTCGACCTCGACCACCTGGGCGCGTGGCTGCGCGCCCGGGGCGTCGAGGTCGAGGGTGGCCTGGAGGCCCGTCGGGTCGGCCGCGGGCACTCCAACCTGACCTACCGGGTCACCGACGCCGTCGGCCGCTCGTGGGTGGCGCGGCGCCCTCCGCTGGGGCACCTGCTCCCGTCGGCGCACGACGTGGTGCGCGAGGCGCGCGTCATGGCCGCGCTCGCGGGGACCGGCGTCCCCGTGCCGGGCATCGTCGGCACCTGCGAGGACGACCCGGCGGCCGGAGCCCCGGTGGTGGTGATGGAGCACGTCGACGGGCTCGTGCTCGACACCCTCGAGGTCGTCGCCGGCGTGCCGCACGACGTACGACGTGAGGTCGGGCTCGGTGCGGCGCGCGCGCTCGCCGCGGTGCACGAGGTCGACGTCGACGCGGTCGGGCTCGGCGACCTCGCGCGGCGCACGTCGTACGCCGAGCGGCAGCTGCGTCGCTGGTCGCGTCAGTGGGAGAGCAGCCGCACCCGCGACCTGCCGCTCGTCGACCGGCTGACCGGTCTGCTGACCGCGCACGTCCCGGAGCAGACCCGGCTCTCGCTCGTCCACGGCGACTTCCACCTGCGCAACGTCATCGTCGACCCGGCCGACGGGCGGCTGCTGGCCGCGCTCGACTGGGAGCTCTCGACCCTCGGCGACCCGCTGGCCGACCTGGGCAGCACGCTGGCGTACTGGCCCGAGCCGGGGGAGGACCCGCACGGGATGTTCGCCGGGTCGGCGCAGGGTGGCTTCCCGACCCGCGACGACCTGGTCGAGGCGTACGCCGTCGCGAGCGGTCGCGAGCCCGTCGGGCTCGGCTTCTGGCACGTGCTGGGCGTCTGGAAGGTCGGGGTCATCGCCGAGGGCGTGCTGCGCCGGGTGCAGGACGAGCCGGCCAACGCGACCGAGGGCGAGATGCCGCAGGCGGACCAGATCACCGGTCTGTTCCAGCACGCTGCGGACCTCGCCGCGGGGTACGGACTGGTGTGAGGGGACGCGGGCCGACCCGCAGTTAGGATGCGCAGCGATGAGCGAGACGTCTGACCTGGACGCCGAGGGGATGCCGACCCTCGTCGACCGCACGCGGGTGCGCGACCAGCCCACCACCGCCCGCGGGATCCGTACCCGGGAGTCGCTCGTCGCCGCCGCCCGACGCGTCTTCGAGCGCGACGGCTACCTCGATGCCCGGCTCGTCGACATCACCGCCGAGGCCGGCTGCTCGGTCGGCACCTTCTACACCTACTTCGACAGCAAGGAAGAGGTCTTCACCGCTGTCATCCAGGCCACCCAGGACGACATGATGCATCCGGGCCTGCCGCACGTGGAGGACTCCCCGGAGAACACTCCGCAGGTCGTCCGGGCGAGCAACCGGGCCTACTTCGAGGCCTACAAGCGCAACGCGAGGCTGATGGGGCTGCTCGAGCAGGTGGCCACGATCGACCCCGCCTTCCGCGAGCTGCGGCTCAAGCGGTCGCGCGCCTTCGCCGACCGCAACGCCCGCAAGATCGCGGTCCTCCAGGAGCAGGGGTACGTCGACCCGACGCTGGATCCGTCGATGGCGGCCCTCGCCGTCACCAGCATGATCAGCCGGATGGGCTACTCGGTCTACGTCCTGGGCCAGCCCTGGGAGTTCGAGGCCCTGGTCGACACGGCCACCGCCCTGTGGTTGAACGCCCTGGGCATCCCGCGCGACGGCTCGCGTCGCGACGACGCGCACTGACCCACCCGAGCCCCGATCGAGACCCCGCGGCGTGCCGCGCGGGGCGTCTCGTCGAGCCCGCTCGAGCGCTCGACAACTCACAGTCAAAAAACATGAATCCGTGCTCGACTTCATGTGAATCTCGCCCTAGGTTGTGACCCGAGACACACCAATCGACATCTCGAAGGGGAGACCACATGGCGACCGTGGAGACGGTGCGGGGACCGATCGACACCAGCGAGCTGGGGAAGGTGCTGATCCACGAGCACGTGTTCGTGCTCGGGGAGGAGTACCGGATCAACTACCAGGACGACTGGGACGAGGACGAGAAGGTCGCCGAGGCTGTCGAGGAGCTCAACAAGCTCAAGGCGCTCGGCATCGACACGATCTACGACCCGACGGTCCTCGGGCTGGGGCGCTACATCCCGCGCATCCAGAAGGTCGCGGCGCAGACCGAGCTCAACATCGTGGTGGCGACCGGGCTCTACACCTACAGCGAGCTGCCCCACCAGTTCGAGCACCGCGGTCCCGGACTGCTCTTCGACATGCCCGAGCCGCTGGTGGAGATGTTCGTCAACGACATCACCGAGGGGATCGCCGACACCGGCGTGAAGGCCGCCTTCCTGAAGTGCGTCATCGAGGAGCAGGGTCTGACCCCGGGGGTGGAGCGCGTGATGCGGGCCGTCGGCCGGACCAGCGTGGAGACCGGTGCGCCGGTCACGGTGCACACCAACCCGCACACCCGCTCCGGCCTCGTCGCGCAGCGGGTACTCAAGGAGGAGGGGGTCGACCTCACCAAGGTCGTGCTCGGGCACTCCGGCGACTCCACCGACCTCGACTACCTCATGGAGTGCGCCGACAACGGCTCGATGCTCGGCATGGACCGCTTCGGCCTCGACGTGTACTGCACGACCGAGGACCGGGTGAAGACCATCGTCGAGCTGGTCCGGCGTGGGTACGTCGACCGCATCGGCATCGCGCACGACGCCTCCTGCTTCATCGACTACTTCAAGCCCGAGGCGCGCCGCGAGGTGCAGCCGAAGTGGAACTTCGAACACATCCCGCAGGACGTCGTGCCCGCGCTGCTCGAGGCCGGTCTGAGCGAGGACGACGTCGACACCATCCTGGTGAAGAACCCGCGCCGCTACTTCGAGTGACGCCCTCGCGACGGGCGCTCGGCCACCTGGTCGGGCGCCCGTCGTGCGCGTCAGGGGCGCGTGCCGCGCGCCGACCGGCCGGGCGTCGTACGACGGGGGGCGGAGACCGTCTGCTAACCTGAAAACGGATTCAACTTCAAGGAGGGGCGCATGGAGTTCGCCTACGACCAGAGGACCCGCCAGCTCATCGACGAGCTCACGGCGTTCATGGAGGAGCACGTCTACCCGGCCGAGCCGCTGTTCTGGGAGCAGGTCGAGTCCGACCGCGACTCCTGGGCGCAGCCGCCGGTGCTGGAGGGACTCAAGACGGAGGCGCGCCGCCGCGGCCTGTGGAACCTCTTCCTCCCCGGCGACGAGGGCGCGGGGCTGACCAACCTCCAGTACGCGCCGCTCGCCGAGATCACCGGCCGCAGCCTGCACATCGCACCGGTCGCGACCAACTGCGCCGCGCCCGACACCGGCAACATGGAGGTGCTGTCACAGTTCGGCACCGAGGAGCAGAAGTCGCAGTGGCTCAAGCCGCTGCTCGAGGGCGAGATCCGCTCGGCGTTCGCGATGACCGAGCCCGGGGTGGCCAGCTCCGACGCCACCACCATCGAAACCAGCATCGTCCGCGACGGCACCGACTACGTCATCAACGGTCGCAAGTGGTTCGCCTCCGGAGCGATGAACCCCAACGCCAAGATCATGATCGTCATGGGCAAGACCGACCCGGAGGCCTCCCGCCACCGGCAGCAGTCCATGATCCTGGTCCCGCGCGACACCCCCGGCCTGGAGTTCGTGCGCGGCCTGCGCGTCTTCGGCTACGACGACCGCGACCACGGCGGGCACGCCGAGATCGTGTTCCACGACGTACGGGTGCCGGCCACCAACCTGCTCGCCGGCGAGGGCGAGGGCTTCGCCATCGCGCAGGCCCGGCTCGGCCCGGGGCGCATCCACCACTGCATGCGCGCGATCGGCATCGCCGAGCGCGGCCTGGAGCTGATGGTGCGCCGCGCCGCCGACCGGGTGGCGTTCGGCAAGCCGCTGACCGATCAGGGGGTGATCCGCGACTGGATCGCTGAGTCCCGCGTGCGGATCGAGCAGCTGCGGCTCCTCGTGCTCAAGACCGCCTGGCTGATGGACACCGTCGGCAACAAGGGCGCGCACTCGGAGATCCAGGCCATCAAGATCGCCACGCCGCGCACCGTCGAGTGGATCCTCGACAAGGTCGTGCAGACCCACGGCGGCGGTGGCGTGAGCCAGGAGTTCCCCGTGGCCGAGTGGTTCGCCCAGGTGCGCACGCTGCGCTTCGCCGACGGCCCCGACGAGGTGCACAAGAACTCCCTCGCCAAGCGGGAGATCGCCGCGGTGACGGGGGGCCGCCGATGATGGACGTCGCCGGGCTGTTCTCCCTCGAGGGCCGCGTCGCGCTCGTCACCGGCGGGTCGCGCGGCATCGGCCGGATGATCGCCGAGGGCTTCCTGGCGCAGGGGGCAAAGGTCTACATCTCGGCCCGCAAGGCCGAGGCCTGTGACGCCACGGCGGCCGAGCTGTCGGCGGCGTACGGCGAGGGGCGCTGCGTCTCCCTGCCCGCCGACGTCGCGACCCCCGAGGGCCTCACTGGCCTGGTCGCGGCGCTGCGCGAGCGCGAGGACCGGCTCGACGTGCTGGTCAACAATGCCGGCGCCGCGTGGGGAGCACCGTTCGCGGAGTTCCCCGAGTCGGGCTGGGACAAGGTGATGGACCTCAACGTCAAGGCGCTGTTCTTCCTCACCCAGGCCCTGGCGCCGATGATGGCGCGCGACTCCGGTCCTCTGGCCAAGGTCGTCAACATCGCCTCGATCGACGGCATGTCGATGAACCCGCAGGAGACGTACTCCTACCACGCCAGCAAGGCTGCGGTGATCCACCTGACGAAGCGGCTGGCGCTGCGCCTGGTCGACGACGGGATCGTCGTCAACGGCATCGCGCCGGGCGCGTTCGCCTCCACCATGAACAAGGACGCCCGCGACCACGCCGACGAGCTGGCGAAGGTGATCCCCTCGGGTCGGATCGGGGAGCCCGAGGACATGGCCGCGGCTGCGGTCTACCTCGCCTCGCGCGCCGGCGACTACGTCGTCGGCACCACGCTGGCCGTCGACGGCGGGGTCACCTGGAACCGCTGACGGCGCCCGCACGGCACGCACGAGGGGCCCGGACCGACTGGTCCGTGCCCCTCGTCGTACGTCGTTCGCCCGAGCTCGCGCGGGCTCGTGCGCGTCGCGCGGTCAGACCGTCAGCGTGACCTTGCCGGTCGCGCCGCGGGTGTCGAGCACCTCGAGAGCCGCCGTGGCCTGCTCGAGCGGGAACGACGGGCCGAGCACCGGGTCGAGCGCACCGGACGCCAGGTGGGGGAGCATCGCCTCCCACTGCTGCTTGATGAGGCCGGGCCGGCTTATCGCGTAGGCGCCCCAGCCGACGCCGACGACGCTGGTGTTGTTGAGCAGCAGCCGGTTGACCTTCACCGTCGGGATGTCGCCGGCGGTGAACCCGATGACCAGCAGGCGACCGTCGTCGCGCAGGCAGCGCAGCGAGTCGGTGAAGCGGTCGCCGCCCACCGGGTCGACTACCAGGTCGATGCTGCGCTTGAGGCCCTCGACGAACCCGTCGGCGAGCACGACCTCGTCCGCCCCGGCCGCCAGCGCGACCTCGCCCTTGGCCTCGCTGGAGACCACGCCGACCACGCGCCCGGCCCCGAAGGCCTTCGCCACCTGGATCGCGGAGGTCCCGATGCCGCCGGCGGCGCCGTGCACCAGCACGCTCTCGCCCTCGACCAGACCACCGCGCGCCACCAGCGCGAAGTAGCTGGTGCCGTAGTTGAACATGAACGACGCGCCCGCCTGGTACGACACCTGGTCGGGCAGCGGGAAGGTCAGCAGCGGGTCGACCGCGACCTGCTCGGCCAGCCCACCGAGCATCGGCAGTGCCGCCACCCGGTCGCCCGGCGCGAAGCCCGAGCCCTCCGGCGCCGACACCACGTCGCCGGCCACCTCGGCGCCGGGGACGAACGGCAGCGGCGGCGCGAGCTGGTAGAGGCCCCGGGTCTGGAGCAGCTCGGGGAACGCCACGCCGGCGGCGCGGACGGCCACCACGACCTTGTCGGGTGCGTCGGGCTCGGGGACGTCGGTGAGCTCGACGGCCTCGGGGCCGTCGAGCCGGGTGATGCTGATCGCGCGCACGCGGTCCTCCTGGGTCTCGCCCGCGCGCCGTCGCGCGGGCTGGGGTGCTGCCGGGTCGTGCCGGGTCGTGCCGGGTCGTGCCGGGTGGGCTCTCGGGCTCAGACCGCGAGCACGAGCTTGCCCGTGCTGCGGCCGGCGTACAGGTCGAGCAGGGTCTGCCCGAACGCCGCGACGCCACCGGTCGCCACCGTCTCACGCGCGACGAGTCGTCCGCCGCGCACGAGCGCGCCGATCTCCGCGACGGCCTCGGGGTAGCGGTCCTCGTAGTCGAAGACCACGAAGCCGGCCATGGTGGCGCGGAAGACCAGCAGTGACAGGTAGCGCCGGGGTCCAGGCGGCAGGGTCTCCTCGTTGTAGCCCGAGATCGCGCCGCACAGCACGACGCGGGCGCCGCGGCGCAGCGTCGCGAGCGCGGCGTCGAGGGTCTCGCCGCCGACGTTGTCGAAGTAGACGTCGATGCCCTCGGGGGCGGCGGCGCGCAGCTGCTTGAGCAGGGGGCCGTCGTGCCGGTCGATCGCCTCGTCGAATCCGATCTCACGCAGCCAGGTGCACTTCTCCGGCCCGCCGGCGATGCCGACGACGCGACACCCGCGGGCCTTCGCGAGCTGGCCGACGACGCTGCCGACCGCGCCGGCCGCGGCCGACACGACGACGGTGTCGCCCGCCTGCGCGCGACCCACGTCGAGCAGTCCGAAGTACGCCGTCATGCCGGTCATGCCGAGGGCGCCCAGCCAGGTGGGCGCGGGTGCGACGTCGAGGTCGGTCGGCTGCAGCGCGTCGCCGTCGACGACGGCCACCTCGGTGACGCCGACCATCCCGCTCACCGTGTCGCCGGGGGTCCAGTGCGGGTGCCGCGACGCCACGACGGTGCCGGTGCCCAGCGCGCGCATGACCTCGCCGAGGCCCACCGGCGGCACGTAGGAGCGGACGTCGTTGAGCCAGCCGCGCATGGCCGGGTCGATGGAGAGGTGGTCGACGGCCACCACGACCTGTCCGTCGCCGGGGGCGGGAACGTCCTCGGTGACGACGTCCCACGTGCTGTCGTCGGGGTAGCCGACGGGACGGGCGGCCAGCCGCACCGACGTACGGCTGGTCGGCGCCGTCACGCGGGGTACTCGGTGAAGCGGCCGATCGACTCCGCGACGCAGATCGGCTTGGCGATGCCCTCGGCCTCGAAGTACTGCGTCGTGGTGATCTGCGCCGCGCCGTCGCCGGTGGGGTCGACCTGGGTGATCGTGGCGCGCATCCGCACCTTCGAGCCGAGCGGGCGCGGGTGCGGGAAGCGCACCCGGTCGTAGCCGTAGTTGAGGGAGTGGGCGAAGCCGTCGAAGGCCATCAGCTCCTCCATGAAGGTCGGGCCCAGCGACAGGGTGAAGAGGCCGTGGCCGATGGTCGTGCCGAACGGGCCGGCGGCGGCGCGCTCGGGGTCGACGTGGATCCACTGGTGGTCGCCGGTGATGTCGGCGAAGGCGTCGATGTCCTCCTGGGTGAGCGTGTGCCACTCGGTCGGGCCCAGCTCGGTGCCGACGAGGGCCTCGAGCTCGGCGATGGTCGTGGGCCGCAGCCGCTCGGTCGTGGTGCTGGTGGTCGGGGCGGTCTCGGTGGCCCCGGTGGTCTCGGTCGTCATGTGTCCTCCTTGCGTGGCGGGCGTCACTCTATGTAAGACTGAATTCGGATTCAACAGTGGGAGGAACCGTTGACAGACCTGACCGAGGCCGTACGCCGCCTGCTCGCCGAGCACCCGCCGGGCGGCTCCGACCCCACGGCGTTCCTCGGCGCGCGCTTCGACGCCGGACTGGCCTGGGTGCACTTCCCGGTCGGTCTCGGCGGTCTCGCCGCGCCCCGGGACGCCCAGACCGAGGTCGACCGGCTGCTCGCCGAGGCCGGTGCGCCCGGACCCGATCCCGCCAACGCCATCGGACTCGGGATGGCCGCGCCCACCCTGGTCGCGCACGGCTCGCCCGAGCAGCAGCAGCGCTACCTGCGCCGGCTGTTCACCGGCGAGGAGATCTGGTGCCAGCTCTTCAGCGAGCCCGGTGCCGGCTCCGACCTCGCCGCCGTGGCCACCCGCGCCGTGCTCGACGGCGACACCTGGAGCGTCACCGGCCAGAAGGTCTGGACCTCCGGCGCCCACAACGCCCGGCGCGCGATCCTGCTGGCTCGCACCGACGTCGACGTGCCCAAGCACGCCGGCCTCACCTACTTCGTCGTCGACATGACCGACCCCGGCGTCGACGTGCGCCCGCTGCGCCAGATCACCGGCGAGGCGGAGTTCAACGAGGTCTTCCTGACCGACGTACGCGTGCCCGACACCGACCGGGTCGCCGCCGTCGGCCACGGCTGGCGCGTCGCGACCGAGACGCTCAACAACGAGCGGGTCGCCATCGGCGCCGGTGCCGACCGCGAGGCCGGTCAGATCGGTCTCGTCGCCCGCCGCTGGCGCGAGGACCCCTCCGTGCGCTCGGCCGCCCAGCACGACACGCTGATGCGCTGGTGGGTCGAGTCCGAGGTGACCCGGATGGCCGGCGAGCGGCTGCGTCAGCAGCTCGCCGTCGGCGCGCCCGGCCCGGAGAGCTCGGCGATGAAGCTCGCCTTCGCCCGCCAGGCGCAGGGCATCACCAACCTGATGATGGAGCTCGCCCCCGACGAGGCGCTCGAGCACGACACGTGGGAGCTCGTGCGTCCCCGGTCCGGCTCGTTCCTCGGCCGCGGACCCGGCTACCGCTACCTGCGCGCCAAGGGGAACTCCATCGAGGGCGGCACCTCCGAGGTGATGCGCAACGTCGTCGCCGAACGCGTCCTCGGCCTGCCCGCCGACCACCGCCCCGACAAGGGTGTCCCGTTCAAGGACGTGCCGCGATGACCGACCTCCTCTACTCCGCCGACGACCAGGACCTCCGCGACGCCGTGCGCGGCTCGCTGGCCCGGGTGCTCGACCACGACCGGGTCGCCGCCCTGTACGACGACCCCGGCGCGGACGTGTCCGCCGCCTGGCGGGCCGTGGCGTCCGACCTGGGCCTCGCCGCGCTGCTGGTGCCCGAGCACCTCGGGGGTGCGGGGGCCACCGCGCGGGAGGCCGCGGTCGTCGCCGAGGAGCTGGGCCGGGCCGTCGCCCCGGTCCCGTTCCTCACCAGCTCCGTCGTCGCCACCACCGTGCTCGTGCACGCCGCCCAGGCGGGTTCGCAGGAGGCAGCCGACGCGCTCGGTGGGCTCGCCGACGGCACGAGCACCGCCGCGCTGGTGCTGCCGTGGACCGCGCGCGCCGGCACCCGGACGACGTACGACGGCGGGCCGGTGCGCCCGGTCGCCGGCGCGGTCGGTGCCGACCTGCTGCTCGTGCCCCGCGCCGACGGACTCCACCTGGTGCCCGCAGCCGACGCCGAGGTGACTCCGCTGACCAGCCTCGACATGAGCCGACCGGTCGCGACGGTCGAGGTCGGCGGTGAGGGGGTGCTCCTCGCCGACAGCGAGCAGGCGGCGGTGTACGTCGACGCGGGCCTGGTCGCCGGCGCCGCGCTGCTGGCCTCCGAGCAGCTCGGTGTCGCGCAGTGGTGCCTGGAGACGACCGTCGCCTACGTCGGCACCCGGGTGCAGTTCGCCCGCCCGATCGGGTCGTTCCAGGCGGTCAAGCACCGCCTGGCCGACCTCTACCTCGAGGTCGTCCAGGCGCAGGCCGCCGCCCGCTGGGCCGCGGCCGCACTGGCGGAGGGCGATCCCGACCTGCCGGTCGCCGTGGCCACGGCCCAGTCGTGGTGCTCGGAGGTCGCGCTGCACGCTGCGGAGGAGGCGGTGCAGCTGCACGGCGGCATCGGGATGACCTGGGAGCACCCCGTGCACCTCTACCTCAAGCGCGCCAAGGCCGACCAGCTCGCGCTCGGCACGCCCGCGGCCCACCGGTCCGACCTCGGGGTCCTCGTCGACCTCGTGCCCTGACCCGCCGTACGCGCTCGAACCCGCCCGCCCCACCCGTCACCGCGCCGCGCCACCCGGCCGGCGTACGCACAGCCCTGGAACCACTGGAACCCCTGGAGGAAACCCATGCCCGAAGCCGTCATCGTCGCCACCGCGCGTAGTCCGATCGGGCGCGCGTTCAAGGGGTCGCTCAAGGACGCCCGCCCCGACGACCTCGCGGTGCAGATGGTGCGCGCCGTGCTGGAGAAGGTGCCCTCGCTCGACCCGACCACCATCGACGACCTGGTGCTCGGCACCGCGTCGCCGGCCGGCGTCTCGGGCCACAACCTCGGCCGCGCGGTGGCGGTGCTCGGCGGGATGGACCACCTGCCCGGCACCACGGTCAACCGCTACTGCTCCTCCAGCCTGCAGACGACCCGGATGGCGCTGCACGCCATCCGGGCGGGCGAGGGCGACGTGTTCCTCTCCGTGGGCGCGGAGTCGGTCAGCAGCTACCCGCTCGGCGTCGCCGACGGCATCCCCGGCACCATGCACCCGGCGTTCGACGACGCCACCGCGCGCACCGAGGAGCTCGCCGCCGGCGGCGGCACCTGGCGCGACCCGCGCGAGTCGGGGCACCTGCCCGACCTCTACATCGCGATGGGCCAGACGGCCGAGAACGTCGCGCAGCTGACCGGCGTGACCCGCGAGGAGCAGGACGCGTTCGGCGTCCGCAGCCAGAACCGCGCCGAGGCGGCCGTCGCCAGCGGGTTCTGGGCCGACGACATCACGCCGGTCACGCTGCCCGACGGCACGGTCATCGACGCCGACGACGGTCCGCGGGCCGGCGTCACCCTCGACTCCGTGAGCGGCCTCAAGCCGGTCTTCCGTCCCGACGGCACCGTGACGGCGGGCAACTGCTGCCCGCTCAACGACGGCGCCGCCGCGGTGCTGGTCATGTCCGACACCCGGGCGGCCGAGCTCGGCATCACGCCGCTGGCGCGGATCGTGAGTACCGGGGTCAGCGGTCTATCGCCCGAGATCATGGGTCTCGGACCGGTGGAGGCGAGCCGGCAGGCGCTCGCCCGCGCCGGCATGACCATCGACGACGTCGACCTGGTCGAGATCAACGAGGCCTTCGCCGCGCAGGTCATCCCGTCGGCGCGCCAGCTCGGCATCGACGAGGACAAGCTCAACGTCAACGGCGGTGCGATCGCCGTCGGTCACCCGTTCGGCATGACCGGCGCGCGGATCACCAGCACCCTGCTCACCTCGCTGCGCCACCACGACAAGTCGATCGGCCTGGAGACGATGTGCGTCGGCGGCGGCCAGGGCATGGCCATGGTCCTGGAGCGGCTGAGCTGATGGCGGGCACGGCAGGCACCCCGCGGGTCGCGGTCGTCACCGGCGCCGCGCAGGGGATCGGCGCCGGTGTCGCCGCCCGGCTCGCCGCCGACGGCATGACGGTCGCCGCGCTCGACCTCGACGAGGCGAGCGCGCAGGCGACGGCCGACGCGGTCATCGCCGCGGGCGGCTCGGCCCTGAGCATCGGCGCCGACGTCGCCGACCCGGAGGCCGTTGCCGCGGCCTTCGAACGGGTCGCCGCCGAGGCCGGTCCACCGACCGTGCTGGTCAACAATGCCGGCATCATCCGCGACAACGTGCTCCAGCGGATGTCGCTGGACGACTGGGAGCAGGTGATGGCCGTGCACCTGCGCGGCTCGTTCCTGACCAGCCAGGCAGCCCTCCCGCACATGCGGGAGGCGGGGTTCGGCCGGATCGTCAACCTGTCGAGCACCTCCGCGCTCGGCAACCGCGGTCAGGCCAACTACTCCGCTGCCAAGGCCGGGCTCCAGGGCTTCACCAAGACCCTCGCCATCGAGCTGGGCCGGTACGGCGTGACGGTCAACGCGGTCGCGCCGGGCTTCATCCACACCGCGATGACCGAGGCGACCGCGGCGCGGATCGGCGTCGACTTCGACGACCTGGTGAGGCAGGCGTCGGCGACCATCCCGGTCGGTCGGGTGGGCCGGCCGGAGGACATCGCGCACGCGGTCTCGTTCCTCGCCAGCGAGGGCGCCGGCTTCGTCTCCGGCCAGGTGCTCTACGTCGCGGGCGGCCCGAAGGACTGACCCGTACGGGGTGTGCGCGACAGGGCGTCCGGACGGCGGCACGAGCCACCGCCCGGACGCCCGTCCGGCACCCGCGGAGCGGCCCCCAACCCGTGCCTGACCTGTGACCTTGCCAGGAGTCGTCCACCGACACGGATCCGAAACAATCGCGACATCGGGCCGTCCTACGTTCGGCGCCAACTCGGGTAGAAGACCTACGAGAGGGAGCCCCGTGAGCGCCAACCCCGTCCGCATGCACGCCATCACCCAGGTGCAGAGCTACACGCCCCCGCCCTTCAGCTTCGACCCGGGCGAGGAGCCCGGCGAGGTGTTCGGCGAGAACGTCTTCAGCCTGTCGGTGATGCAGAAGCGACTTCCCAAGTCGGTCTACAAGTCGGTGCTGTCGACGATCGAGAAGTCCACCCCGCTCGACCCGGCCGTGGCCGACGCCGTCGCCTCGGCGATGAAGGACTGGGCGCTGGAGAAGGGTGCGACCCACTACGCGCACGTCTTCTACCCCCTGACCGGCCTGACCGCCGAGAAGCACGACAGCTTCCTCGACCCGGTCGGCGACGGCACGGCGCTGGCGTCGTTCTCCGGCAAGACGCTGGTGCAGGGCGAGCCGGACGCGTCGTCGTTCCCGAACGGCGGGCTGCGCAACACCTTCGAGGCGCGCGGCTACACCGGCTGGGACGTGATGAGCCCGGCGTACGTCCTGGAGAACCCCAACGGCAACACGCTGTGCATCCCCACGGTCTTCATCTCGATGACCGGTGAGGCGCTCGACCACAAGACCCCGGTGCTGCGCTCGCAGCAGGCGATGTCGGTCCACGCCAAGCGGGTGCTGGCGCTCTTCGGCCACTCCGACCCCGACAACGTGGTGGCCTACTGCGGCCCCGAGCAGGAGTACTTCCTGGTCGACAGCCACTTCTTCAACGCCCGCCCCGACCTGCTGAACGCCGGGCGCACCCTGTTTGGCGCGAAGCCGCCGAAGGGTCAGGAGTTCGACGACCACTACTTCGGCGCCATCCCCGAGCGCGTGCTCGGCTTCATGATGGACACCGAGCGGGAGCTCTTCAAGCTCGGCATCCCGGCCAAGACCCGCCACAACGAGGTCGCCCCGGGCCAGTTCGAGGTCGCGCCGATGTTCGAGCGCGCCAACGAGGCCTCCGACCACCAGCAGCTGCTGATGACGACCTTCAAGTCGGTCGCGCAGCGCCACGGCATGGAGTGCCTGTTCCACGAGAAGCCGTTCGACGGCGTCAACGGCTCGGGCAAGCACGTCAACTTCTCGGTCGGCAACAGCGACCTCGGCAGCCTCCTGGTGCCGGGCGACACCCCGCACGACAACGCCCAGTTCCTGGTGTTCTGCGCCGCAGTGATCCGTGCGGTCGACCTGTACGGCGGCCTGCTGCGCGTCTCGGTCGCCTCGGCGTCCAACGACCACCGCCTCGGCGCCAACGAGGCGCCGCCGGCGATCATCTCGATCTTCCTGGGTGAGCAGCTGGCCGACGTCTTCGACCAGATCGCGAAGGGTGGCGCCACCGGCTCGAAGGAGAAGGGCACGCTCACCATCGGTGTCGACACCATCCCGGTGCTGTCGAAGGACCCCGGCGACCGCAACCGCACCAGCCCGTTCGCCTTCACCGGCAACCGGTTCGAGTTCCGCGCGCCGGGCTCCAACCAGACCGTGGCCGCGCCGATGGTCGTGCTCAACACGATCATGGCCGAGGCGCTCGACTACTGCGCCACCACGCTGGAGGCCGCGGTCGCCGAGGGCACCGACTTCGACTCCGCGGTGCAGTCGCTGCTGACCACGATCGTCGCCGACCACGGCAAGGTCATCTTCAACGGCAACGGCTACTCCGACGAGTGGCCCGTCGAGGCCGAGCAGCGTGGTCTGAAGAACCTCCGCACGACCGTCGACGCGCTGCCCGAGCTGATCTCGCCCGAGGCCGTGGAGCTGTTCGGCAAGTACTCGGTGTTCAACGAGCGTGAGATGCACTCGCGCTTCGAGATCGGCTGCGAGCAGTACGTCAACAGCATCCAGGTCGAGGCGAACACCACCGGTGAGATGGCGCAGACGATGGTGCTGCCCGCCGCGATCCGCTACCAGACCGAGCTCGCGCAGAACGTCGCGGCGCTCAAGGCGGCCGGCGTCGAGGCGGACCTGTCGGCGCTGAACGAGATCTCGGCCCCGATCGCCGACCTCAAGGCCGGGCTCGCGAAGCTCACCGAGGTGTGCTCGGCCGAGCCGGAGGAGGACCTGCTCGAGCACGCCCGCTACATGCGCGACGAGGTGCTGCCCGTCATGGCGGCCATCCGCGCGGCGGCCGACACTCTCGAGAACATGGTGGCCGACGACCTGTGGTCGCTGCCGACGTACCAGGAGATGCTCTACATCCTCTGACCCGTCACGGCCGCACGCGTGCGGTCCCTCGTCGCCGAGGCCCCGTCTGGACACATCCGGCGGGGTCTCGGTGCGTCCGGGGACGGGCGCGAGCGGCGACCAGGGATCACGCGGCGAGGTCGTCCGCGGTGACCGGGCGCAGGTCGGCGTCGCTCGCGACGTGCACGGGCTCGGCCGGCAGACCGACGGCGACGAACGCCTCGGCGAGCGCGGTGGCCCATCGACGGTCGTCCGAGGTCAGGGCGCTGCCACCGGGACGGGAGCGCAGGAGCGCCAGCCGGCCACCGGGCACGACCTCGTCGAGCACCTCACCGAGCACCCCGGCCAGTGTCGCCGCCTCCTCGGGCGTGGGCGGCTGGTCGCACTCCTCGATCTGGGTGAGGTGGGGGAACGGCGTGCCGTCCGGGGCGAGCATCACCACCCACAGGCTCTGCGAGGCGAACCCGAGCGGCTCCATCGCCGCGCGCCAGAAGCGCTCGAGGTCGGTCTGGGTGCGGACGGGGGAGTGCATGGCCTGGGCCCGAGAGGTACGTGTCATGCGTCCACGATCGTCGAGCGAGCGGGCGCCGTCGAACGGCTCTCCACAGGCTGCTCGTGGCTGAACGCCCGCGGGTCAGGCGTGCACCGAGACCTCGACCGGCGTCCCCCACGGGTCGGTGGTCGTGACGGCGTCACCGGAGCCCTCGACGTCCAGCCCGGCGTCCTCGAACCGCTGCCGTACGTCGGCCAGGGCGGCGGCGTCCGGCACGTGTACCCGCACCACGCGCAGCCCGAGCGTCGTCGGTCGGGTGCCCGTGCCGGCCGAGCCCCAGGTGTTGGTGCCGAGGTGGTGGTGGTAGCCGTCCGCGGACAGGAACAGCGCACCGTCGACCCGGCTGGTCACGGCCATGCCGAGCACGTCGCCGTAGAAGGCCTCGGCGTCGCCCAGGTCGCCGACGCGCAGGTGCACGTGCCCGAGGGTGACGCCGTCCGGGGTCGCGGCGAGGGTGGCCTCCGGGTCGGGCTCGGAGGCGAGGTGGTCGGCGACGAAGGCATCCGGGTCGAGCGCCTCGCTGCCCATCGTCACGCCGTCGGTGGTCCACTCCCACTGCTCGCGCGGGCGGTCGACGTACAGCTCGACGCCGTTGCCGTCGGGGTCGGCGAGGTAGAACGCCTGGCTGACCCGGTGGTCGGCGGAGCCCTGGAAGGTGCCCCCCGGGTGCTGGGCGGAGCGCACGAGGGCCGCGGCGAGCTCGGTGGCGTCGTCGTACAGGAAGGCGGAGTGGTAGAGCCCTGCGGTCGTCTGGTCGTCGGCGGGCGCGTCGCCGCGGACCAGGCGCAGCACCTCGACGTCGCCCGAGCCCAGGGTGCGCGAGTCGGCGTTGCGGTCGACCACCTCGAGCCCGACCCCCGCGGTGTAGAAGTCGGTGAGTCCGGGGAGGTCGTCCGTGCTGATCTCGACGGGACCGAGGTGCGTGCCGGCCGGGAGGGCGGAGGCCGGGGGAGCGGCGCTCGTCGCGGGCGCGGCCGGGTCGCTCGCCGTGCGCGGGTCGGTGTCGCCGCAGGCCGCGAGCACGGTCAGGGAGCCGAGAGCGAGGGCCGCGCGGGCCGGGATCCGTCGGGCGGCCGGGGTGAGGGTCACACCAGGAAGATGCAACTTTCAACCAAGTCGGTCGCCGGTCGGGTCAGCGACGGTGCGCCCAGGTCAGCACCCGCAGCGCGTGGTCGGTGAGGAACGGGTCGCCGAGGTGGTCGACCACCCGGCGCACCCGGTCGGGGTCGAGCGGCAGCCGCCCGGGTCCGGGACCGTCCGGAGCCGCCGCCAGGTCGAGCCCGAGGTCGAGGTCGGTGCGGCCCGACATGATCTCGACGTTGAAGTCGTAGCGCTCACGGGCGCCGTCGGCCGTCAGTGCGGTCACCACGCGCTTGCCGACGCGCGCGCGGCCCTCGGCCTCGCACGCGGCGTCCAGACCGGCCCGTACGGCGGCACCACCGTCGCGGTCGAGGTCCTCCCAGACGGCGTCCATCGAGCCCGCCAGTCGGAGCAGCAGCGACGCCGACTTCTCGCCGATGCCCTCCACCCCGGGCAGGTTGTCGCTGGCGTCCCCGCGCAGGGCGGCGTACTCCAGGTAGAAGCCGGCCGGTACGTCGTACATCGTGCGCAGGCGGGCCGGCGTGAGCAACGGGGACGACGCGATGCCTCCCGTGACCAGGCGCAGCACCGAGGTGAGGTCACTGATGTGGGCGAAGGCGTCGCGGTCGGAGGTGACGATCGTGCACCGCCACCCGTGCTGCTCGGCCAGGTGGGAGGCGCTGGCCGAGACGTCGTCGGCCTCCAGGCCCTCGGGTCGTACGGCGTGCAGGCCGAGCGCCGAGAGCAGCGCCGGGGCGCGGTCGAGCTGCTCGACGAGCGCCGGGTCCTTCTCCTTGCGGCCGGCCTTGTAGTCGGGGTACCGGTCGGAGCGCACCGACGCGCTGCGGTCGTCCAGGCCCAGCACCACCGCGTCGGGCGTGAGGTCCTCCAGCAGCTGGAGGACCAGCCGGAGCATGCCGTGCAGCGCCCACGCGGGTCGACCGCCGCGGTCGGTGCGCCGGCTGTCGACGTGCGCGTGGTGGCTGCGGTGCAGCAGTGACGGGGCGTCGACGGCGACGAGCAGCGGCGGGGGCTCGGATGACGGTGCGGTCATGGCGTCGTCGATCGTGCCACGCCCCGTTCGGTGGCGTACGGCGGCGTACGGCGGTGGGGGAGTCGGGCCGGGGTCAGCCGGCCGTCAGCTGGCCGTCAGGCCGGGAACTCGTGCACCTCGCCCTCGCCGACCACCGCGACGTCGCCGTCGACCCAGCGGATCGCGCGTCCGTCGGCGATGGCGTACGACGGGTTGCCGAGGCCGGCGGCCCACTGCTGCGCGGTCGCCAGGTTGTTGTCGGGGAGCATCGGGTTGCCGAGGTGCGGGAAGAGCGAGAAGTCGACGATCCCGAGCGTGCGGTCGATGTCCGGGGTGTCGGCGTCGGTGCCGGGCGGGCACCAGCCGACGAAGTCGTCGCCGATCCGCGGGGTGAGGACCATGCTGCCGGCGCTGAGCCCGACGTACACCGTGTCGTCGAGGGTGGGCACGATCTCGGCCAGGCCGGACTCGCGCATCCAGTGGTGGAGGAAGAGCGGGTCGCCGCCGCAGACCAGCAGCGCGTCGGCCGTGCGGACGGCCGGCTCCCATCGTTCGCGGTCGAGCAGCGGCAGGGCGGCCAGCTCGAGCACGCCGACCGACGTCCACCCGATCCCGACGAGCGGCGCGGTGTCGACCCCAGCGATGTCGCGCCAGGCGTTCTCGTGCCTGCCGAGCGCGTGCAGCGAGGTCGGCACCACCAGGGCGGTCGCCTCCTCGACCGGCTTGCCGAGCAGGTCGTCGAGCGTCTCGCGCAGAGCGGCATTGCCGATGCCGGCGGAGGTGAGCAGGAGCTTCACGGCGGTCCTCCCGGGACGGGGGCGGGTGCGCCCCGGAGCGTACGTCGCGGGGCTCAGACAGGCCGGTGGGGGCGGGTGAAGGCGTCGTGAAACCGCCGTGAAAGCGGCCGCTCCTGGCGTCGCCGACGCATCGCCCGGAACCCTCGGGCGCCGACCCCAGGAGCCACCATGACGTCCTCCACCCTGACCGCGGGCGGCCCCCCGCGGACCTACCCGTCGCTGCGCGCGGCGTGGATCCCGCTCGCGGCGCTGGCGAGCGGGTGACGTTCTGGGTCCTCGCGGCGGTCGTCGGTGTCGTCGGCTTCCTCGGCGCGCGGTCGCTGACGGACTCCCGGCTCGCCGAGGAGCCGCACTGAGGCAGGCCCTGCTCGTCGCTGGGCGGACATATCGACGACGCTCGGCTACACCGGCGCACGTCGTCCCAGGTCGGCGACAGCGCGGTCGTCGACCGTGCGGCGATGTGTCCGTCGCTCTACGGGGAGGCGAGGGCGTCCCGTCCGTTGCCGATCCCGCAGTCGGCTGGGGGTAACGCCGGCGCCGCTCACTTAGAGTCTGCGTTCGTGCTGGTCATCGGGCCGGATGCAGCGCGGGGCCCATCGTTACCCCCAGCGGTCTACGACGCCGGGAAACGATGTCGAACGGCCGGAGGCCCCCACCGCACTGCGGTGAGGGCCTCCGGGGAGACAGGTGAGCGGCCGGCTCAGATGTCGTAGTACTGACTGACTGACCCATGTTGACCTGCGCAAACGTCGAGATGTCCCGGCCGTTTGTACCGGGCTTGTAACAACATAGCGCGTGGCCGAGTGGTTGGAGCCCGGCCCACGGCCCCGGCCCCTGAAGCTGTCGGCGCCCCTATTCGGCCGAGTGCGCCTGTTCGAAGTGAGTCA
The DNA here is from genome assembly GCA_002729525.1 of Nocardioides sp. Taxonomy (GTDB): domain Bacteria; phylum Actinomycetota; class Actinomycetes; order Propionibacteriales; family Nocardioidaceae; genus Nocardioides. Next base: position 48,246 of record PBYI01000053.1, read on the forward strand.
CGTCGACGGCCACGAAGACTGCTGTGGCTCGGGCGACGATCCGCTGCTGGGGGTCGACTACCTCTGCCTCGACAAAGCGCTTGCGTCCCTCCGTCTCCAGGGCCCTACCGGCAAGCTCGTACTGCACACCGAGCAAGACCGGCGACAGGTACTCGATCGTCAGGGAACGGGTCACGGCAGGCTGGCCCGTCAGGTAGAGCAGGAAGCCGAGCAAGTCATCGAGAACTGTTGCCACGGCGCCACCGTGCGCGATTCCCGGCGCCCCGACGTGGCGCTCATCGAAGACATGCGTGGCGACCACTCCGTCTCCGCTGCGGCGGACCAGGAGGTGGTGTCCGTGGTGGTTGTCCGGACCGCATCCCAGGCAATGGGGATGGTGCGGCGGCAACTCCGCTCCGTCGGGGTGATCCCGAAACTTGGTATCCCACGTCGCGAGCAGGCTTTGGATGTCGATCACGAGGTCGCCATCTCCGTCAAGAGTTGCTCCCACCGGTCCAGCGCGCGACGGGACTGCTGTGCGCGCTCATGGTCGAACATGCCGCTCACGCCCTGCCCGAGGAGCAGGTCCAGTGTCAGCTGGATCGCCACCGGGTCTTCGGTGACGTAGCGCCGACAGATCTCATACAACTCCTCGTGCACCCTGGTCTCGGCGGGTACCAGTTGTTCGCGCAGTTCGGCATTCGCCCGGGCGGCCACCCACATCTCCAGCGTGGCGGCGTACAGCGGCCCCGAGAGCGCGTCGGCCAACAGTCGTATCGCGCGCCGAGACAGTGATGTGGCCCGCTCTGGGATCATCGCCTCCAACTGAGAGCGCACCGATTCGAGTCTCTTCTGCGCCAGATGCTCCACCGCCGCCACCACCATCTGATCGCGGGTGCCGAAGTGGTGCAGCTGCGCGCCCCGGGACAAACCTGCCTTCGCTGCTACCGCCGGACCGGTGGTGCCGCCGTAGCCGTGCTCAACGAGACAGGAGATGGTCGCGTCCAACAGGACGCGGCGGGTGGCGGCCGAACGAACTTCCTGGCGCGTCGTCTTGTCCACCCGTACAGGTTACATACATACATGACTGCATGTAGTCTGGCAGTACCGAGGACGATCCTTGAGGTTCGGTCCGACGGAGGTGACCGAGATGAGCCTGGGCTACGGGTGGCAACCCCTTGCTGACGCGCTGGGCGACCTTCTGCTGTACGCGTTCTGGTTCCTGGCTGGCGGTGCGGTAGCGATAGGCGCCTGCTGGTACGGCGGCTACGAGGGCTACCGGGCGTGGCGGGAGTTAGAGCACGAGTCACTTCGGCGGCGCCACGAACGGCGCATCGAGAAGCAAACAGCACGCGGCCTGGTCCAGCTGGAGGAGTTCCTGCGAGGCCAGACGCGATCAACGGTGGAGGAATCGTCGCTGCCGAAGGCAACCAGGGGAAGCAAGATCCATCGCCGACGAGCCCCCCACAAGGATCTCCCGTAGGAGAGCAACGCTCTCACGCGCGACCCTGCCGAGCGGGGGAGCAGCTCGGACGCGGGTATTCCCGGTCCCACCCTGAGCGCCGCTCCAGCCAGCCGATTCCGGTGGCCCCTGTCGGCGGCTCTCGTAGCCGGCCCGCGTAGCCGGCAAGCGCTGTCTGATAGCCGCGATTCCGCAGTCCCCGCGGGGGTGTCGATTCTGCGGACGCCCTGAAGGATTGCCCAATGGGAAATCTTGCTCAATGGGCACTCGCGCTGGGAAACTCAATCCATGACCGAACCCGGGCTTCGAGAACGCAAGCGAGAGGCGACTGCCCAGGCCCTCGCGCAGGCGGCGTTCGAGCTCGCGCGAGAGCACGGAGTCGACGGCTTCGTGATCGATGATGTCGCCCGCCGCGCTGGATACTCGCGTAGGACCTTCGCCAACCACTTCAGCTGCAAGGAAGAGGCCATCGCGATGGTCGCGTTCCGCGGCGTCAGTGAGGCGACAATCGCGCTCGGCGACCTGGCTGCGGACCTGCCCCTCCTGGACGCCTTGCACGAGGTCTTGAGGGCGCAACTCACGACGGAGGCGTTCGTACAGATGCGCGAACTGGTCGTGCTGTCGGGCCGGTATCCCTCTCTCGAACCGTACGTGTTTGCCCTCCAACACTGGATGCGTCACTCGGCCCAGGAAACCTTGCGCACTGCGGCCCGGGATCGCCATCCCGGCATCTACGCGCCGTTGCTGTTTGGCGCCGTCTACGGGGCGATCTCAGCGGCCCTGGAGGGAGCCCTGGACGTGCATGTCCCCGACGGTGCCTCAACCGCCCAACCGGGGTCGATCGACTACGAGGAGTTCCTCGAACTCGCCTTTGACTACCTGCGGTCCGGCTTCTAGCGGCGCCGTCGCCGCGCTGCTCACGGAAAGGGCACCAGATGTCCACGCTTCTCTACCGGCTGGGTCACCGAGCGTTCGACCGACCTTGGTTCGTTTTGGCGGGCTGGCTCGTCGCGATCGGCATCGTCATCGCGGGTATCGCCCTCAACGGTGTCAGCGTGAGTTCGGGCTTCAAGGTGGACGGGACCGAGGCGCAGACGGTGCTCGACCGCGTCACGGCTGAGCTGCCCGAGGTGTCGGGCGGTCAAGCCAGCGTCGTGTTTGTCGTGCCCGAGGGGCAGCGCATTGATACCCCAGATCGGGTCGAGGCGCTCGCCCGGGCCATCGATGCCGTCTTCGGGTTGGATCAGGTCGCCGCTCCCCCTGAAATGGAACGCGACGCCGCCGGCGATCCGAGCCGCGCACCGGAGGGCGCCCAGCCCTTCGGGCCACTGATCTACGACGGGGCCCCGGTGCCCGGGGCGCTCCTCTCCGCCCGCGGCGACACCGTCTTGTTCCAGTTCCAGTTCAAGGTGCCCACCACGTCACTGGCGAACAGTGACGTGACCGCGGTCCTGGACGCGGTGGAACGCAGCGAGACCGGTACCGGGATCACGGCCTTGCCCAGCGACTCGCTTAAAGCGCTCGAGGTACCCGTCGGCGCAGGGGAAGTCATCGGTCTCACGGTGGCCGGGATCGTGCTCGTGCTGACACTGGGCTCGGTGGTCGCTGCTGGGCTGCCTTTGGTCAACGCGCTTGTCGGGGTCGGTATCGGTGTGGGCGGCGCCTATGCTCTCTCGACGGTTCTATCGATGAGTTCAGCAACCCCGGTTCTCGGACTCATGGTTGGCCTCGCGGTCGGGATCGACTACTCGCTGTTCATCGTGAACCGGCAGCGGCGCTTGATCCTGGATCAGGGCCTGGCCGCGCACGAGGCGGCCAGCCGTGCCGTCGGCACCGCTGGAAGCGCCGTGTTCTTCGCCGGTCTCACTGTGATCGTCGCGCTCACAGCCCTGACCATCATCGGCATCACCATGCTGACCGTCATGGCGCTGGTCGCGGCATCGACTGTGGCGCTGGCCGTCCTCATCGCGCTCACTATGCTGCCCGCGCTGCTGGGTCTCGTTGGCGAGCGAATCTGCTCTGTCAAAGCTCGCCACACCCGCCGCGAGCGCCTTGCCGATGAAGCGCACAGCGTCGCAGACCACTGGGTGAAGCGTGTCATCAAGTATCGATGGCCGGTCATCGCGATCGTCGCGACGCTGCTGGGAGTTGCAGCCATCCCCGCGGCCAGCATGGAGCTCGGCATCCCTACCGCCGCTACCGCGAGTAGCGACTCCAGTGCTCGGCAAGGGTACGACGCGATTTCGCGTGGATTCGGAGAAGGGTTCAACGGCCCCCTGCTTGTCACCGCCGAGCCGACACACCCCGGCCCTCCGATCACCCCCGCGGTCACCGCCAAGCTCATTCAGGCTCTCCAGCAACAGCACAATGTCGCTGCGGTTGTGCCTCTCGGGGCAGGCAGGTCAGGTCAACTGGTCGTCCTCAGCGTGATCCCGAAGTCCGGTCCCTCCGACCAAGCCACCACGGATCTGGTCAGGGCGCTGCGCCAACCCGATCTCGACCTTGCCAAGGACAACCAAGTGACGCTGGGCGTGACCGGTTACACCGCGATCAGCATCGACATGTCCGACAAGCTCGCCGGCGTGATCCCGCAGTACCTCGGGGTCATCGTGCTGCTATCGCTACTGATCCTGATGTTGGTCTTCCGGTCCGTCATCGTTCCACTCGTCGCGACTGCCGGGTTCCTGCTCAGCATCCTGGCCACCTTCGGCGTCACTACAGCCGTCTTCACCTGGGGATGGTTCGGCAGCCTGTTTGCAGTGGAGGGAGGTGGCCCGATCATGAGCTTCATACCGATCATCGCCACAGGCATCCTCTACGGACTCGCCATGGACTACCAGGTCTTCCTCGTCTCCTCGATGCGAGACGCCTACGTCCACGGCCACCACGGCATGCGCAGTGTCGTCCACGGCTTCGACCAAGCAAGCCGCGTAGTCGTAGCAGCGGCCCTGATCATGATCGCCGTCTTCTCCGGCTTTATCTTCAGCCACGACATCGTGGTCAAACAGGTCGGCCTTGCGCTCGCCGTTGGCATCCTCATCGACGCCTTCTTCGTCCGCGTGACACTCATGCCAGCAGTAATGGCGATCGTCGACGACAGGGCGTGGTGGCTGCCGCGCTGGCTCGATCGCTTGATCCCGAACCTCGACGTCGAAGGCGACCGGCTCGCCACCCTGCTCAGCCAGCGGTCGAGCGCACAAGCGACCGTCAACGACGAGCTGAGCGCCCTGTCAGGCAACGGCTCCACCGCCTCGATCCAGGAGCCCGGCCGCCCCCAGCGATAGGAGGCCGGAAGCCTCAATGCGGAGGCTCAACGCGGACGCCGGCGCATCGGGCCAGTGGCGCGCGCCGACCCGCGTTCCCCGGTGGCTGGCCCGAGCATCAGGGCGCCGGACAGGAGACGTTGGCGCCCGATACTCCAGCGGCCGTCGACCGAGGAGTGGTCCCGTCCAGGGACTGGCAATCGGCCGGTCGATCACCCGATCCCGTGGCGCCGCATCCGAGTCGGCCACCAATTGTGATCCTCGAGCAGGGCGGCACACGCGGGCACGATGAGGCTGCGGACCACGAAGGTGTCGAGCAGCAGTCCTGCTGCCACGGTGAAGCCGGTCTCCGCGAGGGTGACCACTGGTGAAGAGAGGAGGGCGACGAAGGTGCTGGCGAAGATGATGCCTGCGGAGATGATCACGGGGCGGCGTCCTGGTTGCCATGACGCTTTACGCCCGCAGGGTCGCCCACCTCACCGACACCCACCGCGAGCTCGTCGAGAGCGCAGACGGGACCGTCGCGGCGGTCTACACGGTCACCGGCGAGCTGTTCTTCGCCTCCAGCAACGACCTATACACGCAGTACGAGTACGCCGACGACCCCAACCGCGTCGTCATCGACCTGTCCCAGTCACACATCTGGGACGCCTTGACCGTCGCCTCGCTCGACGCCATCACCCAAGTACGAACGCAAGGGCAAGACCGTCGAGATCGTCGGTCTCAATGACGCCAGCGCCGAACGGCACGGTCGGCTCGCCGGAGAGCTGCCCTCGCACTAGTTCTGGGCTATGGGGGGGCGACGGTGTGTCCGGCCTCGGCCCGCTCGGTCAGGTACGCGGCCAACGCCTCGGGCGGGGCCTCCTCCACCAGGCGCCCAAGGTCGTCGACCACCACCCGCAGCAGGAGGGACTGCACCAGTGGTCTCGGCTGCGGTCACCGCGTGACACCTGGGCGGCTTGCACCCGATCGAAGCCCTTTTCGTCCTGCTGCTGGCCTTCGTTCGTGATCGTGATGCGGGGTTCACCGACGTCAGGTTCGAGGGCGCTCGACTCCTGCGGTGACGGATCGACCGATGAGGATCGTCTTGAACTTGCTGAACAGCTTTCGCGGTCGCGGCTCGCGTACCGCGGTGTCTTCTGCGAGGTTGTTGCGCCGTCGCGCTTCGAGCTCGAGGCGATGCCCCACTCGAATCGCTGGTTCGTCGAAGCCACTGGCCAGTCCCGCTGCGATAGCCATGGCTGCCCAGTCGTTGCGCGCGGTCGTGCGGACAGCGTGCGCGATGCCGTCGGTTGTCGGGTTCTCAGCCAGCTCGTCGATGACCATCCGCACGCCCCGGTAGGTCTCGCTGGCGTGCCGCCATGCCTCGATGACCATTTCCTTGCGGTCTTCGGGGTCGCCGACGAGTCCGCGTTCTAGTGAAGCAGTCAGGAGCGTGTGCCAGCGAAGCAGCAGGGCGTCCGCGAGGTCTTCGGGGTCGTGGAAGAAGGTGTCGATGGCGTCGATGTCGGTGGGGATCTGCCCGTCTTTGCGGGCCAGGATCTCCTCGGTCACGGCGTGGAGGACGCTGGCGCGGGTCGGCTTCGGGTGGTTCTTCACGAGGCGCTCCCTTACTTTGATGAGGGCGGCGCGGCGCTCGCCCACTGCACGGGCAGCGAGACGTAGCCGCGGATCGGACCGGAGCGAAGTCGGACCGCTGAGTTGAGGTCGACATCCCAGTCACGACGTCGGGCTAGGAGTGCCTGGAGAGCGATCTGTGCTTCGAGGCGTGCCAGGGCTGCGCCGAGGCAGAAGTGGATGCCCCGGCCGAAGGCGATCTGTCGTTCGGGGCGGCGGTTGATGTCGAAGTTGTCGGGGGCGGGGAAGGCGTGGTCGTCGCGGTTCGCGGATCCGAACAACAGCAGCACGGTGTCGCCGGTCTTCATGCGTTGGCCGTGTAGGTCCACCTGTCGGGTCAGGGTGCGCGCGAGGCCCTGGACCGGGGAGTCGTAGCGGAGCAGCTCCTCGACCGCGGCGGGAACGAGATCGGGATGATCCGCCAGCTGTCGACGGCTCTCGGGATGCTGGGCGAGTATGACGGCGCTGTTGGAGAGGAGGTTGGTGGTGGTTTCGTGCCCGGCGACGAGTAGCAGAAGGCAGAAGCCGAGGAGCTCCTCCTCGCTGAGGTAGGCACCGTCCACCTCGGCGTGGACGAGTGCTGTCATGAGGTCGTCTTGGGGGTGGGCACGTCGCTCGGCGAGGAACGCCGCGAAGTACTCGTAGAGCGCTGAGGCGGCGTCCAGTCCGGGGCCGAACTCTCCGCGGATGGGGCTGGACTGGATGAGGGTGGTGGACCAGGTTCGGAACCGGTCGCGATCGTTGCGCGGCACACCGAGCATGTCGGCGATGACGATGGCCGGGAGCGGTCCGGCGAACCCGGAGACGAAGTCCCAGGTCCCGGTGTCGGGAGCCTGGTCGAGGAGGTCGTCGACGAGGGCTTGGATGCGCGTCTCGAGTCCGGCGATGCGGCGCGGGGTGAAGGCCTTGCTGATGAGGCGGCGAAGCTGGGTGTGCCGGGGTGGGTCGCTCATGATGAGCATGGGCAGGAACAGCTCGGTCATGTCGACCCCGGGTGGGGTGGGGAAGATCCCGGACGCCGAGGAGTATGTCTCCGGGTCGAGCAGGGCCGCGGAGACGTCGTCGTAGCGGCTCAGCACCCAGGTGCTCGCCGCTGGCGACCAGAAGAGGGGAGCGTTCTCGCGCAACTCGCGGTAGACAGGGTAGGGGTCTTCGATCACCGCCGGGTCAAAGGGGCTGTAGGTCAGCTGTTGCTGGTTCATCGGGGGGTCCCCTCGGTTGTTGAGCTCGATGCCGGTGCGTCGGCCGTGTCGGCTGGTTGCGGTCTCGTGCCTGTTGTTGTCGGGTTCCGGTGTGGCCACCAGCTGCGTTCCTCGAACAGGGCGGCGCAGGCGGGGACGACCAGGGTGCGGACGATGAAGGTGTCCAGTAGCAGTCCTGATGCGACGGCGAACCCGGTCTGGGTGAGTGCCTCGACCGATGAGAACAGCAGCGCCACGAAGGTGGAGGCGAAGATGACGCCGGCGGCGGTGATGACGGTGCCGGTGGCGGTGACTGCGCGGGCGACCTCGCTACGGGTCAGGGCGAGCCCGCTTTCGCGCATCCGGCTCATCAGCAGGATGTTGTAGTCGGCTCCCACCGCGACCAGCAGCACGAACGTGATGACCGGCACGGTGAAGTGGATGTCCTGCCCGAGGAGGTGCTGGAAGACCAGTGTGGTCAGGCCGAGCGCGGCCGCACAGGAGACAACGACCGAGGCGAGCAGGTACAGCGGGGCCGCGAGTGCGCGCAGGGTGAGGATGAGGATGAGGAGGACTGCGGCAAGGACCACGATGAGGACGAGGACGGCGACCCAGATCGGACCCGAACCGGATGTAGCCAAGCGTGTGGCCCAACAACGGCAGACCCTGGTCGCCCCGCACCGCTGCCAGACCGCTGCCGGCCGGCGCCTCGGCCAGCGGCCGGACCGGCCAGGACCGACTCAGCGTGCGCAGCCCCTGATCCACTCGACCGGGCAGTCGCGTCAGCACGACCGAGGAAGTACGGCGCCGCAGGGGGCCTCGCAAGGGGGTGAGCAACGCGTTCATCGAGTAGCTCCAGACGTCCGTGGGTCGTGCGCTCAATGGCCGGACTCAGAGTTTGTACTGAGAGTTCAAGATAGAATTCTGATCCAGCAAAGGAATGACGTCAACCGTGGGTCTCAGAGGCCGAGGGAAGGGGAAGCGAAGTGCGACAGGTACCTGCCAAGCTGGCCAGCAAGCTCTACGGGGCGGCGGAGCTCATCGCCGAGCGCGGCCTGGCTGACGCCAAGGTCGACGAGATCGCCGACGCAGCCGGCATCCCGAAGGCCACGCTGTACTACTACTTCAGCGGCAAGGACGAGGTCCTGGCGTTCCTGCTGGCCGACATGCTCGAGCTGATCGCCGGCGAAGGCGGAACTGCGGCATCGGCCCCCGGCAGCGCTCGGGATCGCCTTGAGTCGGCGGTCGAGGCACAGCTCGCAGTGATGCTCGATCATCCGGCCGTCTGCCGAGCCCTCGTCGGCGACCTGGGTCGCGCTACGCGCCTTCCGGAGCTCGCCGCAGCGTTACAGGAGGCATTCCACCGGCCCATCGCGAGCCTGCTTGCCGAAGGCGTCAGCGACGGCACCCTGCGGCCGGTGGAGGACCCGGGTGCAGTCGCGCTGAGCATCTTCGGTGCGATCACCGTGACCGGCCTCAGCGTCGCGGTCGAAGGATCGTCGAACGACTCGGCCACGGACGCTGCGCGCATCGCTGCTTCCATCTGCGACCTCATGCTCAACGGCCTCGCCACGACTCCTGCGAACACAGGCCTGGAAGGGGACCGATGAACAGCATCCTTGGGAGCTGGGCGGACAAGTTCCGGCCGCACCCGGACGGCACCAAGCTTCCACCACACCACGGCCACTGCCTCGGCTGCGGACCCGACAACCCCCACGGGCACCACCTCGTGGTCCAACGCCGCGGCGAGGAGGTGCACGCCGTACACCGGTTCAGCGAACGCCACATGGGCGCTCCGGGCATCGCACACGGCGGCGCAGTGGCCACCGTCCTCGACGACCTGTTCGGCTTCCTGCTCTACCTGACCGGGACGCCGGCGGTAACCCGGCAGCTTGAAGTGCGCTACGACGCCCCCGTCATCCTCGGCACCGCCTACGAGCTTGCAGCGCGCGTCGTACGCGACGACGGCCGCAAGCTGTTCGTCGAAGCCGAGATGGCAGAGGCCGGCGGCACCGTGGTCGCCACTGCGTCAGCGCTGTTCCTCAAAGTGGACATAGCCCACTTCGACCGCGGCGCGCCGCCGGCCCCGGTCGACCCCGACTGAAGACACGATCGGTCAAGGAACCGCGGCGGCGGCCGCCCTCGTGACCGCCCGCACTGCCTGAAGGTCGTTGATCGTGCCGGGTTGCTCGGTTGGCTGCTGCAGCCATCGAGTCCGGGATGATTCGCGAGATCAGTCCGGGATGTCGTGGGACCTGACTCCGCGGAGATCCATGAACCAGCACGTCAGCGCGCTGTCGTGGATGGCGCTGTGCGGAGAGGGCGGTGAGGCTAGCGTGGTTCGCCCATCCTGCTGTCGTCTTGAGCGGCGGGTGGGAGGGCGTCTTGCGTAGCGGCGACCGCGACAGCCGGGTCGGACGGGAGCTGCCGGACCTGCTCGCGGCACCAGGTCGAGACCTCGCGCGATCCTGACAGGACGGCGTCGCGGAAGGTGGACCAGGACTCCCAGCACGCGTCGGCAACCTCCTCGGGGTCGGGCCGCAGGGCCTCCGGGTTGACGACGCGGGCCGCGAAGACCGGGCACATCTCGTTCTCCACGATGCCGTCCTGCTCGGCGACGTAGCGGAAGGCCGGCAGCAGCAGCCGCAGATCCTCGACGTCGAGGCCGAGCTCCTGCCGCACCCGTCGGCGTACGGCGTCGTCGAGGGGTTCGCCGGGCGCCGGGTGGCCGCAGCAGGCATTGGTCCACACACCGGCGAAGGTGCGCTTGTGCAATGCCCGACGGGTGATCAGGACGCGGTCGTCGTCGTCGAAGAGATAGCAGGAGAACGCCAGATGCAGCGGGGTGTCGGCGTGGTGGACCGACCGCTTGTCCGTGGTCCCGATGGCGTGGCCATCCTCGTCGAGGAGCACCACGGCCTCTGCCTGGGTGGGGGCGGCGCTTCCAGGGCTTCCGGGGACGGCGGTCATGTTGGCACCTCGATCGGTCGGACGAGCTGATTGACGGCGACACTGAGCCGCGGGACGCGGCGCACCGAGCGGAAGGCCCGCGCCATGTCGAAGGGTGTCGATCCCTCGACGCCGATGTCGGTGCGCTGCATCGACTGGAAGCGGGTGGCCGCGGTGCTCACGCGGCCTCGCGCTCCTCGTCGCCGGTCCGCTGTGGCGCGGGCTCACGGGACCGCTGACCGAGCCACACCCACGCGGCGATCGAGGTGAGGACCAGGCCGAAGCCGAAGAGCAGGTCCTCGACGGGCGCATAGAGAATGCGGCCCCCGCCGAGCCACACCACGCGGTCGCTGCCGACGATCGTATCGGGGTCGTACTGGACGATACGGCGTCCGGTCAGCCAGCCGTTGGTGAGCAGCTGGAAGAACACGATGATCGCGTAGGCCGACCACCAGTCTCGGGTGCTCGTGACGCGTGTGCGGGCGACCCATCTGTCGAGGACGACGGCGAGCACCACTGCGAGCATCGCGAGGGCCATGTAGCTCATCGCTCACCTCCTCGCAGGCCGCGTCGGCGGGCGACGGTGACGGCCTCGAAGGTGAGGACGGACACGATGGGGATGACGACGAAGAACCCGATCTCCTCCAGCGGCAGTCCGGCGACGCGCGGCGGGAGGGTCTGGTCCTCGTCGAACCACCAGTGTCCGGCGTGGGTGGCGTAGAGGTCCCACAGCAGGAACGGGGTTCCGGCCAGCGCGATCGTCAGCAGCAGTCGGCGCGGTTGTCGCAGAACTGAGAGCCCGAACGCAGGCACAAGCGGCAGTGTGCCGGCGAGGCAGAAGGCGAGCATGGCGACGTACGCCCAGTGGGGCCAGGTCATGAGGCGTCGCTCATCCGGTCACCGGAAGCACCGAGCGGTCACCGGCGAGCCGCTTGAGCACCAGCTCGGCGCTGATCAGGCACATCGGCAGTCCGACGCCCGGCACCGTGCTCGCGCCGGCGTAGAGAAGCCCGTCGACCTTGGCGGAGGTGTTGCGAGGCCGGAAGAACGCGCTCTGCCGGAGGGTGTGCTCGAGGCCGAGGGCGCCGCCCTGCCAGGCGTGGTAGCGGGTCGCGAAGTCCTGTGGGCCGATCGTGTGGCGCACCCGGATCCGCTCGCGCAGGTCGGGGATGCCGGCCCATGCGGCGACCTGGTCGATGGCCGCGTCGGCAGCGCGCTCGACCTGCGCCGATCCCGCCCCATCGTCACCGCCCGACCCGATCGAGACGTCGGCCGGCACCGGGACGAGGACGAAGAGGTTCTCGCAGTCGGCGGGCGCCACCGACGGGTCGGTAGCCGAAGGCTTGCAGACGTAGACCGACGCCGGTTCCGGCACGCGGGCCTCTGGGCCGAAGATGTCGCCGAAGTTGGCCCTCCAGTCGGAGGTGAAGAACAGCGAGTGGTGCGGGAGCTCGGGCAGCCGACCCGCGACGCCCAACATGGCCAGCACCGCGCCGGGACCGGGGGATCGGTCGCGCCACGCGGACTCTGGATGGGTCTGTAGCTCGCGCGGCAGCAGCGCGGTCTCGAGGTGGTGGAGGTCGGCCGCACCGACGACCACGTCGGCCATGACCGTACGCGGTCCCTCGGGGCCGCCGTGCTCGACCCCGGTGACAACCGACGTTCCGTTCCGCTTCGCCGTGAGGATTCTGGTGACTGGCGCGCCGGTACGAAGTCGGGCGCCGTGCTTCTCGGCAAGGTTCGCGATCACCTCGATGAGCCGGGTGAAGCCGCCCTGCGGGTAGAGGACGCGGTCGCCGAGGTCGAGCCTGCTCATCAGGTGGTACATGCTCGGGGCGCGGCTCGGCGACGAGCCGAGGAAGACCGCCGGGTAGCCCAGCACCTGCCGGATCCGCTCGTCCTCGAACCGCGACGCGACATGCTTCTCGAGTGAGCGCGTCAGCAGACGGCCCAACGCTGGCGCGCGCCTCACGATGTCGGGGTGGAGGAAGGCCGAGGGGGAGTCGAAGTTGCTGTAGAGAAAACGTCGGAGCGCGACGTCGTACGTCTGGCCCGCCGAGGCGAGGTAGGCGTCGAAACGCTCACCGGCGCCCGGCTCCAGCCGCTCGAAGAGGGCCCGATTGTGTTCGACGTCGGGACGGACGTCGACGGGGTCGCCGTGGCGCTCGAAGAACACCCGGTAGCTCGGGTCGAGCGTGACCAGGTCGAGCTCGGACTCGGCGGTCGTGCCGAGCAGCTCGAAGAAGTGGTCGAACACCTCGGGCATGAGGTACCACGAAGCTCCGGTGTCGAAGCGGAAACCGTCGCGCTCGACGCTGCCGACCCGGCCCCCGAGCTCGTCGTTCTTCTCCAGCAGCTCGACGCGGTGGCCGCGCGAGGCGAGCAGGGCCGCCGTCGCCAACCCGGCGATGCCGCCACCGATGACGACAACGTCGAGCGAAGACCCAGCCGGGGGTGACGTGACTCGGCGGCTACGCAGTCCGACCCTCACGCGTGACCTCCTCGTCATTCGTGACCTCCCCAGAGCGCACCCGCGACGATCCGAAGCTTGACTCCACCCGGCACACGCACCCGCGATCGACGGATCTCCGACGGGGGTGTGCTTCGCAGGCGGGTGGACAGCTCAGTGAAGGTTCCATGCGCCGCGACCACGGCCCGGCGACTGCTCGGAGGTAACTGCTCGATCGCAGCGGCGGCAGCTACGAGGTCTCCGTCGAGGTCGTCGAGAAGACGATCACGGTCGCGTTCAGAGAAGGTGGCAACGTCGAGACCGGGAAAGTAGGCGCGCCCGAGCAGGTCGTGGTCCTCGGCCAGGTCACGCAGGAAGTTCAGCTTCTGGAATGCGGCTCCAAGCCGCCGCGCGCCGTTCGACAACCGCTCGTAGGCTGCTGCCGGATCTGACGGTCCGTCCGGTGCTGCGAGAAATGTCCGAAGGCACATAAGGCCCACCACCTCGGCAGAGCCGTACACATAGGTTCCGAGCGAGGCCGCGGTGTGCTCGCTGAGGCGCAGGTCCATCCGCATCGACTCGAAGAAGGGGGCCACGAGATCCTCGCGGATTCCCACCGACACAGCCGTGCGGGCGAACGCGTGGACGACCACATTCCCGCTGTAGCCGACCTCGAGAGAGTGGTTCACGTCTTGCTCCAGCCAGTCGAGCATGCGCTCACGCGAGGCTCGACTGAGCCCGGGGTCGGGGTTGTCCACGATCTCGTCCGCGACCCTGACGAGCGCGTACACGTTTCGCACCTGACTGCGCACTGGTTGCGCCAGCAGTCGGGAGGCGAGCCCGAAGGAGCTGGAGTACCGGTGGATCACGAGGGCGGCGCTGCTCTCGGCGAGGCCGTCGTAGGGACTGTTGCTCCGATCTCGGCGCAGGTCCGGGTTCATGCGGCGACTCCAGGCCCGTCCGTGAGTGCGTCGGGTGGTCCGAGAACCTCGGCGAACATGTCCGTGGCGAGGCCGACCTCGTCCAGAAGCGACCGCGCGTCTCGTACGTGCTCGCCGAAGAGATGCTCGACGAAGCTTCTGGAGCCGCTCGCCATCAGTAGGTCCCGGGCGCGCTGAAGCTCGTCGCCGTCGAGCTCGCGACCCATGTAGCAGGACAGGTCTGGCCACAACGGCGTCGATCGCGCGTGGACGATGAGCGGCGTCTGCTTGTTGGCGCGAAGGTCGCCGGTCGCGCTCTTGCCGGACAGTGTGGGATCGCCGAAGACGCCGATCAGGTCGTCCTTGAGCTGGTAGGCGATGCCGATCAGGAGGCCAGCCTGTCCCAGCCGTTCGACCGTGTGTTCGTCGGCGCCGGCAAGCAACGCTCCAGCCTGCAGCGGAAGGCTGAACGAGTATGCGCCGGTCTTCTGCGCCTCCATCAGCAGACTCTCTTCCAGGCTCGCCTGCCCATGCTGGAGGGAGAGCCGAACGTCGGCCAGCTCGCCGGCGGCAGAGATGTGCAGCCCTGCGTCGAAGAGGTCGAGGAGTTGACGCACCACTGGCGCGGGAGCGCCACAGAGGGCGACCGCGCGGACGGCAGTGGTCAGGGCGAGGTCGCCGGCGAGAATCGCCGCAGTGCGTCCGTAGTGGTCTGCGTCCTCGGAGTTCTGATGTAGGGACAGCGCCTTCTGGGCGAACATGCCGTTCACGTTCGGTCGACCCCGACGCACCACGTCGCCGTCAATGAGGTCGTCGTGGATGACGAAGGCAGTGTGCAACAGCTCGAGTGCGGCGCCCACCTCGGCAGCAGCCGCTGCCTGGTGTCCACCGAGCGCGTCGTGGGTTGACATCAGGAGGTACGGGCGGAACCGTCTGCCGCCCTCCGTCGCGGACCGCAGTGAGTCCCACAACGTGACGTGTTCGGGACCCGCCAACGCGGCGCGCGCTCGACCGGCGCTCAGCAGCCGGGCCAGCGCCTCGTCCGTCGATGTGTTCTGCATGGCGTCTCTTTTCGTCGGGATGCACTGACTGTAATCTATGCAACAAGGTCAACTGAATCTATGCATGATGAACGGAACAGATGAAGTCCGAGGGTGCGGCCCAAGACCTGAGCATCGGTGAACTGTCCGCGCGCACCGGAGTGCCGGTCGCCACTCTGCGCAGCTGGGAACGTCGCTATGGCTTCCCGTCGGCGGCCCATGTGGCCGGGCGTCACCGACGGTTCTCCGAGGGCGATGTCGAGGATGTCCTCCGGGTGAAGCGGCACCGCAGTGCCGGCCTGGGCCTCGCGGCTGCCGTGCGTCGAGTCGCCATTGATTCGGGGCACGGCAGCTCCGTGTTCGCCGAGGTGCGTCGGCTGCATCCCGAGCTCGTGCCCCGGGTGATGTCGAAGGCTGCGCTCATGGCTGTGAGCCATGCGATCGAAGACGAGTGCTGCGCGCGGGCGGCGCTCCCGCGGCTGTTCGGGGGGTTCCAGACGTCTGGGTTCCTGCGTGCCTCGCGCATCCGGTGGAACGAGTTGGCCCGAACGTCACAGGTGACGGTCGCGTTCGTCGATGTCGCATCGGCAATCCCGCGGGATGAGCTGCCGAGTGCCCTGATGGAGATCCCCATGCCTGCGACATCGCCCCTGCGAAGGGAGTGGTTCGTCATCTGCGATGCGGAGGATCTGCCAGCGCTGCTCGTCGCGGTGGAACTGCCGGTCAGCCGCCCGCGCCCGGATGGACAACGCACCTTCGAGATGGTCTGGTCGGCTGATCCTGCCGTTGTGCGCACGGCTGCACGGGTGGCGGCGGCGCTCGCGGACATCCATCTGCCGGGACAGCCATCGTTGAGTGACCTCATTCCCATCGACGACCCTCCCCCCGCCTCAGAAGACCTGCGTCGCGCGGGAGAGCTGTTCGACCGGGTGATGGGATACCTCGACCGAAAGCTTGCACGACACGAGATAGCCTCGGGGCCCGGAGCCGGCCCGGCAGGTGCCTGAGGAAACCGGACAGGTCGCAGCCTCGGTCCCATCACGAGAGAGCGCGTACCCGCATGCTGAACAGCTTCAGCCTCACCCGGCGCGAGGAGATCATCATCGATCAGGAGATCGATGATGTCTGGAACCTGCTCCTCCAACCCGACGTCTGGGTGCGCCATACCCCGTACCTTCGTGCCATCACGGTTCTCCGCGAGGATCATTGGCAATGGGAGATCGCGGACATCTCCTGGCCCGGCGGCAATCTCGTGGCGGTGATGACCGAGAAGCTGCGGCCGACCTCACCGCGCTGTCTCACCTTCACTCATCAGCCTGGCGACCGCCCCGAGATGGCAGGAGCCGATGGCCGGTTCGACCTCTTGCCCGTGCAGGAAGGTCGGTCGACGCTACTGGACTTCACCATGACCGTGACGGCACGCCTTCCTCTGCCCCGCGCCGGATCTTCCGTTGTCAAAGCAGCCATGGACCCAGTCGTGGCGAAGATGCTCAGGTCTTTTGTGCGAGGCCTGGTCACTGAGGTCGAGCACCGATGAGGGAACGTCCGGACGGGCAGCGGGCCCGGCATGTCCCAATGCGGTGTCTGTGCCGCTGGAGCACTCAACTGCGCTCGGTTCGCGCCCCGAGCAGCTCGGTGCGTCCTACTACTACGGGCCGACCATCGCCAACTCTGCCGCCGCCATCCTCATCTGGGAGGTGGCATGGTCTTCATGGGCGGGCAGGGTCGCGGTGAGCTCATTGACCCGTCGCCAGCGCTCGACCGTCGATTCGTCGCTACGGCCGGCCGCAGCCACGGCTGACCACGTGTCAGCGCAGCGCAGCAGCGCGGTGCCGGCCTCGGCCACCTCGGCACACCCGGTGAGCCGCGCCACGTCGAAGCAGAACTCGGCCTGCAACCGGCGGAACAGCCCGCCGCCGGTGCCCGCCTTCTCCACAAAGGCGTGGAGGGATTGAAGCGCAAGGTCGAGCTCGGTCTCGGACATGAGTTCCTGCCACCGGTCGACGTCCTCGGCGAAGTCCGCGACGCCGCTGATCCCAGCAGTCGCGACAGCATCCGGTGGCAACGCAGACGTGTCCGGCATGATCGCGGTGGGCGCCGCCTGCATGTTCTCAACCGAGGCCACGAGGGCCGAAGCCGCCGTAGAGCGCAGGTCGGGCAGGATCCGGGGCCAGTTCACGAAGTACGTCGTGTGCCTCGTGGGCACGGGAAAGGACCGCGATGCACGAGCCCGCGCGAGAGCCGCGTAGGGGACTTCCTGCAGGTCTGCTCGGTCGTTGTCCACCACGAACGCCGTTGCGGTGTCGTCGTCGTAGCCGATGACGACGATGTCGTGCCGACTCATCTGGAGGCGGACAGCGAGGTACGGCAGCTCAGCGATGTCCGCCCACAACAGGACGGGACGGCCTTGCTGGAGTTCGCGGCGGACCCAGCCCCAACCCGTCACGGGGTCATCGGTGGCACGCACCTCGACTTCTGCACCCACGCGCGTGAGGAGGTCGACCTCCAGGTCGCTACTCCGCCCGACGAAGTAGACGGGGGGAGTGAGCCCAGGTAGCCGCAGATAGGTGAACCCGAGACCGCCGCCCAGTCCGAAGGCCAGACCTTCGCTCGGCGCCTCCTCCCAGCCCAGACCAGCCCATTCCAACAGGTCTCTCAGTGCTCCAGAGCCGCAGTGCCCGGCCACGCGGTGGGGTAGTCCAGCAAGACACGCCGCGGCTCCGACTGCGGAGGAAGGTGGTCGGTCGTCATAGAGCTCCTGGGGCGCTGTGCTTGGGAGGGCTGTGAGCTGGTGGGCCGGCGAGGTTCACGCGTGTCCCTAGGGAGGCCCTACGAAACAATACGTTCATGCACGCATGTAGCTGCTGAATCTATGGTGCTTCAACAGGGGACGCAACAGAGAGGACCGTCACCGGGCGAGCAGTACGGTGAGGGCGAGCAGGGCTTCCATGCGCGCCAGCGCAGCGCCGAGGCGGGAGTGGAGGCCTCGACCGAAGGCGACCTGGCGGTCAACCGCCGATCATCACGGTCCGGTGTACGGGCCCCGGCTGGTGAGAGAGATCAGCAAGACAGGGAAGACCTCCCACCTCCGACCGGACGGGCGTCGTTCAGGTGCCCAGCCGGCGGGGCCAAGATCTCCGGACGGGCACCGAGATACGTACCGTTCAGGGCTGGCCCTCGAGCACCAAGTCGGCGCCAGTCGTCGCAGTGACGCTCGACGCTGCATGGTCGCCGACATCACTCCGTGAGCCGACCAGGGCGACGATCGCTCCGATCACGAGTGTGGATGCCGCCACCCAGAGCGCAGCGCCGTAGCCGGAGGCGAATGCATCGAGCGCCGCGGTGGCCAGTTTCGCGCCGTCGGGGCCGAGTTCACGGGAGATGGTGAGGGCCTGGGCGACACCGTCCTCGGCTGTCGCGACGGCAGGGGGCGGCACTCGGGAGTCAGTGAGACCGACGATCAGATCTTCGGCGTAGATCGCCAGCGAGACCGACGCGGCGACCGCCCCACCCAACGCGCCACCAACTTCCCGGGTGACGTCGTTCACCGCCGCCGAGAGGGTGCGTCGATCCGAGGGCAGACCGCCGATGATCAGTGTGGTCCCCGGCGTGATGGCGAGCCCGAAACCGAATCCGAAGAGCACGAGGGTGGCAGCGAACACCCAGAGCGACTGCTCGCCGCCAGCCTGCACTGCGAAGCCGCCGAAGGCCAGCGCTATCAGGGTCATCCCCACGCTCGCGAGTGGCCCAGACCCGTAGCGAGCAAGAAGGCCTGGTCCGGCCGCGGAGGCAGGTCCGATCCCAGCTGCCAGCGGCAACAGCCACAGCGCCGCCTCCAGGGCTCCGACGCCATGGATGTACTGCAACCACTGAGGAGCCAAGAAGAAGAAGCCAAAGGCAGCGAAGAACTGCAGGAAGACGATCAGGCTTCCCGTAGTGAGCAGCGGTGACCGGAACAGGCGCACGTCGAGCATCGGTTCGGGAGTCCTCAGTTCTCGCAGCACGAACAGCAACAGAAGGATGCCTCCCGCGATTGCTCCGACGACCACCGGCGTCGAGGTCCAGCCACGCTCGGGCCCCTCGATGACGGCAAAGACCACACCGGCGAGCCCACCGAGTGACAACAGCCCGCCCGGAAGGTCCAGCACCAGGTCAGGGTTGCGTGAAGCCGGCACGACAACAGCGCACGCGAGAACCACCAAGCCGGCTGCCACGCCGTACACCACTTGGACGCTGCCCCACCAGAAGCTGTCCAGCAGCAGCCCGGCCACCAGAAGGCCGACCAGTGCGCCGGCGCCGGAGACTCCCGCCCACACCGACACGGCCCGGGTCCTCTGATCCTCGGGATAGGCGTCGACCAGCACTGACAGAGTCGCCGGCATGACCGCAGCTGCCCCGACACCGGCGAGCCCGCGAAGAGCGATGAGTGCGTTCGGGTCCTTCGCCAGCCCCGAAGCGAGGCTCGCGGCGGCGAAGAGCGCGAGGCCGAGCAGCAGTGCCGGCCGTCGCCCGAACCTATCGGCTGCGATTCCGACCGGGAGCAGGAGGGCGGCAAAGACGAGCGCATACGCGTTGATCACCCACGTCAGCTGGGTCTGCGTGGCACCGGTGTCCATGGCGATGTCCGGTAACGCCAGCGAGAGGGACGAGCCGGCCCCGATGACGAGCGCCAGGGCGGTGCACATCACAATTAGGAGGAGCCTGAGCCCTCCGTGCGTTTCAACGGGTGGGGGGGAACTCATGGCCACAACTATGCATAGCGTGCCAAATGTGCACGCCGTGCATGCATAAGGTGGTGAGATGAAGGATCTGCGCGCCCGGCGACGGCTGCAGACGCGGCGCGAGGTCAGCGAGGTGGCTCTGCGTCTGTTCGCGGAACGGGGGTTCGACGCGGTTACGGTTGCGGAGATCGCCGCCGAGGCCGGCATCTCCCGACGTAGCTTCTTCACGCACTTCTCGGGCAAGGAGGAGGCGGTGCTCGCCGGGGCGGACGACGACTTGGAGTCGTTGCGGCGAGCGTTGGCTGCCAAGGAGTCCACCACTTCCTTCGCGGAGGTGTTGCGTGCCCACACACGGGATCTCGTCTTATGGCACGAGCAGCACTCGGACGTTCTGGATCGACGTCGCCGTATCGAGGTCGAGAAGCCCGTCCTGGCGGCGAAGGTGGCAGGTGCGCGTGCCGAGGCGGAACGTGAGCTCATCACTCCCCACATCGCCGATGAGCTGGAGCTGGCGAGAGACCATGAGATGGTCGCGCTGGTTGCGGGTGCGTTCGCCGGTCTGGGGGAGGTGCTGATGGCCCGGGCTACCGAGCTCCCGCCCGATCAGGTGTTGGCGCTTGCGGAACGAACGCTGGAGCTTTTCGAGGCGCTTCTCGAGCAGGCGCGCCAAGCCTCGACCTGATCCGGGTGACTTCGGCCTGGTCGGGGATCGCCGGCTAGTTCTGGGTCTTTGAAGGGCCAGCGAGCTCCGCGCCGCGAGCGAGGAGGTCCAGGCCCGGCGCCGGGGCGGCGACGGTTTCTGCACAAGAGGCAATCTTGCCCAATAGGCAACGACCTGTAAGTTCGTGTCGTGACCCAGGCAGGACTGCGGGAAAGTAAACGTGAGGCGACCGCCCATGCGCTTGCTCAGGCGGCGTTCGACTTGGCGAGGACGCGTGGCCTGAACGGCTTCGTCATCGACGACGTCGCGGAGCGGGCCGGATACTCGCGGCGTACGTTCGCCAACCACTATTCGTGCAAGGAGGCCGCAGTCGCATCGGTCGCCTACGCCAGCATGGAGGCAGCTACCAGCGCGCTCGAGGAGGTCTCGGACGCCGTGCCACTGCTCGACGCAACACAGACCGTTCTACGTCTACAGCTCACAACAGCGGCACTCTCGCGAATGCGAGAAGTGATGACCCTGGCCCGGTCCTACCCCTCCCTCGAGCCACATGTGCACCACGTCCAGCATCGAATGCGGCTAGAGGCGGAACAGCGGATGCTTGCCGTGGCGGCCGGACGTTACCCGACCCTCTACGTGAGCCTGCTCTGCGGCGCCGTGTACGGCATGGTCTCGGCCGCGCTCGAGGGACTGGTGGACGTCCGGCTCCCTGGCGACTCGTCGAGAAGGCCCAACGCGATGGAGTTCGACGACTACCTGAGCGACGTCTTCAAGCACCTGCGCACCGGCTTCTGAACCCATCCCCCGCTGAGGAGTAACGCATGTCCACGTTCCTTTACCGCCTCGGCCGGGGCTGTTACGGCAGACCGTGGCCGGTCATCGTCGGTTGGCTGCTGGTCCTCGCTGCGGTGACGGCAGCGTTGGTGGTCAACGGTGTCAAGGTCACCTCGGAGATGAAGATCGACAACACCGATTCCCAGCTGGTCCTGGACCGGGTCGTCAAGGAGCTGCCGGAGGCTTCCGGCGGTCAGGCCAGCGTGGTCTTCACCGTGCCCGACGGCCAGCGGCTGGACACGCCGGAACGGATGGCCGCCATCGCGCGGACCGTGCAGAGGGTCTACGCCCTGAAGCAGGTCGTCAACCCCGCGGACCTGGCCGATGCCCAGGCGCAGCCGGGTGCTCCCGGCCCGGAGCAGCCCGCCGCCGAGCCAGGGGCCCCAGGCGAAAAGACGCCCACCCAGCCGGGCGCGGAGCCGCCGCCGTACCAGCCGCTGGTGGTTGGCGGCACCCCGGTCCCCGGTGTGCTGGTCTCCACTCAGGCGCCGGTCGCGCTGTTCCAGTTCCAGTTCACGGTCCCTTCGACGTCGCTGACCCACGAGGAGGTCTCCGCGGTTCTTGACGTGGTCGAGGAGGCCGGCGACGGAACCGGTCTGCGCGTGCTGCCTAGTGACTCCCTCAAGGCGATCGAGATCCCAGTCGGCTCGGCCGAAGTCGCCGGCCTGGCAGTAGCAGCGGTCGTGCTGGTGCTGACCCTCGGCTCCCTGGTTGCCGCCGGCCTGCCGTTGATCACCGCGCTGGTGGGCGTCTGGATCGGCGTCGGTACGGCCTTCGCGTTGTCGACGTCGGTGGAGATGAACAACGCCACCCCGATGCTGGCGTTGATGGTCGGCCTGGCCGTGGGGATCGACTACGCGCTCTTCGTGGTCAACCGGCAGCGGAGGCTGATCATCGACCGTGGCCTGGAGGCCCGCGAGGCCGCCGGCCGGGCGGTGGGGACCGCCGGCAGCGCGGTGTTCTTCGCCGGCCTGACCGTGCTCGTGGCGCTGGTCGCGCTGACGGTCATCGGGATCTCCCTGCTCACCACGATGGCGCTGGTGGCGGCGAGCACGGTGCTGCTGGCGGTCCTGGTCGCGCTGACCCTGCTTCCGGCCCTGCTCGGCCTCATCGGCGAGCGGATCGTCTCGACCAAGACCCGCCAGAAGCGACAAGCCAAGAGCGAGGAGGAGTCCCACAGCGTCGCCGACCACTGGGCCAAGGCCATGGTGCGGTTCCACTGGCCGGTGATCCTCGGCGTCGTCGCCGTCCTCGGACTGGGTGCAGTCCCCGCGGCAAGCATGGACTTGGGCCTGCCGACCGGGGCGACCGCCAACACCGACACCGCCGCCCGGCAGAGCTACGAGGCCATCACCCGGGGCTTCGGCGAGGGCTTCAACGGCCCGCTGCTGGTGACCGTCGAGTCCGCGAGCGGCGCTGCAGTCGACCCGCAAACCCTCGGCGCAGTCACCCAGCTGCTGCAACAGCGCAACGACGTCGTGGCCGCGGTGCCGGTCGGCACCAGCAAGGACGGCGCCATGGCCGTTCTCAGCGTCATCCCGACCTCCGGACCTGACGACGACGCCACCGCCGACCTGGTGCAGGCGCTCCGAGCTCCGAGCTCCTCCATCGCGCAGGAGTACGACGTCGTGGTGGGTGTCACCGGATTCACCGCGATCGGCATCGACATGTCCGACCGGCTCGCCGAGGTCGTGCCGGTCTACCTGGCCATCATCGTGGGCCTGTCGCTGCTGATCCTGCTGGTGGTCTTCAGGTCCATCGTCGTGCCCATCCAGGCCACCGTCGGGTTCTTGCTCAGCATCCTGGCCACCTTCGGGGTGACCACCGCGGTGTTCTCCTGGGGGTGGGCCGGGTGGCTGGTGGGCATCGACACCGGCGGGCCGTTGATGAGCTTCATCCCGGTCATCGTCACCGGCATCCTCTACGGCCTGGCGATGGACTACCAGGTGTTCCTGGTCTCCTCGATGCGCGAGTCCTACGTGCACGGCTACCACGGCCCGGCGAGCGTGGTGCACGGCTTCGACCAGGCCAGCCGGGTGGTCGTCGCGGCCGCGGTGATCATGGTGTCGGTCTTCGCCGGCTTCATCTTCACCCACGACGTGATGATCAAGCAGATGGGCTTCGCGCTCGCGATCGGCATTCTCATCGACGCGTTCTTGGTGCGGATCACCCTGACCCCGGCGCTGATGGCGCTGTTCGGCGATAAGGCTTGGTGGCTCCCTCGCTGGCTGGACCGAATCCTGCCCGACCTCGACGTCGAGGGGGACCGACTCCTCCAGATGCTCACCCGACGGGAGGACGGCGAGCAATCACCGCGTCCAGACGCCGTCGGCCCGAAGTAGGCCGTCCCCCGATGCGGAACAGTTGCACCAACCAGCGGGTCGGGTATCAGGTGGGCCAGGAGCGTTTGGCCGCCCGGGTGGTCGCGTGGCAGGAGGTGACAGGGGGGACTCACCGCCGCCCTCTGACCGCCGCCGATCATCTGCCTACAGGACGCGGGGGCCGGGTCCCCGCTATGGCTGTCGCCGTCTCCGGCGGTGGCCCTTGGCCGCACTCGGCAACTCCTCGCCGTCGAGGGCGTTGCTCGATGCTGGGATCTGACGCTGCAAGAACTCCTCGATGGCACGCAGACCGCGGGCAGCCTCCCTGTCGATTCGGCGTTGCTCGCGCCGGCGGACCCAGTCGTGATCCCACTCCTCCCAGGCGCGGGCACCTCCGTACCCCACGCACCAGCAAGCGCCGCACGCGACCAAGCCGCCGTAGAGGAACCAGGCTCCAAGCCACAGCGCGTCAGTCAGCTCCTTTGCGAGCGCCTGCCATGCATGTGTCGAATTCACAGGACACCTCCGTCGGGCAAACAAACCGGGACCGCCGCCATCAATGCGGCGTTGCCTGCTCCGTCCAGGCGTGGGGAGGGGAGCGGGCCGTCCGGAAACAAGGGCCCCGGCTCGTGCCGGGCGCTCGCACTTGCAGTCGGGCTCGAGCTCTACGTGAGAGGTGACTACAGGTCGTAGTGTTGACTGCTTACCCATGCCGACCTGCGCGAACTCCGATTCGGTCTGGCTGTTCCCGTGTATAACAGCCCAGCGATTGTCGGCCGTCCATGGCTTCAATTGCACGGTTGGTCCAGCGCGACGCCGGGCTGCGTTGCGATGAGGTCGACGCGGTCCAAGGTCTTAAAGGTTGCGGTTGCCGCTGGCGTGCGTCAGAGGGGGTGACCACTCGCCTCCGCATCCGTCCGGATGCGGCTACCCGCTCGGCGGAAGGCGACCGGTGACTGCCCCGTCCAGCGTTTGAAGGCATGAGAGAAGTTGGCCAGGTCGCTGTAACCGAGGTCGATGGCGATCTGGCTGACGGGAAGCGACGGGTCAAGGAGGCGCACGATGGCACGTTCGCGGAGAACCGCCTCTCGCAACTCGCGAAAAGTCGTGCCCTCGGCGTCGAGGCGCCGCTTCACTGTGCTGACCGACATGCCCAGCATGGCCGCGACCTCATCGCGGCCACTGTGAGCAGGATTCTCCTCGATCGCCCGCCTGATGGTCTCGGAGATGCTGGTGGGTTCCCTATCTCGCTCGAGCGTGCGGCGCAGCTCAGTGATGGCGAGGCGATAGGCGACCGGGTCCGGGAATCGGCAAGGTGCTGAGAGGGACTCGACGGGCACATCGATGAACGACGTGTGTGCGCCGAACACCAAGCGTCCGGCCACCGCGTCGGGCCTCAGCGCCGGAGTCCTGGGGGCCTCCCAGGCGAGATGCAGCGTCACGGCGGGTAATCCTCCGGCCAGCATGTCGAGCAGCCGTAGCAGAGCTGCTCCACCGTATGCGATGACGAGGCAGTTGAGAGCGGGGTCGTCGGTCTGCCCGGCGAGACCCACTGTCAAACTTGTCGGACTCTGGTGGAAGTGCGGCCGAAGGCTTCCTGAGATGACCGGTAGATAGCCGAGGAGGTCGAAGACCTCGGCCACGGAAGCGGCACTGATCAGGGGCAGACTCAAGGGGCCGAAGGACGTCAGCTGCGCCTGTTCGGCGAAGGCGAGCCCGAAGCGGGTCGCGCTCTCGGGATCAAGGTCGGCGAACACCTCGCGGAACCATCGGATCGGCACCTGCCGGTCGCGCCTGACCAGTTCGAGTTCCGACCAGCCCTCGCGGCGCACAAGACGTCGGAAGTGAGCGACCGCATCGGGTTGAAGGGCATCACTATTCAGCAGTTGGACAAACGCGAGCGGAGGGACACCGGCTTCCTCTTGCCTCAACTACGTCGTCTCCTGAGCCGAATTCACAAAAAGCTGACGCGGGTGACCATAGCCACTAACTCGAATCGGCCACAACACTGGAACCAGTTTTCGAGTGAGGAGTTCCGCGATGTCAGTAGTCACCTTCATCTCTCACGACGGAGAGAAGCACGAGGCCCCGCTGGAGGACGGCGAGTCCCTCATGCAGATCGCTGTGAGCAACATGGTCCCCGGCATCGACGGCGACTGCGGCGGGGAGGCGGCATGCGGCACCTGTCACGTGATCGTGGACGACTCGTGGGCCGACGCGGTCGGACGGTCGACCTCCGTCGAGGAGGAGATGCTGGCGATGAACCCTGAGCGCGAGCCGACCTCGCGGCTGTCCTGCCAGATGACGATGAGCGAGAACTGTGACGGCTTGGTGGTCCGGCTCCCAGAATTCCAGATGTGATCAGCGAAAGGACATCGACACCATGGCGACACTGACGGTCGTGACCGACGCCCTGACCGAGCGAGCGCAATCATTGGTCCCGATGGAGCTGCAGATCCGCGGCGCCCACCTGTACGACAGGGCCCGCCGCTTCGTGACGCGGACCAACGGGCAGAAGATCTTCGTCGAGCGGCCCATCCCGCCCGTGGAGGAGGTCGCTCTAGCCGACATCGACCTGAGCAACCCGTTCCTATACCGGCAGGGCAAGTGGCAGTCGTACTTCGAGCGGGTGCGGAACGAGGCGCCCGTCCACTTTCAGGCCAACAGCCCATTCGGTCCGTTCTGGTCGGTGACTCGACACGCGGACATCATCGCGGTCGACAAGGACCACGAGACCTTCTCGGCTGAGCCGTTCATCATCATCGGTGAACCTCCGCGGTTCATGGACGTGGCCATGTTCATCGCCATGGATCCGCCCAAGCACGACAGGCAGCGTGCAGCCGTGCAAGGCGTCGTGGCTCCCAAGAACCTCCGCGAGATGGAGACGCTGATCCGATCGCGCGTCAGGGAGGTCCTCGACGACCTTCCCGTGGGCGAGCCTTTCAACTGGGTGGATCTCGTCTCCGTCGAGCTGACGGCGCGGATGCTGGCGACGCTGCTGGACTTCCCCTACGAACAGCGACGCAAGCTCGTGGAGTGGTCAGACCTTGCCAGCTCCATGGAGCAGGCCAACGGTGGACCCTCCGACAACGACACGATCTTCCGAGGCTTCGTCGACGCGGCGCGCGGCCTCAGCGCCCTGTGGCGCGACAAGGAGGCGCGCCTCGCTGCCGGCGAAGAGCCAGGCTTCGACCTGATCACGATGCTGCAGAGCAACGAGGACACCAAGGACCTGATCGACCGCCCGATGGAGTTCCTCGGCAACCTCGTCCTGCTGATCGTGGGAGGCAATGACACCACGAGGAACTCCATGAGCGGCGGGGTGCTCGCGCTGAACCAGTTCCCGGACCAGTTCGAGAAGCTCAAGGCGAACCCCGAACTCATCCCGAACGCGGTCTCGGAGATCATCCGGTGGCAGACCCCGCTCGCCTACATGCGCCGAGTGGCCAAGAAGGACACGATCCTCAACGGCCAGTTCATCCGCAAAGGTGACAAGGTCATCATGTGGTACGCCTCGGGCAACCGGGACGAGCGCGTCTTCGACCGACCCGATGACCTCATCATCGACCGCAGCAACGCACGCAACCACATCTCCTTCGGATTCGGTGTCCACCGGTGCATGGGCAATCGGCTCGCAGAGATGCAGCTGCGCATCCTCTGGGAGGAGCTGCTCCCTCGCTTCGAGAAGATCGAGGTCGTTGGCGAGCCTGAGTACGTCCAGTCCAACTTCGTGCGCGGGATCAGCAAGTTGATGGTCGAGCTGACGCCCAAGACCGTCGGGTGACCCGGGGCAGGGCTCTCGTCGTGGGAGCCAGTCACGCGGGCGCCCAGGTGGCGGCCAGCCTGCGGCAGGAGGGCTGGGACGGAGAGGTCGTCCTGGTCGGGGACGAAGCGGCGCTGCCCTACCAGCGCCCTCCGCTCTCCAAGGCGTACCTCGTAGGCAGGAGCAGCCGGGAGGAGCTCGCGATTCGCAAGACGGAGTTCTACGCCAAGCAGGAGATCCGACTGGTGCGAGCAACCGTCACCAGCATCGATCGTGCCGCCGGATGCGTCGTGACGAGCGAGGGCGAGACACTGGCGTACGACGGTCTGGCGCTGTGCACGGGCGGCCGCGCACGCAGGCTGTTCCTGCCCGGCAGCGACCTTCCGGGGATTCACTACCTCCGGACCTTTGCCGACGTCGAGACGATCCGCGAATCGGCCTTGCCCGGTCGCCACGCCGTCATCATCGGCGGCGGCTACATCGGTTTGGAGACAGCCGCGTCCCTGCGGGCGCTGGGCCTGGAAGTGACCGTCCTGGAGGCTGCCGAACGCGTGCTCGAGAGGGTCACTGCACCCGAGGTGTCGACCTTCTACGAGCGGGTGCACAGAGAGGCAGGTGTAGACATCCGGACGCGTGCTCTCGTGGAGAGTCTGGTCGGCGACCTGCGCGTCAGAGAGGCGATCCTGGCCGGGGGTGAGCGGATCCCGACCGATCTCGTGATCGTGGGCGTCGGACTGGTCCCCAGCACCGAGCTCGCTGTCGACGCGGGACTGGAGGTGGAGGACGGGATCGTCATCGACGACCACGCTCGCACCAGCGACGGCCGGATCGTGGCCGCGGGGGACTGTGCCAGCCATCGGATGGCTCGCTACGACCGACTCGTCAGGCTGGAATCCGTGCCGAGCGCCGCCGAGCAGGCGAAAACTGCGGCGGCCACGCTGTGTGGCCGAGAACGACCCATCGCGGCCCTGCCCTGGTTCTGGTCCGACCAGTACGATCTCAAGCTGCAGATCGCCGGCTTGAACACCGGGTACGACGAGGTCGTTATCAACGGCGACCCAGCCGGTGACCGCGACTTCTCCTGCTACTACCTCCAGCGGGGCCTGTTGATCGCCGCGGACTGCGTGAACCGCCCTCGAGACTTCGTGTGGGCCAAGCAAGCGCTCAGCAAGGGGCTCGAGGTCGACCGAGAGCAGCTTGAAGATCTCGTTGCGTCCTGATCCTGATCCGTCTCGCACCACACGCGTCGTGTGAGCGAATCCTCCATCCTCACCGTTGCCCGACCACCCAGTCGAAGGCAGCTCCATGCGCAGCACCATGATGACCGTCCCCTTCACGACCGCAGCGATCCTCCGGCACGGTGAGCGGGCGCACCCGACGGCCGGTGTGCGCACTCTGCAGCCAGACGGTTCGGTTGGAACACGCGCTGCGCGCGTGCGGGATCAACAGCGACGAGCGGGTCGCGACGCTGATGTGGAACAACCAGGAGCACGACATCAAGCTCCAGATCGCCGGAATCAACACAGTGCATGACGAAGTGGTCCTCAGCGGCGATCCGAGCCGGGACCGCGACTTCACCTGCTTCTACCTCCGCCAAGGCCAGTTGATCGCCCCGGACTGTGTCAACCGCCCCCGCGACTTCATGTTCAGCAAGCTGGTCCTTAATCCAACGAACCCCGGTCGTGCGGGCTGAGCTCAGTCTCACCACTACGAGTTGACCTGAAGGCGCAGTGGCGGCCGCATCAAACCCCCGGCTTGATTAAACCGGCGCAGGATGTCCGGAAAACTCCGGCTCTTCAGCACGTCGGGTGGACCACTGGGCTCCCGGCCGAAGAGGGGTTGCGGTGGCTGGTGCCAATGCGGTGGCGTTCCGCAATGGGCGGTTCGGCGACCAGATTCGCCACGGTCCCTTGCACTTGTTGGTCGGAAGGTCCAGATCCTCGGCGACCCTCGCGACCGTGAGCAGATCGAGTCTCGGCGACCCCGGGGGGACTCGGCTAGGTGTGATGTCCAGGCACGTTGGTCCAGGTCCTGCGACGACACGGTCTGACGTGTAGATGAACGAAGGCCTCCCCGGTGTGGAGTGGAGCTGTCTAGGAACCGCTCCGCCACCCAGGAGGCCTTCGTGTCACACGCTACCCACACCAATGCTGCTCTGACCCCTCGTGCACGGCTCCGGCTTGCGCGTCTGATCGTCGATCAGGGTTGGCCGCCGGCCCGTGCTGCTGAGCGCTACGACGTCTCTTGGCGGACGGCGAAGAAGTGGGCCGACCGGTATCGAGAGGAGGGTCCCGACGGGATGCTTGACCGGTCCTCGGCGCCCCGTCATCAACCGAATCGGACGCCGGCCCCGGTGGTCCGCAAGATCGTGCACCTGCGCTGGAAGCAACGCCTGGGGCCGGTCGAGATCGGTGATCGGCTCGGCATGCCTGCCTCGACTGTGCACGCGGTCCTGGTGCGCTGCCGGATCAACCGGCTCTCCCACATCGACCGCGCCACCGGCGAACCGATCCGCCGCTACGAACACGAGAAACCCGGCGACTTGATCCACGTCGACGTCAAGAAGCTCGGCCGCGTGCCCGATGGCGGCGGATGGCGCTACGTCGGTCGTCAGCAAGGAGAGAAGAACCGGTCTGCGACGGCCGTGCGGACTAACGGGCCGCGGAACAAGCACGGCAACCCCCAGATCGGGACCTGCTTCCTGCACACCGTCATTGACGACCACTCCCGCGTCGCCTACGTCGAAGCCCGCGACGACGAAACGAAGGAGACCGCGACCGAGGTCCTACGCAACGCCGTCGCCTGGTTCGCCGCCCGCGGCGTCACCGTCAAGCGCGTTCTCAGCGACAACGGCAGTTGCTACCGGTCGAACGACTGGAAACAGACCTGTATCGAGTTGGGCATCACCCCGAAGAGGACGCGGCCCTACCGGCCCCAGACCAACGGCAAGATCGAGCGCTTCCACCGCACCCTGGCCGAGGGCTGGGCATTCAAGAAGTTCTACAACTCCGAGTCAGCCCGGCTGGCCGCTCTGCCAGCATGGCTCCACAAGTACAACCACCACCGGCCCCACTCAGCAATCGGGAAGGCCGCACCCATCACCAGGTTGAACAACCTGGCTGGGCATCACACCTAGCCATCGGCCCGGTGGGCCATCAACAACCGCCCACGCGCATGACGCCCACGTCACCTCGGCCTTTTCGCCGCAACACGGCGTGCCACCCAGAAAGCCACCCAGCAGCATTGATCGCTCGGCACCTGTTGGACCACTTAGGTGACCATCAGACACCACCGTGGGCTTGGATCCACCCGAGACCCACCACAGCAGGTCGGAGGACACGAGATGGAAACCGTGAAGGAGACCCTCATCGTTGGCGGTCGCCGGATGCTCGCTGCTCAGAGCGAACGCATCCCCGACGATGTAGGCGCAGACCCCGACGAGCTACGCCTGACAGAACGCGGCCGACCCGCCCTGACCCCTGCGACAATGAACATTGCCCAGGCGGCTGCCTACATCGGGATCGCTAAGTCGACGCTCTATACCTGGCGCACGCGACGCCCGGGATTCGGACCACGCGCGGTGAAGGCCGGCGGCGCATTGCGGTACCGCCGTTCCGATCTCGATGCATGGATCGAGGCCCACGCCGAGACCCTGGACCTCCAGGCGGAAACGGACATCGACGATGAGGGTCGACGCTCGGGGAGCGACCAGCAACCAACATCCCGCACACTAGGTTCCATGTCACGACGCTCCCGTCCGCGGCATCGCTAGCGCTCAGAGGTCAAGAAGGAAGGCACATGGCTCGCCCCCC
Source organism: Nocardioides sp. (assembly GCA_002729525.1). Taxonomy (GTDB): domain Bacteria; phylum Actinomycetota; class Actinomycetes; order Propionibacteriales; family Nocardioidaceae; genus Nocardioides. The sequence continues at coordinate 79,218 of PBYI01000053.1, forward strand.
GCTCCCCATCGGGACATTCGGGAGCATCACAACGAACGAGGTACGCCCTGGCGTGTACCGCGCGAGAACCCGCTTCCGAGACTTCGACGGCGTCACGCGCGAGATCAAGGGGACCGGTCGAAGCGCCGCCGCCGCAGTACGAGAACTCAAGACCAAGATCGCCGACCGAAGCGCCCCGTCCGGCGACCTCATCGGCCCCGACATGCGAATCAGCCAGGTGGCCGACATCTGGCTCTCGCTGTATCGCGCCGAACAGCGCTCCGAAGCAACTACCGCAAACGAATACCAACGCGTCATCGAGAACGTCATCAATCCAGCCATCGGCAACATCCGCCTGCGGGAGGCAACAGCTGGACGCCTGGAACGGCTAATCAGGTCCCAGGACTCCCACAGCCGCCGCAAGAAGACCAAGACGGTCCTCAAGATGATGTTTGACGCCGCGGTCATCGACGACGCGCTCCCAGCCAACCCGGTCTCCTCCACATCACGGCTTCGAGGCCAGAAGAAGGACGTCCAAGCGCTCTCGGTGGAGGACCTCAACGCCGTCCGCTCTGCCGTGGACTCCTGGATGACCAAGAAGCGGCCCGGTCCAAAGCCGAACCAGGACATGCCCGACATCATTGACCTGCTACTCGCCACAGGCTGCCGGATCGGAGAAGTACTCGCCATCCGATGGACGGACATCGACTTGAGTGCGACGCCACCGACCGTGTCAATCAGCGGCACGATCAAGACGGAGACGGGAAAGGGCACCTACCGCAAGCCCAAGCCGAAGTCCGACTCTTCGAAGCGCACCATCGCCCTGCCGCCGTTCGCAGTCGATGTTCTGATGAGGCGACGTGTCGAGCAACGACCGAATCACTACAACGCCGTCTTCGCCACCCGCAACGGCACATGGCACCAAGTCGGCAACATCGAGCGGCGGTGGCGCACGATCCGAGCAGACACAGGCTTCGACTGGGTAACGCCACACACCTTTCGCAAGACCGTCGCGACCTTGATCGACCGCCTAGTCGACTCGGACACCGCGGCCCGCGTTCTCGGCCACTCCTCAGACGCGATCACCAAAGAGTTTTACATCCAGAAGGACAGGACGACACCCGACGTGACGCACATCCTTCAGTCCTTCGCCGGCAAAGCCACGACGACCAAATCGGACGTCTGACGTCCCCCAGGCGGCCGCCTCGAGCGCCGGCCTGGCCCCAACCCCGGGACAACAATGGGCCGCCAACGCGGAGGTTTCCGGGACATAAACGCGGCACAAGGCTATGTGGCTCAAGAAACCAAGTGGCCCCCAACCTGCGTTTCCGCAGGTCAGGGGCCACTTTCTGGTAGCGGGGGCAGGATTTGAACCTGCGACCTCTGGGTTATGAGCCCAGCGAGCTACCGAGCTGCTCCACCCCGCGTCGGTGAACCCGACGTTACGGCACGGAGTCGAGCAGACTCAAATCGGGGTCGGGAGACCTGGCTCACGCCGCATTGGGACGGGTCCCGGAGTCCGTCGGGAGCGCGCCCTCGGCGTGCGGGAGCGAGCCGTAGTACGAGTCCAGGATGCCGGCGCTGACGCGGCTCCCCCAGCGCTCCAGACGCGCGCGCCCACCGGGGAGGCGGCCGAGCAGGTGGTAGCGCACCAGGTTGAGCGGGACGACGTACGCGTGCGCCCACGGTGGGCGGGCAGGCAGGCCGAGCTCGCGCATGCTCGCGCGGCCGAGGAAGACCGTCAGCATGCTCAGCAGGCGCTCGCGCTCCCACACCGAGCGGACGCGCTGGAACCGCGGGTAGCGGCGGGCCGACTGCGCCTCGACGACCGCCTGGGCGAGCGCGGGGCCGGCGGGCGAGAGGTCGGCCTGGGCGAGCAGCACGTGGTAGTTGAGCCGGTGCCGCTCGCGCTCGGTGGCGACCAGGAAGTCCTCGTGGACCCCCATTAGCCAGCCGGTGTAGCGGAACAGGTGGATCCAGGCCCGCGACTCCGCGCGGGTGATCGGTACGCCGAGGGCGCGGCACCCGAGGAGCGGTACGCCGTCGAAGAGGCCGAGCGTGGCGGCCTGGTCGGTCTGGTTGATCGGCAGGCCCCACCGGGCTGCGTCCCACCGCGGCTCGAAGCCGGCGTTGACCAGCGCGTGCATCGCGCGCACGTGCAGGGTCAGCCGCCAGCCCTCTCCCCCGGGTCGCAGCGCGCCCGGCTCGGCGATCGCCGTCGCCCAGGCCTGGGTCTCCGCGAGCCTGCGGACCGTCATGTCGCCGGTCAGCCCGCCGGTGGCGACGAGCAGGTCGGTCGGGCCGCCGAAGCGGTAGCCGCCGACCAGCGACAGCTGGAGCAGCACGTCGGCGGCGTTCTGGCCGAGCCGGCGCAGCACGTCGCCGCCCGCCTCGACAAGGTCCCAGTTGACCCAGTCCGGCACCTGGGTGAGCGCGCCGACGTACTCCCGCAGCGCCTCCGGCGCATCCACCGGCACGTATTGCGGTGCCGCGAGGGCGGCCGCCAGCGCGGGGTGGGTGACCCGGCCGGGAGCACCCGCTCGCATCCGCATCGCGTCGGCCAGCCGGGCGCCGAGCTCGTCGCGCTCGGTGAAGCCCCGACCGAGGCGGTCCATGAGGTCCTCGTCGACCTCCTCGACACGGGCGATCGCCCTCAGCGCCCTGCCGAGGCGCCGGCCGCGGGCCTCGGCCTCACGGTGGCGGGTGGGGACCGGACGGGGGACGGTCCCGGGAGCGTCGGTGGCCTGCGTCGTCATGCCACCACCCTGATGCGAGTGATCGCTCGCTTTCAAGTCGCGTTCGGACTAGCGTGCGGCGGGTGCGGAAGACGCCGAAGCAGGAGCGGTCGCGGCAGATGGTCGAGCGGATCGTCACCGCCGGCCGGGAGGTGCTGGTCGAGCACGGCTACGACGCCTGCAGCACCAACCGCGTGGCCACCCGGGCAGGGATCAGCCCCGGCTCGCTCTACCAGTACTTCCCCGACAAGCAGGCGGTGCTCGCCGCCGTCATCGACCGCTACTGGGACGACGTGACCGAGCGGGTGGCCGCCGCGCTCGGGGACCGGGTCGCCGACGAGGCCGGACCGGCGATGGTGCGCGCCACGGCCGACGCGCTGCTCGCCGCGCTCGAGCGGGACCCCGCTCTGCTGCGGGTCGTCGTACGGCAGCTGCCCGCGCAGGAGCACGAGGCCCGGCGGGCGTCGCTGGAGCGGCGGGTCGTCGGCCTCGCCACGGCGTACCTCGGGCCTCGGCTCCCCCGGGACCACCGGCGCGACGTCGCGGCCGTGGCGTGGGTGGTGGTCGTCGCCGTCGAGAACCTCGCCGTGCGGTGGGTGCTCGACCAGCCGGCCGGCATCAGCCGGAACGACCTGCTGGACCAGGTGGTGGCGCTGGTGGGCGGGTACCTGGGGATGCCGGGGGTGGCGGGGATGCCGGCGGGCTCGACCACCTGATCCAGGTGGTCGAGCCCGGTCGACTGAGGATCAGCCGTTCGCGTCCGCCGAGGGCGACGCGTCCGCCGAGGGCGAGGCGTCGTCGGAGGCGGCGGCGTCCGGGTTCTCCTCCTCGTACAGGTCGGCGGCCTCGCCGAGCAGGTCCTGGGCCTCCTTGACCTTGTCCTGGTAGGCCCCGAGGTCACCCGAGGCGAGCAGGTCGTCGGCCTCCTCGAAGGCGGTGGCCGCCTGGTCCAGCAGGCCCTGCACAGTGTCGGCGCCGCCGGCGTTCCCCTGGTTGCCGTTCCCGGAGTCACCGGAGCCCGAGTCACCCGACCCCGTGTCGCCCGACCCGGTGTCGCCCGTGCCGGCGTCCGTGCCCGGATCGGTCCCGGTGTCGGTGCCCGTCCCGCTGTACAGCGACCGGATCGCGGCGGGGAGGTTCTCGCCGTACGCCACCGAGTCACCGAACTTGATGAGCACGTAGCGCAGCACCGGGTAGCTGGTGTCGCTGGCGGACTGGCTCTGCGCGTAGACCGGCTGGACGTACATCATCCGGTCGTCGACGGGCAGCGTCAGCATGTTGCCGAACGTCACCCGCGCGGTGATCCGCAGCGCCTGGAGCGTCTGGTTGATGCCGTCGTCGTTGGCGAACTCGTTGGCGACCTGGCCGGGGCCGGACGTCTGCTCGTTCTCCGCCTCGCTGGTGGCGTTGGTCAGCCGCAGCACGCTGAACGTGCCGTAGTCGGGACTCGTGCCGTCGGAGTTGACCGACACGAACGCCGCCAGGTTGTTGCGGCCGTACGGCACGTAGACGCTGGTCAGCGCGAAGTCGTCCGCCTCGGAGCCGCCGACGAAGAGCCGGTACGGCGCCTGGAAGACGTTGCTCGACTGCGGGTCCAGCGGCACCGCCCACCGGTCGTTGTTCTCATACCAGTCGGCGGCGTTCTCGACGTGGTAGCGGGCGTACTGGTAGCGCTGCACCTTGAAGAGGTCCTCGGGGTAGCGCACGTGCTCCATCAGCCCGGGCACGTCCTCCATCGCAGAGCGCGGCTCGACCGAGCCGGGGAAGACCTTCATCCAGGTCTGGAGGATCGGGTCGTCCTCCTCCCAGGCGTACAGCGTCACCTCGCCGGTGTAGGCGTCGACGGTGGCCTTGACGGCGTTGCGCATGTAGTTGATCTCGTCGGTCGGCAGCGTGGCCAGACCGGTCTCGACCTGCAGCGCGTCGGTGGTCATCGTGTCGAAGGACTCCCGCTGGGAGTTCGGGAACCGGTCGCTGGTGGTGTAGCCGTCGACGATCCACAGGATCCGGCCGTCCACGATGGCCGGGTAGATGTCGGAGTCGACGGTCAGCCACGGCGCGACCTTCTCGACGCGGTCGGCCGGGTTGCGCTCGAACAGCACCTTGGAGCTGCCGTTGACGCGACCCGACAGCAGGAAGTTCGGCTCGCCGTACTTCACCGCGAACATCAGCTGGTTGAAAGTGCCACCGACCGACGCGTCGCCGTCACCGCCGTACGTCGTGGAGCTGCCGAGGTCGGAGCCGGGCACCGGGAGGTTCCGCTCGATGTCCTCGGCGTCGTCGCTGGTCTTGCCGACGATGGAGTAGTCGGGGCTCTGCTCACCGTAGTAGACGCGGCTCTCGTAGTCGCCGAGCTCGTCGGTCAGGTCGGCCTCCGTGCCGAGACCCTGCGCCCACTCCAGGCGGCCCGAGGAGTCGCCGGTGTCGGTGGTGTTCTCGGTGATCGCGTCGGCCGCGTCGCGCTGGTTGGCGTACGCCGCCACGATGCCGTTGCCGTGGGTGTAGACGGTGTGCAGGTTGGACCAGTTCTGCGCGTCGGCGTTGAGGCCGCTGGTGTCGAGCTCGCGTACGCCGAGCACCATCGCGCGCTGGCGGCCGTCGACGTCGTACCGGTCGACGTCCAGCACGGGCGCCATCGAGTAGTAGCCGAACTGCTGGCGCAGGTTCTCGAACGCCGACGACACCAGCTGCGGGTCGACCAGCGGCACCGAGCTGGTGCTGCCGAGCAGACCGGTCTGGGCGACGCCGTCGAGGTCGGACTCCGGCGAGTAGCTCTCCGACTCGACGTCGTCCTGGAGGTCGTAGGCCTGACGCGTCGCCTCGATGTTGCGGGCGATGTAGGCCTCCTCGCGGTCGGCCTCCGAGGGCTTCACCTGGAACTGCTGCACGATCGCGGGCCAGATCATCCCGAGCAGGACGGCCGAGAGCACCAGCAGGCCAAGCCCCAGCGTGGGCAGCTGCCAGGTGCGGCGCCACACGTTCACGAAGAACAGCACCGCGCAGATGATCGCCACGACCGCGAGGATGTTCTTGCTGGGCAGCAGCGCGTTGTCGGCGGTGTAGTTCATCCCGGTGAACAGCGAGTTCTGCTGGTTGACCAGGTCGAAGCGGTCCAGGAAGTAGTCGACGGCCTTGGCGAGCACGAAGACGCCGAGCAGCACCGAGAGCTGCACCTGGGCCGGCCCGGAGAACTTGTCGGTCGTCGCCTGCAGCCGGATGCCGCCGAACAGGTAGTGCACGACCGCCGCGGCGATGAGCGAGACGACCGCGACGGCCATCACGAAGTCGGTGAGGAAGTGCCACCACGGCAGGTCGAAGACGTAGAAGCCCACGTCGCGGTTGAAGTAGGGGTCGTCGGTGCCGAAGTCGCTGCCGTTGCGCCACATCAGGTAGGTGCGCCACTGGCTCATGCCCGACGTGCCGGCGAAGAGACCGACGATCACCGCGACGGCGACCAGCAGCCACGTGCGGACCGGGGTGACGGCCTCGCGGTAGCGGTCGAGGCTGGTCTGCTCACGCGATTGGGGCCGGAACAGCGGCCGGAACCGGTAGGCGACGTACACGTTGGCCGCGACCACCGCGCCGAACACCACACCGAAGACCAGGAACAGCGCGATGCGGGTCCACAGCAGGGTCGAGAAGACCTGGCCGAAGCCGGCGGAGTTGAACCACAGCCGGTCGGTGTAGAGCGACGCAAAGCCGGTGAGGCTGAAGATCATCACCAGCAGGATCACGCCGGTCACCAGCAGCGCACGTGAGCGGCGCGTCTGGCGGGGCGGCGCGGGCGGGGTGGCCCGCGGGTCGTCGTCGAACAGCTCGCTCACGGCGTCTCCTCCGGCCCGCCGGCGGTGGCGGGCCCGTCCTGCGTACGGGGGTCGGTGGGGGTGTGGGTGGGGGTGTCGGTCTCGGGGTCGACCAGTGTGCCGCGCACCAGGGCGAGCAGGCCGGGCACCAGGTCGGTGCTGCTGACGACCGAGGTCGGGTCGTCGTGGGCGCGCAGCCGCAGGGCGCAGTACGTCGACCCGGTGCGGGTGGCGCCGGCGACGATGCGCACCTCCTGGCGGTCGGGGTGCGCGCGGGCGGCGTCGAGCGCGGCGGTGGCGTCCTCGGGCAGCGCGCCCTCGGCGCCCGGCGGCAGCACGAGGCGCTCCACGACCGCCGCGCAGCCGGCGACCTGGGCGGGCCACACGATGCCCTCCAGGACGTCCTCGAGAGCCTGCGCGGGGTCGAGCTCCTCCTGCTCCACGGGCGTCAGACCGCCGGCCTCGGCCGGGTCGTCGAGACCCATCGCCGCGGCCAGGGCGGGCTCGGCGGCGACCAGCTCGGCGGTGTCGACCAGGGCGAACAGCCGGGCGGGCTGGTCCCAGCCCAGCGACGCCGCGTGCTGCTCGACCTCGAGCACGGCGGCGGCGAGCGCCGGGTCGGCGTCGAGGTCGGCCATCCGCGGGTCGTCGGGCAGGTGCGCCTCGGGCTGGTCGGGCCGGTCGGGCTGATCGTGCTGGTCGTGGTCGGTCGTCATCAGGCGGCGTCCTCGCAGCTGGGCAGGTCGGCGTCGGTGTCCTCGGCGTACGCCTCCAGCGCGACGCGGACCTCGTGCATGGTGCTGGCGCGCATCAGGCGCATGTCGCCGTTGTTGTCGGCGGCCAGGGCGTCGGCGCAGTTGGCCTCCGGCACCAGGAACAGCTCGGCGCCGTCCTGGCGGGCGCCGGCGATCTTCTGCTGGATGCCACCGATCGGGCCGACGGTGCCATCGGGGTAGATCTCGCCGGTGCCGGCGACGTCGTGCCCGCCGGTCAGCGAGCCGGGCGTGAGGGTGTCGTAGACGGCGAGCGAGAAGACGAGTCCGGCGCTCGGACCGCCGATGCGCGGGTCGATGGCGATCGAGACGTCGACCGGGAAGTCGTAGTCGATGCCGGTCAGGATCCCGATGAGCAGCCGGCCGTCGGTCGTCGTCGGCACCACCTCGACCGTGCGGTCCTTGCCGTCGCGGGTGATGCCGATCTCCAGCGGCTCGCCCTCGACGCCGCGGCGCTGGATGAGGTTGCGCAGCTGGGCGTCGCCGCCGATGTCGGTGCCGTCGACCGACCGGAGCACGTCGTTCTCGCTGAGCACCCCGTCGGACGGGCTGTCCGGGGTCACCTGGGCGACCTTGACGACCTGCGGCACGTCGTAGCCGAGCTCCGACAGCGCCACCTCGACGGCGTAGTCCTGGGAGTCGGCCATCTGCTGGGCGCCCTCCTGCTCGTTGGACCGCGGCGTCTCGTCGGGCGCGTGGACGGCGTCGTACGGGTAGACCGCGTTGTCGCCGTCGAACCACACCGCCATCAGGTCCCACAGCGACAGCCCGGGCGTCTCGCCGGTCGCGGCCGCCTCGGACACCCGCACGGTGGTCATCCGCAGCTGGCCGCCGTCCTCGTAGGTCTCGGCGCCGTCGACGGTGACGATCGGGGCGTCGGTGTCGGTCGTGCCGAGCACGTCGACGGTCGAGCCGGGCGCGTAGGTCGCGTAGGGCAGCCGCGCGGTGGCGGCGTACAGGATCAGACCGAGCGCCGCGGGTACCGCGATGAACGCGGCGATCAGGCGCTGGCTCATGGCGGACAGACTCTCATCACGCTCCAAGCACGCCGCGCGGACCTCCGGCGAACGGACACCCGTGGCGGGCGGCGCCGGCGCAGGTCAGGACGCGCGGTACTGCCCCGGGCCGTGCTCGGGACGCTGCTCGGACTGCTGCTCCGGCCCGTGCTCGGCGGCCGGCGGGTCGACCTGCTCGCGGGTCTCGGCAGCGTCGCCTGCGTCCGCGGCGGCCGCGTCACCGGCCTCGACAGGAGGCGGCGGCACCATCCGCACCCGCGGCGGACGGCGTACGGCGACGGCCGAGCTGCGCTCGCGACCCCGCGGCGGTACGACGTACCCGGCGGCGCGGGCGCGGCGGGCCTTGCGGGAGTCGCCCTGCAGCGCCTCCCCGAGGCGCCGGAGCTCCTCGTCGCGGTCGACCTCGACGGTGCGCTCGCGGCCGGCCCAGCCGACCCACAGCATGGCGGCGAGGGTCACCACCAGTGCGGGGAGCAGCCACAGCAGGACCATGCACCGACGGTAGGCGCGACCTGCCGTCGGATCGGGGAGACACGCGGCCCGCACTGGCCTCGCCCGGGATCGCCGGCGCTCAGGGCGAGCCGACCCACTCCTCGGTGCCGTCGGAGAACGACTGGTGCTTCCAGATCGGCACCTGCGCCTTGAGGGTGTCGATGAGGTCGCGGGTGGCGTCGAAGGTGCTGCCCCGGTGGGCGCCGGCGGTGCCGACGACGACCGCGGCGTCGCCGATCGCCAGCGTGCCGACCCGGTGGACGGCGGCCACGGCGTGCACGTCGTGGCGGGCCGCGACCTCCTCGCAGACCTGCCGCAGCCGGGCGGTGGCGCTGGGGTGGGCGGAGTACTCGAGCCCCTCGACGCCCTTGCCGCCGTCGTGGTCGCGCACCCGCCCCACGAAGAGCGTGACCCCGCCGTCCTCCGCGCCCTCCAGGGCGTCGAGGACCTCGTCCACGACCAGCGCGGTGTCGCGCACGTCGCAGAGCCGGACGGTCCCGTCGGACGTGGCCTCGGTGCTGCTCATGGTCGGCACCCTAGACCGTGCGCGGCCCCGCGGTCGGTGGCCGCGTTCGCCCTCGGCGAACGGTGGTCGCGACCGCGTACCGTGGACCCATGAGCAGCAGCGACTCCTCCGACCGCCCCGAGGGCGACGACGCGAACAACCCGTTCCGCGGCACGCCGTTCGAGCAGCTGTTCTCCGGGGGGATGGCCGGTCCGCTCGGCAACATGCTCGGCGGGGCCGGCGGTGCGGGCGGCTTCGACCTCAGCGCGATCTTCGGCCAGATCCAGGCGATGATGCAGCCGCACGACGGCGCGCTCAACTGGGACCTCGCCGCCGACCTCGCCCGCAAGCAGGTCGCCCAGGAGCCCGACCCCAGCCCGACGTCCAAGCAGTCCGACGCCGTCGCCGACGCGGTCCGCCTGGCCGACCTGTGGCTGGAGGAGACGACGTCGTTCCCGTCGGCGGTCACCACCACCGCCGCCTGGAGCCGCGCCGAGTGGGTCGTCGCCACCCTCGACGCCTGGAAGGTGCTCGTCGAGCCCGTGGCCGAGCAGTCGGTGTCGGGGCTCTCCTCCGCGCTGCCCGAGGAGGCCCGCGCGCAGGCCGGTCCGATCCTCGGCATCCTCGGCCAGGCCGTCGGGGGGATGCTCGCCCAGCAGGTCGGCACCGGGCTCGGCCACCTCGCCGGCTCCGTCCTCGGCGCCACCGACGTCGGGCTCCCGCTCACCGCCCCCGGCAAGGCTGCCCTCGTGCCCGCCAACGTCGCGGCCTTTGCCGAGGGGCTCGACGTGAGCGACGACGACGTCCTGCTCTACCTCGCGCTGCGCGAGGCCGCCCACCAGCGACTCTTCGCCGCGGTGCCGTGGCTGCGCGACCACCTCGTCGGCGCCGTCACCGAGTACGCCTCCGGCGTCGAGATCAACGTCGAGGGCATGCAGCAGCGCGTCGAGGAGCAGATGCGCGGGCTCGACCCGAGCAACCCCGCCGCCCTGCAGGAGCTCCTCGAGGGCGGGCTGTTCGACGTCCCGCGCTCCCCCGCCCAGCAGGCCGCGCTCGAGCGTCTCGAGATCGCGCTGGCCCTGGTCGAGGGCTGGGTCGACGAGGTCGTCTCGATGGCGACCGCCGAGCGGATGCCCACGGCCGGCAGGCTCCAGGAGGCCGTACGCCGCCGCCGCGCCACCGGCGGTCCGGCCGAGGAGACCTTCGCCGCCCTCGTCGGCCTCGAGCTGCGGCCCCGCCGCCTGCGCGACGCCGCCACCCTGTGGGCGTCGCTGCGCGACCGGCAGGGCGTGGAGGCCCGCGACGGCGTGTGGACCCACCCCGACCTGCTGCCGACGTCGACCGACCTCGACGACCCGCTCGGCTTCCGTGAGGGCGCCACCGCCCCCGAGGCGCTGGGCGAGGACGACTTCGACGCCGAGCTGCGCAAGCTGCTCGACGGCGAGTGAGCCTCACCGCCGCTCCGCGGCCCGACGAGCCCGCACGCCTGCGCGGGCAGCACGCCGAGTCACTGACGACGCTGACCGACTGGACCCCACCCGACGCCCGGCAGGCGGCGCTGCAGGAGCGGTACGTCGCCCACCTGCGCGCCCACCCCGACGGTACGTCGCGCGCCTGCCGGCCCGACCACCTCACCGCGTCGCTGGTGCTGCTCGACCAGGACGGCGACCACGTGCTGCTCACCCTGCACGCCAAGGCGGTGCGGTGGTTCCAGCTCGGCGGTCACCTCGAGCCGGGCGACAGCGGGCTCGCGGGCGCCGCGGCACGCGAGGGTCAGGAGGAGTCCGGCGTCGCGTCACTGGTGCTCGACCCGGTGCCGGTCCAGCTCGACGAGCACGTCGTCCCGTTCTGCCGCCCGCCCGAGGGTGCCCCGGCCGATCCGCCCGGCGCCCGCGACGTGCACCACCTCGACGTGCGCTTCGTCGCCGTCGCCCCTCACGGCGCGCAGCACGCGGTCAGCGAGGAGTCGCTCGACGTCCGCTGGTGGCCGGTCGACGCCCTGCCCGACCCCGAGCCGAGCCTGGCCGAGGCGGTCGCGCTGGCGCGCACCCGCGTGCTGGGCTGACCGCGGCTCCGGCCGCTGAGGACTCCGGGAGTCGGCCGCGGATCAGCCGCCCGACTCCTCGGTGAACTCCTGCGGCGGCGAGATCCGGGCACCCTCGGACCAGCCGAGCAGGTAGCCCTGTGCCTTGTAGGTCTTCGGGTATCGGTCGACCCACGCCCAGTACTCCGGCGTGTGCCCGGGCTCCAGCAGGTGCGCCAGCTCGTGGACGATCACGTAGTCGAGCACCCAGCCCGGCATGCCCTGCAGGCGCGCCGAAAGCCGGATCGTGCGGTCGGCCGGCGTGCAGGACCCCCAGCGGGTGCGCTGGTTGGACACCCACCGCACCGACTCCGGCTGGGCGAGACCGCCGAGGTAGGTGTCGCTGAGCCGCTGCGCCCGCGCGAGCAGGTCGGCGTCGGTGAGCGCCGCGCGCTCCTCGGCCTTGGTGACCCGGGCGACCATCCGGCGTACCCAGGTGGCCTCCTCGTCCTTGGAGAAGGTGTCGGGCACGAGCACGACGATGACGTCGTCGTCGCGGTACGCCGACACGGTCCGGCGACGGCGACGCGACCGCCGTACCTCCACCGCCGGCTGCACCATGGCACCTCAACCTAGGACACATCGGTCGCCCGCGGGCGGTCCTGCGCGAGCCCGGCCGTGTCGCTGGGCGGCAGGGTGACGTCGCCGCAGGTCAGTCCTTGGCCGCCCAGGCGAGCAGCCGGTCGCGCTCCCACGTGTTGACGATCCGGTCGGGCTCGATGCCCGCCTGCTCGGCGCACTCGCAGCCGTAGACGGGGAAGTCGAGCTGGCCCGGCGCGTGGGCGTCGCTGTCGATCGAGAACAGGCAGCCGACGTCGCGGGCCAGGGCGAGCAGGTCGGTGGGCGGGTCGCGCCGCTCGGGACGACTGTTGATCTCGACGGCCACGTCGTGCTCGGCGCAGGCCTCGAAGACCGCCCGCGCGTCGAACCGGGACTGCGCGCGGGTGCCGCGGTTGCCCGTGACGAGCCGGCCGGTGCAGTGGCCGAGCACGTTGGTGTGGCGCTGCCCGACGGCGGCGACCATCCGGCGGGTCATGTCGGGGGCGTCCATCGCGAGCTTGGAGTGGACGCTGGCGACGCGGAGGTCGAGGCGGTCGAGCATCTCCTCGGACTGGTCGAGCGAGCCGTCGTCGAGGATGTCGACCTCGATGCCCTTGAGCAGCGTGAACCCGCTCGCGGCACCCAGGTGGGCGTTGACGGCGTCGACGACGTCGAGCTGCTTGGCCAGGCGGGCGGCGCTCAGTCCGCGGGCGACCTTGAGCCGCGGCGAGTGGTCGGTGAGGACGAGGTAGTCGTGACCGAGTTCCAGCGCGGTCATCGCCATCTCCTCCAGCGGAGAGCCCCCGTCGGACCAGTCGGAGTGGGAGTGCAGGTCGCCCCGCAGCGCCTCCCGCAGCGCCGCTCCACCGTCGGTGAGCGGTCCACCGTGCTCGGCCTCGACGGCGGCCAGCCGGCGCGGCATCTCGCCGCGGACCGCCGAGGCGATCACGTCGGCGGTGCTGGCGCCGATGCCGGGCAGCTCGCGCAGCGTGCCCTCCGCGACGTGGCGCTCCAGGACGTCGTCGGCCAGGGGCAGCACGGTGGCGGCGGCGTTGCGGAACGCCTTGACCTTGTAGGTCTCCTCGCGCGCGCGCTCGAGGAGGAACGCGATCCGGCGCAGCGCGGCGACCGCGCCGCCGTCGTACGTCGTCGGGCCGCTCATCGCGAGCACCTCTCCGCAGGCCGTCGGGAAAGATTTCGTCCACAGACTGTGGAGGGACGTGTGTGCAGCGTGGGGCGGGTCCGAGGCGTGGCTGCGCCGCTCGGTGCGGCCCCTGTCGGCCGGTCGTCCACCGGTCCTCCACCGTTCCACGGCGTTCCCCACAGCCCTGTCCACACCGTTGTCCACAGGTGGGGACGACCCCGCGTTGACCGTCGTCGCGGCGGCTCCGTAGGTTGGTGCCGACGACGGGGCTCTGTGCCACCGGTGACGTTCGCAAGGGGAAGGCAAGCGTCGCCACGGCCTGGGGCCCCGTCGGCACGTCCGGATTGCGGCATCACGGCTCGGTGCCCCCGCTCAGCGGCCCTCGAACGCCGGGCGGCGCTTCTCCCGCACCGCGCGCAGGCCCTCCTGGAGGTCGGCGGTCGCCATCGTGACCGGCTGGGCCACGCCCTCCCAGCGCAGCGCCTGCTCGACGTCGGCGTGCCCGCCGTCGGCCAGCGCCAGCTTGGTGAGCTTGGCCGCGACCGGTGCGGTGCCGGCGACGTCACGGGCGGTGTCGAGCACGGCGTCGAGGAAGCCCTCCTGGGGCAGCACGCGGGAGACCAGGCCGAGGCGGACCGCCTCGTCGTCGCTGACCAGCCGGCCGGTGAGGAACAGGTCGCGGGCCGCCGCCGGGCCGACCACGTCGGGCAGCAGGTGGGTGCCCGCCATGCCCGGGTGCAGCCCGAGGCGGGTGAAGGGGACGCCGAGGCGCGCCCCGGCTGCGGCGTACCGGATGTCGCACGCGAGCGCGACGCACAGCCCGGCACCGATCGCGGGGCCGTTGAGCGCGGCGATCGTGGGGACCTCCAGGCGGCGGATCGACAGCCAGGCCCGATAGAACGGCATCATCCGGTCGCGCAGGGCGTCGACCGTCGCGTCGGGCTCGGCGGCCAGCCAGGAGGTGTCGCCGCCGCTGCAGAACGCGCTGCCCTCGCCGGTGACGACCACGACGCGGACGTCCGGGTCGGCGGCCAGCCCGTCGATCGCGTCGACCCACGCGGAGGTCATCGGACCGGACATCGCGTTGCGCTGCTCGGGGTTGTCGAGGACCAGCAGCGCGATGCCGTCGGCGGGGCGCTCCAGTCGCAGGTGCGTCGGCTCGGAGGACATGTTCGGCACCCTACTGGCGCCCCCGGACAGGCCTCGGTGACCCGCTGAGGTGCCCGCCGTACGCCCGGCGCGGCGCCGATCCAGCGCCGTCGTGCGCCCGCTGCGCCGCGGACATGCCCTAGGGTGCGAGTCACATCACATCGACCCACGTACCGAGGAGGCTCTCGCGATGGCCGAGACCTGGAGCGGCGAGTTCTACTGCGTGAAGTGCAAGGAGAAGCGCGAGGCCGAGGGCGAGGTGAAGGTCAACGACAAGGGCACCAAGATGGCGAAGGCCGTCTGCCCGGTCTGCAGCACCAACCTCAACCGGATCCTCGGCAAGGCCTGATCCGACCCGTCACGTCGGTCCGCGGGGCCGGCCGCCCGGCCGCAAGCCGGTCCCCGGCCCTGTGGACGACGGAATCCGTCGTCAGCCGATCCGTGCCAGGGTCGACCGCATGCGACTGCGGCCCGGCGTGCACGTGCTCCGGCGCGACCCCGCCACCGTGCAGGTCGGCCTCGACCCGCCCGCCCGGGTGCTGCTCCCACGTGATCCCGAGGTGACCGCGCTGCTGCGCGACCTCGCCGACGGACCCCCGCCCGACCCACCGGCACCGGGCTCCCCCGCCGGCCGTGCGCTCGGGCAGCTCGTCGCCGCCGGTCTCGTCGAGGGCGGGCCGCCCATGCGACGCACGCCGGCGCCACTCGCGGTCGACGACCCCGACGGGCTCCTGCCCGACCTCGATGCCGCCGCGGTCCCTGCCCACGTTGCCGCCCACCCGTCCGGGGCCGGCGGGCGAGCGCTCCACGTCGTCGCACGCGCCGCGCCGGTCGGCCGTGGCCTCCTCGACCACCTGGTCGCCGACTCGACGCCCCACCTCGTCGTCGGCGGCACCGGCACGCCCGGCGTCGTGCGCGTCGGCCCGTACGTCGACCCGGGCCGCACCGCCTGCACGCGCTGCGTCGACGCGCACGAGTCGTTGGCCGACCCGCGCCGGCCGTTCCTGCTGGAGCAGCTGGCGGGCCGGCCCGGCGCTCCCATGTCGGCGCTGCTGCGACGTCGGGTCGCGGCGCTGGTGGCCGCCCAGGTGGCCGCGCTGCGCGCCGGCGTACGTCCGGCGGTGTGGTCGGCGACGGTCGACCTCCACGACGCCGCACCCGGTGCGCTGCCCGAGGCGTGCCGGTGGACCCGGCACCCGGAGTGCGGGTGCGCCTGGGACGAGCTGATGGAGACCGGCTGATCCAGACCGGCTGACGGGCGGGCCTCACCAGGCGTCGCTGTCCAGCTTCCCCTCCATGCCGCGCACGTGCTCGCGCGAGCAGCGCGGGCAGAAGCGGCGTACCCGGCCGTGCTCGACGCCCATCGACCAGGTGAGCGCGGCACCCGCCTCGTCGGACGCGGTGGTCCCGCAGAAGTCGCAGGTCAGCATATCCAGGACGCTAGCGCGCCGGCGGGCCCCGCCGACCCAGGACGGGCCGCGGAGGCCGTGACGTGGGAGGAAAAGCAGAACCGGGGGCCGGACCGACCTGTGGTCGGTCCGACCCCCGGAGGGATCATCACCCGCGATCAGGGTGAGGAGGCGAGGCCCCCTGGTGCTACAGAGCGCGAGCGATGGCGAGGCGTGCCTGCTGCGCAGCGCGCTCGGCCTTGCGGCTCAAGCGCCGGGCACGGGCCAACTGGTGGCCCGCCCGCAGGTCGCGCGCCTCGGCGAGGCGCGCGTCCCTATGCGCCCTCGCCAGGTCTTCTGAGATGCCGTTCATGGTGGTGTTCCTTCGCGTGGGTTCGTACGTCTGGGTGGGGGCTGCCGTGGCGGTCATGCCGCGGCGCCGTCGGCGGTCTGGTTCTTGCGCGGGCGACCACGGGGCCGCTTGCGGGGGATGACCACTCCCTGGAGGAAGAGCTCACCGCCCCACACGCCCCACGGCTCGCGCCGGTCGAGCGCGCTCGCCAGGCACATCTGCTGGACCGGGCAGTCCGTGCAGAGCGACTTGGCGTGCTCCACGTCGACCGGGGACTCCGCGAACCAGAGCTCCGGGTCGTTCACGCGGCAGGGCAGGCGGTCCTGGTCGACCTTGCCCGCCTCGTCGTGGAGCACCCCGAGGGTGGGTGCCGCCAGCGACTCGTCCGCCAGCGCGCGAGGTGCGCGCTCGAGAACGCTGGTGTCCATGCTGTGCCTCCTTGTTGCTTCGTGCTGATCGCTGTGGTGATGCGTCGTGATGGTCATGTCCTGCTCTCGTGGGTGTGCGAGTAAGCGGCGTGGAAATGACAAAGGCCGCGGATCCCGGGGTTCGGGTTCCGCGGCCTGGAGGCTGCCGATCAGACGTGGTGTCAGATCGGCGGACTCCAGGCGTGGGGACCCGGGACGTAGGTGGCCGGGAAAGCCACGTGTCCCTTGACGACGTCCTCACGGGTGCGGATGACCGAGCCGGCGGTGCCGAGATCGATGCACCGCTGGGCGCCCATGAGGTCGCCACGCAGAGAGGTGGCGGCCGTGGACATGCCGGAACCGAACGCGAACGACGGGATGTCGGTCACGCGGGACGTCGCGGTGGTGGTGATGTTCTCCATGAGGTGCCACCTCCTTCGGTGGAATCGTGCGCCGGCCGTGCCAGGGCCGTGGTGCGCGGTGTTCAGTACGTGCGAGGGACGTTAGTCCTGCGCCGATCGGCCCGGCAAATCATTTAATAGGATTTCTTGATTTTTCTTCCCGGACCCCTCTGGCCGGGGCGGGCCGGGCCGCTCGGGAGGCGCTCAGCCGACCAGCGCGAGCACGTCGTCGGCGTACTTCTCGAGCTTCTCGGGGCCGACACCGTTGATGCGCAGCATGGCTGCACGCGAGGCGGGCCGGTGCTCGGCGATCTGCTCGAGAGTGGCGTTGCTGAAGACCATGAACGGCGCGATCTCCTCGGCCGACGCACGCTCCTTGCGCCACGTGCGCAGACGCTCGAAGAGCTCCTCGTCGTACGGCGCCGGGCAGTCGGCGCAGCGCCTGCTCGCACCGTTGCCGACCAGCGGTGCGCCGCACTCGACGCAGGTGCGGGCGCCCCGGCGACGACGCCCCGGCCGCTCGACGGCGGCGTCGGCGGGCAGCAGCGGGGTCAGGAATCGCGACGGCTTGCGCCGGGCGGCCTGGCCGGGGTTGCGTGCCATCGCCCAGCTGAGCGAGAGGTCCTCGCGGGCGCGGGTCATGCCGACGTACAGCAGCCGGCGCTCCTCCTCGATCGCCTCCGGCGTGGTGGCGTGGGTGAGCGGGAGGGTGCCGTCCTGGAGGCCGACGAGGAAGACGGAGTCCCACTCCAGGCCCTTGGCCGCGTGGAACGTCGCCAGGGTGACGCCCTCGGCGACCGGCGCGTGCTGCTCGGCGGCGCGGCGGTCGAGGTCGTCGACGAACGCGTCGAGGGTCGTGTCGCTGCCGCCCTGGTCGAAGGCCTCGGCCTGGTCGACCAGCGCCTGCCAGGACTCCCAGCGGTCGCGGGTCTGGCCCCGACCCTCCGGAGGAGTGGCGTGCCAGCCCATGCCCGCGAGCGTGTCGCGGACCAGGTCGACCCACGTGTCGCCGTCCGCCGGGCGGCCGCCCCCGCGGGCGGTGCCGCGCAGCCGGGTGACGGCCTCGCGCACCTCGGGCCGCTCGAAGAACCGGGCGGCGCCGCGGATCGTGTAGGGCACGCCGGCGTCGGTCAGGGCGTCCTCGTAGGCCTCGGACTGGGCGTTGATGCGGAACAGCACCGCGATCTCCGACAGCGGACGGCCGCGGTCGCGCAGCCGGGCGACCGCCGAGCCGACGGCCTTGGCCTCGGCGACCTCGTCGGGGTGCCCACCGACCACCAGGGCCGGACCGGCCGGCCGCTGGGCCTGGAGCCGTACGCCGGAGGAGCCGCTGCCCTCCAGGACCGTGTTGGCGCCGTTGACCACCTGCGGCGTCGACCGGTAGTTGCGCACCAGGTCGACCGAGGTGGTGCCAGCGAAGCGCTTCGGGAAGTCGCGGAGGTAGCGGGCGTCGGCCCCGGCGAAGGAGTAGATCGTCTGCGCCGGGTCTCCGACCACGCACAGCTCGTCGCGGCCCCCGAGCCACAGCTCGAGCAGCGCGAACTGCAGCGGCGAGACGTCCTGGAACTCGTCGACGACGAACCACTTGTACTGCCGACGCACCTGCGCGGCGACGCGCTCGTCCTCGGCCAGCAGGCCAGCGGTCAGCAGCAGGACGTCCTCCATGTCCATCCGGCCCTGGTCGCGCTTGACCTCCTCGTAGCCGCGCAGCACCCGGGCGACCAGCTCGGGGTCGAGCCCGGCGACGCTGCGGTCGCGCTGCTCGGCGATGCGCGGGTAGTCGTCGGGCCGGACGTTGCTGACCTTGGCCCACTCGATCTCCGAGGCGAGGTCGCGCAGCTGGGCCTGGTCGGGCCGCATCTGCAGCGACCGGGCAGCCGAGACGACCATCGGGATCTTGGACTCGGTCAGCTGCGGCAGCTCGGTGCCGTGGACGTGCGGCCAGAAGTAGCGCAGCTGGCGCAGCGCGGCGGAGTGGAACGTGCGCGCCTGGACGCCCGGGGCACCCAGCGAGCGCAGCCGCTGACGCATCTCCCCCGCCGCACGGGTCGTGAAGGTCACCGCCAGCACCTCGGTGGGCGCGTAGGTGCCGGTGGCGACGCCGTGGGCGATGCGGTGGGTGATCGCCCGCGTCTTGCCCGTGCCGGCTCCGGCGAGCACGCGGACCGGTCCGCGCAGGGCCTCCGCGACCGCCCGCTGCTCGGGGTCCAGCGCCTCCAGCAGGCGGGCCGGGTCGACGGTGGACGGGCTCACGGACACGCGGAACAACTCCTGGTGCGACGGTGTTGGCGGGGATGGACGGCGGGGACGGCCCCGACCCTAGACCGGAGAGGCGACACTCCTGAGATGACCAGCGTGACGATGTACTCCACCCCCTGGTGCGGCTACTGCCACCGGCTGAAGAGCCAGATGGACCGGGAGGGGATCTCCTACGAGGTCGTCGACATCGAGCAGGTCCCGGAGGCCGCCCAGATCGTCGAGAAGGTCAACGGCGGCAACCAGACCGTCCCGACCCTCGTCTACTCCGACGGGTCCGCGCAGACCAACCCGTCGCTGGCGCAGGTCAAGGAGAAGATCGCCGCGCTGGCCTGACGCCGCGCCACCAGCGGATCAGCACGACGCGACGTGCCCGGTCACCACTGACCGGGCAGGTGACCGCCGTGCCAGTGCTCGATCAGCGACCGGCTGATCGACACCGGACCGGGCAGCACGAGCGTGCCGGCCTCGGCCTGCTCGGACATCTCGGCGCGGGTGAACCACTGCGCGTCCTCGATCTCGTCGGCGTCGACGTCGATCTCGGTCGACACCGCGCGGCCGATGAAGCCGAGCATCAGGCTGGCCGGCAGCGGCCAGGGCTGGTTGCCGAAGTACTCCACGTCGCCGACCGTGACGCCGGTCTCCTCGGCGACCTCACGGCGTACGGCGTCCTCGAGGGTCTCGCCGGGCTCGCAGAAGCCGGCGAGCGTCGAGTAGCGCCCCGGCGGCCACTGCGGCGAGCGGCCGAGCAGGCAGCGCTCCTCGGGCGTCCCGGGCTCGCCGTCGGTGACGACCATGATCACCGCGGGGTCCGTGCGCGGGAACTGCGTGCGGCCGCACGACGTGCAGGTCAGCTCGTGCCCGGCCGCGCGCGACTCCAGGGAGCTGCCGCAGCGCGGGCAGTGCCGGGTGGCCCAGTGCCACTCCGCGAGGCCGAGAGCGTGGAAGACCAGGGGCGCCTGGTCGCTGCTGCCGCCGACGAGGGCGGGCAGGAGGCCGCGCAGCGGGTACCACTCCCCCTCCTGGCTGGCGGCGACCTCCGGGCCGGTGATGAGGGCCCAGTACGTCGTCGCGTCGCGCTCGCCGAGCAGCACGCGCACGCCCTCGGGCGCCTCGTCGGTGGGCACCCACGGCAGCGTGCGTCCGACCGGGCGCACGCGGGTGCCGGACACGACGAGCACCCGCGACGCCGGGTCGGCCCAGGTGGCGTCGAGCCAGGCGTCGTCCTTGCGGTGGACGCCGAGCCGGTCGTGGGCGCCGTCGGCCAGGGCGACGTGGGGTGCGGTCATGCTCCGACCCTAGGACCCGGTACGAGCACCCCCCCGGGACTAGGCGGGCCGTCCGCGGCGTTCACGACGACGTGGAGACGTGGGACGCGGTGGTGGTCGGGGCCGGGCAGGCCGGGCTGTCGGCGTCGTACCACCTCGCCCGGCGGGGCGTCCGGCACGTCGTGCTCGACGCCGACGCCGCGCCCGGCGGTGCCTGGCAGCACCGCTGGGACTCACTCACGATGCACGACGTCCACGGCGTGCACGCACTGCCCGACGCGGCTGCGCCCGACCCGGCGCCCGGCGAGCGCGCGAACGTCGCGGTGCCGGCGTACTTCGCGGCGTACGAGCGGGAGCACCGGCTCCCCGTGCGGCGCCCCGTGACCGTGCACCGCGTCGCCGACGACGCCACCGAGCCCGGGCTGCTCGTCGTCGAGGGCGAGCACGCCGGTCGGCCCACGACGTGGCGTACCCGCACCCTGGTCAACGCGACCGGCACCTGGACCCGGCCGTTCGTGCCGCGCTACCCGGGTGCCGAGACCTTCGGCGGGTTGCAGGTCCACACGCACGACTACCCGGGTGCAGAGACGTTCTGTGGTCTGCGCACCGTCGTGGTCGGCGGGGGCGCGTCCGCGGTGCAGCTGCTCGGCGAGATCGCGCTGGTCACCGACACGCTCTGGGTCACCCGTCGCCCGCCGGTGTGGCGCACCGACGACTTCACGCCCGAGGCCGGCCGCGAGGCGGTGGCGATGGTCGAGGACCGGGTACGCCGCGGGCTGCCGCCGCGCAGCGTGGTCAGCGTGACCGGGCTGGTGCTGCGCGAGCAGGAGCGGGCGGCCGAGGCGATCGGGGCGTACGCACGACGGCCGATGTTCGACCGGGTCGCGCCGGGCGCGGTGCAGTGGGACGACGGCACCAGTGAGCCGGCCGACGCGATCCTCTGGGCGACCGGCTTCCGGCCGGCCGTGTCGCACCTGGCACCGCTGCACCTGCGCACCGAGCTCGGAGGGATCCGGATGGACGGCACGACCGCCGTCGCCGACCCGCGGGTGCAGCTGGTCGGCTACGGGCCGTCGGCGAGCACCGTCGGGGCGAACCGCGCCGGGCGCACCGCGGCGCTCGGCGTGCTGGCAGCCCTGCGGACCGGTCGGGCCGGTCAGGCCGGTCAGGCCAGCAGCGCCTCGAGCTCCGCGCGGTCGGGGAGGTCGGGCGGCTCGACCAGCGAGCCGGCCCGCACGTAGTAGAACGCCGCGCGCACCTGCTCGGGTCGTACGCCGCGCAGCTCGCACCAGGCCTGGCGGTAGACCGCGAGCTGGAGCGGGTCGGCGCGGTACTCGGCGCCGGTCTTCCAGTCGACGAGCAGGTAGCGGTCCTCGCCGTCGTCGGTGGTGCCGTCGCGGTAGACCGCGTCGATCCGCCCCCGCACGACCTGGCCGGCGAGCACGATCGCGAAGGCGGGCTCGACCGCCAGCGGCACCCGGTCGGCGAACTCGCCCTTCTCGAAGAGCTCGACCAGCTCGGCGAGCTCGACCTCGTCGGTGACGTCGGTGTCGCCGCGCCCGGACAGCTCGTCGGTGTCGAGCAGCGCCTGCTGCCCGAACCGCGCCTCCACCCAGGCGTGGAAGCGGGTGCCGAACCGCGCCGCCGGGGCGGGCGGACGGGGCATCGGGCGGGCGAGCTCGCGCGCGAACTCCTCCGGGGCGTCCCGCAGCCGCTGGAGCGACGTCGTCGACAGGCTGTCGGGCAGCGGGACCGCGACCTCCGAGCCGCGGTCGCGGCGGGCCTCGGCGAGCAGCCGCTCGATCTCGGCGTCCCACTCGTCGACCTCGGCCTGGGCGACCAGGTCGAGGTCGTCGTCGGGCGCCAGCGGGTCGGCGGCCCGCACGAGTGCCGCGGCCGCGAGCCGGCGGCGGGCCTCCGCGCCCGGCTCGGTGACCGGCCAGGGCGTGGCCGGGTCTGCCTCGGACAGCGGGTTGGGCTCGCCCTTCTCCGGCTTGTCGCGCCACACGCACGTCTCGCCCCAGTCGGCGAGCTGGTCGCGGACGACCTCCTGGTAGGCGGACGGACCGAAGGGCGTGGGCCGGGTGCCCCAGCAGTAGGAGGTGACCGCGAGGTGCTGCGCGGCGCGGGTGAAGGCGACGTACCCCAGGCGCAGCTCCTCGACCGCCTCGTGCCCGCGGCTGGCGGTGCGGTAGTCGTCGAGCGACGCCTTGTCGTGGCCTGTGAGGGACGGCAGGTCCGGTGCGTCCCCGCGCAGCGGCGCCGGCAGCACCGCGGGCGAGGAGGTCCACAGCGAGCGGCTGCGACCGGCCGGGAACCGGGTCGCACAGACGCCGACCAGGAACACGGTGTGCCACTCCAGGCCCTTGGAGCGGTGCACGGTGAGCAGCTTGACCGAGTCGGCCTCCGTCGGCGTGGCCACGTCGAGGCCGTTGCCGGCGTCGTCCTCGGCGGTGAGGTAGGCCAGCAGCGCGGTGAGGCTCGTGTCGCCGTCGACGGCCTGGAAGTCGGCGACGGCCTTCACGAAGAGGTCGAGGTTGTCGCGGCGGGCGGCCGCCGCCGGGCTGACGGCGGACGCGAGCTCGACGTCGACGCCGGAGGCGTCCATGACCCGGCGCACCAGGTCGAGCAGCGGCTCGCCGGTGAAGCCGCGCAGGTGGCGCAGCTCGGCGGCCAGGAGACCGAACCGCTCGCGCGCCTCCTCGGAGTAGGGCTGGTCGCCGGGGTCTGCCAGGGCGTCGTCGAGCGCGGGGAGCTCGGCCGGGTCGACGCCGTCGGCGATCTGCACGAGGTGCGCGGTGACGGACTCGGCAGCGCGCGCACCGGAGGTGCCGGCGATCTCGGCCGCGCGGCGCCCGAGGAGCGCGAGGTCGCGGGTGCCGACCGCCCAGCGCGGACCGGTGAGCAGCGTGAGCAGGTCGGCGTTGGCGGTGACGTCGTGCAGCAGGTGCAGGGTCGAGACGACCTCCGCGACCTCGGGCAGACGGAGCAGGCCCGAGAGACCGACGATCTCGACCGGCACCTCGGCGGCGGTGAGGGCGTCGAAGACCTCCGCGGCGTGCGCGTTGTCGCGGGTGAGCACACCGATGTCGGCCCACGCGACGCCGTCGCCGTGGGTGGCGAGGACCGACCGGCAGAGGTGGTCGAGCTCGTCGGGGTGCGTCTCCAGCACCGCGGTCGAGACCCGGCCGGGTCCGGTGCGCTCGGTGGCGCGCAGCGGGCGCACCTGCTCGGACCCCTCGTAGAGCGGCCGGGCGAGCCGGTTGGCGACGTCGAGGATCCGGGCGCCCGAGCGCTGGCTCACCGTCAGGTGGTGCAGCTGCGGCTGCTCCCCCGGCACCGGCGGGAAGGTCGCCGCGAAGCCCAGGATGTTGGACACCGACGCACCGCGCCAGCCGTAGATCGCCTGGTTGGGGTCGCCGACCGCGGTGACCGGGTGCCCGAGCCCGTGCGCGGCGTCGGGACCCGAGAACAGCCGCGACAGCATGAGCGCCTGGGCCACCGAGGTGTCCTGGTACTCGTCGAGCATCACGACCTTGAACTTCTCCCGCTCCAGCGCCCCGACCTCGGGACGCTCGGAGGCCAGCCGCGCACCGAGCTCGATCTGGTCGGAGAAGTCCATGAGCCCGAGGTCGCGCTTGAGCCGTCGGTAGCCCGCTACCAGGCCGAGGAGCTCGGTACGGCGGTCGATCGCCGACAGCGCGCCGTCGATCGCGCCGAGATAGGTCTTGCGGGCCTTGCCGCTCTCCTCCGCCAGCCGGGCGGCGACGAAGGATCGACGGGCGTCGGTGTCGACCTCGGCGACCCGGTCGGGTCCGACGAGGTGCTCGCTCATCGCGGAGTCGAGGGCCAGGAGGTTCTGGATCGCCGTCGGCGGGTGGTCGGTCAGCAGCGCGACCTCCCCGGCGTAGGTGTCGACGACGCGGGCGCCGAGCTGGTAGCGGGCGGCGTCGGTGATGACGCGGGTGTCGGGCTCGTGGCCGATCCGCAGCCCGTGCTCGGTCAGCAGGGTGGAGGCGTAGGCGTTGTACGTCGCCACGGTCGGCTCGAGCGTCTCCTCGACCGGGTCGTCCGCCGGCTCGTGTGCCCGCTCGTCCGCTCGCTCGCCGGACGGGATGCCGGCCCGCTCGCGCGCCTCCGGCCGGCCCAGCGCGCCGGCGGTGCGCAGGCTGGCGAGGACCTTCGCCCGCAGCTCGGCCGCGGCCTTGGTGGTGAACGTCAGCCCGAGGACCTCCTCGGGGCGCACCTGCCCGGTGACGACGAGGTAGGTGACTCGGGCCGCCATCAGCGTGGTCTTGCCGGAGCCGGCTCCGGCGATGACGACGCCGGGACCGAGGGGGGCGCGGATGGCCTCCCACTGCTCGGGGCTGAAGACGAAGTCCTCGTGCAGCACGTCGCGCAGCTGCTCGGGCGTCTCGATCGGTCGCGCGGTCATCCGATCACCGACCCAGCACCCTGCGCCGGGCAGACGGCCACGAAGGTGCAGTCGCGGCACCAGCTCCCGGTGACGGCCGGGAAGGACTCGCGCCGCAGCAGGTCGGCGACGTGCCCGAGTCCGGCCCGCAGCGTCTCGCGCTCGGGTCCGTCGGGAGCCGGTGCGGGCTGCTGCTGGACCACGGCGGTCGTCGACTCGTCGGGCAGGCCGAGCTGGAGCAGCTCGGCGCCGCCGGTGCGTCCGGGCCGGACGGCGTCGTCGTGGCCGTCGAGGAGGCCGTCGACCCCGCCGGCGTCCACGGCGTACTGGTAGAGCGCAAGCTGCGGGTGGGCGGCCACGACCGGCTTTGACGGCATCGAGCGCCCGGTCTTGAGGTCGACCACGACGACGGCGCCGTCGGCGTCGACCTCGACCCGGTCGGCGTACCCGTGCAGGCGGACGGTCAGCGGCTCGCCGGACGGGTCGGTCACCTCGACCTCCGCCCGGAACCCGACCTCGGTGGCCAGCAGGGTGCGGGTGGAGGCGTGCTGCCAGCGCAGGAACCGCCCGAGCGCGGACCGCACCCGGATGTGCTCGCGCTCCTTGGCCCAGGGCGTGCGGAAGGACATCCGGTCCCAGACGTCGTCGACGTGGCGCATCAGCGCGTCGACCCCGGCCTCGACGCCCTCGGTGGTCGCACCGGGGTCGAGGGCCTCGTCGAGCTCGCCGGAGGCGACCCGCTCGGCCAGCGCGTGCAGCACCTGGCCGAGGTTGGCGGCCTGGTGGGCGCGGGAGGACCCGCCCGCCTCGCGGGTGAGGAACCACTGCATCGGGCACTGGAGCAGCTCGGTGAGCACGCTGGCCGAGACCGGGACCGGCTGGTCGGGCGCGCGCAGCGGCGCGACGGACGCGCTGGCCGCCCGGGTGCCCCACCACTGGGCGGGGTCGGCCAGCGGGACGAGCCGACGGGTGCCGGGACCGTCGAGGGTCTCCCCCGCCAGCCGGGCCAGCCGGCGTGCCGCCGCGGCGCGCAGCGGCTCGGGGGTCTCGGGGTCGGCGACGCGGCGGCGCAGCTCGGCGACCAGGCCGGCGGTGCTCAGCGGGCGCGGCGGTCGGCCGACGACGTGTGCGACGTCGCCCGCGTCGAGCTCCTCGAGGAACCGCGAGGGCTGCTCACCCTCGTCGTCGGGCGAGCGGACGGCGGTGACGACCAGCCGCTCCCGGGCGCGGGTGCAGGCGACGTAGAACAGCCGCCGCTCCTCCAGCAGGAGCTCGCGCGCGGAGACCGGCGGCACGAGGCCGTCGGCGCCGAGCCGGTCGGCCTGGAGGAGCGTCGCCCGGCGACGCAGGTCGGGCCAGCCCTCGGCCTGGACGTGCGCGACGACGACCAGGCGCCACTCCAGGCCCTTGGAGCGGTGGGCGGTCAGCAGCCGGACGGCCGACCCGCGCTGGCCTCGCTCGGCCAGGGTGTCGGCCGGGATCTGCTGGCCGGCCAGGGTGTCGAGGAGGTTGCCGACGCCGAGGTGCACCCGCTGCTCCTCCGCCCGGGCCACGGTGTCGAACAGCGCGCAGATGGAGTCGAGGTCACGGTGGGCGCGGCGCGCTCCGCCGCCACCCGCCTCGGCCGCGCGCCGGAGCCGCTCGGGCCAGCCGGTGCCGGACCACAGGTGCCACAGCGCCTCCTCGGCGGACGCGCCGTCGTGCAGGGCGGTGCGGGTCTCGGCGAGCAGGCCGGCCAGTGCGCGGGCCTTGGCCACCTCGGGCGCGACGACCGGCCGGGGGCCGGTCACGTCGTCCAGGCCGGGCCGCAGCAGCTCCTCGACGTCGACGACGGCGCGCCGGACGAGCTCACGCGACGGAGGCGGCACCGGACCGCCGTCGTCGGCCTCCGCCTTGGCCCGTTCGCGCAGCCGGCGTCCGAGCCGGCGCAGGTCGCCGGCGTCGAGGCCACCGAGCGGGCCGAGCAGCATCGACTCCGCGCGCCCGGGGTGGACGTGGTCGGGGTGGTCGGGGTCGTCCTCGTCGAGGTGGACGACGGCGCGCAGCGCGTCGAGCAACGGCAGGACCGCGGGGTCGCGCACGAGCGGCACCTCGTCGCTGGTCACCTCGACCGGGACGCCGGCGGCCGCGAGGGCGCGGCGCAGCGGCGGCAGCGTGGTGCGGCCGGAGCGCACGAGCACGGCCATGTCGTGCCACTCCACGCCGTCCTCGAGGTGGGCACGGCGGAGAAGGTCGGCGAGGTGCTCCACCTCGGCGCGCTCGGTGTCGAAGGTGCGCACCACCACCTGCCCGGGCGTGCCGGTGCTCTGCGAGCGCGGGCGCAGGAACGCCTCCTTCGCCTCCTGCGGGATCGCGCCGGGGAGGGCAAGCCGGCCGGCGACGGCCTGGGAGGCGCGCAGCAGGCGAGGCCCGAACCGGCGGGTGGTGCGCAGCGCGACCACGTCGGCCGGGCGCCCGTCGGCGTGCCGGAACTCCGCGGGGAAGTCGAGGATGCCGCGCCCCTCGGCGCCCCGGAAGCCGTAGATCGACTGGTGCGGGTCGCCGACCGCGATCAGCTCGGTGTGCTCACCGACGAGCTGGCGCAGCAGCGCCACCTGGCCAGGGTCGGTGTCCTGGTACTCGTCGACGACGACGCACGCGAGCTCGCGGCGCAGCTCGTCGCGGTGGTCGGCGGCCTCGATCGCGGCCCGGCGGATGAGGTCGGCGTAGTCGGTGGCGCCGAGGGAGTCGAGGGTGTCGAGGTACTGCTCGAGGAAGAGCCCGGCCGCGACCAGCTCGGGAGCGCCGTGCTCGCGACCGAGACCGACCAGCGCGTCGCCGTCGAGGCCCTTCTCCCGGGCTCGGGAGAGCACGGCGTTGACCTCGCGGGCGAAGCCACGGGTGCCCATCGCGCGGCGCAGGTCGTCGGGCCACCGGACCGACTCGGGGTGGTCGGTGAGCAGCTCACGGAGCACGACGTCCTGCTCCGGCGCCGACAGCAGGCGCAGTGGCGCGGCATAGATCTCCGCGGGCGAGAACCGGCGGACGAGGCCATAGGCGTAGGAGTGGAACGTCGCGCTGAGACCGCCCGCGAGAGTGCGGCCGAGCCGGGCGGTGACCCGGTCGCGCAGCTGCTCGGCGGCCTTGCGGGAGAAGGTCAGGGCCAGCACCTGGTCGGGGCGCAGCCCGCGGCGCTCGATCCGGTCGACGACGGTCTCGACGAGGGTCGTGGTCTTGCCGGTGCCCGGGCCGGCGAGCACCAGCAGCGGCCCGGAGCCGTGCTCCACGACGCTGCGCTGGTCGTCGTCGAGCGCCGGCACCTGGGGCGCGGCGTGCTCGCGGACGAGGCGGTAGGTCGGCACGGGGCCAGACAACCACCCGGCGCCGACAACCGGCGCGGGCAGGTGCCTCAGGCGAGCTCGAAGTCGGCGAAGTCGAAGCCCGGCGACACCAGGCAGCTCACCAGGGCCGCGCCGTCGGTCGGGACGGTGCGCTGCCACTGCCCTGCGGGCACCAGCGCCTGCGCGACCTCGCCGGCGTCCGCGTCGGTCCCGACGTGCACCTGGCGCCCGGGGCCCGGGCGCTCCCGGTCGCCGCCGAGCTCGAGCACCACGGTGCCGGTGTGCGCCAGCCAGGTCTCGTCGGAGGCGACCCGGTGCCAGGCCGAGCACTCGCCCGCCGGCAGCCAGAAGTAGATGAGCGTGGCGGTCGGCCGCACCCGCCCGTCGGGCAGGACCGCCTGCTCGTCGGCCGCCCAGGTCTGCCGGAACCAGCCGCCCTCGGGGTGCGGCTGAAGGTCCAGGGCGGCGGCGAGCGGCGGGCGCGGGTCGGTCGTCACCCGGCCAGTCTCGCCCACCCGCCACGGGTCCGGCCTCAGGCCGCCGGGTCTCCCCCGCCGTCGCGGCGCAGCACGGCCGCGCCGAGGAGCAGCAGCCCCAGGACCGCGAGCATCGCGGCCGCCCAGACCGGCGCTCCCCCCGAGCCGCCAGAGCCGGCCGAGCCGCCAGAGCCGCCGTCGAGCACTCGCGCGACCAGCCAGGCCGGCACCACGACGACCAGCAGCACCGCGCCGCGGCGTACCCAGGTGCGCAGCAGCGCCGGATCGAGGCCCGCGTCGTGCGGCCCGTACGCCGTCAGCAGCGCGGCGACGTGGGCGACCACCAGTCCGGCCGCGAGCAGCAGCACGGCCGGCGCGAGCCCGTCGTCGGGCCCGCGCACCCAGGTCCAGCAGCACACGGCCGCGGCTGCGGTCGGGACGGACCCCTGCGGCACCCAGGCAGCGGCCATCGCGAGCACCACGACGACCGTCGTGGCCAGGCCGCCCGGTGCCGCGCCCGCGAGCGCAGGCGCGAGCCAGCCGGCGGCGAGCACGGCGACGAGCACCACGAGCGAGAGCACCCGGTGGGTGGGCGACCAGGTCCACGGCCGGGACCTCCGGGCCTGCACGACCGGCCGCACGGCGCCGCTCACCGCGCACCCCCGGACCCGCGCAGCACCGGCAGCGCCGCCCGGCGTCCCAACGCCCGCAGTGCTGCGTCCACGGTGCCCTGGCCCGACCACGTCACCACCGGCGCGCCGGCGGCCTCGAGCGCGCGCACGACCTCCTCGCGCTCGAGGCGGCGCAGCCGCCAGGCGAGGTCGAGCAGGGCGGGATCGGCGTCCGCGACGTCCGGTGCGGCGTCCGGCGGCAGCGTGTCCACCACGACGGTCGGCACCCCGGACCGGGCCAGCTCGGCGGCCGCGGCCACGAGTCCCTCGTGCAGCAGCGGGCTCAGCACCACGACGGTCGAGCCGGGTACGACGGGCAGGCCGGCGCCGCGCCCGCGGGTCGACCCTGCGGACCCACCGGTCGTGGCGGCCGAGGAGACCGGGGCCACCTCGGCCAGCGCCCCGAGCACCCGGTGGAGGTGCCGGCGTCCGGTGCCGGGCGGCACGGGCGCGACCGAGCCGCCGACCTGCCGCAGCGACACCCGGTCTCCGGTGCGTACGGCGTGCGCGGCCATCGCGGCGGCGGCGCGCACGGTGCGGTCGAGGCTGGACTCCGCGCCACCGACGCCCTCGGAGGCACCGACGTCGGCGAGGACGTCGACGACGAGCACCACGCCGGCATCCAGCTCGGCGCGGGTCGTCGCGACGTGCACCGCGCCGGTGCGCGCGGTGACCCGCCAGCTGATCCGGCGCAGCCGGTCGCCGGCGACGAAGGGCCGGATGCCGTCGAGCTCGGTGCCCGACCCGGCACGGGCCGAGCGGTGCGCGCCGACGAGACCGTCGGGGCGCGGCATGGGGGCGCGGGAGTCGAACGGCGGCACGACTGGCAGCGCGCGGACGTCGGTCAGCCGCACCGACTCCGGCCCCCACCGGAAGCCCGCCCACCCGCTGGTGAGCGCGACCTGCTCGGAGCCGAGGACGTGGCGGCCCCAGCGGCGCGGGCTGACGCCCAGCGCGGAGGCCGCGGGTGCGTCGTCCGGTCCGGGATATGCCGCCACCAGGCGTCCGCCGTGCGGGCTGCCGGCGACGTACCGGCTCGGGGTGAGCACGCGGGTGATCTGCTCGGCGTCCTCGCCGCCGTCGACGGCCACGTGCAGCCGCAGCGACTCGCCCTCGGTGACGACCCCGCGTCCGGTGCGCGGGGTCACCGACGGCGTACGACGGGGGCGTGCGGCGAGCGCGAGGGCGGCGTGGAGCCCGAACGGCAGTGCGACGAGCACCAGGGACGGCTCCCCCAGCCCCACGCCGGCGCCGAGCGCGACGAGCCCGACGAGCAGCGACCGGGACAGCGCGGTGGTGGCGACCCAGCCGGGCGCGAGGAGCCGCCGGCTCACGGCGCGCCGACCGACGGCACGGGCACCTGGCCCAGGACGTCGGCGGCCACGCTGGCGCCGCTGGCGTCGGACATCCACAGCTCGGGCCGGACCGCGACGCGGTGGCCGAGCACGGAGGGGGCGACGGCCTTGACGTCCTCGGGCACCACGTAGTCGCGTCCGGCGACGACGGCCAGGGCGCGGGCGGCGGTGGCCAGGCCGAGCGACCCGCGGGGCGAGGCGCCGGTCAGCGCGTGCGGGTGGCTGCGCGTCGCGACGGCGAGGTCGACGCAGTAGCGCCCGACGCTCGGGTCGAGCCGCACCCGCTCGACGGTCTCCTGGAGCGACCGGACGCCGGCGGCGTCGGTGACGGCGTCGAGCCGCACGTCCTCCTGGCGGCGCTCCACCCGGCGCGCCACGACGTCGTACTCCTGGTCGCGGGAGGGGTAGCCGAGGCTCACCCGCAGCAGGAAGCGGTCGAGCTGCGCCTCCGGGAGCGGGTAGGTGCCCTCGTGCTCGACCGGGTTGGCGGTGGCGACGACGACGAACGGGTCGGGCAGCGCGAACGTGCGGCCCTCGACGGTGACCTGCCGCTCCTGCATGGCCTCCAGCAGCGCCGACTGGGTCTTCGGCGGGGTGCGGTTGACCTCGTCGGCGAGCAGCAGGTGGGTGAAGACCGGGCCGGCCCGGAAGTCGAAGGAGCCGCGCTGCTGGTCGTAGAGGAACGACCCGGTGAGGTCGGCCGGGAGCAGGTCGGGAGTGAACTGGGCGCGGGAGAAGTCCAGGCCGAGCACCCGCGCGAAGGACCGCGCGGCCAGGGTCTTGCCGAGCCCCGGCAGGTCCTCCAGCAGCACGTGCCCGCGCGCCAGGAGGGCGGCGAGCACGAGGGTGAGGCCGTCGCGCTTGCCGACCACGGCGCGCTCGACCTCGTCGAGCACGGCGCCGCACAGGGCGGCCGCGCGGGTGGGGTCCATCGGCTCCGCCGGCTGGGCCGGCTGGGCCGGCTGGGTCGGCTCGGTGTCCTCGGGCGGGGCGGTCGGGTCGGCGGTCATCTCACAGCTCCTCGATCTCGTGCAGGCAGCGGTCCAGGTCGCGTACGCGCAGCCGCCGCGGCGAGCCCTCGAGCATCGCCAGCACCGGTGCGGACAGCCGGGCACGGCCGTCGGGGTGGTCCAGGCCGACGCCGTGACGGCGGCGCAGGGGCGCGTCGGCGACGGCGGCCAGGCGGTCGCGCACCTCGGGGCCGGGGTGCGGGCGGGCCCGGTGGTCCTCGAGCCGGCGCAGCCGGCTCACCAGCGCCGGGTCCTGACCGCGGGCGCGGGAGCCGCGGCGACGGGCGGCGTACCAGGTCTCCGGGACGGGCACCGCGGAGGCCAGCAGCAGCGACACCGCGGCAACCGCCACGACACTGGCGAGAAGCACCAGCGGCACGTCGGGCTCGAAGCCCTGCACGGCCGCGGCGAGCACCACGCCGACCGCGATCGCGAGCGTCATCAGCCACCAGCGCAGGCGGGCCCCGCGGGCCTCCCGAGCGGCCGGGCGGGTCATAGTGCGCTCCCCCGCGGCGACCGGGCCCGCAGCCCCTCGCGGACGGCCAGCAGCTCGCGGCGCGCCTGCTCGCGCTGGTCCTCAGTGACCGGGTGGTCGCTGAATCGGGCCTCCCGGTAGAGCCCGGCCAGCCGCGCGATCGCCCCGGGGTCGGCGTCGGTCGAGGTCAGCAGGCGGGTGGTGAACTCCGTGGAGGTCTCCCACCCCTCGCGGCCGAGCCCGGCGGCCTCGGCCCGCTCCTCGAACCACTGCCAGCACGCGACGACGCCGTTGCGCGGGGAGCCGGAGGCAAGCAGGGCGTCCTGCTCCGCCGCGCCCTCCGCGAGCGCCCGGCCCACGCGTCGTACGTCGTCGTCGGGCAGCGGCTCGCCGTCGACGCCGAGGATCGCCTCGTCCCGCGTACGCCGCTCCCAGCGGTCGCGCAGCAGGCGCCACAGCAGCGCCGCGACGACGACCGCGACCAGCACGGCCGCGGCGAGCACGACCGCGCCGATGACGTAGCCGAGCCACGACTCGCCGTCCCGCGTCCGTTGGTCACCGCCGTCGGCCTCCGCACCGATCTCCTCGGGCGACGGCGTGGCGACGCCCGGACCGAGCCGCCCCGGGCTGGAGCCCTCGCCGGGCAGCAGGTCCGGGGTGCCGCCACCCGCGGCGGCGAGACCGAGGACGACCACGACGCACACCAGGCCGACCGCGAGCACCGCGGCGAGCGCGCGGGCCCTCGGCGAGGTGTCCTGGGGAGCGGTCACGCGGGCGACCGTACCCAGCAGTTCCGACGGCTACGCCGGGGCGGGCCCGGCCACGGGCGGCTGCCAGTAGGCGCGGGCCAGGTCGACGGCGTCCCCCGAGCGGCGCAGCGGCGTGCCCTCCTCGCGGTAGCGCGCGACCGCCTCGCCCCGGTGGCTCGGCGGCAAGGATCCGTCGGAACGCACGACCCGCCACCACGGCACCGCCGCACCGTGCCGGGCCATCGCGTTGCCGACCAGGCGGGGGCCGCAGCCCACGGCGTCGCCGAGGGCGCCGTACGTCGTGACGCGGCCGCGCGGGACCTGCTCGACGAGGTCGAGCAGGTCGTCGAGCACCTCCTCGAGCCGTCCCACGGTCCTCAGCGTGCACCACGCCGGTCCCGGCACGGGCGAGGGCCCGTCCACCGCGGTGGACGGGCCCTCTGGGGAGAGCAGTACGTGACTGCCCTGGGGGGTGGCTCAGGTGGTGCTCAGAGCACCGACGAGAACGGCTCGGTGCCGAGCGCCAGCGTCAGGCCCGGGATCCCGGAGTGGGCCTGGGCGTAGGCGAGCTCCTTGGCGAGGTCGCCGATGTTGTTCGACGCCGGCAGCGGGGCCAGGCCGAGGGTCGACAGGGTGCCGATGGCCTTGCCGCCGTCGGTCATGAAGCCGGAGCCGGAGTCACCGGGAACACCCGGGGTGACGGTGTAGAGCTGGTGCGTCCAGCCGCCGCCGGAGGTGCCGAGGCTGGCGCCGTACTTCGGCGAGAGCACCTCGATGCCGGCGCGCAGGCTGGAGTTGCCGTAGGAGTAGACGGCGTCGCCGGCGGTGGTGCCGTTGGTGTCGATGCCGGTCGGGCCGCCGTAGAACGGCACACTCGGGTTGACCTTGGACTTGCTGGCGTTGTTGACCTTGACCAGCGCGAAGTCGTTGTAGGCGCAGGTGTTGGCGTTGCTCTCGCCGCGGGCCCGCATGGTGCGCCAGGAGCTGTACGCCAGGGTGCCGGCTCCGACCTGGGCGCCGTTGGAGAGCAGCGAGCCACCCTCGTTGAACGTGACGGTGGTACCCAGCGGCACCGACTCGTTGAGGCAGCCGTCGGTGTCGGTGGCCGACCCGAGGCCGGCGCAGTGCGCGGCGTACCCGACGTAGACGTTGTCGTTGGCGTCGGTGAAGACGAAGTTGGCGGTGCACTGCGCGCCCTCGGTGTACATCTGCACGCCGGGGTGGATCGCGGCGCTGTCCGCAGGGGCCCAGGTGGGGGCCGCGCTGGCGGGCGACGCAGCGCCGGTGAGACCGGCGGTGAGGGACGCGACGGCGGCGAGCGCCGCCGCGGCGAGGGCGGCGAGTCGGCGGGAACGGGTCATGTGGGGCTGGTCCTCCTCGAGACGGCCCGGCACCGGTGCCGGGTCAGGGTCGTGGAGGTCACAACGAGCCGGTGCTCCCCCGGGTTACGGGGGACCAAGCGATCCATGGGTAAAAGAACTAGCCCCGCATGGCCCGATCGGGCCATGCGGGGCTTCGTCCTCGATCCGGGACGGACCGGTACGACTCAGGGCGCCCCAGGACGGCTCAGTAGGAGGGCTGGCTCGGGTCGATCTGGTTGACCCAGGCGACCACGCCGCCGCCGACGTGCACCGCGTCGTCGAAGCCGGCGCCCTTGAGCACCGCGAGCGCCTCGGCGGAGCGAACGCCGGACTTGCAGTGCAGGACGACCTGCTTGCCGGAGTCGACGCCGGGCAACTCGCCGAGCGCGTTGCCGTTCAGGAACTCGCCCTTGGGGATCAGCACCGAGCCCGGGATCTGGTTGATCTCGTACTCGTTGGGCTCGCGCACGTCGACGAGGACGAAGTCGCGACTGCCCTCCTCGCGCTCCTTGAGCATGTGCTCGAGCTGGCTGACCGAGATGGTCGAGCCGGCAGCGGCGTCGGCGGCCTCGTCGGAGATCGCGCCGCAGAAGGTCTCGTAGTCGATCAGGTCGGTGACGGTGGGGTTGTCGCCGCACAGCGCGCAGTTGGGGTCCTTGCGGACCTTCAGCTTGCGCCAGCTCAGCTCGAGGGCGTCGTAGATGACCAGCGAGCCGATGGCGGGGTCGCCGGCACCGGTGAGCAGCTTGATGGCTTCGTTGACCTGGATCGAGCCGATGGACGCGCACAGCACGCCGAGCACGCCGCCCTCGGCGCAGGACGGCACCATGCCCGGCGGCGGGGGCTCGGGGTAGAGGCAGCGGTAGCAGGGCGCGCCCTCGACCTGCTTGGGCGCGAAGACCGAGGCCTGGCCGTCGAAGCGGTAGATCGAGCCCCACACGTAGGGGATCCCGAGGAAGTACGCCGCGTCGTTGACCATGTAGCGCGTCGCGAAGTTGTCGGTGCCGTCGACGATCAGGTCGTAGCCCTCGAAGATCCGCATGACGTTGTCGTTGTCGAGGCGCTCGTCGTGCACGACCACCTCGACGTACGGGTTGGTCTCGGCGATGGACTCCTGCGCGGAGACCGCCTTCGACTTACCGATGTCGGACTGGCCGTGGATGATCTGGCGCTGCAGGTTCGACTCGTCGACCTCGTCGAACTCCGCGATCCCGAGCGTGCCGACGCCGGCCGCGGCGAGGTACATCAGGGCGGGGCTGCCGAGGCCGCCGGCGCCGATGACGAGCACCTTGGCGTTCTTCAGCCGCTTCTGACCGGTCATCCCCACGTCGGGGATGATCAGGTGGCGGCTGTAGCGCCGTACCTCGTCGATGCTCAGCTCGTCGGCCGGCTCGACCA
Source organism: Nocardioides sp. (assembly GCA_002729525.1). Classification (GTDB taxonomy): domain Bacteria; phylum Actinomycetota; class Actinomycetes; order Propionibacteriales; family Nocardioidaceae; genus Nocardioides. The sequence goes on from PBYI01000053.1 coordinate 114,738, forward strand.
GCGCGGGAATGCTCACGTGTGTCTCAGCTCCTCATGACCCTGGGCCCTGGAGGGCCCGTGGTTCGTGGCGTTCGTACGTCCGGCGCAACACCGGCGCCGTGGTCCATGTTCCCGGGCGCCGGTGACCGACCGGGGTGGCCGTCCCGTCATGCGGACCCACCGGTGTGCCGTCGTGCCGCCGGATCCCGACCCGGCGGTAACATCCTCCGCCGTGGCCCAGACCCCTCACCTCGACGAGCCCCGTCCGCGGGGCGGACGACTCCCGCGACGCGAGCGTCGGGAGCAGCTCCTCGGCGCTGCGCTCGAGGTGTTCGTGCGCCAGGGCTACCACGCGGCGGCGATGGACGACATCGCCGAGCGCGCCGGTGTCTCCAAGCCGGTGCTCTACCAGCACTTCCCGGGCAAGCTCGACCTCTACCTCGCCCTGCTCGACCTCTCCTGCGACGCGATCATCGACAACATCCGCACCGCGCTGGAGTCGACGCAGGACAACAAGATGCGCGTCACCGCCGCGATCGACGCCTTCTTCGAGTACGTCGGCTCCGACTCCGGCACCTTCCGCCTCGTCTTCGAGTCCGACCTCACCAACGAGGCCGAGGTGCGCCAGCGCGTCGACCGGGTGACCACCGAGTGCGCCTCGCTCATCGCGCAGGTGATCCACGAGGACACGGACCTGCCGGGCCCGGCCGCCAACCTGCTGGCCGTCTCCCTGGTGGGCATGGCCCAGGTCAGCGCCCGGTTCTGGATCTCCGACCAGGCCGGCCTCGCCCGCGAGCACGCCGTCGCGCTGGTCTCCGGGCTCGCCTGGCGCGGCATCCGCGGCTACCCGAAGACCGACGACGCCTGACGCCGCAGGGGGCGGCGGACCGGCCACGGCTTTCCGCTGCCAGCGGGCAGGCGTGCCCGGGCACCCGGCCACGTGCTAGACCGGCACTGCACCCGTGTGCAGCGCACCCGTCACCGACGGCCCTCCGAGGCCGCCGAAACTCGAAGGAGATGACCGTGGAGGTCAAGATCGGCGTCCAGTACGCCCCCCGCGAGCTCGTCGTGGACACCGACGCGGCCCCGGAAGAGGTCGAGCAGATGCTGAGCAACGCGGTCGGCGCGACCGACGGCGTCCTCTCGCTCACCGACTCCAAGGGCCGCCGCGTCCTGGTGCCCGCGGCGAAGATCGCCTACGTCGAGATCGGCTCGACCACCGTCGGCGCGGTCGGCTTCCGCTCCTGACGCTCACCTGAGCGCCGACGCCGACCCGGCAGCCAGGTCTGCCGGGTCGGCGTCGGCGCTCAGGCCTCGAGACCGAGCTCGGCCATCCGCTCCTGGTGGCGCTCGGTGAGCCGCGCGAACATCCGACCCAGCGCGGCCAGGTCGAGACCGGGGCGGTCCACTCCCCCGGTCAGCAGCGCCGTCAGCGAGTCGCGGTCGGCCGCCACGCGCTGCGCCTGGGTCAGCGCCTCGCCCATCAGCCGGCGACCCCACAGCGCGAGCCGGCCGCCCATCGGCGGGTCGGCCGCGATCACCTCGCGCACCCGGGCCACCACGAACGCCGCGTGCTCGCCGCCGTCGTCGAGCGACGACAGCACCAGGTCGCGGGTGTCGGGGTCGAGGAAGGCCGCGATCTCGCGGTAGAAGTCGTTGGCCAGACCGTCGCCGACGTACGCCTTCACCAGGCCCTCGAGCCAGTCGGACGGCGCGGTGTGGCGGTGGAAGGAGTCGATCGGCACCCGGAACGGCGCCATCGCGGCGAACGGGTCGACCCCGAGCATGACGAGCCGCTCGTGCAGCGCCTGCACCTTGTCGAGCTGGGCGGCCGCCATCCGGGCCAGGGCCAGGGTGTCCTGCAGCGACGGCGCCAGCTTGGCGTCCTCGGCGAGCCGCTCGAAGGCGACCATCTCGCCGTAGGAGACGACCGCGAGCAGGTCGACGACCGCGTCGCGGTACGCCGGGTCTGACAGCGCGCTGTGCAGCCCGGGGTGGGTGTCGGGGTCGACGGTCGCCACGGCCGAGCCGTCCGGGGCCGGAGCGGCGGGATCGACGGATTCAGCCATGCGAGCACCCTACCGATAGGCTGGACGGTGGACGTGGCCACCGCCGGCCCTCTCGAGCCCCGCTCGTCGGAGCCGCACCGGCCACCTCAGATGTGCGCGGTCGCACCCGGCGCCGCCGCCCCGCAACCGAGGGCGCAGCGCGGAGGGGAGCCCGTCAGCGAAGGTCCTGGCGGGTCGGCCGCACCGACCGACCCGTCCCCCGCCGTACCCGGCCGGGGACCCAGACCTAGGGACAGAACACTGACCACTTTCCGTGAGCTCGGCGTGCGCGCCGAGATCTGCGACGCGCTCGAGCGCGCCGGCATCACCACCCCGTTCGCCATCCAGGAGATGACCCTCTCGGTCGCCCTGGCCGGCACCGACCTCATCGGCCAGGCCCGCACGGGCACCGGCAAGACCCTCGCCTTCGGCATCCCGGTCCTCCAGCGCAGCACGCCGCAGGACGACCCGGCGTACGCCGACCTCCCGCAGGGCAAGCCGCAGGCCCTCGTCGTGGCCCCGACCCGCGAGCTCGCGCTCCAGGTCTCCAACGACCTGCACCTGGCCAGCCAGGACCTCGGCCTGCGCGTGCTGACCGTCTACGGCGGCGTCGGCTACGAGCCCCAGCTGGAGGCCCTGGAGTCCGGCGTCGACGTCGTCGTCGGCACGCCCGGTCGCCTCATCGACCTCGCCAACAAGCGCGCGCTGGACCTCGGTCACGTGCACGCGCTGGTGCTCGACGAGGCCGACGAGATGCTCGACCTCGGCTTCCTGCCCGACGTCGAGAAGCTGCTGCGGCTGACGCCGGAGAAGCGCCAGACGATGCTGTTCTCGGCGACCATGCCGTCGGCGATCGTGTCGCTGGCCCGCATGCACATGCGCCACCCGATGAACATCCGCGCCGAGTCGTCGTACGAGAACGCCACCGTGCCGACCACCGCGCAGTTCATCTACCAGGCCCACGACCTCGACAAGCCCGAGATCATCGGCAAGCTGCTCCAGGCCGAGGACGCCGGCAAGTTCATCGTCTTCACCCGCACCAAGCGGCAGGCCCAGCGCGTCGCCGACGACCTCGTCGACCGCGGCTTCTCCGCCGGCCCGCTGCACGGCGACATGGCGCAGGTGGCCCGCGAGAAGATGCTGACCAAGTTCCGCGAGGACAAGCTCTCCGTGCTCGTCGCCACCGACGTCGCCGCCCGCGGCATCGACGTCACCGGCGTCTCCCACGTCGTCAACTACACCTGCCCGGAGGACGACAAGACCTACGTGCACCGCATCGGCCGCACCGGTCGCGCCGGCGCCACGGGCACCGCGATCACCTTCGTCGACTGGGCCGACCTGCACCGCTGGAAGCTCATCAACAAGGCGCTCGACCTGCCGTTCGACGAGCCGGTCGAGACCTACTCCACCTCCCCGCACCTGTTCACCGACCAGGGCGTCGCCGAGGGCACCAAGGGCCGCATCGCCGACCCGAAGCCCCGCGAGGACGCCGGTGACCGCGGCGGCGACCGGGGCGAGCGGCGCGAGCGCCCCGAGCGCAACCGCAACCGCAGCCGCAACCGCACCCGCGGCGGTCAGTCCGTCAGCCAGGGCGCCGGCTCGGCCGACTCCGAGGGCGGTACGCCCGCCGACACCTCCGCACAGGGCTCCGGCTCGGGCGAGTCCGGCTCCGGCAACCGCAACCGGCGTCGGCGTCGCCGTCGCTCCGGTGGTGGCGGGGGCCAGTCGGGCCAGTCGGGCTCGGGCGAGCAGGCGCAGCAGGCCGCGTCCGCCGCGGAGTAGTCCTCCCGCCTCACACGCGACGAGGCCCCCTTCGGCCCACCACAACGGTGGGCGGGAGGGGGCCTCGTCGCGCTGCGGGTCAGGCGGTGACGACGACCGTGCGGCCCAGCGGCGCGAACCGCCACAGCGCCTTGGCGTCGGTGGTCCGCTGCCGGATGCAGCCGTGCGAGGTCGGGGTGCCGAGCTCGGCCTTCGTCTGCACCTTCGCACCGTCGTCGACGGGGATGGTGTGGAAGCCGATCGCGGCACCCGTGGGTCCGCGGGTGAACCGGACGAACCACTTCATCGTGCCGGAGTCGTCGATGCCCCACGCGTCCTCGGACTTCGAGAACACCTCGTAGGTGCCGGGCTGGAGGTTGTCGGTGACGCTGCCGGACACCAGGTAGGTGCGGCGTACGACGTCCTCGCCGTCCTCGGTGTCCACCAGCCAGACGCGCTGCTCGGACTGGTCGAACACGACCCGGGTGCCCGAGCCGCTGCCGGCGGGCAGCGGGGCGACGGCCGGCTGGATGTCGGCCGTGGTCGGCTCGCTCGTCTCGCCGGCGGGCTCCTCGGCGGGCTCCTCGGTGGGCTCGCTGGTGGGCTCGCTCGTCGGATCAGCGGTGGGCTCACCGGTGGGGTCGGCGGCCGCAGGCTGCGCGGCCACGCCCTCCGGGTCGCGCACGACGGAGGCTGCGACGCCGTCGGTGTCGGCGGCGCTCGGGAACACCCCGAAGCCGCCCAGCAGGCCGACCGCGGTGGTGGTGACCGAGACGGCGAGCACCGCGATGCGGCCCCAGCGCGGACGCGGGGTCCGCACGGGCTCTGCGCGGTGCCGGCTCATGGCCGGTCCGTCGCGGGGCTGGTCGGGAGGCTCACGCCTTCGCGGACTTCTTCTTCGTCCTGGCGCGGCGCGGGCGCGCGGCGCGGGCGACGAGGTTCTGCGCGACCTCGCGGTAGGCCTCGGCGCCCTTGCTGCGGCGGCTGGTGGCCAGGATCGAGCGTCCGGCGGCCGGGGCCTCGGCGAACTTGATCGTCTTCGGGATCGGCGGCTCCACGACCTCGAGGTCGTAGGTCTCCGAGATCGTCTCCAGCACGGTGCGCGAGTGGTTGGTGCGGCCGTCGTACAGGGTGGGCAGCACGCCCCACACCTCGAGCTTCTTGTTGGTGAAGCGGCGTACGTCGTGCACGGTGTCGAGCAGCTGGCCCACGCCGCGGTGCGAGAGCGTCTCGCACTGCAGCGGCACCAGCACGCCGTCGGCGGCGGTGAGGGCGGCGACGGTGAGCACGCCCAGCGACGGCGGGCAGTCGAGCAGCACCCAGTCGTACTCCTCGCCGGACTCGGCGAGGTCCTCGAGCACGCCGCGGAGCACCTGCTCGCGGCCGGTCCGGGTCAGCAGGTCGGCCTCGGCGCGGGCGAGCTCGATCGTCGCGGGCAGCAGCGAGACGCCGTCCTCGGTCTCGATGACCGCTTCCTCCGGCTCCAGGCCCTTGGTGAGCACGTGGTGCACCGACAGCTCGAGGTCCTCGGGGTCGATGCCGAGGGAGAAGGTCAGGCACGCCTGCGGGTCGAGGTCGACGAGCAGCACGGAGTGGCCGAGCTCGGCGAGCGCCGCACCGATGGAGGCGACGCTGGTGGTCTTGGCGACGCCACCCTTCTGGTTGGCGATCGCGAGGGTCGTGGTCATCAGGGCACATCATGCCGGACGACGCCGCCGGGGTGTGGACCTGCGGTGGTTGGATCGGGACATGTCGCAGCGCACCGAGCCGTCCGCCCGCACCTCTGCCGCCCCCGACGTCCCCGACTCCCCCGACTCCCCCGACTCCCCCGGCACCGCCCTGGTCACCGGCGCCACGGCCGGCATCGGCCACGCGTTCGCCCGCGCCCTGGCCGCCCGCGGGCACGACCTGGTGCTGGTGGCCCGCGACGAGCAGCGGCTGGCCGAGGTGGCCCGCGAGCTCACTTCGGAGCACGGCGTCGCGGTCGAGGTGCTGGCCGCCGACCTGGTCGACCGCGCCCAGCTCGCCAGGGTCGAGGCACGGGTCGCCGAGACCGGGCGACCGGTCGAGGTGCTGGTCAACAATGCGGGCTTCGGGCTCAAGGAGCGCTTCCTCGACAACGACGTCGAGGCGGAGCAGGCGATGCTCGACGTGCTGGTCACCGCCGTCATGCGGCTCAGCCGCGCCGCCCTCGGCGCGATGGCCGAGCGCGGCTCCGGCACGGTCGTCAACGTCTCCAGCGTCGCGGCGTTCCTGCCGCGCGGCACCTACTCGGCGGCCAAGGCCTGGGTGAACTCCTTCTCGGAGTGGGCGCACCACGAGTACGGTCCGCGCGGCGTGACGGTCACCGCGCTGTGCCCGGGCTTCACCCGCACGGAGTTCCACCAGCGGATGGGCGTGAAGCCGGGCACCGGGATGCTCTGGCTCGACGTGGACCGACTGGTCGCCGACGCACTGGCCGACGTCGACAAGGGCCGGGCGTTCTCGATCCCCGGCGCGCAGTACAAGGCGATCGTGGCGCTCACCCGGGCGGTGCCGACCTCGCTGCTCCAGCGGCTCCAGGGACTCGGGCGGAAGTAGAGCCCGGAGGCGTCAGCCGACCAGCACCGCCGGCGGCTCCCGGTCGGAGGCGGCCGCCGCCCGGACGGCGGCGTCGAGGAGGCGCTCGTACTGCTCGGGGGCGGTGGTGTTGCAGCCGAGGTCGTGGTCGACCTTGCCCAGGCCGTGGTGGTCGCTGGAGCCGGTGACCACGAGGTCGAGCTCCCCGGCCAGGGCACGCAGACCGGCTCGCGCCGCCTCGTCGTGGTCCTGGTGGTCGACCTCGACCCCGGTGAGCCCCGCGTCGCGGAGGACCGCGAGCTCCTGGGCGGGCAGCGCCCCGGCCCGGCCCCGGGCCCACGGGTGGGCCACGACCGTCACGCCGCCGGCCTCGGTCACCAGCCGGATCGTCTCGACGAGCGGTGCGGCCCAGCGGTCGACGTACGCCGGACGGCCCGGGCCGAGCCAGCGGGCGAACGCCTCGTCGCGGGAGGCGACGTAGCCCTTGGCGACCATCGCGTCGGCGACGTGCGGGCGCCCGACGACGTCGGTGCCGGGGTTGGCCGCACGGACCTCCTCCTCGGTGAGGTGCACACCGTGCTCGGCGAGCGCGGCGACCATGAGCGGGAGCCGCTGGCCGCGCCCGCCCAGCACCTTGCCGAGCGTCTCGACCAGCGGCGGGTAGGTCGGGTCGGGCAGGTAGGCGAGCAGGTGGACGCCCTCGCCGCGGTGGCGGGTGCTGACCTCCATGCCGCGCACCAGCGTGAGCCCGACCTGCTCGGCCGCGCGGGCTGCCTCGGCCCAGCCGGCGTCGGTGTCGTGGTCGGTGATGCCGAGGACGTCGAGTCCGGCGGCGTGCGCGTCGCGCACCAGGTCGGCCGGCGGGGTCGTGCCGTCGCTGGCGGTGCTGTGGGTGTGGAGGTCGATCCGCACGGCGTCAGACTACGGCCGGCCACCGACAGATCCGGACAGCCGGCGGCCACCGGGTGGTGCCGGCCGCGGACCGCCCTGGCAGGCTCCGGGCATGATCTTCATCTGCGTGAAGTGGAAGGTGAAGCCCGAGCACGCCGACGCGTGGCCCGAGCTGACGCGCGAGTTCACCGAGGCGACCCGGGCCGAGCCCGGCAACATCTTCTTCCAGTGGTCTCGCAGCGTGGACGACCCCGAGGAGTACGTCCTCATCGAGGCCTTCGCCGAGGACGCCGCCGAGGCGCACGTGACCTCCGCGCACTTCAAGAAGGCCCAGGCCGAGCTGCCGCAGTACGTCGCGGCGACCCCGCTGGTGCGCAACCAGGTGATGCCGGGCGACCACTGGGACGAGCTGGGCGAGTTCACGGTCGACTGACCAGCGGGGCTCACCAGCCGGGGACGGGTCCCCCGAAGGGCAGTGCCACCAGGTGCGGGCCGGTGCGCGCGGCGTCGCGCAGGATCCAGTCGTCGCGCAGCAGCAGCATGGCCGACGCGGGCCGCAGCACCAGCCACAGCCAGCGTCCTTCGGTCTCGCCCGCGAGCACCGAGCGGTCCCACTCGGTGTCGCTGTCGGCGGTCGAGACCGGCCACAGCGCCACCGCCGAGCCGACGGCCGCGTCCAGGCGCACCCGCACGGCGGACGCGCTGGTGCGCACGTCGTCGAACGGGTCGTCGTACGGCGTCCCGGCCACGCGCGAGCCGAGGCCCGTGCCCGGGTCCTCCAGCACCACCGCCAGCTCGACCGGCCCGTCCATGGACGACGTGCCGGACAGGCAGGTGACCGTGGCCGAGACGTCCTCGGGCCCGGACCCGACCAGGCCGAAGCAGGTCACCGACCAGTCGGGCCCCAGCGGCCAGGGCAGGAACGTCGGGAAGCCCTCGCTGAGGCCCAGGTGCTCGGCGAAGCCCTCGTAGTCGGCCTCGTCGGCGGGCCGCCACAGCGGTGCCACGTCGCCGTGCGTCTCGCACGACCACCCCTCGGCGGACCGGACGACCTCACCGGGGCAGCGAGGACAACCGACCGCGAGCGACACAGGCGTCACGGTGCGCCGCGGTCGGGCGCGGCGTCAAGAGTTCCAGCGCAGCACGACCCTGGTACCGCGCTCCCACCCGAGCACCGACAGGGTCGCGGTGTCCAGGCGCAGGCGGCGTCCCTCGGAGACCGGGAGCTCCAGCCAGCGCGCGGCCAGAGCCCGCAGCGAGTGGCCGTGCGCGAAGGCCAGCACCGGCCCTCCGGCCTGCTCGGCGCGCGCGACCACCCGGTCCAGGCGCGCCGAGACGTCCCCCGCGCTCTCACCGCCGGGCACCGGGTGGGTCCACACGGTCCAGTCGGGCACTTCGGTGCGGATGTCCTCGGTGGTGCGCCCCTCGTAGTCGCCGTAGTCCCACTCGACGAGGTCGTCGCAGACCTCGGCGTCGGGGAACCCGGCCAGCTCCGCCGTACGACGGGCGCGCTGCCGCGGGCTGGTGATCACCTGCGCGAAGTCGACGTCGGCCAGCCGCGGCGCGAGCGAGCGGGCGTCGTCCTCGTGCTCGGGGACCAGCGGAAGGTCCGTGTGGCTGGTGTGGCGGTGCGACAGGCTCCACTCGGTGGGGCCGTGCCGGACGATCCAGAGCTCACTCACGGCCCGAGGCTGCCACGCCCGGTCTCACCCCGACGGTGGCGGGTGCTCCCCCGGTACGCCGGGCAGGTCGTCGCGCGCGCGGACCTCCTCGCGCAGCCGGGCCAGCTCGCCACGCAGCGAACGCACCTCGTCGAGCAGCTCCTCGCGGGCGACCCGCTCGGCCTCCTCGGCGACGCGCAGGGCCTCGACCCGCGCGGTCTCCCGGGCCTCCTCGGCGGCGCGGTCCTCGGCGCGGTCCTCGTCCTGCACGGCCTCGACCAGCAGCGAGGCCACGGTGGCGGTGACGGTACCGAGCAGGGCGACGCCGGCGACCATCAGCGCAACGCCGACCGCCCGGCCGACCTCGGTGACGGGGTAGGTGTCGCCGTAACCGACGGTGGTCATCGTGGTCACCGCCCACCACACGGCGTCGCCGAACGACACGATGCTCGCGCCGGGTGCGTACCGCTCGGCGTCCAGCGCGGCCAGCGCGGCGACGAGGCCGACGATGACGCTGCCGGAGCCGACGTACAGCCCGACCCGGCCGCGCAGGCTGGCCTGGCCGCCGCGGTTGAGCTGGCGCAGCAGGGTCAGCAGCACCAGGAGGCGCAGCGGGCGCAGGATCGGCAGTACCAGGAGCACCAGCTCGACCAGGTGGCCACGCACCCACCGGGAGCGTCCCTCGGCTGTCGCGAGCCGGACGACGTAGTCCCCTGCGAAGGCGACCCAGACGACGAGCTGGAGCACGCCGCAGACCGTCGTCGCCCAACCGGGGAGGCCGGGCTGGATGATCGGCCAGGCGTAGGCGCCGAGGAAGACCAGCGCCAGCAGGCCCAGGACGACCTCGCGCCGCTCCTCCCAGCGCGCCAGGAGGCGGCCGGGAGGAGCGGCGCGGTCAGCCGTGCTCAGGGGAGGATCACGCCTGCGGGCCGGGCCAGTTCTTGTCCGGCTGCGGCACCGGGCGGCCGGGCTGCTCGCCGCCGCGCTCGGTCAGGTAGCTGTCCTTGGGCACCATCACCTTGCGGCGGAAGATGCACACGACCTTGCCGTCCTGGTTGTAGCCGATGGTCTCGACGTGGACCACGCCCCGGTCGTCCTTCGACTTCGACTCCCACTTGTCGAGCACCGTCGTCTCGCCGTACAGCGTGTCGCCGTGGAAGGTCGGCGCGACGTGGCGCAGCGACTCGATCTCCAGGTTGGCGATCGCCTTGCCGGAGATGTCGGGGACCGACATGCCCAGCAGAATCGAGTAGACGTAGTTGCCCACGACGACGTTCTTGCCGAACTGCGTCGTCTGCTCGGCGTAGTTGACGTCCATGTGGAGCGGGTGGTGGTTCATCGTGAGCAGGCAGAACAGGTGGTCGTCGTACTCGGTGACCGTCTTGCCGGGCCAGTGCTTGTAGGTCGCACCGACCTCGAACTCCTCGTAGCTGCGTCCGAACTGCACGCGGGTCCTCCTCGGGTGGTTCTCGTCTCGGGGTGGGCCGCCGCGCTCAGCGCGCGGCGTAGTCGCGCAGCAGGCTGCGGCCGATGATCATCTTCTGGATGTCGGAGGTGCCCTCGCCGATGAGCATGAACTTGACCTCGCGCATCAGGCGCTCGATCTCGTACTCCTTGGAGTAGCCGTAGCCGCCGTGGATCCGGAAGGAGTCCTCGACGACCTCGTTGGCGTACTCCGAGGCGAGCATCTTGGCCATGCCGGCCTCGACGTCCAGACGGCGACCGGTGTCCTTGAGGCGGGCGGCGCGCACCATCATCGTGTGGGCGGTCTCGACCTTGGTCGCCATCTCGGCCAGGCGGAACAGCACCGCCTGGTGCTGGGCGATCGGCTTGCCGAAGGTCTCGCGCTGCTGGGCGTAGGCCACACCGAGCTCGAACCCGCGCCAGGCCAGGCCGCAGGCGCGGGCGGCGACGTTGACGCGCCCGACCTCGACGCCGTCCATCATCTGGTAGAAGCCCTTGCCGGGCTCCCCGCCGAGGACCTGCTCGGCGGCGATCTTGTGCCCCTCGAGCACCAGCTCGGTGGTGTCGACGCCCTTGTAGCCCATCTTGTCGATCTTGCCGGGCACGGTGATGCCCTGACCGACCTCGCCGAAGCCGGACTCCTTCTCCACCAGGAACGTCGTCATGTTCCGGTAGACCGAGTCGGCGCCCTCGTCGGTGCGCACAAGCAGGGCGACGAGGTTGGAGGAGCCACCGTTGGTCAGCCACATCTTCTGGCCGGTGATCTCGTAGCCCTCGTCGGTCTTGACGGCCTTCGTCTTGATCGCGCTGACGTCGGAGCCGAGGCCCGGCTCGGACATCGAGAAGGAGCCGCGCACGTCACCCGTCGCCATGCGCGGGAGGTACTTCTGCTTCTGCTCCTCGGTGCCGTGCTGCATCAGCATGTAGGCCACGATGAAGTGGGTGTTGATGACGCCGGAGACGCTCATCCAGCCGCGGGCGATCTCCTCGACGCACAGGGCGTAGGTGAGCAGCGACTCGCCGAGCCCGCCGTACTCCTCGGGGATCATCAGGCCGAAGACGCCGAGCTCCTTGAGGCCCTCGACGATCTCCGTCGGGTACTCGTCGGCGTGCTCCAGCTCCTGGGCGACCGGGATGATCTGCTCGTCCACGAACACGCGGACGGCCTTGAGGATCTCCTGCTGGTCCTCGGTCAGGTCCTCGGTCTGGCACAGCTGGCCCATCGATGCTCCTCCTCGACGTCGGTGTCGCTCGGTGTCGCTCGTGCCGCGCGTCGGACGCGGCTCGGCCGCCATGTTACCCACCAGTACGCCCACCCGTGAGGTGAGGCAGGCCACGCGGCTCCCGGCCCTGCGGATCGTACGGCGGTTCGCCCGCGCGTGGGCGTGACGCCCGTCACCCGGTCCGCGTCACCCGGTCCGGGGCTCGCGCTCCTCCGGCTCCGGGCGCCCCTGCTTGCGGCGGGGGCCGGCAGTCCGGTCGGCGCCACCGCGTCCACCCGCCCCTCCCCCACGTGCGGCGCGGGGCAGCTCGCGCTCGGCGCGCAGCTCGGCGTCGGCCTCGGCCCAGGCCCGCACGACGAGGGCGAGCGCGTCGGCGGCCGCCGCCAGCCGCTCGGCGTCGCTCACTGCGTCGGGCTGCACGCCCCGCACGGGGCGGGGCACGAGCTCCTCGAGGTCGCCGACGACACGGTAGCCGGCCTCGCGCAGCTCCTCGACCTGCTTGCGCCCCCGGCGTACGACCCAGGGCTGGTCGAGACCGAGCCGCTGCTCGTCGCGCTCGAGGCGGGCCACGCCGTGCTTGGCGACGCCGAACTTCACGAGCGGGTCGTACCAGGCCGGGAGCTCGCCGTCGCCCTCGCGCAGCCGCTCGTTGAGCAGCATCAGCACCTCCGCCGTCGCCAGGCCGACGGAGGCGTTGGGGCGGACCGACAGGTCGCCCACGGTCGGGTCGATCCCGGCGACGCCGGCGAAGCGCTCCCACAGCAGACCGGGCGCCTCGCCGGACGGGGGGACGGTGACGAGGGTGAGGTGGTCGTGGCCGACGGCGGCGGCCCAGCGCTCCGCGAGCCGGGGTACCGACTGGTGGCGCCAGAACTTCCGCCCCTGGAGCCGGCGCTCGCCCGGGTGACGCACCTGCGCGAGGTAGTCGTCCCACGGCGTCACCGAGCCGTTCTGCGCCGACTCCAGCCACATCGCCGGGATCTGACGGCCGAGGTCGCGGCAGGTGAGCACCGCGTCGAGCGTGGCGCCGGCGAACGACGCGACCGCCTGCGCGACCTGGCGGGCGCTGCGCGGCCCGAGGAACTCCATGGACACCACCGCGGTGCCCGTCCAGGCGTCGATCTCCTCGACCAGGTCGGTCCACGCACCGGGGCCGTCGGTGATCGGCTCGTCGGCGTTGCCGCGGGCCACGAGGTCCTGGACCGCGTTGACCTGGTCCTTCCAGCGGCGGCCGGGGAAGAGCACGCCCTGCTCGGCCATCCGCGGCTTGGCGTCGCGCATGACGTTCTGGAGGAAGCTGGTGCCCGACTTCATCGTGCCCAGGTGCAGCACCACGCGCTCGGCCACGGGTCCTCCGCTCGTCTCGTGCCGTGGTGGGCCCGCGACGGGTCCGCCACGGACGCGGTCGGGTGCCGCCCACGTGGCGGCGCCCGCTCACGATAGCCACCCCCGCGGCGATACCTTGAGCCCATGAGCACCAGCACCGCACGGGTCTACACCGCGCGGCTGGTGGGCCTCCCGATCTTCGACCCGCAGGGCGACCAGGTGGGCAAGGTGCGCGACCTGGTCGCCGCCGTCCGCTCCGAGTCGACCCCGCCGCGGGTGCTCGGGCTGGTCGCCGAGGTGCTCGGCCGGCGCCGGATCTTCGTGCCGATGACCCGGGTCACCAACATCGACTCCGGGCAGGTCTACACGACCGGCCTGCTCAACATGCGCCGCTTCGAGCAGCGCTCGACCGAGACACTCGTCATCGGCGAGCTGCTCGACCGTCGGGTCACCACGCTCGACGGCGTGAGCGGCACCGTCTACGACGTCGCCATGGAGCAGGGCCGCACCCGCGACTGGCTGCTCACCCGGGTCGCGGTGCAGGAGCCCGCGAAGGGCCTGCGTCGGCGCGGGCAGAGCCACGTCGTGCAGTGGCGCGACGTCCGCGGCCTGGTGAAGCCCGAGGAGACCGCGCAGGGCGCCACCCACCTCCTGCACGCGCTCAACGAGATGAAGCCGGCCGACGCCGCCACGATGCTCCACGACCTGCCGCCCGAGCGGCAGCGCGCCGTCGTCGCGGCGCTGGAGGACGAGCGGCTCGCCGACGTGCTGGAGGAGATGCCGGAGGAGGACCAGGTCGCGATCCTGGGCAACCTCGACTCCGAGCGCGCGGCCGACGTGCTCGAGGAGATGTCGCCCGACGACGCCGCCGACCTCATCAACGACCTCCCGCCCGAGACCGCCGAGATCCTCCTGGACCTGATGGAGCCGGAGGAGGCCCAGGACGTCCGCCGCCTGCTGTCGTACGGCGAGGACACCGCGGGCGCGATGATGACGCCGGCGCCGGTCGTGCTCGGCCCGGACGCCACCATCGCCGAGGCGCTGGCGCACGTCCGGCACGCCGACCTCACCCCGTCGCTGGCGGCCATGGTCTACGTGTGCCGGCCTCCGCTCGAGACGCCCACCGGCCGACTCATCGGGGTCGCGCACATCCAGCGCCTGCTGCGCGAGCCGCCGTCCACCCTGGTCGCCGGCGCGCTCGACGAGAAGTCGGAGAGCCTGCGTCCCGAGGCCACCATCGACGAGGTCGCGCTGTACCTCGCGACGTACAACCTGGTCGCGGCGCCCGTCGTCGACGAGAACGGCCACCTGCTCGGCGCGGTCACCGTCGACGACCTGCTCGACCACATGCTGCCCGCCGGCTGGCGCGACCGGGCGCTGAGCGACGGCGGCCGCTCGAGCCTGTCGGTGCGCCGCGCCGGTCAGCCGCGACGCGACGTGCCCGGGACCCGCCGTGGCTGAGCAGCGCACCCGGCCCGACCGCCTCGACCCCCCGCGCGACAACCGTCGCGCGATCGTGCGACGCCCGTCGTTCGACGCCGACACCTTCGGTGTGTTCGCCGAGCAGTTCGCGCGGTTCATGGGCACCGCGACGTTCCTCGTCTACATGACGGTGATCGTCGGCGTCTGGATCCTCTACAACGCCGTGGTGCCGGGCACCGCCCGCTTCGACGCCTACCCCTACATCTTCCTGACCCTCGTGCTCAGCCTCCAGGCGTCGTACGCCGCCCCGCTGATCCTGCTCGCCCAGAACCGGCAGGAGCAGCGCGACAAGGTGATCGCCGAGCAGGACCGTCAGGCCAACGCCCGCGCGCACGCCGACATGGAGTTCCTCGCCCGCGAGGTCGCCTCGCTGCGGATGGCGCTCGGCGAGGTCGCCACCCGCGACTACGTGCGCTCCGAGCTGCGCACGCTGCTGGCCGAGCTGGACGAGCGGGCCGACCGGGCCGACCGGGCCGACCGGGCCGACCGGGCCGACCGCTCGGACGGCGACGACGGCCGCTGAGGGCTCCCCGCCGGTGCGGTCCGCCGGCCACCGGTCTCCTACAGTGGGCGGCATCATGAGCACTCCCAGCGTCGAGCAGGTCACCGCCGCCCTCGCGACGGTCAACGACCCCGAGATCAAGCGTCCGATCACAGAGCTGGGCATGGTCGACACCGTCGACGTCGCCGACGACGGCACCGTCTCGGTGCGCGTCCTGCTGACCGTGGCCGGCTGCCCGCTCAAGGACACCATCAACCGCGACGTCACCGCCGCCGTGTCGGCCGTCGAGGGCGTCACCTCCGTCGACCTCACCCTCGGGGTGATGGACGAGGAGCAGCGCAAGACGCTGCGCGAGACCCTCGGCGGCGGCCAGGCCCAGCGCGAGATCCCGTTCGCGCAGCCCGGCTCGCTCACCAAGGTCTTCGCCATCGCCTCCGGCAAGGGCGGCGTCGGCAAGTCCTCGGTCACCGTCAACCTCGCACTGGCGATGGCCGGCCAGGGCCTCAAGGTGGGCGTCGTCGACGCCGACATCTACGGCCACTCGGTGCCCGCCATGCTCGGCGTGGCCGACGCCCGGCCGACCCAGGTCGACGACCTGATCATGCCGGTCCCGACCGCCTCCGGCGTCTCGGTCATCTCGATCGGCATGCTCAAGCCGCGTCGCGACCAGGTCGTCGCCTGGCGCGGCCCGATGCTCGACCGTGCCCTGGTGCAGATGCTCTCCGACGTCTTCTGGGGCGACCTGGACGTCCTCCTGCTCGACCTCCCGCCGGGCACCGGCGACGTCGCGATCTCGCTGGGCCAGCACCTGCCCGGCGCCGAGGTCGTCGTGGTCACCACGCCACAGGAGGCCGCCGCGGAGGTCGCCGAGCGCGCCGGCACGATGGCCTCGATGATGCACCAGCGCGTCGTCGGCGTCGTGGAGAACATGAGCTACCTCCCCTGCCCGCACTGCGCCGAGGAGGGCCGCGAGCACCGGCTCGAGATCTTCGGCTCCGGCGGTGGCGAGCGCGTGGCCTCCACCCTGGGCGCCCGCTTCGGGTACGACGTGCCGGTGCTGGGCTCCGTCCCGATCGACCCCTCGCTGCGCGAGGGCGGCGACGTCGGCAAGCCGATCGTGGAGTCCGACCCGACCGCGCCGGCCGCCGTGGCGCTGGCGAAGGTCGCCTCGACCCTGTCCGGCCGTGGCCGCGGCCTGGCCGGCATGCAGCTGGGCCTCAGCCCGGCCGGTCGCTGACCCCGGCCCCGACGTCACCCACCGCTCGGGCACACTGGCCTCGTGTTCGGCATCGGGCTCCCGGAGCTGGCGGTCATCGCCCTGGTGGCCGTCGTGGTCTTCGGACCCGACAAGTTGCCCGACGTCGCCCGCCAGGCCGGAGCCATGCTGCGCCGCGCGAAGCGGTTCGCCGACGCCGCGCGCGACGACCTGCGCGAGGAGCTCGGTCCGGAGTACGCCGACCTCGAGCTGCGCGACCTCGACCCGCGCACGATCGTGCGCAAGCACATCATCGAGGCCATGGAGGACGGCGACGAGGACGCCGCCCCGCGCCGACGCCGGGGGCTGCGGCCGCTCGTCGACGGCGAGGTGCCGCCGTACGACTCCGAGGCGACCTGACCCGCTGACGGTCGGGCCTACCCGACGCCGTCGGCCCTGCTCTGGACCGCGGCCAGACCGGCGTAGGTGACCACCGTGGTGCGCGCGGACGTGCCGTGGCCCTCACGGACCTCGGCGAAGTCGGCTCCCACCCGGAGCACGACGCCCTCGTGCCGCCCGCCGTCGGTGCGGTGCACCACGCAGCGCTCCTCGGCGTCGGCGAGCCGCCGCAGGGCCGAGCCGAGTCCGAGGCGTGCCAGCGGCGACCAGGCGACCTCGGGGACCCCGCGGTCGGAGAGCCCGCTGACGGCGCCCACCGCGGCGTGCGGCACCACCCAGTCCTGGCCGGGGCCGGTCAGCAGGCACCAGTCGGAGGCGGTGCGGGACAGTCGTGCATCCACCCGGCCTACCCCGGTGACGTGGACGGCCACGTCGTGACCGACCGACGCCATCAGTCGCGCAGCGAGGGTGACGGACTGGTACTCCGCGCGCGCCCGGTCGGCGACCTCGACCTCGCGCTCCACGGCGTACAACGACTGCGCCTGCTGCTCGAGGTCGTCGAGGAACCCGAAGAGCTCGTCCTCCCACGCCATGAGGGCGTCCTGCCCGGACCGGGGGCGCAGAAACCCCCGGTAAGGGCTCAGGCGGCCTCGTGCCGGCGCCCGGCGCGCCCGCGCAGGACGTCGACCCCCCAGAGCACCGTCGCGATGACCAGTCCGACCGCCAGCACCGCGACGACGTTGCGCAGGACCGCGGCGTACCCGAGCTGGACGACGTTGACGAAGCCGTACGGGTAGGTCTCGGTGACGGCCCCGCGGGCGAGCATCCAGGTGATCCACAGCAGCGGCACGACCAGCGCCGCCGGCAGCAGCCGGACGGTGACCCAGCCGCGCGGGCCCCACACCAGCCAGACGACCAGCGTCACCACCGGGGTCACCAGGTGCAGCCACGGGTCGGTCAGCAGCGACCAGCCCTGCACGTCCACGTCGGGTGCGAGCACGAGCTGGTAGACGAGCATCGTCACCAGGATCATCATCAGCCCGTCGAGGCGCAGCGCGCGTCGTACGACGGTGTCCCGACCGGGGTCGCGGGCCAGCAGCGTCAGCGAGACCGCCACGACGACGTTCGACCAGATCGTGAAGTAGCTGAACGTGTCGAACAGTCGCGGGAGCGCCCCGGCGACGCCGGCCGGGGCACCGCCGTACAAGCCGGGCTCGAGCGGGAGCAGGGCACCGTAGGCACCGGCCGCGGAGCACACGGCGGTGGCCACGACACCTCCCCAGGCGACCACGGCGTTTGCGGTGAGGGCGAGACGGGCGCGGGGTGGCACGCCGCGGAGTATGCCGGAACGGCTCCACGCCTCGTCTGTGGACGAAGGGTTGGGAACAGCATCTAGCGGGCATTGAATGATGCAAACACACGCAAACGCATAGGTTCGAGGTTCTTGGGATGCTTCTCCTCCTCCGTGCGGCCGCCCTGTGGACGGTCGCGACCCTGCTGGTGCCGGCCATCGGCGCCTGGGCGCTCGCCGACCCCGCTCCGTCCTCCCCCGCGCTGGCGACGTACGTCGTCCGCGTGGCCGGCGTCGCGCTGGTGGCCTGCGCCGTGTGGGCCTGGCTGGTCGTCACGACCGTGCTGGGCGAGCAGGTGGCCGCCGCCCACGGACGCCGGGTGCGGTGCAGGTGGGTTCCCGCAGGCACTCGCCGGGTGGCGCTCGCGCTGCTCGGCGGCGCCGCACTGTCGCTCGGGGCGGCCGTCGGGCCCGCCGGCGCCCACGCCGACCCGGCACCTGCCCCGCCCGGCGAGACCCTGCCGCTCCCCGAACGCCTCACTCCCCCGCGCTCGGCCCCCGCGCCCTCCGAGACCCCTGCGGTTCCGGCGGCTCCCGCACCGTCGCCGACCGCGCACGAGCGGGTCCACGTGGTCGTGCCCGGCGACTCGTTGTGGCGGGTCGCCGAGCACGCCCTCCCCCGCCGGCACGGCACGGCGCCGACGCCGGCCGAGGTCCTCGACCTCGTCCGGCGCCTGCACCGCACCAACCGCGCGGTCGTCGGCCACGACCCCGACCTCGTCCACCCGGGTCAGCGCCTGCGCGTCCCCCGTGTCCAGCCCTGACCTCCCCGATCTCCCCGACCTAGCCCTGGCACCGACCCAGCAACCGAAGGAGCACGCCGTGAGCACGCCCCAGCCCTCCCGCCAGACCTCCCACCGCCCCGACGGCGTCACCGCCCGGGTCGTCGCCCTGCGCCCCGAGATGCCGGTCGCCGCCGTGCAAGGCGCCCTCGCGCTCGACCTCCAACCGCGCACCGCCCCGCCCCCGGTGAGCGCCCCCGGCGAGGACGGCGCGGTCCGTAGCCGGAGTCGTGCGCACGCCGTCGACGGCTGGGCCCGGCGCTACGTCCAGGCCGTCGTCGAGATCGTCGGCGGCGACCGCCCCGCCAGCCAGCTCGTGCGCTGGTCGAACCGCACCGTGCAGACCGACCTCGAGCGCCGCGCCCAGCTCGTCGCACGCTCGGGTGACCACATGCCCGGCGCCGGACGGGTCCAACCGGTGCGCCCGCGCGTGCTCAGCGTGCACACCTGCGAGGTCAGCGAGGACGTCGTCGAGACCGCGGCGCACGTCTCCTACGGCCACCGCTCCCGGGCCGTCGCGGCGCGGTTCCGTCGGCACGAGGGCCGGTGGGTCTGCACCGCGCTCGACTTCGCCTGACGGCACGCGAGCGACCACCCGGCGGCGGCACGCCGTACGAGAAGCACGAACGGCCCGCCCCGCTCCTGGTGCGGTACCAGGAGCCGGGCTGGCCGTCGTGCGGCAGGGATCCCCGCCTCAGCCGTTGGCGCGGGCGGTGAGCCCCGTGGGCCCACCCGGAGCGCCGTGGCACTGCTTGAACTTCTTGCCCGAGCCGCAGGGGCACTTCTCGTTGCGGCCGACGGTGGCGTAGGGGTCGTCGCTGTCCTTGGTCACCGTGACGCCCTTGGGCGCGGCGACCTCGACCTCCTCGTCCTCCGAGCCGGGCTCGCCCGGGCTGGAGTAGGTCAGCTGCTGCGGCTTCTTCGCCTCCAGACCCTTGGCCCGGATCTGCGGGGCCGCGCGCGGGGTGTCGGTCGACGGGACCGGACGGCGCATCGGCTCGTCGTCCTCGACCTCGTCCTCACCCTCAAAGACCACGCCCTCGTCGTCGTCCTCGACCTGGACGTCGAGGTTGAAGAGGAAGCCGACGGTCTCCTCCTTGATCCCCTCCATCATGGCCTGGAACATGTCGAAGCCCTCGCGCTGGTACTCCACCAGCGGGTCGCGCTGGGAGTAGGCACGCAGGTAGATGCCCTCGCGCAGGTAGTCCATCTCGTAGAGGTGCTCGCGCCACTTGCGGTCGAGCACCGAGAGGACGACGCGCCGCTCGAGCTCGCGCATGACCTCGTCGCCGACCTCGGCCTCGCGGGCGTCGTAGGCCTGCTGGGCGTCCTTCTGCAGCGCCGCGACCAGCTCCTCGCGGTCGATGTTGGCCTGACCACCCGCCTCCTCGGCCAGCTCCTCGTGGGAGAGCGACACCGGCCAGAACTGCTTGAGGTCCGTCCACAGCTGCTCGAGGTCCCACTCCTCGCCGAACTCACCGAGCCGGTTGCGTACGCCGCCGGCGACGACGTCGTCGAGGAATGAGCGCACCTGCTCCTCGAGGTTGGCGCCCTCGAGGACCTCGCGCCGCTCGGCGTAGATGACCTGGCGCTGGCGGTCCATCACGTCGTCGTACTTGAGGACGTTCTTGCGGGACTCGAAGTTCTGCGACTCGACCTGACCCTGGGCGTTGGCGATCGCGTTCGTGACCCGCTTGTTCTCGATCGGGACGTCGTCGGGGATCTTGAGGACCTGGAGGACCCGGTCGACCCAGTCGGACTTGAACAGGCGCATCAGCTCGTCCTGCAGCGACAGGTAGAACCGGGACTCGCCCGGGTCTCCCTGACGGCCCGACCGACCGCGCAGCTGGTTGTCGATGCGGCGCGACTCGTGCCGCTCGGTGCCGATGACGTAGAGGCCGCCGAGGTCCTTGACCTCGTCGTGCTCGGCCTTGACCTGCTTCTTGATCCGCTCGACGGTCTCGGGCCAGGCGGCGTCGTAGTCCTCGGGCGCCTCGACCGGGTCGAGGCCCTTCGCGCGCAGCTCGGCGTCGGCGAGGAAGTCGACCGAGCCTCCGAGCATGATGTCGGTGCCTCGACCGGCCATGTTGGTGGCGACCGTGACCGCGCCCTTGTGGCCGGCCAGGGCGACGACCTTCGCCTCGTCGTCGTGCTGCTTGGCGTTGAGGACGGTGTGCTTGACGCCGGCCTTTACCAGCTTCTGGGAGAGGTACTCCGACTTCTCGACCGAGACCGTGCCGATGAGGACCGGCTGACCCTGCTCGTGCCGCTCGGCGATGTCCTCGACGACGGCGTCGTACTTCGCCTCCTCGGTGCGGTAGACGAGGTCTGGCTGGTCCTTGCGCTGGACGGCCTCGTTCGTCGGGATCGGCACCACGCCGAGCTTGTAGATCTTGTCGAACTCGCTCGCCTCGGTCATCGCCGTACCGGTCATGCCGGACAGCGTCTTGTAGAGGCGGAAGTAGTTCTGCAGCGTCACGCTGGCGAGGGTCTGGTACTCCTCGCGGACCGTCACGCCCTCCTTGGCCTCGATGGCCTGGTGGAGACCGTCGTTGTAGCGGCGGCCGGACAGGATGCGCCCGGTGTGCTCGTCGACGATGAGCACCTCGCCGTTCATGACGACGTACTCCTTGTCGTTGCGGAACAGCTCCTTGGCCTTGATGGCGTTGTTGAGGAAGGAGATGAGCGGGGTGTTGGCCGACTCGTAGAGGTTCTCGATGCCGAGGTGGTCCTCGACCTTGGTGATGCCGGGCTCGAGGACCGAGATGGTGCGCTTCTTCTCGTCGACCTCGTAGTCCTCGTCGATCGTCATCTTGGCGACGATGCGCGAGAACTCGCCGTACCACTTGACCTCGTCCTGGGTCGGACCGCTGATGATCAGCGGGGTCCGCGCCTCGTCGATGAGGATCGAGTCGACCTCGTCGACCACGGCGAAGAAGTGGCCGCGCTGCACGCACTCCTCGATCGAGGAGGCCATGTTGTCGCGCAGGTAGTCGAAGCCCAGCTCGTTGTTGGTGGCGTAGGTGATGTCGCAGGCGTAGGCCTCGCGCCGCTCGTCGGGGCGCATGCTCGGCAGGATCACGCCGGTGGTGAGGCCGAGGAAGTGGTGGATGCGACCCATCCACTCCGCGTGGTACTTCGCCAGGTAGTCGTTGACGGTGACGACGTGGACGCCCTCGCCGGCGATCGCGTTGAGGTAGGCCGGGAGCGTCGAGACCAGGGTCTTGCCCTCACCGGTCTTCATCTCGGCGATGTTGCCGAGGTGCAGCGCCGCGCCACCCATGAGCTGGACGTCGTAGTGACGCTGGCCGATGACGCGCTTGGCGGCCTCGCGGACCACCGCGAACGCCTCCGGCATCATCGCGTCGAGCGTCTCGCCGTCGGCGTAGCGCTTGCGGAACTCGTCGGTCATCCCGCGCAGCTCCTCGTCGCTCATGGCGACGAAGTCGTCCTCGACGGCGTTGACGGCCTTGGCGACCGACTCCAGCTGGCGCAGGATCTTGCCTTCTCCGATGCGGAGAAGCTTGTCGAGAACGGGCACGGTGGCAGGACTCCTCAAGGGCCTTCGACACTGACCCGCCAACAGTACCCAGCGGGGTGAACCTCACCCAGTCGGGCCGGTGACCGGGACCCCGACGGGCCGCTGGCGGGCTCCCGACGGGCTCGGAACCGGCCTCAGGAGGCGGCGACCGCTGCGCTGAGCTCGGGCACGAGGTCGCCCCGCTCCCCCACGACGACCTGGTCGAGCCCGAGCCCCCCCGCCAGCCGCCACAGCTCGGCTGCGAGCTCGGCGCCGACCCCGTCGGGAGCGCCGTCCTCGGCGAACGCCCCGGGCACCAGGAGCCGACCGGTGGCACGGTCGGCCTTGAGGTCGACGCGTGCCACGAGCTCGTCCCCGAGCAGGAACGGCAGCACGTAGTAGCCGTGCACGCGCTGGTCGGCGGGCACGTAGATCTCGATGCGGTAGTGGAAGTCGAAGAGCCGCTCGCTGCGGTCGCGCTCCCACACCACCGGGTCGAACGGGCTCAGCAGCGTGCGCGCCGGCACCCGGCGCGGGCGCCGGGCCTCGCGGTACAGGTACGCCGGCCGGGTCCAGCCCTCCACCGTCACCTGTTCCAGCACGTCGTCCTCGACGAGCGCGTCGACGGCGCGCTGGGTCGGTGCCACCGCCATCCGGTAGTAGTCGGCGAGGTCGCGCGCCGTCGCCACGCCGTACGACGCCGCCGCCCGCTCGACCAGGATCCGGTGCTGCTCCTCGACCGAGGGCGTGGCGGTCGCGAGCACCGCCGACGGCAGGACCCGCTCGGGCAGGTCGTAGAGCACCTCGAACTGACTGTTGCGGCCCGCGATCGCCACGTCGCCGACGGTGTAGAGGTAATCGAGCACCCGGCGGGTGCGCGACCAGTTCCAGCCCCAGTGGTCCTTGGTCACCGGCAGGCCGTCGTCGAGCGCCCGCGACGTCGACGCACCGCGGTCGGCCAGCTCGGCCAGCAGCCGCTCCTCCAGCGCGTCGTCCTCCGCCACGAACGACCACTTGCCACGCCGGGCGCGGTAGTGGTCACGACGGTGCGCCATCGCCGGCCACAGCTCGACCGGCATGAACGCCTGCACGTGCGCCCAGTACTCCACCAGTCGGCGCTGCTCGCGGCCACGGGCCGCCCGGTGCAGCAGGTCGGTGTCGTAGGGTCCCATCCGGGAGTAGAGCGGCATGTAGTGGGCGCGCTGGAGCACGTTGACGCTGTCGACCTGCAGCACGCCGGTGCGACCGACCGTGCGGGCCAGCGTGCGCATGGTGGTCCGCTCGTGCACGGGGTCGCAGAACCCCTGCGCCGCCAGCGCGACCCGGCGCGCCTGCGCGCGCGACAACGAGCTCGTGGTCACGGGAGCTCGAGCAGGTTCTCCTTCACGGCGTACATGACGGCTTCCATCCGCGAGTGCAGCTGGAGCTTCTCGAGCATGTTGCGCACGTGGTTCTTCACGGTGTTCTCGCTGATGAACAGCCGCGCAGCGATCTCCTTGTTGGAGTGGCCCTGGGCCACCAGCCGCAGCACGTCGAGCTCGCGCTCGGTGAGACGCAGCGCCGGGCCGGGCTCCCGCTCGGGGCGCGACATCTGCTTGAACTCGTCGATCAGCTTGACCGCCATCGACGGACTGATGAGGGACTGTCCGTCGGCGACGACGCGGATCGCCTGGGCGACCTCCTCGATCGAGGAGTCCTTGAGCAGGTAGCCCGAGGCACCGCTCTTGACGGCCTCGTAGAGGTCGGCCTCCTCGTCAGACACGGTCAGCATGATGATCTTGGCCGACGGGACGGCCTCCTTGATCGCCAGGCAGGCCTCGATGCCCGACCGCTTGGGCATGCGTACGTCGAGCAGCACGACGTCCGGCGCGGCGCTCGCGGCGAGGGTGGTGCCCTCGACGCCGTCGCCCGCCTCGCCGACGACCTCGAGGCCCGGCTCGACGGCCAGCAGCATCGTCAGGCCGCGACGGAAGAGCTCCTGGTCGTCGACGACGAGCACGCGGATCGGCTCGCGGCTGACCTGGTGATCGGCTGCACCCATGGCGTCTGGCACCTCGTGATCATGTCATGCCTGGCCCGTCCGGGTCAGGCCCCGAGTTGGTGGCATGACCCTGCTGGGGACCGGCCCGACGGACCGGTTGCGCCTCAGGATAGGCCAGGGGTACGCCGTCCGGGCCAGTGGCGTGCTGACCCGGACGGGTCACGCGTGACTAGGCGTGTGGCGGACCGCGGTCGGGAACCCTGGCCCGTTCGTGCTGGTCAGGGCCCCGACCGCGCTCACTCCGCGCTCAGCCCGCGCTCACTCCTCGTCGAGGTCGAGTGCGATCACGCCGTAGTCGTAGCCGCGGCGGCGGTAGACGACCGAGGGCTTCTCGGTCTCCTTGTCCACGAACAGGTAGAAGTCGTGCCCGACCAGCTCCATCTCGTAGAGCGCCTGGTCGAGGGTCATCGGGCTGGCGGGGTGGCTCTTGCTGCGCACCACCAGCGGCCCGTCACCGGTGACGTCGATCGGCCCGACGGCACGCTCGGTCTCCTCGACCATCGTCGCGGTGGCGCCCTCGCCGCGGGTGACCTCCTCCAGCAGCGTCCCGTCGACGGGCGTGACGTCGGCGAGCGCTCGGGCGACCGAGGTCGGCGTACGGCGTCCGCGGTGGATGCGGCGGCGGTCGGCTGCTCGGCGCATCTGTGCGGCCATCTTGTCGACGGCGAGGTCGAGCGCGGCCATCTGGTGGTCGGCGGCGGCCTCGGCCCGGATGACCGGGCCGCGGGAGAACGCGGTGAGCTCGAGGCGGACCCCCCGCTCGGACTGGCGGGGGTTGGACTCGCAGTCGACCTCCACGTGCACCCGGATGATGCGGTGGTCGTGCTTCTCCAGCTTTCCCAGCTTGTCCGCGCAGTGCTCGCGGAACCGGTCGGTGATCTCGCAGTGCCGTCCGGTGACGACGACTTCCATCATGACAACCTCCTGGGGAGCTGTGTGTAGGACTCGCGGCGTCGGTGCCGGGAGCAGGAGTCCGCCCGGCCGACCTGGTCTTCGTCCCCACAACCGCCTGCTGAGGTGCTCGCAGCTCGTCTGCCGTCTCCGGCGCCACTACTGACCTTCTCCCGGTGGCCGGTCGTGTCTGACGACCGGCGCGAGGCAGGACTTACCTCTAAGCCGCACCGTGATCGTCCCGGGGATGCGGGGACGAGGCCCCGCTCCCGGTGACTTACGTGGGCCGCTTCGCCTGCGACTGGCATCGGCTTGTCGCCCCGCCGACCGGCGGGAGCGACGCAACCACGGACCCGGACGGACTCCATGACTAGACGTTAGTCCCTGCGAGGGTCGACCGGAACCGCCCGCGGCGGAGTTTCAACGACCGCACAGGAACACGTCTCCCGGCCCGGGGACGAAGGTCCTGGTACGTCGGTGTCACCCGGCGCTCGCGCCGGCGCCGGGTCGGTGGGTGGAGCGGCGTGCGGTGGCCGAGACCGTCACGACCGCGCCGACGACGACCCCGGTGGCGGCGAGCGCACGGACCGCCTCGACGGCGGTGCTGCCGGTGGTGAGCACGTCGTCGCAGAGCAGCACGCGGACCGGACCGGGGTGACGGCGCGCGACCCGCCGGAGCACCGCGGGGCGCACCGCCATCGCGCCGTGCAGGTTGGCTGCGCGACCGGTGCGGTCGAGGCCGGCCTGGTCGTGGACGCCGGGTCGCAGGCGCAGCAGCGGCGCCACCCGCACCGCACGACCGGTCCCGGCCAGCCGACGCGCGGCGTCGGCCACGACCTCGCCCAACGGGTCGCGGCCGCGGGCCCGACGGTTGCGCCACCGCGAGGGCACCGGCACGAGCAGGACCGGCGCCACGGTCGGGTCGGCGGTCGGGTCGGCGGCCAGCGCGGCGCGCACCGCGTGCGCCAGCAGCGCCCCCAGCACCGGGGTCAGCGAGGCGGCGTCGTCCTCCTTGTGCGCCAGCAGCGCGGCGCGCAGCGGACCCTCGTGGACCCCGGTCGACCAGGAGGGAGGGAGCCCGGCCGGGCACGGCACCGGGGACCGCCGGCGGGCCTCCCCCGGAAGCCGCTCGACGCAGGCGCGGCAGAGCACCCGGCCCCCGGCGCCGCAGCCGACGCAGCGTCCGCCGAGCAGGAGGTCGCGGGCCGGGTCGGGCCAGCGGGACCGGACGCCGGGCGCACGCGTGGTCGAGGGCGGGAGCACGCGGTCATGCCACCACCCGCGCCGTCCCCCGCGCCACCGACGACCGGTCGGCCTGTGGACGAGGGACGGACGACGGGCGGGACGGACCACCGCCGTCAGCCGACGTACCCCAGGTTGCGGACCGGGCCCCGCAGCGGGGAGACCGCGCCGTCGCCGAGGTCGACCAGCCCGTCGGGCGTGACGGCGTACGTCGACCGCTCCTCCTCGGGCGAGCCCACCAGCCCGCGCACGGGGGCGGGCACCGTGGTGGTCAGCGAGTCGGTCGAGGTGGTCGAGCCGTCGACGCGCAGCGTGCGCACGTCGAGGACCTCACCGGCGATCACGGTCTGCAGCACCGCGAAGGTGGTGGGCGTGGTCCAGGCCAGGCCGACCACCCGGGCGCGCGGCTCGGGGCCGGTGTCGATCACGGTCGTCGACCCGACGCCGGCCAGCCGGCCGCGCTCGTCGATGCGGACCCGGCCGGCACGCACCTCGTCGCCCCCGCGGGAGCGCGCGACCGCCACCACCCGGGTGCCGTCGCGCGAGACCAGGAAGGACCCGACCCGGCGCCCGGTCACCCCGGGCACCCGCACCGTGGTCGTACGCCGCGGGGCTCCGGTCGTACCGGGGGCGCTCGGCATCACGACGTGCACGACCGCCCCCTCAGCGGTGCGGTCGACGACCCACACCCGGCCCAGGGCGTCCCAGGTGGGCCGGACCAGGTCGGTGCCGTCGTCGATCGGCACCACAGCGCCGGTGTCGGTCGCGCGGCCGGCCACGGGGGCGACGAGCAGGCGGGTGCCGCTCTCGTCGACGCCCGCCGCCTGCGAGCCGTCGACGCTCACCGCGACCGAGCGCAGCAGGGGGGCCGCGGGGTCACCGCTGCCCGCCGCGGCAGCGCCGCTGCCGGTGCCGCCGTCGCCGCTGCCGTCGCCGCTGCCGCCGCCCGTGCTCGGGGACGGCGTCTGGACGGTGGAGCCACCGAACGGGCCCGTCACCGGCACCAGCTCGCCGTCGGCCAGGACGCCGAGCCGCCCCCGGCTGAGCCCGAAGATCCGTGGGTCGGCCGGGAAGCCGGCCGGGTCGTAGCGCTCGGCCTGGCTGACGGCGTACTCCGTGCCGCCGCCGGGCACCTGCACGTCCTCCCCGCCGACCCGCACCCGGACGGCGGTGATCCGCGGCTCCTGGCGCAGCGTCCAGGCGAGCTGGGCGAGCAGCCGGTCGGCGGCCGAGGGCGCGAGTGACCCGGCCTCCCCCACCAGGTCGACCACGGCGACGCCATCGGCCGAGACCGGCACCGACAGCCCCAGCGAGAGTCCCGCCGGCAGGAACGAGCGGGTGACCTGGCGCTGGTCGGGCCGCGGGCCGGCGAGCAGCCCGTTGATGAGCGCGGTCGCGAGCTGCTCGCCGCGCGGCACGGACACCGGCTCGGGCACCAGGATGCGCGCGCTGCGGTCGAAGAAGTAGAGCGACGCCTGGCGGAAGCGCTGGGAGAACCACGCCGCGGGCACCACCAGCGCGTCCGGCGGGTCGGTGAGCCGGTACTCGCCGTCCTCCAGCCGGTAGCGGAGGTCGAGCACCTGGCGGCCGGACTGCAACGGCCCGCGGTAGGCGCCGGTCTCGTCGAGCAGACGGGCCTCCGACAGCCGCACCCGCACCACGCCGTCGCGGGCCTGGCGTGGCGGCAGCTTGGCGGCGTACGTGATGGTCGCGGCGTCGGGGTTCCAGACCTGCGCGGCCGACTCGGTGAGGTACTGCCGGGCGACGTCGAGGCGCACCGGGGAGGCGGTCATCGCGTCGAGGAAGCCCTTGGCGACCTCCAGCGGGGAGGCGCCGGCGCGCGGCGGGACCGCGTTGATGTCCGAGGGGTCGTCGGCGGCGCTCCCGGCGCCGGTCCCGGCCTCCACGACCGGCCCGGAGACGGGCAGGCCGGCGCACCCGGTCAGCAGCAGGGCGAGGAGCAGCGCCGCGACCGCGGACGTCGTACGTCGTGCGCTCACGGTCGCGCCCCCGCGGTCGGCTGCTCGGTGTCCTCGGGCTCCAGCGGCAGCGGGCTGCGACGCAGCACGCCGTCGGTGCGGCGCGGCAGGGTCAGGCGGAAGTGGGCGCCACGACCCGGACGGCCCCACGCCTGGAGCCAGCCGCCGTGCAGGTGGGTGTCCTCCAGGGCGATCGACAGCCCGAGGCCGGTGCCGCCGCTGGTGCGGGCGCGGGCCGGGTCGGCGCGCCAGAATCGGTTGAAGACCATGGCCGACTCCCCCGGCTCGAGCCCGACGCCGTGGTCGCGGACGCCGACGGCGCCGGAGTCGTCGCCGGAGGCCACCCGCACCTCGACGCCGGCACCGGGCTTGGTGGGGTCGGCGTGGTCGATGGCGTTGCTGACGAGGTTGCGCACGATCCGCTCGACGCGTCGCTGGTCGGCCTCGACGAGCACCGGTGCCGGCGGGGTGTCGACGACGACGGTGACGCCGCGCTGCTCGGCCAGGGGTGCGGTCGCGCCGACGACGCGGTGGACGACGTCGCGCAGGTCGACGTCCTCCACCTCCAGGTGCGCAGCGCCGGCGTCGAAGCGGCTGATCTCGAGCAGGTCGGCCAGCAGCGTCTCGAACCGGTCGAGCTCGTGCTGGAGCAGCTCGGCGGCGCGCGCCGTGACCGGGTCGAAGTCGCCACGCGCGTCGTGCAGCACGTCGCCGGCCATCCGGACCGTGGTCAACGGGGTGCGCAGCTCGTGGGAGACGTCGGCGACGAACCGCCGCTGCACCCGGCTGAGCTCCTCGAGCTGACGGATCTGGCGCTGCAGGTTGGTGGCCATCTGGTTGAACGACGACGCCAGGCGCGCGACGTCGTCCTCGCCCGAGACCCGCAGCCGCTCCTCCAGCCGGCCGGCCGCGAGCCGCTCGGCGACCTGGCGCGCCATCCGCACGGGCGTGACGACCTGGCGGGTGACCAGCCACGCGACGGCGGCGACCAGCAGGATCAGCAGCACGGCGGCGGTCAGCAGCGCCCGGGTGACGAGGGCGAGGGTCTCCTGCTCCTCGTCGAGCGGGTAGAGGAAGTAGAGGGTGTAGACCCGGCCGTCGGCCGGGAGGGTGATCTGCGAGCCCACCACGACGCCCGGGCCGGCCGGGCCCGCGTCGGCGTCGGCGCGGTAGGCGATCGAGGTGTAGGTCCACGCGGGCCCCTCGCCGGCCACCTCGAACCGCTCGACGAGCGACGTCGGGATGCTGGCCTCGACGTCGAGGCCGGCGGTGGAGTCGGTGAAGCCGTCGCCCAGCGCCACGCCGTCGCCGACCGGGCCGGCCAGCACCACGGCGTACCCGCGGCCGGCGCCGGCGGTGATCATCGGGTCCGCGAGCTCGCGCGCCTGACGGAGCGCGTCGACGTCGGTGCCGTCGGCGGCGGCCAGGCGCAGCTCGGCGTCACGGACCTCCTCGGTGGCCTCAGCGACCACGACCTCGGCACGGTGGTCGAGCAGTCCGTCGCGGGTCTGGGTGAGCAGGAACCAGCCGACGACGCCGACCACCGAGGCGCTCAGCAGCAGCGTGCTCACCACGACCCGGGCCTGGGTGGACCGGCGCCAGAAGGTGAGGCCGGTCCGCAGCCGCGGACCCACCGTCAGCTCGCGCCGGCCTTGTAGCCGACGCCTCGCACGGTCACCACGATCTCGGGGTGCTCGGGGTCGTGCTCGACCTTGGAGCGCAGCCGCTGGACGTGGACGTTGACCAAGCGGGTGTCGGCGGCGTGCCGGTAGCCCCAGACCTTCTCCAGCAGCATCTCGCGGGTGAAGACCTGCCAGGGCTTGCGCGCCAGGCACAGCAGGAGGTCGAACTCCAGCGGGGTGAGCGCGATCGGCTCGCCGCTGCGGGTCACGGCGTGCCCGTCGACGTCGATCTCGAGGTCGCCGACGGTGAGCGCCTCCTGCTGGGCGGGCGCGGCGGTGGTCTCGTTGCGACGTACGCGAGCGCGGATCCGGGCGACGAGCTCCTTGGGCTTGAACGGCTTGACGACGTAGTCGTCGGCGCCTGACTCCAGGCCCACCACGATGTCGACGGTGTCGCCGCGGGCGGTGAGCATCACGATGGGTACGCCGGACTCCGCGCGGATGTCGCGGCAGACGTCGATGCCGTCGCGACCCGGCAGCATCACGTCGAGGAGCACCACGTCGGGCCGGTAGTCGCGCACGGCCTCGAGCGCCTCGTCGCCGCGCAGCACCATGCGGGACTCGAAGCCCTCCTGGCGCAGGACGATCGAGAGCATCTCCGAGAGAGCGGCGTCGTCGTCGACCACCAGGACGCGACCGTGGGTCGCGAGCTCGTCGGTGGCAGCGGACATGCGCACCATTCTGCCAGCCGCCCCCGACCCGGGGACGACAGCGCCCCGCCCGGGTGGCCCGGGCGGGGCGTCGTCGTGGTCCTGCTACCTGCTCGCGAGCGGCTCAGGAGCGGCTCGTGACCGGGGCTCAGTAGCGGTAGGCGTCCGGCTTGTACGGCCCCTCGACCGGGATGCCGAGGTAGCTCGACTGGTCGCCGGTCAGCTCGGTGAGCTGCACGCCGAGCGAGGCGAGGTGCAGACGGGCGACCTCCTCGTCGAGGTGCTTGGGCAGCACGTAGACGCCGGTGGGGTACTCCGACTGCTTGGTGTAGAGCTCGATCTGCGCCAGCACCTGGTTGGTGAAGGAGTTCGACATGACGAACGACGGGTGGCCGGTCGCGTTGCCGAGGTTCATCAGGCGGCCCTCGGAGAGGACGATGATCGAGCGGCCCGACTCCGGGAAGGTCCACACGTCGACCTGCGGCTTGACGTTCTTGCGCTCAGCCACGCCGTCGGCCTCGAGACCGGCCATGTCGATCTCGTTGTCGAAGTGGCCGATGTTGCCCAGGATCGCCTGGTGCTTCATGGCCTTCATGTGGTCGAGCGTCACGACGTCCTTGTTGCCGGTCGCCGTGATGATGATGTCGGCCTCGTCGAGGACGTCCTCGAGGCGGGCGACCTGGTAGCCGTCCATCGCGGCCTGCAGCGCACAGATCGGGTCGATCTCGGTGACGATGACGCGAGCACCCTGGCCGCGCAGCGACTCCGCGCAGCCCTTGCCGACGTCGCCGTAGCCGCAGACGACCGCGACCTTGCCGCCGATGAGCACGTCGGTGGCGCGGTTGATGCCGTCGACGAGGCTGTGGCGGCAGCCGTACTTGTTGTCGAACTTCGACTTGGTGACCGAGTCGTTGACGTTGATCGCGGGGAACTGCAGCGAGCCCTCGCGCATCATCTCGTAGAGACGGTGCACACCGGTGGTGGTCTCCTCGGTGACGCCCTTGATCTCCTGGGCGATGCGGGTGAACCGGTCGGTGCTCTCGGCGAGCGAGGCGTTGAGGACCTCGAAGATGATCCGCTGCTCGTTGCTCTTGGCGGTGGCCGGGTCGGGCGCGGTGTGGTTCTTCTCCGCGTCCAGACCGAGGTGGACCAGCAGCGTCGCGTCGCCGCCGTCGTCCAGGATCATGTTGGCGTAGGTGTCACCAGGCCAGTCGAGGATCTGCTGGGTGCACCACCAGTACTCCTCCAGGGTCTCGCCCTTCCAGGCGAACACCGGGACGCCGGCGGGCTCCTCGGCGGTGCCGTTCGGGCCGACGACGACCGCCGCGGCCGCGTGGTCCTGGGTGGAGAAGATGTTGCAGGAGGCCCAGCGGACCTCCGCGCCCAGCGCGGTCAGCGTCTCGATGAGCACCGCGGTCTGGATGGTCATGTGCAGGGACCCGGCGATCCGGGCGCCCTTCAGCGGCTGCTCGGCGCCGTAGCGCGCGCGCATCGCCATGAGGCCGGGCATCTCGTGCTCGGCGAGGGTGATCTCGGTACGGCCGTAGTCGGCCAGGGAGAGGTCGGCGACCTTGAAGTCCATCATCGGCTCCTTCGGGGGGCGACTGCTGTCTGCGCCGCGCATCTGCGCGTCGTCGGGATCTCCCACGCGGACCCCGCCACCTTAGGACGGGCCGCGCCGCCCGTGGGAATCGTCGGCGGCGTCGTGCTGGACCACCCACCGGACCACCCACCGGACCGACCCGTCGTACATGTACGACGGCTCGGCGTCAGTGGGCGGTCGCTGTGTCCGCCTGGTCGCTGTGGTCGCCGCCGTGCCCGCCGAAGGGCAGGAGGTGCATCACGAGCACCAGCACCGCGCCGACGAGCGCGCCGACGACGGCCGACGCGGCGGTGTTGACGAGCCAGGCGAGGACCGCGCCGATGCCCGCCACGCCGTGAACGGCCTCCTCGAGG
Source organism: Nocardioides sp. (assembly GCA_002729525.1). Taxonomy (GTDB): domain Bacteria; phylum Actinomycetota; class Actinomycetes; order Propionibacteriales; family Nocardioidaceae; genus Nocardioides. The sequence goes on from PBYI01000053.1 coordinate 147,322, forward strand.
TGGTGGACCACGTCGTACGGCGCGTGCCAGCCGAGCTCGTCGACGCCGACGAGCAGGATGTGGCCGCCGACCCACAGCATCGCGACGGTGCCGACGACGGAGATGACGGCCAGCACGCGCGGCATCGCGGCGACCATGGAGCGCCCGAGGCGCTGCATGCGCTCGGAGTCGCGCCCGGCGAGGGCGAGGCCGGCGTCGTCCATCTTCACGATGGCGGCGACCACGCCGTAGACGAGCACGGTGATCAGGACCGCGACGACGGCGAGGATGATCGCGCGGGCCACGAACGGCTCGTCGGTGACCTCGTCGAGCGCGATGACCATGATCTCGGCCGAGAGGATGAAGTCGGTGCGGATCGCGCCGGCGACGAGGCTCTTCTCCTGCTCGGGACCGATCTCCCCCGCTGTCCGCTTCTGCTCCGGCTGGTGGCCCGAGAGCTTCTCCCAGACCTTCTCGGCCCCCTCGAACGCCAGGTAGGCGCCGCCGCACATCAGCAGCGGGGTGAGCAGCCACGGCAGGAACTGGCTGAGCACCAGCGCCGCGGGGAGGATGAACAGCAGCTTGTTGCGCAGCGAGCCGACGGCGATCTTCTTGATGATCGGCAGCTCGCGCTGCGCGGCGACGCCCTGGACGTACTGCGGCGTGACGGCGGTGTCGTCGACGACGACACCGGCGGCCTTGGCGCTCGCCCGGCCCGCGGCGGCACCCACGTCGTCCACCGACGCGGCCGCCAGCTTGGCCAGCGTCGCGACGTCGTCGAGCAGGCCGAACAGTCCGGCGCTCACCAGCGGTCTCCCCGAGCGGTCATGGCCCCGGAATCTAGCCGATCTAGCCGACGGCGACCGGGTCCCGCTGCGCGGAGCGCGCTCGGCCGGGCTCACCGGCCCCGTCCGCACCGACCAGCTCGTCGAGGGTCGGGTACGGCGTGCTGGCCACGGCGTGCAGCCGCAGCGCCTCGTCGGCCGGGCGGCGGGCGGCGCCGAACGGGTCGACGGCGTTCTCCAGGACCCGGACGACCGGCGGGCTCGCCAGCGCGAGGCCCAGCGCGGTGCCGAGCACCACGACGAGCACGGCGGCGGGCACGACGTGGCCGGCGGCCCAGTCGTCGAAGCCGGCGTACCCGGCGCCCTTCACGAAGAAGCCGTGGAACAGGTAGACGACCAGCGTCGCGGCGCCCATCCGGGTGAACCAGCCGCCGACCCGCGGCACGAGCGCGAGGAAGGACAGTGCGGTGGCCAGGCCGATGCCGAGCATCGCCAGGCGGATCGCGACACCCTCGGCGCCGCTGACCCCGAGATCGGAGTAGGAGGAGTTGTAGTAGACCCAGTCGGTGCCGGCCCAGGAGCCGAAGAAACGGGCGCTCAGCAGTGCGACGGCGAGCACGCCGACACCGACGACCTGAACGGCGCGGTGACGCAGCAGCTCGAGGTGCTCGGCGCGCAGCACCAGACCGAGGACGAAGAACGGCAGGAAGCCGAGCACGCGGAACAGGTCGAGCACGTGGGTGCCGACGAAGCCGGACGCGACGCTCAGGGCGACCGCGACGGCGACCGCGACCGGTGCGGGCACGGCGCGGAACAGCGGGGTGGCCAGGCGCCACAGCGCGAGTGCGGCGAGGAACCACACGGGCCAGTGGGGGTCGAGGAAGACGTCGTCGAACGTCTCCCCGCCGAGCTGGGTGCGGAACAGCACGAGGGCGGCCTCGAAGACGAGGTAGGGCACGACCACGGTCCGCACCAGGACGGCGAGCCGGGCACCGGACCACTCGAACTTCTTGGCGAGGTAGCCGGTCACCAGGATGAAGGCCGGCATGTGCCAGAAGTAGAGCCAGTCGTAGACCTGGTCGACCACGGGACCGTCGGGCAGCATCACCCACGCGTGGCCGACGACCACGAGGGTCACCAGCGTCATCTTGGCGTTGTCGAGCCACGGGTCCCGAGTCATGCCGTCGACGCTAGGGACGTCGTCTGAGGCGTCCGTGAGACGCGGTTCAGGGAACTCTCATGTTTGGTCCGGGCGCGAGCGGGCAGGTGCGGCGGCCACCCGGAGGGGTATCGCGACCTGCGAAAAAAGTCGTGTGGTCCGCGTCTCAGTGGGCTGCGTCAGTCGTCGACGAGACCCAGGCGGAGGTACTCCGCGGCCCAGGTGCCGGTGAGCAGCAGCTGGGCGTAGCGACCGACCTCGGTGGCCGCGTCGGAGGTGACCGTCTCGACGCGGACGCCCCGGGCGTCCGCCGTCTCGCGCAGGCGCCGCTCGGTCGCCCGGGTCACCGGCTCGTCGCTGCCGTCGTCGAGCACGACCAGCACGGGGCGGTGCTCGGCACCCCCCTCGGCGAACGGGTCGTCGAAGACGTCGCGCTGCGGCGTCGCCTCCAGGACCGGCAGCAGGTGCTCGGCGTCGCCGGCCAGCGCGGCGCGGCCGGACGCCCGACGTACGGACTCAGCGACCCGGCGCCCCGCACGGGCCGCGAGCACCGAGCCGCCCCACACCAGCGGGTTGGCGTCGGCGAGCGAGATGGCGAGCAGCTTGGCGGGGTTGACCGACAGGTCGCGGTGCGGCGAGCAGCGCACGGCCACGTCGTCGAGGGCGACGGCCACGCTCTCGGCGTCGGCCTCCGGCCCCAGTCCGACCCGGTGGAGGTAGTCGAGCAGCACGACCGCGGTCGCGAGCTGGTCGTGCGCCACGCTCGGCAGCACCGTCGACCAGCGGCCGCCGGCGTGCTGGTCGACCAGCGAGGGCTGCGGGCAGGCCACGACGACCTGGCAGCCACGACGCACGGCCTCGGAGACGGCCGCCGCGGTCGCGGGGTCGTCGCCCTCCGGAGCGAGCACCACCACGAGGTCCATCCCGCCGGCCCAGCCCGGGAGGCTCGGTCCGGGCCAGGCCACGAACGGCACCGGGCACCACGGCTCGAGGACCGCCCGCAGGAGCCGCGAGTCGGGGCCGGCGGCGATCACCGCACGGGGGCGCGAGTCGCGTGCGGCGCTCACCGCGGCGTCGAGCGCCTCGGTGACCTCCGTGGACTCCCGGCGCACGCGGGCGCCGGCCTCGGCGAGGGTGCGCAGCCGCAGGTCGGCAGCGCCCAGCGCCCGCTCGTCGTCGAGACGTGACTCGTCGAACCAGGTCATGGGGTGATCCTCACAGCAGTGCCGGCCGTCTCCGGCGCAGCGGGGTCAGCGCGTCGCGCGCGCCTCGTCGGCCAGCAGCACCGGGATGTCGTCGCGCACCGGGTAGGCGCGGCCGCACGAGCCGCACACCAGCTCGGTGGCGACGTCGGCGCCCGCGGGGGCGTCCTCGACGCTCAAGGACCCGTGGTCGACCGGGCACACGACGATGGCCAGCAGGCCGGGGTCGAGGGCGCTCATGCCGCACCGCCCCGGATCAGCGCCAGCGCCTCGTCACGCACCGCCTCCATCGTCGCCTGGTCCTTGCCCTCGGCGTTGAGCCGCAGCAGCGGCTCGGTGTTGGAGGGGCGCACGTTGAACTGCCAGTCGGCGTGGCTGACGGTGAGACCGTCGAGGTGGTCGAGGGTGACGCCCTCGCGACCGCCGTAGGTCTCCTCCAGCGCGGCCACGACGGCCGCCTGGTCGTCGACGGTGGAGTTGATCTCGCCGGACAGCGGGTAGCGCTCGTACGCCGCCAGCAGCTCCGACATCGACCGCTCGTCGGAGGCCAGCGCCGCCAGCGCGTGCAGGGCGGCCAGCATGCCGGAGTCGGCGCGCCAGAAGTCGCGGAAGTAGAAGTGGCCGCTGTGCTCGCCGCCGAAGATCGCGTCGGTCTCGGCCATCGTGGCCTTGATGAACGAGTGGCCCACGCGGGTGCGCACCGGGGTGCCACCGAGCTCGGAGACGATCTCGGGCACGGCACGGCTGGTGATGAGGTTGTGGATCACCGTGGCGCCGGGGTCCTTGGCCAGCTCGCGCTCGGCGATCAGCGCGGTGAGCGTCGACGGGGAGACCGCCGCGCCCTTCTCGTCGACGAGGAAGCAGCGGTCGGCGTCGCCGTCGAAGGCCAGCCCCACGTCGGCGCCGGTCTCGAGCACCTTCGCCTGCAGGTCGCGGAGGTTCTCGGCCTCGATCGGGTTGGCCTCGTGGTTGGGGAAGGTGCCGTCGAGCTCGTAGTACATCGGCACGACGTCGAGCAGGTCGGCGAGGCGGCCGAGGACGGCCGGCGCGGTGAAGCCCGCCATGCCGTTGCCGGCGTCGACGACGACCTTGAGCGGGCGACCGGTGACCGGGGCGAGCGACAGCAGGTGGTCGGCGTACGCCTCGAGCAGGTCGGACTCGGTGACCTCGCCGGTGCGGGTCGGCTCGGCGAAGTCGCCGGACGCCGCGACGTCGCGGATGTCGGCGAGGCCGGTCTGCATGCCCACCGGCTGCGCGAGCGAGCGGCACATCTTGATGCCGTTGTACTGCGCGGGGTTGTGGCTCGCGGTGAACATCGCGCCGGGCATCTCGAGGTGGCCGGAGGCGAAGTAGAGCTCGTCGGTGGAGGCCAGGCCGATCATCACCACGTCGGCGCCCTGGGCGGACGCACCCTCGGCGAAGGCGGCCGCCATCCCGGGCGAGCTGGGCCTCATGTCGTAGCCGACGACCACCTTGTCGGTGTCGACGACCTGGACGAACGCCCGGCCCACGGCACGGGCGAGGTCCTCGTCGAGCTGGTCGGGGACGGTGCCCCGCACGTCGTAGGCCTTGAAGATCTTGGCGAGGTTGGCGGCGTCGAGGGTGTCACCCATGCGCTGAACCCTAGGGCATGGACCTGGGCCGACGACGGGGCCCGGCCGGTGCGGGCCGGTACGGGCCCGTGCCGCCGGGACGGTCAGGTGACGGGGTCGCCGGGCCCGTCCGGGCCCGGGTCCCCGGCCAGCACCCGCAGGTGCCCGCGGCGGGTCGACTCGCGTGCCGCCGGCGCCTGCCGGGCGTGCGGGAGGCCGGGCTGGGCATGCGGCAGCGGACGGGGGTCGTCGACGGGATCCGCCACCGCCACCGGACGGCGCTCGTCGGCGGACGGACGCAGCCGCGGCGCACCCGCCTCGCGGACCGCGTCGGCCAGCGCGAGCAGGTCGTCCTCCGACGGGCCGTGGTCGACCTGGTCGACGGGCAGCCGCAGCACCTCCCACCCGCGGGGGGCGGAGAGCCGCTCGCCGTGCGCCTCGCAGAGGTCGTAGGCGTGCGGCTCGGCGTACGTCGCCAGCGGGCCGAGGACGGCGGTCTGGTCGGCGTACACGTAGGTGAGGGTGAGCACGGCGCGACGCCCGCAGGGCGTGCGCGAACAACGACGGACGTGACTCACGGCGACGACGGTACCCCGGGACCCGCCCGCCGCCGACTAGGCTCGCGGGCGTGACGACGCGTCGAGGAACGACCCGCCGACCGGGCACCACGCGCGACCGCCACGGACGTGGCGCCCGCGGCCCCGCGGTGTGGCCGCCGCGGCCGGACCAGCCACCGCGACGCACCGACCGCGACCGTTTCGACGACGTGCTGCTCGCCGTCGTCGGCGAGCTCGAGGAGCGGTGGCGCCGCCACCTCGGCCTGCTGGAGTACGGCGTCGAGGACGTCCCCGTCGTGCCCGACGGCTGGGACCTCGACGAGGTGCCCCTGGCCAGCCTCGTGCACGGCGACGGCGGACGGCCGTCACGGCTCGTGGTGTTCCGGCGGCCGATCGAGCACCGGGCCGAGGACCGCACCGACCTGGTCGCCATCGTGCGGACCGTGGTGGTCGAGCAGGTCGCCGAGCTGCTCGGTCTCGCGCCCGAGGTGGTCGACCCGCGGCTCGCTGAGGAGGACTGAGGCGCCGCTCGGCCGGCGCCGCCCCGGCGCGGTCAGGGCAGCGCGGGCGAGACCTGTGGCACCAGACCGGTCGTCGGTCCCTGGAGCGGTCGCACGAGCGTCGTGCCCCGGTCGCCGTCGCTGACCAGCACGACCGTGGAGACGGTGCCGTCGCGTGGGACCACGCGCACCAGGCGCGCCTTGCGCGGCAGCCGTACGGCGAGGGCGCGCTCGGTGCCGAGCTCCTCGCGGCGGTCGTCGAGGCGCTCGCCGTCGGCGTCCCAGAGCTGGACGGTCACGACGTCCTGCGACACCGCGCCGCCGAGGACCAGCGTCGCGCGACCGGAGCCGGGCAGGGGGACGGTGCCGCCGTCGCCGTCGACGGGTGTGGAGGGCGCGGTGTGCACCAGGTCGCCGGACACGAAGCTCACCAGGTCGGCGGTGAGCCCGACCGTCGACTGCACGAGCAGGCCCAGCGGTCGCTCGTCGCCGCCGCGGTCCTCGCCGCGCAGCAGCCGCGACAGCGGCACCCGGCGGACGCTGCCGGCGCCGACCGTCACCTCGCGGCCCGCCTCGGGCGTGAACACCGATCGACCGGTGACCAGCCGGATGGTGGAGCGGCCCTCCTCGTCGCCGGGGTTGGCGAGGACCAGGGTGCGCTGGCCGGAGCCCTCGGGGACGCCGAGCACGAGGTTCTCCGTCGAGGGAGCGTCCTGGGCGGGCAGCGCGTCGGCGCCCTGGTCGCCGCCGATCTCCTCGAAGGAGTCGCGCACGCCCGCGACGACGCGGCCGCGCAGCGTCTGCACCCGCAGCGCGAGGTCGTCGCGGCGCGGGAGCTCGGAGGCCAGGTCGACGACGAAGGTGCTGCCGCCGGGCACGGTGATGCCGCGCAGCTCGGCGGCCTCGACCTCGCCGTTGCGACCGAGCACCGTGACGTCGACGATCGCCTGGCCTCCGTCGGGGTTGACCAGCTGGAGCGTCGAGCGGTGCCGGGCGCCGGCACCGAGCCCGGTGAACCACTGGTCGGCCTCCGGCTCGGAGCACACGACGCTCGACAGGGGGCTGGCGAAGCGGGCGGCGACGAGGCCGGGCGCGAGGTCGTCGAGTCCGGTGACGACGACCGCTCCCCCGCCGACCCGGGTGCGGGTGGCGGTGCCGGGCTCGATCTCGAGCTGCTCGCGGCCGCCCGGCGTACGCAGATCGACCGAGCCGGACGCCCCCGCGGTGGACGCGACCACGAGGTCGCGACCGCCCGGCGGGCAGACGACGGTCGAGCGGGCCAGCGCGGTCTCCTCGGGCGGACGGTCGGCGACCGGGGCGGGCGCCGGCGAGGTCGCCAGCAGCGACGCCACGACGGCGACGACGGGCAGCAGCACCGCGGCGAGCAGCCACGGGTCCGGACGGCGGCTCATCGGTGCCCCCGTCGGCGACCGCCCGCGGCGCCGGCGACCGCCACCGCGGGGGCGTCGGCAGCGCCAGCGCGCTCCTCGTCCGTCTCGCCGTCCCTGCTGTCCCCGCTGTCCCCGCTGTCCTGGTCGGCCGCGCGCCACGTCGGCAGGCAGAGCACCGCCACCACGAGCAGCGCGAGCCCCTGGAGCGTCAGCAGGAGAGTGCGCCCTGCTGAGCCGTCCGCCGGGACGGCGTCGTCGGCCAGCGGCCGGGTGACCTGCCAGCCGCGCGACCCGGGCGTGGTGCTGACCTGCTGGAGACCGGAGGTGGCGTCGAGGGTGGCGGCGACCGTCGGGTCGGCCGGGGCGGTGAGCAGCACCCACTCGACGCCCAGCGCGCCGATGTCGTCGACGGTGCGGCCCGTCGGGCGCGACAGCAGCTCGGTGATCGTGGCCAGGGCCGCGTCGTCGGGCGTGGCGAGGGCCAGCACCTCCTGCTCCCCCACGGTCACCCCGGATCCGCGCACGACCCGGACGTCGAGCCCGTCGGCGACGTCGCCGCCGACGACGAGGACCCCGTGCTGCGTGCCACCCGCGGCCGACTCGGTCATGTACGCCGGGACGACCTGCTCCGGCTGGCGCTGCAGCTCGTCGCCGGCGACGAGCACCCACAGCGACGCGGCCACCGGCAGCACCACCGCGGCGGCGAGGGCGCCCGCGACGAGGCTGCGCACCGGGGTCGGCAGGCGCGGCGCGTCGGCGACGGCCCCGACCCCGCCGAGCAGGACCGCGGTGACGAGGGCGCCGGCGACGAGCACGAGCGGCGCGCCGAGACCGGCCGGGCCCTCCCCGACGACCAGCGGCACCGAGACCCACGTGAGCGCGAGCGCGACCAGGGTCGACACCGCGACGACCAGCCAGCAGGCCGTCACCGGCAGCCGGGTGGTGCGCGGCAGGAGCGCGAGGGTGGCGAGGACGACCAGCAGCACGCCGAACCACGTCGGCGCGGCGTGCTCGCCGAGGCGGCCGAGGAGCACGTCGCCGGCGCCGAGGACGGGCGAGGGCTGGTACCCGGACTCCACCACCAGGGCCCCGGCCTCACCGCGCAGCAGCGCCGGCAGCCACCACGGCAGCAGCACCGCGACGGGCACGGCCAGGGCGAGCAGCGGCGGACCTGCGGCTCCCGGTCGCAGCACGGCCGGGCCGACCAGGGCGGCACCCGCGGCGAGCACCACGACCACGAGCGCAACGGCGAGCAGCCAGGCGGTGGGGGCGAACGCGGTCACGAGCGCGAGGAGCAGCCCGGTGCGCCAGGTGGCGCGCCGGCGCCGGTCGAGCGCCGGGTCGGCGAACCCGAGCGCGGCGTGCCCCAGCCACGGGAGCAGCGCGGTCGCGACGACGACGCCGAGCCGGCCGTCGCCGTACGCTCCGGTCGTCACCGGCAGGGCGGCGTACGTCGCCGCGGCACCGACGAGCAGTCCGCGCGGCGCACCGGCCGGCCGGACGAGGCGACCGGCCACGCGCAGGAACCGCCAGGCGCCGGCGAGCGCCACCGGGCCGGCCAGGAGGAGCAGGAGGCTGATCGTGCCGGTCGCGCCGACGAGCGAGCCGAGCAGCGCCAGCGGCAGCACGTACGCCGGCGTGGGGACGTCGCTGCCCAGGCCGACGGCGTGCACGGCCTGGCCGTAGAGGTCCCACCACGCCCCGGCGTCGTCCGGCGCCGGGGCGAGGGCGCCCCCGCTGACCGGACCCAGCGCCGCCCGGGCCCCGACGAGCAGCACGACGACGACCGCGACGAGCGCGAGCGCGACCGGGCTGGCCAGCAGCCGGCCGAGGACGGAGGTGGAGTCGTCGACCTCGTCCGCGTCGTCCCCGCCGTCGCCGGCGGCGGCCCGCCGCGCGGCGGCCTCCTGCTCGGCCCGCAGCCGCAGCGCGGCCAGCGACGACGGGTCGTGCTCGGCCGCCGCGGCGCGGCGACGCTCGGCGACGTCGGAGGCCTGGAGGGTGAGGGCCGACAGCAGGTCGCCGACGACGTCGAGGCCGTGCCGGTAGGGCAGCCACCAGGGCGCGAGCAGCCGGCGTACGCGGTCGCGGTCGGGCCCCTCGGCGCCGGCGGCGGTGAGCACGGCTCGCCGCTCCCGGCGGGCCGCGGCGACCTGGCCGGGACGCGCCAGCACGGAGAGGAGGGCGGCGACCTCGTCGGCCGCCTGACCCGGGGCCCGGACCAGCAGGAGGCCCAGCGCCCGCAGCACCGTGCCGAGCACGAGCCGGACGGTCTGCAGGGGCACCGCGAGGGGGCGCACGTTGGCCAGCAGCGTGTAGAGGGCGGCCCGGCGCTCCTGGAAGTGGGTGTGCCGGCCGGTCAGGGCCGTGCGACGCAGACCGCGGTGGGCCGCCTCGGCGTGGAAGACCACCGCATCGGGCACCACCAGCGTCGTGCGTCCGGCGGCCGCGGCGCGCCAGCCGAGGTCGAGGTCGTTGCCGAAGAGCGGGAGTGCCGGGTCGAACCCGCCCAGCTCGTCGAGGACGTCGCGGCGGGCCAGCAGCCCTGCGGAGTGCACGGCCAGCACCTCGCGCACCTCGTCGTGCTGGCCCTGGTCGTACTCGCCACGCTCCAGGCCCGTCTCACGGCGCCCGGTGCCGGACATCGTCACACCGACCTCGAGCAGGCGGCGCAGCGAGGGCCACTCGCGCAGCTTCGGGCCGAGGAGGGCGACGTCGGGCCGCTCCTCGGCCTGGGCGAGCAACGCGTCGAGCGCGCCGGGCGCCGGGCGGCTGTCGTCGTGGAGGAGCCACACCCGGTCGACGGGGTCCGCGGCGTCGCGCAGCCGGTCGAGCGCGTGCGCGACCGCCTCGGGGAAGGTGGCCGTCGAGGAGAGGCCGAGCACCTCGCCGCGGACGCCCTGCGGTGCGAGGCGGTCCAGGGTCGCCTGCACCAGCTCGGCGCTGTCGTCGAGGCTGCCGGTGTCGACGGCCACGACACGCTCGACCGGGCCGCCCGGGCGCACCTGTTCGGCGAGCCCCTCGAGGACGCCGGGGAGCCACCGGGCGCCGTCGTGGCACACCAGGACGACGGCGACGCGAGGGGATGGCACGAGGGGAGAGCCTAGGAGGTCGGGCCCAGGGGCCCCAACCGGACGCGGACCGGACGCGGACCGGTCGCGCGTCGTCCCGAGACACCCCCGGGACGCGCGCGGGCCCCGGTCGTCGTCGACCGGGGCCCAGCTACGCGTGCGGTGGTGGTGGTGCGGCCGTCAGACCGCGCGCTTCTTCAGCTTGCGGCGCTCACGCTCGGACAGTCCGCCCCAGATCCCGAACCGCTCGTCGTTCATCAGGGCGGCCTCGAGGCACTCGGTGCGCACGTCGCACGTGAGGCACACCTTCTTGGCCTCGCGGGTGGACCCGCCCTTCTCGGGGAAGAAGGCCTCGGGGTCGGTCTGCGCGCACAGCGCGCGCTCCTGCCACCCGGCCTCGTCCCCTGCGTCCTCCAGGAGGAAAAGCTCTCTCATCCGATCCCGACCTCTCGACCCGCGTACGGTCCCGACCCTCGAGTGCCGGACGTCCGTGGGGGACCGTCCTGCCACCGCGAGGACCGAGTCCTTCGACCCTGCTCTCGACCCTTGCTTCGGACCTGCTGCGTGCTGACCTCGACCATGAACAACACTGCGAGAATTACATGCCTGTGGTCCACCGAAGTCAAGTGGTTCTCTGGTATGGGGCAGACCACCTCTCCCTCGGGGTGAGCGGTGGGACGCGCCTCCACCGGGCCGGGCAGACGGCCGACGACCGTCGGTCGGACCGCGTCACGCCCGGTCAGGACGGCGAGGCAGAGTAGGGCCCATGAGCGACGTCGAGCGGATCACCGTGCTCTCCGGGGGCATGGGCGGCGCGAAGTTCCTGCAGGGCCTGCTGCACGGGATCGCCGCGGGCATACTTCCCGGGGTCTCCCCCGACGCCGAGGTCACCGTGGTCGCCAACACCGCCGACGACCTGTGGGTGCACGGGCTCAAGGTCTGCCCCGACCTCGACACGGTGATGTACACCCTCGGCGATGGCATCGACCCCGAGCGCGGCTGGGGCCGTCGCGAGGAGACCTGGAGCGTCCGCGAGGAGCTCACGGCGTACGGCGTCGACAACACGTGGTTCGGCCTCGGCGACCGCGACGTGGCGACCCACCTCGTGCGCACCCAGATGCTCGAGGCGGGCTACCCGCTCTCCGCGGTCACCCGGGCGCTGTGCGAGCGCTGGCAGCCGGGCGTGCGTCTGCTGCCGATGACCGACGACCGGGTCGAGACACACGTCGCCGTGACCGACGAGGAGGCGCCGAGCGGTCGCCGGGTCGTGCACTTCCAGGAGTACTGGGTGCGGCTGCGGGCCGGCGTGCCGGCCGAGGCCGTGGTCGTCGTCGGCCTCGAGCAGTCCACCCCCGGTCCCGGCGTCCTCGAGGCGCTGCGCGAGACCGACCTGGTCGTGCTGCCGCCCTCCAACCCGGTCGTGTCGGTCGGCACGATCCTCGGAGTCCCCGGAGTGCGCGACGCGCTGCGCGACACCCCCGCGCCGGTCGTGGGCCTCTCCCCCATCGTCGGCGGCACCCACGTGCGCGGGATGGCCCGCCAGGTGCTGGAGGCGGTCGGCGTCGAGGTCGGGGCCGGTGCGGTCGGGCGCCACTACGGTGCTCGCTCGGCCGGCGGGGTGCTCGACGGCTGGCTCGTCGACTCCCGCGACGCCGACGACGTCGCCGCCGTCCGCGAGGCGGGCATCGCCTGCGCGGCGGTGCCGCTGATGATGACCGACCACGACGCGACGGCCGCGATGGCCGCCGCGGCCGTGTCGCTGGTCCTCGGGTGAGCGCGACCGGCGGCCGCCTGGAGGGCTTGGCACCCGACGGCGTCCTCGAGGTCACCGACGGCACCGACCTCGTCGCCTGCCTGCTCGAGCACCTGCCGCCCCTGGCCGACGGCGACGTCGTGGTGGTGACCAGCAAGGTGGTCAGCAAGGCGGAGGGCCGCGTCGTCCCCGGTCCGCGCGAGGAGCACCTCGCCGCCGAGACCGTGCGGGTCGTCGCCCGACGCGGGCCGACCACCATCGCGCGCACCCGGCACGGGCTGACGATGGCCGCGGCCGGCATCGACGGCTCCAACGTCACCTCGGGGTCCTCGGTGCTGCTGCCCCTCGACCCCGACGCCTCCGCCCGACGGCTGCGCGCCGGGCTGGCCACGGCCACCGGGCTCCGGCTCGGCGTCGTGGTCACCGACACCGCCGGCCGGGCCTGGCGCGAGGGTCAGACCGACATCGCCGTCGGCGCCGCCGGGCTGCTCGTGGCCGAGGACTTCGCCGGACGCGTCGACGGACACGGCAACGAGCTGGCCGTCACCGCGCCGGCCGTGGCCGACGAGATCGCCGGGGCGGTGGAGCTCGCCCAGGGCAAGCTCGGCGCACGTCCCTTCGGCCTGGTCCGCGGGCGGTCCGACCTGGTGCTCGCCGCCGACGACGACGGGCCCGGCGCCGTCGCGCTGGTCCGCCCCGAGGGCGGTGACCTCTTCGGGTACGGCGCGCGCGAGGCCGTCGTACGAGCCGTGGCCGGGCGGCCGGAGGACCGTCGGGTGTTCGGCGCGCCCGCTCCGGCCGAGGACCTGCGGGCCGCGCTGTCCGAGGCGCTCGGCCTGGTCGCGGAGCAGGACGGCGAGGCGCTCGTGGTGCCCGGTCCGGTGCCCGCACCGGGCGACGCGCTGGTCGCGCTGCTCGCCTACGCCCACGGCTGGGACGCCGATGGGGCGGACGACCTGCGCCTGCTCCCACCGAGTCCGTAGACTCTGCGCGGCCCGGACCGGCGCACCCGGACGGGCCCGCGAGCGCGAGACCCGCCAGCCCGCCGGCACCCCGCCGGCCCGAGCCAGCACACGAAGGACGAACCCAGCGTGGCCAAGAACCCGAAGACCACCAAGGACGCCAAGGCCGACCGGCAACGCCGGATCGACGAGGCGATGAAGGCCCAGCGCGGCGCCGACAAGAAGCGCGGGTTCGCGATCGTCGGCGTCGCCGTCCTGGTGGGCCTGATCCTCGTCGGCGCGGCGGCGTACCGCCCGATCAAGGACGCCTGGGACAGCCGGGAGTTCGACTCGCTGGAGCTCGCGCAGATCGGCGCGCCCGCCGACGTGTGCGGCGAGGTGGAGACGAAGGAGGCGTCCGACGTCAACAACCACATCCCGCGCCCGCAGCAGGTGACCTACGAGGACGCGCCGCCGGCGTACGGTCCGCACTGGAACGACGACCGGGCGCCCGCGCCGTTCAGCGACAAGTTCTACGACGCCAGCGACCGCCCCGACCTGGAGTCGCTCGTGCACAACCTCGAGCACGGCTACACGATCCTCTGGTACGACGACTCGGTCGCCGCGGACGCCGAGCAGGTCACCCAGATCCGATCGATCGCCAAGAAGTTCAAGTCCGACGACAACAACTTCCGGCTGAAGTTCATCGCCGCACCGTGGGCCGCCGCCGACGAGGCCGAGAGCGGCACCTTCCCCGACGGCCAGCACGTCGCCTTCACGCACTGGAAGGGCGACTCGACCACCTCGACCGGTGTCTGGCAGTACTGCTCGGAGACCAGCGGCGAGGCGCTGGAGACGTTCATGCAGGAGTACCCCTACACCGACTCGCCCGAGAAGGGCGCGATGTAGCGGGTCCCGCCCAGCACGGACGACGGCCCCGGACCTGCTGGTCCGGGGCCGTCCTCCGTCCGGCACCGGGCGCCGGGTCACGTCGGGACGGGGCGGGTCAGGTGAGGTCCTCGCGTCCGGCGTCCTTGAGCGCTCCGACGAGCTTCTTCACCGCCTGCGCGTGCGCGCGCGTGGTCACCAGGAGGGCGTCGGGGGTGTCCACGACGACCACGTCGTCGAGGCCCACGACCGTCACCATCTTCCCGCCGGCCGGCACGACCAGCCCGGTCGTGTCGACCGCCGTCACCAGGTCGGCGTCGCCGAGCACCGTGGTGGTGGCGGTCCCGTCGTCCTCCAGCAGCGTGGCGAGGGAGTCGAAGTCGCCGACGTCGTCCCACCCGAACGCCGCCGGCACCACCACGACGCGCCCGGCGTCGGCGGCCGGCTCGGCGACCGCGTGGTCGAGAGCGATCTTCGGCAGCGCGTCCCAGGCCTCGGCCAGGGTCTCGGGCGCCGCCGCGATCGCCCGCAGCGCGGCGGCGAACTCCGGGTGCCCCTCCGCGAGCAGGTCGAGCAGCACCGTCGGACGGACGACGAACATGCCGGCGTTCCAGCGGTAGGCACCCGTCGCGAGGTAGCCCTCCGCGACGTCGACCGACGGCTTCTCGACGAAGGCCTCGACACGGCAGACGCCGTCGTGGCCCTCGAGGGTGTCGCCGCACTGGATGTAGCCGAACGCCGAGGACGGGAAGGTCGGCTCGATGCCGATGGTCACCAGGTGCCCGTCGCGAGCCGCCGCGACCGCCGAGGCGACGGCGGCCTCGAAGACCTCGCTGCGGGTGATGACGTGGTCGGCCGCGAACGAGCCCATGACGGCGTCCGGGTCGTGGCGCTCCAGGATCGCCGCGGCGACGCCGATGGCGGCCATGGAGTCTCGGGCCGACGGCTCGGCGATGATCCAGGTGTCGTCGACGTCGGGCAATTGGGCGGCCACCGCGTCGCGGTGCCGGGTGCCGGTGACGACGACGAACCGGTCGGCGGCCAGTGGCGCCAGGCGGTCGTGCGTGCTCTGCAGCAGTGACCGCCCTCCGCCGGTCAGGTCGCGGAGGAACTTCGGGTGCCCGGACCGCGACAGCGGCCAGAGTCGGGTGCCTGCTCCCCCAGCAGGCACCACCGCCCAGAATCCGTCCAGAGACGTCGACGAGGACGTCGGTGAGGTGGTCACCCCCGGACCCTAGTGGTGGCGAACCCCGCGCGTGGGCACTCCGAGGGCAGGGGTCGGTGAACTTCGTGTTGCGCGGCAGACTGGCGCAGGTGACCTCCTCCGAAGCGACCGTGCCCGACCTCCTCGCCCGCCTCCTGCGGGGCGAGGCCGGCCGCCCCCTGGTGACCTTCTACGACGACGCCACCGGCGAGCGGGTGGAGCTCTCGGTGACGACCTGGGCCAACTGGGTCGCCAAGGCCGCGGGCCTGCTCGTCGACGAGCTCGGCCTGGAGAAGGGCGACGCGGTGCGCGTCGACCTGCCGCCGCACTGGCTCTCCACCGTCTTCTGCGGTGCGGCGTGGGCGGCCGGCCTCGTCGTCACCGACGCCGACGACCCCGAGGCCGTCGTCTGCGGGCCCGACACGCTCGAGCGCTGGGCGCCCGACGCCGTACGGCGTGAGGTGCTGGCCTGCTCGCTGCGGCCCCTCGGGGTGCGGTTCGCCGAGGGCGTGCCGGACGGGGTGCACGACGTGGGGGTCGAGGTGTGGGGCATGCCGGACGCGTTCGTCGCCCTCGACCCGCCCGCGGCCGACGACGTCGCCACCCGCTTCGGCGGGCGGGAGACGACGCAGCAGGCGCTTCTCGAGGCGGCCGCCGCCGGGACTCTCGTCCGCGACGGCGACCGCCTCCTGTCGGGGGCGGACCCGGCTTCCCCACCGGGGACCGCCTCCCTGGTCGAGCCGCTGCTGCGCAGCGGCTCGCTGGTCCTGGTCACTCGGGCCGAGCCGGACCGCCTGGAGGAGATCGCCTCCTCCGAGAGGGTCACGGCCCGCTTCCCCGCCTGAGCGTCAGGACGTCCGTGTGCCGGCTCCTCAGCCGGCCGCCTTGGTGAACACCGCCGTGCCGCCGCCGATCCGCACCGGGGCGGCGAACCGCCTGGCCGTGGCGCTGATCAGCTCGAGCCGACCGGTGCCCTTGCGACGCACCACCAGGTCGGGGTGGCCGGTCAGCCGCACGTCGCTGACCGGGATGACCCAGTCGTAGTCGGAGACGTCGAGCGACAGCTGCTGGCGGGTGGTGAGACCGCCGGGACCGTTGCCGGCGTACATCGTGAGCGTGCCCTTGGCACGGAAGATGCTGTCGGGTGCCCCGTCGCGGTCCCACAGGCCCACGCCGTACTGCTGGTTGGCCTTGACCGCGCTGTAGGCGGTGTAGGCGGCCTTGAGCCCGGCCATGCCGTTGCCGGGATAGATCGTCATCGCGCCGCCGCGGGGCTGACCCATCAGGTCGGGGTAGCCGTCGCCGGTGACGTCGCCGACCGCCGCCAGCAGCCCGACCGAGCCGAAGCCGGTCGCGACCTGCTGCTTGGCCCGGAACGTGCCGTTGCCCTTGCCGCGCCACACGAACAGCGCGCCGTCGGACTTGCGCCGGGCCAGCACGTCGGAGAGGCCGTCGCGGTCCCAGTCGCCGGCGTTGAAGAACTTCGAGTAGCCGCGCAGGTCGATGCCGGTGTCGATCGGCTTCATCGCGCGGAACCCGCTGCCGTCCTGGCGACGGGTGATCGGGATGACGTAAGCGTTCCCGTCCTGGTGGCGCACGAGGATGTCGGGGTAGTCGCTGCGCGCGAGGTCCGACTCCAGCTGGCGACCGGTGAAGCCGACCTGGGCCGCCGCCGCGAGCTGGCGGATCTTGGGGATGCGTGCGTAGAGGTACTTGCCGGGGCACGCGGTCTGGCCGGCGTCGCGGTGCCCGTTGATCGCCGGGAAGGTCGAGGAGCCGACCTGCTGGCTGGTCGAGGACGCCGAGACACCGTGGAGGGAGAGCTTCCAGGCGAACAGCGCACCGTAGGCCTGGACCATCTTCTTGGTCGGCTTGGTGGTCTCGTAGTTGCCGATGGCCGACATCGCGAACGAGTAGTCGTTGTAGCCGAGCGTGTGCGCTCCGACGACGGGGCGGTCGACGCCGCCGTACCGGCCCTCCCAGATGCGCCCGAACCGGTCGACGAGGAAGTTGTAGCCGATGTCGCTCCAGCCGCGCGAGCGCGTGTGGTAGGCGTAGATGCTCCGGATGATGCCAGGCACCTCGGAGCGCGAGTAGTCGTTGGCGTTGACCGTGTGGTGGACGAAGCCCGCGTGCACCTCGTAGTAGTGCAGCGACGACGCCTCGCGAAGCCGCTCGTCGGCACCCCACTGGGCGCGGGAGTAGATCACCGGGGACGGGGTGAAGGCAGCCGCGGCGAGCCCGGCCTCCCCCTCCGTGCCGGCGTCGCCGGTGTCCTCGCCCGTGCCGGGGTCCGTGCCCTCAGGCGGGTCGGTCGGGGCGTCGGGATCGTCGGGGGTCGTGCCGGTCGCGGCGCGGGCCGAGGGCAGCGTCGCGGTGTCGATCGCCGCCTTCTCCCGCGTGGTGCTCGTGGCCTCGCCGGGGTCGACGACGGCCAGCTTCATGTCCGCCGGGGCGGAGCCCTTCGTGACGACCTTGACCTGCACCTGGTCGACCTCACCGACGAGGAGCTCGTCGGTGCCCGGGCGGGCCTGCTCGGCCTCCGGGCTGTCGGGGTCGGGGCCGTGGTCGTCGTGGTACTCCAGGTCGATCCAGCCCGACCAGGCGCCGTCCTCGCGGTAGCGCGCCGCGAGGGCGATGTCGTCCTCGCCCGGCAGCACGCCGTGCTGCCAGGTGACGCCGACCGCGCCGTACCCGGTGACCGCCTGCGGCGTGCTGACCAGCGTCGACCGAGCGCCGGAGGTGCGGGAGCGGACCTTGAGGTAGCCGGGCGCGACGCGCTGCCCGGCCTTCGCGGTCAGCGGCACCTCACGCACCACCGGGTCGACGACGCCCTGCGGCACCGTCGAGGGGACCTGCGCCGCCGCGGTGTACGCCGCCAGCGGGCCCGCCGAGGCGCCCACGGCCGCGCCGGTGGGGGGCGCCGGCACGAGGTCGAGGGACAGGACGTTCGCCGCGGGCGTGAGCGCGGCGCACACGACGCCGAGCACCAGCATCTGCTGGCAGGCCGTGACGAAACGGTGGTGGTGCGAGGACATGTGGGGGTTGCTCCTGTGTGCGGGGAAGGGTCACACGGGTAGCAACTTTCACATCAGTCACACGACTCGGGAAGAGGATCCGAGTAACTACAAACGTGTAATTTCTACTCGACACGCCGATGGAATCGAGATTTGTCAATTTCCCTCGGGGGTGGCGCACTCCCCCGGAGACGCAGCGACCCGGTGCGGTGCGCGTACGCGCTCCGCACCGGGTCGGTGGCAGGTCAGGCGGCCGGCGCCCGTGGTGCCGGCGTCAGATGTCGGCGCCGAGCTCCTCGTCGGCGTCGTCCTCGTCGGCGTCGGGCTCGTTGGCCTCGTCGCTCTCGTCGTCGTAGTGGAGGAACTTGATGCCCTCGTCGACGTCGCCGTCGAAGGCGAGGTGACCGTCCTGGAGCACCAGCACGCGGTTGCACATCCGACGTACGGAGCCCGCCGCGTGCGACACGTAGAAGAGGGTGCGACCGGAGTCGCGGATCTCCTCCATCTTCTTCAGGCACTTGCGCTTGAAGGGCCGGTCGCCCACCGCGAGCACCTCGTCGGCGAGGAAGATGTCGCAGTCGGCGTGCACGGCCACCGAGAAGCCCAGGCGCGCGCTCTGGCCCGAGGAGTAGTGGCCGACCGGGGTGTCGAGCCGGTTGCCGATGTCGGCGAAGTCGACGATCTCGTCGAACTTGCGCCGGGTCTCGGCCTCGGTCATGCCCAGGATGGCGGCGTTCAGGATGATGTTCTCCCGCCCCGACAGCTGAGGGTGGAAGCCGGCCGAGGTCGCGATCAGCCCGAAGATCCGGCCGCGGGTGCGCAGCGAGCCGCTGTCGGGCGCCATCACGCCGTTGATGATCTTCAGCAGCGTCGACTTGCCGGAGCCGTTGAGGCCCATCAGGCCGATCGACTCGCCCTGCTCGATCTGGAACGACACGTCGTGCAGCGCGTCGAAGCGGTCGCTGACCTTGCGGCCCTTCATCTTCGCCACCGCGACCTGCTTGGCGGTGCGCTGGTAGCGGGTGGTGAAGGACTTGGTGATGTTCTCCGCGACGATGGAGGTGCTGTCGGTGATGCTCATGTCAGCCTCTCCGGGATCCGGTCCTCGAAGTGGCGGAAGACCCACTGGGCGAAGACCAGGAAGACCGCCGCGATCGCGATCATGATCGCGCCGCGCTCGAAGAGGTACGACGGCAGCTCTCCCGCGCGCTCCTCCACGGTCAGCGTGCCGTACCAGGTGGCGCGCTGCACCAGCAGGACCGCGCTGGCGAGCGGGTTGTAGAGGTAGTACTGCGACAGCGTCTCGCCGAAGCGCTCCTCGACGATCGAGTACGGGTAGATCATCGGGACGCCGAAGCGCACGAAGTTGGTGAGGATGCCGACGACGCTGGCGAAGTCGCGGAAGAACACGTTGGCGACGCTGAACAGCAGCGCCAGTCCCGTGCCGAGGAGCATCGCCAGGGTGATCGCCATGACGATGGCGAGCAGACCCATCGGGTCCGGGTTCCACCCGTAGGCGAGGCACACCACCAGCAGGATCAGCAGCTGCGGCGCCACGTGGTAGAGCGACACGAGCATCGAGGCCACCGGGAACATCTCCCGCGGCAGCGCCATCTTCCGGATGACGTTCTTGTTGCGCACCATCGAGCGGGTGCCGGCGTTGAACGTCTCGTTGAAGAAGTGCACCACGATCATCCCGGCGAACACGTGCACCGCGAAGTTCGGGGTCCCGCGGTCGAGCAGCTTGCCGAGGATGAAGTAGTAGATGCAGAACTGGCTCAGCGGGTTGATGTAGCTCCAGATGAGCCCGAGGAACGACCCCGAGTAGCGCGCGTTGATCTCGCGGCGTACCAGCAGTCGCAGCAGGTAGCGGCGCTGGAACACCTCCAGCAGCCCGGCGCGGGGCGCGGGGCTGCGCAGCGGCGGGACACCGCCGTCGCGCCGGGTGGGGAGCAAGGACGTCATCTGGTGGTCTCCTCCTCGAGACCGGGTGCGCTCAGCGCTCGTCGGGGCTGTGCGGGGCGTCGACCTCGGCCGCGGACGACCCGTCGATGCCGAAGGACTCCGACCAGGTCTCCGAGGAGGTCAGGTGCGGCAGCGCCTCGGTGTACTGCTCCTTCAGGCTCGCCCAGTTCTTGTAGAGCTTCGCGTGCAGCACCGCCGAGCGCGAGGTCTGGTCGAAGAACTCCTTGCGGTCGCGCTTGTGCCAGACCGCGGTGGTGCCGTCGGCCGAGGTGACGATCGCGGAGTCGTAGTGCGACAGCCGGTACCACTTCTGGTCGACGTGCGGGACGATCCCCTCGGGGAAGTCCTCGGAGAGCTCGCGGGTCTTGAAGGCCTGGCGCACCAGACCGGTGATGCCGAGCTTGACCTTGCCCGACGCCTTGGTCGGGTTGGGGATGCCCTTGCCCTTGCGGGGCGGCTTCTTGCGACGCGGGGCCGGGAAGAAGTCGAGCTCCGAGCGCGGCTGGGCGTCGCGGTAGCCCGAGCGCAGCGCCCGGATCTCGGCGAGCCGCTCGCGCAGGTCGCGGTGCATCCGGTCGGGACCGGCCAGCACGTCCTCGGTCGCCAGCAGGATGAGCTCGCCGCTGCTGTACTGCATCGCGGTCATCCGCTTGGTGTGGTTCTGGAGGCTGTCGACCAGCAGCTTGCCGCCGTGTTCGTACGGCGAGTGCAGCAGGCCGCTGATGAGCCGGTTGCGCTGGTGGAAGTAGGCCTGCCAGTCGAGGGTGTCGTCCTTCTCGGTCCACGGCACGTGCCACACGGCCACGCCGGGCATCGAGACGGTCGGGAAGCCGGCCGCCTGGGCGCGCAGGCCGTACTCCGCGTCGTCCCACTTGATGAACATGGGCAGCGAGAGGCCGATCTTGCGCACGACCTCGGTGGGGATGAGGCACATCCACCAGCCGTTGTAGTCGACGTCGATGCGACGGTGCAGCCACTTGGTAGAGCGCAGCGGGATGCGGGCGAAGTCGTGTCCGTGGATGGTGCTGGGGGCCGGGCCCCAGAACCACAGCCACTTCTCCATGGTCTCGCCGTAGGCGTGCATGACGGTGCGGTCGAAGAGGCTGAACATGTGGCCGCCGACGATCGTCGGGGTGCGGGCGAGGTCGGCGAAGGCGACCGCGCGCCGGATGCCCTCGAGCTCGCACTCCACGTCGTCGTCGAGCAGCAGCACGTAGTCGGCCGCGCCCTGGGAGGCCTCGTGCATGGCGCGGCTGAAGCCGCCGGAGCCGCCGAGGTTGGGCTGGTCGATGATCCGCAGCTTGTCCCCGAGCATCTCCGAGGCCTGGGCGAACTCGGGGCTGTCGACGACCTTCTGGGTGCCCTGGTCGACGACGAGGACCTGCTCGAGCACGGCGAGCGTGTCGGGGTCGGCGGCCATCGCGAGCAGCTGGTTGACGCAGAAGTCGGGACGGTTGAACGTCGTGATGCCGACGGTCACCTTGCCGGCGACCGTGCGGTCGGTCTCCACGACCCAGTCGGCCGCCTCGAGCGTCAGCTCGTCGTCGCCGCCCTCGAGGTCGAACCAGTACCAGCCGCCGTCGATGAACGGCTTGAGCGGCAGGTCGAAGGTGTGG
This sequence comes from Nocardioides sp., assembly GCA_002729525.1. Classification (GTDB taxonomy): domain Bacteria; phylum Actinomycetota; class Actinomycetes; order Propionibacteriales; family Nocardioidaceae; genus Nocardioides. Next base: position 168,942 of record PBYI01000053.1, read on the forward strand.
GTCTCGGAGGCGCCCGTGGCGGTGGTGTCGACCTGGAGCGAGCCGGCCCGCAGCACGTGGCCCTTGCTGGTCGAGCGGTAGACGATGACCGAGCCCTGGCCGCGCACCCGCACGCGCAGCTGCACCGCGTCGACGACCGACCAGCGACGCCAGTAGCTGGCCGGGAAGGCGTTGAAGTAGGTGCCGAAGGTGATCCGGCGGCCCGCCTCGACGACGGCCTCGCCCTCGTCGGTGATCCGGCCGTAGCCCTCGAGGCCGACGTCGGCCGAGGCGTAGCTGCTGGCGGCGGCGTCGGACTTCCCGGCGCCCTCGTTCTCGGCGGCCGAGGCGTCCGAGGCGGGGTCGCTGCTGGACATCGTGGTGACAGGCCAGATGTACAGCGACCGGATGTCGAGCTCCTGGTCGCCGCGCATCAGGGTGCGCTGGACGACTCGGTGGTGCTGGTCGACGTCCTGGAGAGGGGCGTTCGGCACGTGTGATCCCTTTGCGGACTCGGGGCGACCGGGCACGACCCCGGCCGGTCTCGAACTCCGTCACGTTAGCAGTCGAGGACCCCGATCCCGGTCTCCCCGCAGGGGTGCCGCGCGGGCGTGACCTGGGACACCAGTCCCCGGGCAGGAACTCCCCCGGGGGTGGGTCGCGCTCAGCCGCCGACGCGCTCGACGTACGACGCCAGGGCGCGGCGTGCGCCGGCCTCGTCGAGGTCGAGGTGCTCCAGGATCGTGTAGCGGTCGGGGCGGGTGCCGGGCGCGGCCAGGACCGCCCGGACGAACGCGTCGTCGTCGAGGCCGAGGTCGCCCGGGACCGTCGCGAGGTCGAGGCGGCGCAGCGTGGCGAGCATCCGGTCGAGGTCGTCGCCGCCGCGCAGGTGGGTGGCGAAGAGCGCGCCCAGTCCGGCGAGCTCGCCGTGCTGGAAGGCGCCGGGGTGGGCCTGGTCGAGGGCGTGCACGACCTCGTGGCACGCACCCGAGCACGGCCGCGAGGTGCCGGCGACCGACATCGCCATGCCCGAGAGCACCAGCGACTCCGCGAGCACCTCCAGGAAGGCGTCGTCGCGCACGCCGTCGGTGCGCTGCACGACGGCCTCCGCGGCGGTGTGGGCCAGCGCGAGCGCGAGCCCGTCGACCTTCTCGCCCCGCTCGGCGGCGGCCAGGCGCCAGTCGGCGATCGCGGACAGGTTGCTGACCACGTCGCCGGCGCCCGCGGCGAGGAGCACCGGCGGTGCGGCCCGGACGTAGTCGAGGTCGACGACCACCGCCAGCGGCATCGCGACCCCGAAGGAGCCCTTGCCGTGCGGGTGGAGCAGCGAGGCGACCGGCGAGCAGAGACCGTCGTGCGCCAGGCTCGTGGCGACCGCGACCATCGGCAGCGCGACCCGGGTGGCGGCGTACTTGGCGACGTCGAGCACCTGACCGCCACCGATGCCGACGACGGCGTCGTACCCCTTCCCCCCCAGCCGCTCCTGGAGCCGCCCGGCCTCGGCCAGGCTCGCCCCCTCGACGGTGTGCACATCGGCGTCGGGCATCGCGTCGGCGACGCGGCGCCAGATCTCGGCGCCGGTCGAGGGACCGACGGCGACCATCACGGTGCCGGAGGCGGAGATGGAGCGCTCGTGCAGCAGCGCCGGCAGGGCGTCGACCGCCCCGGCCCGGATGTCGACCGACAGCGGGCTGGCCAGCATCCGCGCGAGGAGGGGCACGGCTCAGCTCCCGGACGCGCCCGGGATCGACGGGGCGATCTCGCGCGCCCTGGCCAGGTCGGCGTGGTCGTCGACCTCGACCCAGCGGGTGCCCGACGGGATCGGGACGGTGCCGATCTGCGCGCCGTTGTCGGCCATGTGCTGGTAGCCGTCCTCGTAGTAGAGGTCCGGGTCGCGCTCGAAGGTCGCCTGCAGCGAGGCGGCCAGGGTGCTCGCGGCGTGGCCCTCGACGAGCGACAGGCCGATGTACTCGGCGTACGCCGTCGCGGGGTCCATCAGCTTGGTGATGCGGCGCAGGTGGCGCTCGTCATCGACCTGCACCTTCATCTCCTCGTCGGCCAGCGACTTCTCGGCGTCGACCGCCAGCAGCAGGCCGGGGCCGCGGGAGGAGAGCAGCGTCTCCTCGACCGAGGCGGGGTGGAGCGTGTCGCCGTTGACGATGAGGGCGCCGTCGGTGAGGTGGTCGCGGGCGCACCACAGCGAGTAGGCGTTGTTCCAGATCTCGGCCTTGTCGTTATGCACCAGGGTCAGCGAGACGCCGTGGCGCTTCTCCAGCGCCTCCTTGCGCTCCTCGACCGCGCCGGCGGCGTACCCGACGACGACCACGACGTCGGTGAGGTCGACCGAGGCGAGGTTGCGCAGCGCGACGTCGAGGATGGCTCGGTCGTCGTCGACCGGGACCAGCGCCTTGGGCAGCGTGTCGGTGTAGGGGCGCAGGCGCCGACCGGCTCCTGCGGCGAGGACCAGACCGATCACGGGGACACCACTCCTGTATGCGTTGCTGGCGGCCGCCAGGCCTGCCACGCCGGGGCCGATCCACCGGGCGCGCGACGGGCGAGGTTACGCTACCGGCCCCGGGCCGACGGCGCGGGGAGAGGGCTCGAGCAGGAGGGACGACACACAGTGACCGAGGAGCAGGGACCCCGCGGACGGGCCGCCCGCGTGCTGCGAGGGCTCTCCGGATCCTCGGTGGCCGAGCTGCGTCGTCGCGTGGAGGAGCTCGAGGCCGAGGTGCAGGAGAGCCGCCGCCTCAACCGCCGCCTCGCCGAGCTGATGGACGTCGTCGAGGAGCTGCTGGTGCCGCTGGCCCAGCGCGACGAGGAGCGGGTACGCGCCTTCCTCGACAGCCACTCCCAGGTCCTCTGAGCGGGGGCCGGCCGACCGTGGCCCGACGCGTCCACCTGCACGTGGGGCTGCCCAAGACGGGCACGACCTACCTCCAGACGATCATGTGGCACAACCGTGCCCTGCTGCGCGAGCGCGGCCTGCTCTACCCCGGCCGGCGCCGCCTCGACCACTACAACGCCTGGCAGCAGGTACGTCGTGAGGGCCGCGGCAAGCCGGTGCCCCGCAAGGGCGCCTGGACCCGCCTGTCCGACCAGCTGGGCCGGTGGTCCGGCGACGGGCTGGTGTCGCACGAGTTCTTCTCGATGGCCACGCCCGAGGAAGCCGCCCGCGTGGTGGCCGACCTGGCGCCGGCCGAGGTCCACGTCGTCGTCACCGCCCGCGCCTACGTGCGCCAGTGGCCGGCGATGTGGCAGGAGGCGCTGAAGATGCACTACGACGCCTCCTTCGACCAGTTCATGGCCGACGCCCGCACCGACCGCCTCAAGGGCGCGTGGGGCTGGGCCAGCCAGGACCTCCCCGCCGTGCTCGAGCGCTGGGAGTACGCGGTCGGCCGCGAGCGGGTGCACCTGGTGACCGTGCCGGCGCCGGGCTCGCCGCGCTCGCTGCTGTGGGACCGCTGGCGCGAGGTGCTCGACCTCGACGACACCGGGTTCGAGATGGACGTCCACTACCCCAACGAGTCGCTGGGCGCGCCCCAGGCGGCGCTGATGCGGCGGATGAAGCCGCAGCTCACCGCCCCGCTGACCGACGGCCCGACCAAGCACCGGTGGGTACGCCGCTACCTCGGCCACGAGGTGCTGGTGCCCCAGCGCGGCGCCCGGTTCCTCCCGCGTCCCGACGACCGCGCCTGGCTCGTGGGCCGCGCGCAGGAGGCCGTCGACGCGATCACCGAGCGCGGCTACCCCATGGTCGGCGACCTCGACGACCTCCTCGACGACGGTGGGTCGGCGGCGGGTCCCGAGCCCTACCCCGACGACGTCGGCCCCGAGGAGCTGCTCGACGTCGCGACCGCCACCATCGAGCAGATGGTCCGCGACGTCCGCGAGCTCACCCTGGAGCGCGACCGGTGGCGGGCCCGCGCGAGCGCGCCGAGCGGCCTGCGCGCGCGGGTCGCTCCCCTGGCGCGTCGCCTGCGCGGGCGCGGCGACGGGGCGGACCACTCCGAGACCGACGAGGACGACCAGCCGTGACCGACGTGCCCGACGTGCCCGCGCTGCTGCTCGACGACCGCGGCCTGGTGCTCCCGGCCGACCTCGACCCGAGCGAGACCTACGACGTGCTGCTCAACGGCCACCACGTGTGGTCGTTCGACTCCGAGCGCGACACCAAGCAGACCGACGCCGGCCGCCGCGCGGCCTGGCCCAAGGCGCTGCGCCGCTACCTCGACGGCCGTGCGGTCGTCGAGGTGCGCACCCACGGTGACGACGTCGTCGTCGCCCGCGGGCAGCACGCCTTCGCCGGCAACACCGACGACGAGGTGAGCGTCACCGACCGCACCGGCGCGACGCTGGTGCTCGACAAGTACGGCCGCCTGACCCGCCCCCTGTCGGCGGAGGGCACCGAGGCGATCGACGAGTTCCTCGACGAGGTCGAGGCGCTCCTCGACGACCTCACGCACGCGGCCGGCGTACCGGCGTTCATCTCCTACGGCACGCTGCTCGGCGCCGTCCGCGACGGCCGGCTCATCGGCCACGACAACGACGTCGACCTCGCCTACGTCAGCGAGCTCGCGCACCCCGTCGACGTGGTGCGCGAGAGCTACCGCGTCGAGCGGGTGCTCACCGAGCGGGGCTGGGTGGTCCGGCGCGGCTCGGGCACCCGGGTCAACGTGCGCCTCACCCAGGCCGACGGCACCATCCGCTACATCGACGTCTTCACCGCGCACTGGGTCGAGGGCGTCCTCTACATGCCCTCCGACACGGGCTTCGAGGTGCCGCGCTCCACGGTGCTGCCGCTCACCACCGTCGAGCTGCACGGACGGCCGATGGCCGCGCCGGCCGACAGCGAGCGGCTGCTGGCGCTGACCTACGGCGAGAAGTGGCGCACCCCCGACCCGTCGTTCAAGTACGAGACCCCCACGTGGCTCTCGCGGCGGCTGGCCGGCTGGTTCGGCGGCCTGCGCGTCGACCGCAAGGTGTGGGACGCCTTCTACGCCAAGTCGGCGGGCTCGCTCCCGGGCCGTCGTACGTCGTTCGCCCGCTGGGTCGACCAGCGCTTCGTCGCCGCCCCCACCCTCGTCGACCTCGGCTCGGGCACCGGCCGTGACGCGTGGTGGTTCGCCACCAAGCGCGACCGGCAGGTCGTCGCCGTCGACTACGCCCTCGGCGTGATGCTGCGCGACGCCCGCAAGCGGGAGGACCCCCGGCTGACCCGCGAGGTCATGAATCTCAACGACTACCGCCACGTCGTCTCCCTCGGCCGCCGTCTGGCCGAGCGCGACGAGCCGGTCGACCTCTACGGGCGCTTCCTCCTGCACGCCCTCGACGAGCACGGCCGCGACCACGTCGTCCGGCTCGCCTCGATGGCGCTGCGCCGCGGCGGCAACCTCTACCTGGAGTTCCGCACCGAGGACGACCGCGACCTCCCGCACGTCTTCGACCGCAAGGAGCGCCACTACGTCGACCCCGACGAGGTCGTCGCGGCGATCGAGCGGGCCGGCGGGCGGGTCGTCCGGCGGCGCGAGGGCACCGGGCTGGCGCGGTTCCGCGGCGAGGACCCGCACGTGTGCCGGATCGTGGCCCGGTGGGCCCCCGGACCGGCGGCCAAGGGCGGCGCCCGCCGTCGCCGCCGTACGGCGGCCGCCGCGGGTTGAGGCCCCGCGGCCCGGAGGCCTCGGCGGGCTAGCGGCCCAGCCGGGCCTTGAGCCAGCGCAGCGGTCGCGAGCCCTCCGGACCGACCTCGGCGGCCACCCGGGCCGCCTCGCGCCGGTTGCCGGCCTGCTTGACCAGGAGCTCGGCCACGACGTCGGCGAACGCCTGGACGACGGCGTCGTCGGACACCTTGTCGGGCGAGGGTGCCTCCCGGTCGACCTCGGGCACGAGGTGGGCGAGGTCGCCGTGCACCTGGTAGCCGCGGTCGCGGATCACCTCGACGTGCTGCTGGGCGACGCGCCGCAGCCGGGTCGCCAGCCGCGGCGGGCACTGGGGGCGGGCGCCGGACTGCTGGGCGAGGAGGTTCTCGGCGAAGTAGTTCTTGACCACGCGTGCGTACATGGGGTGCTCGATGCGCCCGTCGAGTGCCTTGTTGACCCGGCGGAGCACCGCCACCTGCGCCTCGCCGAGCGCCTGGTTGGAGCGCTCCACGGCCGGGTCGAGCGTGGACGTGTCGACGCCGATCGCCTCGCCGAAGGACTGCCACAGCGCCCCCGGGTCGGAGCCCGACGGCGGGGCGACCACGACGTGCACGCGCGCGGGGTCGAGCCCGGTGGCCCAGCGGTCGAGCGCGCCGACCGGGTCCTGGTTGAGCCAGAAGCCGGAGGAGAAGTTGCCGCGGTCGATCTGTCGCACGACGCGGCGCTGGAAGCGGGTGAAGCGTCGCGACGACCCGTTCTTGACCCGCTCCTGCCACTCCGAGGTCGCCTGGCGGACCAGGTCGCGCACGGTGAGCACCACGTCGACCCGGACGCCGTCAAGCTCGGCCAGCGCCCGCCTCGCCTGCTCGGGGTCAGCGCCGCCCAGCAGCTCGTGGCTCATGATCGTCAGGCCGTCGTGCTGCTTGGCGTCGCGGCACAGCGACGCCCACGTGCCGTCGATCTGCTCGGCCGGGTAGCCCCAGAACCGGTACTGCTCACGGACCTCGACGGCGCCGATGAACATGTCGCGCTGGCGCGAGCCCGGCAGCCGGACTCCCCGCTCGGCGAGCTCGTCGCGGTTGTTCCACAGCGCCTGCTGCAGGAACGTCGTACCGCTCTTGGGCGTGCCGACGTGCAGCACGACCCGTCGCGGGCCGGCGCCGGTGCTGGCCACCATCGACCTCCTGATCGTGACGTGTCGCCAGCGATCGTACGGCGTGCGCGTGCGACCCCGGGGTGGGGTCCGGACGGGGACCGGACGAGGGACCGGGTCAGCGCTCCATCGGGGTGCTGCCGTCGTCGCCGGTGCCGTCGGTGGGCTCCTCGGTGCCGTCGGTCGGCTCCTCGGTCTGCTCCCACGGCGGGACCCAGCCGTTCATGGTGGTGGGCTGGATGTCGACCAGCAGCGGGCGGTGGTCGGACGACATGTTGCGCACGATCCGCTGCTTCTTCGGGGTCAGCACCTTCGGCCGGTTGTCGAGGTAGACGTAGTCGATCAGCCGGGTGGAGTTGCCGCCCTTGAGCGTGTGGGTGCCCATCCTGGGGAGCCCGAGGAACTCGTACGACGCCCGCATCCCGCGCTTGCCCAGCTGGCGGTAGGGGAAGACGTACGGCTTGAGCACCCGGTCCTTGCGGTAGTTGACGTTGAAGTCGCCCGTGACCACCACGATGCCCACCTTGGCCTGGTGGATCCGGTAGACCAGCGCGCTCAGCGCCTCCATGTGCTTGCGGTAGATCGCGACGCGGCGCTTGTTGTTGTTCGGCCCGCCCTTGCCGCCCTGCACCGAGGGCACCAAGTGGTTGTTGAGCACGTTGATCGCGCGTCCGGTGACGAGGTCGCGCAGCCGCACCCAGTTGATGTACTTCGAGCGGATGGTCGACGGCCCGGCGCCGCGCTTGCCGACGTACGTCGGCTCGGTGACCTTGACGGTCCGCGCGCCCAGCAGGCGGAAGCGGTCGGAGTTCCAGATGACCGGCGTGCTGCCCGGCGTCGGCGGCTGCGGCAGGGAGCCGTCGTAGGTGCACGTCTCGCAGTCGAGATACTGCTCACGGATCTGACGGCGCTTCTTGGCGCTGGCCATCTCCTGGAGCGTGATGATGTCCGGCTTGCGCTTGAGCAGGCGCGCGAAGTCGGCGACGGCGACGGGCACCTTCAACCCCGCCTCGGTGTTGTACGTGACGATCCGGATCGGCCCGGTCGGCGGCACGAACGGCTCCGGCTCGGGCTCCGGCTCGGGATCCGTCGTCGGGTCCTCGGTCGGCGTCTCCGTCGGCGTCTCCGTCGGCGACGTGGTGGTCGCCGCCGGCGTGCCGTCCTCCGCCCGGGCGGGAGCGCCCGCGGTGCCCAGCACGAGCAGCGTGGCGAGCAGGGCGATCGTGGTCACGAGGCCGACGACCACCGCCGGGTGGTCGAGCCGGGTGCGCGCGATGCGCATGGGGCACTCCTGGTGTGAGGGGAAGCAACGGGGTGCGCCGCCAGGAGCGCACAGCGCCTTGCAGCGGCAGTCACAGTACCCACACGAGTTCACACATGTCACACGATTCCCATGAGAAATGTGCGACACGCCGCCGGACGTGCGACAGACGGACTAGCGCTTCGGGTATCCGATCCGACGACGCGCAGCACCCGCGGCGTCGCGGAGCGCCTCGCGGGTCCCCCGCCCACGCAGACCGTCGAGCTCGCCCCGCAGGCGGCCCACCTCGGCCTTCTCCTCCGACAGCGCGACCAGCAGGTCGGCGATCGCCGAGACCGACTCGGTGAGCATCGCGTCCGTGCCGGGGACGGCGTACGCCTCTGGCGAGGTCGCCGCTGCCGCTGCCTCGTCGGAGGGCAGGAGGTCGTCGAGCGAGCCGACGACGTCGGCGCCGAGCGCGTCGAGCTGCTCGACCATCCGGGCGCCCTCCGCGCGGGCGAAGGCGACGTCGTCGTCGGTCAGCGTGAGCCGCTGGCCCGCGCGACCGGCGAGGGCTCCGTGGGCGAGCACGTCCTTCGCGACGGCGGGGTACGGGCCGGGGAACGGCAGACGGTCGCCGAGGGCGGCGTTGACCTGTCGCAGCACCTCGGTCTGCTCCCGGCCGAGCGAGGTGTTGGCCCGGGACGCGTCGAGGTCGAACGAGCCGGCGTCGAGACCGAGGACACCGGCGAAACGGTTCCAGAGCTCGTCGCTGGCCGCGCCCTTCGGCGGCACGGTCACCACGTGCAGGCGGGAGGCGGGCAGCCTGCTCCCCCACCGCTGGAGGATCCCGGGGTAGTCCTGGACCAGCCAGAACCAGCCCTTGCGCTCCGGGGCGCCGTCACGCACCCGGCGTACGAACTCCTCGAGGGAGACCGTGTTGCGGTGCTTCACGTGCTCCTGCCACTCGGCGGTCACCTGGCGCAGGAGGTCGCGCGCGGTGACCACGAGGTGCACCTCCAGGTCGCTGCCGAACCAGCCGACCGCCTTGCGCGCCTGGTCGGCCGACGCGGCCGAGAGCAGCTCGTGGCTGATCAGGACGGTGCCGTCGTGGGCGCGGGTGGCCTCGACGAGTCGGTCCCACGCCCCGGCCGAGTCGGCAGGGTGGGGCGGCTTGCCGCCGAGGCCCCGCACGTCCAGCGACCCGAGGAAGTGGTCGTGCATCGAGCGCAGCGGCAGGTGCAGGCCCTGCGAGGCCGCGCGGTCGCGCTGCGACCAGAGCACCCCCTGCAGGAACGTGGTGCCGGTCTTCGGCACACCGATGTGCAGGAAGACGCGCTGGGGCATCGGGACCGCCTGTCCGGCCGGGACCGGGCCCGGCGCTCGTCGGTGACGCGTCAGGGGTGACGCGTCGGTGCTCGTCAGTTGTAGGGCAGCCGGCGCGAGTGGTTGCGCACGACGTTCCAGTTCTTGATGTAGGCGTTGTACACCTTGGCGCGGTCGACGTTGATCGTCGACTCGTCGCTGAGGCGCAGCGAGCCACCGACCCAGTTGGCCGAGCCGGTCATCACGACCTTGGCCTTGTTGTCACCGCGGTAGTTGCCCTTGATGAGCATGTACTTGCCGTGCGTGCGGACCTCGTTGTAGCCGTCCTCGTTGTGGTCCCAGCGGGAGTCGAAGAGGTTGATGAGGTTGCGCCCGGCGGCCTCGCGGAGACGTCCGGCGATCTGACGGGACGGGGCGCCGTAGATGATCGACACCTTGCAGCCCTGGCGAGCCAGGGACAGGAGCTTGTCGGCGATCCAGTTGCCGCGCTTCTTGGCCCAGTAGAACATCGAGATGTTGATCTGGGTCTTGCCGAAGCCGCTGTTGCACTTGACCTTGTTCAGGTCGGCCAGGACGGGGTCCTTGGCCTTGCCGGCCTTGCGGATCGGGAAGAAGCGGCTCAGGTAGGGGCCGTCCTTCTTGCTCAGCCCGTCCTTGTCCGCGCGGACCTCCTTGGTCATCGCGCGGTGCACCTTGAGGTGGTACTTGTACGTCTTGGGCCGGTCCTTGAGGATGACCATGTCGTTCCAGCCGGCCTTCATGCCACCGCGGTTGAGGTTCGACGAGCTGATCATCGTCACGTTGCGGTACTTGCCGGTGCGCGAGAAGAGGTACATCTTCGTGTGCATGTTGCCGCCGTCGCCGGCGTTGCGGCACGCGCCGGAGCACTGCTTGACGTAGCTGCGGTCGCGCCCCCAGGTCTTGGAGGCCTCCAGCGGCTGGTCGAGGCTGGACCGGGCGGCCTCGCGGCCCATCAGCTGCAGCTCCTCGCCGCTGCTGCCGGCCATCACCCGGCCGCTGCTGCGCTTCTTCAGCGGGCGACCGCACTTGCCGGTCTTCGGGGTGCCGTTCTTGCCGCGCACGTTGTCGCCGTTGAGCGCCGAGATCAGGCGGCGGGAGTTCTTGTTGATGATGTCCTCGTCGAGGAGCACCCGGATGCCGACGCCGCGTCGGCAGGCGTCGATGAGCGCCGTGACGCTGATCGCGCGGTCGAGCAGGTAGCCCGAGATCGCGATCGTCGGGTCGGGGTTCTTGCGCGACTTCTTCGGCACCTTGTTGATCGCGGACTCGACCGTGCGCACCAGGCGGCTCTGCTCGGACTTGGTGCCCCACGGACGCGGCACGTTGAAGACGCTGTCGGGGAGGCTGAAACCGCTGCGCCTGGCAGCGACGACGACCGGGGCCTGCGTGGTGCCGCTGGCGACGGCGCCCGTCGTGGCGGACGCGGAGGCGGACGGGGTGGCGGTGGTCAGACCGACCAGGGCCGGGGCGACGACGGCGAGCACCAGGAGGGCGATCGCCGGGCGGAGGGAGCGACGCGCGGGTCGACGCATGGGAAAGAGGTCCAATCGTGAGCGAGCTCGTGACGTGGCCGAACCCAACAGGTTCCAGCGCGTGCCACAGCATAGGTGCCGATCCGCCGATCGGAAGGGTCGAGGGCGCGAAGGGCGCATCGTTCGGGTGGGCCGTCTATCCTGCTTCCACGCGGCGGGAGGGGTCGGCCGGGTCGATCACCTCCCTGCCCACGGCCGACGGACGCCACGCGCGCTCCGCCGGTGCACCAGTCCGGGACCTTGGGAGCACACATGAGCAGGCACGCCGCCGGCCCTCGCTGGCGCCTGCACCTCGACCGACTCCGTCAGCGCGTGCGCTCCTCCATGATGGAGATGCTCGGTGCGACGGCGATCCTCGTGCTCGCCGCGGGAGCGATCGTCTACGCGGTCCAGGACTCCGACACCGACCTCGCCGGCGCGGCCACGTCCGCCGTACCCAGCGCAAGCGCCGAGCCCGGCACCTCCTCCTCGCTCGAGGACGACGCGACGCCGACCGACGACGCGACCGGCACCCTCGATCCCGCCGCCCAGGCCGAGCAGGTCGAGCAGGTCGAGGACGAGCAGGCCGAGGTCAAGAAGAACGTCAAGAAGCAGAAGGCCAAGCGTCAGAAGCGCGAGCAGAAGCTCCGCGAGGCGGTCGAGGAGGCCGCGCTCGAGGAGAGCCCCGAGCCGGCGGTGTTCCGCGTCGCCACCTTCAACCTGCTCGGCGCCTCCCACACGAGCAAGGGCGGCAACAAGCCGAAGTACCGCTCCGGTGAGTCCCGCACGGTCGGCGCGATCGAGGCCCTCAACGCCAACGGCATCTCGATCGCCGCGCTCCAGGAGTTCGAGATCACCCAGAAGAGCGCGATGCGCCGCAACACCTCGGCCTGGGCGTTCTACTCCTCCGGCTCGGAGAAGGCGCGCGACGCCGTCGCGTGGCGCACCGACGTCTTCGAGCTCGTCGAGTCTGGCGCCGGCACGATCCCCTACTTCCGCGGCAACCCGGTCCCGCTGCCGTGGGTGCTGCTGCGCCACCGCGAGACCGGTCGGGAGATCTACGCGATCAGCCTGCACAACCCGGTCAGCAACGCCAAGCGCGGCAACAACCAGAAGTGGCGCAACGTCGCGACCGCGAAGGAGGCGGCGCTGGTCAACCAGTTCGCCGCGACCGGCCGACCGGTGCTGCTGATGGGCGACTTCAACGAGAAGGCGGAGGCGTTCTGCCAGGTGACCCGCCAGGCGCCGGTCGTGGCCGCCAACGGCGGCACGGCCTCACCGTGCTCCCCGCCGGCGAAGGCCGGCATCGACTGGATCTTCGGCACCTACCACACGCTCGACTTCTCCAGCTACGCCCGCATCGACGCCGTGCGCGCGCGCGGCATCTCCGACCACCCGCTCATCGCGGCGACGGTCACCCACGCCGAGGACGTCCCCACCGACGAGTAGGCACGGACGGGTGGACCGGTCCGGCCCCCGCGGGGACCGGCCCCGGGTCACTCCGCGTCGGTCGTCCCGACCAGCGCGGCGCCGTCGGCGAAGTGCGGCTTGAGCTTGTTCTCGTACATCGACAGCGCCGAGCCGATCGCCATGTGCATGTCGAGGTACTGGTAGGTGCCCAGCCGGCCGCCGAAGAGCGTGAGCGGCTCGGCCGCGGCCAGCTCGCGGTACTTCAGCAGCTTCGCCCGGTCGTCGGCGGTGTTGACCGGGTAGTACGGCTCGTCGCCCTCCTCGGCGAAGCGGCTGTACTCGTGCACCACGATCGTCTTGCCCGGCAGGTAGGTGCGCTCGGGGTGCAGGTGCTTGAACTCCAGCGTCCGCGTGTACGGCAGGTCGATGTCGTTGGCGTTGACCACACCGGTGCCCTGGAAGTCGTCGACGTCGAGCGTCTCGGCCTCCAGGTCGATGGTGCGCCACGACAGGCGCCCCTCGGCGTTGCCGAAGTACTCGTCGACCGGACCGGTGTAGACGACCGGCACCCGGCCGGCGTACTGGTCGCGGACGTCGAGGTAGTCGACCTCGAGCCGGACCTCGATGTTGGGGTGCTCGGCCATCCGCTCCAGCCACGCGGTGTAGCCGTCGACCGGCAGCCCCTCGTAGGTGTCGTTGAAGTAGCGGTTGTCGAACGTGTAGCGCACCGGCAGCCGGGTGATGACCGACGCGGGCAGCTCGGTCGGGTCGGTCTGCCACTGCTTGGCGGTGTAGCCCTTCACGAACGCCTCGTAGAGCGGTCGGCCGATGAGGCTGATCGCCTTCTCCTCGAGGTTCGCGGCGTCCTCGGTGGCGATCTCGCTGGCCTGCTCGGCGATCAGCGCCCGTGCCTCGTCGGGGGTGTGGGCCTTGCCGAAGAACTGGTTGATGAGCCCGAGGTTCATCGGGAAGGAGTAGACCTGGCCCTGGTACCGCGCGAACACGCGGTGCTGGTAGCTGGTGAAGTCGGTGAACCGGTTGACGTAGTCCCAGACCTTCTTGTTGGAGGTGTGGAACAGGTGCGTGCCGTACTGGTGCACCTCGATGCCGGTCTCGGCGTCGAACTCCGAGTACGCGTTGCCGCCGAGGTGGTGGCGGCGCTCGAGCACGAGGACCTTCAGACCGAGCTCCTCGGCGCAGCGCTCGGCCACGGTGAGTCCGAAGAACCCGGAGCCCACGACCACCAGGTCGGGGAGGTCGGGCTGGTCGGCGTCCTGGGACAGGTCGGCGCTGGTGTCGGACGGCGTCTCGGTGTTCGGCACGAGCGTGGAGTCTACGGACCCGGGGTCGGCCCCGGTGCACCCGCAGCGCCGTCGGCGGTGGCCGGTGGCGCGCCGGGTGCCGCGGCGGGGTCGAGGTCGCGCAGCGCGGGCGCGTCGCGGACCGCGCGCACCACGTTGCGGGCCTCCCCCGGGTCACGGCGCAGCAGGGCCACGACGACCACCGCCAGCGCGACCAGCCAGGGCTTGAGCCGGACCGCGAGGTTCTCGCCGTAGCGCAGGTGGACGACGAAGAGGTTGCGGTACATGTAGTACCCCTTCCAGCCGCCGAGGTCGTGCTGCTGGTCGAACGGCAGCTGACGCACCAGCACCGCGTCGCGGACCGCCCAGATCGTGAACCCCGCCCGGCGGGCGCGGACGGCGTAGTCGACGTCGTCGTAGAAGATGAAGAAGCGCGGGTCGGGCAGCCCGATCGCCTCGACCACGTCGCGGCGCACCATGAAGCCCTCGAAGGCGACGTTCTCCAGCGCGACCAGCGGCGGCATCGCGTCACGGGTCCCGAAGTCGGTCTCGACCATGGACGTCTTCGGACGGATCGCGAGCGGGTTGCGCAGGTCGAAGCGCGTCGCGGCCTTCTCGCACAGCGCGCCCGTACTGTCCTCACGCACCGGCATCAGGCAGGCGGCCTGCTGGGCGGGCACGGCCAGCAGCCGGCCCAGGCAGTCGGGGGACGGCACCACGTCGTCGTCCATCAGCCAGATCCGGTCGTGCCCGGCCTCGTGGGCGACCGACACGCCGAGGTGGAAGCCGCCGGAGCCCCCGAGGTTCGCAGCCGGCCGGACCACCTCGAGTCCGGGCGTCGTCGCCTCGGCCAGCACCCGGGCGGTGTGGTCGGTGCTGGCGTTGTCGACGACGTAGACCGCGTCCGGCGCGGGGTCCATCCGCTCCAGCCCGGCCAGCAGGCCGCGCAGCAGGTCGGCCCGGTTGTACGTCACCACGACCAGGGCGACGCTCTCGCGCTGCTCCCCCGCGCTCACGCGAGGTACCGCCGGTGACCGGTGAAGTCGCCGCGCAGCCCGGCGTACGCCGCCCGGGCGCTCAGCGCGAGGCGGGCCGGGTCGCGACGGGTCAGCAGGTAGAACCACACCGTCTTCAGCCAGAACAGCAGCACGTGCACCCACCCTCGGTAGTCGCGCAGGTTGAGAGTGTTGTTGCGCGCCATGCAGTAGGCCTTGAGATCGCTCGGGCTGTGGTTGTACGTCGTGCGCCCTCCCATCATCGGGGTGCCGAGCTCGCCGACCGACGGGTGGTGGACCCGAGCGTCGGTGACCGTGGCGATCCGGGCGCCCGCGCGCTCGGCGCGCAGGCGGTACTCGTGGTCGTCGCCCCAGATGAAGAACTCCTCGCGCGGGAAGCCGATCTCCTCGACCAGGGCCCGGGTCACCAGGACGCCGTTGAACGGGATCACGATGTCGTCGATACGCCGCTGCTCACCGCCGGCCGCCTCCACGTCGGCCAGCGCCCGCACCACCCGGGTGCCGCCGGGCAGCCGGATCGGGAAGACCAGCCGGCCGGGGTCGGCCTCGTCGACGACCAGCGGGCCCCAGAAGTCGAGTCCGTCCTCGCGCAACAGCCGCTCCAGGCAGGCGACCTCCGGCAGGCCGTCGTCGTCCATCAGCCAGACCAGGTCGGCGCCGGTCTCCTCCACGGCCCAGCGCAGCCCGGCGTGGAAGCCGCCGGCGCCGCCGACGTTGACAGCGAGGGTGCGCGCGCTGACCAGGGTGTCGGTGGCCGCCCGGTCGGCCAGCCACGCCGCCGTGCCGTCCCCGGAGGCGTTGTCGACCACCAGCACGTCGGTGAGCGCCGGGGTGGCCGCGGCGACCTCGTCGAGCCGGTCGACGAGCCGCTCCAGCAGGGCCGGGCGCCGGTGGGTCACCACGACGGCGACCACGCGGGGCGTCGACGGCTCGTGCACGGCGTCACCCTACGGGCCGACCGCACGGTGTCCGCGCCCGGCGAGCACCGCCCCGGCACTAGCGTGGTGGGCGTGGAGACCGACGACATCACCGCGCTGCTGCACGAGGTGGCGGCGACCGTGATCACCCCGCGGTTCCGGAGCCTCGCCGACGGCGAGGTGCACGAGAAGAACCCCGGCGACCTCGTCACCGTGGCCGACCGCGAGGCGGAGGCGGTGCTGACCGAGCGGCTGTCGGCCGCCCACCCCGACGCCGTCGTGGTCGGCGAGGAGGCCGTCGCCGGTGACCCCGGCCTGCTCGACCGCTACACCGCCGCCGACCACGCGTTCATCATCGATCCCGTCGACGGCACCAAGAACTTCGTGCAGGGCTCCCCCGACCACGCCGTGATGCTGGCCGAGCTGCGCGACCGGGCCGTCGTGCGCGGCTGGATCCACCACCCGCAGCACGCCACGACGTACGTCGCCGAGCGCGGCGCCGGTGCGTTCCGCGACGGCGAGCGGCTCCGGGCCGTCGTACCGGACGGCGAGCCGGCGACCTGGCGTGGCACGACCTCGCGCCGTCCCTGGCTGCGGCGGTCGCTCGACGGGCTCGCGCCGCTCGAGCTGACGTGGGTCTGCTGCGGCGTCGACTACGTCCGGCTGCTCGAGGGCGAGGCGGCGTACCTGCTCTACCGCAACGGCAAGCCGTGGGACCACGCCCCGGGCTCGCTGCTGCTCGCCGAGGCCGGCGGCACGCTCGTCGACGTCGACGGAGCGGCGTACGACCCCACCCGGCTGTTCGAGGGCGTCATGGTGGCTGCCGGGTCGCCCGACGTCGCCGCCGTCGTCCGCGAGGCCTGGCGCCGCGGCGACGGGCCGCACTGACCCCGAGCGTCGACCAGCCGGTCAGCAGGCGGTGCCGAGGTCCTCGGTGTCGTTGGCGGTGTAGCCCTCGCTGAGCGAGCCCAGCGACCCGCCGGTGACCGACGACGCCGCCTTCTTCTTCGCCCTGCGCGCCTTCTTCGCGGCGTCCGAGCTGCCGGCAGAGCCGGTGGAGGCCTTCTCGACCCGGCCCTCGGACTTCGCGATCACCTCGGCGACCTTGTCGTGGATCAGGTCGACGTCGGGGTCACCGGTGTTGACCAGCGGCGGCACCAGTGAGAGCGTCGCGACCTTCTGCGACTTCGCCTTGAGGGCCAGGTCGACGAAGGTGTCGACCTCCGAGCGCGGCACGCTCGTCGACACCATCGCGGCCGACGCCTTCGTGATCCTCTCGAAGTTCTGCAGCATCCGGGTCGGGCTGACCTGCTGGAGCATGGCGTTCATGACGCACTTCTGCCGCGCCATGCGGGAGTAGTCGTCGGAGTCGTAGCGGGCCCGGGCGTACCAGAGCGTGTCGAAGCCCGACAGCGTGCGGGTGCCCGGCTCGAGGTAGTGGAAGAAGTCGTCCGACGGCAGGCCGACGGGGATCGGCTGGCGCACCGTGAGCTTCACGCCGCCCACGGCGTCCACGAGGTCCTTGAAGCCCTGGAGGTTGACCATCGCCCAGTAGTTGATGTCCAGGCCGGTGATGCCCTCGACCGCCATGATCGTGGCGTCGGTGCCCGGGTCGTCGGAGCCCTCGAAGAGCTCGGTGTGGTCCAGCGCCCAGGTGTAGACACCGTTGAGGTAGTCGGCGTCGAAGCCGTCGGGGAACTGCTCGGCCATGACCGAGCCCTCGGCGAACGGGAAGTTCTTCATGTTGCGGGGCAGACCGACCAGGACGGTCTTGCCGGTCACCTCGTCGATCGAGGCGACGGTCAGCGAGTCCGGGCGCAGGCCCCAACGACCGGCGCCGGAGTCGCCGCCCATGAGCAGCACGTTGTAGCGCCCGTGCGCGGCGGCGCTGGCCTGGCCGTCCCCGAACATCGCGAGCATGAAGTCGCGCTGCACCCCGACGAGGTGCGCGCCGAAGAGCAGGGTGCCGGCGACGCTGAAGCAGAGGATGCCGTTGATGCCGACGGCGGCCCGGCGGTGACCGAGGCCGTAGCTCAGCGGCTGGCCGATCCGCCACGCGTCGACGAGCAGCACGGCCCAGGCGACAGCGCCGACGAGCAGGAAGGCCTTGAGCCAGAACAGCAGCAGCGTGCTGGTGCCCAGGCTGAGTGCCAGGCCGTGGTCGAGGAGCACGGCGACAGCGAGCACGGCACCCACGGCCAGCACGGTCAGCCAGGTGCGGAACGCCACCAGACCGACGCGGCGGTTGCCGGCAGCCATCTGGGCGGTGCCCGGCGCGACGAGGGTCATCGCCATCAGGGACACCGCGCGGCGGAAGCGGACCCTGCGGGCACGCTCCTCCAGCGGCGTCGCGCCGGGACGGGAGGTGGACGGACCGCTCGGCGTGGGGCGCGAGGGCTGGCTGGACATGCGTGGTTTCTCTCTCTGCCGGGGAAGGAGCAGAGGCCACCCCGAGGCGGCCGACGCCAGTATCACCAGTCACAGGCGTCACACACGGCCGCGACGCGCCGACGCGGCGACACCGGTCGCGGTGACCTCGCCCTCCCCGTCGCTCAGCGGGCGGCGCGGTAGCGTCGCGTGCCATGGCACCACCCGACAACGACCGACCGGGCTCCGGCTCGTCCGGCACCCCCGGTCAGGGCTCGTCCGGCGCCCAGGGCTCGTCCGGCGGGTTCGGCTGGCTCTACGGCAAGGACGGCGCCGCGGAGCCCCCGCCTCCCGCTCCGCGCGGGCGCCCGCAGCCGGACCAGCCCGAGGCGACCCGGGTGATGCCCGTCCAGCCACGCCCCGACGGCGCTCCCCCGCCGCGCACCGCCCCGCGCGGCTCCTCGGTCACCCCCGGGCGTCCCTCACCGGCTCCCGCCCCCGGCGGCGCAGCCGGGTCGGGCGGTACGCCGCCCCCGCCACCGCCGCCCGGCGGCGGTGGCTCCGGCGGGTCCGGAGGATCCGGCGTCGGCGGCTGGTTCGCCCGCCGGCTGCGGCGCCCCCGCTTCTACGTGCGCACCGTGCTGCTCGTCCTGCTCCTGTGGGTCGTCTACACCGTCGCGGTGCCCTTCGTGACCTGGTCGACCTCGGAGCAGGTCGCGTTCGAGCCCGACGGCGACCGACCCGCCGAGCAGGACGGCACGACGTACCTCCTCGTCGGCAACGACTCCCGCGCCGGCCTGACCGCCGAGCAGCGCAAGCAGCTCAGCACCGGCAACCCCGACGTCAACCTCACCGACACGATCATGCTGCTGCACACCGGCAGCGGACCGAACGTGCTCCTGTCGGTGCCGCGCGACACCGAGGTCGACATGCCGGGCTACGGCACCAGCAAGATCAACAGCGCCTACGCCCGCGGCGGTGCGCCGCTGCTGGTCGAGGTGCTGGAGAACGAGACCGGCATCCGGATCGACGAGTACGTCCAGATCGGGCTCGGCGGCGTCGCCGACGTCGTCGACGCCGTCGGCGGCATCGAGGTCTGCCCGGTCGAGCGGATCAAGGACAAGGCCGCGGGCCTGAACATCAAGAAGGGCTGCCAGACCGTCGACGGCACGACGGCCCTGGCCTACTCGCGCTCGCGCAAGCAGTCGGCGCTCGGCGACCTCGAGCGGGTACGCCGCCAGCGCGAGGTCGTCAGCGCGGTCGGCACGGCCGTGCTCTCGCCCTGGACCGTCATCAACCCGGTCCGCTGGTACCGCCTGAACAAGGCCGTCCCGACCTTCTTCACCTTCGGCGAGGGCATGAGCAGCGTCGGCGCCGCGAAGTGGGCGCTGGCCATGACCCGCGTCGACGGCACCCAGGGCCTGACCTGCACCGTGCCGGTCACCGACGGCTCGGCCACGACCTGGGACCGGGACCGCGCCGACCCGCTCTTCGGCGCCATCGCCGACGACGACACCGACCGGATCACCGACGACCAGTGCACACCCAACGGCGTACGTCCCTGACCGTCCCAGACGGGACCCACGACACCCACGCAACAGACCAGAGGAGACCCGTGACCGACTTCGAGACGCTCGACTGGCAGGTCGGCGAGGACGGCGTCGCCGTGCTCACCCTGTCCCGCCCCGACGCCCTCAACGCCTTCGACCTGACGATGGCCCGCGAGCTGCTCGAGGTGTTCACCGTCGACGCCCACGACCCGGCCGTCCGCGCCGTCGTGGTGACCGGGGCGGGGCGCGCCTTCTGCGCCGGGATGGACCTGTCCGCGGAGGGCAACGTCTTCGGCCTCGACGAGTCGCAGGAGCCCACACCGGAGTCGATCCGCGAGCGCTTCGACGACCCGGCGTACGACGACGGCGTCCGCGACACCGGGGGCAAGGTGACCCTCGCGATCCACGCGCTGCCCAAGCCGGTCATCGCCGCCGTCAACGGCGCCGCGGTCGGCATCGGCGCGACGATGCAGCTGGCGATGGACGTCCGGATGGCGTCGACCAAGGCACGCATCGGCTTCGTGTTCGGCCGGCTCGGGATCGTGCCCGAGGCGTGCTCGTCGTGGTTCCTGCCCCGCCTGGTGGGTCTCCAGCAGGCGCTCGAGTGGATCTACTCCGCCGACATCCTCACCGCCGAGCAGGCGCTCGAGGGCGGGCTGCTCCGCTCGGTGCACGAGCCGGACGAGCTGCTGCCGGCGGCCATGGAGCTCGCCCGGTCGTTCGTCACCGACCGCTCACCGGCCGCGCTGGCGATGGCCAAGCAGCTCGTCTACCGCAACGCCGCCGCCCCGCACCCGATCGACGCGCACCTCAGCGACTCCCTGGCCATGTGGTACGCCTCCGTCGGGGACGGCAAGGAGGGTGTCGCGGCCTTCAAGGAGAAGCGCACGCCCCGGTTCACGTCGACGACGGCCGACCTGCCGCGACTGTTCCCCGAGGACTGAGCCGGAGGACCCGAGACAGCCGCGACGCGGCCCGGTACGAGCCGGGCCGCCGAGCGGACCGGTCAGGCGGCGAGCTGACGGCGCAGGCGCCGCAGGATGCCGGTCAGGAGACGCGAGACCTGCTCCTGCGTCACGCCGACCTCCTCGCCGATCTGCGCCTGCGTGAGGTGCTCGAAGAAGCGCAGCTGGAGGATGCGGCGGTCGCGCTCGCCGAGCGTGTCGAGGACCGCGGCGAGCGCCACCCGTGCCTCCGCACTGGCGTACGCCGGGTCGATCTCGCCGAAGCGGGCCAGCACCGCGGCGCCCTCGCCCTCGTCGTCGGCGGGCTGGAGCACGTCGAGCGAGACCGGGGTGAAGCAGCCGGACGCCGACTGGGCGTCGAGCACGAGCGTGAGCGGCACGTCGAGACGGACCGCGATCTCGGCCGGACGCGGGGTGCGGCCGAGCTCCTGGAGCAGCTGCGCCTCGGCGGCCATCACCTGCGCCTGGACCTCCTGGACCGACCGCGGCGGGCGCACGGCCCAGCCGGAGTCGCGGAAGTAGCGACGGATCTCGCCACGCACCGTCGGCACGGCGTAGGAGAGGAAGTCGTCGCCCATCGTCGGGTCGTAGCCGCGCACGGCCTTCACCAGGCCGAGGTAGGCGACCTGGTCGAGGTCGTCCGCGGGGACGCCGCGGCCGTGGTAGCGACGGGCGACGTCGCCGGCGACGCGCATGTTGACCGCGACGACCTGGTTCTCGTAGCGGGTGCGGGTCTCACCGCGGCTGGCACGAGCGCGCGCGAGGAGTCGCGCGGTCTCGGCGCGGCGGCGTGCGTCGCCGATCGCAGTGCTGTCCCCCACCATTCCGCAGGCCCTTCTTGGGTCATCAGTTCACGGAGCGCCCGCCCCCCGAGGTGAGGCGCAGCCGCATCGTCCCACGGGTCGACGCGGTCGCACAAGGAAATGGCGGTACTCGCGCCGGTATCCGCCGTCACGGCGGGCCGGGTGTGGCGGTGCGCGCACCGCTGCGGTAGGGCTGCACACCGGCGATGCCGGTGCTGGGGGGAATGTCGAGGAGGCGCCGAGTGGGGGGATCCCGGCGCCTCCTCATCTCGTCCGTACCCGGGGTCCCCCGGACGATGCGCAACTCATCGGAAAAAGTTTCGGCGGGTCCACGCCGCGTACCGTGGAGCCGTGCCCGCCCCCTCCCGAGACCCCGCCGGCGACGCCCCCGTGCCCACCTCGTGGCGCGACGCGGGCGCCGCCCGCGCCATGCTCGAGGACTGCGAGACCTGGGCCGTCGTCGGGCTCTCGGGCGACCCCACCCGTACGGCGTACTCCATCGCCTCGCTGCTCCAGCGGCGCGGCAAGAAGGTCGTGCCGATCCACCCGTCGGCGACCGACACGGACCTGACGGTGCTCGGCGAGCGGGCGTGGCCGACGCTGGCGGACGTGCCGTTCGCCGTCGACGTCGTGGACGTGTTCCGCCGCTCCGAGGCGGCCGGTGAGTTCGCGGACGAGGCGGTACGCATCGGGGCGCGCGGCGTGTGGTTCCAGCTCGGTGTCGTCGACGTGGCGGCGTTCGAGCGCACCACACGTGCCGGCCTGATGATGGTGATGGACACCTGCCCGGCGATGGAGTGGGACCGCTGGTGAGCCGCCCCGGCGACGATCTCGCGGTGCCGCCGGGCCCGGGCCTGCCGCGCGGGCTGGTGCTGCCGACGGCCGAGCTCGTCGAGCGTTTCTCCCGCTCCCCCGGGCCGGGCGGCCAGTCGGTCAACACCAGCGACTCCCGGGTCGAGCTGGAGTACGACGTCGAGGGATCCTCGGTGCTCTCGCGCACCCAGCGCGAGCGCGCAGTGGCGGCGCTGGGTCCGCGCCTGGTGGTGACCGCCTCCGAGCACCGCTCTCAGCACCGCAACCGGGTCGCGGCCCGCGAGCGGCTCGCCGCCCGGCTGCGCGAGGCGCTCGCCCCACCCCCGCCCGTACGCCGGCCCACCCGGCCGTCGCGGTCGTCCCAGCGCCGGCGGGTGGAGGCCAAGAAGCAGCGCGGGCGCACCAAGGCGCTGCGCGGTCGCGTCGGCGACGACTGACCAGCGTCGACCGGCCCCGGGTCAGCGCCCCCGCACGAACCGGGTCGGAACGGCGACGAGGTGCTCCAGCGGCCCCCGGCGGCCGAACGCCACGAGCAGCGCGCCGACCCACAGCAGCACCAGCAGGTGCAGACCGAACGTCGAGGGGTCCTCGCGCGGCCACACCTCCTCGGTGCGCATCACGACGTGCAGCGAGTAGAGCGACAACGTGGCCGTGCCGGCGCCGAAGAGCACGGCGACCGTGCGGCGCCCGAGGTCGCCGGCGACGTCCTCGACCAGGCCCACCACGAGCAGGCAGAGACCGAGCACGAAGGCTGCACTGCCGCCGGTCTGGAGCAGGTCGAATGGCGTGGTGCTGTGCGGTGCTGCGACCAGGAGCCACTGCCAGGCGTCGGTCGGGACCTGGCCGTACATGCCGCCCTCGGAGGCGGCGAGCGCTCCGGCGTCGAGCCCGCCGACGGCCGCGACCAGGCGGGGCGAGACCACGAGCACCGCGACGGCGACCGCGAGGCCGGACGCGGCCACGGTCGCCGCGACCCGCCGCGAGCCGAGGTCGAGACGACCCAGGGCCAGCCCGAGCAGCAGGTAGGCCAGCCACGGCACGGCCGGGTAGTAGCCGGTCAGCATGAGCTCCCCCGCCATCCGCGCCGGGTCGGTGAGCAGCTGGTCGAACGAGGGGTTGGCGAAGCCTCGCTCGGGCAGACCGGGGCGCACCAGCCAGGAGAGCACCGGCACCACCGCCGCCCAGCCGACCGCCAGCCAGAGCAGCGGTCGCGCGCCCAGCCCGAGGAACGGCACGGCCAGCACGAACATCACGCCGTAGTAGGTGAGGATCACCGCGAGCCCGCTCTCCAGGCCGCCGAGCGCCAGCCCGACGACCGCCACGAGCAGACCGCGTACGACGACCGCGAGCGCCGAGCGCGCCAGCGGCGCGCCGCGCTCGGGCCGCCGTCCGCCGGTGACGAGTGCCAGCGAGACCCCGGCGAGCACCGCGAACAGCGCGGAGGCCCGGCCGCCGGCCAGCCACTGGACGGTCGTCACCGACCCGTCCGCGTCGGTCGGGTCGAGCACGTGCGTGGCGACCATCCCGACGAGCGCCAGGCAGCGCGCGACGTCGACGCCGACCAGCCGGCCGGAAGGGGCCGCGCGGCGGGTGCGGCTCAGAAGCCGACCCGTCGGCTGCCGGAGTCGCCGCGCACGACCGCGCCCTTGGCCTGGGCCGTCGCCTTGAGCTCGGCCTGGAAGGTGCGCATCCGGTCCTGGAGGCCTGCGTCGGTCGCGGCCAGCACGCGCACGGCGAGCAGTCCGGCGTTGCGGGCCCCGCCGACCGCGACGGTCGCGACGGGCACACCGGCGGGCATCTGCACGATCGACAGCAGCGAGTCGAGTCCGTCGAGGGTGCGCAGGGGCACCGGGACGCCGATGACCGGAAGCGGCGTCACCGACGCGAGCATGCCGGGCAGGTGGGCCGCTCCCCCGGCACCGGCGATGACGACCTGGAGTCCGCGGTCGGCGGCGTCGCGGCCGTAGGCGAGCATCTCCTCGGGCATCCGGTGCGCGGAGACGACGTCGGCCTCGAAGGCGATCTCGAACTCCTCGAGCGCCTCCGCGGCGGCCTTCATCACCGGCCAGTCGGAGTCGGAGCCCATCACGATGCCGACGCGGGGCGCGGTGGTGCTCTCGGTGGTGTCGCTCATCTGCTCACTCGCTCTCGTTGCCCAGGTCGCCGCGGAACCACGCGGCGGCGTGCCGCGCGCGCTCCAGGCAGTCGTCGAGGTCGTCGCCGTAGGCGTTGACGTGGCCGACCTTGCGGCCCGGCCGCAGCTCCTTGCCGTACAGGTGGACCTTCAGCCGGGGGTCGCGCGCCATCGCGTGCGGGTAGCCGTCGTACAGGCGGCCGACCTCGGGCTCGGGCCCGCCGAGGATGTTGACCATGACCGTCCAGGTCTCGCGAGCGTGCGGGGCGCCGAGCGGTAGGTCGAGCACCGCGCGCAGGTGGTTCTCGAACTGCGAGGTGATCGCGCCGTCCTGCGACCAGTGGCCGGTGTTGTGCGGGCGCATCGCGAGCTCGTTGACCAGCACCCGGCCGTCGTCGGTCTCGAAGAGCTCGACGGCGAGGATGCCCGTCACGTCGAGCTCGCGAGCCAGCGACAGCGCGATCGACTGGGCCTGCGCGGCGAGGTCGGCGTCGAGGTCGGGCGCCGGAGCGACGACCTCGTGGCAGATGCCGTCGCGCTGCGTGGTCGCCACGACGGGGTACGCCGCGGCCTGGCCGGAGGGTGAGCGGGCGACGATCGCGGAGAGCTCGCGCCGGAAGTCGACGCGCTCCTCGGCGAGGATGCGGATGCTGCGCCCGGGGTCGGCCGCGGCGAGCGCCTCGGCGGCCTCCTCGGGGGTGTCGACGAACCACACGCCCTTGCCGTCGTAGCCGCCGCGGGTCGTCTTCAGCACGCAAGGGGTGCCGAACGCCGCGACGTCCTCGACGGAGCCGACCACGGCGTTGCGCGGGCACGGCACGCCGAGCGCACTGAGCCGTTCGCGCATGACGGCCTTGTCCTGGGCGTGCACGAGCGCCCCGGGCCCGGGACGGACGGCGACGCCGTCGGCCTCGAGCGCGCGCAGGTGCTCGGGCGGGACGTGCTCGTGGTCGAAGGTCACGACGGCGGCGCCGTCGGTGACGGCGCGCAGCGCGTCCAGGTCGGTGTGGTGGCCGACGAGCTGGTCGGGCACGACCTGGGCGGCCGAGACGCCCTCGGCCTCGGCCAGGAGGCGCAGCGGGATGCCGAGGGCCGCGGCCGGCTCGGCCATCATCCGGGCGAGCTGGCCACCGCCGATCACGGCGACACGGGGAGCGAGGTCGGGCACCGGCCCAGGCTAGTCGGGCACGGCGTGCGCCCCGTCAGCCGGTGGGCGCGGTCGTGCTGCTCGCGGCGTCGAGGTCGCCGACCTCGAAGCGCAGGCCCCGGCCGCGCAGGGTGGTGATGAGCCGGGGGTCCCGGCTGGGGTCGCCGAGCTTGCGTCGTACCCAGCCGAGGTGGACGTCGATGGTCTTCGAGGAGGTCCAGAACGAGGTGTGCCAGACGTCGCGCATCAGGTCGGCGCGACTGACCACCTCCCCGGCCCGCGACATCAGGGCGTGGAGGAGGTCGAACTCCTTGCGGGACAGCACGATCTCCTCGTCGGCCCGCCAGACGCGGCGCGCGACGGGGTCCATACGCACGTCCTGAACCACCAGCACGACCGCCAAACTATGAAGGGTGCACCCGACCGAACAGCGCTTCGGCCCAATGAAGGGTTAAATCCCGACTGGTCCAGACCAGTCGGGACGAGTGTCCCTTCTCCCCCGGGCCCCGCTCAGTGGCGACGTACGGCGACGGGCTCGATCACGCCGAACCCCCGCACCGGACGGGCCGGGAGGGCGCGGGTCTCGAACTCCGTCGAGGGCAGCAGCGACGCAGTCTCGGCGTCGACGATCACCCGGTTGCGGCGCGCGACGTTGGTCAGTCGGGCCGCCATGTTGACGGGGGGCCCGAACACGTCGCCGAGGCGGGCGACCACCGATCCGGTCGCGAGGCCGACGCGGACGTCAGGCATCCGCGGGTCGCGACCGATGACCTGGATGATCCCGGCGGCGATGTCGTAGGCCCGCACGGGGTCGTCGTGCACGAAGAGCACCGAGTCACCGATCGACTTGATGATCCGGCCGCGGCGGCTGGCGACGACGTCGGCGCAGCGCGACTCGAACTTCTCCACGAGGTCGCCGATGCGGTCGCGGGAGATCTCGTTGCTCAGCGCGGTGAAGCTGACGATGTCGGCGAACCCGACGGTGAGGCGCGTGGTGTGCGGGTCGGCGTCGCCGAGCGCCATGACCCGGCCGATCGCCGCGGCGAGGTGGCGCCGCCAGGCGTAGACCATCAGCTGCTCGAACCCGCCGCTGAGCTCCTCGACGATCGCCATCGTGCCGCGCACGACCGAGCCGTCGGTGTCGGCCGAGCCGCCGTCGCGCGACTCCTGCTCGGCGACCTGCTCCACGCGGTGCACGAGCGCACCGACCTCCCAGTCCGCCAGCCGGGCCATGTTCTGGCCCAGCGCGCGGGTGAGGTTGACGGCGAGGTCGAGGTCGATGGTGCCGGTGCGCACCGACTCCACCAGCGTGCGGATCGCCTTGGCGTCCGACGGCGTGTAGACGGCCGCGTCCCCCTCGGCCTCGGGGAAGCCGAGCGCGCGCCACAGCCGCCGGGCCTGCTCGACCGAGATCGCCGCGGACGTCGCCACCTCGGCGGCGGTGTGCTCGGGCGCCTCGCCGAGGATGATGCGGGTCAGCTCGGCGGGGTCGAGCGGGTCGGTGCCGGCCGACAGGCGCTGCTCGGGGCGCTCGGGGCGCTCGGGCTGCGGGGTCTGGCGTGGGGAGCGTGCGGACACCGTGGCGGTCAGTGCCCCTCGTGGCCGCGGGGCTCGCCCCGGTGCAGGTCGTGCAGCAGCTGGCTGAGCTGCTTGGCGGAGTCCTGGACCCGCGGGATGTCGTAGATCTTGACCTGGCCGAACTCGCTGGCGTCGCTGATGACGAGCGTGCCGCAGCCGAGCATCCGGTCGAGGAGGTCGCGCTCGGAGGCCACGTCGCTGATCCGGCTGATCGGGATGTCGTGCCCGGTGCGGGTGATGACGCCGTGCCGGGTGATCAGGCGCCGGTCGGTGATCGTGTAGCTCGAGGTCAGCCACTCCAGGAAGGGCCAGACGACGCGCCACACGACGAGGACCGCCAGCAGCAGCCACACCACGAGCACGACGGTGCCGTTGCCGGTCATCGAGTCGGGCCCGAGCGCCTGGAACGCCGCGCCCACGGCGACGATCACCAGCAGCGTCAGCACGGGCAGGACGAGGACCTTGCCGTGCGTGCGGGTGCTCCACACGATGCGTTCCCCGGGGTTGAGCTCGTCCTGGCTGATGACCACGGGACCAGTGTCTCACCCGCGCGCCCGGTTGTGGGCCAGGTCTCCTCCGCGTCCGGCCGCGGTGCGCGGGCCGGCCGCGGGAGCTCACACGTACGACGGAGGTACGACGTCAGATCGCGCGCACGTGCACCACGTCGCCCGCGGCGACCGTGTGCTGCGCGCCGGCGTCGTCGCGCACCTGCAGGCAGCCCGAGCGGTCGACGCCGGTCGCCTGGCCCAGCAGCGTCGAGCCGTCCGGCAGCTCGACCCGCACCCGGCGTCCCACGGTGACGCAGGCGGCGGCGTACGACTCCGCGAGGTGCTCGCTGGCCGCCTCGCCACCGACCTCCCAGGCGTCGTAGGCCTCCCGGACCGCCGAGAGCACCTGCACGAGCACGTCGGTGCGGTCGACGGGTCGGCCCAGTGCCAGCGACAGCGAGGTGGCGGTCTCGACCGGCAGCTCGTCGGCGGTGTGGTCCACGTTGACACCGACGCCGACCACGGCGGCGGGACCGTCGGGGGTGTCGACCCGCTCGAGCAGGATGCCGGCGATCTTGAGGTCGCCGACCAGCACGTCGTTGGGCCACTTCACCCCGGCGTCGAGACCGACGGCCTTGAGCGCCTTGTCGACGGCGTACCCGGTCAGCAGGGGCAGCCAGGGCCAGGTCTCGGCCGGGCGGGTCGGGCGCAGCAGCATCGAGAAGGTCGCCGACGTGCCGGGGGCGGTGACCCACGTGCGGTCGAGGCGGCCCCGGCCCGCGGTCTGGTGCTCGGCGACGACGACCAGGCCGTCCGGCGCGCCGGCGCGGGCTCGCTCGGCCACCAGCGCGTTGGTGGACGGCGTCTCCTCGACGACCTCGACGGTGAGGTCGGGCATGAGGGCCGGGTGGCCGCCGTCGAGGCGGAGGCGGTCGAGCGGACGACGGGCGGCGGACGGGGTGCTCACGCCCCTGAGTATGCCCACCGGGGCAGGGCCGAACCCGCCGTCCCGGGTGGGGTCCGCGGGCACCTCCGAGGAGCCCGTCGGTGTGCCGCTCGTCACGCCCGCTTCCGTGACGCGCGTCATGGCCTAGCCTGACGCGGGTGAGCGCACAGCCCGGAGAGGGGACCGACGTCCCCGACGACATCGACCTGTCCACCACGGCCGGCAAGCTGGCCGACCTCGAGCGTCGCATCGACGAGGCGGTCCACGCCGGATCGGCCAAGGCCGTCGAGAAGCAGCACGCGAAGGGCAAGAAGACCGCCCGCGAGCGCATCGAGGCGCTGTTCGACGAGGGCTCGTTCGTCGAGCTCGACGAGCTGGCCCGGCACCGCTCGACGGCGTTCGGCCTGGAGAAGAACCGCCCCTACGGCGACGGCGTCATCACCGGCTACGGCACCATCGACGGCCGCCAGGTCTGCGTGTTCAGCCAGGACTTCTCGGTCTTCGGCGGCTCGCTCGGCGAGGTCTACGGCGAGAAGATCGTCAAGGTGATGGACCTCGCCATCAAGACCGGCAGCCCGATCATCGGCATCAACGAGGGCGCCGGCGCCCGCATCCAGGAGGGCGTCGTCTCGCTCGGCCTGTACGGCGAGATCTTCCGCCGCAACGTGCACGCCTCCGGCGTCATCCCGCAGATCAGCCTGATCATGGGCAACTGCGCCGGCGGCCACGTCTACTCCCCCGCGGTCACCGACTTCACGATCATGGTCGACCAGACCTCGGCGATGTTCATCACCGGTCCCGACGTCATCAAGACCGTCACCGGCGAGGACGTCTCCATGGAGGACCTCGGCGGTGCGCGGACCCACAACACCAAGTCGGGCAACGCCCACTACATGGCCTCCGACGAGGACGACGCGCTGGAGTACGTCAAGGCGCTGGTCGGCTACCTGCCGCAGAACAACCTCGACGAACTGCCGGCGTACCCGGAGGTCGCCGACCTCGAGGTGAACGACTCCGACCTCGCGCTCGACACGATCATCCCCGACGGGGCGAACCAGCCCTACGACATGCACGACGTCATCACCTCCGTGGTCGACGACGAGGACTTCCTCGAGGTGCAGGAGATGTTCGCCCCCAACATGATCGTCGGCTTCGGCCGCGTCGAGGGGTCGCCCATCGGCGTCGTCGCCAACCAGCCGATGCAGTTCGCCGGCACGCTCGACATCGACGCCTCCGAGAAGGCGGCGCGGTTCGTGTGGTTCTGCGACGCGTTCAACCTGCCCGTGCTGACCCTCGTCGACGTGCCGGGCTTCCTGCCGGGCGTCGACCAGGAGCACACCGGCATCATCCGGCGCGGCGCGAAGCTCATCTACGCCTACTGCGAGGCCACCGTCCCGCTCGTCACGGTGATCACCCGCAAGGCGTACGGCGGCGCGTACGACGTCATGGGCTCCAAGCACCTCGGCGGCGACATCAACCTCGCCTGGCCGACCGCCCAGATCGCCGTCATGGGCGCCCAGGGCGCGGCCAACATCGTGCACCGCAAGACCCTCAAGGCCGTGGCCGACGAGGGCGGCGACGTCGAGGGCCGCCGGGCCGAGCTGATCGACGAGTACGAGAAGACGCTGGCCAACCCCTACATCGCCGCCGAGCGGGGCTACATCGACGCCGTCATCGCACCCCGAGAGACGCGCGCCGAGGTGGTCAAGGCGCTGCGCCTGCTGAAGACCAAGCGCGCGTCGCTGCCGGCCAAGAAGCACGGGAACATCCCGCTGTGAGCGAGGAGACGCCGGACCAGGCGGAGGCGGCCAAGCCGCTGCTGCGGGTCGTCAACCCCGACGCCACGCCCGAGGAGGTCGCCGCGATCGTGGCGGTGTTCTCGGCCATGTCGGGCGGTGAGGCCCCGCCGGCCCCGCCGCGCTCGCAGTGGAACCACCCCGAGCGGATGGTGCGCCGCACCCTGCCGCACGGTCCGGGCGGCTGGAAGGCCAGCGGCCTCCCGCGCTGACGCGTGTGCCGGCACGCCGGCGGGGGGGGCTACCCTCGCCGGCGTGCCGACCCTCGTGCTCGCCTCCGCCTCCCCCGCCCGTCTCGCCACGCTGCGCTCCGCGGGGGTGGAGCCCGTCGTCGTCGTCTCCGGCGTCGACGAGGACCAGCTGACCGGCCTGTCCCCCGCCGACCTGGCGGTCAGGCTGGCCGAGCTGAAGTCGGCCGCCGTGCTGGAGCGGCCCGAGGTACCCGCCGGCGCACTCGTGCTGGGCTGCGACTCGGTGCTGGAGCTCGACGGCGAGGCACTGGGCAAGCCCGGCACGCCCGAGGAGGCGACGCGGCGCTGGCAGGCGATGCGCGGGCGCACCGGCGTCCTGCACTCCGGGCACAGCCTGCGCGACACCACGACCGGCGAGCACCGCTCGACGACCTCCTCGACCACGGTCCACTTCGCCGAGGTCACCGACGCAGAGATCGCGGCGTACGTCGCGACCGGCGAGCCGCTGCACGTCGCCGGAGCGTTCACCGTCGACGGTCTCGGCGGCGCCTTCGTCACCGGGATCGAGGGCGACTTCCACAACGTCGTCGGCGTGAGCCTGCCGGCGGTGCGGCTGATGCTGGCCGACCTGGGTCACGCGTGGACCGACCTGTGGGTCGCTGCCGCCGCCGGGTGACTCAGAGCGACGCGCGCACCTCGTCGCCGTCGTGGCTGACGTGCTCCTCGGGGAGCCGGAAGACGAAGCGCCGGCTGAGGTAGAACCGCGCCCCGAACGCCAGGACCAGCCCGACGACGTTGGCCGAGAGGTTGTCGGCGAGCGGGCTGTCCCAGCCGAGCAGGTGGCGGCTGACGTAGAGGCAGCCCAGCGGCAGGACCATCGCGGCGAGGTTGATGACGACGTACGTCGTGAAGCCGCCGTCGGCCTGCCGCGGGGGTCGGTGGCGGAACACCCAGCCGCGCGAGCCGTGGTAGCTGATCACCATGCCGACGGAGTTGGCCAGCACGTAGGCGAGCATCGCCTGGTCCTCGAGCAGGGCGTCGCCGACGAGCCACCCGTGCAGCAGCACGTTGAAGAGCACCACCGAGACCCAGGTGGCGAGCTGGGCGACGGCGAAGAAGCGCCAGAGCTCGCTCGCGAGCCGTCGCCACCTGCCTGCCACGTCGTCCACCATAGGACGACGCGGTGCTACTCGACCGGAAGACCCAGCCCGCGGGCGATCAGCATGCGCTGCACCTCACTCGTGCCCTCGCCGACCTCGAGCACCTTGGCGTCGCGGTAGAAGCGGGCCACGGGGTACTCCTCCATGAAGCCGTAGCCGCCGAACACCTGGGTGGCGATGCGGGTCGCGGAGACCGCCGACTCGGTCGAGTAGACCTTCGCGATCGACGCGGCCTGCTTGAAGTCCTGGTACGACGCACCGGCGTCCTTGAGGGCGGCCGCCCGGTAGGTGAGCAGTCGCGAGGCCTCGAGCATCACCTGGAGGTCGGCGACCTGGAAGGCGACGCCCTGCTTGCGGCCGATCGGTCCGCCGAAGGTCTGCCGCTCGCCGGCGTAGGAGACGCACAGGTCGAGGCAGGCCTGGATGCAGCCGACAGAGAGGGCCGAGATGGCGACCCGGCCGTCGTCGAGGGTGGCGAGGAACTGGGCGTAGCCGCGGCCGCGCTCGCCGAGCAGGTGGTCGGCCGGCACCCGGCAGCCGTCGAAGGACAGCGGGTGCGTGTCGGAGGCGTGCCAGCCGAGCTTGTCGTACGGCTTCTCGGCGGTGAAGCCGGGCGTGCCCGAGGGCACCATGATCGCGCTGATCTCGGGGCGGCCGTCCTCGCGGGTGCCGGTGCGCGCGGTGACCGTGACCAGGCTGGTGATCGACGAGCCCGAGTTGGTGATGAACTGCTTCGCGCCGTCGACGACCCACTCGTCGCCCTCGAGGCGGGCCTTGGTGGCGGTCGCACCGGCGTCGGAGCCCGCGCCCGGCTCGGTGAGGCCGAAGCCGGCCAGGGCGCGCCCGGCGACGAGGTCGGGCAGCCAGGCCTTCTTCTGCTCGTCCGTGCCGTAGGTGAGGATCGGGTTGATGCCGAGGCCGACGCCCGCCTGGAGCGTGATGCCCATCGACTGGTCGACCCGGCCGAGCTCCTCGATGGCCACGCAGAGGCTGGTGAAGTCGCCGTCCTCGCCCGCGCCGCCGTACTCCTCGGGTGCGGTGAGGCCGAACAGGCCGAGGTCGCCCATCTTCTGCACGACGTCCACCGGGAAGTGGTGGTCGCGGTCCCACTGCGCCGCGTGCGGCGCGATCTCGGACTCGGCGAACTCCCGCACGCTGCGGCGGAAGTCCTCGTGCTCGGGCGACAGCGCGAAGGTCATGGGCGCCACTGTAGGCGATCCGGTTAGCGCTCGTTAACCGTCCGACGACGGGGCCGTCCCGGTCAGTCGCAGTTGTCGCAGACCCCGGTCGCCGGGAGTGCCATGAAGCAGGTCGGGCAGACGGCGACGGGGCGGTCGCTGGCCGCCACGCGCTTGGGCGCGGCCGGCTTGGCGGGCCCGGCGGACGACGTACGACGGGTGGTGCCGGAGGTCGTGCGCGGCGTGGTGCTGCGGGCGCGCGGGCTGCCACCGGCCGAGATCGCGACCGGGGCGGGCTGGCCGCCGTCCTCCGGCGCGGAGCCGGCCCAGCGGTAGCACTCGAGCCGGTCGCGCGCGGCCTGCTGCTCCCGGGCCCGGGAGTCGCCCGGGACCGGTCGGTCGCTGGCGACCAGCGTCAGCTGGTAGGTCTCGCCCACCCAGCCGCGGCCGTCGACGACGAGCGTGGTCAGCGGCGGCGAGCCCTCGCGGTGGAGGACCGCCGAGAGCGGCACGAGCACCTTGGCCATCCACTTGACGAAGGGCCGGGTCGTCCGGATCCCCGAGACGTCCTGCAGCCGTTCGGCGAGCTCGTGCTCGGCGATCGTGGCGTGGTAGCGACCCGCCACCTCGACGAGCAGGTCCTGGGCGGCCCGAGCCCACGAGTCCAGCGCGATCGCCTCCGACGTCCGCTGGCCCCCCGGCTCGTGCCAGAACCCCTTGCGCTCCTGTGCGTACTCCCGCAGCTCCGACACGCTCCCGAGCATAGGAGTGCCCGGCCGTCGACCACACCCCGCGCCCG
Organism: Nocardioides sp.; assembly: GCA_002729525.1. Classification (GTDB taxonomy): domain Bacteria; phylum Actinomycetota; class Actinomycetes; order Propionibacteriales; family Nocardioidaceae; genus Nocardioides. The sequence goes on from PBYI01000053.1 coordinate 202,370, forward strand.
ACGACGTACGACGGACGGTGTGACGGGTGCAACACGGTCGGACGCGTCACAGACGTGAACAGGCGATAACCTGCCGCGAGGCCCGTCCACCAGGGGCCCACCACGTACTACCGGAGGAGCCACAGGCGTGCCCGACGTCAAGCCGTTGCAGAAGGTCCTGATCGCCAACCGAGGTGAGATCGCGGTGCGCGTGATCCGCGCCTGCAAGGACGCCGGCATCGGCTCCGTGGCCGTGTACGCCGAGCCCGACCGCGACGCGATCTTCGTGCGGATGGCCGACGAGGCCCACTCCCTCGGCGGAGCGACGCCGGCCGACTCCTACCTCGACATCGCCAAGATCATCGCGGTCGCCGAGAAGACCGGCGCCGACTCGGTGCACCCCGGCTACGGCTTCCTCGCCGAGAACGCCGACTTCGCCCAGGCCGTCATGGACGCCGGGCTGATCTGGATCGGCCCCCCGCCGGCCGCCATCGAGGCGCTCGGCGACAAGGCGAAGGCCAAGCACATCGCCGACCGTGCCAACGCCCCGCTCGCCCCGGGCACCAAGGACCCCGTCGCCGACGCCGACGAGGTCGTGGAGTTCGCGAAGGCCAACGGCCTGCCGGTCGCCATCAAGGCGGTCTTCGGCGGCGGCGGTCGCGGCCTCAAGGTCGCCCGCACGCTCGAGGAGATCCCGGACGCCTACGAGTCCGCGGTCCGCGAGGCCGTCACCGCCTTCGGTCGCGGCGAGTGCCTGGTCGAGAAGTTCCTCGACAAGCCCCGCCACGTCGAGACCCAGTGCCTGGCCGACCAGCACGGCAACGTCGTGGTCGTCTCGACCCGCGACTGCTCGCTGCAGCGCCGCAACCAAAAGCTCGTCGAGGAGGCGCCCGCGCCGTTCCTGTCCGACGAGCAGCTGCACGAGCTGTACGAGTCCTCCAAGCGCATCCTCAAGGAGTCCGGCTACTACGGCGCCGGCACCTGCGAGTTCCTGGTCGCCCAGGACGGCACGATCTCCTTCCTCGAGGTCAACACCCGTCTCCAGGTGGAGCACTGCGTGTCCGAGGAGGTCACCGGCATCGACCTGGTCCGGGAGATGTTCCGCGTCGCGGCCGGCGAGGAGCTCGGCTACGGCGACCCCGAGATCCGCGGTCACTCGATCGAGTTCCGCATCAACGCCGAGGACGGCGGCCGCAACTTCATGCCGGCTCCCGGCACCCTCTCGGCCTGGACGCCCCCGCAGGGCCCGGGCGTGCGCGTCGACGGCGGCTACGAGAACGGGCAGACGATCCCCGGCTCGTTCGACTCCCTCATCGCCAAGCTCATCGTGACCGGCAACAGCCGCACCCAGGCGATCGAGCGCTCGCGCCGCGCGCTGGCGGAGTTCGAGGTCGACGGCATGCCGACGGTCATCCCGTTCCACAAGGCCGTGCTCGACGACCCGGCGTACGTCGGCGCGTCGACCCCGTCCGGCGAGGGCGAGTTCACCGTCTACACGCAGTGGATCGAGACCGAGTTCGACAACCAGATCGTGCCGTTCTCCGGCGACGCCGCCGAGGCCGAGGAGGCCGGCGAGCGCCAGACCGTGGTCGTCGAGGTCGGCGGCAAGCGCCTCGAGGTCGTCATCCCCTCCGGCCTGGGCGGGCTCTCGGCTGGCCCCGCCGCGGGTGGCGCCAAGAAGCCGAAGCGCGCCGCGGGCAAGAAGGCCGGCGCCGCCGCGTCCGGCGACGCGGTCACCAGTCCGATGCAGGGCACCGTGGTCAAGGTCGTCGTCGAGGAGGGCCAGGAGGTCGCCGAGGGCGACACCGTGGTCGTCATCGAGGCGATGAAGATGGAGCAGCCGCTCAAGGCGCACAAGGCCGGCACCGTGACCGGTCTGGCGGCCGAGGTCGGCGCGACCGTCACCAACGGGGCCGTCATCTGCGAGCTCAAGGACTGACACCTCGCTGCACCTCGTCTCGGGACTCCTCGTGGTGCCGGCGCTCGCCGGCACCACGGTCCCGCCGTACCCCGACACCGTCGACGAGCTCGTGGACGTCCTGCGCGCCGACCCGGTGCTCGTGGAGTCGGCGTACGGCTCCGGCGACGCGGCGGGCACCGAGGCACGGATCGCGGCGGTCGCCGGACAGGTCCCCTTCGACGTGTACGTCGCGGTCGTCGGGACACCGAGCGACGTCGACGCCGGCAGCTCGGCCTCGGACTTCCTCGCCACCGCGCTGGCCCGCCGGATCGGCGAGCCCGGCCTGTACGTCGTCTCGGCCGCAGGCCAGCCGCTGTCGCTGCGCGTGATCGACACCGGCTGGGACGAGACGGCCTTCAGCCTGCAGCGCTACCGCAACCTCGAGGCCGTCGAGGAGGCCTTCGACGGAGCCCCGCTCGCACCCGGCCTGGCGGCCGAGGTCGCCGTCCGCACCGCGGTGGAGGAGCCGGTGCCCCTCGGCGCCGGACCGGACGAGCCGAGCCTCTCCGAGAGCGACGTCGACGAGCTGGTGGAGCGCCAGGAGGCGCTGGCTCCCTTCGACCTGCCCGACCTCGAGGACACCGCCGAGCCGTGGAGCGTCGGAAAGCGCTGGATGGTCGGCACCCTCGTCGCCGTCGGGCTGCTGCTGCTCGTGCTGCAGACGCTGGTGGGCTGGCCGGGCTGGTCGTCCCGGACGAGCAGGACGAGCCGGACGAGCGGGACGAGCCGGGCTGCTGCGACTCGGCGGACCACCGAGCCGCGACCACCCGTGCCGCCGCGCACCCCGCCCGACCGGGAAGCCGTCCGCGCCGAGGCGGAGGCCGCGGTCACCGACCTCGCGGAGCGCCTGGAGTCGGCGCGCGGCAGCACGGCGTACGACGACGCGGTCGCGGCCCGGGAGGTCGCCGGCACCCTGCTGCACTCCGACGACGTCCTCGACCTCGTCGGCGCCACCGTGCTGGCCCACGCCGGCCGCCGCGCGCTGCGCGGCAGCACGCCGGCCCTCCGCGTGTGCTTCTTCGACCCCCGGCACACCGGCGCGCTGCGCGACCTCGGCCAGCGCTGGGGCGCCGCCGACGTCAGCGTCCCGGCGTGCCCCGCGTGCGCGGCCGCCGTGGACCGCGGCGACCAGCCGGAGGCCCTCCTCGAGCCGTACGGCCGGCGTGGCGGACGGTCCCGGCCCTACTACGAGGGCACCAGCGTGTGGGCCGGCACCGGCTTCGGCAGCCTGTCGGCCGGGCTCGGCTCCCTCCTGCGGCAGGTCCGACGTGACGACGCCGCACGCGGGGGCCGGCGGTGAGCCGGCTGCGGCACCGGCTGCGCCGGCTGACCCCGCGCACGGTCCTGCCCGCCGTCCTGGTCTGCCTGCTGATCGGGCTCGTCGCCGGCCTGGCGCCCGGTCGCTCCGGAGCGCCCGGCCGCCTCGACGACACCTGGCTGGCGGCCGCCGCAGCGACGGAGCCCGGCGACCGGGTGTCGGCGGCGGTCGTCGACCTCCAGCGCACCGGGCTGCACGTCGGACCGGAGCTCGCCGACCAGCTGGGCGAGGAGGACGTCGACGCCCTCCGGGCCCGGATCGCCGCGTCCCCCGTGCCCCTGTTCGTGGTCTGGTGGGCCGACACCTACGACGGCGGCTACAGCACGGCGTACGCCGCGCTCGCCCAGCTGCGCGTGGGAGTGGGCGAGGCGGGGTACTACGCCCTCGTGAGCCCCGGTCGCCATCCCCTCACCGACGCCGTCGGCTACCGCACGCCCTACGTCGACGCCGACGGGCTCGGTCGCCCCCTCCCGGCCCTGACCCGGCTCGTCGACGACCTGGCCGCGGTGCCGCCCGAGCCGATCCGTCGGCGTGCGGGCGACAGCGACTACTGGGGCGGGCCGGGTGGCGGCATCGCGGCCGGACTGCTGTTCGCGGTCGGCACGTACCTCGTCGTGCTGATCGTCGTCGCGGGCGCCGGAGTGCGACGGCGCAGGCGCCGGACGTGACCCGCATCGACGAGACCACGCTGGCAGAGCTCGAGGCCGAGCTCGCCCGCGACGGGGTGTGGGTGTCGCCCGGCCTGCGCCAGGAGGTGACGGCGGCCGAGGAGGCGCAGATCGAGGCCGCCGTCGCTGCCCAGCCCGGGCCGACGTACGTCGTGCTGGCCGAGCTCGACTACGACGACCCCCTCACCAGCGGCCGGTTCGAGCAGCTCGCCGGGGTGGTGCGCGACGACACCGGCCTCACCGGCACCTACCTCGGCCTGGAGGCGTCGTACGGGAGCGAGGGCTACCGGCTCGGGGCGCACGCGTTCCCCGACGAGTACGACCTCTACCAGGCGGTCGCCGTGGCCGCGGCCGAGGAACCCGACGACCTGGCCGCGCAGACGCTGCGAGCCGTCGACCTGCTGCGCACCGACGAGGCGGAGACCCTCTACGAGCAGCAGCGCGAGTCCGGCGGCGCGGGCGGGTCCGGCGGTCCCGGCCCCGGCGGCGACGCCGGCTCGGGAGCCCTGCTGCCCGTCACCGGCGCCCTGCTGGTCGCCGTCCTCCTCGTCGTGGGCTGGGTACGACGCTCGCGGCGCCGGGGGACCACGCCCGCGCCCCACGCGCGGGGCGGAGCGTTCACGCTCCCCGAGGCCGTGGTGCGCAGCGTGCGGGAGGCCGAGGACCGACGTCAGGAGTCCCTCGCGCAGGAGGCCGTGCTCTCGCTGGGCGAGGCCATCGACGCCGCCGACCTCGAGCCGGTGCGGCCGCGAGGGCTGGGCGCCTGGCAGGCCGCGCTCGACCACTACGACGTCGCTCGCCGCATCCTGGACCGCCGGCACTCACCGGCCGACGTGGTGGGGGCCCTCGTGCTCGCCCGGCGTGGGTCCGAGGCACTGGCCGCCGGTCGGCGCAACCGCTCCTGGACGCCCACGCCGGGGTGCTACCTCAACCCCCTGCACGACCCGGCCACCGACGGTCGGGGCCGGGTACGACGGGCCCGCTGGGGCTCCGGCGGTGCGAGCGTCGAGGTGCCGGTGTGCTCGCCGTGCGGGGACGCTCTGGCGCGCGGGGACCGACCCTCAGACGTGCTCGACTTCGTGGTCGACGGGAAGCCCGTGCACTACCTCGAGCTGGACCTCGGCCCCTGGAGCAGCACGGGGTACGGCTCGCTGGAACCGGACCTCCTCGGCGCGCTGCTGCGCCGGTGACGCGGCGTACGGTGGGCAGGGTGCAGCGGCGCCGGGCGCTCGGACTCGCGTCGTCCGCACTGGTGCTCGCCCTCCTCGCCGCCCTGGCGGTCGTGGTGCTCACCACGGCCGACGACTCCCCCGGGCGTGCCCGGGGCCAGGCCGGTGGCGAGCCGGTCGCCGCGGTCGGCACCCCGTCGGTGGCGCCACGCCTGCGCGGCGAGGTCGCCGGGACGATCGGCGTGCTGTCGTTCAACGCGCTGAAGTACCTCGGGCCGAAGCGGGCGCTGCACGACTGGCGGCGCGTCGCGCGACGTACCGACGTCGACCTCATCGGCTGGCAGGAGACCCGCAACGACCCGTGGGCCGACGCCGCGGCGGTGTTCGAGGGCGAGGGCTGGCGCACCTGGCAGTACCCCGACCTGTCCGGCCCCAAGCAGCTCGCCGTCAGCTGGCGACCTGACGTGCTGCGCCTGGTCGACGTGACCTGGCAGCGGGTGCACGACGGCGCCACACCGCGCGAGACCGAGCGGCCGTTCCCGGCGCGGTACGTCGTGCGCGCGCGGTTCGTGCACCGCGCGTCCGGGCTGACGGTCACCCTGCTCAACACCCACCTCAACCACGCCATCGAGACCGGTCACGGGTTCGACGACAACCTCAACGCGCGCCGCGCCAAGCAGCACCTGCGCGTGCTCTCGCGGATGTGGGACCGCACGCCGGGCGACGTGGTGCTCGGCACGGGCGACTACAACTTCGACCAGGCCGACGACGCGGCGTACCGCCCCGCGGGCGGGATCAGCCGCCGCTTCGCCGGGCGCGCGGTGTCGTCGTACGACGCCCTCGGCACCGACGGCGTCGTGCCCACGCTGCGCACCCGGTGGATCGACTACGTGTGGGTGTCGGCGGCGACGCTGCGCGGGCCGCTCGGAGCCGGACCGGACGGGCACGCCCAGCTGGTCACCCACCGCTCGCTGGGCGGGTACCGCTCCGACCACCGCCCGCTGCTGGCCCGGGTGCGGCTCTACGCCTGAGCGTCGAGGCCGGTCCGTAGGCTCGCACCATGAGCGACGCTGCCGGGCCCGTGCTCCGCGAGCCCGCGCACCGGGTGAGTCCGCGCGCGGTGTGGATGTGGACGACCACCGCGGCCGCCGAGGCGCTCGTCCTGCTCGTCGCCCTCGTCGTGGCGACGCTGGTGTGGGACGGCCTCCACTGGTGGGCGCCGGCGCTGCTCGCGGTCGTCGAGCTGGGGTGGGTGCTGGTGGTGCCGCGCTGGCGCTACCGGGTGCACCGGTGGGAGGTCACCGACTCGGCCGTCTACACGCAGGTCGGCTGGTGGGCGCGCGAGCGGCGGATCGCCCCGATGAGCCGGGTGCAGACCGTCGACCACGTGGAGGGCGCGGTGGCTCGGGTGTTCGGGCTGGCCAGCGTCACCGTCACGACGGCGTCGGCGGCCGGGGCGCTGAGCATCGACGGCCTCGACAAGGACCTCGCCCGCCGGCTCGTCGACGAGCTGACCCGGCAGGCCGACGCCGTGCCCGGGGACGCGACGTGAGCGACGCCGTCCCTCCCCCGCCTCCTCCTCCGCCGCCTTCGCCGTACCCGCCGCCCTCGCCCTACCCGCCGCCGGCACCGGTCGAGGTGCCGTGGCAGCGGCTCGACCCACGGATGCTGGTCGTCCAGCCGGTGCGCGAGGTCGTGCGCTTCCTCCCGGCGCTGCTCGTGCTGGCGCTCGCCGGTCGCGGCAGCGGCGGCCCGGGCGGCCCGGGCGGCGTCGGCTGGGAGGCGGTCGCCGTCCTGGTGGCGGTCGGCGTCGGCGTGGCGCGCTACCTGACGACGACGTACCGGATCGGCGACGGCCGGGTCGAGCTGCGCCGCGGACTGGTGAGCCGGCGGGTGGTGTCCGCGCGGCTCGACCGGGTGCGCAGCATCGACCTCACCTCCTCGGTGGTGCAGCGGCTCTTCGGGCTCACCACGATGCGGATCGGCACGGGCACCGCGGCCGGCGAGGACGACGGCGACCTGGACCTCGACGGGCTGCGTCGACCCGCGGCCGAGGACCTGCGCGGGAGGCTGCTCGGCGCGCGGGAGCCGGCGGTCGCGCCGGCGGCGTCGTACGACGGGGAGGCCGGCGCGGACGGGCCGTCGACCACGGCCGTCGCGGCACCGGTGGCCGAGCCCGAGACCGTCGCGAGGTTCGACCTGCGGTGGCTCCGGTTCGCCCCGTTGACCGGCACGGGGCTGGTCGTGGCGGGCGCGACGTTCGGCCTCGTGACGCAGGTGGCCGCCCAGGCCGGGCTCTGGGAGCGGCTGGAGGACGGTGGTGCGTCCTCGCTGGCCGGGGTCGGCGGCGTGGCGCTCCTCGCGCTCCTGGTCGCGCTCGGCGTCGGGCTGCTGCTGGTCGTCGCCGCGATCTCCGTCGTCGGGTTCTGGGTCACCGAGGGCGGCTACCGGCTCACCCGCGAGCCCGGCACGTGGCGGGTCTCGCGCGGGCTGCTGACGACCCGCGAGACCTCCCTGGACGAGCAGCGGGTCGCCGGCGCGACGATCGCCGAGCCGCTGCTGCTGCGCTGGGCCGGAGGGCGGTCGCTGCGGGCGATCGTCACCGGGGTCGACGCCTCCGAGCGCGGCTCGTCCGCCCTGGTGCCACCCTCCGACGCCACGGTCGCGCCGTACGTCGCCGGCGTGGTGCTCGGCGGGCCCGCGCCGGTCGACGTACCCCTGCGCGACCACGGCCCGGCTGCACGGGCGCGTCGGCGGACACGTGCCCTGGGGCCGGCCGCGGTGCTACCCGTCGCCGCGGCGGTGCTCGTCGTCGCCGGCGGACCGTGGTGGCCGCTGGTGCCGGCGCTGCTCGCCGTGCCCGTCGCGTGGGGCCTCGCGGAGGACCGGGTGCGCGGGCTCGGGCACGCACGCGCCGGCGGGTACGTCGTCGCGCGCTCGGGCTCGCTGACCCGCGGTCGCGACATGCTGGCCGAGGACCACGTCATCGGGTGGAACCTCCGCGCGACGTGGTTCCAGCGGCGGGTCGGGCTGACCACCCTGCAGGCCACCACCGCCGGCGGCAGCGGCGCGGTGACGGTGCTCGACGTGCCCGAGGGCGACGCGCTGACGCTCGCCCACGGCACGGCTCCGGAGCTGCTGGAGCAGTTCCTCGAGCACGCCTGAGCGCACTGCTTCCCAGGTCGTGGTCGCGCCCCTCGGCGGCGTCGGCGCAGGCGACTAGCGTGGCGCCATGTTCTCGAAGGTTCTGGTGGCCAACCGCGGAGAGATCGCGATCCGGGCGTTCCGCGCGGCGTACGAGGTGGGTGCCCGCACCGTCGCGGTCTTCCCGCACGAGGACCGCTGGTCCGAGCACCGGCTGAAGGCCGACGAGGCCTACGAGATCGGCGAGCTCGGGCACCCGGTGCGCGCCTACCTCGACCCGCAGGCGATCGTCGACGTGGCCGTCCGGGCGGGCGCCGACGCCGTCTACCCCGGCTACGGGTTCCTGTCGGAGAACCCCGCGCTCGCCGAGGCCTGCGCTGCCGCCGGCATCACCTTCATCGGCCCCTCCAGCGACGTGCTGCGCCTGACCGGCAACAAGGCACGCGCCATCGCCGCCGCCAAGGCCGCGGGCGTGCCGACCCTGCAGAGCGTCGAGCCCTCGACGGACGTCGACGCGCTGGTCGAGGCGGCCCAGGCGATCCCGTTCCCGCTGTTCGTCAAGGCCGTCGCCGGCGGCGGCGGTCGGGGCATGCGGCGCGTCGACGAGCCCGACCGGCTGCGCGAGGCGATCGAGACCTGCATGCGCGAGGCCGAGGGCGCGTTCGGCGACCCGACCGTCTTCGTCGAGCAGGCCGTCGTCGAGCCCCGGCACATCGAGGTGCAGATCCTCGCTGACGGCGCGGGGCACGTCATGCACCTCTTCGAGCGCGACTGCTCGGTGCAGCGACGCCACCAGAAGGTCGTCGAGATCGCGCCTGCCCCCAACCTCGACCCCGAGCTGCGCGAGCGGATCTGCGCCGACGCGGTCCGGTTCGCCACCGAGATCGGCTACAAGAACGCCGGCACCGTGGAGTTCCTGCTCGACCCGGCCGGCACCTACGTCTTCATCGAGATGAACCCCCGCATCCAGGTCGAGCACACCGTCACCGAGGAGGTCACCGACGTCGACCTGGTGGCCTCGCAGATGCGGATCGCCGCCGGCGCCACCCTGGCCGACCTCGGGCTCTCCCAGGACACCCTCCAGTTGCGCGGCGCCGCGCTGCAGTGCCGGATCACCACCGAGGACCCCGCGAACGACTTCCGCCCGGACACCGGCACCATCACGACGTACCGTTCCCCCGGCGGCGGCGGGGTCCGGCTCGACGGCGGCACCGTCTACACCGGCGCCGAGGTGTCGGCCCACTTCGACTCGATGCTCGCCAAGCTCACCTGCCGCGGGCGGACCCACCAGCTCGCGGTCGAGAAGGCGCGGCGGGCGGTCGCGGAGTTCCGGATCCGCGGCGTCTCCACCAACATCCCGTTCCTCCAGGCGCTGCTGGACGACCCTGACTTCCGCGCTGGCCGGGTCACGACGTCGTTCATCGAGACCCACCCCGACCTGCTGCGGGTGCGCAGCTCGGGCGACCGTGGCACCAAGCTCGTCAACTACCTCGCCGACGTCACCGTCAACCAGCCGTACGGCGCCGCGCCGGTCTCGGTCGACCCGCGCACCAAGCTGCCCGAGGTCGACCTGGCCACCCCCGCTCCGGCGGGGTCGCGGCAGCTGCTCCAGGAGGTCGGGCCGGACGAGTTCGCCCGCCGGCTGCGGGCGCAGGACGCCGTCGCCGTGACCGACACGACGTACCGCGACGCCCACCAGTCGCTGCTGGCCACCCGGGTGCGCACCCGCGACCTGCTCGGCGTCGCGCCGCACGTCGCGCGCACGCTGCCGGGGCTGTGGTCGCTGGAGGCCTGGGGCGGGGCGACGTACGACGTGGCGCTGCGGTTCCTGGGCGAGGACCCCTGGGAGCGGCTCGAGCAGCTGCGCGAGGCCGTGCCGAACATCTGCCTCCAGATGCTGCTGCGCGGACGCAACACCGTGGGCTACACGCCGTACCCCACGAAGGTCACGGAGGCGTTCGTGCAGGAGGCGGCCGACTCCGGGCTCGACGTCTTCCGCATCTTCGACGCCCTCAACGACGTCGAGCAGATGCGTCCGGCGATCGAGGCGGTGCGCGCCACCGGCACGACCGTCGCCGAGGTCGCGCTCTGCTACACCGGCGACCTCTCCTCGCCCGACGAGCGGCTCTACACCCTCGACTACTACCTGCGGCTGGCGGAGCGGATCGTCGACGCCGGCGCGCACGTGCTCGCGGTGAAGGACATGGCCGGGCTGCTCCGCGCGCCGGCAGCACGCACCCTCGTCACGGCGCTGCGCGAGCGGTTCGACCTGCCGGTGCACCTGCACACCCACGACACCGCCGGCGGTCAGCTCGCCACGCTCACGGCCGCCATCGACGCGGGCGTCGACGCCGTCGACGCGGCCTGCGCCGCGATGGCCGGCACGACGTCCCAGCCGCCGCTGTCGGCGCTGGTCTCGGCCACCGACCACGGCGACCGGGAGACCGGGCTGTCGCTGGCGGCGGTCAACGCGCTGGAGCCCTACTGGGAGGCCGTGCGCCGCGTCTACGCGCCCTTCGAGTCCGGCCTGGCCTCGCCCACCGGGCGGGTCTACCGGCACGAGATCCCCGGCGGCCAGCTCTCCAACCTGCGCCAGCAGGCGATCGCTCTGGGCCTCGGGGAGAAGTTCGAGCAGGTCGAGGACATGTACGCCGCCGCCAACGACATCCTCGGCAACGTCCCGAAGGTCACGCCGTCGTCGAAGGTCATCGGCGACCTCGCGCTTGCGCTGGTGGGTCTCGGCGCCGACCCGGCGGAGTTCGCCGCCGACCCGTCGCGCTACGACGTGCCCGCCTCGGTCATCGGCTTCCTGCACGGCGAGCTCGGCGACCCTCCGGGCGGCTGGCCCGAGCCGTTCCGCTCCAAGGCCCTGGAGGGCCGGCCGTGGGAGCCGCCCGCGGCCGACCTGCCCGCCGACGACGCGGCCGCGCTCGACGCGGATTCCGCGACCCGGCGTCGTACGTTGAACCGACTGCTGTTCCCCGGCCCGACCCGGGAGTTCGAGGAGGCCCGCCACCAGTACGGCGACGTGTCCGTGGTCCCGACCATGGAGTACCTCTACGGCCTGCGCTCGGGCGTCGAGCACGAGGTCGAGCTGGAGGAGGGCAAGACGCTCATCCTGGGCGTCTCCGCCGTCAGCGAGCCGGACGAGCGTGGCTACCGCACCGTCATGACGACCGTGAACGGCCAGATGCGGCCGGTCTCGGTCCGTGACCGCTCCGTCGCCTCCGAGGTCGCCACCGCGGAGAAGGCCGACCCGACCACGCCGGGCCAGGTCGCCGCTCCCTACCAGGGCGTCGTCACCGTCCTGGTCGTCGAGGGCGAGAAGGTCGAGGCCGGCCAGACCCTGGCGACGATCGAGGCGATGAAGATGGAGGCCTCCATCACCGCCCCGACCGCCGGCACGGTCCACCGGGTGGCGGTCGCGGGCACCCGCCACGTCGACGGCGGCGACCTGGTGGTGGTGCTCTCCGCCTGAGGCGGTCGCCGGCAGGTGGTTGAGCCCGACCGAGCGCCAGCGAGGGAGGCGTCGAAACCACCGAGTCCCCCGCGACCTCGGTGGACCCCGGACCTACCGAGCGGGCGTCACGATCACGTCGACCGCGACGAGCTCCACGTCGCCGGTGCACGCGTAGGCGTGCGGTCGGTCGGCGCTCCAGGAGTGGTGGGTGCCGACGGCGAGCGGGACGACGTCGCCGTCGACCTCGAGCGTGCCCTGCCCCGAGAGCACGACGAGCTGCTCGCGCACCCCCGCGGCGTGCGCGGGTGACGAGCGCGACGCACCGGGCCGCACCCGGATCAGGTAGACCTCGGTGGTGCGGCCGTCCTCGACGGTGACGTGCAGCCGGTGCGAGGTCAGGGCCTCGTCGCCGACCTCGTCGACCTCGTCGGCCACGAGGGCGACGAGCGGTACGCCGAGCGGGCCGGCGACGGCGTACAGGGTGTCCAGGGTCGGGTTGCGGCGGCCCGCCTCGAGCTCCGACAGCGTGGCCTTGCCGATGCCGGCGGCCGCGGCGAGCGCGCTGAGCGACATCCCCCGCGACGCGCGCAGGGCGCGGATGCGGGCCCCGGTGGACGCGCCTGGCCCGGTCACGGCACCCTCCCCTACTCTGTTCCACATACGGAACGTTCCGTACTCCGAACAGACCTGAAGGTACCCGTCATGAGCACGACGATCGAGCACCACTCCCTCAGCACGCCGATGACCGCCGGTGTCGTGGCGGCCGTGGTGGGCTTCAGCAGCAGCTTCGTCGTGGTCCTCGCCGGACTCACCGCGGTCGGTGCGACCCCGGCCCAGGCCGCCTCCGGCCTGGTGGCGCTCTGCGTCGCGCAGGCGCTCGGCATGTTCTGGCTGACCCTGCGCCACCGGGTGCCGGTCGCGCTCGCCTGGTCGACCCCGGGCGCAGCGCTGCTCGTGTCGACCGGCGTCGTCGCCGGCGGCTGGCCCGCGGCGGTCGGGGCGTTCGTCGTCACCGGCGCGCTGGTGCTGCTGACCGCACTGGTGCCCCGGCTCGGCGACCTGGTCGCATCGATCCCGGTGCCGATCGCCCGGGCCATGCTCGCCGGCGTCCTGCTCCCCCTGTGCGTCGAGCCGGTCGTCGCGCTCGCCGACTCCCCCGCCCTGGTGGCGCCGGTCGTGCTCACCTGGCTGGTCCTGGCACGCCTGGCGCCGCGCTGGGCGGTGCCCGCCTCGCTCGCGGTCGCGCTCGTCGTGGTCGTCGTCGCGGCCGGCGACCAGGTGACGCCCGGCGACCTGGTGCCCCGCCTCGACCTCACCGCCCCGACCTGGACCCTGCCCGCCCTCGTCGGCGTCGCCCTCCCCCTGTACGTCGTGACGATGGCGTCGCAGAACGTGCCCGGCGTCGCGGTCATGTCGGGCCTCGGCTACCGGGTGCCGTGGCGGGAGTCGATGACCGTCACCGGTCTCGGCACCGTGCTGTCCGCGCCGTTCGGCGGGCACGCGGTCAACCTCGCCGCGATCACCGCAGCACTGACCGCCGGCCCCGATGCCGGTCCCGACCGCGCCCGGCGCTGGCCGGCCGCGATCTCGTCGGCCGTGACCTACCTGGTGCTCGCCGTCGGAGCGGGCGCGGTGACGGCGCTCGTGGCCGCCGCCCCCGACGGGGTCGTGCAGTCGGCCGCCGGCCTCGCGCTGCTCGGCACCCTCGCCGCGTCGCTGCGCGAGGCACTGTCCGACGACCACGAGCGCACGCCGGCCGTCGTCTGTCTCGTGGTGGCCGCCTCCGGCGTCACGGTCGCCGGCGTCGGCGCGGCGTTCTGGGCCCTGGTCGCCGGGCTCGCGGTGCGGGCCGCCCTGCGCCCGTCACCGGGTGCCCGCCCGGACGAGGACCGTCAGCGCACGTCGAACAGCGTGGACCGCAGCCCCAGCAGGTAGCGGAAGTCCTCCGCGCTCATCGTCACCGTGTCCGCCGAGCCGCGCACCCGCACCTGGGTGGCCCGGCCGCCCCAGGGGCCGTTGCCGTCGCGCGAGAGCACGTCGACGCCCTGGAGCCGGCCGACGCCGAACGCCTCGTCCGCGTCGGCGGAGGGGATCTCGACCCTCCATCCCCGGTAGGCGGTGTCCCAGCGGTCGCGCTGGGCGGGCAGGTAGTCGAACGCGCCCTGCGACGCCCAGCCTCCGTTGCTGGCCGAGAACTGGGTGAAGGCGGGCTCGCCGCCGGACAGCAGCACCTTCTTGGCCGTCCTGCGGATGGCCCGGTCGGAGGCGGGGTGCTCGGAGTCGGCGCCGCCGTACACCTGGCACGAGGTGGTGTCGCAGATCTGGTAGTGCGGGGCCAGCGGACGCGCCCGCTCGTACGCCGCGTACGTGCGCGCTGCGATCGCCTGCGCCTGGACGGCGGCCGGCTTCCACGACGCCGGGACCTCCCGCGGGACGACGCCGCGCAGGTAGCTCTCCAGCGAGACCACGTTGACCGTGTCCCGGCGCTTCGAGCGGTCCGACGGCCTGGCCGAGCGCAGCGAGCCGCGGTAGCGGACCGCGCCGCCCTGCTCGGTGCGCAGCTGCACGGGTCGCCCGCCGGCGCTGATCTCGGCCTCGCCCTTCACCGTGCGCCAGACCTTCCAGCGGGTGCGGGTCTTGAAGGCGATCTCGGTGCGGTTGCCGTTGCGCGCCGGCTTGAGCCGCCAGGCGCGGGCGTTGGCGCGGTCGAGGTCCCAGCGCCGTCCGTCGCCGAGGCTGCGCACCTTCAGGTGGGACCGCGGCGAGACGACCAGGTCGTTGCCGGTGTCGGCGGTGATGCGGACCGTCACCTTCCCGCCGATCTTCCCGCGTCCGGTGCCCGGGTAGTAGAAGCGCAGGATCGTGTTGGTGCCGCGACCGTCTCGGGCCTGCAGCTCGGCGCCCCACTGGGAGAGCCCGTGGCCGTGGCCGTAGCCGTTACCGACGATCGTGACGGTGGTGTCGGCAGCGGCCGGCGCGGCGACTCCGCCGAGCGCGACGGGGGCCGCCGAGGCGACGAGCGCGCCGGCGAGCAGGAAGGATCGGACCCGAGAGAAGGACATGGCACCTCGTCGTGCGGTGGGAGCAGATGGCCGCACGCAGCGTACGTCGCCGTCCGGCCCTGTGCCGCCCCTGCGGCCCAGAAAAGTAAAGAGTCCAGGTCAGACGCGGTGCAGACGCCGTGCGGCCTCGGCCACCGAGCCGGACACCGACGGGTAGACGGTGAACGCGTGCGCCAGCTGGTCGGCAGTGAGCGACTCCGCGACGGCCAGCGACACCGGGTGGATCAGCTCGCTCGCGCGCGGCGCGACGACGACGCCACCCACGACGATGCCGGTGCCGGGACGGCAGAAGAGCTTCACGAAACCGTCGTGGATGCCCTGCATCTTCGCGCGCGGGTTGCCCGCCAGGGGCAGGGTCACCGACTCCGCGACCATCTCGCCGGCGTCGACCGCGGCCTGCGACCAGCCGACGGTGGCGATCTCGGGGGCGGTGAAGACGTTGGACGACACCTGCTTGAGGTCGAGCGGCTTCACGGCGTCGCCCAGGAAGTGCCACATCGCGATCCGGCCCTGCATGGCCGCGACGGAGGCGAGCATCAGCACGCCGGTGCAGTCGCCCGCGGAGTAGACGCCGCGGGCGGACGTGCGCGAGACCCGGTCGACCCGCACGAAGCCGCCGTCGTCGACCATCACGCCGGCGTCCTCGAGACCGAGGTCGGTGGTGTTGGGGACCGAACCGAGCGCCAGGATGCAGTGCGAGCCCTGCACGGAGCGGCCGTCGGTCAGTGCGACCGTCACGACGTCGCCGTCGCGGGTCACCGACTCCATGCGCGAGCGCGAGAGCACGGTCATGCCGCGCCGCTCGGCGACCTCCTGGATGACCAGGGAGGCGTCGGCGTCCTCGCCGGGCAGCACCCGGTCGCGCGACGACACCAGGGTCACCGGCACGCCGAGGGCGAGGTAGGCGCTGGCGAACTCCAGGCCGGTGACGCCCGACCCGACCACGATCAGCTCCTCGGGCACCTCGGTCAGGTCGTAGACCTGCTCCCAGGTGAGGATCCGCTCGCCGTCGGGCTGCGCCGACGGCAGGGTGCGCGGCGAGGCGCCCGTCGCGACCAGCACCGCGTCGGCGTCGTACGACGTGCCGTCGTCGCCGACCACGCGCTGCGGCCCGTCGAGCCGGCCTCGTCCGGTGACGACCGTGACGCCCTCGCGGTCGAGGCGCCGGATGATGTCGCCCGACTGCTCGGCGGCGATCTTCTTGACCCGGCTGTTGACGCGACCGAGGTCGACCTCCAGCGCCGGGGTGCCGTCCTCGCCTCGGAAGGCCAGGCCGAGCTCGGGCGCCGCGGCGACGTCGGTCATCACCTCGGCGGTCGCGATGAGCGTCTTGCTCGGCACGCAGTCGGTGATCACCGCCGACCCGCCGATGCCGTCGGAGTCGACGACCGTGACGTCGGCGCCGAGCTGGGCGGCGACGAGGGCGGCCTCGTAGCCGCCGGGGCCACCGCCGAGGATGACGACGCGGTCGCTCATGGGGCTCCTGCCAGGCAGTGGTCGGTCAGGATCACAAGTTGATCATGTGGCCGGCGATGCCCTCGACGGCCTCCTTCATCGCCTCCGACAGGGTCGGGTGCGCGAAGACGTTGCGGGCGACCTCGTCGGCGGTGAGGTCCCACATCTGCGCCAGCGTCAGTGCGGGCAGCAACTCGGTGACCTCGGGGCCGATCATGTGGGCGCCGACGATCTCGTTGTGCTCGGCGTCGGCGACGATCTTCACGAAGCCGACGCCCTCGGCCATGCCGCGGGCCTTGCCGTTGGCCGAGAACGGGAACTGCGACGTCTTGACGTCGTACCCCTTCTCCGCAGCCTGCGCCTCGGTGTAGCCGAAGGAGGCGATCTGCGGCTGGCAGAACGTCGCCCGCGGGATCATGTCGAAGTCGATCTCCTGGGTCTCCGCGCCACCGATCGTCTCGGCCGCCACGACGCCCATCGCCTCGGCGGTGTGGGCGAGCATCAGCTTGCCGGTGACGTCGCCGATCGCCCAGACGTGCTCGACGTTGGTGCGCCCGCGGGCGTCGACGGCGATGGCGCCGCGCTCGGTCAGCTCGACCCCGGTGGCGTCGAGGCCGTAGCCCTCGACACGCGGGGCGAAACCGAAGGCGGCCAGCATCTTGTCGGCCTCGATGACCTGGGAGTCGCCGCCGTCGGCCGGGGAGACGGTGACCTTCACGCCGGAGCCGGTGTCCTCGACGCCCTCGACCTTGGTCGAGGTCATCACCTTCACGCCGAGCTTCTTGTACTGCTTGGCGAGCTCCTTGGAGACGTCGGGGTCCTCGGTCGGGACCATCCGGTCGAGGAACTCCACGATCGTGACGTCGACGCCGAAGTTGGCCATGACGTAGGCGAACTCGACGCCGATGGCGCCGGAGCCGCCGATGATGATCGAGCCCGGGAGCTCCTCGGTGAGGATCTGCTCCTCGTAGGTCACGACGTTCTCGCTGAGCTCGATGCCCGGCAGCAGGCGGACCTTCGCGCCGGTGGCGATGATCATGTCGTCGCAGGTGTACGACGAGGTGGAGCCGTCGGCACCCTTGACGTCGACCGAGGTCGGGCCGGTGAGCGTGCCCCAGCCGTCGAGCTCGGTGATCTTGTTCTTCTTCATCAGGTAGTGCACGCCCTTGGCGCTGGCCTCGGCCACCTTGCGGCTGCGCTGGTGCGTGGGGCCGAACGCCATCGTGGCGTCGCCCTCGATCCCGAAGGTCTTCTGCTCCTTGGTGATGATGTGCGCGATCTCGGCGTTGCGCAGCAGCGCCTTCGACGGGATGCACCCGACGTTGAGGCAGACACCACCCCAGTACTTCTCCTCGACGACCGCGACGGTCTTGCCGAGCTGGGCGGCGCGGATGGCGGCGACGTAGCCGCCGGGACCGGCACCGAGAACGAGGACGTCGAAGTGGGTCTGCTGGTCGCTCACGAGCCCAGCCTAGTCACCTCCGGTCATCACCGGCCGGGTGGTCGGACCTGGGAGCATGTGCGACGTGACACCCCTTCCGGGACTCCCCCTCGAGACCGCCCGGCTGCGGCTGCGCCAGGCCGTCGCGGACGACGCCGCCGCCGTGTGGGCGTTCCGCCGCCTGCCCGAGGTCGCGGAGTGGATCACCGCCGCCCCGCACGACGCCGAGGCCTTCGCCGCACACTTCGCCGAGCCCGACCGGCTCGCCACCACCCTCGTGGTCGAGCGGCTGGACGACGGGGCGGGCGTCGGCGACCTGATGCTGCGGGTCGGCGACTCCTGGTCGCAGGCCGAGGTGCGCGAGGGGGCGGTCGGCACCGAGGCCGAGGTCGGCTACGTGCTCGACCCCGCCCACCAGGGGCACGGCTACGGCACCGAGGCGGTGCGCGCACTCGTCGGCCACGCCTTCGGCGTGCTCGGCGTACGATGGGTGGTGGCGGCGTGCTTCGCCGACAACGAGGCGTCGTGGCGACTGATGGAGCGTCTCGGGATGCGACGCGAGCAGCACGGGGTCGGCGACTCCCTCCACCGCACCCGCGGATGGCTCGACGGGCTCACCTACGCGGTGCTCGACACGGAGTGGCCTGCCGCTCCGTGAAGCCCGGGTCGCTAGCCTCTGCGCCCGTGGGTCTCTACGCGGCGTACGGCAGCAACCTGGATCCGGCCAGGATGGGTGATCGCTGCCCACACTCCCCCCTGCGCACCACCGGGTGGCTGACCGGCTGGCGGCTGACGTTCGGTGGCGAGGAGCACGGCTGGGACGGCGCGCTGCCGACCCTCGTGCAGGACCCGTTCGAGCAGGTCTTCGTCGCGCTGTACGACGTCGTGCACGCCGACGAGTCGACGCTGGACACCCTGGAGCAGGCCGACACCGGCCTCTACCGCAAGACCCGTGTGCGGGTGGACACGCTGTCGGGCGCGGAGGTGGCGTGGGTGTACGTGCTCGACGCCTTCGAGGGCGGCCTCCCCAGCGCCGTCACCGTCGGCGTCCTCGCCGACGCCGCCGAGGCTGCCGCCGCCCCCGACGACTACGTCACCGCTCTGCGTGCGCGGCCCTGCCGCAGCCTTTGACCCGTGCCCGCGGATACGCTCGCGCGGTGACTGAGACGACTGGGCAGACGCCGTACGACAAGGCCGACGAGGCCGCCGCGACCCTGGCCGAGCTGACCGGCGTGGAGCGCCACGACGTGGCCGTCGTGCTGGGCTCGGGCTGGCTGCCCGCGGTCGACGCGCTGGGCGAGACCCGGGTCGAGGTCGACACCACCGACGTGCCGCACTTCGGCGCGGCCGCCGTCACCGGCCACAGCGGCAAGATCCGCTCGGTGCGCTCGGGCGACTCGAACGTGCTGGTCTTCCTCTCCCGCACCCACTACTACGAGGGCAAGGGCGTCGCCGCGGTCGTGCACGGCGTGCGTACGGCGGCCGCGGCCGGCTGCCGCGCGATGGTGCTGACCAACGGCTGCGGCGGGCTCAAGGAGTCCTGGACGCCCGGCACCCCGGTCCTGATCAGCGACCACATCAACCTCACCGGCACGAGCCCGATCGTCGGTGCGAACTTCGTCGACCTCACCGATCTCTACTCCTCCCGCCTGCGCGCGCTCTGCCGCGAGGTCGAGCCCGGCCTGGACGAGGGCGTGTACGTGCAGTTCCCCGGACCGCACTACGAGACCCCCGCCGAGGTGCGGATGGCCGGCATCATCGGCGGCCACCTGGTCGGCATGTCCACCACGCTCGAGGCGATCGCGGCCCGCGAGGCCGGCATGGAGGTGCTCGGCATCAGCCTGGTCACCAACCTCGCGGCCGGCATCTCCGACCAGCCGCTCGACCACAGCGAGGTGCTCGAGGCCGGCCGGGCCGCGGCGTCCCGCATGGGTGCCCTGCTGGGAGCGGTCGTCCCCCGGGTCTGACCTAGCGAAGTCCGCCGAAGGGCTCCGTCGCGCGACCGCGCGACGGAGCCCTTCGTCGTCGCGGCCCCACCGGTCGCCGGCACCGGTCCGTCCGAGCCGCGACCGACGATCCAGAAAAATAGGTAAGCCTCACCTTGCCAAGGTAAGCCTTACCTGATTAAGTCCTGGTGGCCCGCTCCCCCGGGCCCACGGCCGCTCGGGGCCGTGTCGTGCGGACCCATGAGAGGGCCATGTCCACCGCGTCGCGCCGTGCGCTCCTGCCTGTCCTGCTCCTGCTCCTCACCGGGTGCGGACCCGTGCTGGGCACCGACTCCCCCGACACCGATCCGACGTCCTCGGGTACGACCGGCGTCGTCGACGCCGGCGCGGTGGACCCGCTCGCGGACCCCCGCTCGTGGCAGGGCGCACTGCAGGTCTCGCTCACCGACCCGCCGGTCGATCCGGTCGTGGACTCCCCGGAGCCCGACCTGCCGGCCACCGTCACCGACACCCAGGGCGAGGAGGTCGTCGTCGACGACGTCAGCCGGGTGCTCGCTCTCGACCTGTACGGCACGCTCGCGCGCACGGTCGCCGAGCTGGGCCTGGCCGACCGGCTCGTCGGTCGGGACTCCTCCACGACCTTCGACGAGGTCACCGGCCTGCCGCTGGTCACCCGGAACGGCCACGAGCTGAACGCCGAGGCGATCCTCGCCCTGGAACCGACCGTCGTGCTCACCGATACCTCGCTCGGCCCGTGGAACGTCGTGCTGCAGCTGCGGGAGGCCGGTGTGCCGGTCGTGGTCGTCGACGCCGAGCGCAGTCTCGACAACGTCGGCGTCCTCACCGAACAGGTGGCCGACGCCCTCGGCGTGCCCGCCGCTGGCGACGCCCTGGCCGCACGGCTCGCGGAGCAGGTCGACGGCGCGGTGGCGGACGCCGAGGCGCTCGCCCCCGACGACCTCTCCGGGCGACTGCGCACGATCTTCCTCTACGTCCGCGGCCAGGCGGGGGTCTACTACCTGTTCGGCGAGGGGTCGGGCGCCGACTCCCTGATCACAGCCGCCGGAGGCTACGACGTGGCCGAGGAGATCGGCTGGAGCGGCATGAAGCCGGTCACGGACGAGGGCCTGCTCGCCGCCCAGCCCGACGTCGTCGTGATGATGAGCGCCGGACTGGACTCTGTCGGCGGCGTCGACGGCCTGCTCGACCGGTTCCCCGCTCTGGCCGCCACCCCGGCCGGCGTGCAGGAGCGTGTCGTGGCGATGGACGACGCCCAGGTGCTCAGCTTCGGTCCTCGCGCCGCGGACGTCGTAGAGGCACTCGCCGTCGCGCTGTACGCACCGGACGCGCTCCCCACCGCCCTCCTCGGGTCCGACGCGGGAGCCGGTTCGTGAGCGCCCCGGCGCTGCCCGGCACCTCGACGGACCACGGGAGCACCGTCCCCGGCGCCCGATCCGTCGGGTCCGCACCCCACCAGCCCCGGGCCACCGCCGGTCCGAGGCGTCGCCACCGCAGGGCCCTCCTGCTGCTCGTGGGCCTCGGTGTCGCGCTGCTGGTCGGCGTGGTCGCGGCCGCCGGCTCCGGGCAGAGCCCGGTGCCGTTCCCCGAGGTCGTCGGCTCGCTGCTGCACCGCGTCGGGATCGACCTCGGCCCCGTGCCGTCGACGCCGTCGGCCGAGGCCACGCTGTGGTCGGTCCGCTTCCCCCGCGTCGTGATGGCCGTCGTGGTCGGCGCCGCACTGGCGGTCGCGGGTGCCGTGATGCAGGGCGTCTTCGGCAACCCGCTGGCGGAGCCGAGCGTCGTCGGGGTGTCCGCCGGCGCCGCGGTCGGCGCCGCCACCGCCATCGTCGGCGGCTTCACCTTCGCCGGGTCGTGGAGCATCGCGGCCTGCGCGTTCGTCGGCGGCCTGGTCACCACCCTGGCGGTCTACCTGCTCGCCCGGGCCGACGGACGCACCGAGGTCGTGACCCTCGTGCTCACCGGCATCGCGGTGAACGCGGTCGCCGGTGCGCTGCTCTCGCTGCTGATGTTCCTGGGCGACACCCAGGCGCGCGAGCAGATCGTGTTCTGGCAGCTCGGCTCGCTCAACAACACGTTGTGGCGCTACGTCGTCGTCGCCGCACCCCTCACCGCCGTCGGTACCGCCCTGGCGCTGGCCTCCGCCCGTCGCCTCGACCTGCTCGCGCTCGGGGAACGACCCGCACGACACCTCGGCGTCCCGGTCGAGCGGCTGCGCCTGCAGCTGGTCGTCGTCGTCGCCCTGCTCACCGCCGCAGCGGTGGCGTTCTGCGGCATCGTCGCCTTCGTCGGGCTGGTCGTGCCCCACCTGGTGCGGATGGTGGTCGGTCCCGCCCACCGCCTCGTGCTGCCGGCCTGCGTGCTGGCCGGTTCACTGTGCCTGCTGCTCGCCGACACCGCCGCGCGCACCCTCGTCGCCTACGCCGACCTGCCGCTGGGCATGCTCACGTCACTCGTCGGCGGTCCGTTCTTCTTCTGGCTCCTGCGCCGTACGCGCCGCACAGCGGGAGGCTGGGCATGAGCGCCGCCGTGCTCGCCCGACGACTGCGGGTCGTGCTGGGAGGCACCCCGGTCGTCGACGGCGTCGACCTGGCCGTCGACCACGGCGAGGTCGTGGCCCTGGTCGGGCCCAACGGGGCCGGCAAGTCCACGCTGCTCGCCGCGCTGGCCGGCGACGCCGACCTCGCGGCCGGTGACGTCAGGATCGGCGGCCGCACGCTGGGCGAGTGGCGGCAGCGCGACCTCGCCCGCTCACGCGCCGTGCTGCTGCAGGAGCAGCAGGTGGCCTTCGGATTCACCGTCGAGGAGGTCGTGGAGATGGGACGCGCGCCGTGGCGCGGGCACCCCGACGACCTCGCGGGCGACGCCGTGGTGCGCCGGGCGCTCGCCGACGCCGACGTCGCTCACCTCGCCGACCGCACCTTCGCCAGCTGCTCCGGCGGCGAGCGCAGCCGTACGTCGTTCGCGCGTGTGCTTGCCCAGGCCACCGGCGTGCTGCTGCTCGACGAACCCACCGCCGCTCTGGACCTCGGCCACGCCGAGACCGTGCTGGGACTGGCCCGGCGCACCGCCGACGCCGGCGGCGCCGTGGTCGTCGTGCTGCACGACCTGTCGCTCGCCGCAGCCTGGGCCGACCGGGTCGTGCTGCTCGACGGCGGCCGCGTGGTCGCCGACGGAGCCCCGGCCGACGTGCTCACCGCCGAGCGCCTCTCGGCGGTCTACGGACACCCCGTCGAGGTCCTCGACCACCCCGCCACCGGCGACCTGCTCGTCGTCCCGGCCCGAGAGCCCCGCGCGCAGCGGGCCCGCACGAGCGCCGTGGCGCTGTCGCTGCTGCTCCTGCTGCTCGGCGTGCTGCTGACCGGGACCGGGGTCGCGGTGGCCCCGCCCGCTGCCGCGGCAGCACGGGTCGACGTTGCCAACGCGAACGGCGACGCAGCGGCCGACACCCGTTTCCGCACCGAGCTCACCGTGACCGGCCGGGGCTTCCAGGCCGTCCGCGGCGGATTCGGCGGGGTGTACGTGATGTTCGGCTGGGTGCGCGACCCCTCCGGCGGGTCCTGGCGCCCCTCCCGCGGCGGCCTCACCGGCCGGGACTACCGCTACGTCCCCGACTCCGAGGACGCCGCCGCCAACCAGGGCTTCCTGCAGTTCGTCGCCTTCCCCGGCAGCAGCACCGCCGGCGAGGCCGGCACCACCCTGGCCGACGACGGGTCGTTCCGGGTGACGCTGACCGTGCCCGGTCCGGTGTTCGAGTCCGTCGACCGCAGCGGCGACGTGGTGGAGGTCGACTGCCGGGCCGTCACCTGCGGCGTGATCACCGTCGGCGCGCACGGCGTGAAGAACGCCGCGAACGAGTCGTTCACCCCGGTGCGCTTCGGCGAGGTGCTCGGCGGGTCGAGCGGCGCCGGCGCGGACCCGGCGGACGCCGACCAGGCGGACGGCGGTTCCCCGGGCTCCGACACGGCCGACGGCGACGGAGCCGGCACGGACGACACCGACGACACCACCGACACCGCCGACGGCTCCGCCGGGGCCGACGCACCCGAAGACGAGCCGGCGCTGACCGTCGACCGCAGCACCGCCGTCGTCGGTCACACCCTCGTCCTCACCGCGCGGGGACTCGCGCCCGGGGAGGCGGTCGTGGTCGTGCTCGACGACGGCCTGGCCGCGCTCGGGCCGCTGCGAGCCGGCGACAGCGGCGAGGTGGCCGCGGCGCTCCCCCTCCCGGCGGACCTCCCGATCGGCACCCACGAGGTCCGGCTCACCGGTGCCGCGTCCGGCACCGAGCTCGCGGCCCGGTTCCCGGTGAGCGCCCCCGACACCTCCGACACCGCCGACACCTCCGGCACCTCCGTGTCCGGCACCCCCGACGCCGAGCCGAGCGCGGAGACCACCGACCGGGCCTCGCTCGGCGGCCCGGTCGCCCTGGCCGTCGCGGCCGCGCTCTTCCTGGCCGCCCTCGCGTTCCGCCTGCGTACCGCGCGCCGACGCCCGGGGCGGGTCGCGTGAGCCCCCGCCGTCACGGCGCCGTGGCGCTGCTGCTGGTGACGTCGGTCGTCGCGCTGCTCGTCGGGCTGACGACGTACCCGGGACCGCAGGCCAGCGCCGCCCCGACGGCACCCTCGGCCTCCGGGACGACCTCGTCCACACCGACGGCACCGACCACGGCGACGGCGACGGCCTCGCCGACGAGTCTCCCGACCGCCACGCCCACGTCCACGCCCACGTCCGACCCCGACGACGCACCGTTCCGGGTCACCGACGCCCAGCTGCGCTGGGGTGTCAACGACGAGAGCAACAACAAGGCGTTCGCCCCGGGCACCTTCAACTTCCTGTCCGCGGGCCTCACCCCCGACCCGGGCTCGGGTGGCCGCACCGTCGTCGACGGCCGCTGGAGCCACACCGGCGAGCGGGCCTGGCGGGCGCGGCGCGGAGCGGTCTCGATCGAGAAGCGGCAGCCTGACGGCACCTACGAGCCGGCGACCTTCGCCGGCCTGTCGACCGCGGCCGACGGCACCCCGCTGACCAGCACGAACGGTCCGTTCTCCGGTCACCAGGTCGTGGTCGACCGCGGCACCGGGACCGTCGACCCCGCCGCCGGCACCGCCACCATCGACTGGTCGGGCTCGTTCACCGTCCTCTACTACTCCGGCATGACGCTGTTCTCGGTCAGCGATCCCCGACTCGTCGTCGGCACGCGGACCGCACGGCTGCTCGGCACCGTCTCCGGGTGGGCCGCCGACCGCGAGGACGCCTCGTCGTGGTCGCCCGTCGAGCCGGCCGAGGTGGTGCTCGCCGACCTGCCTCGCGACGCCGTCACCCTGGAGCAGGCGGCCGGCGGGTTCGTCGTCGACCCGTCGTACCTCGGCGTCACCCACGACGGCGGCGGTCAGGTACGCACCGGATCGTCGTGGGGCGCTTTCCCGCGCTCGTTCCTCACCTGGCTCGACGAGGCCGGCTCGGCGGCGTTCTTCTTCTCCAGCGGCGGCTCCGCCGACCCGCACAAGGTCGCGGCGCCGGTGACGGTGAGCCTCACGGCCACCGCACCGGTCGAGCAACCCTCTCCCGGCGGCTCGGGCGGCTCGGGCGGGTCGGGCGGGTCCGGCGGGGCCGGCACACCCTCGACGCCCGACACCACGGTGCTGCCCGAGGCACCGGCCCCCGGCCCGGTGAGTGCGCCGCCCACGACCGGCGCCGCCGGTCCCGCCGGCCCGGTACCGCCGGACCCCACGGACACCGACGCCTCCCCACCCGGCATCGGCACCGCGTCGTCCGAGCCGGAGACCGGAGCGCCGGAGCTGGCGCCGTCCGTCCCGCTCGCGCTCGCCGCGGGCACCCCGACCACCGAGGTCGCCACGACCTCGGCCACCCCGACGTCCGGGCAGCAGTGGACCTGGTGGCTCGGCGCCGCCCTGCTGCTCGGTGCCGCCGCGCTCCTCGCCGGCGGTGCCGCTCCCCGAGCGGCCCGTTCCACTCGCTCACCCCGACCCTGAGAGGTATCCCATGTCCCGCCCCATCCTGCGCCGCTCCACCGGCGCGGCAGCGCTGCTGACCGTCGCGCTGTCCGGCCTTCCGGTGCTGGCCGCAGCGCCCGGCCGGGCCGCTGCGCCTGAGTCCCCCGCCGAGCGTGCGACCGCCGACGTCACCGGCGCCTCCTTCACCTGGGGGGTGAGCGGCTACGCCCAGAAGGGCGTCTTCGCGCCCTGGACGATCGCCGAGCCCACTGGCGACGTGACCGTGCTCGACGGGGACACCCAGACCGAGTACGTCGTGGAGCCGGTCCCGGCGACCTCGATGCCGGCCGACGCCGGCACCGAGAACCCCACCGCCGTGCAGTTCACCGGCGGCACGGGCACCGCCGACCCCGCGACCGGCGAGGCCACGCTCACCTGGACCGGCTCCTACCGGGTCAACGCGTACCCGGTCGCGTTCGGCGCGCCGAGCGAGTACTACAGCGACCCCCAGCTCACCGTCGGCGCCGACGGCGCCGGCGAGCTCACGATGGAGATCACCATCGGCGAGGGCACCGACATCGACGGCGACCCGACGTCGGAGGTCGACCTCGGCCGAGTCCCGGTGATGACGTTCACCGCGGGCTCGGTCGAGCGCACCGCCGGCGACGCGTTCCGTCTTACCCCGGACTACCAGGGCGTCGAGGTCGAGGGCGTCGACCAGGAGCGCTCCTGCACGACCGAGGGCGGAGCCACCGGCTGGTGGGGCGCCTGGCCCGCGGAGTACGTCGCCGCGATGCCCGACTCCGTCCGCCCGCACTTCTACTCCACCGGATGCGGCGGGCTGCAGGACAACAAGCCCGCCCTGCCCGCCGACGTCGACCTCGAGCTCGCACCCGAGATCGCCGTCTCCCAGTCCACCGTGCCCAGCACCGGTGAGACCGAGGTGACCGTCACCGGGAGCAACTTCGACCCCCAGGCCGCTATCGGCACCCGCCCGCCGCTGGCCGGGCAGCCCGCCGGCACGTACGTCGCGTTCGGTCGCTTCGCCGAGACCTGGCGCCCCTCGGAGGGCGCCGCCTCCGGCACCCGCCCGAGCTCCTCGGTGCAGTGGGCGACCCCGGGCGGCACCGCCCCCGGCACCGCGGCCCTGGAGGAGGACGGTTCCTTCACCACGACCCTGGTGCTCGACCAGGCCGCCGCCGACGAGGCGGCGGGCGAGCTCGAGGGCAGCTACGGCATCTACACCTACGCCGGCAGCGGCGCCGTCGTCGCCGCCTACGAGACGTTCACCCCGATCACCTTCGCCCTGCAGACGCCGACCGTGCGCCTCGCCGCGCCGCGGCGGGCCTTCGGCCAGCGCTCGGTCGTCACCGCGACCGTCGCCCACGCCGTCGGCAGCGAGGGCACCGTCACCTTCACCTCCGGTGGCACCGAGCTCGGCACCACGTCGGTCGACGGCGGCTCCGCCTCCCTCGACCTCGGCACGCTGCAGGCCGGCCGCTACCCCGTGACCGCCGCCTACTCCGGCAACGAGGGCACCGAGCCGGGCACCGCCACCGCGACGCACACCGTCGCCAAGGCGAGCAGCCGACTCGTGGTCAACGCCAAGCGGCCGCGCCAGCGCAAGGCCGGCCGCGTGGTCGCCAAGGTCGCCTCGCCCACCACCAGCGCCACCGGCACGGTGCGCGTCGTGCTGCGCCGTCCGGGCGCCGCGAACATCAAGAAGAACCTGACGCTCAACGCGAGGGGCAAGGTCGCCACGAACCTCGGGAAGGTGCGCAAGGGCGGGAAGTACGTGCTCGTCGTGTCCTACCGGGGCACCGCGAACATCGCCGCGACCCCGGCCGTGCGCACCGTGTGGAAGGTGAAGGGCGCGTGACCGCGATGCCCACCGCCCTCCCGAGCCTGGCCAGCGCGCTGCGCGACGGCTCGCGCGCCGAGCACGAGGCCGCCGAGGGGTCGGCCTTCATGGCCGAGCTGCTCGCCGGTGCGCTCAACGAGGACGCCTACCGCGACTACCTGCTGCGGCTGCGCACGGTCTACACCGCCCTCGAGGACGCCGTGCGCTCGCGTGCCGGCGACCCGCTCGTGGCCGCCGTGCACGACCCCGGCCTGGAGCGGCTGGCGACGATCGACGCCGACCTGGCGCACTGGGCCCCGGGCACCGACCCCGCCCTCGCGGCCGGCGCGGTCGACTCACCGGCGGCGCGGGCGTACGCCGAGCGTCTGGCCGAGTGCGCCCACGGATGGGGCGGGCTGCTGGTCGCCCACCACTACACCCGTTACCTGGGCGACCTGTCGGGCGGTCAGGCGATCGGCCAGGTGCTCGACCGCAGCTTCGACCTCGACGGCGCCGGACTGTCGTTCTACGCCTTCGAGGCGGTGCCGAAGCCGAAGCCCTACAAGGACGCCTACCGCTCCCGCCTCGACGCCCTGGGGCTGGGCCCCGAGGACGTCGAGCGGGCGGTGGCCGAGGTGCGGGCCGCCTTCCTGCTGAACCAGGCGCTGTTCGCCGAGCTCGGACGGAACCTGCCGGCGTACCGCCGTCCGGCCGCCTGACGGGGCCTGACGGGGCCCGACGACCGTGGTGCGGTGTTGCCCTGGAGTCCGCTCCAGGGCAACACTGCGTCCATGACCGGTCTCACCATCGCCCAGGCCGCCGAACGGCTCGGACTCACGCCCGACACCCTGCGCTACTACGAGCGCGACGGGCTGCTGCTGCGCCCGGTCGGACGTGCGACGTCGGGTCACCGCCGCTACGACGAGGGCGACCTGCGCTGGCTCACGCTGGTCACCCGGCTGCGTGCCACCGGCATGCCGATCAGCGACGTACGCCGGTACGCCGACCTGGTGCGCGCCGGCAGCGGCAACGAGGCCGAGCGCCTCGCGCTGCTGCACGCGCACCGGCGCCACGTGCTCGACCAGCTCGCCGAGGTCACCGAGCACCTCTCGGCGATCGACCACAAGATCGGGATCTACACCGAGGTGCTCGAGCCGACCCGCGACGGCGCCGCTTGACCTGCCGCTTGACCTGGAGCGCGCTCCAAGGTCCAGGCTGGTCGACATGACGATCACCACCCGCTCCCTCGGCTCCTCCCCCGCCCTCGACGCACCGCTCGAGGTCTCCGCCCTCGGCCTCGGCTGCATGGGCATGTCGGAGTTCTACGGCGCCCCGGACGAGCAGCAGGGCATCGCGACCATCCACCGCGCGCTCGACCTCGGCGTGACGTTCCTCGACACCGCCGACATGTACGGCCCCTTCACCAACGAGCGCCTCGTCGGCAAGGCGATCGCGACCAGCAGCCAGGGCCGCGACGGCGTCGTGCTGGCGACCAAGTTCGGCAACGAGCGGCTGCCCGACGGCACCCGGGTCGGCATCAACGGCCGCCCGGAGTACGTCCGCGCCACCTGCGACGCCTCGCTCGAGCGCCTCGGCGTCGACCACCTCGACCTCTACTACCAGCACCGGGTCGACCCGTCGGTGCCGATCGAGGAGACCGTCGGCGCGATGGCCGAGCTGGTGCAGGCCGGCAAGGTCCGCCACCTCGGGCTCTCGGAGGCCTCGGCCGCCACGATCCGGCGCGCGCACGAGGTGCACCCGCTCACCGCACTGCAGACGGAGTACTCGCTCTTCACCCGCGACCTGGAGACCGAGATCCTGCCGACCCTGCGCGAGCTCGGCATCGGCCTCGTCCCCTACTCCCCGCTCGGCCGCGGGATGCTCACCGGCGCCATCACCTCCGAGTCGTCGCTGCCGCAGGGCGACTCGCGCACCACGGCGTACTTCCCGCGCTTCCAGGGCGAGGCGCTCGAGACCAACCTCGCGCTCGTCGCGAGGGTCCGCGAGCTCGCCGACGCCACGGGGTGCACGCCGGGCCAGCTCGCCCTCGCCTGGGTGCTCGCGCAGGGTGACGACGTCGCGCCCATCCCCGGCACCAAGCGGGTCGCCTACCTGGAGGAGAACGTGGGCGCCGCCGACGTCGAGCTCAGCGCCGACGACCTCGCCGCGCTCGACGCCGCGGTCCCGGTCGGCGCCGTCGCGGGCGACCGGTACGGCGACATGTCGCACATCGACGCCTGACGACCAGCACCACCGACCGAGTCGCCGGGCTCAGCCCCCGCCCGTGCGCCGGGCGAGCCCGGCGGCGCAGCCGTCCATCATCCGCGCGTGGTTCCACCGCAGCAGCGGCCGACCGACCACCGAGGCGACCGCGAGGGCACCGCGCACCTCGACCCGCTGGTCGAGCGCGAGGGCCGTGCGCGGGAACGGCCCCGACGACACCGCCTCGAGCCGCCACCGCACCGTGCCGCGCAGGTCGCCCTCGACGTCGACCTCCAGCACCGGCAGGTCGCGGGACACCGCGTGCAGCACCAGCTCGAGCACGTAGGGCAGCCGCGAGCGGCACAGCACCAGCCCGGTGTCGGGCCCGAGCCAGCCGACGGCCAGCACCTGCGGCCACCACTCGGGGTAGCGCTCCAGGTCGACCACCACGTCGCGCACCTGCTCGGGCGTGCCGGGGACGACCCACCGGCCGCCGAAGACGTACGTCGCCCGCACGCCGCCGCTCACACGACTCACGCCCGGCGGGCCAGGGCCGCCGCGGCCCGCTCGGCCTGCCGTGCGACCGCAGGGTCGGGGTCGTCCAGCGCCGCGTCGACCGCACCGGTGTGCGCCCGGTCGGCCGGGTCGCCGGTGACCGCCAGGCAGCGCAGCACCTGCGCGCGGACGCGCGGCAGGTCGTGCCCGAGCAGCGGCAGCGCGGCGTCGGCCGCGCCCGCCACGTCGTGGCGGGCGGCGACCTTGAGACACATCTCGGCCGGCCGCCAGTGCTCGTCACCGAGGCCGTCGAGCACCGCGGTCGTGGCCCGGCCGTCCGAGTCGTGCCAGACGTGCAGCAGCCCGCGGGCGCCCCACGTGCGCAGCCAGTGGTCCTTCCACTGCGCCGGGTCGCGCACCGGCTGCCCGTCGCCCCAGTCATGGCCGGTCAGGGCCGGGAGCGCGTCGAGATGAGCGTCCCTCGGCGCACCCCCGAGCAGGTCGGTGCAGATCGCGACGTACGCCGGCAGCCCGAGCCGGTCGGCCAGCGCACGCGTCGCGCGCGCCACGTCGTACCGGGTGCCGTCGGCCACGCCGGTCATGGTGCCCTACCGTGCCGACATGAGCCCCGACGTGGACGTCCTGCTCACCCGTGCCCGCGACTGGGCCGCCGAGGACCCCGACCCGCACACCCGTGCGGAGCTGGAGGAGGTCGTCGCCCGGGTCGAGGCCGGTGACGCCGACGCGACCGCCGACCTGGCCGACCGGTTCGACGGCACGCTGGAGTTCGGCACGGCCGGCCTGCGCGGCGCCCTCGGCGCGGGGCCCAACCGGATGAACCGCTCGGTCGTGCTGCGCGCCGCCGCCGGCCTGGCCCGCTACCTCCTCGACGAGGGTGCCGGGGCCCGCGACGGCGTCGTGATCGGGTACGACGCCCGCTACAACTCCGACGTCTTCGCCCGCGACACCGCCGAGGTGATGACCGCCGCCGGCCTGCGCGCCCACCTGCTGCCGCGCCCCCTGCCCACGCCGGTGCTGGCGTTCGCCGTGCGCGAGCTCGGCTGCGTCGCGGGCGTCATGGTCACCGCCTCGCACAACCCGCCGCAGGACAACGGCTACAAGGTCTACCTCGGCGACGGCAGTCAGATCGTGCCCCCGGCCGACTCCGGCATCGCCGAGCGGATCGCCGCCGTCGGCTCCCTCGACGCAGTCGGGCGCGGCCCGGCCGGCACCGTGCTGGGCGAGGCCGTCGTCGACCGCTACCTCGACACCGTCGCCGGCCTCGTCGACGACGGCCCCCGCGACCTCAGCGTCGTCTACACGCCGCTGCACGGCGTCGGCGGCGACGTCGTCACGACGGTCCTGGAGAACGCCGGCTTCGCCCACCCGCACGTGGTGGCCGAGCAGGAGGAGCCCGACCCGGCCTTCCCGACGGTGGCGTTCCCCAACCCGGAGGAGCCGGGCGCGATGGACCTCGCCCTCGCCCTCGCGGTCGAGCGCGGCGCCGACCTGGTGGTCGCCAACGACCCCGACGCCGACCGCTGCGCCGTCGCGGTGCCGGTGCCCGGCGCGGGCGACGGCGAGGCCGCCTGGCGGATGCTGCGCGGCGACGAGGTGGGCGCGCTGCTCGCCCACCACCTCCTCCGCCGCGGGGCGGAGGGCACCTTCGCCACCTCGATCGTCTCCTCCTCGCTGCTCGGCCGGATCGCCGCCGCCGACGGCCGCCCGTACGCCGAGACGCTCACCGGCTTCAAGTGGATCGGGCGCCTCGAGGGGCTGGCCTTCGGCTACGAGGAGGCGCTCGGCTACTGCGTCGACCCCGCGCACGTGAAGGACAAGGACGGCGTCAGCGCGGCCCTGCTGGTCTGCGAGCTGGCCGCCGCGCTCAAGGCGGAGGGCCGCACGCTGCTCGACGTCCTCGACGACCTCGCCCGCACCCACGGCCTGCACGCCACCGACCAGGTGTCCGTGCGCGTGGAGGACCTCGCGGTCATCCGCGACGCGATGGCGCGGCTGCGCGACACCACCCCGACCACGCTCGGCGGGCTCGCCGTGGAGCGCTTCGACGACCTCGCCGAGGGCTCCGAGGACCTCCCGCCGACCGACGGCCTGCGCTACCACCTCGAGGGCGGCGCCCGCGTCGTCGTACGACCGAGCGGCACCGAGCCCAAGCTCAAGTGCTACCTGGAGGTCGTCGTCCCCGTCGAGGAGGGCGCCGAGCAGCCCGACGACGTGGAGGCGGCGCGGATCGCGGCCGCCGGACGTCTGGACGCGCTCGCCTCCGACGTACGCACCGCGCTGGGGCTCTGACCAGGGCCCCGGGCCGGGCTCAGAGCGCCAGCGCGAGCACCAGGAAGGCGGTCGCGCCGAGCAGCGCGACGCCCTCGACCACACCGGGCACGACCCGCACCCGGTCGGCCAGCGCCAGCTGGTCGGACCGGCTGAGGCCGGCCGCCTGGCGGGTGTCGCGCGCGATGGCCCGCAGCCGGCCTTCCACCAGCGCGCCGTACGACGCCTGGCCGGACAGCGCGGCGGCGTCGCTCACCGGGCTCCCGCCCTCGGTGCGCAGCTTGCGGCGCGAGCGGCCGACCGCGGAGCAGGTGTAGCGCCGCTCCCCGACGTGCACGACCAGCACCTGGCGCACGTCGACGGAGAGCACCGCGAGCACCGGGATCCGCACCGAGCTCAGGGTGCGGTGCAGCACCAGCTCGTCGCCGTCGACGACCGCCGAGGGCCGGACCATGCTGAGCCAGACGAGCACCGCCACGAGCATGGCGAGGGCGACGAGCTCGACCGGGACGACCCGGTCGTAGACGTACGTCGCCACGAGGACGAGCACGCACCCGGTGATGGTCGTCACGCCGCCGACGAGGTGGCCGGTCTGGCGGTAGACCTCGGGCCCGTCGGCCCCGGTTCGCTGGTTGGAGTCGGCCACGCGAGCAACCCTATGCTCTCGTCCCATGCCCTCTTCCGCCACCGACACCGCCGTCGGGAGCACGGGCTCCTCGGGAACGTCCTGGTCGGACGTGACGTCGTCGGAGTCCTCCCTGCGCCGGTTCTTGCACGGTCTGCCGGGTGTCGACCAGGTCGGCGCGAACGCTCGCGCCGCCGCCCTCGGCACCCGCTCGATCAAGACCACCGCCAAGGCCCAGGCGCTCGACCTCGCGATCCGGATGGTCGACCTCACCACGCTGGAGGGTCAGGACACCCCCGGCAAGGTGCGCGCGCTGGCCGCCAAGGCGATGCGTCCCGACCCGACCGACCCGACCTGCCCCGCGACCGCCGCCGTCTGCGTCTACCCCGACCTGGTGCCCGTCGCCGTCGAGGCGCTCGGCGACTCCGGCGTCCACGTCGCCGCCGTCGCGACCGCCTTCCCGGCGGGTCGCGCCGCGATGGACGTCAAGCTCGCCGACACCCGCGCCGCCGTCGCGGCCGGTGCCGCCGAGATCGACATGGTGATCGACCGGGGCGCGTTCCTGGCCGGCCGCTACCAGCTGGTCCACGACGAGATCGTCGCCGTCAAGGAGGCCTGCCGCCGCCCCGACGGCACCTCGGCCCACCTCAAGGTGATCCTCGAGACCGGCGAGCTGGCGACGTACGACAACGTCCGCCGCGCGTCGTGGCTGGCCATGACGGCCGGCGGCGACTTCATCAAGACCTCCCCCGGCAAGGTGTCGCCCGCCGCGACCCTGCCGGTCACGATGATCATGCTCGAGGCCGTGCGCGACTACCGCGCCGCGACCGGCGAGATCATCGGCGTGAAGCCCGCCGGCGGGATCCGCACCACCAAGGACGCGATCAAGTACCTCGTCACGGTGCAGGAAGTCGCGGGCCCGGAGTGGATGGACCCCGACCTGTTCCGCTTCGGCGCCTCCTCGCTGCTCAACGACCTGCTGCTGCAGCGGCAGAAGATGGCCACCGGCCGGTACTCCGGCCCCGACTACGTCACCAACGACTGAGAGGAGCGAGAGATGCAGCTGGAGTACGCACCCGCTCCGGAGTCCCGGGGCGTCGTCGACCTGAAGCCCTCCTACGGGTTGTTCGTCGACGGCGAGTTCGTCGACGGCCACGGCACGTCGTTCAAGACCCTCAACCCGGCCTCCGAGGAGGTCCTGGCCGAGGTGGCCGAGGCCTCCGACGCCGACGTCGACGCCGCGGTCAAGGCCGCCCGCCGCGCGCACAGCCGCACCTGGGGCCGGATGCCCGGCGCCGAGCGCGCGAAGTACCTCTTCCGGATCGCTCGGATCATCCAGGAGCGCAGCCGCGAGCTCGCCGTGCTGGAGAGCCTCGACAACGGCAAGCCGATCAAGGAGGCCCGCGACGTCGACGTGCCCCAGGTCGCGGCCAACTTCTTCTACTTCGCCGGCTGGGCCGACAAGCTCGAGCACGCCGGCCACGGCACCGAGTCGATCGGCGTCGCCGGTCAGGTCATCCCGTGGAACTTCCCGCTGCTGATGCTGGCGTGGAAGGTCGCCCCGGCGCTGGCTTGCGGCAACACCGTCGTCCTCAAGCCGGCTGAGACGACGCCGCTCACCGCGCTGCTGTTCGCGGAGATCTGCCAGCAGGCCGACCTCCCGCCCGGCGTCGTCAACGTCGTCACCGGCGCCGGTGCCACCGGCCAGGCCGTCGTCAGCCACCCCGACGTCGACAAGGTCGCCTTCACCGGCTCTACCGAGGTCGGCAAGGCCATCGCCCGCGCGGTCGCCGGCACCGACAAGCGCCTCACGCTCGAGCTCGGCGGCAAGGCCGCCAACATCGTGTTCGAGGACGCCCCCATCGACCAGGCCGTCGAGGGCCTCGTCACCGGCATCTTCTTCAACCAGGGCCACGTCTGCTGCGCGGGCTCGCGCCTGCTGGTGCAGGAGTCGGTGGCCGACGAGGTGCTCGAGCGCCTGCGCCGCCGGATGTCGACGCTGCGCGTCGGCGACCCGCTGGACAAGAACACCGACGTCGGCGCGATCAACTCCGCCGAGCAGCTCGCCCGGATCCGCGAGCTGTCCGCCGCCGGCGAGGCCGAGGGCGCCGAGCGCTGGTCGCCGGCGTGCGACCTGCCCGAGCGTGGCTACTGGTTCGCCCCGACCGTGTTCACCGGCGTCTCGCAGGCCCACCGGATCGCCCGCGAGGAGATCTTCGGCCCGGTGCTGTCGGTGCTGACGTTCCGCACGCCCGACGAGGCCGTCGACAAGGCCAACAACACGCCGTACGGCCTGTCCGCCGGCGTCTGGACCGAGAAGGGCTCGCGCATCCTGCAGATGGCCGGCGCCCTGCGGGCCGGCGTGGTGTGGGCCAACACGTTCAACCAGTTCGACCCCACCAGCCCCTTCGGCGGCTACAAGGAGTCCGGCTACGGCCGCGAGGGCGGCCGGCACGGGCTGGCGGCCTACCTGAAGGGCGGTGAGTGACGTGGCACGGCTCGACGTCCGCAAGACCTACAAGCTCTACGTCGGCGGGGCGTTCCCCCGCTCGGAGTCCGGCTACACCTACGAGGTGCTCGACGCGAAGGGACGATTCGTGGCCAACGCCTCGCTCGCCTCCCGCAAGGACGCCCGCGACGCGGTCGTCGCCGCCCGCAAGGCCTTCGGCGGCTGGTCGTCGCGCACGGCGTACAACCGCGGCCAGGTGCTCTACCGGGTCGCCGAGATGGTCGAGGACCGCCGGCCGCAGTTCGTGGCCGCCGTCCAGCAGGCCGAGGGGCTCACCGCGGCCCGCGCCGGCGGGGTCGTCGACGCCACGGTCGACCGGCTCGTCTGGTACGCCGGGTGGACCGACAAGCTGACCCAGGTCGTCGGCAACGCCAACCCGGTCTCCGGCCCGTTCTTCAACCTCACCACGCCCGAGCCGACCGGCGTCGTCGCGGTGCTCGCGCCGCAGGCCTCCTCGCTGCTCGGCCTGGTCTCGACGCTCGCGCCGGTCATCGCCACCGGCAACACCTGCGTCGTGGTGTCGTCGTACGCCCGTCCTCTGCCGGCGGTGACGCTGGCCGAGGCGCTGGCGACGTCCGACGTGCCGGGCGGCGTGGTCAACCTGCTCACCGGCTCGGCGGCAACGCTGGGTCCCTGGCTGGCCGCGCACATGGACGTCAACGCCATCGACCTCGGCGGCGTCGTGGGCCTCGACGGGGCCGAGGGCTCCTCCCAGCAGCTCGCGACCGAGCTCGAGGTCGCGGCCGCCGACAACCTCAAGCGCGTACGCCGCGCGCCCGCCGCCGAGCCCGACTGGACCGCCGGCCCGGGCCTGGACACGATGACCGACTTCGTGGAGCTGAAGACGGTCTGGCACCCGATGGGCGTCTGACCCGTCCCGTGCCCGACCCGTCCGAGCAGCCCGAGCAGCCGTCCCCGCGGGCCCGCGTCCTGGTGGTCGCGGGCCCGTCGGGGTCCGGCAAGTCCCGGCTGGCGGAGGTCTCCCGCCTGCCTGTGCTGCGCCTCGACGACTTCTACAAGTCGGGCGACGACCCGTCGCTGCCGCTGATCACCAGGGGCCCCAACGCCGGCATCGTCGACTGGGACCACCCCGACTCGTGGCTGCGCGAGGAGGCGCTCGACGCGGTGGAGACGCTGTGCTGCGAGGGGCGGGTCGAGGTGCCCGTCTACGAGATCGCCGCCAACGGCCGCACGGGCACCCACGTGCTCGACCTCGAGGGCGGCTCGGTGGTGCTCGCCGACGGCATCTTCGCCCAGGAGGTCGTGCCGGCGCTGCGCGAGCGCGGACTGCTCCTCGACGCGGTCTGCCTGACCCAGCCTCCGGTGGTGACCTTCTGGCGACGGCTGACCCGCGACCTGCGTGAGCACCGCAAGCCACCGCTCGTGCTCGTACGCCGCGGGCTCGCGCTGATGCGTGACCAGCGCCGGGTGGTCTCCCACGCGGTCGCGCTGGGTTGCCGACCGGTCACGAACCCGGAGGCCCGCGAGCTCGTCACGAGCCTGCGAGACCCCGGCTGACCCGACGGCGTACGGCGCCGCGCCACAGCGCCCACACCGCGAGTCCCGCGCCGGCGACGACGAACTCCTGCGGCATCCGGTCCGACGACTCGCGCTGGATGCGCTTGTGGAAGGCGTCGAAGGCCGCCGGGAACGGCGAGCGGCCGAAGAAGAGCTCCGACGGCTTGTCCGCGTCGGGCAGGCACGCCCCCGCCATGCCGGCGACCACCCGCAGCCGGTGGCCCGGCGGGGTGTGGAACGCCAGGTGCCCCATCACCGCCAGGCCGACGAGTCCGTCGGGCACCGCGACCGTCAACGGCACCGGGTCGCCCGGCTCCCCCACGTCGCCCCAGTGGGGCACCGAGTCGAGCGCGAAGTGCGAGGCGACCCCCGCGACGAACGCCGAGACCGGCCCGGGTGCCGTAGCGCCCACCAGTGCGCCGGACACGACGTGGTTGGTGATCAGCACGCGGCCAGCCTCTCAGGCGCCCGAAGCGCGGTGCGGCCTCGGCGGTCTCAGGACTCCGCACGCAGGGCGGCGTACCCCGGCTTGATGACGTCCTCGATCAGCGCCAGCCGCTCGTCGAACGGCAGGAACGACGACTTCATCGCGTTGACGGTGAACCACTGGAGCCGGTCGAGGTCGTAGCCGAACGTCTCGACGAGCGCCCACATCTCCTTGGTCATGGAGGTGTCGCTCATCAGCCGGTTGTCGGTGTTGACGGTGACCCGGAACCGCAGGTCGGTGAGCAGCCCGATCGGGTGCTCCGCGATCGACGGCGCCGCGCCGGTCTGAAGGTTGGAGTGCGGCGCGAGCTCGAGCGGGATGCGCTTGTCGCGCACGTACGCCGCGAGCCGGCCGAGCGTGGCCGTGCCGTCCTCGGCGACGTGGACGTCGTCGGCGATCCGCACGCCGTGGCCGAGGCGGTCGGCGCCGCACCACTGCAGCGCCTCCCAGATCGACGGGAGCCCGAACGCCTCGCCGGCGTGGATGGTGAAGTGGGCGTTCTCGCGCTGGAGGTACTCGAAGGCGTCGAGGTGGCGGGTCGGCGGGTTGCCCGCCTCGGCGCCCGCGATGTCGAAGCCGGCCACGCCGCGGTCGCGCCAGGCGACGGCCAGCTCGGCGATCTCCCGCGAGCGGGCCTGGTGACGCATGGCCGTGAGCAGCTGACGTACGACGATCCGCTGCCCGCGGGCGGCCGCCTCGGCGACGCCCTGCTCGAAGCCCTCCTGGACCGCGCCGACGACCTCGTCGAGGGTCAGGTCGAGCTCGGTGTGCAGCTCGGGGGCGTAGCGGATCTCGGCGTACACCACGCCGTCCTCGGCGAGGTCCTCGACGCACTCGCGCGCGACGCGGGTCAGCGCCGGGCCGGTCTGCATGACGCCGACGGTGTGGGCGAAGGTCTCCAGGTAGCGCTCCAGCGACCCGGAGTCGGCCGCCTCGCGGAACCACGTCGCCAGCGCCTCCGCGCTCTCGGTGACCGGCAGGTGGTGCCCGGCACCGGGCGCGAGCTCGAGGACGGTGGCGGGGCGCAGACCGCCGTCGAGGTGGTCGTGGAGGAGCACCTTGGGGGCGCGCCGGACCTGGTCGCGTGTAGGTTGCGTCACGTCGCTGCTGGGGCCTGCCATGGCGTCATCCAACCACCCGTCGGCACCCCGCCCGCACGGCACCCGCACGCCCCGTCCACCGCCGGGTCACCCGGCCCCGCAGCCCGAGGAGAGCCCTCCACCCATGCGCACCTTCACCACTCTCGACGAGGTCCAGGCAGCTGTCGGCGAGGAGCTCGGCACCAGTGACTGGATGACCATCGACCAGGAGCGGGTGAACACCTTCGCCGACGCCACCGGGGACCACCAGTGGATCCACGTCGACGTCGAGCGCAGCAAGGCCGGCCCGTTCGGCGGAACCATCGCCCACGGCTACCTCACGCTGTCGCTGCTGCCCGTGCTCGGTGCGGGCGTCTTCGCCCTCGACACGCCCGGCGCCAAGCTCAACTACGGCGCCAACAAGGTGCGCTTCCCCTCGCCGGTGCTCGTCGGCAGCAGGATCCGGGTGACCGTGAGCATCGCCGGCTGCGACGACCTGCCGATGGGCAAGCAGCTCACCCTCAAGCACGTCATCGAGATCGAGGGCGGCGACAAGCCGGCCTGCGTCGCCGAGACCGTCGTGGTGCTGCTCGCCGCCTGACACCGTACGGAGAGCGCGCCCGCGCCGATTCGCGCTCGCCCCGCTCGCGACCTCGATCACTATCCTGTGGACATGACACCCGCTTCGCAGCGTCTTCGCGCCGCTCTGGAGAGCGAGGGACGTCGCGTGGCGGAGGTGCTCCGGCGGTACGACGCGGTGAATCCCCGACTCTTCGGTTCGGTCGCGCGCGGCGACGCTCGCGACGGGAGCGATCTCGACCTGCTGGTCGACCTGCTCCGACCGGAGGCAACGAGCTGGTGAGGGTCGCGGGCATCTCGGAGGAGCTCTTCGACCTCCTGGGCACCCGGGTCGACGTCGTCGCCGCCAGCCTGCTGCGCGACGCCGTCTCTGCCGCGGCCCTGGCCGACGCGGTGCCCGTGTGAGTCGCAGCGATCAGCAGCGCCTCGGCGACATCGTCCGTGCGGTCCAGCGCTGCCTGGCGTACCGCGACCACCTCGAGTCAGCGGACCTCGAGACATGGCCTACGACGCCGTGCTGCGGAACCTCGCCGTGATCGGTGAGGCCGTCAGAACCCTGCCGTCCGAGGTGAAGGACGCCCGACCGGACGTCGCCTGGCCGGCGATCGCGGGTCTGCGCAACGTCGTGATCCACGAGTACTTCAAGGTGAACCCGGCGATCATCCGCGACATCGTCGACAACCACCTGGTGCCGCTGCGTGAGGCACTCACCCAGTCACCGGAGCCGTGAGGCGGGTTCCTCGGACGAGCGGTCCTGCCGGCGTCGGGGCCGGCATCGTCAGCCGTTCCCGCGGCGCAGCGGCCGACCGGGTCAGCCGATCCGGTCGAGCACCAGCGGCGTCGGCTCGTACGCCGTCCCGGCCGGCGCGACGTCGTACCCGCCCTCCAGCGAGGCGAGGGCACGCTCGAACCGCGCCGGCTCGTCGGTGTGCAGCGTCATCAGCGGCTCGCCCGCGCGCACGGTGTCGCCGGGGCGGGCGTGCCACTCGACGCCGGCACCGGCCTGCACCGGCTCGCCCTGGCGCTCGCGGCCCGCACCGAGCCGCCAGGCGGCCAGGCCGACCGCCATCGCGTCGAGGCGGGTGAGCACGCCGTCGGCCTCGGCGGTGACGACGTGCTGCTCGCGGGCGACCGGGAGCGGGGCGTCGGGGTCGCCGTCCTGGGCGGCGACCATCGCGCGCCAGGCGTCCATGGCCGAGCCGCCGCCGAGCTTCTCGGCCGGGTCGACGTCGGTGACGCCGGCACCGGCGAGCATCTCCCGGGCCAGCGCCAGGGTCAGCTCGACGACGTCGGCTGGCCCGCCACCGGCGAGCACCTCGACCGACTCGGCGACCTCGAGCGCGTTGCCCGCGGTGCGGCCGAGCGGGGTGGACATGTCGGTGAGCAGCGCGACCGTGCGCACACCGTGGTCGGTGCCGAGCCCGACCATCACCTCGGCCAGCTCACGGGCCCGGTCGAGGTCCTTCATGAACGCGCCGGTGCCGACCTTCACGTCGAGCACCAGCGCCCCGGTGCCCTCGGCGATCTTCTTGCTCATGATCGAGCTGGCGATGAGCGGGATCGCCTCGACCGTGCCGGTGACGTCGCGCAGCGCGTAGAGCTTCTTGTCGGCCGGGGCGAGCCCGCCACCGGCCGCGCAGACGACCGCGCCGACCGACTCCAGCTGCGCCATCATCTCGGCGTCGGTCAGGTCGGCGCGCCAGCCGGCGATCGACTCGAGCTTGTCCAGGGTGCCGCCGGTGTGGCCGAGCCCGCGGCCCGACAGCTGCGGCACCGCCACGCCGCAGGCGGCCACCAGGGGCGCCAGCGGAAGCGTGATCTTGTCGCCCACGCCGCCGGTGGAGTGCTTGTCCGCGGTCGGCCGCGACAGGCTGGAGAAGTCCATCCGCACGCCCGACGCGATCATCGCCGCGGTCCAGCGGGCGACCTCGCGGGAGTCCATGCCGTTGAGCAGGATCGCCATCGCGAGCGCCGACATCTGCTCGTGCGCCACGTCTCCGCGCGTGTAGGCGTCGACGACCCAGTCGATCTGGCTGTCGGAGAGCGCGGCGCCGTCGCGCTTGGCGACGATCACCTCCACCGCGTCGTGCACGGGCGGTCCTTCCTCACGTTCGTCTGCTGCCGGACCGGCCGGTCTCGGAGCAGGGAAGCCTGCCACAGCAGGGCACCGGGTCAGCCAATCGAGCCGGGACCGCCACGGCGGTCCAGCGCCCGGCGCACCAGCACCCACCCGGCCACCACGACCGCGAGCACCACCAGCAGCACCAGCACCCAGCTGAGGTGGCCGCTCCAGAACGCGGCGACGACGGCCAGGCCGACGGTCAGGTAGACCGTCGCCCACACCACCGCCCCCAGGGCCAGCGCGGGAAGGTAGCGCACCAGCGGCATCCGCAGGCTCCCGGCCGCCGCGTTGACCGCGGTCTGCACGCCGACGGTCAGGAAGCACAGCGTCACCGCCGGGGCGCCGAAGCGGCGCACGGTGTCCTCCGCGCGGCGTACGGACGGGCGCTCCAGCAGCCCGGTACGCCGTGCGGCGACGTCGCGCAGCCCGCGCGCCACGGCGTACGTCGCGCCGCCGCGGGCGAACGCGACCACCACCAGGAAGCCCCAGAGCGGGACCACGGGCCAGTCGGGCACTCCCCCATCGTCCTCGGGCCGCGCCGGGGCGAGGTCAGCGGGTGGCGAGGTTCTCCGGGCCGAACGCGTCGGGCAGCACCTCGGTCATCGGCACCACGCCCCGGGCGGTCCACAGCAGCAGCTCCGGCCCGCCGTTCTCCCACAGCAGCTGTCGGCAGCGGCCGCACGGCATCAGCAGCTCGCCGTACCCGTCGACGCACACGAACGCCACCAGCCGCCCGCCGCCGGTGAGGTGCAGCTGGCTGACCATGCCGCACTCCGCGCACAGGCCCACGCCGTACGCCGCGTTCTCGACGTTGCAGCCGCTCACCACCCGGCCGTCGTCGACGAGCGCGGCGCAGCCGACCGGGAAGGATGAGTACGGGGCGTAGGCCAGCTCCATCGCCGCACGGGCGGCGGAGCGCAGGTCGTCCCAGGCGATCTCGGGTGCGGTCACGGGCGGCTCGCTCTCTCGTGCGGGGTCGCGTCGGTCAGGGACGGACACTCTCCTGCCCAGCCTGCCCCGGCGCAAAAGATCGCAACTCGGCAACAGTTGTGTCGCTGCCCCGTCTCACGGCGGACGGCAGCCCACCCCATTGGGTACGGTGCCGCTCGCCGCCCCCGTCCGGAGGGGGCACAGACTGGAGGAAACATGAAGATGAGGAAGGCCCTGGTAGGCGGAATCGCCGCCCTCGCGGCGACGACCGTGCTGGCCGCCTGTGGCGACGCGCCCGAGGAGTCGTCGGGCAGCGCTGACGGTGGGTCCGAGCCCACCACCGACTTCCTTCCCTGCATCGTCTCCGACGCCGGCGGT
Organism: Nocardioides sp.; assembly: GCA_002729525.1. GTDB lineage: Bacteria > Actinomycetota > Actinomycetes > Propionibacteriales > Nocardioidaceae > Nocardioides. Next base: position 245,000 of record PBYI01000053.1, read on the forward strand.
TTCGACGACAAGTCGTTCAACCAGCTGAGCTACGAGGGCGTCGAGCAGGCCGCCGACGAGCTCGGCGCGGAGTTCACCGCCGTCGAGTCGAACAGCGAGAACGACTACGGCCCCAACCTGGAGAGCCTCGTCTCCCAGGGCTGCGACGTCATCGTCACCGTCGGCTTCGCCCTGTCGGCCGCCACCGTCGAGTCCGCCACCGCGAACCCCGACATCGAGTACGTCCTCATCGACGACGCCGCGGACAACGACTTCGACGGCACCAAGGACGCCGAGAACATCAAGCCGCTGCTCTACGACACCGCCCAGGCGGCGTTCCTCGCCGGCTACGCGGCCGCCGACTTCACCACCAGCGGCACCGTCGGCACCTACGGCGGCCAGCCGTTCCCGACCGTGACGATCTTCATGGACGGCTTCAAGCAGGGCGTCGACTACTACGCCTCGGAGAAGGGCAAGGACGTCACCGTCGCCGGCTGGGACGGCGAGAACGGCTCCTTCACCGGTGGCTTCGAGGCCAACCAGACGGCCACCAACACCGCCAAGCAGCTCCTCGACCAGGGTGTCGACGTGATCCTGCCGGTCGGTGGCCCGATCTACCAGGGCGCCCTGACCGCCATCGCCGACTCCGGCGACGACGTGGCGCTCATCGGTGTCGACGCCGACTTCTACGAGACCGACCCGTCCACCCAGGACGTCGTCATGACCTCGATCCTGAAGAACATGAAGGTCTCGACCTACGAGGCCGTCATGGCTGCCGGCAACGACGAGTTCGACCCCGAGGCCTACGTCGGCACGCTCGAGAACGACGGTGTCGGCATCGCGCCGTTCCACGACTACGAGGGCCAGGTCTCCGAGTCGCTCCAGGGCGAGCTCGACGAGGTCAAGGCCGGCATCATCGACGGTTCGATCGAGGTCAAGTCCTACCTCAACCCGTGACGGTGACCCTGGGTCACCACCCCGTCGTCTGACGCCGTACGGCGTCGTGTGACACGCACCGGGGGGAGCCCGACCGCGAGGTCGGTCTCCCCCCGGCTGTGCGTCCGCCACTCTCTCCCTAGGATCACCCCATGCAGCTGGCCCTGCGCGACATCACGAAGCGGTTCGGATCGCTGGTCGCCAACGACCACATCTCCCTGACCGTCGAGCCCGGCGAGATCCACTGCCTGCTCGGCGAGAACGGCGCCGGCAAGTCGACGCTGATGAACGTCCTCTACGGCCTCTACACCGCCGACGAGGGCAGCATCGAGCTCGACGGCGTGGAGCAGCACTTCGACGGTCCGGGCGACGCGATCGCCGCGGGCATCGGCATGGTGCACCAGCACTTCATGCTGGTCCCCGTCTTCACCGTCGCCGAGAACGTCATGCTCGGCAACGAGAGCACCGGCTTCGCCGGCAGCCTCGACCTCGGCGCCGCCCGCGCACGGGTCCGTGAGATCAGCGAGCGGTTCGGCTTCCACGTCGACCCCGACGCCGTCGTCGAGGAGCTCCCGGTCGGCGTGCAGCAGCGCGTCGAGATCATCAAGGCCCTCTCCCGCGACGCCCGCGTCCTCGTCTTCGACGAGCCGACCGCTGTGCTGACCCCGCAGGAGACCGACGAGCTGATGGCGATCATGCGCCAGCTCGCGGAGTCCGGGGTCGGCATCGTCTTCATCACCCACAAGCTCCGCGAGGTCCGCGCGGTCGCCGACCGGATCACCGTCATCCGGCTCGGCAAGGTCGTCGGCGAGGCCAGCCCGACCGCCTCCAACAACGAGCTGGCCGCGCTGATGGTCGGCCGCGAGGTCGAACTGACCGTGCAGAAGCAGCCGCCGACGCTCGGCGACGAGGCCCTGGTCGTCGAGGGCCTCACCGTGGTCGACGCGGCGGGCATCACCCAGCTCGACGGGGTGAGCTTCACCGTCCGCGCCGGGGAGATCCTGGCCGTGGCGGGCGTGCAGGGCAACGGCCAGACCGAGCTCACCGAGGCCCTCCTCGGCCTCCAGGACGGCGTCCGGGGCTCCGCCCGCCTCGACGGCCAGGAGCTCGTCGGCAGGTCGGTCCGCAAGATCCTCGACGCCGGTGTCGGGTTCGTTCCCGAGGACCGCCAGGTCGACGGTCTGGTCGGCACCTTCACCATCGCCGAGAACCTCATGCTCGACCGCTCGTTCGGCAAGCCCTTCGTCTCCACCGGCACGGTCAACCAGTCGCTGCTGCGCCGCTTCGCCGAGGAGAAGCTCGCCGAGTACGACGTCCGCGCGCCGGGCATCTCCACGCCGGCGGGGTCGCTGTCGGGTGGCAACCAGCAGAAGGTCGTCGTGGCCCGTGAGCTGTCCAAGGACCTGCGGCTGCTCGTGGCCGCCCAGCCGACCCGCGGCGTCGACGTCGGGTCGATCGAGTTCATCCACAGCCAGATCGTGGCCACGCGGGACTCCGGCGTCCCCGTGGTCGTGGTCTCCACCGAGCTGGACGAGGTCGCCGCCCTGGCCGACCGGATCATGGTCCTGTACCGCGGGAAGGTCGTCGGGATCGTGCCTGCCGACACCCCGCGCGACGTGCTCGGCTTGATGATGGCCGGCGAGCGCCCGGCGGAGGAGGTCGCATGACCGGCCCGGAGGAGCAGAGCACGACCGGTGAGGTCGACCTCGAGCAGGCCCCCGAGGAGGAAACTGCGCCGCAGGGTCCGAGCCGCTTCGAGCAGGCGATGCGCGACGTCGTCACCGGCAACGCGCTGGTCGCCGTGCTCGCGGTGTTCCTGGCGGTGGTCGTCGGCTCGCTGATGATCATGTTCACCGACGACGCCGTCCGCGACTCCGCGAGCTACGTCTTCGCCCGCCCGCAGGACTTCTTCTCGGCGTCGTGGGACGCCATCAGCGGCGCGTACGCCGCACTGTTCCGCGGCTCGGTCTACAACACCAACGCCGACGACTTCGCCACCGGCATCCGCCCGCTGACGGAGTCGCTGAAGTTCGCCGGCCCGCTCATCGCCGCCGGTCTCGGCGTCGGCCTGGCGTTCCGTGCCGGCATGTTCAACATCGGCGGCCGCGGCCAGATGCTGCTGGCCGGTGCGGTCTCCGGCTACGTCGCGATCAACGCCGGGCTGCCCGGCCCGCTGCTCCTGGTCGCCGCCACCGTGGCCGGCATGGTCGCCGGCGCCCTGTGGGCCGGCATCGCCGGTCTGCTCAAGGCCCGCACCGGGGCGCACGAGGTGATCGTCACGATCATGCTCAACTACGTGGGCTTCTACCTGGTCTTCTTCGCGCTGTCGCGCCAGAGCCTGCTCCAGACGCCCGGCTCGGTGAACCCCAAGTCGCTGCCGATGCCCGACAACGCGGTGATGCCCGACCTGCTCGGTGACCGCTACAACCTGCACCTCGGCTTCGTGCTGTCGCTGGTCGCGGTCGCGTTCGTGTGGTGGCTGCTCAACCGCTCGGCGATGGGCTACCGGTTCCGTGCCGTCGGTGAGAACCCGCACGCCGCGCGCACCGCGGGCATCGACGTGGGCCGCACCTACGTCACCGTCATGCTCATCGCGGGTGCGCTGGTGGGCCTCGCCGGCACCAACCAGGTCCTCGGCACCGTGCCCAGCGGCGTCACCGTCGACGTCGACGCCGGGATCGGCTTCGACGCGATCACCGTGGCCCTGCTCGGCCGGTCCAACCCGATCGGCATCTTCTGGGCCGGTCTGCTCTTCGGCGGCTTCAAGGCCGGCGGCTTCCTGATGCAGGCCTCCGAGGGCATTCCGGTCGACATCGTGCTCGTCATCCAGTCCCTCATCGTGCTGTTCATCGCCGCACCGCCGCTGGTGCGAGCCCTGTTCCGCCTGCCCTCGAAGGAGGCCGCATGAGCACGGCCACGCCCACCGTCGCCGAGACCGGCGGCCTGGCGAGCGACTCGGGCGCCAGCAGCAGCGTCCCGCGCAAGACCCCGATCCTGCTCGGTGTCATCACCGTGCTGCTCGGAGCCGCGGTCCTGCTCGGCTCCCAGGACGGCGACACGACCTTCCGGCTGGCCACCCGGGCCGACTTCGTCCAGCTTCCCAACCTGGTGGTGCCGGCCGAGGCGACCGCGCTGGTCGCTGTGGTGCTGATGGCGCTCGTCGCCGCGGAGTCGACCCGCCGCTACGTCGCGGGCCGCCGTACGCCGCTGTGGCTGATCTCGGTCTACTCCGTCGTCGCGATGTTCGGCTTCCTGTCCTGGGCCGCCGCAGGTGGCACGGTGCCCGTCGTGGGCCTGCTCGGCGGGTCCCTCGCGCTGGCCGTGCCGCTGGTCTTCGGGGCCCTCGGCGGCGTGCTCGGCGAGCGCGTCGGCGTCGTCAACATCGCCATCGACGGCCAGCTGCTCGCCGGCGCGTTCGCCGCGGCCCTCGTCGGCTCACTGGCCGGCTCCACCTGGGCCGGCCTGCTCGGCGCGATGGCGGCCGGTCTGCTGGTGGCGCTGGTGCTCGCGGTCTTCGCGATCAGCTACTACGTCGACCAGGTGATCGTCGGCGTCGTGCTCAACGTGCTGATCATCGGCATCACCAGCTTCATGTTCAGCCAGGTGCTCAGCGAGAACACCGAGAAGCTCAACTCCCCGCCGCGGTTCTCCACCTGGGACATCCCGCTGCTGTCGGACATCCCGCTGATCGGCCCGATCCTGTTCCGCCAGACGCCGATCGTCTACCTGCTCTACATCGCCGTCGCGGTGGTCACCTACGCCCTCTACCGCACCCGCTGGGGGCTGCGGCTGCGCGCGGTCGGCGAGCACCCCAAGGCCGCCGACACCGTCGGCATCAAGGTGAAGGCGACGCGCTACCGCACGATGCTGCTCGCCGGTGCGATCGCCGGCCTGGGCGGAGCGTTCTACACCCTGGTGTCGGTCTCGCAGTTCAACCGCGAGATGACCGGCGGTGCGGGCTACATCGCGCTCGCCGCGGTCATCTTCGGCAAGTGGGACCCGATCCGCGCGACCCTGGCGGCGCTGCTGTTCGGCTTCGCCTCGAACCTCCAGGGCGTGCTGTCGGTGCTCGGCTCCCCGGTGCCCAGCGAGTTCATGCTGATGCTGCCGTACGTCGTGACGATCTTCGCCGTCGCCGGCCTCGTGGGCCGCTCGCGCCCGCCGGCCGCCAGCGGCCAGCCGTACAAGAAGGGCTAGCCCACCGCTGCGGACGGCTCGTCGCCGGCGCGCCTCAGGCGTCGTGGGCGGCGAGCACCGCGGTGGCCAGCACCCGGGCGCCGATCGCGATCGCGCGCTCGTCGATGCGCAGGTTGCCCTGGTGCAGGTCGTACGTCGGCCCGCCCGGCGTACGCGTGCCGAGGCGGAACATCGCCCCCGGCACCTGCTCGAGGTACCACCCGAAGTCCTCTCCCCCGAGGCTCTGCGGCACCGAGGTCTGCCCGCGCGAGCCGAGCACCGACCGGGCGGCGGAGGCGAGCATCGCGATGCACCCGGGGTCGTTGACGACCGGCGGGACGCCCTGGAGGTAGTCGACCTCGGCGCTCACGCCGTACGGGCGCACCAGGTCCTGCACGGCCTGGCGGACGACCGGCTCGCAGCCGGCCCAGGCGACCGCGTCGAGGATCCGGACGGTTCCGGCGAGCACGCCCTTGTCGGGGATGACGTTGGGGGCCGAGCCGGCGCGGACCATGCCCCACACGACGCTGACACCGGCGCGGGGGTCCATCCGACGGCTCATCACCGCGGGCAGCTCGGTGGTGACCTTCGCCAGGGCGAAGGTGAGGTCGCTGGTGAGGTGGGGCCGCGAGGTGTGGCCGCCGGTGCCCTCCAGGCGCACCTCGATCTTGTCGGCGGCGCTGGTCAGCGCACCCGAGCGCAGCCCGACCCGGCCGACGTCGATACTGGGCTCGCAGTGCAGGGCGAAGATCCGCGCGACGCCGTCGAGGGCGTCGTGGGCGATCATCCGCTTCGCGCCGCCCGGCATGACCTCCTCGGCCGGCTGGAACAGCAGCCGCACCCGGCCGGGCAGCTCGCTGCGCTCGTGCAGCTCGGCGAGCGCGAGGCCCGCCCCGAGGACGGCGGTGGTGTGCACGTCATGGCCGCAGGCGTGCGCCACGCCGGGCACCAGGCTCGCCCACGGCTCCCCCGCCACGTCGTCGACGGGCAGCGCGTCCATGTCGGCGCGCAGCGCGACGGCCGGACCCTCCTCACCGAGATCGGCGACCAGACCGGAGCCGGGCAGGCGGGAGACGTCCCAGCCGACCTGCTCCAGCTGCTCGGCGACGACCTCGGTGGTGCGGCTCTCGGCCCACGACAGCTCGGGGTGGGCGTGCAGGTCGCGGCGCACCTCGACGAGGTCGGCCTCGAGCTTGGCGACGACGTCTGAGACGAGCTGGGTGGAGGGCGGGAGCGGGTCGGTCATGGCGGTCCCAGGATAGGCCTGGCCCGCCTCACCCCTCGTCGTACGCCGCGAGCAGGCGGTCGGCGGCGACGGTCGCGGGGAGGTCGCCGGCGAGGACGTCGGCACGCACCGTGTCGCGGATGGCCCGGACGCCGGGCGAGTGCTTGAGCCGCTGGTCGAGCTCGTCGCGGACCAGCGCCCAGGTGAAGTCCAGCTGCTGCTCGGCGCGCTTGTGCGCGAGCCCGTCGGTGCCGAGGTGCTCGCGGTGGGCGAGCACGTGCTGCCAGACGTCGTCGACGCGGGTGCCGGTGAGCGCCGAGCAGGTCGCCACCGGCGGGGCCCACTCGCCGTGGCCGCGGACCAGCCGCAGCGCGCCGGCGAGCTCGCGGGCGGCCACCCGGGCGTCGGCCTCGTGGTCGCCGTCGGCCTTGTTGACGGTGATGACGTCGGCGATCTCCAGGATGCCCTTCTTGATGCCCTGGAGCTGGTCGCCGGTGCGGGCGAGGGCGAGGAAGAGGAACGTGTCGACCATGCCGGCGACGGTGACCTCCGACTGCCCCACACCGACCGTCTCGACGAGCACGACGTCGTACCCCGCGGCCTCGAGGACGGCCATCGCCTGCACCGTGGCGCGGGCGACGCCGCCGAGGGTGCCCGACGACGGGCTGGGCCGGACGTAGGCGTTCGGGTCGGCCGAGAGCTTCCCCATGCGCGTCTTGTCTCCGAGCACCGAGCCGCCGGTGCGCACGCTGGACGGGTCGACCGCCAGGACGCCGACGCGGTGGCAGGCGGCGGTGAGCAGGCCGCCGAGCGCCTCGATGAAGGTCGACTTGCCGACGCCGGGCACGCCGGAGACCCCCACCCGGATCGCCGGGGAGTGGACGCCGGCGCGCTCGCCCTCCGTCAGCCGGGTCAGCAGCGCCCGTGCGTCGGCCCGGCGCCGGGGCGCGCCGGACTCCACGAGCGTGATCGCCTGCGCGACCTGGGCCCGTCGGCCCTCCCGGACGCCGGCGACGAGTGCGTCGACGTCCGGCATCAGTGGCCGAGCTGCTCGCGCAGTCCGGCGAGCAGGTCGAGCGCCGACTCCGCGATCACCGTGCCGGGCAGGAACACCGACGCGGCGCCCATTTCCCGCAGGGTCGGGACGTCGTCGGGCGGGATCACGCCGCCGATGACGACCATGATGTCGTCACGGCCCTGCTCCGCGAGCGCCTCCTTGAGCGCCGGGAGCAGTGCGAGGTGACCGGCTGCGAGCGAGCTGACACCGACGATGTGGACGTCGTTGTCGACCGCCTGCTGCGCGACCTCCTCGGGCGTGGAGAACAGCGGCCCCACGTCGACGTCGAAGCCCATGTCGGCGAAGGCCGACACGATGACCTTCTGGCCGCGGTCGTGGCCGTCCTGGCCCATCTTGGCGACCAGGATGCGCGGGCGGCGCCCCTCAGCCTCCTCGAACTCCGCGGTCGCGTCGAGCACCTGCTGCACCAGCGACCCCTCGGCCTGGCCGGACTCGTCGCGGTACACGCCGCTGATCGTACGGATGACGGCCTGGTGGCGGCCGTAGACCTTCTCCAGCGCCTCCGAGATCTCGCCCACCGTGGCCTTGGCGCGCGCCGCGTCGACCGCGAGGCCGAGCAGGTTGCCGTCGAGGCCCGGGCCGCCGCCGCGCTCGGCGCTGTTGGTCAGCGCCTCCAGCGCGGCGCGGACCTGCTCGTCGTCGCGCTCGGCGCGCAGCCGCTCCAGCTTGGCGACCTGCTGGCGGTAGACGTCGTCGTTGTCGACGCGCAGGACGTCGAGCTTGTCCTCCTCGGCGAGCCGGAAGGTGTTGACGCCGATGAGCTTCTGCTGGCCGGAGTCCAGGCGGGCCTGGGTGCGGGCCGCGGCCTCCTCGATGCGCATCTTCGGGATGCCCTGCTCGATCGCCTTGGCCATGCCGCCGGCCTGCTCGGCCTCGGTGATGTGCGCCCAGGCGCGCTCGGCGAGGTCGTGGGTGAGGCGCTCGACGTAGTAGGAGCCGGCCCACGGGTCGATGGTGCGGGTGGTGCCGGACTCCTGCTGGAGCAGCAGCTGGGTGTTGCGCGCGATGCGGGCCGAGAAGTCGGTCGGCAGCGCGATCGCCTCGTCGAGGGCGTTGGTGTGCAGCGACTGGGTGTGACCCTGGGTCGCGGCCATCGCCTCCAGGCAGGTGCGGCCGACGTTGTTGAAGACGTCCTGCGCGGTGAGGCTCCAGCCCGAGGTCTGTGAGTGCGTGCGCAGGCTCAGCGACTTGGGGTTCTGCGGGTCGAACTGGCGCACCAGGCGCGACCAGAGCGCGCGGGCGGCGCGCATCTTGGCGACCTCCATGAAGAAGTTCATCCCGATCGCCCAGAAGAACGACAGCCGCGGGGCGAACTTGTCGATGTCCATGCCCGCGTCGAGGCCGGCGCGGATGTACTCCACGCCGTCGGCGAGGGTGTAGGCGAGCTCCAGGTCGGCGGTCGCCCCGGCCTCCTGCATGTGGTAGCCGGAGATGGAGATGGAGTTGAACCGCGGCATCCGCTCGCTGGTGAACGCGAAGATGTCGGAGATGATCCGCATCGACGGCGCCGGCGGGTAGATGTAGGTGTTGCGGACCATGAACTCCTTGAGGATGTCGTTCTGGATGGTCCCGGCGAGCTTCTCGGGCGCGACCCCCTGCTCCTCCGCCGCGGCGATGTAGAGCGCCATCACCGGCAGCACGGCGCCGTTCATGGTCATCGAGACCGACATCTGGTCCAGCGGGATGCCGTCGAAGAGCGTGCGGGTGTCGTAGATCGAGTCGATCGCCACGCCGGCCATGCCGACGTCGCCGCGCACGCGCGGGTGGTCGGAGTCGTAGCCACGGTGGGTGGCCAGGTCGAACGCCACCGAGAGGCCCTTCTGGCCGGCCGCGAGGTTGCGGCGGTAGAAGGCGTTGGACGCCTCGGCGGTGGAGAAGCCGGCGTACTGACGGATCGTCCACGGCTGCGTGGTGTACATCGTCGGGTAGGGCCCGCGCAGGAACGGGCTCAGGCCCGGCCAGGTGTCGAGGCCGTCGAGCCCGGCGAGGTCACCGGCGTCGTACGACGGCTTGACGCCGATGCCCTCGGGGCTGGCCCAGGCCTCGCCCTCGACCGGGGCGCCGGCGGAGGCGGACCCGCCCTCCAGCGGGAGTCCCTGGAAGCTGGGCGGAACGCTCGTGCCGGTCATGCCAGGGCCTCCCGGGTGCGGGTGAGGAACGCGAGGGCGTCGACGCCCATCGCGCAGGAGTCGTCGGCGTAGTCGGTGGGTCTGCCCGCGATCAGCACGCGGCCGGCCCCCGCCTCGCGCAGGGCCGCCGCCGCGGCGGCGCCCCACTCGTCGTACGTCGGGTCGGCGCCGGCGAGGCACACGACGGACGGGCTGCCGGCGGTGCCGTACGCCGCGACCAGCGCGTCGGTGCCGTCGGTCGGCCCGGCCACCTCGACGGCGACGCCGCCGGCGGCGAGCAGGTTGGTCGCGAAGGTCGCGCGGGCGGTGTGCTGCGCCACCGTCCCGAGCGTCGCCAGGAAGACCGGGGTCGCGGGCGGGGCGTCGCGCATCGCCTCGTAGCTCGCCGCCCACGGCCGTACGTCGTCCCACGCGCCGTCGGCGACGCGGGCGGGCAGCTCCTCGGCGAGGTTCGGGAACTCGCTGACCCCGGTGACCGGGCGCTTGCGGGTGGCCAGCTCGGCCTCGCGCTGCTCGACGGTCGCAGCGACGAGCGCGTCGAGGTCGGCGCCGCCCTCGAGCTCGCCGAGCACGGCCCAGCCGGCGGCGGCGAGGTCGTCGGTGAGCTTCTCGACGGCGTAGGAGCCGCCGGCGGGGTCGGTGACCCGGGCGACGTGCGACTCCGAGACCAGCAGGTGGTTGGTGTTGCGGGCGATCCGGCGGCCAAAGGTCTCCGAGCGGCCCAGGGGCGCGTCGAAGGGCAGCACTGTGACGGCGTCCGCGCCGCCGACGCCCGCGGCGAACGCGGCGACGGTGGTGCGGAGCATGTTGGTGTAGCTGTCGTAGCGGGTCATCATCGGCCGGCTGGTGACGGCGTGCAGCCGCATCGGCACCGGCTCGGCGAGACCGGACAGCTCCTGCACCCGCGCCCACAGGCGACGCGCGGCACGCAGCTTGGCGATGCTCGGGAACTGCTCGTCGGTGACGGCCAGGCGGAACTCCACCAGCCCGGCGGCCTCGGCGACCGTCATCCCCTCGCCGGTCAGCGCGCGGAGGTAGGTCGCGGCCTCGCGCAGCGCGGCGCCGAGCTCCTGGGCGTCGGAGGCGCCCCGGTCGTGCACGACGGTGCCGTCGACCACGAACCCGAGCACCTGCTCGCCGGTGGCCAGCGCAGCCTGCGCGGCCGTGGCGGTCGCGGCGGGCAGACCGAGGTTGGTGCCGGGGTGCAGCGCACCGCCGTTGACGAAGTCGAGGAACGCTCGCGCGGTGGCCTCGGCGTCGCCGCCGTCGACCCGGGCGTCGAGCACGACGGGGGCGAGGTCGAGCAGCACGCCGTCGAGCAACGTGGCGAAGTCGGTGCCGGGACCCACCTCGAGCCACAGCGAGGCGACGCCGCCCTCGAGGTCGACCAGTGCGTCCTCGTGCGCCTGCTTCTCGGCTCCGGCGAGGTGGGCGCGCACGTCCCACTCCCCGGCCCGCATCGGGCGGCCGGCCGTGGCGAGGCCGTCGAGCAGGTCGGGCGTGCCCAGCGGCGTCACCGCGACGCCGTCGAGCGTGCGCCGGGTCAGCTTGCTCCAGACCAGGTCGTCGGCGTCCTCGTCGGTCATCCGCCGGGCCTTGCGGAGCACGGCGGCGGTGGCCTGCTCCCAGTCGGCGCGGGTGTGCGAGTCCTCGGGGGCGACCAGCGCGAGGGAGCCCTGCTCGGGCTCCAGCGCCGTCGGGTCGTCCAGCCCGCCCTCGACCTGCTCAGGCGTGTCCATGAGGGGCACCATAGAAGGAGGGTGAGACGACGGCCACAGAGTGTGAGGCAATCGAGACGCGCGTCACGTGATCGGCGTCGCCTCGAGCGCGTAGGCCGTGAGCCCCCCGCGATGTGTCCGCCGGGGCTCCGTGGCCCGCTCGAGCGTGCCGTCGGCGCGCACCCGGACCACGGCCTGCCAGCGGCTGCCACGCTCGCCCACGACGGCGAGGGCAGCGCCTCCGGGCTCCTGCGCCACGGCCGCGGGCCACAGTCCGAGGTCCGGCGGCAGTGCGCGCTCCACCTGACGCTCGAGCCGCTCCCGGTCGCTGAGCACCTGCGGGCCGGCCGGCACGACCCCGCCGTCGACCACGACGGCTCGGTCGACCCACCCTGCGAGCACGACCCCGCTGCGGGCCGCCCCGGCGACGGCGGCGATCCCCTCCCACGGGACCCGCCACCGCTCGCGGCCGACCTGCACGACCGTGGGGCGCCGCTGTCCGGACTCCGGGCAGGCGAAGGTGACCGTCGCGCTGCGACCGTCGGGGAGGGCCGCCGGTGCCCCCGCGGAGCACCTGAGGGAGCGCGACCGCCCCTCGGCGTCCACCCGATGGAGCCCGATGCTGCCCTCGAACGCGACGTCGTCGGCCACCAGCCATCCGCTACCGGCGCGGACGAACCCCGTGGTGTGCCGGCCTCCCAGCCGCAGGCGCACCGTCGTGCCGTCCAGCCGAACCAGCCGGTCGCCCCGCGTGAACGCGATCTGCGGCGCGACTCCCACCGGCAGCCCGTCCAGGGCCGCACCCGGCCCCTCGGCCGGCCGGACCGGGGACACGGGAGACGACACCGGGGGCGAGGTGGCCGGAACGGCCGGTGAGGCGGTCGGTCCTCCCGGCAGCGTCGGGTCCGACGACCTCGGACCGCACCCGAGCACCGGGAGGACGAGCGCGAGCAGGGCGAGCACGAGTCGCGTGTGGGTCACACACGGGCCACGCGCGAGACCGTCCCTCGGTTGACGCTGGGCATGCCGGGCAGTTGTCCGTCGGGACATCAGGGACTCCGAGGTACAGACCCCGAGGCGCGGCGCGACTCGAGGGTTTGCCCGGCCGACCACCGGGGAGGAACGTAGCCCGACCCGAGCACGCAGGAGTGATCGACCGTGGACGTCCGCACCCCGAGCGGCGAGCACTGGCAGGCCCACGTACGCCGGTGGGCCTGGCGCCCGCGCTTCCCCGCCGCGATGGCCGGCCCCGAGACCGACCGCACACCGGACGACCGCTTCGACCGCGTCGCGGCGTACGGCGGCGGCCTGGTCGGCAAGCCCGGCGGTGCGGTGCTGAAGATCCCGGCGGCCGTCTTCGCCCTGCTCGAGCGCCTGGTGCTGCTGGCGCTGCTGCCGTTCACCGTCCTCGCCCGTGCCCTCGGCGGGTCCCACCCGGTGGAGCTGCGGCACGAGGGCCGTCTCTACCGCGAGGAGAAGGTCTCCGGCCGCGCCGCCGCCGATGCCCGGGTCGAGGAGCTGCTCGACCTGCTCGGCCACGGCGGCGAGCCCCCGGCGCGCACGCACGGCACCGAGTACGGCGCCGCGCTGCCGTGGTTCGCCGGCGGCGACGCGCACTGAGCCGACCGCGCGCGACCGTGCCGTCGTCGCAGGCGTAGCGGGGCGTTCATCCGCCGGTCACGTGTCCTTCGACGTCCCGTGCGGGGGCGGGGTCACCGTGACGGCATGCGCATCGCCCTGGTCACCGAGACCTTCTACCCCGCCGTCGACGGCACGACGACCACGCTCAAGGCCGTCGCCGACCGGCTCGTCGACCTCGGCCACGAGGTGCGGATCGTCGCGCCCGGGCCCGGGCTGCCGACGTACCGCGGGTGCCGGGTGGTCCGCACCCGTCCGCTGGAGGCGCTCGGCGGCCAGGTGCGCGCGGCGCTGGAGGACTTCGCGCCCGACCTGGTGCAGGTGACCTCGCCCGGCACCCTGGGCCGCAAGGCGCTCAAGCACGCCCGCCGCCTGGGCCTGCCGACCGTGGTGGTCGAGCAGTCGGCGGTCATGGACCTCTCCTCCGGCTACTGGCGGGCCAAGGTCGCCGATCGCGCCGACCGGGTCGTGGTCACCAGCAGCTGGATGGTCGACCGGCTCGCGGAGTTCGGGGTCGGGGCCGACCTCTGGCTGCCCGGCGTCGACACGGCCGCGTTCACGCCCGACCTGCGCGACGGGTGGCTGCACGACTCGTGGTCGCGCGCCGCGAGCAAGGACGGCCCGCAGGTGGTCGTGGGGTACGTCGGCAGCCTCCACAAGCGTCACGGCGTACGCCGCCTGGCTGCGCTCGGCGACCTGCCGGGCGTCCGGCTCGTGGTCGTCGGCGGTGGGTCGCAGCGCGACTGGCTCGAGGCACGGCTGCCGCACGCGAAGCTCACCGGTCCGCTGACCAGCGGTGACCTCACCATCGCGGTGCCGACCCTGGACGTGCTGGTGCACCCCGGCGAGCACGAGACCTGCTCGCACGCGCTGCGCGAGGCCGGCGCCGCCGGCGTCCCGGTCGTCGCGCCGCGCTCGGGCGGTGCGCTCGACGTCGTACGACACCAGGAGACCGGCCTGCTGCACGAGCCCGGGGACGAGCGCTCCCTGCGCGAGGCCGTGGCGGCCCTGGCAGCCGACCGGCACCGCGGGCTGATGGGCGAGCACGCCCGCGAGCTGGTCTCGCGCCGCAGCTGGACCGACGCCGTCGACGACCTCCTGTCGCTGCACCGGTCGGTCGTCGGTGCCCGGATCGGCGCGCGATCCTAGCGCCCGTCTGGTAAGGACAGCCTCACCTTGGCGGCGTACGTCACACGACCTCGGTCACAAGCACCCGTCCGGCGGACGTAGAGTGCCCCGTGTGGCAGTGACACGACCGACGCTGGTCAAGGGTTCGCAGGGCACGCGCTCGACCATCGCTCTCAAGATCACCATGGCAGCGAGCGGGACGATCTTCATCGGATTCGTCCTGCTCCACATGTACGGAAATCTGAAGGCCTTCGGCGGCCAGGACTCGTTCAACGAGTACGCCGAGCACCTGCGCGAGCTGGGCGAGCCGATGCTCCCCCACGCCGGCGCCCTGTGGGTGATCCGCCTGGTCCTGATCGTCTCCCTCGTCGTCCACGTGTGGGCGGCGGCGACGTTGTGGAAGCGCGCCAAGAGCGCCCGCTCGACGCAGTACGTCGGGCGCAAGCGCCACACCGCGCTGTCGTCGAACACCATGCGGTGGGGCGGCATCACGATCCTGGTGTTCCTGGTGTGGCACCTGCTGAACTTCACGATCGGCAAGATCAACCCGTCGACCGGCGACACCGGCGACGCGGCCGGCGACCCCTACAGCCTGATGGTCGACACCTTCGACCTGTGGTGGATGACGCTCATCTACCTCGTCGCGATGGTCGCGCTCGGCCTGCACCTGCACCACGGAACGTGGAGCGCGCTGCAGACGCTCGGCTTCACCGGCACCGCGAAGTCCCGGACCCGCGCCAAGGCCGCCGGCTGGGTCGTGGCGATCGTCGTCGCCGGCGGCTTCTCGCTGGTGCCCCTGGCCACGCTGGTCGGGATCATCGAGTAGCGCACCCGAGACCGCTTCACCACCGAGGGAGAAACCCGGACATGGCATCCTCCAACGCCGATCTCAGCGGCCTCGTCGCGCACAACGAGGCGCCCACGCAGGTCTCCGACGACGCGCACGGCTACTACACGCACGGCGAGAAGCTCGTCGACGCGAAGGCGCCGACCGGTCCGATCAAGGACCGCTGGACCACACGCAAGATGGACAACCGGCTGGTCAACCCGGCCAACCGCCGCAAGCTCGACGTGATCATCGTCGGCACCGGCCTGGCCGGCGGCGCGGCCGCCGCCACGCTCGGCGAGGCCGGCTACAACGTCAAGTCCTTCTGCTACCAGGACTCCCCGCGCCGAGCGCGCTCGATCGCCGCCCAGGGCGGCATCAACGCGGCGAAGAACTACAAGGAGGACGGCGACTCCACCTACCGCCTCTTCTACGACACCGTGAAGGGTGGCGACTACCGCAGCCGCGAGTCCAACGTCTACCGCCTCGCCGAGGTCTCGGCCTCGATCATCGACCAGTGCGTCGCGCAGGGCGTCCCGTTCGCCCGTGAGTACGGCGGCCTGCTCGACAACCGCTCCTTCGGCGGCGTGCAGGTCTCCCGCACGTTCTACGCGCGCGGCCAGACCGGCCAGCAGCTGCTGATCGGCGCCTACCAGGCCATGGAGCGCCAGGTCGCGGCCGGCACCGTCACGCAGTACACGCGTCACGAGATGCTCGAGGTCATCGTGGCCGACGGCAAGGCGCGCGGCATCATCGCCCGCGACCTGGTCACCGGCGAGATCGAGACCCACCTCGCCGACGTCGTCGTGCTCGCCTCCGGCGGCTACGGCAACGTCTTCTTCCTCTCCACCAACGCGATGGGGTCCAACGTCACCGCCGCGTGGCGCGCGCACCGCAAGGGCGCCTACATGGCCAACCCCTGCTACACGCAGATCCACCCGACCTGCATCCCGGTCTCCGGCGAGCACCAGTCGAAGCTCACGCTGATGTCGGAGTCGCTGCGCAACGACGGCCGCATCTGGGTGCCGAAGAACCGCGAGGACTGCGACAAGGACCCCCGCGACATCGCCGAGGAGGACCGCGACTACTACCTGGAGCGGATCTACCCCTCGTTCGGCAACCTGGTGCCCCGCGACATCGCCTCGCGCCAGGCCAAGAACATGTGCGACGAGGGCCGCGGCGTCGGCCCGATGGTCGGCGACTTCCGCCGCGGCGTCTACCTCGACTTCGCCGACGCGATCTCGCGTCTGGGCGAGGACGCCGTCCGCGAGAAGTACGGCAACCTCTTCGACATGTACGCCCGGATCACGGGTGAGAACCCGTACGAGACGCCGATGCGGATCTACCCGGCCGTGCACTACGTCATGGGCGGCCTGTGGGTCGACTACAACCTGCAGTCCTCGATCGAGGGCCTGTTCGTGGCCGGCGAGGCCAACTTCTCCGACCACGGCGCCAACCGCCTCGGCGCCTCGGCGCTGATGCAGGGTCTGGCCGACGGCTACTTCGTCCTCCCGAACACCATCCGCGAGTACCTCGCCGACGGCCCGTTCGAGAAGATCGACGAGTCCCACCCGGCCGTCGCCGAGGCGAAGGCCTCCGTCGAGGACCGGGTCTCCAAGTTCCTCTCCATCGGCGGCGACCGGTCCGCCGACTCCTTCCACCGCGAGCTCGGCCACATCATGTGGGAGTACTGCGGCATGGAGCGCACCGAGGACGGCCTGCGCAAGGCGATCGACCAGATCCGCGAGCTCAAGGCGGAGTTCTGGCGCAACCTCAAGGTCCTCGGCACCGCCGACTCGCTCAACCAGAGCCTCGAGAAGGCCGGCCGCGTCGCCGACTTCATCGAGCTCGGCGAGCTGATGTGCATCGACGCCCTCAACCGTCGCGAGTCCTGCGGCGGCCACTTCCGTGCGGAGTCGCAGACCGAGGACGGTGAGGCGCTCCGGCACGACGAGGAGTTCGCCTACGTCGCGGCCTGGGAGTGGGGCGGCGAGGACGGCCAGCCCGTCCTGCACAAGGAGGACCTCATCTACACCGCCATCGAGATGAAGCAGCGGAGCTACAAGTAACCATGAACCTCACCCTGAAGATCTGGCGTCAGGCCGGCCCGCAGGCGCCGGGCGAGATGAAGACCTACCAGGTCGACGACGTCTCCGAGGACATGAGCTTCCTGGAGATGCTCGACGTCCTCAACGAGCAGCTCAACGCCGGTGGCGAGGAGCCGGTGGCGTTCGACTCCGACTGCCGCGAGGGCATCTGCGGCAACTGCTCGCTGATGATCAACGGCGAGGCGCACGGCCCGGAGGTCACCACGACCTGCCAGCTGCACATGCGCTCGTTCGCCGACGGCGACACCATCACCATCGAGCCGTGGCGTGCCGACGCGTTCCCGGTCATCCGCGACCTGGTCACCGACCGCAGCGCCTTCGACCGGATCATCCAGTCCGGCGGCTACATCTCGGCCAACACCGGCTCGGCGCCGGAGGCCAACTCCGTGCCGGTGCCGCGCGACGACGCGACGAAGGCGTTCAACTTCGCGACCTGCATCGGCTGCGGTGCCTGCGTGGCGGCGTGCCCGAACGGCTCCGCGTCGCTGTTCATGGGCGCCAAGATCACCCAGCTCGGCCTGCTCCCCCAGGGTCAGCCCGAGCGCTGGTCGCGCGTGGTCGACATGGTCGGCCAGCACGACGCCGAGGGCTTCGGCGGCTGCACCAACATCGGCGAGTGCGCCACGGCCTGCCCGAAGGAGATCCCGCTCGACGTGATCTCGCAGCTCAACAAGGACCTGCGCACCGCCATCAAGCACGGCCACTGAGCACCCGCGGGGCCACCCCGCACCACGTCCGGACGGCGCGTCCCCTCGGGGACGCGCCGTTCGTCGTCGGCGGCCTGCGGACCTCAGCGCAGGCCGTTGGCGCGGGTCGCGTCGGGCGCCCGTCGGCCGCTGAGCCACGTGCGGAAGAACCCGCGCAGGTCCTTCCCGCTGACCCGCTGCACGTGCCGACGGAACGCCGGGACGGTGCCGACGCCGTCGCGGCGAGCGGCCAGCCAGGTGCGCAGCGCCTTCCAGAACACCCGCTCCCCCAACCGGTCGCGCAGCGCCTGCACGGCCATCGCACCGCGCTCGTAGACCCGGTTGTCGAAGACCCGGCCCGGACCGGGGTCGGCTATGTCGAGGCGCCAGAAGGTGGCGTCGTTGCGGCGCTCGGCGTGCGCCCGACGCAGCCAGGTGGTCGCCGAGGTGCCGCCGCGCTGCTCGACGTCCCAGTGCTCCAGGAAGGTCGCGAAGCCCTCGTTGAGCCAGATGTCGCGCCAGCGCCCGACCGCGACGGAGTCGCCGAACCACTGGTGCCCCAGCTCGTGGACGAGCAGGGACCGGTCGATCGCCCACCCGGGGTAGACCGGCCGGGTCTGGTTCTCCAGCGCGAACCACAGCGGCAGCCCGGTCGCCAGGCCGCCGGTCGACTCGAACGGGTAGGGCCCCAGGCGGTCGGCGAGCCGGGCGGTGATCCGTGCCGACCCGCGCAGCTGGCGCAGCGCCGTCGCGCGGAGGTCGGGGTCGAGCGACCGCGACACCGCGTTGTAGTAGGGCAGTCCGGCGATCCGGCCCCGCTCGACCTGGTAGCGGCCGAGGGCGAAGAACGCGAGGTACGTCGCCATCGGGTCGGCGGAGCGCCAGTGCGTGCGGGCCTTCGTGCCGACCTCGGTGCGCGAGACGAGGGTGCCGTTGGAGATCGCCTGCATCGCGACCGGCCCGGTGACGGTGACGTCGAAGGTCGCCTTGTCGCGCGGGTGGTCGTTGGAGGGGAACCACCACGGCGCCATGTGCGGCTGGTTGACCGCGACGACCTCCCGCGGGCCGGACAGCCAGTTGGACTCCCCGGCGTACGACGCGTCGTCGGGGCGCCCGGAGTAGGTCACCCGCACCGCGACGACCTGGCCGCGATCGATCCGCGTGGCGGGGACGACCCGGAGCTCGTGCGAGCCCGGGCGCGACCACCGGGCCGCGACGCCGTCGACCTCCACCTCGGTGACGGGCAGGAGCAGGTCGAGGTGGAAGGCGGTGAGGTCCTGGGTGGCGCGCAGCCGCAGCGTCGTGGTGCCGTCGAGCCGGCCGACCGCCGGGTCGTAGGAGATCCGGACGTCGTAGTGGCGCACGTCGATGCCGCCGTTGCCGTCCAGCGGCCAGTACGGGTCGCCGATGCCCTGGGCACCCACGGTGGAGGCACGGCCGGCGTCGCGGGCGGTGGCGCCCGGGACGAGCACGACGGCGAGCAGGAGCGCGGTGAGGGCCGCCAGGACGGCGCTGGGGGCCGTGCGGGGAGCGGGGCGACGGTGCGGCACGGCGGAACGCTACTCCCCGGCGGGCCGGCGCGCGGGCGAACCGTGGTCTGATGGGCCGGTGGTCCCCGAGCAGGTCTGGTACGCCGCGTACGGCTCCAACACCGACCCCACCCGGCTGGGTCACTACCTGGCCGGCGGCACGCCGGAGGGCGCGTCGCTGGGCACCCCGGGCGCGCGCGACGCGACCCCGCCGCGCGCGAGCCGGGCGGTCGACCTGCCGGGCTCGGTGTTCTTCGCGGGCGAGTCGCCGACCTGGGGCGGCGGGGTGGCGTTCTACGACGTGCACGGCGCCGGTACGTCGGTCGGCCGTGCGTGGCTGCTGAGCGCCGAGCAGTTCTCCGACGTCGCGGTGCAGGAGATGCACCGCCCGCCGGGTGAGGACCTCGACCTGGAGACGCTGCTGCGCGAGGGCACGCACGCCTACGGGCCCGGCCACTACGAGACCCTGCACGTCGTCTCGGTGCTCGACGGGCTCCCAGTGCTGACCTTCACCGCACCGCCCGACTCCCCCGTCGGCCGCGCGCTCAACCCGCCGTCGGCGGCGTACCTGCGGGTCATGGGCGGTGGCCTGCTGGAGACCGTGGGCGACGCCGGGGCGGTGGCCGACTACCTGCTCGCCCGGCCCGGGATCGGTGGCTGGGAGCGCGACGACGTGCTGGCCCTGCTCTGACCGCGGTGAGAGCGAGGTAAATCGGTTGCGGCGCCTTCGCGCCGTGCGTCACCGTGGTTCCACGCCTGCCGGACCAGCCGGTGCCGTCGAGAGGAGCGTGACATGTCGATGACTGTCCTCGGCCTGCCCGCCGACCACCTCACTCTCGAAACGAGCACTCGCGTTGCACAGCATCTCCGGGGACACCCCGTTTCCCGATCAGTCTCCTGATCCTTTTCCCGATCTCCCCGCGGTCGAGCACGAGCACGAGCCCGACCCGGACCCCGCCTTCACCACCGACTGGCGGACCTACGACGACCTCGACGACGGCCAGCGCTGGTCGACGTGGCTCGAGGTCGAGCCCCTCATGCGGGGCCCCGAGCCACGCCCCGACTGGGTCGTGACCTCGGCCGGCGCCGTCGACACCGAGCTCGGCATCCTCAAGACCGGCAAGGAGGCCGACGTCTTCCTGGTCGAGCGCGCCGACCCGCACCACCCGGACGGCGGCGTCGTGATGGCCGCCAAGCGCTACCGGGCGCCCGAGCACCGGTCGTTCCACCGCTCGGCCGCGTACACCGAGGGCCGCTCGATGAAGCGCTCGCGCGACGAGCGTGCCCTCAAGCGCAAGTCGACCTTCGGCCGCCAGGTCGCCATGGGCGAGTGGGCGGTCTCGGAGTGGAACGCGCTCGTGCGCTGCTGGGAGGCCGGGCTGCCGGTCCCCTACCCCGTGCAGGTCGACGGCACCGAGCTGCTCATGGAGTGGATCACCGTCCCCGACGAGGAGACCGGCCAGCGCGTGACCGCACCCCGGCTGGCCCAGTCGCGGCCCGACGCCGACCTGCTCGCGTCGTACTACGACCAGCTGCGCGACGCGATGGCCGCGATGGCGCAGGCCGGCGTCGTGCACGGCGACCTGTCGGCGTACAACCTGCTCGCCGCCGGCGAACGGCTCGTGGTGATCGACCTGCCGCAGATCGTCGACCTGGTCGGCAACCTGCAGGGCATGGACTTCCTGATGCGCGACTGCACCAACGTGTGTGGGTGGTTCCGGCAGAAGGGTCTCGAGTCGGCCGACCCGGACGCGCTGTTCGCCGAGCTGGTGGCGCACGCCTTCTGAGGCCGACGCGGCTCCCCGTGTAACACGCCGTTCAGCGAACTACCGCTCGCATCGACCGTCTACTGCACTGATCGATCAGTGCAGTAGACAGTCGGACGGCGTGTTACATGGCCTGGGCGACGGCCACCCGCTCGGCGATCACCGCCCGGTAGTGGCCCAGGAGCGCCTCGTTGACGGCGTACCAGGAGCGGGACTCGACGCTGCGGCGGGCGGCGAGCGCCATCCGGCGACGACCGACCTCGTCGCGCGCCAGCCCGTCGACGTACGACGCCAGCGCGGCCGCGTCGCCGGGGGCGTACAGGTGGCCGGCCGTGCCGTCGGCGACGACGTCGACCGGACCGCCCTGCCTCGGCGCGACGACCGGTACGCCGGACGCGAGCGCCTCCTGGGCGGACTGACAGTAGGTCTCGTGCCGGCCCGTGTGCACGAACACGTCGAGCGAGGCGTAGAGCCGGCCGAGGTCCTCACCGTGCAGCACGCCGAGGAAGGCGGCGTCGGGGAGCGCCTCGCGCAGCCGGGCCTCCTCGGGGCCACCGCCGACGAGCACCACCTGGTAGCGGGAGTCGCGGTCGAGCACCGAGAGCAGCTCGAGCTCCTTCTCCGGCGCCAGGCGGCCGACGTACCCGACCAGCAGCCGGCCGTCGGGCGACACCGAGCGGCGGACGTCCTCGCTGCGGTGGCGCGGGTCGAACTGGACCAGGTCGACACCGCGCGGCCACAGCGCCGTGCCGGGCACCTCGAGCCCGTCGAGCTGGGCAAGGCTGGCCGACGACGGCGCGAGGGTGCGGTCGACGCGGGTGTGGATGCGTCGGGTCAGGCTCGCCATCGCCTTCGCCCCGCCCGGCAGCTCGTAGCGCTCGGCGAAGCCGACCAGGTCGGTCTGGTAGATCGCGACGGTCGGGATGCCGAGGTCGGCGGCGGCCCGGGCCGCCTGCAGCCCGAGCGTGGCCGGCGAGGCGATGTGCACCACGTCCGGGCGGAAGCGGCTCATCATCACCCGCAGCCGGCGGCGGGTCTCCAGGCCGATCTTGAAGTCCTTGTAGAACGGCAGCGCGGCGCCGCGGGCGTGCCGCACCCGGAACCCGGCGTAGGTGTCGGGACCGGTCGGCGCGACCAGCTCGGCGCGGTGGCCCTGGGCGGCGAGGTGCTCCATGACCCGGCGGACCGAGTTGGTGACCCCGTTGACCTGCGGGAGGAACGACTCGGACACCAGCTGGACCCGGAGCTCGTCCTCGGGACGGCGACGGGGCGGGACCAGCAGTGCGGGAGCGGCGTACGGCTCGGCCATGGCTGGGACGCTAGGGAGGACCACGCAACGTGCGGGGTAGCCCAGTTGGACGACACGTGAACAGCGCGGGGCGCGCTGGTCAGGCGCGCGCCGGCCCCAGCGGGAGCAGGTAGGACCGCTCCTCGCCGTACGCCGTGAAGCCGCAGCGCCGCAGGATCGGCCCCGACGACTCGACGCGTCCCTTGACCAGCGCGAGCGGGCTCCCCTGCTCAGCGCCGTAGGCCAGCCGGGCGCCCAGCAGGGCCCGGTAGACGCCCCGGCCGCGGGCGTGGGGCAGCACTGCGCCGCTCCACAGCCGCGACGTGCCGTCGTCGGCGACGGTCAGGCCCGCGGCACCCACCGGCTCGCCGTCCAGCAGCGCGACCAGGGCCCCACCGAGGCCGGCGCGCCGGTCGATCGACGTCTGCAGCGCCTCGACCTCCAGCCGGGCCGGGGGCGGCACCTCCCCGCCGAAGACGGCCACGAACACCTCGTGCGCCGCCCGCAGCGTCTCGACGTCGTCGATCCAGACCAGCTCGACCGCCGCGTCGACCCGCCCGGTGTCCGGTACGCCGGCCGCGAGGTCGAGGGCGAGCACGTCCAGGGTCTCCTCCGGTCGCCCGCCGAGGGCCAGCAGCCGCTCGTCCAGGTCCGGCTCGGCGCCCAGGCGCACCCAGAACAGCAGCTCGGGCAGCCGGGTGCGCCGCGCCTGGGCGAGCACCGACGCGAGCGCGTCGGCGGTCGACCCGGTCGGGTGGAAGCGCACCACCGACAGCTCGTGCTCGGCGTACTCGGGGAACTTCACCAGCAGCCAGTCGTCGGTCTGCAGGGGCGCGGCGTCGTCGGGGAACCACGTCCAGGCCGCGCAGGCCTCCCGGACGCGAGCCGCGTCGAGGGGCACGGGCTCAGGCCAGCTCGGAGGCCGCGAGCTGGCCGCAGGCGCCGTCGATCTCGCGACCGCGGGTGTCGCGGACCGTGGTCGGGATGCCGCGGGCCTCGAGCCGCCGGACGAACTCCTGCTCGTCGGCCGGGTCGGAGGCCGTCCACTTGCTGCCAGGCGTCGGGTTGAGCGGGATGAGGTTGACGTGCACCCAGCCCCAGTCGGCGCCGGTGGCGTAGAGGACGTCGGCGAGCAGGTCGGCGCGCCACCCCTGGTCGTTGATGCCGCGCATCATGGCGTACTCGATGGAGACCCGGCGCTTGGTGGTGCGGGCGTACTGCCAGGCGGCGTCGACGGTCTCGGCGACCGAGAACCGGGTGTTGATCGGCACCAGCTCGTTGCGCAGCTCGTCGTCGGGGGCGTGCAGGCTCAGCGCGAGGGTGAGCGGCACGCCCTCCTCGGTGAGCTGGCGGATGCGGGGCACCAGGCCGACGGTCGAGACGGTGACCCCGCGTGCCGACATCCCGAGCCCGTCGGGCGCGGGGTCGGTGAGGCGGCGTACGGCCCCGACGACGGCCTTGTAGTTGGCCAGCGGCTCGCCCATGCCCATGAAGACGACGTTGTTGACGCGTCCCGGACCGCCGGGCACCTCGCCGCGGGCGAGCGACCGGGCGCCGGCCATCACCTGCTCGACGATCTCGGCGGTGCTCATGTTGCGCTGGAGGCCGCCCTGACCGGTCGCGCAGAACGGGCAGGCCATGCCGCAGCCGGCCTGGCTGGAGACGCACATGGTGGTGCGGTCGGTGTAGCGCATCAGCACCGACTCGACGAGCGCGCCGTCGAAGAGCCGCCACAGCGTCTTGCGGGTGGTGCCCCTGTCTGCCTCGCTGGTGCGGACCGGGGTCATCAGCTCCGGCAGAAGGGTGGAGACCAGCTCGCCGCGCTGGGCGGCGGGCAGGTCGGTCATCTGCTCGGGGGCGTCGACCAGCCGGGCGAAGTAGTGCGTCGAGAGCTGCTTGGCGCGGAACCCCGGCAGCCCGTTGTCCTCCAGCAGCGCCTTGCGCCCGGCGGGGTCGAGGTCGGCGAGGTGGGGCGGCGGCTTCTTGCGCCCGCGCGGCGCGCTCATCACCAGCGGGAGTGCGCGACCGGCTCGGGCCGCCTCCTCCATCTCGGGGGTGGTGGCGCTGGGCTCGTCGGCGTCGGCGGTGGCGGTGGCGGACTGCGGGGTCTGCTGGGGCTGTGGGGTCTGCGGCGTCTCGGACATGACCCCTCGATGCTAGTTGCTGCGCGGTCGAGGAGCCCTATGCGTAGGACTGGCTGAGGAGCACGAGGATGCCGATGCAGGCACCGCCCAGCACGATCACGGTGGTGGCCAGCCCGATCACCATCCACACCGCGAACCGTCGCGTCGGCCGGTAGACCATCATCGCGACCAGCGGTCCGATGCCGATGACGATCGCGAGCACCACGGCGAGCGACACGTTACCGCTGCCGTTGTCGAGGCTCAGCCCCGCACCGAACGCCATGGCCGGCACCAGGATCCAGACCCCGCCGGCCAGGAACCCGAGGACGGCGATGAGGCCCTTGCTGGTGCCGCCCGGTGGTGGGCCGGGCGGCGGTCCGCCGGCCGGGGTCGGGTACGTCGGGTACGACGGCGGGCCGCCCGAGGGCGGACCGGGCGGCTGCTGCGGGGGCTGCTGCGGGGGGACGTCGCTCATGCCGTCCACCTCCCGACCCACCAGCCCGTGCCCCAGCCCAGCGAGGCGAGCGTGCCGGCCACCCCGAGGACGACGAGCACCGCGAGGTAGGCCAGCACCAGCCGGGTGTCACCGAGCTTGCAGCGCGACCGGAGCAGCCCGCCCCGGCGGGCGCTGGCGTAGCCGGCCACGCCGACGCCGGCGAAGGCCACCAGCGCCACCGGCCCGAGCACCCAGCCGAGCAGCGCGGTGGTGGCCGCGACGCACAGCCGCAGCGGGTCCGGGCTCTCGTGCGCGTCGGCGTCGTACGCCGGGGGCTCGGGCAGCCCGCGGGTCGCGGTGGTGACGACCCTCGGGTCGCGGGTGCGACCGGCGGCGGGGTCGATGTGGTCGGCACTCATGCGGGACCTCCCGTGGCGGTGGAGAGACGGGTCGCCGAGAGCGGCGCCCAGGCCTGGACGGCGCAGAACGGTGCGCACTGGTGGACCGGCTCGGCGGCACCGTCGGCACCGTCGGCACGGTCGGCACGGTCGGCACCGTCGGCACGGTCGGCACGGTCGGCACGGTCGGCACCGTCGGCACCGCCCGCGCTGCCGACGGTGCCCACGTGCACGCAGCACTGGGTGAGCCGCTCCTCGATCATCGTGTTCATGTCCATGAAGGGCTTCACGGTCACCCGGAGCACCCGTTCCCCCAGCAGCCGACGCAGCCGCTCACCCTGGCCGGGCAGCCGTGACGCGACGAGCGTGGTGAGGGTCCCGATGCCCAGGTCGCAGGCCTGGCACACGTCGCGCCACACCTCCGCCATGGACGGGTGCGACAGCGACGACTGCTCGCTGAGCAGGTCGAGCAGCGACCGCTTGACCGTCTCGCGCAGCGCTCCGGGGATGGCGTCGTCCGCGATCCGGTTGGCCAGCAGGTCGGGCTCGAGGTCGAGCCACTGCAGCAGCCGGTCCTCGCCGATGATCGAGACGAGCGAGCGCCAGGTGCCGGCGTCGTCGCGCAGCAGGTAGCCCACCGAGCAGCAGTGCGGGTGCGAGCACGGCAGCGCGGTCAGGTCGCGCCAGGTGACCTGACCGCCGGTCTGCGCCTCCAGCCGGGCCAGCACCCCGGTGTGAGTCAGCCGGTCGAGGGGGTCGATGCCACCCGAGCGGCCGGAGCCGAATACGGGCTGGATCGTCACACCGCCGACGTACGGCGTGTCCAGGCCGCGCTTGAGCACCGCCCCGATCTCGTCGTCGTTGACGCCGAGCGCCGCCGTCATGGTGAGCGTCGTGAACACCCCGGCCGCCGAGAGCCGCTCGACCGCACGGTCCTTGAACCGCCGCAGGTCGGCGCCGCGGTGGTGGGCGGAGGCCTGCGCCGACTCGCCGTCGTACTGGAGGTAGACCTCGACCCGCTCGCGGTGCCGCTGGAGCAGCGCGACGAGCTCGTCGGACTGCGCCACGAGCAGGCCGTTGGTGTTGACGAGGATCCGGACGACCGGGCGGGCGACGAGGGCGTCGAGCAGCTCGGCGAGGTGCGGGTAGAGCGTCGGCTCGCCGCCGGAGAGCATGAGGACGTCGAGGCGGCCGTTCTCCTTGGCCAGCCGGGCGTCGACGTTGGCCAGCACCTGCTCCAGCGGCGCGACCGAGGCCAGCGCCGGCGCGGACTCCGCGAAGCAGGTCGGGCACTTGAGGTTGCAGTGGTCGAGCAGGTCCTCCAGCAGGATGCAGGTGTGCTGCGTCTGCATCTCCGGCAGCCCGCGGGCGTAGGCCAGCGGCACCGGGTCGAAGTTGCCCGGCACGTCGGGCAGGTGCACCTTCGTCGGCGCCGTCCAGCGCTCCAGCCAGGTGAGGATCTCCGGCGACTCGTCGTACAGCGTGCGCACCAGGCCGTGGTCGGGGCAGCCGCGCTCCAGCCACACCCGGTCGTCGCGCACGACCAGCCACCCGCGCAGCCGTCGTACGTCGGCCAGCGGGCGGTCGGGCCGCTCCTCGTGGCACAGCGGGCAGAAGGCGTCGACGTAGCGGTGCACGCGGTCGCCGCGCAGGGGCATGCCCGGCCCGCGGGGTGAGGGGGTCGTCGCGCTCACGCCGCGACCGCCTGCTCGGTGCGCGCGGCGCGCAGGGCGCCGTCGTACGCACCGTGGCGCCAGCGCCACCAGATCCGCAGCAGCACCAGCGGTACGGTGACGGCGAGGAACAGCTGCGGGCGGGTCAGCCCGGCCCACACCACCTCGTTGCCACGGACCTCCTCGACGGCGAAGCGGAAGACGCCGTACGCCGCGACCCACCAGACGAACACCTCGCCCGGCGGCAGGGACCGGTGCCGCAGCCACCACCAGATCGCGGCGAAGGTCAGCGCGTGGAAGGCGATCTCGTAGAGGAACGACGGGTGCAGGCCAACGCCCGCGACGGCGCCGGTGCGGGCGGCCTGGGTCTCGTCGAGCACGATCCCCCATCCGCCACGGGTCGGCGTGCCGGGCTCCTCGGTGAGCAGGCAGCCGATCCGACCGACCGCCATGCCCAGGGCGACCGCGGGGGCGAACAGGTCGCCGGTGCGAGCGGTGTAGCCGACGAGCCGCTTGGCGACGTGGACGCCGAGCCAGGCGCCGACCAGCCCGCCGAGGATCGAGCGGTTGCCATAGGCCCACTGCTCGACGAGCGTGGCGTTGTCGCGCAGGTCGAGGTGCTGCGCCCAGGTGCCCAGCCGCATCAGCAGCGCCCCGCCAACGAGCGCCCCGGCGACGACGTACACCAGCCGGTCGTCGGCCGGACCGCGACGCCGCGCCTCGAGCACGAAGACCAGGGCAGCGACGGCGACGCCGAGCGCGACGAAGAGCTCGTGGGCCGGCAGCGGCCCGAGGTGGGTCAGCACGCGCGCGCCCGGGTCATGCGGGCAGGCTAGTGCCTCCCGAGCCGGTTCAGCCGTCGTTGCTGATGAGGATCCACAGCGTCAGCGCGGCGACCGCGACCACGACCACCGCGGTCAGCACCATTCCGAACAGCATGTACTTCCCGAACCGACGGGTGCGCGGCACCGCCAGCAGCACCAGCGGCACGCCGACCACGGCCAGGGTGAACGGGAAGACCCGCGCCACCGACTCGTCGTCGAGGAAGCTGCTGAGCAGCGCCCCGAAGACGCCGGGCACCGCGACGGCGACCAGCAGGCCGGTGAAGAAGCCGGCCAGGGGGGTGAACACCGGGTGGTCCCGGTGCCAGAAGCGGGGGTCGCGCTCGGGCTCCGCGGACGCGTCGCCGGCGTCGACCGGGTCGACCGCGTCGGCCGGCGCGTCGTCGGCGTACGTCGTGGCGGTGGCGCGCGGCGGGTCTGGCCGCTCGGGCGCGACGGGCGGCGTCGGGGTGGCCGTGGAGGCCGCGGCGGTCGCTCCCAGCGGGACGACCTCCATGGCCTGCGTGGCCTCCGGGTCGACGGACGGCTCGGCCGGGGTGGACGCCCGGGAGGCGCTCGCCGACGCGGGGTCCGGGGTGGCGGCGCGCCGGCCGGGCTGGGCTGCCCGCATCGGGCGGCGGCGGCTGCGGGCGGACCGCGGCGCCTTGCGCTTGCCGGCGCCGCTGGGTGCGGGACCGCCGGGAGGCTCGTGCGTCGTCATCGTGCTGCCGATCGTACGGCGCGTGCCTGTGCCGCGGCTGTGCTCGGGCTCGGTGGGAGCGACCTCACCCGCCGCGACGAGCTCACGCGAAGACCAGGTGGTGCAGCAGCAGCCACACCGGGGCCGCCGTCGCCAGCAGCGAGTCCAGCCGGTCCATGAGGCCGCCGTGGCCCGGGATCACCTGGCTCATGTCCTTGATGCCGAGGTCGCGCTTCATGACCGACTCGCACAGGTCGCCCAGCGTCGCCATCACCACGCCGACCACGCCGAGCACGATGCCGACCCACCAGTCGGCGTCGAGCCAGGTCACCATCAGCACGCCGGCGACCATGCTGAGCGCCAGGGAGCCGGCGAAGCCCTCCCACGACTTCTTCGGGGAGATGACGGGGGCCATGGGGTGCTTGCCGAACAGCACGCCGGCGGCGTACCCACCGGTGTCGGAGGCGATGGTGACCAGCACGAACGTGATGATCGCCTTCACACCGTCGTCGTCGAGACCGCCGCCGCCGAGACCGCCCTCGGCGAGCAGCATCGCGACGAACGAGCCGAGGAAGGGCACGTAGACCAGGGTGAAGACCGACGCGGTGGCGGTGCGGACGTAGCCGTCGATGCCACGGCGCAGCAGCCACAGCATCGTCGC
Source organism: Nocardioides sp. (assembly GCA_002729525.1). Lineage (GTDB taxonomy): Bacteria > Actinomycetota > Actinomycetes > Propionibacteriales > Nocardioidaceae > Nocardioides. Next base: position 274,022 of record PBYI01000053.1, read on the forward strand.
GAGGGCGGTCACCGCGGTGGCGGTGACCAGCGCCTCGGCGCCCCAGACGTAGGCGACGACCACCATCACGGTGCCGCCGACCATCAGCGGCTGCTCGGGGAGGTCGATGTCGCGGGACAGCAGGCCCTGGCGCATCTCCCAGATGGCCACGACCAGCGCCACGACCACGATGAGCATGAACGCCGGCTTCCAGAAGGCTAGCGACGCCGCCACCGACCCGAGCAGCACGACGGCCGAGCCGACGGCGGCCTTCAGGTCGCGACCGGCACGGCCGTGGTCCTTCTGAGGGGCTCCCCCCGCCCGGGGTCCCTGCGACGCACCGGTGTCGCCGCCGGCGCTGGCGTCGTGGGAGGTGTCGGTCATGGCGGGGTCGAACGGCTGCTCGGAGGTCTCAGACCTCGAGCAGCTCGGCCTCCTTGCCCTTGAGCATCTCGTCGATGGCGTCGGTGTGCTTCTTGGTCACCGAGTCGAGCTTCTTCTCCGCGCCGACGACGTCGTCCTGGCCGACCTCGCCGTCCTTCTCGAGCTTCTCGAGGTTCTGCTTGGCGGTGCGGCGCAGGTTGCGGACCGCGACCCGGCCGTCCTCGGCCTTCTGGCGCGCGATCTTGATGTACTCCTTGCGGCGCTCCTCGGTGAGCTCGGGGAACACGCAGCGCAGGACCTTGCCGTCGTTGGCGGGGTTGATGCCGAGGTCGGAGTCGCGGATGGCCTTCTCGATGTTGGCCATCGCACCCATGTCGAACGGCGAGATCATGATGATCCGCGGCTCGGGCGAGGTGAACGACGCGAGCTGCTGGAGCGGGGTCATCGACCCGTAGTAGTCGACGTTGATCTTGTTGAACATGCTCGGCGTGGCGCGACCGGCCCGGATCGTGGCGAACTCCTCGCGCGTCGCCTCGACCGACTTGTCCATCTTGCCGTCGGCCTCGTTGAGGATGTCGTTGATCACGGGTGGTCCTTTCGAGTCGTTCGGTGCGGGGCGGGACCGGTCAGTCCGGGTGGACCCGCGTACCGATCCTCTCACCCTGCACGACCTGGAGCATGGTGCCCTCCGGCTCCATGCCGAAGACCACCATGGGCAGCTTGTTCTCCGCGCAGAGCGTGAACGCCGTCTGGTCCATGATCCGCAGGTCCTCGGCGATCGCCTGGGAGAAGGTGATGTCGTCGTACTTGACCGCGTCGGGGTCCTTGTTCGGGTCGGCGCTGTAGACGCCGTCGACGCCGCTCTTGGCGACGAGCACGGCGTCGCACCTGCTCTCCAGCGCGCGCTGGACCGCCACCGTGTCGGTGGAGAAGAACGGCATGCCCATGCCCGCGCCGAAGATGACGACGCGCCCCTTCTCCATGTGCCGGATGGCGCGGCGCGGGATGTAGGGCTCGGCGACCTGGCCCATCGTGATGGCGGTCTGCACGCGCGTCTCGACGCCCATCTTCTCCAGGAAGTCCTGCAGCGCCAGGCAGTTCATGACGATGCCGAGCATGCCCATGTAGTCGGCACGCACCCGGTCCATGCCGCGCTGCTGGAGCTCGGCACCGCGGAAGAAGTTGCCGCCGCCGGTGACGACCGCGATCTGCACGCCGGACCGGGCCACGGCCGCGACGTCGGCGGCGATCTTCTGCACGACGTCGGGGTCGACACCGACCTTGCCGCCGCCGAAGACCTCTCCGGAGAGCTTGAGGAGAACGCGCTGGTAACCGGTCACGGAGGTCCTTGTCTTCGCCGAGGTGGGAGCGGGCCCCGCGGGGCCTCGGGGGAGGGTACCGCCGACCCTCACGAGTCGCTCAGCCGCTGCTCTCCCCGGAGCCGAACACCCAGATCAGGAGGATCGCGACCGCCAGTCCGACCACCACGGCGGCGGTGATCTTGAGCCAGGAGTACGGCCGCTCCCCCACGACCTCGCCGGTGTTGGCGTTGACCATCACCTGGAAGGTCTTGCCGCCGTACAGGTAGGTCGCGATCCACAGCGGCATCAGCAGCAGCTTGAACATCGCCTGCGAGTAGGTGATGTCCATCGAGGACACCCGCTGCTCGTCGCCGCCGATGTCGCGCTTGCAGTCGGTGCGGATGACGTCCCGCATCTTGTCGCGCGCGACGGCCGAGCCGTCGTCGGGGTCGACGTCGTAGCGCAGTGCTGCGTACCCCGCGAGGTACTCCGGCTGGTAGGGCACGGCGTCGGCCAGCTGCCAGGGCCCCATCTTCTCGAGCCGGTCGTCGTCGAGCCGGGTGCTGGCCGGCACCACCACGTCGTCGAAGAACCGGGCGACGTGGCCGCGGGCGGGGTACCAGCGCGTACGCCGCTCCTGCCGGGTGACGGTCTTGGTGCCGCCGTTGCCGTCGGGCACCCGGTCGGTGACGGTGACGTAGTAGTACTCGCCGCGCTGGCCGCGGTAGTCGGTCTCGGTCTGGGCGTCGTAGGTCCAGTGCGGCACGTAGGTGCCGGCGAGGCCCTCGGTGGAGTTGACCTTCTTCAGCGCCGTCGGGGCGAACCACCGGCTGGTGACCCACTTGCCGAAGGCGTCCTGCGCGCCGCGCTTGTCGACGCCGAACGGCACGACGCCCTCCGGACGCATCAGGCCCTCGGGGTGGCCGAGCGCGATGAGCGTGCCGCTGCAGAACTGGCAGGTGCCGGCGATGTCCTTGGTCTCCGTCGTCGCCCCGCAGTTCTGGCACTGCAGGACGTGCTCGGCCAGGGAGGCCACCTCGACGGTGCCGTGGCGGGCCTGCCAGGCGTCGTAGTCGTGCTCTTCGATGGTGGCGTCGACGGCCTCGATGTCGACCGTGCCGCCGCAGGACTGGCAGCGCAGCGAGGTCGTGCCGGGCGCGTAGCCCACCTGCGAGCCGCACGTGGGGCAGACGGTGTGCAGCGGCTCCGCGGGGGCGTCGTGGTCGCCGACCGGCGCCGGCGGCGGGACGGGCGGCGGGGGGCGCGCGCCGTCGTCCGACGGCATCGGCGGCGGCATCGGCGGCTGGGTCATCGGTGTCCCTCGGTCGCGTCGACGGGTGCCGGGGTCAGGCCTGGGGCGGCAGCGGCGGCGGGGTCGCGCCGAAGAGCGAGCGCAGCGCCGGGAGCTCCGAGGCGGCCGTCCACGACGGCATCCCCTCCTGCCAGACCAGTGAGGTCGGCGTGAGCTCGCCGGAGGCGACCTTGCCGGCCATGTCCCCCGGCGCGACCGGACCGACCTGAGCGCCGTTGACGGCGATGAAGTACGGCGCCGCCTGGGGCGGCAGCGGCGGCGGGCCGCCGGCGGGCGCACCGCCCTGGGGCGCGGCCTGCTGGGGGCTCTGCTGGGACAGCGCGTTGGCCATCTGCTGGCCCACGGCCATGCCGACGCCGAGCCCGACGCCCTCCCCCGCGCCGCCGGGGTTGTTCGCGGCGTCGCCCATGGCCTCGGCGGCCTGGAACTTGGCGTACTGGTCGAGGTTGCCCAGGACGCCCATCGACGTCCGCTTGTCGAGGATCTCCTCGACCTCCTTGGGCAGGGAGATGTTCTCGATGACGAACCGCGGGATCGCGATGCCGATCGACTCGAGGTTGGTCGTCAGCGTGCCGGCCAGGGTGTCGGCGATCGTCTGCTGGTTGGCCGCGAGGTCGAGCATCGGCAGGTTGGAGTTGGCGATCGCGGTGCCGACCTGGCTGACGATGTTCTGCCGAAGGTACTCCGAGACCTCGTCGGTGCGGAACTGCGGGTCGGTGCCGACCATCTCGCGCAGCAGCTTGGCGGCGTCGACGACGCGCAGCGCGTAGGTGCCGAACGCGCGGAGCCGGACCATGCCGAACTCGCTGTCGCGGACCGTGACGGGGTTCTGCGTGCCCCACTTGAGGTCGGTGTACTGCCGGGTGCCGACGAAGTAGACCTCGGCCTTGAAGGGGCTGTTGAAGCCGTACTTCCAGCCCTTGAGGGTCGACAGGATCGGGAGGTTCTTCGTCTCCAGCGTGTAGGTGCCGGGCTCGAAGACGTCGGCGATCTGGCCCTCGTTCTCGAACACCGCGACCTGGCCCTCGCGCACGACGAGCTGGGCGCCCATCTTGATCTCGTTGCCCTGCCGCTGGAAGCGGTAGACGAGCGTGTCGCGGCTGTCGTCGAGGAACTCGACGATGTCGATGAACTGACCGCGCACCTTGTCGAACAGACCCATGGCGTGCCCTCTCCTGCAGGGCCTGCGGCCCGGTGGTGTGTCTGGCGCCTCAGGACCCTACCGAAGCCGGAGGTCCCCGTGCAGGGCCTGTACGCACCGGGCGACCTGCGGTGCGGCACCCCGGTACGACGACGGCGCCGACACCCCGTGGGGTGCCGGCGCCGTCGTGGCTGTGCCGTGGAGCGGCAGGCGTCAGGCGCCGACCTCGAAGCGGGCGAACCGCTTCAGGGTGGTGCCGGACTCGTCGAGCACCTTCTGGACGCTCTTCTTCTGCTCGGTCACCGAGGCCTGCTCGAGGAGCACGACCTCCTTGAAGAAGCCGTTGAGACGACCCTCGGCGATCTTGGCGAGCACCTGCTCGGGCTTGCCCTCCTCGCGCGCCTTCTGCTCACCGATGCTGCGCTCGCGGTCGACCACGTCGGTGGGGACCTCGTCGCGGGTGAGGTAGAGCGGACGCATGGCAGCGACCTGCATGGCCGCGCCGCGAGCGGCGTCGGCGTCACCGTCGTACTCGACGAGCACGCCCACTGCGGGCGGCAGGTCGGCAGCACGCTTGTGCATGTAGGCCACGGCGTTGCCGCCGAAGTAGGCGACGCGACCGAGCTCGATCTTCTCGCCGATGGAGACCGCGAGACCCTCGACGACCTCGCCGACGGTCTTGCCGTCGAGCTCGACCGCCTTGAGGGCGTCGGTGTCGGCGGCCTGGGCGCCGTCGGCGGCGTCGGCGATCTTCTGCGCGGTCGCGACGAAGTCGTCGTTCTTGGCGACGAAGTCGGTCTCGCACTTGATCTCGACGAGCGCGCCACCGGAGGTGACGACGAGACCCGCGGTGGCCTCGCGCTCGGCGCCCCGCTTCTCGGCCTTGGCAGCGCCCTTGACGCGCAGGATCTCGACGGCCTTCTCGAAGTCGCCGTCCGCCTCGTCGAGCGCCTTCTTGCAGTCCATCATGCCGGCCTGCGTCAGCTCACGGAGCTTCTTGACGTCGGCTGCGGTGAAAGCCATGGGTACTCCTTCGTACGGTTCGTACCGGTGGTGCGCACCGGTGAGGAACGGGTCGGGTCAGGACTCGGCCGGGGCCGGGGTCTCCTCGGCGGGCGCGTCGGCCTTGGCCTCGGTGGCCTCGGTGGCCTCGGTGGCCTCGGTGGCCTCAGCGGTCTCGGTCGCCTCGGCGGCGGCGTCGGCGGCCTCGCCCTCGGAGGACGCGCCGGTGGCCTCGGAGGCCGGGGCGGCGGCGTCGGCGTCGGCGGAGGTCGCGGTCTCGGCGGCCTTCTCAGCGTCACCCTCGAGGAGCTCGCGCTCCCACTCGGCCAGCGGCTCCTCGGCGGAGGACTTGCCCTCGCCACCCTGCGCGCCGGAGCGGGCGATGAGGCCCTCGGCGACGGCGTCGGCGACGACGCGGGTCAGCAGACCGACGGCACGGATCGCGTCGTCGTTGCCCGGGATCGGGAAGTCGACCTCGTCGGGGTCGCAGTTGGTGTCGAGGATGCCGATGATCGGGATGCGCAGCTTGCGCGCCTCCTCGACCGCCAGGTGCTCCTTCTTGGTGTCGACGATCCACACCGCGGACGGGGTGCGACCCATCTAGCGGATGCCGCCGAGGGTCTTGTCCAGCTTGTCGCGCTCCCGCTTCATCTGCAGGAGCTCCTTCTTCGTGCGACCCGAGCCGGCGACGGTGTCGAAGTCGACCTCGTCGAGCTCCTTGAGGCGGTTGATCCGCTGGTGCACGGTCTGGAAGTTGGTGAGCATGCCGCCCAGCCAGCGCTGGTTGACGTAGGGCATGCCGACGCGGGTGGCCTGCTCGGCGATGGCCTCCTGGGCCTGCTTCTTGGTGCCGACGAACATGATCGTCCCGCCCTTGGCCACGGTGTCCTTGATGAACGCGTAGCTGCGGTCGATGTAGGCCAGCGACTGCTGCAGGTCGATGATGTAGATGCCGTTGCGCTCGGTCATGATGAAGCGCTTCATCTTCGGGTTCCAGCGACGGGTCTGGTGTCCGAAGTGGACGCCGCTCTCGAGGAGCTGGCGCATGGTCACGACTGCCATGGTGGTTCTCTCCTGTGTGGAGCCTCGCGGTGGCGGGCTGGTCGGCCCGCGGTCACCCTTCTCACCACTCGCGTGGCAGGGCGCACCGGTCTCGCTCCGGTCGGTTCTCAGTTGTCGCGGCCGGCGGGTGCCGGTCGCCCTGACGCTCGCGCGCGGTCCGACCCCTGGCCGGTGAGCCCGGGGACTGAGAGCCGTCGCCCGCGGGTGGTCGGCGCCGCTCCGGGTCGAGCTCGGTCGGAGAGGGACGCCGTCGCGGTCTGCGAACGTGCGTATTTCACGCACCCGGGCAGGCCCGGACGAGTGATGCGACCAGAGTAGTCCGTGGGCGCGCCGGTCCGGTAATCCTCCACAGGCGGGCACCGGCGGACCGTCGTCCACAGGCGCGCGACCGAGCGGCACGCAGCGACGCTCCCGAGGGGTCCGATGGAACCATGACCCGCCGCCCCCCGCTCCCCGTCCTGCTCCTCACCCCTCTCGTGCTCCTCCTGGTCGTGGCTCTCCTCGCGACGCCGGCACTCCTCCCCCGGGCCGACGCCGTCACCGCACCTGGTGCCACCGACCCGGTGGGCGTCTGGCCGCTGGTGCCCCAGCCCGCGGTCGTGCACGACTTCGATCCGCCGAGCGACCCGTACGGCGCCGGGCACCGTGGCGTCGACCTCGCCGGAAGCCCCGGGCAGGTCGTGCGCGCCGCCCTGGCCGGCCGGGTCAGCTTCGCGGCCGTGCTGGCCGGTCGTGGCGTGGTGGTGGTCGACCACGGCGGGACGCGCACGACGTACGAACCGGTCACGGCGAGCGTGGCGGCGGGCGACCAGGTCACCGCCGGCGCGCCGCTCGGCCGGCTCGCCCTGCCGGGGTCGCACTGCCTGCCGACGGCGTGCCTGCACTGGGGCTGGCTGCGCGGCGAGGTCTACCTCGACCCGCTCGACCTGGTGGGTGCCGGGCCGGTCCGGCTGCTGCCGCTGTGGCGCGACGTGCCGGTGGGCGGGCCCGCGCTCCCGCTGGTGGGTGCGCCGTTCGATCCGCCGCTTCAGGCGCGGGGGTGGGCCTGGCGGTAGGCGCGGCGCAGCCGGTCGGTGCTCACGTGGGTGTAGCGCTGGGTGGTCGCCAGGGAGGCGTGGCCGAGCAGCTCCTGCACCGAGCGCAGGTCCGCCCCGCCCTCGAGCAGGTGGGTGGCGGCGCTGTGCCGAAGCCCGTGCGGACCGAGGTCGGGGGCGCCGGGCACGTCGGCGAGGCGTCGGTGGACCAGCGTGCGCACGGCCCGCTGGTCGAGGCGGCCGCCGCGGGTGCCGAGGAAGAGTGCCGCCCCGGACCCGGCGACGGCGAGCGCGGGGCGACCCTGCACGAGCCAGGCGTCCAGCGCGGCGCGGGCCGGACGGCCGAACGGGACCGTGCGCTCCTTGCGCCCCTTGCCGAGCACCCGGACGACGTCGCGGTCGCGGTCGGCGTCGTCGACGTCGAGGCCGACGAGCTCACCGACGCGGACTCCGGTGGCGTAGAGCAGCTCCAGCACGGCGGCGTCGCGCTGGCCGGTGGGTCCTCCGTCGGCGGCGCGCTCGGCCGCGGCGCGGAGGAGGTCGGTCGCCTCGTCGGCGCGCAGCACCCCGGGCAGGTTGCGGTGGGCCTTCGGCGACCCGAGGCTCGCCCCGGCGTCGACCGGGGCCCGGCCGGTGCGGGCCAGCCAGGCGGTGAACACCCGGGCCGCGGTCGCCCGTCGGGCGAGGGTGGTGCGCGACAGCCCCAGGGACTGCTGCTTGGCCAGCCAGGAGCGCAGCGCCCGCAGGTCGAGCGCCGCCGGGTCGTCCACCCCGAGCCGGGCGGCGTGCTCGAGGGCGCCCTCGACGTCACCGAGGTACGCGCGGACCGTGTGCTCGGTGAGGTCGCGCTCGGAGCGCAGGTGACGCTCGTAGTCGGCGAGCGCGCGGGCGGCGGCCTCGGGCAGCACCTCCTCGGCAGTCACACGCGTCACTCTAGGCAGGGGGCAGGCTCACGCCGGCTCGGCGCGCCCGAGCCGCCAGCCGTCCTCGTCACGCTCGACCAGGCCGATCGTCTCGAGCCGGCGCAGCAGGCTCGCGGCCTCCAGCACGCCGACGCCCGCGACCCGCGCGACGGAGTCGGCCGGGACCCCGGTCGACACCGGTACGGCGTCGAGGAGCTGACGCTGTCGGGCCGTGAGCCGGTCGCGGCGGGTGGTCGGCGCGCGCGGCGGCTCGACGAGGTGCTCCCCCGCCGAGCCGACCAGCTCCAGCACGTCGGCACCGCTGGTCACCAGCGTCATCGAGCCGTTGCGGATCCGCTCGTGCACACCGGCCGAGCTGCCGGACGTGACCGGCCCCGGCACCCCGGCGACGACCCGGCCGAGCGCGGAGGCCCAGGTGGCGGTGTTGAGCGCGCCGCTGCGGGCCGCCGCCTCGACGACCACGGTGCCGCGGGCGAGCGCGGCGATGACCCGGTTGCGGGCCAGGAAGCGCACCCGCTGGGGCGCGCAGCCGGGCGCCGCCTCCGAGACCACCGCACCCGTGCGCACGACGTCGTCGAGCAGAGCCCGGTGCGCGGCCGGGTAGACCTTGTCCACCCCACAGGCCAGCACCGCGACCGTCGGCCGGCGCGCGCCGAGCGCCCCCTGGTGGGCGGCGGCGTCGATGCCGAACGCCGCGCCGGACACCACGGTGACGCCGGCCAGGGAGGCCTCCGCAGCGACATCCGCGGCGACCCGGTCGCCGTACGTCGTGGAGGCCCGGCTGCCGACCACGGCCAGGCCCGGTGCGATCTCGTCGAGGCGCAGCGGACCGCGGACCCACAGACCGACCGGCACGCCCCCACGCTCGTGCAGCGCGCCGGCGCCGGCGAGGTCGTCGAGCCCGTCGGGCCACTCCTCGTCGCCGGGCACCACGAACCGGATGCCCTGACGGGCGGCGCGGGCGAGCTCCGCCGCCGGGTCGAGGTGGCGGAGCCGCTCGGCGACGTCGTCGCGCAGGCCGTCGTCGCGGGGGCGGTCCTCGGCGAGCGCGGCGAGCAGCCGCTGCGGCCCGAGCTCGGCGGCGAGGTGGCAGAGCCTCAGGTCGCCGGGCTCGCCGAGACGGCTCAGCGCGGCCCGGGCCAGGCGCTCGTCGGACGGCGCGGTCACGACGCCACCCCGTCGGCCGGCGCGCTCCCCGGTGCGCCGTGCAGGGTGCTGGAGAGCAGCGGGTCGCCGGTGCGCAGCCGCACTGCGACGTCGAGGTCGCTCGCCGTCGGGCCGTCTGTCGACCCGTCGCCGGGCGCAACGCCCGCCCGGGCCGCGCGCAGGTCGGCCACCGTCCAGGCGAGCCGGTGCACCCGGACGGCACCGCGCCCGCTCAGCGTGCCGTCGTACGTCGCCCGGTCGAGCGCGTCGCGCGCCTCCGGGGCGAGCGGCCAGCGGTCCTTCAGCGCCGGTCCGGGCACGTGCGCGTTGAGCCGCCAGGGCAGGCCGTCGTACCGCTCGCGCTGGCGGTCCCGTGCCGCCGCCACCCGTGAGCGCACCTGGGTGGAGGTCTCGGGTGGCGCCCCCGCCCGGTCGTGCGGTCGCACGGCGGTGACGTGGCGGGTGATGTCGACGCGGTCGGCCAGCGGGCCGCTGAGCTTGGCGCGGTAGTCGCGCAGCTGCTGGGAGCGGCAGGTGCACGCCGTCGCGCGCACACCGGGCGTCGGACGGACGCCGTAGCTGCCGCACGGGCACGGGTTGCAGGCCAGGACGAGCAGGCAGCGCGCCGGCAGGGTCACCGACTCGTCGCGGCGGGCCACCGTGATGTCGCCGCCCTCGAGCGGCTGGCGCAGCGCCTCGAGCACGTCGGAGCGCAGCAGCGGGAACTCGTCGAGCAGCAGGACACCGGTGTGGGCCCGGCTGATCTCGCCCGGACGCACCTGGCCGCTGCCGCCGCCGACCAGGCTGGTCTTCGACGCGTCGTGGTGCGGGGCCGAGAAGGGCGGGCGGGTGATGAGCCCGTCGCCGGGCTCGAGCGCACCCGCCAGCGAGTGGATCGCGGTGAGCTCGAGCGCCTCCTCGACGGTCAGGTCGGGCAGCAAGGTGGGGATGCGCTCGGCGAGCGAGGTCTTGCCCGCGCCCTTGGGCCCCGAGAGCAGGAGGTGGTGGCCACCCGCCGCGGCGACCTCGGCGGCGTACCGAGCGTCGGGCATGCCGCGCAGGTCGCCGAGATCGACCTCCTCCAGCCGCTCGGCGCCGCGCCAGGTGAGCAGCCGGCTGCCGGACATGGGCGCGACCGGCGGCGCCGCGGGCACCGGGTCGCCGCGGAGCTCGGCCACGACCTGCTCCAGCGACCGGAGCCCGAGGACGTCGACGCCCGGCACCATCGCGGCCTCCTCGGCCTGCGGCTCGGGCACCACGACGTGACGCACCCCGCGGGCCGCTGCGGCGAGCACCATCGGCAGCACGCCCGGCACGGAGCGCAGGCCGCCGTCGAGCGTCAGCTCGCCGACCAGCACGGTCCCGCGCAGCGCGGCGACCGGCACCTCCCCGGCGGCCGCGAGGACCGCGACGGCCACCGCCAGGTCGTAGTGCGTGCCGCGCTTGGCGAGGTCGGCCGGCGAGAGCAGCACGGTGATCCGCTTGGTCACCGGCCAAGTGAGGCCGGAGTTGACGACCGCGGTGCGACAGCGGTCGACGCCCTCGCGCAGCGCGAGGTCGGCGCGACCGACCATCGTGAAGCCGGCCGAGCCGGGCGAGACGTCCGCCTGGACGTCGACGACGTGGCCGGTCGCGCCCTCGAGCGCGACGGCGTGGGCAGCGGCGACCCCCATCAGAGCCCCCGCACGTGCTCGACCTCGGGCGCGCCTCGTCGCGGCACCAGCACCGCCACCAGGTCGACCCTGATGCCGGCCGGCGTGACCCCGTGCTCGTGCGCCCAGCGCTCCCCGAGGCGGCGCACCCGGTCGAGCTTGGTCGCGTCGACCGCCTCGTGCGGTGTGCCGTGCCCGAGCCCGCTGCGGGTCTTCACCTCGCACGCGACCAGGTCGTCGCCGTCGCGGAGCACGAGGTCGAGCTCACCGAGGTCGCAGCGCCAGTTGCGGTCGAGCACCACCAGGCCGGCCTCGGTCAGTCGGCGCGCGGCGAGGCCCTCGCCGTACGCCCCGAGGGCCTGGCGTCGCCGGTCGGGAGCGGGCGGGTCGGTAGTGGTCGAGGCGGTGGCTTCCATGCCGCCACGCTGCCGCCGGACGGGGCCACGACGCTCGGGTCAGGCGGCGCGGTGTGGACGACGCCACCGGAGACCAGCGCTGTGGAGGCCGAGCGGACGCGGGTCCTGCGTGTCACCCACGGCTCGCCCGCGTGTCGCGCCCGAGTCAGCCCACCAGCGACGGCTGCCCGCAGGTCGGCGAGGTGACACCGAGCAGGTCCGCGCCCGCGGTGCGGATGCCGAGCAGGTCCGACACCGGGACCAGCGCCTGGTTGACGTTCGCGACGACCGAGGAGGTCGACGTCCCGATCGTGGTGGCCGTAGCACTGGCGATCACGGGTGCGAGGTTGAGGCTGCCCAGCGCGACCGTGGTGGTCTTGACGCTGCCGAGCAGCGTGGTGACCTTCAGCGTCGCCGTGCTGGCAGCGGTGTCGATGCTCACCGCCGGCGTCGGCAGCGAGACCGCACCGCCCGCGTCGGTCGGCTCGACGTCGGTGTAGTCGTGCGGCGGCGCCCAGTACCAGGACGGATCGGTCGCCGTCGAGGCCGGGGTGCTCGCAGTGATGGCTGCGGTCATCTGCAGGTCCAGGGTCAGCTCGACCTGGGCGACCGTCGGGACGATCGCGAACAACAGGTTGAGGAGGCTGTTGAGCGTGCCGATCGGGAGGATCGTCGTGGCACCGGTCGAGGTCAGCGTCCCCCGCATCCGGAAGGGCAGGCTCACCGCGGTCGTGATGAGACCGGTGTCCACCATCACGCCCAGGCCGTCCGGGTCGTCGACGGTGCCGTCTCCGCAGGTCGCCTCGACCAGGAGCCCCGACGCCTTGGCGAGGCTGGCCTCCATGTGCAGGGTGCCCGCCTTGTTGGTCGGGTCGGTCGGGATCCCGATCAGCAGGTCGCCGCGCCCGGTGGGCGAGGAGTTGTTGTAGGCGACCTTGTTGGGCAGCGTGAACGCGAGGTCGGCGAGGAACGACACCTGCGCGGTGTGGGCGGTGGCGACCCCGACCTTGCCGCAGGCCTGCTGGGGGGCCTCGATCGCGGACAGCTGGATGATGCCGTTGGCGACGTGCGGGGCCGACCAGGCGACCCCGGTGTCGAGGAAGTTGTTGCTGTTGGAGACGACGGTGGCGACCGACAGGGCGGCCGACCCGAGCAGGTCGACGACGTTGACCTTGCCCTCGAGCACCGACCCGTCACCGGTCGAGAGGATGTCGGCGACCTCCAGCACCACGCCGGCGGTGGCGTTCTGCGCCATCTGGGCCACCTCGGCCTGGGCCTCCACCTCGCCCTGCTGGCCGAGCACGTAGGCGCTGGCGTCGAGCAGGTCCTCGACGCTGATGTAGCCGAGGTCGGCGAGCTCCTCGGCGGTGCCGGCCCCGAGCTGGGCGCCGAGCATCGCGACGTCGATGTTGGTGGTCAGCAGGCCCTCGTAGCCGATCGCGTTGAGGTTGATCCCGAGCGTGTCCTGCACGATCGCCTCGAACACCCCGGCGATCGAGGAGTCGCCGCTGCTGAGGGCGGCCGCGAACGACCCGATCCGGAAGCACGCGTACGTCGCCGACGCGGCCATCGCGTCCCGCGTCGCCTGACCCTCGCCGACCGAGAAGGCGAAGTCGACCTCGCCGGTGGCCTCGACGAGCACGGCGTCCGGCACCACGTCGTCCGAGACGCCGACCAGCGCACCGGTGCCGTCCCGCTCGGGCACCCGGCCACCGAGAGCGTCGGTCGTCATCGTCACCAGGACCGCGTCGAGCGACATCACGTCGCCGAGGGCGCCCTGGTTGCGGGCCTGGCTGGCCGCGACGACGTCGTCGAGCGGGTCGTGGTCCTCGTCGCCGGAGCGGATCTCCCCCGCCGTGCGTCCGTCGAGCAGGCGGGCCGCGTCGAGCGACACCATGTCGACGAGGGCCTGGACGTCGGCCCTCACCACGCGTTGCATCCCGAGGTCGACCGCGAGGCTGGCGGCCAGCACCAGCACGAGTGACAGCACACCGGTCATCACCGCGACGGCGCCGCGCTCGTCGCGCGTACGTCGTACCGTCCGGTGCCGCAGGCGCTGCGCCCGAGTCCTCAGCAGCGTCATGCCGTGCCTCCCATCCTCTTCCAGGGGAGGATCGGCAGCCGGTCTGGTCAGCTGAGGACTTCTGTCACTTTTCTTCTCCGGGGCCCGGGGAGGACCGCCGCCGTGACGGCCGGGTGACTACGGGCGGCTGCTCGCGGCTACTGGGCGAGGCGGGGGAAGTCGCACTCGCTGTGCGAGACCGCGTGCACGTCGGCGCCGGTGACGTTGATGCCGAGCGACTGCAGCAGCGGGTCGAGCAGCGAGGTCTCGACCGCGCTGAGGACCGGGGTGACGACGACGCTGACCAGCGGGTTGACCACGCCGTTGACCAGCCCGCCGAGGACGCCCGTGACCAGCGTGCCGACGAGCGTGCCCGAGAGCACCGTCAGGTGGCTGCTGGCGGAGACGGCGGGCAGCCCGAGCGAGCCGTCGCCGGCCTCGAACACCGGGGCGTTCTCGTAGTCGCCGTCGGTGACCAGGATGCTGCCGGTCTCGGTGCTGCCGGCGGCGCGCTGGCCGGCGACGACGACGTACCCGTTGGCGACGCTGACCCAGCCGGGCGGCAGCACGTTGTAGACCTCGACCTTGAGGGCGTTGGCGTTGGTGGTGCTGCCGAGGAGCACCTGGGTGTCGAGGAGCCCGCTGGAGACGGTGAAGTCGAGCTGGCGGTCGCCGACGTCGCAGGTGAGGGCGTCGAACGAGGCGTCCGCGGGGTCGAGCGAGACCGACACCGAGATGGGGGCGGAGATCCGGGCCAGGCCGAGGTTGACGTTCGCGAGCGTGCCGCTCAGCGTGAGGTCGACCTGGGAGACCTCGGCGTCGGTGGCGCCGGCCCGGCCGCAGACCACGATGGGCTTCTGCCCGATCGTGACCGAGGCCGTCAGCGCGCTGATCCCCGGCACGGACACGGTGAGGTTGGGCACCGCGATCGGGTTGGTGCCGTTGGCGAGGAAGGCCGCGCCGGCGACCAGGCTGAAGACGTCGATCGCGGCCTCGGCCGCCGTGCTGGTTCCGGTGTCGAGGGCGAGCAGAGACCCGAGCTGCAGCGTCGCGGACCCGAGGCTGGTGCTCGCCAGACCGTTGAGGATGGTCGCGGCAGCGGTGTCGCCCTGCGCCTGGAGGACGTCGGCGGCGGCGAGGTAGAGCGACGACAGGGTCACCGTCGTGGTGAGGAGCTCGTCGAAGCCGCCGGCGGTCAGGTCGGTGCCGAGCAGGCCGGCCGCGGTGATCGAGGTGTCGGCCAGGCCCTGGGCGTCCAGCAGGCTCAGCGACGCCCCGGTGCCCAGCGCACCCAGGAGCGGCCCGAGGATGAACGAGTCGCCCGTGTCGATGCGGGCGGCGTAGGAGCCGAGCGAGAAGCAGCCGCCCGAGTCGGCCTCGGCGACCGCCGAGCGGACAGCACCACCGGTGCCGGGCACGAACGCGAACCCGACGGCGCCGGACGTGGTCACCCGGACCGCGGTCGGGATCGCGGTGGACTGGAGCGTCGCGGCTCCGGAGGTGTTGGCGTCGCCGACGGTGTAGTCGAGTGAGCCGTACGACGTGAAGGTGCCGTCGTCGGTGGTGGGGTCACCGTCGGGGTCGGCGTCGAAGGTGCCCACCTCGACCACGACGTCCGGGGCGTCGCCCAGCACGCCGTCGGCGTTGCCGGTGACGCTGGTGACGACGGCCGACCGGAACTGGTTGTCGCCGAGCACCGTCGAGGTGGCGCGGCCGTCGAGACGCCGCACGAGGTCGAGCGCGACGATGTCGGACAGGCTCTGCACGTCGCGGCGCACCACGCGCTGCATGCCGAGGTCGACGGCGAAGGCCGCGACGACCACGAGCAGGGTCATCACCACCGCGACGAACGGCACCACCGCACCGTCCTCGGTGCGCAGCGGCCGCGGGCGCCGCATCAGCACGAGACCTCGGCCTTCGCCTGGTAGCGCAGCGTGTTCGGCATGACGAACCCGAGGCCCGGCAGGTCGGGCGTGAGCGGGCGGGCGTCGTAGTCGTAGACGATCTCGACGGTGGCGTACGCCGCGGAGGAGCCGCACGGGTCGACGGTGATGTTGCAGGTGACGGCGGCGTCGGCGCACTCGACGCCCTGGTAGCCCGAGAGCGCTTCGTCGACGGCCGCCTCGGCGAGCGCGGCGAAGTCGGCGCCCTGCGGCGCGACCGCGGCGGCCCGGACGCCCTCGGCGGCACCCTGGCTGATCGCCTGGCGGAAGCTCAGCATGTAGCCGTAGCTGATGATGCCGAAGACGAGCATCAGCAGCAGCGGTGCGACGAGCGCGAACTCGACGGCCGCGGCTCCGCGGTCGCCTCGTCGTGCACGCAGTCGGGTCATCTCGACACCTCGTCGTCGCCCCATGAAGACAAGATCAGATCTCGATCAGCGTAGGGCCAGGAGTGAGCCACGTCGCCCTTCCTGGCCCGGAATGACTAGGGATGACTAGGACATTCGACCCGAACGACGGGACACGAGGGGTGCTCGAGCGGCGCGCGGACCGCTCAGGGCTTCGGGGGCTCCATGTCGGACTCCGCGAGTTCCTCGACGTTGACGTCCTTGAAGGTCAGCACCTTGACGCTCTTGGCGAAGCGCGCCGGGCGGTACATGTCCCACACCCAGGCGTCGGCCATCGACACCTCGAAGAACACGTCGTCGGCCTCGGTGCGGGCCTTCACGTCGACCTGGTTGCACAGGTAGAAGCGCCGGTCGGTCTCCACGACGTACTTGAAAATGCCGACGACGTCGCGGTACTCGCGGTAGAGCGTGAGCTCCTGCTCCGCCTCGTAGCGCTCGAGGTCCTCGGTGCTCACTCGTGCTCACCCTCTCCCTGACCGTGTCCGGTGACGCCTGCGTGCACGGACGCCGACTCTAGCCCGGCCGCCCGACGGACGTTGACGAAGCACATCCGGTGCACCGGTGAGGGACCGTGCTCGGTCAGCCGGGCGGTGTGCACGTCGGTGATGTAGCCCTTGTGCGTCTTGAAGTCGTACGCCGGGTGCTCGCGGTCGAGCGCGGTCATGATGCGGTCGCGGGTGACCTTGGCGAGCACCGAGGCGGCCGCGACGCAGGCGGCGACACGGTCGCCCTTCCACACTGCCAGGCCCGGCACGCCGAGCCCGTCGACGGGGAAGCCGTCGGACAGGACGTACTGCGGCCGGGTGTCGAGCGCGGCGACGGCGCGACGCAGCGCCTCGACGTTGGCGACGTGCATGCCGAGCCGGTCGCACTCGTCGTGCGGCACCACCACGACCGACCAGGCGAGCGCGCGGCGTACGACCTGGTCGTAGCAGCGCTCGCGGGCCTTCTCGGTGAGCAGCTTGGAGTCGGCGAGGCCCGGCACGATCCCTGCGCGACCGGCGGGCAGGATGCAGGCGCCCGCCACGAGCGGGCCGGCGCAGGCGCCGCGACCGGCCTCGTCGACGCCGGCCACCAGCTCCACGCCGTGGCGGCGCAGGGCGCGCTCGTAGCCGTACATCCCGGCGTCGCGCCGCACCGTGGCGCCGCGGGGCAGGTCGCTCACGTCAAGCTCCGGGGTCAGTCGCCCGCGGGCACGTCGTCGAACGCGCTCGGGTCGTTGAGCACGCTCCAGTGCGCGCGCGGCCACACGACGGCCCAGACCTTGCCGACGACCTCGTCGACCTGCACGTAGGGGTCGCGGGTGCAGTCGGTCTCGGTGTCCATGCACAGCCGCTCGGAGGAGTCGGCCGACGCGCTGCGGTTGTCTCCCATGACGAAGAGCGCGCCGTCGGGCACGGGGCCGGCGGTCCAGTCGCAGGTCGGCTTCATCGGGCCGTCGCACTGGACGTTCTCGGGCCGCTCGGCGAGGAACTCCGACTCGTCGAGCGCCACGCCGTTGACCTCGATGCGCCCGGCGTCGTCGCAGCAGTGGACCGTGTCGCCGGCGACCCCGACGACGCGCTTCACCAGGTGCCCGCCGGTGGGGTAGAGCCCGATCTTGGACATGACGCCGCGGAGTCCGTCGACGTCTGTGTCCTCGTTGACGCCGAGCCACCCGCCCGGGTCCTCGAAGACGACGACGTCACCGCGCTCCGGCTCGCCGAACCAGTACGACGGCTTCTGCACCAGGATCCGGTCGTCCTCCTGGAGCCCGGGCTCCATCGAGGCCGACGGGATGTAGAACGCCTGGACCAGGAACGTCTTGATGAGGATCGCCAGCACCAGTGCGAGACCCACGAGCAGCAGCGACTCCTGCCAGACTTTCAGGTGGCGCCGCGGGGCTCCCCCGTCGGCGTCGTCGGCGGTGGCCGCGCCGGCCGTACCCGTGCCGACGGCGTCGCCCTCCGGCTGAGCCTCCGCGTCGTCGCGCTGACTCACGTCGTCGTCCCGGTCCGTCACGGCCGTCAGTGTAGGTAGCCGGGGCGGCCCGTTCGAATCGGCCGCGAGGACCGCCGTACGACGCAGCACGGGCCGGCCCCAGGAGGGGCCGGCCCGTGCCGGTGGTGCTGCTGCGCCGAGCGGCGCGGGGCGCTCAGGCCTCGCGGCGCTCCTTGATCTTGGCGGCCTTGCCGCGCAGGTTGCGCAGGTAGTAGAGCTTCGCCCGGCGGACGTCACCGCGGGTCTCGACCTCGATGGTCTCGAAGATCGGGGAGTGCAGCGGGAAGGTGCGCTCGACGCCGACGCCGAAGGAGACCTTGCGGACGGTGAAGGTGCGGCCGACGCCGGAGCCCTGGAGGCGGATGACGACGCCCTGGAAGACCTGGACGCGAGAGCGGGTGCCCTCGACGACCTTCACGTGGACCTTGATGGTGTCGCCCGCGCGGAAGGCGGGGATGTCGGTGCGCTTGCTCGCGGCACCGAGCTCGTCGATGACGTTGGTCATGGTGTCTCCTCGCGAGTGCCACAGGTCAGCCGCGGAATCGGATGTGCTGCACGGGGCAGCGGTGTGTTCAGGTGTCGGGTCCCGCCTGCTGGCCGGGTGGCGCGGGCTCCCCCTGTGGCAGGGGCCCGGCGCGGCTCCCCCGTGCGTTCCTCGGGGCGGGCCTCGGCCGGCTGGACCAGCGCACCAGTCTGCCACAGGGCTCGGGAGGCGCTGAAATCCGCTCAGCGACGGCGCTTGGCGAGCACGACCGGTCCCGACGGGCCGTCGTCGCGGACCTCGGTGATCCGGTAGCCGGCACGCTTGTAGCGACGCAGGTTGGCCTCGCTGTGCTTGCCGGTGACCAGACGGAACCCGCGTACGTCGTCGGGCGCGACCTGCTCGGCGTGGTCGAGCAGCACCCGGCCGAGCCCGCGACCGCGCAGGTCGGGAGCGACCATCAGACGCCCGATCTCCCAGACCTGCGTGTCGTCGCGGTCACGGCGGCCGCGGACCGACCCGACCAGACGGCCCGCGAGGCGCACGACGTAGGTGTGCCAGGTCTCGACCGACTCCGTGGTGGACGCGAGGGTCTCGTGCAGCGTCGGGATCGACAGGTCGTCGTTGAGCAGCGCCTCGCCGACCCAGCAGCCGAGGGTGAGGACGTGCAGCTCGGGTGCGTCGGCGCGGGTGGCCCGGACGATCTCCCACTCCCCCGCGATGCCCGCCAGCGTCGAGGCGTGCAGCAGGTCGGGCCGACGCTCCGCCGTGCGGCGCAGCGCCTCGCCGCGACGCCACGCGGCGATCCGGGCGTGGTCGCCGGACAGCAGCACGTCGGGCACCGGACGGCCGCGCCACACGGCGGGCTTGGTGTAGACGGGGTACTCCAGCAGCCGGTCGGTGCCGGCGTGCGACTCCTCGACCAACGACTCGGCGTTGCCCATGAATCCCGGGATGAGCCGTACGACGGCCTCGGTCACCGCCAGCGCGGCCACCTCGCCGCCGTTGAGCACGTAGTCGCCCAGGGACACCTCGCGCACCTCGGCGCGGGTCGACACCTCCTCCACGACACGCTGGTCGATGCCCTCGTAGCGTCCGCAGGCGAACACCAGGTGCGGGGAGGCGGCGAGCTCGGCGGCGACCCGCTGGGTGAAGGGCTCGCCGGAGGGCGTCGGCACGACCAGCGTGGCACCCTCGGTGAGCACGTCGTCGAGCGCTGCGCCCCAGGGCTCGGGCTTCATCACCATGCCGGCGCCGCCGCCGTACGGGGTGTCGTCGACGGTGCGGTGCTTGTCGTCGGTCCACCTGCGCAGGTCGTGCACGCCGACGTCGATGAGCCCCTTCTCGCGGGCCTTGCCGGCGAGGCTCAGGGTGAGCGGTGCGAACCACTCGGGGAAGATCGAGACGAAGTCGAGGCGCACGGCTCAGTCCTCGTCGTCGGCGCGGGCGTCGTCCGGGAACAGCTGGACGAGCCCGGGCCGGTCGGCCACCACGACCCGTCCTGCGGCGAGGTCGACCTCGGGCACCAGGGCGCTGACGAACGGCACGAGGGCGTCGCGGCCGTCGGGCGTGCGCACCTCCAGGAGGTCCTGGGCACCGTGCACGACGCGGCGCAGCTCGCCGATCCGGGTGCCGTCCAGGTCGACCACGGCCAGCCCGACGAGCTGGTGGTCGTAGAACTCCTCCGGGTCGTCCGGTGTCTCGGTCGGGTCGACCTCGGCGTGCAGCAGCACCCCGCGCGCGGCCTCGGCGGCGTTGCGGTCGTCGACCTCCGCGAAGCGCACCAGCAGCACCTGCTGGTGCATCCGGGTCGAGGCGACGGTCAACGACGCGCGGGTGAAGGTCGAGCCGCGGGGCGCCTCGGCGCGCAGCACGGTCCCGTCGGCGAAGCGACGT
Source organism: Nocardioides sp. (assembly GCA_002729525.1). GTDB lineage: Bacteria > Actinomycetota > Actinomycetes > Propionibacteriales > Nocardioidaceae > Nocardioides. Next base: position 294,122 of record PBYI01000053.1, read on the forward strand.
CCGGGCTCGTCGGTGCGCAGCTCGACGGTGAGCTCGCCACGGATGCCGTGCGGCTTGCCGATGCGTCCGACGACGACGTCGATCAGGTCGGCCACGCGGGTCTCCTGGGCGGTGGGGCCGCGGTGCGGCCGGGTGGGCGGGGGTGGAAGCACGCCGACCCGCCACCCCGGAGGGCGGCGGGTCGGCGGGACGTGCCGGTGGGACCGGTCAGCGACGGTCGGTGTCGACGAAGTCGATCCGCGCGCCACCACGGCCCGCGAGGGCACCGATGACGGTGCGGAACGCCGACGCGGTGCGTCCGCCGCGCCCGATGACCTTCCCGAGGTCGTCGGGGTTGACCCGGACCTCGAGGAGGGAGCCACGGCGCAGCCGCTTGTCGCGGACGACGACGTCCTCGGGGTGGTCGACGACCCCACGCACCAGGTGCTCGAGCGCGTCGGCCAGCATCAGGACTTCTCGGCGGTCTCGGCCTCGGCAGCCGGGGCGTCGGTGGTCTCGGCGTCAGCAGCCGGGGCCTCGTCCTTGGCCTCGTCCTTGGCCGCGTCCTTCTTGGCCTTCTTCGCGGTGGTGGCGCCGTCCTTGGGCTCGGCGCCGACCTCCTTGAGGGCCTCGTTGAACCGGGCGAGCTTGTCGGCCTTCGGGTCGGCGACCTTCAGGGTGCCCTCGGCGCCGTCGATGCCCTTGAACTTCTGCCAGTCGCCAGTGATCCGGAGGATCTTGTGCACGGTCTCGGACGGCTGCGCGCCGACGCCGAGCCAGTACTGCGCACGGTCGGAGGTCACCTCGATGAAGGACGGGTCCTCCTTCGGGTGGTACTTGCCGATCTCCTCGATCACCTTGCCGTCGCGCTTCTTGCGACCATCGACGACGACGATGCGGTACTGCGGCGCCTTGAGCTTGCCCAGGCGCTTCAAACGGATCTTGACGGCCACGGTTGTGGTGTCTCCTCAGGGATGTCGTTACTGGTGAGGTCGGCGCTCGGAGTGGGGTTACATCCGGGCCACCGGTCTCTGTGGGCCACGTCGCGTGCGGAGAGAGGGTCCGCACCCGCAGGACTCAGCCGACAATCCTGCCACGGACCCGGCAGAGGGCCGAATCGTCCCGGTCAGTGGTCCCAGGAGGCCGGGACGGCGCCGCCGAAGCGGTCCCGGACGAAGACGTACTGCTCGGCCAGCCAGCGCTCGAGCCCGGGCGGCGGGTCCGGCCGCTCGTCGTCCCCGGAGCCCTTCACCACGGTGCCGAGGTCCCAGTCCCACCGCTCGTCGACGCCCAGGTGCGCGGCGACCCGGCGCAGCGTCTCCTCGGTGAACAGGTCCTCGTAGAACAGGTGCAGCACCGCGTCGGCCGGGAAGGTGCGGTCGAGCAGCTCCACGGTCGTGCGGTAGTCGCCCCGGGCCCGGTAGGTGCGCCAGCGGTGCGCCCGCTCCCACGTCCGGGCCCGCTGCTCGGGGTCGGCGTGCTGGTAGCGCACCGCCGACCAGTGCCGGGCCAGCGGGTCGCGCATCACGAAGACCACCCGCGGGGTGTCGAGCACCGTGCGCATCAGCGCGAACTGCTCCTCCGTGCAGCAGGCGTACGCCGGGGTGATCTCGCCCGCGACGAGGGTCCCCTCCCCCGCGGCCTCGGCGAGGTCGGAGCGGTAGGCCTCGTGCCCGCGCAGCACGGTCCCGACCGCGCGGGCGACGTTGGCGACCCGCTCCAGCTGGGCCGGGCGTGCCACGCCGTCCTCGCGCATCGTGCGGGCCAGGCGCTCGACCACGTCGAGCTGGTGGGCCGCGAACGGCTCGCCCGCACGGGTCTCGCCGAGGGAGTCGAAGTAGTGCAGCTCCTTGCCCGCCACCGGCAGCGCGACCTGCGGGTGCCGCTCGAGCTGGCGGTGCAGCCAGGTGGTGCCGCACTTCTGGGCGCCGACGCCCAGGAAGTAGCGCATCAGGCCCGGGAGCCGGCGACCACGCGACCGCGCAGGACCACGACCGCCGGCTCGGCGAGCACCGACGGGTCGGCGACGGGGTCGCGATCGTAGACGCAGAAGTCGGCCTCCTCGCCCTCGGCCAGGCCGGCGGTGACACCGAGCCAGTCGCGGCCGGCCCAGGTGGCCGCGGCCACCACGTCGGCGGCCGGCAGGCCGAGGTCGATCATCGCCTGGACCTCCTCGTGGAGGTGCCCGTGCCGACCCGAGCCGCCGCCGTCGCTGCCGACGTACAGCGGGACGCCGGCCTCGTGGGCGGCGAGGAGCGTCTCGCGTCGTTGGGCGTGCAGCCGCTCCATCGTGTCGGCGTACGCCGGGAACTTCCCGCGACCGGCGGCGGCGAACTCCGGGAACTTGTCGGTCTGCTGCACCGTCGGCACCAGCGCGGTGCCCTGGGCGACCATCTGGTCGAGGTGGTGGGCCTGGAGCCCGGTGCCGTGCTCGAGGCAGTCGATCCGGGCGTCGAGGAGGCCCTGCAGGACGCTGGTGCCGAAGCAGTGCGCGGTGACCTTGGCACCGCGGGCGTGCGCGGCGTCGATGGCGGCGGCGAAGGCGTCGGCCGGGAACGACGGCGTGAGGTCGCCGGCGTCGCGGTCGACCCAGTCGCCGACCAGCTTGACCCAGCCGTCACCGTCGGAGACCTGCTGCTCCACGGTCGCGACGAGCTCCTCCGGCTCCACCTCGACGCCGTAGTCGCGCAGGTAGCGGCGGGTGCGGGCGACGTGCTTGCCGAAGCGGATGAGCCGCGGGAGGTCGTCGCGCTCCTGCACCCAGCGGGTGTCGGCGGGCGAGCCGCAGTCGCGCAGCAGCAGGACGCCGGTGTCGCGGTCGGCCAGTGCCTGCGCCAGCACCTCGTCGTCGTCGACGGCGCCGCCGTCCTCGAGACCGAGGTGGTTGTGGGCGTCGACCAGCCCGGGCAGCAGCCAGCCCTCGGCCACCGTCTCCGCGCCGGCCTGCCGCTCGCGGGTGACGCGCCCGTCGACGACGTACACGTCGGCGGGCTCGCCGTCGGGGAGCACCGGACCGTGGAACCGCAGCGCACTCATGGTGCGACCGTAGCGGTCAGCCGAGGTGGTCGAGCAGCCACTGCGGGCCTAGGGTCTGGGCGCCGTAGCGCGCGACCCGGCCCGACAGGATCCGGTCGGCGGTGACGACGGTGACCCGGTCGCCGCGCTCGGAGGCCCTGCGAGCCTGCTCGACGATGGCGTCGTCGCCGTTGCCGCGGGCGTGCACGGTGCTCACGTGCGCGTCGCGCCCCGCGGCCACGCCGCCCTTGGCGGCGCCCTCGAGCACCAGGACCACGACGTCCTGCGGGACGTCCGCGGTCATCAGCTCCTCGTGCAGGCGTCGCGCAGCGCCGGCGCGGTCCTTCCACCAACCGTCGGCGCGGGCGCCGACGACGTTGGCGCCGTCGACGACGAGGGTCGTCCGGCTGCTCATCGGGCCCTCACCGCGCCGTGCACGCGAAGTTCATGACCGGCCGCACGCGCTTCTCGTACGGCACCGCCTCGTAGCCCCAGGACGACAGCAGCGCCAGCACCTCGTCGCGGGTGTGCTCCCAGACCTCCACGAGCAGGTTCGGGCGACCGCGCCGGAAGGCCTGCTCGGCGCCGCGCAGCACGGCGAGCTCGTGGCCCTCGGTGTCGATCTTCACCAGGTCCGGCGCCACCTGCGGCATGAGGGTGTCCAGCGGCGCCCGACGTACGACGGTCGTGCTGCGCACCCGGAGGTCGTCCTTGGCCTCGAGGGTGTTCCCCGACCCGAGCACGTCGTTCTTGCGGTAGCGGTACATCTCGACCGAGCCGCTCCGGTCGGAGAGGGCCCGCGTGCGCAGCCGCACCTGGTCGAGCACCCGGTTGAGCCGCAGGTTGGTGTCGGTGCGCCTCTGCACGTCGCGCTGCGGCTCGAAGGCGTGCACCCGCGCCTCGGGGTTGACCGTGGCCGCGAGGACCGACATCAGCCCGGTGTAGGCACCGATGTCGAGGACCGTGCGCGCCGCGCGGGCCCACCTGACCCACTGCCGCACCAGCCGCGGCTCGTGGGCGTCGTCACCGAACCAGAGGTACTTCCACGCCACGACGTCGTCCTGGGCCTGGAGCATCACGAAGTCGACGTCGGCCGCCCGGCACGGGACGAGCCCGTAGTAGGGGTACCGGTGCTTCAGCGTGGCCAGGTCGACCCGGTGCGCGGTGCCCTCGGCCAGACGCGCACGGTAGGCCGCCGCCTCCTCGAGGCAGCGGCGGTTGGCGCTGTCGATCGCGTCGAGACCGGGCACGGTGCGCGAGCCCCGGCCCGCTACTTGAGGAACTTCGAGAAGTCCTTCGGCAGCTGCAGGTCGGCTGCGGCCTTCTCGTAGTCGACGTCCTCGTTCGGCATGCCGAACGGGTTGGCGGCCGGGCGCTCGGAGTCCTTCTGCCTCGCCGCGGCGGCCGCCTGGGCGGCCTTGGCGGGGTTGCCGGAGGTACGCTTCTTGCCCTTCTTCTGCGCGGCCTTGGTCTTGCGCTTCCCGGGGCCGGGTGCGCCGGGCATCCCACCCATGCCGGGCATCCCGGGCATGCCGGGCATCCCGCCGCCACGCGCCATCTGCTGCATCATCTTGCGCGCCTCGAAGAACCGGTCGACGAGGTTGTTGACGTCGGAGACCTGGCGCCCGGAGCCCTTGGCGATGCGGGCGCGGCGCGAGCCGTCGATGATCTTGGGGTTGTCCCGCTCCGCGGGCGTCATCGACTGGATGATCGCCTGGATCCGGTCGATCTCGCGCTCGTCGAAGTTCTCCAGCTGCTCGCGCATCTGGCCCATGCCCGGCAGCATCCCGAGGATCTTCGACATCGAGCCGAGCTTGCGGACCTGCTGCATCTGCTGGAGGAAGTCCTCCAGGGTGAAGTCGCCGCCCTTGCCGGTGAGCTTCTCCGCGGCCTTCATGGCCTGCTCGGAGTCGAAGGCCTTCTCCGCCTGCTCGATGAGCGTCATGACGTCGCCCATGTCGAGGATGCGCGAGGCCATCCGGTCGGGGTGGAAGACGTCGAAGTCGGTGAGCTTCTCGCCGTTGGAGGCGAACATGACCGGTCGCCCGGTCACCGAGCGCACCGAGAGGGCGGCGCCACCACGGGCGTCGCCGTCGAGCTTGGTGAGGACGACGCCGTCGAAGCCGACACCGTCGAGGAACGCCTGCGCGGTGCCCACGGCGTCCTGGCCGATCATCGCGTCGACGACGAAGAGGGTCTCGTCGGGCTGCACGGCGTCGCGGATGTCCGCGGCCTGCTGCATCATCTCGGCGTCGACGCCGAGGCGGCCGGCGGTGTCGATGATGACGACGTCGTGCAGCGTGCGACGCGCCTCCTCGATCGAGGCGCGGGCCACCGAGACGGGGTCGCCGACGCCGTTGCCGGCCTCCGGCGCGTAGACGGGTACGCCGACCCGCTCGCCGTTGACCTGCAGCTGCTGGACGGCGTTGGGGCGCTGGAGGTCGCAGGCGACGAGCAGCGGCGACTTCTGCTGGTCCTTCAGCCACAGCGCGAGCTTGGCGGCCAGCGTCGTCTTGCCGGCGCCCTGGAGGCCGGCGAGCATGATGACGGTCGGGCCGGACTTGGCGTAGCGCAGCCGCCGGGTCTCGCCGCCGAGGATCTCGACGAGCTCCTCGTGGACGATCTTGACGACCTGCTGGGCCGGGTTGAGCGCCTGCGAGACCTCCTCGCCGCGGGCCCGCTCCTTGACCGCGGCGACGAACTCCTTGACGACGGGCAGGGCGACGTCGGCCTCGAGCAGGGCGATGCGGATCTCGCGGGCGGTGGCGTCGATGTCGGCGTCGGAGAGGCGCCCCTTGCCCCGGAGGTCCCGGAAGGTGCTGGAGAGCCGGTCGGAGAGCGTGGCGAACACGGTGCTTCCTCGCAGGTGGTCAGAACAGTGGCACGCCCCGCGGACGGGTGCGTCGGGCCAGCCTAGTCGCCGCCCCGGCGACCCCGCGCCCTCACCCGTCCGTGGGCGCCACACGCGTGCGGTGCGGGCCCAGCGGGCTCAGCCGGTGCAGCGGTCGACGCCGCGCTCGACCAGCCCCGCCCACGCCTGTTCCCCCGTCGACGTCTGGTGCACGCCGTCGAGCAGCCACTGCGGGTGCGCGTCCGCGGCGTCGTACCAGCGGACCAGGCAGGTGTGCGGGCGGTCGTGGGCGAGGGTGCGCATCCAGATGCCGATGCGCTTCATGAGCCGCCCCTTGCGCTTGCCGTAGACCGACGCGTCGCGGTACGGCGTCACGAGCACCACGCGGGTCCAGTCGGGCACCTGCGCGAGTGCGGCGACGTAGTCGCTGCGACGGGTGGTGCGGATGCCCTGGTTGGCGCCGAGCGCGAGCACGAGCGTCCTGGGCCGGTCGTGGACGCGCAGGTGCCGGCGCAGCCGGGCGCGGTAGGAGCCCAGCGACGACCCGGGCACGCCGTCGACCCGCCACGCGGGACGGGCATCGTGGAGCTCGTCGGCCGAGCGCCACGTGACGGAGTCGCCGATCACCAGCACGTCGCGTCGGGTGCGGTCCTTGTCCTCACCGGACGCCAGCGGGGTGCAGGTGCCGTTGCGCCGCCAGTTGTGGTCGGGGCGCAGCGCGCAGAGCGCCGCCGAGCGGAGCACCAGCTCGTCGACCTCGGAGGCGACGTCGGCGTCGCGTGCGACGCGGGCGCGCTCGGCCTCCTCGGGGGCGACGCAGAAGTCGGGACCGACCCGCGCCGGCACCAGGACGTACGTCGTCGTGGGCGCGGCGCACTGCGGCGCGTCGGGCAGCACGGTCGCGGAGCGGTGCTCGGCCTCCTGGAGGCAACGGTTGACCGGGGCGAGCCACACCCGCCCGAGGGCGCGGCAGACCCGCGGCTCGAGGTTGTCGGCGTACGCGCGACGTCCGAGGACGCAGGCCTCCGTGCCGTAGTCGCCCTGGATGTGCGCACCGTCGACGAGGCAGCCGCGTCGCGAGCAGCCCGGGTCTCCCCCACCCGGCGCCCAGTGGCGACCGAGCAGCGTGCAGGTGGTCTGGTCGAGCGAGCGGTCGACGGGCGTCCAGCCGTCGACGCCGAGGGCGCCGGCCCGCGCCGGCGCCTGTCCGGCGACCAGCAGCGTCGCGACCATGGCGGTGAGCACCGTGGTCAGGGCGACGCGACCGAGGATCCCGAGCCTCCCGCGCACCATGGGTCGTTCTCCTCGTCCCTGGGCATGACGCCCCGGCGTGGGGCGGGCAGAACCTAGCAGCGCGGAACCGCTCCGCGTGGCGCTTCGTCCGAAGCGGTCCGGCGAGGCGCGTCACACCGCGCGGACCGACGGCCGGGTCAGGCCCCCAGGGCCGCCCGGACGGCGTGCGCCGCCTCGGCGGCACGGCTGTCGGCGAGCGCGGCGGCGTGCGCCTCCTGCACGTAGAACACGTCGACGGCCTGCGGGCCCAGCGTGTCGACGTGCGCCGAGCGCACGGTGAGGTCGAGGCGGGCCAGCGCGGCGCAGACCAGGTGGACCACGCCGGGACGGTCGGTGGCGCGCACCTCGAGCACCGTCGCCTCCTCGCTGGCCTCCGGCCGTACGACCACCGACGGCTCGAGCCGGTCCGGCCAGGCGTCGGTGAACCGGCTGGCCGGGTCGACGTCGCCGCGCACCACGCGCTCGAACGTCATCCGGAGGACCGCGGTGTCGAGACCCGCGTCGTCGACGTCCCAGACCGAGACGCCGTACTCCCCCTGCGCCCAGGCGCGAGCGGCGTGCAGGTGCACGCGGCGCAGTCCGAACATCGCGGCGAGGTCGGCCAGCAGCCCGACCCGGTCGTGACCGATGGCGGTGACCCGCGTGCCGTCGTCGACCTTCTCGACGCCGAGCCAGACCGCACCGGGGGCGAGGCCCCCGGGGATCGCGACGTCGTCGGTGGTGATGGGCGGCGGGGCGACGCCGGTGTCGAGGACGCGCGACGACCGTCGTACGAGGTCGTGCACCAGGCCGGCTCGCCACGAGGTCCACGCCTTGGTGGAGGTCGCCTTGGCGTCGGCCTCGGTGAGCGCGGCCAGCAGCGAGAGCGCCTCGGCGTCGTGGATGCGCTCGGTGACCACCGCGACGGTCGCCGGGTCGCTGGGGTCGCGGGTGGTGGCGGTCTCGGCGAGCAGGAGGTGCCAGCGGACCAGGTCGTGGATGAGGTCGACGCAGCCGGGGTCGAAGCCCCACCGCCGGGCGACCTCGCGAGCGACCGGTGCGCCGGCGACGCTGTGCTCGACGAGTCCGCCCTTGCCGATGTCGTGCAGCAGCGAGGCCACGAGCAGCACGTCGGGCCGGGCGACCGTGCGGATGAGCGAGGAGGCCTCGATGCAGGTCTCGATGACGTGGCGGTCGACGGTGAAGCGGTGGATGACCGAGGCGTGCGGCAGCAGCCGCACCCGCTCCCACTCCGGCAGCAGGTGCTCTAGGGCACCGGTCTCGTCGAGGGTGTCCCACACGTCGAGCAGGCCGGGCCCCGAGGCCAGCAGCCGCACCATGAGCTGGCGGGCCTCCTCCGGCCACGGGTCGGGCAGCGCGGCCGCCTCGCTGCCGAGCCGGGACGCGGTGGCGGGGGCCAGCAGCAGGCCGCGCTCGGCGGCCGCGGCGGCGGCGCGCAGCAGCAGCAGCGGGTCGGCGGACGGGTTGGCGGTGCGCTCGAGCACCACCTCGCCACCGGAGACGGCTACGCCGGGCGCGACGCGCTCCAGCTGCGGACGGCGCGGGCGGACGCCGGCCGGTCGCGCGACGACGGCGTCGGCGCGACGCCAGGCGAGTCGCGACAGGTGGGTGATGCGTCGGCCGATGGTGCGCACGTGCTTCTGCGCGGCGCGCTCGCCGGGCAGCTCGAGCCGCTCGGCGAGGTCGGCCCACATCTCGGGGACGATGCGGTCCGAGGCGCGTCCGGCGAGCTCCTGGACAACGTCGCGCACGTCGAGCAGCTGCTGCCGTGCGAACTCCAGCTCCGGCGGCACGTCGACCAGCCAGGTCGCGACGAGGCCACGCAGGGTGGTCGCGTCGCGCAGGCCGCCCTCGGCCTCCTTCACGTCGGGAACCGAGAGGTGGCACAGCTCGCCGACCAGGCGGTGGCGGGTCTCGGTCTGATCCTTGATGCGCGGCAGCCGCTCGCGGGCGCCGCGGCGCCAGGCCGCGAGCACGGTGGTGCGCAGCCGCAGCGCGAGGTGCGGGTCGCCTGCGACGTGGCGCACGTCGAGCAGCCCGGAGGCGACCCGGGGGTCGGCGTCGGCCTGCTCGACCATCTGGGTCAGCGACCGCACGGAGTGGTCGAGGGCGACGCCGGAGTCCCAGAACGGGTACCACAGCTGCGAGGCGAGCTCGCCGACCTCGACACCGTCGTCGTGCACCAGCACCAGGTCGAGGTCGGAGTACGGCGCCAGCTCGGCGCGCCCGTACCCCCCGACCGCCACGAGGGCGACGCCGTGGTCGCCTCCGTCGCAGTCGTCCCAGGCCCGGGCGCACAGACCGTCGGCGGCCCGGGTCCTCTCGGCCCGCTGCTCGGCGGTCATGCGTTCCTCCTCGTGTCCGACCCGCGTCGGCGGGTGGTCGTCGCGTCTGGGGAGAGCGGGACGGCTGCTGCGGGGTACTGCGGGGTACTGCGGGGTGCTGCGGGGTGATGCCGGTGGAGCGGGGTGCTGCGGGTGGAGCGGGTCGGGCCCGGCGCCGTACGACGTCCGGGCCCGACCTGCGGCGCGTCAGAGGGCCGCGGAGTCCCGGTCGCCGGTGCGCACGCGCACCACGGTCTCCAGCGGGCTGACCCAGATCTTGCCGTCGCCGATCTGGCCGGTCTTGGCGGCACCCTCGATCGTCTCGGTGACCTGTGCCACGTCGGCGTCGTCGACGGCGACCTCGATGCGGATCTTCGGGACCATCGCGACGTCGTACTCGGCGCCGCGGTAGACCTCGGTGTGACCCTTCTGGCGGCCGTAGCCGCTGACCTCGCTGACGGTCATGCCCGTCACGCCGGCGGCCTCCAGGGCCTGGCGGACGTCCTCCCACTTGTGCGGCTTGATCACCGCGGTCACGAGCTTCATGCCGTTCTCCTCTCACCACGGGTGGTGATGTCGGTGCGGTACGGGGTGTGGGGCCGATCATGCCCGAGCCGGGGCCCCGACGGACACGCGCCACGGCCCGGCCACCCCTCGCGGGGCGACCGGGCCGTGGTCTGGGTGCTCAGGACGGTGCGTGGACGCTCAGAGAGCGGCCGCGTCCTTGTCGCCCGTGCGGACGCGCACGACGCTCTCGACGCCGCTGACCCACACCTTGCCGTCGCCGATGCGACCGGTCTGGGCGGTCTTGACGACGATGCCGACGATGTCGTCGGCGTCCTTGTCGTCCACGACGATCTCGATGCGGATCTTGGGCACCAGGGCGATGTCGTACTCGGCGCCCCGGTAGACCTCGGTGTGACCCTTCTGGCGGCCGTAGCCGCTGACCTCGCTGACGGTCATGCCCGTCACGCCGAAGGTCTCGAGGGCCTCACGGACGTCCTCCCACTTGTGCGGCTTGATCACCGCGGTCACGAGCTTCACGTCAGACCTCCTTGTTCAGCACGCCCGAGCCGCCGGAGAGGCTGGTGTGCAGGTCGTAGGCGGTCTCGCCGTGCTGGTCGAAGTCGATGCCCTCGACCTCGGCCTCCTCGGTGACGCGCCAGCCGATGGTGAACTTGATGGCGAGCGCGATGATCAGCGTGGCGATGCCGGACCACAGGATCGCGACGATCACACCGAGCAGCTGGTCGACGAACGAGCCGAGGCCGCCGCCGTAGAACAGACCGTCGGCGACACCGCCGGCGACGTTGCTCTCCGGGTCGGAGGTGACGGAGAAGAAGCCGATCAGCAGGGTGCCGACGACACCGCCCACGAGGTGGACACCGACGACGTCGAGCGAGTCGTCGTAGCCCAGCTTGAACTTCAGGCCGACGGCCCAGGCGCAGACCGCACCCGAGATGATGCCGATGATCGTCGCGCCGAGCACGTTGACCGCACCGGCGGCCGGGGTGATCGCGACCAGACCGGCCACGATGCCCGAGGCCGCACCGAGGGTGGTGGCCTTGCCGTGCAGCAGCTTCTCGATGACGAGCCAGCCGATGATCGCGCCCATGGTGGCGACGGTGGTGTTAGAGAAGGTCAGACCGGTCTCGGCGAGGAACTGCGCGCTCGGGTCGAAGTCGTCGACGAAGATGAGCGAGCCGACGTTGAAGCCGTACCAGCCGACCCACAGGAGGGCGGCGCCGATCATGGTGAGGGTCAGGTTGTGCGGACGCATGGGCTCCTTGCCGAAGCCGATGCGCTTGCCCACGACCAGGGCGAGCACGAGGCCCGCGACACCGGCGTTGATGTGGACCGCGGTACCACCGGCGTAGTCCTGCGCGCCGATCTTGGTGCAGATGAGGGCCGAGTCGGTGCAGCCGAAGACCATGTGGGCCAGCGGGAAGTACGACAGCGTCGCCCAGAGCGGGATGAACACGAGCCAGGCGGAGAACTTCACGCGGTCGGCGATCGCGCCGCTGATCAGCGCGGTGGTGATCACCGCGAAGGTCAGCTGGAACATCATGAAGGTGTAGCCGTCGTAGCCGACGTCCTTCAGCGCGAAGTTGGTCGCCGGCGAGGCGAAGAACGTGCCGTCGCCGCTGAACACCATCGAGTAGCCCCACAGCACCCAGATGAGACCGACGACGGCCATCGAGATGTAGGACATGAACATCATGTTCAGCACGGACTTCGAGCGGGTCATGCCGCCGTAGAAGAGAGCGAGCGCCGGCGTGGTCATCATCAGGACCAGCAGCGTCGCCAGAAGCATGAAGGCGTTATAGCCGTCCACAAAACCTCCAGAGGGAGTACCACCGGACGCGGGCGGACACCCCGACATCGTCGTCGGACCAGCCCCGTCCCATTGGTCCCACACCTTCGGGGGAGCAGGTTTCGCGCTCCCGGCCTGTTTGTTTCCTCCATGTAACGACCTGCCCTCGAGCGTTACAAACCTGTTGCGGGGTCCCGAATGGAGCCTGAGAAGGGGCCTCGATCACCGAACCGCAGGTGTACGAACCACGAACGATGGGTAGTTGGGCTGGCTCGGTACGCGTCCAGGCTGCGCTCGCACCCGTGTGGGAGACTCCCCGGGCGCCGTCCAGGGGCGCCCCAGCACCCCCACCACCGCAGCGGAAGGTCCTCCACGTGCACTCCCAGGCACCGGCGCGCGCGCCACGCCACGTGCCCGCGCTGGACGGCGTCCGCGCGATCGCGGTGCTGACGGTTCTCGTCGCCCACGGGTCGGTGCGGCTGCTGGGTCCGGAGAACCGCTGGGGGTCCGGCGGTCTCGGCGTCCAGATCTTCTTCGTGCTCTCCGGCTACCTCATCACCACGCTCCTGCTGGCCGAGCACCGGCAGCACGGCCGGATCAGCCTCAAGGACTTCTACATCCGCCGAGGTCTGCGGATCTGGCCGCTCTACTACGCGGTGCTGCTGCTCTACGTGGTGGTGCTCCCCCGGATCGACGCCGGCGAGTTCGGCAACGTCTACGTCTCCGCCGACCGCCCCGGGTTCGACGAGTGGGTCGGCCACTGGTGGGCCTACGCGTTCTTCCTGCAGAACTACCTGACCGCCGTCAGCGAGATGAAGCTCGGGCTGGGCATCTTCTGGTCGCTGGCCGTGGAGGAGCAGTACTACATCTTCTGGCCGCTGGTCCTGATCGCGCTCCTGCGCCTGCGCCGGCGCTTCGCGGTCCCGGCTGCGCTGCTGCTGGTCCTCGTCGCCTCGACCGTCGCGAGGTGGCTGACGCTCGAGGGGCGGCTACCGGAGCCGGCCAACCCGGAGTGGATGCTGCACACCGGCCTGACCGGACTGGTCTGCGGCACCCTGCTCGCCTGGCTCAGGCACGACCAGGGACACCGGACCCGCGGCTGGGCCGACGGGCTGCCGGGCTACGTGGTGGCGTGGATGGTGCTCGCCCTGGTCACGCTGTCCACCGTGCCCGACTCGACCACGTTCGGGTTCCGCGTGACGCTCGCCCGGTTCGACTACTACCAGCCGCTCCTCGTCGGACTGCTCGTCGCGACCATCATCGACCGGCTGGTCTCGGTGCCGTCCTCGGGACGACTGCTCGCCCTGCCCCCGCTGCGCTACGTCGGCAAGATCTCCTACGGCATGTACCTGCTGCACCCGTTGGTCCTCGGCTTCGTCACCGTCCGGCTCACCGCCGAGGACGGCACCCGGGGCGGATGGGTCGGGATGGCGGTCTTCGTCGCCGCGACCGTCGCGGTCGCCAGCGTGAGCTTCTACGCCTTCGAGCGCCCGATCCTGCGCTTCAAGTCCCGCTTCCAGCGAGTCGGGCACGACGCCAACCCCGACGCCACCTCCGGCGCCACGCCTGACGGGACGCCCGGCGGAGCCGACGCCGAGAAGGCTCAGGCCTCGGCGGTCCGCACGCGCGACCACACCTGACCGAGCAGACCGGCGAGGCCCTCGGCCTCCGCGGCGAGGTCGAAGTGCGGCAGGGTGGCCCAACCCGAGGCCCGCAGCGCGTCGACCTCCGCGGCCGGGGCGTCCACGAGGCGCTCCAGCGCCGCGACGTAGCCACCCGGGTCGTCGTACGCGACGAGCACGCAGTTGTCGCCGGGCCGGCAGTAGGCCATGTTGCCGCCGACGTCCGGGGTCAGCACGACGCAGCCCGCGGCCATCGCCTCCAGGCCCGGCAGGTACATGCCCTCCTGCGGCTCCGGCGTGGAGAGGAAGACGTCGGCGTGGTGGTAGAGCTCGCGCAGCTCGGCCCAGGACGCGGTCTCGCGCAGCGCGACGAGCTCGAAGCGGTCGTCGTCCGCGAGACGCTCGGCGACCCGGTCCCCGACCGCGGACTTCCACGTCGTGTAGGCGACCCGCACCGGCCCGGGACGCTCGCGCAGGCCCGGGGACCGGTCGCGCCGGAAGTACGCCGTGTCGTGACCGATGTTGTTGACCGCGAGCAGGGCGCGGGGGTCGACCCAGGGCTCGATCTCGTCGGCGACGATGTGGTTGACACAGATCCGGGACGCCGGCCGGGTCAGCAGCCGGGTCGGGTAGCCGGCGCGCCAGGTCGGGTTGGTGTGCCGGGTGTTCTGCACCAGGTGCACGACGCGGTGCGGCGAGCCGCCCGCGGGCAGCGAGCGCAGCGCCACCTCGTAGTTGTCCGGCAGCGAGATGAGCGCCAGGTCGTCGGGACCCATCGCCAGGCGCTGACGGGAGTGGAAGCGCACCGGCCCGGTGGGGTGGTCGCCCTCGACGAGGTCGCGCAGCCGCTCGATCGCGAACAATGGACCGTCCGGGTCGTGCGCCTGCGGCGACCAGACCTGCACGGCGAGGCCCATCGCACGGGCGTGGCGGGCGTAGTCCATCAGCTTCACCACGCCACCGGCCGGCCGGTACGTCGGCGTGAGGACGTGGAGGGTGCCACGCGGCACCCCGTCGGGGAGCACGGGAGCCGGCTCGGTCACCGCAGCTGCTCCAGCACCTCGACCAGCGGCTCGGCGGCACGCCGCGGCTCGAGGATCCCCTCGGCGACCGCCACGGCACCGTCGCGACGGGCGCGGAGCGAGTCGCGGTCGGTGGCGGCCTCGCGCAGCGCCGCCTCCATCGACGCGGCGTCGTCCTGCTCGACGAGCCAGCCGGCGCCGTGCTCCTCGATCCAGGGGCTGACCTCGGTGAAGGGCACGTGCATGACCGGCAGACCGGCCGAGAGCGCGACGACCGACCGGGTCACCATCGCCAGCTCGCGCTCGGGGTTGCGGGCGAACACGTCGATGCTGACGTGGCAGCGCGACAGCAGCGTGCGAAAGTCCTCGAAGCGCAGCAGACCGTGCTGCACCACGCCAGGGTGGCGCGCGAGCCGCTCGATCTCGTCGGAGAGCACGGCGTCGCGAGCCTGCGGGGCCCAGTGGTTGCCGACGATGAGATGCAGGTCGGCCAGGCCCTCGTCCAGGAGCGGGAGCAGGGCGTCGACCCACGCGCCGGGCCGTGACCACGGCTGGATGTAGCCGGTGACGATGACCTGGAGCCGCTCGGTCGGGGCCGGGTCGGGCGCGACCGGCGGCAGGCCGGGGTTGACGACCTCCAGCGGCCGTCCGGCGGCACCGGCGCGCTCGGCCCACTCACGGACGTAGTCGAGCTTCTTCGCGCCGTTGACGACCACGCCGTCGGCCCGGGCCAGGCCGCGCAGCTTGCGCGCCTCGAGCCGGTTGGTGGCGTCGACGAGGTCGGCGCGGTCGAGGTTCTCCGCGAGCTCGAGCATCTTGGGCGCGAAGAAGTCGTAGACCAGGCGGGTGCTGCCCAGGTCGCCGAGGTGGTCGACGTGGTTGGAGTTGCAGATGACCAGGGCGTCGATGCCGTGGCTGCGGCACCACGGCGCGATCCGACCGGGGTTGAGGATGATCGTGCCGGCCGGCACCGGCGGCGGGACCGCCCCGGTCCACACGCGCTGGGTGAGCCACTGGTCGACGATGATCGTCGTCTGGTGCCCCAGGGCGCGCAGGCCGAGCGCCATGCCCCAGGCCCGCAGACCGGGAGCGGCGACGGGCAGGCCCATGCCGGGCACGACGTCGTTGGCGAGGACGGCGACCTTCACGAGAACCTCCCCCGTCCGAGCCGGGTCGCGGTGACCAGCACGCCCCGGGCCATCGACTCCTCGCCCCACCGGACCGAGCGCAGCTCGTCGACGTGCAGTGCACCGAACGACGCGGTCATCAGCTCCTCCACGACCTGCGAGACCGGCGGGTTGGCCGCGCCGCCGGGGGCGGTGACGGCGTACGCGAGCAGCACCAGACGGCCGCCGGGGTGCAGGCGGCCCAGCGCGTCGCGGAGCACGGTGGTGCGGGCGACCGTCGGCTGACCGCCGTCGTCGAACCACGCGACCGTCACGTGCGGCGAGGGCACCAGCAGCCCGGGCGGCAGCCGGCGGGCCTCGGCGTCGGCACCGGTGGCGGCGTCCGGGTCGTCGCGGTGGGTCATGGGCAGGTGGCGCTGCAGGGGCAGCCCGGTGAGGTGCCGCAGGGTCGGGGCGAGCTGCTCGGCGCGACCGACGAGCTCCACCACCGGTGGGTTCTCAGGGTCGCGGGCATCGACGGCGAGGGCATCGGCGACGACCCGGGCGGCCTGCTGGAACACCGTCTTGGCGTCGACGGCCGACCACGACGGGTCGGTGCGAGGGTGGATGCCGGGGTCCGGCGCGGCTCCCGCGTCCGCGGGCACCGGCGGCGGACCCGCCAGCTCGCCCTCGGCCGCGAGCCGGGAGTGCAGCGGGGAGTCCGGGTGCACCGCGAGCACCTCGAAGAGCCGGTCCGGTACGCCGACCAGGTCGGGCACCGGCTCGAGCGCGAAGGCACGCGAGCGCGTGTTGCGCGCACCCGTGACGACGTACCGCTCGTAGCCGCGCTCGGTGAGCCAGGCGTCGAGCTCCTCGACGGTGCGACCGAAGTCGGCGAGCTGGTCGGGGCTGACCTCGAGGCACAGCGCGGGCCGGGCGCGGTCGAACAGGTCGGCGGCGCCGCTGAGCACGTCGAGCTCGGCGCCCTCCACGTCGATCTTGACCAGCACCGGGTCGCGGCCGGCGAGCGCATCGGCCTCCTCGGCGAGGAGGGCGTCCAGCCGCACCGCCCGGGTCGCGCCGGGCGTGCTCTGCTCCGCGGCGACGAACTGCTGGCTGCCGGTGTTGCCGACGGTGCGCTCCCCCGCGGTCGCCCAGCGCTCGTCGGCGGCCAGGATCGCGTGGTGCGGACGGGTCCAGCCCGCGACACCGGACGCCGTGAGGTTGTGGCGCAGCAGGCTGGCGGTGGTCGCGGAGCCCTCGACCGCGACGAGCAGACCGTCGCCGCCGACGGTGCGCGCGAGCGGCACCGCGAAGGTGCCGACGTGCGCGCCGGCGTCGACCACGACGTCGCCGGGCGCCAGCAGCGACAGCAACGCGCTCAGCGTGCCGCGCTGGTGGGCGCCGTGCTGCTGGAGGTGCCGGGTGACCAGGTCGCCGGCGGGGGCGAGGAAGGAGCCCAGATCGGTCTCGACCCGCACCAGCGCGGCGGCGAGGTGGCCGTCGAGCGCCCGCGAGCACCAGGCGTCCCGGTCGGTGACCGGGTCGGGCAGGTCCTCGCCGTCGGGCACCAGCCAGGTGCCGGGCGCCAGGAGCGCGGCGTCGTCGAGCGCGCACCGGACGTCGGCACGCGGCTCGACAAGGCGGTCGTGCGGGGTGACGTGCTGCAGCAGCGGCCGGTCGAGCAGGCCGACGAGGTCGGCGACCGGCACGTCGGGCAGCACCACGACCATCGGCACCGAGCGGCGCGGCCCCAGCAGCCGCCAGGGGAAGCTCAGCGCGTCGAGGACGAGCAGCTCCCCGGCACCGTCGAGCAGACCCGCGAGGGCGTCGTCCGAGGTCGTCCAGCCGTCCAGGCCACCCGGGAACGCGTCGGGCCACCGTCCCGTCCACACCACCCGGTGCGGACGGCTCGCGCGGTCGGCCGTCACCCGGCGCCCCCGGCGGGTGGCTCGCCCGACTCCGCCGGGCCGGAGCCCGGGTTCCCGAGGTAGTCGCGCAGCAGCCGGCGGTAGCCCTCGCGTCGACGCATCAGCGGCGCGATCGGGAGCCCCTCGAGGCGCTGGAGCAGCCAGACGAGGTCGTCGCGCGCCGGGTCGGCGAGCGCGGGGTCGGCCGCGACGGCCTCCGGTACGACGGCCGCGGCCGCGGCCTCGCCCTCGCGACGGCGCAGCTCCTCGACGGCCTGCTCGGCGGTCTGCTCCGCGGCGGCGAGCCGACCCCGCAGGTGGGTCACCTCGTAGCGCAGCAGCTCGTTCTCCATGGCCAGGGCAGGCAGCTCGGCCTGCTCCAGACGCTTCAGCGGGCGCATCAGACCGCCGTCCTCTCCGCGAGCGACTCCAGTGCCTCCCAGGTGCGCTGCACCCGGACCTCGACCTCGGGCGACGCGACCCGCTGCGGCGCCTCGCGTCGCGAGGTCACCGTCGGGTCGAACACCTCCCGGGTCTCCACCGGCCGCAGGCCGGCACTCCACTTCTTGTTGACCTCCGCGACCACCGGCCGGCCCGCGACGAGGTCGTCGAACGGCACCACCAGGCAGTCGCCGGCGTGGCCGCGCGCGAAGGTCACCAGCGCGCGGTTGTAGGTGTCCCACATCTTCAGTCCGTGGTCGGGCTCGGTGTAGAAGCGCAGGTGCGCGGCGGGGTCGCCCTCGTCCTTGAGGTAGTTGGCCGCCTGGCGCGACTCCAGCGACCGGACGCACTCGCCCGGGTCGCGGTAGACGATGACGAACTTCGCGTCGGGCAGCACGTGCTTCCAGGCCGACATGAACAGGCACACCCGCGGGTCCTTGAAGCCCCACAGGGCGTGACCGATCTCGCGGCGGCGGGCGAAGCGACGCATCCGCTGCCAGTGGTCGTGGCCGATGAAGAACGGGAACGCGGCGTCCCACTGCCAGTCGGTGCCGTGACGCTCCAGGATCGCGCGGTGGAGCTTGAGCACCTCGCGGTCCTCGAAGTGTCCGTAGGGGTTGGTCGGCATCGCACCGAGGAGGTCCTTGCCGACGAAGAGCCCGGCGCTGTGCAGCAGCTGGGTCAGCAGCGAGGTGCCGCTGCGGTGGAAGCCGGCGACGACGATCTGCACGTTGTCCCTTCCACACTGGCCACGTCCGACGTCCACCGACGCCCGTGGGGGCGTCGACGTCGTCGGGAGCCTAGCGCAGCACCTCCACCACCTCTGGCTCCGGATAAGGTGCGCCGCGGCGAGGCCCGACGAGGGCCCGACGGGGCGACGGACCGCACGACGGAGGGAGCAGGGCGTGACGCAGGCAGGTCCCCGGGTCGCGGTCGTCCAGCTCCAGGCCGTGCACGACGAGGTCGTGCCCTCGGTGCTCGACACGCTCGCCGCGTGCGGAGCGCACGGCACGGCGTACCTCAACGAGCGGATCCGCGAGCGCGGCGACGTGGTCGCGACCTTCACGCCGTACGCCGACCGGGTGCGGTACGTCGACCTCGCCGGCGCGGCCCGGTGGGACGCGCTGGCCGACGAGATCGGCGCCGAGCACGACGTGCTGCTGCTCAACTCCTTCTCCCGCGACGGCGCAGCGAGGTTCGCGGCGCGGACCGGCCTGCCCGCGATCGGCGTCGTGCACAACCCCGACCTGGTGACCCAGAGCGCGCCGTGCGTGGAGGCGCTGCGCTCGGGCGCCGTGCAGCCGGCCGCGCTCGCTCCGCACGTCGCCGCCACGATGATGCAGCGCCACCCCGACCTGTTCGCCCGCACCGTCGTGCTCGGCGCCTGGATGTGGGAGATGGCCGGCGAGCCCGCGGCCGACGGCGTGCTCCGCCTCGTCGTGCCGGGCGCGGTCGACCTCCGCAACCGCGACCACGAGCGGCTGCTCGACGAGCTGCCGGCCGCGGTCGAGGCCTCCGGGCGGTCCCGCTCCGAGGTCGAGGTGCTCGTCGTCGGTGGCGGGCGCGACCGTGCGCACCTGGAGTCCGAGGTGACCCGCCGCGGGCTGGACGACCTGGTCCGGTTCGCCCCGGTCGACCCGTCCGGTTCGGTGCTCAGCGCCGACTACTTCCCTCCCCTGGCCGGCGCCGACTTCCTGCTGCCGCTGCTGCCGGAGGGCCGCAGCGACTACCGGGTCTCGAAGATCTCGGCCTCGGTCTCGGCGTCCCTCGGCTTCACCGTGCCGACCGTGGTCGACCGGTGGACGGCGTCGGTCTACGACCTGCCCTCGGTCGACTACCCGCTCGGCGACCTCCACGACGGACTGGTGCGCGCGCTGCGCAGCACGGTGCCGGAGCGGGCAGCCCTGCGCGAGCGGCTCGCCGTACGACGCCGCGAGGAGCAGGCACGCGCGGCCCGCGGTCTGGCGCTGGCGCTGGAGGGCGTGGGCGTCGCCCCGGTCGCCGAGCCGCCCGGCCGCGACGGGTCGGTGTCGGTCGCCGCCGCCGCCGCCGGGGCGTGGACCGCGCCGGTGGACGCTCCGAGGAGCCCGGTGGCGCTGGACCCCGACGACGTCGAGCAGTTCCTGGCCTTCGCCCAGCAGGTCGTCAGCCGGTCCCACGCGCGGCGTCTCCAGGACCTGTGGGCTCTCTGGCGCTCGGGCTTCCGGCGCGACGGCTGGTTCGCCGAGGTCGGGGTGTTCGGCGGCCGCGACTGGTCCACGACGTACCTCCTGGAGCGGGTCGGCTGGCGTGGCGTCGTCAGCGAGCCGCTCCCGGGGTACGCCGACCGCGTGCGGGCCCACCGCCGGTGCGCGGTCGACGAGCGGGTCGTCCTCGACCGGACGGGCGTGCGGGTGCCGTTCGCCGTCGTGCGTGGACGCCCGGCCCTCTCCGGTGTGCTCGGCCACGACGTCGGGACCGACACGGCCGGGCAGCTGGAGCACGACGTCCACGAGCTCGGCACGGTCTCCCTCGACGACCTGCTCGAGGAGGCCGGCGCCCCGGCCGTGGTCGACTTCGTCTCCCTCGACGTGGCCGGCGCCGAGCCCGCCGTGCTCGCCGCGCACGACCCGGCCCGCCGCCCCGTGCGACTGCTGTCCGTCGCCCACCACGGCGTCCACCGCGAGACGCTGCACGGCCTGCTCACCTCGCGCGGCTACCGGCGTACCTGGCCGGAGGTCAGCGGACCCGACGACTGGTACGTCCTCGGGGGCGCCCACCCCGACTGGTCGACCGAGGGACTCCGCGACCTCGTCGCCGCGACGTCGCGGGTGCCGGCCTTCACCACCAACGTCGTCGACCGGCAGAACCTCCTGCTCGGCCTGCGGCTCGACTCGGCGGTCGACGCCGCCGCGCTCGGCATCCCGGCCCCGGTCGACCCTCCGGGCACCGACGGGCCGGAGGCCGACGCGACCCGCGCGGCCGCACGTCACGCCCGCGCCCTGCACCGCCGCCTGACCGACGGGCAGGACGCCGGCCGGGTGGCGCGCCGCGCGGTCCGGCTGCTCCCCCGGTTGGCCGGGCCGCTGGACGTGTCGCTGGTGGTGCGCCTCGGCACGGCAGGACCCGGACCCGCCTCCGACGCGGCCGACCGGGCGGCCGCGCGCGCCGGCGACACGACGCCGGTGCCACTACGAGTGCTGGAGCCGGGCGACCCGTTCCCGGGGGCACCGCGCCCCGACCTCGACCTGCCCGACGCCGGGCACCAGCGGGTGGCCGTCGTGCTCGACCCCGCGATCGCCACGTCAGAGCTGCTGCGCGACGCCGAGGAGCTGCTCGCCGCCACGCGGGTGCTGCTGGTCCGCGCCTGGTCGCCGCGCGGGGCCGGACCCCGTTGGTCGGAGGCTGCCGAGGGCGACCTCGCCGCCCTCCTGGGCGCGCGCGGGCTGGTGCCGGTCGCCGGTGACGGGCTCGAGCCCGGCCGTGGCGGCGTGCTGTGGGTGCGCCGGGAGGACGTCGGTCACCCGGCGGTGGCGCGCGAGGTCGCAGCGGCCGTCGCGGCCGCCGACTGACGCGGCACAGCCCAGCCAGAACCGGTCCAGGACCGGTGCGGGACCAGACGGGACCAGCGCGGGCTCAGCCCAGGAGCGCGTCCACGAACGCCTCGGCCGAGAACGGCGCGAGGTCGTCGGGACCCTCGCCGAGGCCGACGAGCTTGACCGGGACGCCGAGCTCCTTCTGCACCGACACCACGATGCCGCCCTTGGCGGACCCGTCGAGCTTGGTGAGCACGATGCCGGTGACGTCGACGACCTCGCTGAAGACGCGGGCCTGGATGAGGCCGTTCTGGCCGGTGGTGGCGTCCAGCACGAGCAGCACCTCGGTGACGGCGGCCTGCTTCTCGATGACCCGCTTGACCTTGCCGAGCTCGTCCATGAGGCCCTGCTTGTTCTGCAGACGGCCGGCGGTGTCGACGATGACGGTGTCGACGCCGTCGTCGACGCCCTGCTTGACGGCGTCGAAGGCGACGCTGGCAGGGTCGGACCCCTCCGGCCCGCGGTGCACGGCCACGCCGACCCGCTCCCCCCAGGTGGCCAGCTGGTCGACCGCGGCGGCGCGGAACGTGTCGGCCGCACCCAGGCTGACCGAGCGCTCCTCGGCGACGAGGATCCGGGAGATCTTCCCGACGGTGGTGGTCTTGCCGGAGCCGTTGACGCCGACCACGAGCACCACGCCGGGCTTGCCGTCCTCGCCGCTGACCTGGAGTCGGCGGTCCATGTCCGGGCCGACGAGCGCGATGAGCTCCTCGCGCAGCACGGCGCGCGCCTGGGCGGGGTCGACCTTGCCGCCCTCGACGCGCAGCCGGGTGCGGAGGTTCTCCACGACCTGGGTGGTCGAGGCGACGCCCACGTCGGCGGTGAGCAGGACGTCCTCGATGGCCTCCCAGGTGTCCTCGTCGAGGTTCTCCCGGCTGAGGAGCGCCAGGAGGCCCTTGCCGAGGCCGCCCTGGCCGGCGAGCCGCGCGCGCAGGCGCTGCAGGCGTGACTGGCGACCCTCCGGCTTGTCGAGGACCGGGGCTACGGGCTCCGGCTCGGCCTCGACCTCCGGCTCGACGACCGGCGCCTCGAGCGTGTCCGCGGGAGGTGCCTGCGGCTCGACGGTCGGAGCCTCGATGGTGTCGGTCGCCGCGGGCGTCCCGCGGTCGACCGGCGGCGGCGTACGACGTCCGCGCGAGGTGACCAGTCCGGCGACCGCGACCAGCGCGACGACGGCGATGCCGATGACGAGGTAGAGCCACTCCATGGGGCTCATCCAACCAGGGGGCGGGGCGCGGACCCTCAGCGCGGGTGCAGCAGCAGGTTGGTGACCTTGGCGTAGTGCCGGTCGGTCCACACGACCTCGTAGTCGTGCTCGCGGCGCCACTCCTCGAACGCGTCGAGGTGGGTGTTGTCGACCTCGACGAACAGCCGTGGCCGGGCCCGCTGGATCGTCTGCTCCAGACCCGCGAGCGCCTCGAGCTCGTGGCCCTCGACGTCGATCTTGACCAGCGCCGGGGAGAGGTCGCCGAGCACGTCGTCTCCGCGCACCAGTCGGACGGTCTCGAAGATCCGGTGCTGACGGGGCGCCACGCCGGACAGGTCGGTGCGGTCGGTCAGACGCGTGCCGCCGAGGTTGCGCGGGCCGCCGCGCTGGAGGATCGCCTCGCCCTCGTGGTCGGAGAAGGCCGAGCCGACGTGGTCGCGCACGACGTTGGTGCAGCCGTTGGCGTCGAGGTTGCGCTGCAGCAGCTCGCCGGCCTCGGTGCTGGGCTCGACCACCACGACCGTCGACGACGGGAAGGTGCGGGAGAAGAACACCGCGTGGTTGCCGACGTTGGAGCCCACATCGAGGATCGGGTCGCCGTCGCGCAGGTCGCGGGTCATCATCCGCAGCTCCTCGACGTCGAAGAGCTCGCCGGCGAGGTGGCGCGACTGGATCGCGTCCTCGGGGTTGTGGACGTGGAACACCAGGTCGAGGCCGTCGCTGACGACGCGGGCAGGGGTGGTCTCGAGCACGGGGTCAGCCTGCCTGGTCGTCGGCGGCGAGCAGCGGCAGCCCCTCGACGGCGCGTCGTACGGCGTCCGGCAGCGGCACCGTGGGGCGTGGGCCGGTGCGCGGGTCGACGCCGTTGTCGACGTAGACGTGCACGAACCGGCCCTCGGCGTTGGCCGGCTGCTCCGGTCGGCCGTCGCCGCCCTGGAAGAGACCGATGCGGTAGGTGACCGACGACCGGCCGAGGCGCTCGACGGCGAGACCGATCTCGACGGGGCGCGGGTAGCCCATCTCGGCGAAGTAGCGACAGGTGACCTCGGCGACCAGCCCCACGGCGGGCAGCTCGCGGATGTCGGTGCCGGTGGCCTCGGCGAGGTGGGCGTTGACCGCGGTGTCGATGAGCTCGAAGTAGGCGGCGTTGTTCATGTGGCCGTAGACGTCGTCGTCGGCCCAGCGCGTGGTGGCCGTGCGCCAGGCGCCGAAGTCGCCACGGGTCGGCCGCGTGGGCCGTGCTGCGCCTGCCGGGGACGGAGAAGAGGAGGACGAGCTCACGCGGGCTCCGCCTCGCGCAGCCGCTGGCTGATGACCTGGGAAACGCCGTCGCCCCGCATGCTCACGCCGTACAACGCGTCGCCGACCTCCATGGTGCGCTTCTGGTGGGTGATGACGAGCAGCTGCGAGCTCTCGCGCAGCTCCTCGTAGATCTCCAGGAGCCGGCCGAGGTTGGTGTCGTCGAGAGCGGCCTCGACCTCGTCGAGGATGTAGAACGGCGACGGGCGGGCCTTGAACAGGGAGACCAGGAACGCCACCGCGACCAGCGACCGCTCGCCGCCGGACAGCAGCGAGAGCCGCTTGACCTTCTTGCCCGGCGGGCGGGCCTCGACCTCGATGCCGGTGGTGAGCATGTCGTCGGGGTTGGTGAGCACGAGTCGGCCCTCGCCGCCGGGGAACAGCCGCACGAAGGTGGCGTCGAAGGCGCGCTCGACGTCGGCGTACGCCTCGGTGAAGACCTGCTCCACACGGGCGTCGACCTCGTGGACGATGTCGAGGAGGTCCTTGCGGGTCTGCTTGAGGTCCTCGAGCTGCTCGGTGAGGAACTTGTGCCGCTCCTCCATCGCGCTGAACTCCTCCAGCGCCAGCGGGTTGACCCGGCCGAGCTCGCGCAGAGCCCGCTCGGCGGAGCGCAGCCGCTTCTGCTGCTCCTCGCGGACGTAGGGGTACGTCGCGGGGCTGCTGTCGTCCGCGTCGTCCCCCTCCGCCCGCTCACCCGCGACCTCGACGACCGGCACGGGCTGGTCGGGGCCGAAGTCGGCGACCAGGCCGGCCGGGTCGAGGCCGAGCTCCTCGAGCGCGCGCTGCTCGAGCTGCTCGATGCGCAGGCGCTGCTCGGTGCGGGCCATCTCGTCGCGGTGGACGGTGCTGACGAGGTCCTCGAGCTCCTTGCCGAGCTCGCGCAGCCGGCCCCGGACGTCGCGCAGCGCCTGCTCGCGGTCGCGGCGCGACTCCTCGACGGCGCGCCGCTCGACCTCGGCCCGGGCGGTGGACTCCTCCAGCCGGGCCAGGACGTACGCCGTGCCCTGCTGCACCGCCTCGGCGGCGGCGCGCTCGCGGGCGGCCCGCTCGCGGCGCTCGGCTGCGCGGGCGCGGGACTCGCGCTCCCGGCGGGCCTGGGCGAGCAGGCCGTCGGCGCGGCCGTTCATCGCGCGGGCGCGCTCCTCGGAGGTGCGCAGGTTGAGCCGGGCCTCGGTCTCGGCGCTGCGGGCGTCGCGCGCGGCGGTGGCCAGGCGCTCCCGCTCGTCGGTGTCGGGCTCCTCCTCCGGGGCGTCCTCCGCCGCGGCGAGCCGCTCCTCCAGGGCGACCAGCGCGGTGCGTGCCTCGTCCCGGGCGGCCTCGGCCTTCGCGATGGACGCCGCGAGCCGCTCGGCCTCGCCGGAGGCCGCACGAGCCTGCGAGCCGTACTGGCCGAGCTCCTCGGCGACGGCGGCGAGGGTGGCGTCGGACTCGTGCAGCTGCGCCAGCGCGACGTCGACGCGGCGCGCGGCCTCGTGCCGCTCGGCCTCGACGCGCGAGACCTCGAAGGTCAGCCGCTCGGACTCCGCGGCGACGGCCTGGAGCTGCTCGGTGGCCTCGTCGACGGCACCCTGGATCTCGATGAGGCTCTGACCGTCGTGCGAGCCACCGGAGGCGAGGTGGCTGCCGAGCACGTCGCCCTCGCGGGTCACCGCGACGACGTCGGGGTGCGCCTCGACCACCGTGCGGGCCTCGGCGAGGTCGGCGACGACGACGGCGTCGCCGAGCAGCCGGGTGACCGAGCCGAGCAGCGCGTCGGGACAGGTGACGACCTCGGTCGCCCAGGTGCCGGCCGTGAGGTCGGGTCTGGCGGTGTCGGGGGCCGTGGGTGCGCCGCCCAGCAGCAGCCGGGCCCGGCCGAGGTCGCCGGCGCGCAGGTGCTCGAGCGCCGCGACGGCCGCGCCGGCGCCCTCGACCGCGACGGCGTCGGCGGCGTGGCCGAGCGCGGCGGCGACCGCGGCTTCGTAGCCGGCGCGCACGCCGAGCAGCGAGGCCACCGAGCCGAGCACGCCGTCGAGGGTGTCGGCGTCGGCGGCCAGCAGGGCGCCGGCACCGTCCTTGCGGGCCAGCCCCAGCTCGAGCGCGTCCTTGCGGGCGGCCAGGCCGGAGCGGTCGCGGTCGGCCTGCTGGAGCTGCTCGCGCAGCCCGGCGAGCTGCTCGTCGAGCGCGTCGAGCGCCTCGCTGGCCGCCTCGTGCTCCGCGTCGAGACCCTCCTCGCCGGCGTCGAGGCCGGCGACCTTCGTCTCCAGCGCCGTGAAGTCCTTCTGGGCGCGCTCGGCCCGGGCCAGCGCGTCCTCCCGGCCGAGCGTCAGGCGGCCCACCTCGTCGTCGGCGGCGCCGGCGCGCGAGCGCATCGACTCGACCTGCCCCTGGAGCCGGGCCAGCCCCTCGCGACGGTCGGCGGCGGCCCGGGCCAGCGCGGCCACCCGGCGGTCCTCCTCGGACGCGGCGTCCTCGGCGCTCCGGCGTACGGCCACGGCCTCGTCGAGAGCGGTACGACGACCGTCCACCTCGGCGGCGATCGCCTCCTCCTCGGCGCGGGCCCGCTCGGCCTGCGCCTCGAGCTCCTCGGGATCACGACCCCGCTCCTGGCCGGCCTCCTGCACACCGGCCGCGCTGCGGATCCGCTCGGCGGCCAGACCCTGGACGCCGAGCAGCCGCTCGCGCAGCCCGCCGAGGGCGTACTGCGTCTCCTGCGCGCGGCTCAGGGCAGGCAGGTCCTCGCGCAGCGCGGCCTCGAGGTCGGCCTCCTCCTGGCGCGCGGCGGCGACGGCCGCCTCAACGCGCTCCTGGCGCTCCTTGAGCGCCGACTCGTCGGCGAGCTCCTGGTCGAGGTGGGTGCGGGCGGTGACGAGGTCGTCGGCGAGCAGCCGAGCCCGGGCGTCGCGCACGTCGGCCTGCACGACCGCCGCACGACGCGCGACCTCTGCCTGACGACCCAGGGGCTTGAGCTGGCGACGGATCTCCACCAGCAGGTCGTTGAGACGCTGGAGGTTGCCGTCGGTGGAGTCGAGCTTGCGGAGCGCCTTCTCCTTGCGCTTGCGGTGCTTGAGGACGCCGGCGGCCTCCTCGATGAACCCGCGCCGGTCCTCCGGCGTCGCGTGCAGGATCTGGTCGAGCTGGCCCTGGCCGACGATGACGTGCATCTCGCGGCCGATGCCGGAGTCGCTGAGGAGCTCCTGTACGTCGAGCAGGCGGCAGGCCGTGCCGTTGATGGCGTACTCCGAACCGCCGCTGCGGAACATGGTGCGGCTGATGCGCACCTCGGAGTACTCGATCGGCAGTGCGCCGTCGGTGTTGTCGATGGTGAGGACGACCTCGGCCCGGCCCAGCGGCGGGCGGCCCGACGTACCGGCGAAGATGACGTCGTCCATCTTGCCGCCGCGCAGGCTCTTGGCGCTGGCCTCGCCCATCACCCAGGCGAGCGCGTCGACGACGTTGGACTTGCCCGAGCCGTTGGGCCCGACGATGCAGGTGATGCCCGGCTCGAGCTCCATCGTGGTGGAGGACGCGAAGGACTTGAACCCCTTGAGGGTCAGGCTCTTCAGGTACAACGGGGACTCCCCTCGACGCGGCGTCCGACGCAGCAGGCGCCGGTCACCCTACCCCGCGGCCGACCTGGGCCCCGAGGCCCGGCCGGAGGCGGGAATGCGGGCGGGAACGGAGCCGGGATGAGAGCATCGTCGCCATCATGGCTCCCGCACCGTCCCGACGCCGCCTGCTCCCGCCGTCCCGACGTACCGCGCTCCTGCTCACGGTCGCGACGGCCCTGCTGGCCACCCTCCTCGCCTCCGTCGTGGGGGTCTCACCGGTGTCGGCGAGCGTGCGGGGCACGCCGAGCGAGCCGACCGACCCGACCGACCCGACCGCGCTGATGGGCGGGCTGCCGACGACCGGCACCACCGGACGCCCGGCCGGCCCGAGCGCACGGGCGAGGCAGAACCCCGACCGGGTGCAGCTGCCGGACGCCTGCCGGACCCCCAAGGGCTACCTCAAGCCGAAGAAGTGCACCGTGCTCCCCCACCGACCCGGTGCGCCGACGGTCGTGGTCTGGGGCGACTCCCACGCCTGGCAGATGGTCCCGGCGCTGCGCGCCGCCATCGGCGACCGTCCGGTCAACCTGGTGAGCTTCCTCCAGGGTGCCTGCCCCCCGATGAACTCCCGGCTGCAGACCGAGCAGGAGCGGGCCGAGAAGAACAGCTGCGACGTGATGGGCAAGACCACGTTGCGCTACCTGCGGCACGCGATGAAGAAGGGCCGCACCATCCGGCTCGTGGTGGCCCTGTCGTGGGAGCTGTACCACGACGTCACCGACGAGCCGAACGCCGACGACGTCCTCTACCCCGGCTACAGCAACGACTTCATCCGCACCAACGCGCACAAGGCGCTGACCGGGGTGCCGCGGGCGTTCCGCACCCTCGGCAACCTCAAGGTGCCGACCGACCTCGTCGGCCAGATGCCGATGGTCTACGAGAACGCACCGTCGTGCCCCGCCGGCCGCTACCGCTGCGACCTGCCGCGGCGCGGCACCATGAAGGACGAGGACGAGAACCTCGCCACGGCGCGACGGATGAGGAGCGTGCTGGTGAAGCCCGCGAAGCTCATCCAGCCGAGCCCGTTCTTCTGCACCAACCGCGTGTGCAAGGGAACGGTCCGCGGCGTCCCGGCGTACTACGACCAGTTCCACATCGGCGCGCGGGCGTCGGAGAAGCTCGGCCCGGAGTACTTCACGCCGACGGTCGCGAAGGTGCTCAAGGCCTCGCGACGCACCCGCTGAGGGGGCGCCGACGAGGCGGGCCGCCGCCTGACTGGGCAGGTCGAGCGGCGGGCGGCGCAGCGGCCGTCAGGCCGGCTGCATCTCCTGCGCGGGCGTGGTGGTGATGAGCTCGTCGAGCTCCTCGGCGCGAGCGGCGACCAGGCGGTCGTTCTCCTCGCTGAGGCGCAGGACGAGGGACTCCAGCTCGGCCACCCGTGCGCGCAGCCGAGCGTTGTCGGCAGCCAGACGGGGGTCGCGCAGGTCGCTGTTCAGGTGACCGATCAGCGCCTTGGCCATGGAAGGACCTTCCGATTTCGACGATGTGCTGCAGGCGGGATGCTCGGCCCCGAGGGCCGGCAGCGTGGGTGGCTCGAGGAATCGCTTCGATCCGGGCCGTCTCCAAGCGTCCCACCGCAGTCGATCCCGGTCAATTCACCGCCGCTGCGGCGTTCGTACGCCGCCGTCGGGGCGCCGGCTGGCATCGCGGGCAGAAGTAGGACGAGCGGTTCATGAACGCGACCCGGCGGATCGGGGTGCCGCACCGGTCGCACGGCTCGTCCTCGCGGCCGTAGGCGTGCAGCGAGCGGTCGAAGTAGCCGGACTCTCCGTTGACGTTGACGTAGAGCGCGTCGAAGGAGGTGCCACCCTGGGCGAGGGCGTCGCCCATCACCTCGCGGACGTGGTGCAGCAGCTCGGCGACCTGGGTGCGGGTCAGCCGCTCCCCCGGGCGCTCGCCGTGCAGCCGGGCGCGCCACAGCGCCTCGTCGGCGTAGATGTTGCCGACGCCCGACACGAGGTTCTGGTCGAGCAGCAGGCGTTTGACGCCCGACGACCGCCGGCGGAACCGGTCGATGAGCGCGACCTCGTCGAGCAGCGGGTCGAGCGGGTCGCGGGCGATGTGCGCGATCTCGGGGGGCAGCTCGGCGCCGCCGGCACTCACGCTGAGCCCGCCGAACATCCGCTGGTCGACGAAGCGCAGCTCGAAACCGGGGCCCGCCGGGGCGCCGTCGAGGGCGATCCGCACGCGCAGGTGCCGCTCGGCCGGCGCGTCGGCCGGCTGGACGAGCAGCTGGCCGCTCATGCCGAGGTGGGCGAGGAGCGCGTCGCCCGGCCGGTCGTCGTCCGGGCCGAGCAACGGCACCCAGAGGTACTTGCCCCGCCGGCGGGGCTCGCCGAGCACGCGGCCGACGAGCGCGGCGGCGAAGCCCTCGGGGCCGCGCGGGTCGCGGCGTACGGGACGCTCGTGCAGCACGTCGACGCGGGTGACGCGGCCGCCGGCGACGTGCCGGGCCAGGCCGGACCGGACGGTCTCGACCTCGGGGAGCTCGGGCACCCGCGCTCAGCCCGACTGGGCGGCGGTTCCGGTGCGGGTCGCCTCGGAGATCTCGCGGTACGCCGTCTCGGCGCAGGCCTGCTCGGCCTCCTTCTTCGACCGGCCGGTGCCGTTGCCGTAGAGGGTGTCGGCCACGCGCACCTGGGCGTGGAACGTCTTCATGTGGTCGGGACCCTCGTCCTCGATCACGTACTCCGGGACGCCGAGGCCGTTCTCGGCGCAGATCTCCTGGAGCGAGGTCTTCCAGTCGAGGCCGGCACCGAGGGCCGCGGCCTCCTCCATCAGCGGGTCGAACAGTCGGTGGACGACCACCGCGGACACCTCGATGCCACCGCTGAGGTGGACGGCACCGATGACGGCCTCGACGGTGTCGGAGAGGATCGAGGCCTTCTCGCGGCCACCGGTCGACTCCTCGCCGCGGCCGAGCTTGATGTGCGGCCCCAGGCCGAGGGTGCGGGCGACCCCCGCGAGCGCCCGGGCGTTGACGACGGCCGCACGCAGCTTCGCCAGCCGACCCTCGGGCAGGTCGGGGTGCGCGCGGTAGAGCGTCTCGGTCACCACGACCCCCAGCACCGAGTCGCCCAGGAACTCCAGGCGCTCGTTGGTGGGGATGCCGCCGTTCTCGTAGGCGAACGAGCGGTGCGTCAGGGCGCGCTCGAGCAGCTCGGGGTCCAGCTGGGGATCCCCGAGCGCTGCTCGGAGCTGCGGGTAGTCGGCCGTCACGTCAGCGCGGGCCGGTTGTCGTCGGTCAGAGGACCTGACGGCGGGCGCCGCGGGCGCCGTACTCGCCGCACTCGCCGCACGCGCGGTGCGGGAGGTGCTTGGCACCGCAGGCGGGGTTGGCGCAGGACACCAGCGTCGGCGCGACGGCCTTCCACGCCGACCGGCGGTGACGGGTGTTGCTGCGCGACATCTTCCGCTTCGGGACAGCCACTGTTCTCTCCTTCTGGGCCGACCGAGTCGGTCACTCGGCCTGGTCTGGGTCTTCGGTGAGCTGGGTCAGGGCCGCCCAGCGCGGGTCGATCTTGTCCTCGTGGGAGTGCTCGGGCTCGTCGGCGAGCCGTGCCCCGCAGTCGGGGCACAACCCGGGACAGTCCTCGCGGCACAAGGGCTGGAACGGCAGTGCGAGCACCACCGCGTCCCGCAGCGGCGGCTCCAGGTCGAGCAGGTCGTCCTGGAGCCTCCTGACCTCGTCGTCCTCGTCGTCCTGGTCGTCGGTGGCGCTGGGCTTGCCGCCCTTGCCGCCGTCGTCGTAGAGGTACAGCTCCTGGAACGTCACGTCGATCTCGTCGACGATCGGCTCCAGGCACCGTACGCACTCGCCCTCCAGCGCCGCCGAGGCGTCGCCGGTGACCAGGACGCCCTCCATGACCGCCTCGAGCCGCAGGTCGAGTCCGACCGGCGAGCCCTCGGGGACACTGAGGACGTCGATGCCCAGATCCTTCGGAGCCGGCACCGAACGCGTCACCTGTCGCTGGGACCCGGGGCGGCGGCCGAGCTCGCGGGTGTCGAGCACGAGCGGCGCTCTCGGGTCCAGGCTGTTCAGGAGATCACTTCCGGGTCCGGGCACGTCAGATCAGTCGATGATCGTACTGCCTGCGAGCAGCGCGGCCCAATCCGAGCCCGGCGGCCCTGGCGGGGCGCGGCGACGGCCGTCGCCACGGTGCTCACCGCCGCTCGGCGAGGCGTGCCAGCAGCGCCTCGTGGACGAAGCCGGGGAGGAACGCCGCGACGTCGCCGCCGAAGGCCGCGACCTCCTTGACCAGGCTCGACGACACGAACGACTGACCCGTGCTGGTCGGCAGGAACACGGTCTCCACCTGGGTCAGCGCGGTGTTCATGTGCGCCATCGGCAGCTCGTAGTCGAAGTCGCTGCTGCTGCGCAGGCCCTTCACGATCGCGACGGCGTCCTGCTCGCGACAGAAGTCGGTCACCAGGCCGGTGAAGCCCTCGACGCGCACGCTCGGGAGGTCGGCGACCGCGCGGGTGATCATGTCGACCCGCTCCTCGGGGCCGAACAGACGCGACTTCGACGGGTTGACGCCCACCGCGACGACCACCTCGTCGAAGAGCGCCGCGGCCCGGCCGATGACGTCGAGGTGGCCGTGGGTGACGGGGTCGAACGACCCGGGGCAGACGGCTCGCTTCACGGTCGGGTCTCCTGCTGGTCGGGGTCGTCGGGTGTCGAGCAGTACCACAGCACGGTCTCGCCGTACTTCTTCGAGCGGTGGGGCACCAGGCCGGCCGGCCAGGTGGGCTCCGGGCTGCGGACGGAGCGCTCGACGACGACCAGCGGCTCGGGCGCCAGCCAGGCGGGCAGCAGCGCGAGGTCGGCGGCCAGGCCCTCCTCCCCCAGCGGGTACGGCGGGTCGGCGTAGACGACGTCGAAGGGCCCGTCGGCCGGCGGCGGCTCGGCCAGGGTCTGGCGCACGGTCGCGGTACGTACGTCGGCCACGCGACAGCCGAGCTCGCGGGCGTTGTCGCGCACCAGGCCGGCGGTGCGCTTGTCGTGCTCGACGAGGGTGACCGCGGCGGCACCGCGTGACCAGGCCTCCAGCCCGACCGCGCCGCTGCCGGCGTACAGGTCGAGCACGCGCAGGCCGTCGAAGCTGCCGCACCACGCCTCGATCGCGGAGAAGAGCGCCTCGCGGACACGGTCGCTGGTCGGGCGGGTGCGCGAGCCGGACGGCGTACGCAAGCGGCGGCCCCCGGCGGCGCCGGCGATGATGCGGGTCACGAGCGCTCCAGGAAGTCGGCCTCGGCGCGCGCCTCGAGGTCGGTGACGGCCTCGGCCAGCGGCGGGTGGACGGCGAGGTCCGGGTCGGCGTCGAGCAGCGCCTCGGCGGCCTCGCGGGCCTGCACGATGGTCTCCTCGTCGCGCAGCACGCGGAGGTTCTCCAGGGTGGAGCGCCAGCCCGACTGGGAGCGTCCGAGCACGTCGCCCTCGCGGCGCTGCTCGAGGTCGAGGCGGCTGAGCTCGAAGCCGTCGGTGGTGCCGGCCATCGCGGTCAGCCGCTCCTGGGCCGGCGAGCCCACCTCGCAGGCGCCGGAGACGAGCAGGCAGAGCCCGGGCAGCCCGCCACGGCCGACCCGGCCGCGCAGCTGGTGCAGCTGGGACAGACCGAAGCGCTCGGCGTCGAGGATCACCATGGTGGTGGCGTTGTGGA
The DNA here is from genome assembly GCA_002729525.1 of Nocardioides sp. GTDB lineage: Bacteria > Actinomycetota > Actinomycetes > Propionibacteriales > Nocardioidaceae > Nocardioides. Next base: position 327,336 of record PBYI01000053.1, read on the forward strand.
CGTCGACGCCGACCTCGATGACGGTGGTGGACACGAGCACGTCGACGTCGCCGGCGGCGAAGGCCCGCATGGTGGCGTCCTTCTCGTCGGCCGGGAGCCGGCCGTGCATCGGAGCCAGGCGCAGGCCGGCGAGCGGTCCGTCCGAGAGCGCCTCGATCACCTCGGTGACGGCCGAGAGACGCACGGCGGCCGCCGGCTTCTCGCCGTCGTCGGCGGTGGCGGCGTCGACCGCGCCCTGGTCGACCTCGCCGGTCTCGGCCTGGTCGGCCTCGATGCGCGGGCACACGACGTACACCTGGTGGCCCTTGCCGACCTCCTCGCGCACCCGCTGCCAGACCCGCTCGAACCACCCGGGGTGGGCCAGCAGGTCGACGAGGTTGGTCTGGATCGGCGCGCGCCCGGCCGGCAGCTCGCGCAGCGTGGAGGTCTCCAGGTCGCCGAAGACGGTCATCGCGACGGTGCGCGGGATCGGGGTCGCGGTCATCACCAGCACGTGGGGCGGGGAGCCGGCCTTGTCGGTGAGCGCCGAGCGCTGCTCGACGCCGAAGCGGTGCTGCTCGTCGACGACCACCAGACCGAGGTCGGCGAACTGCACGGGGTCCTCCAGCAGCGCGTGCGTGCCGACGACGAGCCCGGACTCCCCGCTGGCCAGTCGCAGCAGTGGCGCCTTGCGCTGCTGCTTGGTCATCGACCCGGTCAGCAGCTCGACGCCTACGGCCTCGTCGGCCGCGCCCAGGACCCCCGCCTCGGCGAGGTCGCCGAGCATGGCCGAGATCGACCGGAAGTGCTGCTGGGCGAGCACCTCGGTCGGGGCGAGCAGAGCGCACTGCCCGCCGGAGTCGACGACGCGCAGCATCGCGCGCAGCGCGACGAGCGTCTTGCCCGAGCCGACCTCGCCCTGGAGGAGCCGGTTCATCGGGTGCGGACGGGCCAGGTCGGCGGCGATCTGGTCGCCGATCTCGCGCTGGCCACGGGTGAGCTCGAAGGGCAGCCGGTCGTCGAAGGCGGCCAGTCGGGTGCCGGCGCCGCCGTCGCGGGCGACCGCGCCGGTCGCGAGGGCGGCACGCCGGCGGCGGGCCAGCACGAGCTGGGTCACCAGCGCCTCCTCGAACCGGAAGTGGCGCTGGGCCTGGTGGACCTGGCGCCGGTCCTCGGGCGCGTGCACCTGGTCGTACGCCGTGCGCGCGTCGACGAGGCCGTAGTCGTGCACCACCGACGGCGGGACCAGGTCGGACACGTCGTCGAGCACCGTGCGGGCGAAGGTGATCGCGCGCTGGAGGTCCCACGTGTCGACGCCCTTGGTGAGCGGGTAGATCGGGTAGAGCGCGCCGATGGCGTCGACCGCGGCCAGGTCGGTGTCGTCGTCGCCCCCGTCGAGCCAGACCTTGGAGGGGTGCGCCAGCTGCCACTTGTCGCGGAAGCGCTTGGCCTGACCCATGAAGAGCCCGCGGCGCCCGACCCGGAACTCGCGGATCCACCAGTCGGCGACGTGCTTCTTCTTCGCGAAGAAGGTCATCTCCAGCCGGACGCCGTCGGTGGCGAGCAGCACCTCCTGGCGGTAGGCGACCTGCCCGGTACGGCGGTCGCGGTAGCTGTGCGGGCTGACCATGGCGACCTCGCCGACGAGCGTGAGGTGCTGGCCCTCCTCGGGCTCCTCGAGCGCGCTGAGCGCGCCGGTCTCGACGTAGCGGCGCGGGAAGTGGCGCATCAGGTCGCCGACGGTGCGGATACCGAACGCCTTGGTGACCTTCTCGCGCTTCGTCGACGCGGTACCGAAGGCGGCCGCGACCGGCGACTCGAACGAGATGCCCACGGGGCCACTCTGCCCGACGGCCCCGACAGGGTGCGGAACCCGCCCGCTACTCGCCCGCTCCTCGCCCGCTCCTCGCCCGCTCCTCGCCGGCTACTCGACGGAGACGAGCAGCAGGGAGTGCTCCTGGCCGCCGTCGTAGGTCACGACGTCGACGTGCGGGTAGCGCTCGTCGACCCACGCGGCGGCCTCGGTCGCCAGGCCCTCGCAGCCGTCGCCGGCGACGACCGTGACGAGCTCGCCGCCCGCACCCAGCAGCCGCTCGAGCACCTCCAGGGCGACGGCGTGCCGGTCCTGCCCCACGATCGCGAAGTCGCCCTCGACGGCGCCGAGCACGTCGCCGGGCTCGCACCAGCCGGCCATGGTGAGCGCACGCTCCGCGGCGAGCGACACCGCGCCGTGCCGGGCGTGCCGGGCGGTGGCGGTCATCTCGAGGACGTCGGCGTCGAAGGCGCGCCCGGGCTCGTGCACGGCCAGCGCGGCGAGGCCCTGCACCTGGGCCACGGTCGGCACGACCGCCACCCGCACTCCGAGGTCGGTCTCGGCGGTCGCGGCTGCGGCGTGGGCCGCCTGGACCCACGTCTCGTCGTTGGGCAGGACGACGGCCTCGGCGGCGCCGCTGCGGCGTACGGCCTCGAGGAGGTCGGCGGTGGCGGGCCGGCGGCCCGCGCCACCCGGGACCACCAGCGCCCCGGCCTCCTCGAAGAGCGCCTCGAGACCCGGGCCGGCCGCGACCGCGACGACGGCACGGCCCGTGCGCCCGGACGGAGCGGCCTGGCGGGCGGCGGACGCCTCGGCGACCTGCTCGGCGAAGTGGGTGACCCGCACCCGGTGCGGGCGCCCGGCCTCGATGCCGGCCTCGATCGCGGCACCCACGTCGTCGACGTGCACGTGGACGTTCCACAAGCCCTCGCCCCCGACGACGACGAGCGAGTCACCGAGCGCGTCGAGGCGTCCGCGGAGCGCGTCGACGGCGGCGGCCTCGGCGTCCAGGAGGTACATCACCTCGTACGACGGACCCTCGGGGCTGAGGTCGCCCGAGGGCATCGGGTGCTGGGCGGCGCCCTCGGCGTGGGTCTGGTGGAGCACGGGCAGATGCCGACCGCGGGGCGTGGTGACCGGCGTCGGGCGGCGGCCGGTGAGCGCCGTCTCGGCGGCGTCGAGGAGCACCGAGAGCCCGCGCCCGCCCGCGTCGACCACGCCGGCGGCTCCGAGCGCGGCGAGCTGGCCGGTGGTGTCGGCGAGCGCCTCGCGCGCTCCGGCGGCCGCTGCGGCGACGACGTCGCGGCCGCGGGCGCCGTCGTCCTCGGCCCGGGCCAGCGCGGCGTCGGAGGCGGCGCGCGCGACGCTCAGGATGGTGCCCTCGACCGGGTGCCCGACGGCGCGGTAGCTCGCCTCGGTGGCGGCGTGCATGGCGTCGGCCATCGCGGTCGCGGTGCGCCCCTGCGGGTCACGGGCCACCAGCGCGCGACCGAAGGCGCCGAGCATCTCGGACATGATCACGCCGGAGTTGCCGCGCGCGCCGAGCAGCGCGCCGCGGCCGAACGCGGCCAGCGCGACCTCGACGGGCGCGTCGGCGGCCTCCTCGAGCGCGTCGCGCGCGGCGACCACGGTGAGGTAGAGGTTCGTGCCCGTGTCGCCGTCGGGGACGGGGTAGACGTTGAGCGTGTCGATCTCCTCGCGGGCGGCGCCGAGCGCCTCGACCGCGAGGTCGACGAACCGGCGTACTACCCTGAGATCGACGGCACCGTCGGGGGGTCTCACCTCCACGTGCTGCTCGAACCCCTCTCGATCCGCGATTTCGGCGCCTGCCCTCGGGTCGGATACATTAGTGCGGTTGCCTGCTCAGCGGGCCCCCGAACCTCGAACTGACTCGATCTACAGGAGTAACGCCGTGGCTGCCGTCTGCGACATCTGCGCCAAGAAGCCGACCTTCGGCAACAACCGGCCGTGGTCTCGCAAGATCACCAAGCGCCGCTTCGACCCGAACATCCAGCGGGTCCGTGCCACCATCAACGGCACGCCGAAGCGCCTCAACGTCTGCACCGGCTGCCTCAAGGCCGGCAAGGTCAGCCGCTGAGGTCGCGCACCTCGCACTGAGAGAGCCCGCCGCCCCCTCGGGGACGGCGGGCTCTGTCGTTCCCGCACCTCACCCGGTCAGCGCGGGCGTACGGCGAGCAGTCCGCGCGCCTGCGCGGGCGTGAGCGGGGTCCGCTGCGCCAGCGCACCGAGCTCGACGGCACGGGCCACCAGCTCGTCGTTGTGCTGCACGGGCACGCCGCGGCGCAGCGTCAGGGTGTCCTCCATCCCGACGCGCAGGTGGCCGCCCATCGAGAGTGAGGCGAGCGCCACGGGCAGCGCGGTGCGGCCGATGCCGGTCGCCGACCACGAGGTCACCTGCTCGGGGAGCGCCTGCACGCCGGCGACCAAGGCAGCCGCGGTGCCCGGCATGCCGCCGGGCACGCCCATCACGAAGTCGACGTGCACGCGCCCGCCGTACGGGAGTCCGTCGAGGGCGAGCAGGCGGATGAGCGCGGCGACGTGGCCGAGGTCGAACAGCTCGAACTCCGGCACGACCTCGCGCTCCTGGCTGAGCCGGTAGAGGTCGCGCACGAACGGCCAGGGGTTGCTGAAGACGTCGTCGCCGAAGTTGGTGGTGCCCATCGTGAGGCTGCACGAGTCGGGCTCGGCGTCGAGGACCTTCAGGCGCAGGTCGAGCGGGTCGTGCACCGAGCCGCCGGTCGACAGCTGCACGACCAGGTCGGTGCCGTCGCGCAGCGCCTGGACGGTGTCGGTGAGGCGACCGACGTCGAGGGTCGGGGCGTGCGCGTCGTCGCGGACGTGCACGTGCACCATCGCGGCGCCCGCGTCCTGGCAGCGACGGGCGGCGGTGACGAGCTCGTCGAGCGTGGTGGGCAGCTGAGGGCAGTCGGACTTCGCAGTCTCGGCACCGGTGGGCGCCACGGTCACGAGCAGGCCGTCGGCCGGGATGTTCTCCGCCATACGACGCATCGTGTCAGACGATGCTCCCGCGAGCACGGCTCGACGCCGGACGATCTGCGGCGAGTCGGGTCAGAAGTGCGTCCAGCCGGTCTCGCTCTCCCAGGGGGCGCCGTCAACGAGCACCGTGGGCTCACCGCCCTCGGGCACCTCCCGCACCTCGCCGACGACGTCCCACGCGGCGGGCACGGCGTCCGCCGGGAACGTCGCCAGCAGCGCGTGGTCGTCGCCGCCGGCGAGGATGAGCGCGATCGGGTCGGCGTTGAGCGCGGCACCGACCGCCTGGAGCGGCTCGGGCACCGAGAAGGCGTCGGTACGGACGTCGAGCAGCACGCCGGACGCCTCGGCGACGTGCGCCGCGTCGGCAAGGAGGCCGTCGGAGACGTCGATCATCGCGGTCGCACCGGCCCGCGCGGCGTGCGCGCCCGCGTCGTACGGCGGCTGCGGACGGCGGTAGGCCTCCACCAGCGCCCGCGGGGAGCGGAAGCCGCGACCGAGGACGGCCAGGCCGCCGGCGGCCCAGCCCTGACGCCCCTTGAGCGCGAGCACCTCGCCGGGCGAGGCGCCCGAGCGCAGCACCGGCGCCTGCGCGCACGCGCCGAGCACCGTGACGGCGATGACGAGCTCGTTGGCGCGGGTGAGGTCTCCCCCGACGACGCTGGCGCCGACCAGCGAGCACTCCTCGGCGAAGCCCCGGGCGAAGTCGAGCGCCCAGGCGGCCGGCAGGTCGGCGGGCGCGGCGAGACCGACGGTGAGCGAGTGCGCCCGGCCGCCCATGGCGTTGATGTCGGAGAGGTTCTGCGCGGCGGCGCGGTGCCCCACGTCGGCGGCCTCGGCCCAGTCGCGCCGGAAGTGGCGGCCCTCGACGACCAGGTCGGTGGAGACCACCACGTGGCCCTGCTTCACGCGCAGCAGGGCGGCGTCGTCGCCCGGACCGACCAGCACGTGCTCGCCCTGCGGGAACAGGTCGACCAGCGAGCGGATCAGCCTGAACTCCCCCAGGCCGCCGATGGTGTCGTCAGAGGTCATGGGAGCAGTCCAACAGACGTCCACCCCGGTGCCCGGCAGCGGCCCGCCGGGTGACTGCGCGGTAGGTTGTCGGCTGCAACGTGGCGCCCTCCCGGGCGCCGCCGATCCTGTCCTGACGCCGCAAAGGAGCGCACATGGTCGTCCAGGCCTACATCCTGATCCAGACCGACGTCGGCAAGGCCGCGGAGGTCGCCGCCGCCATCGCGTCGGTCAAGGGCGTCACCCTCGCCGAGGACGTCACCGGCCCGTACGACGTCATCGTGCGCATGGAGGCCAAGAACGTCGACGAGCTCGGCAAGCTGGTCGTCTCGAAGGTGCAGACCCTCGACGGGATCACCCGCACGCTGACCTGCCCCGTGGTGCACATCTGATCGTGGCTCGCCCACTCCCCCGACGCGCACGCCTCGTCGCGCTCGGGGCGCTGGCGCCTCTCGTGCTCGGCGCGCTCGCCGCGTGCGGCGGACCGCCCGAGGTCGCCGCGGCCGACCTGACCGCCGAGCAGGAGGCCGCCTGCGCGGCGTTCGTCGCCGCGCTGCCCGACACGCTCGCCGACCACGAGCGGACCGGTGACGTAGCCGGCACCGCGACCGGGGCGGCGTACGACGGAGGGCTGTGGGTCGCCTGCGGCGTGCCCGCGCCCGAGGGCTTCGACCTGACCGCGCAGTGCGACATCGTCAACGGCGTCGGCTGGTACTACCCGCCCGAGCAGGTCGACACCCCGGACTCGGAGGTGTCCCTCTCGACGCCCGGGTACGACCCGGTCGTCGAGGCCCGGGTGCCAGGAGGCGACGGCCGCGGGGACGACGCGGCAGCCGTGATGGCCGAACTCGCACCTCTGGTCGACGCTCACCTCACGCTCGTCGAGGCCTGCGCGGGCGTCGGCGACTGACGCGATCGCGGCCGCGCCGTCGGGTGACTCCGGGGGTCTCGACACGAGCTCGATCTTGGGCACCGGTCGTCGAGTAGATACGGAGCGACGCAGGAGCGTAGCGCCGAATCGAGACGCGGTGAGACGACAGGCGACCGTGACCGCGGTGGTCGCGGCAGCCTCGCGACGTGCGGGGTTTCGACGCGGGCTCGACCACCTGACCCCGTCCGGTCGTCGAGTAGGTCGCGCAGCGACGCAGGAGCGCAGCGGCCGTATCGATACGGGGTGGGACCAAAGGCGCGGGTGACCGTCGTGGTCCCGCGCCACGGTCGGGTGCGGGCGCCTCGGTGCGCCCGGCCCCTCGTTCCTCGGGACCGGGCTACTCGACGTACGTGGCTACTCGACGTCCGGATGGGTGCGGTCGTCGACGGTGAAGACCTGGCCCATCGGGCCGGTCCAGACGAAGACTCCGTCGGGTCTGCGTCGATACCGCCATCTCGCGTGGGTCTTCATCCGGTGATGCGTCCTGCACAGCGGCGCGAGATTCGTCGTTGACGTGGCGCCACCATCCGCGTACTCGATCACGTGGTCGAGGTCGCAGCGCTCGGACGTGAGTTGGCAATACGGGAACACACAGGCCGGATGCAGCCGGCGGACCTGGGCGGCGAGCTTCTGGTCGGCGTGTAGGAGGTGGTCGAGTAGTCCGCGCGGAGGTCGAGGACCTCACGCACGGTCACCTTGGTCGCTGCGGTGCACCAGTCCTTGATCTGCTCGACCGTCACGGTGACGGGCAGGCCGGCGCGGACGAACGCCTCGCAGGTCGCCTGTCCGCTGACGACGTTCACGACCAGCGGGCGGCGCCCGACGCCGTTGGTCTCGAGGTCGAGGGCGCCCTGTCCGCGGGCGAGGTCGCCGAGGGCCTTCGCACGGCGTACGCCGAGCGGGTCGTCCGAGCCGGCTTCTTTGAGGGCGACGGCGCCGGTGCGGAGTGCGTCCTCGAGGTCGAGGGCGTCGTCGAGGTCGAGCAGGGCGTCGATGGAGACGAGGCCGTGCTTGGCCTGGTCGAGGTCGACGATCACGTCCCGGTGGTCCGACGGGTCCTCGGGCAGCAGGTCGGGCGCGAACCGGACCATCGCCTCGTCCACCGTCCGGTCGATCTGGGCGAGCGTGGTGCGGGCGGCGGCCCAGGCGAGCTGGGCGTCGACGTACGCCGCACCTGCCTCGGGGAGCGTGCAGGTGGCGGCCGCGATCTTGCGGGCCTTCCACAACGGGAGGTCGAGGGCTGTGACCCGGGACCAGATGCGGGGCAGGAGGTAGCGGAGCTCGATGAGCTCGCCGACGTACCGCGACCCCGACTGGCGCGAGAGACCCAGCGCGGCAGCGATCTCGTACGCCTCGTCCTCCTCGACCACCGGGGCGCCCGGGCCGGCGAGGTGCAACGCCTGCGAACCGAAGCGGTCCTTGGTCATCTCATCCAGGTGCTCGTCGGCCCACTCCTCGGCCGCGCGGTCCTCCGGGAGCTGACGGGCGGCGACCCACTCCAGTACGGCCAGTGCCTTGTCGAGCTGGACGCGTCGTTCGGTGGCGGCGGCGGCCCTGACGGCGGCGACGAGGCCGACCGGGGTCGGCTCGTTGTCGCAGGTCAGGAGCGCTTTTCGCATGTCCTGATTGTAGGTGCGACCACCGACAGTCGACCCTGGCTCGGGGGCTGGCTGTGGATGAGGTCCGCGCTCGGCCGACGGGGGTTTCGACTTCCTCCCTCGCTGGCGCTCGGTCGGGCTCAACCACCGGAGCGGGCTCGCGCTCGGTCGGGCTCAACCACCGGATCCGGCTGGCGCTCAATCGGGCTCAACCACCGGCATCGCTCGGGGTCGACCACCGGAGCGGGCGGTCAGCGCAGGCCCGTGCTCCGGGCCATCGCGAGGTCGACGAGGCGGTCGACGAGGGCCGGGTAGTCGAGCCCGGTGGCGTCCCACATCCGCGGGAACATCGACAGCGGGGTGAATCCCGGCATCGTGTTGAGCTCGTTGACGACGAGCCCTCCGTCGGGGGTCAGGAAGAAGTCGACCCGGGCGAGACCCTCGCAGCCGACGGCGTCGAAGGCGAGCGCGGCGAGGCGGCGTACCTCGGCGACGACGTCGGCGGGCAGGTCGGCCGGGACGTCGAGCTCGGTGGCCTCCTCAGGGAGGTACTTGGCCTCGAAGTCGTAGAAGTCGCGGTCGCCGGTGATCCGGATCTCCGCGGGCAGCGAGGTCTCGGGCGCACCGTCGGGGTCGACGTGCTGGAGCACGCCGCACTCGATCTCGCGGGCTCCCTCGGCGGAGACCTCCACGAGCACCTTGGGGTCGTGGCGCAGCGCCTCCTCGACGGCCTCGTCGAGCTCCTCGGGCGTGCGGGCCTTGCCGATGCCGATGCTGGAGCCGCCGCGGGCGGGCTTGACGAAGAGCGGGTAGCCGAGCGCGGCGGCGCGGTCACGGACGGCGCTCGCGTCGCGGTGCCACTCGCGCTCGGTCACGGTGATGCTGGGCTGCACCGGCAGGCCGGCGGCCGTCAGCACGACCTTCATGTAGGCCTTGTCCATGCAGACGGCCGAGGCGAGCACGCCCGCGCCGACGTAGCGGACGCCGGCCATCTCGAGCATCCCCTGGAGCGTGCCGTCCTCGCCCCACGGGCCGTGCAGCAGCGGGAAGACGACGTCGACCTCACCGAGGGTCTCCGGAGGCGCCGACGGGGCGGAGACGACGAGGTCGGTGTGGTCGCTGGCGCGCTCGAGGGCGACCGGCGCGCCGTCGTCGAGGACGCTGGGGAGCTGGTCGGAGGAGACGATCCGCAGCCGCTCGACGTCGTCCGGCTGGAGCACCCACCGTCCGTCCTGGGCGATGCCGACCGGCACCACGTCGTACCGGTCCCGGTCGAGCGCGGCGAGCACGCTGCCGGCGGTGACGCACGAGATGGCGTGCTCGCTCGAACGGCCGCCGAAGACGACGGCGACGCGGGGCTTGCGGGTGTGATCAGGGCCGGTCACGCGCCCGACCCTATCCTCGCTGGCATGCCCGACCTGACACCTGCGACCGTGGCGGTGACCGCGGGTCGCCCCGCCCACGAGCCCGACGCCCCGCTGAACACCCCGATCACGATGGCCTCGACGTACGTCGCCGGCGGCGACCTGGAGTACGGGCGCTACGCCAACCCCACCTGGACGGCCTTCGAGGACGTCCTGGGCGCCCTGGAGGGCGGCTCGTGCGTGGCGTTCTCCTCCGGCATGGCGGCCGTGGCGACCGTGCTGGACCTCGTCGGCCACGGCGCGAAGGTCGTGATGCCGCGCCACGCCTACCTCGGCTCGGTGATGGGCCTGGCCGACCTGGAGGCACGGGGCCGGGTCACCGCGACGCTGGTCGACCTCGAGGACACCGACGCGGTCGTCGCCGCCTGCGAGGACGCCGCCCTGGTGTGGCTGGAGTCGCCGACCAACCCCGCGCTCGAGCTGACCGACGTGCCGCGCATCGTCGCGGCGGCACACGAGGCCGGGGCGTACGTCGTCCTGGACAACACCTTCGCCACTCCCCTGCTCCAGAGGCCGCTCGAGCAGGACGTCGACATCGTGCTGCACTCGGCCACCAAGATGCTGGGCGGCCACTCCGACCTTCTCCTGGGCGCCGTCGTCACCCGCGACGAGGAGCTCTTGGGCGTCCTGCGCGGACGCCGCTCGCTCACCGGCGCGGTGCCCGGCACGATGGAGGCCTGGCTCGCCACCCGCGGCATGCGCACCCTGCACCTGCGCGTCGAGCGCGCGCAGAGCAACGCGCAGGCGCTCGTCGAGCGGCTGCGCGGGCACGCCGCGGTCGAGGACGTGCGCTACCCGGGCTTCGGCTCAATCGTGTCGGTCGTGCTGGCAGGCGGCGCGCTCGCCGGCGACCTGCTCGTGCGCAAGACGTCGCTGTGGGTGCACGCCACCTCGCTGGGTGGCGCGGAGTCGACCTTCGAGCGGCGCCGCCGCTGGAAGGGCGAGGCCCAGACCGTGCCGGAGGGTCTGGTGCGGCTCTCGGTCGGCATCGAGGACGTCGAGGACCTCTGGGCGGACCTGTCGTCCGCGCTGGACGACGTCGTCGCCTGAGGACGCGGCCTCCCCGCGCGGGAGGGCTACTCCATCTCCGCCTTCGTGTCGCGGGCGAGGATGGCGTCCACCATCTGGTTGGCCGTCATCCGCCCTGCGACCACGTCGTCGACGTACCGCGCGATCGGCACGTCGACCCCGCACTGCTCGGCCAGCGCGCGCAGCGACGAGCACGACTTCACGCCCTCGGCGACCTGCCGGGTCGAGGCGAGGATCTCGTCGGTGGTGAGGCCGAGGCCGAGCTTCTCGCCGAACGTGCGGTTGCGCGACAGCGGCGAGGAGCAGGTGGCGACGAGGTCGCCGAGCCCGGCCAGACCCATCAGCGTGAGCGGGTTGGCCCCCAGCTTGGTCGCCAGGCGGGCGGTCTCGGCGAGGCCGCGGGTGATGACCGAGGCGGTGGAGTTGTCGCCGAAGCCCAGTCCGACGGCGATGCCGACCGCGAGGCCGACGACGTTCTTGTAGGCGCCACCGAGCTCGCACCCGACGACGTCGGTGCTGGTGTAGGGCCGGAACGCCGGGCTGTGGCAGCGGTCCTGCAGCCACCGCGCGACCGACTCGTCCTCGCAGGCCACCACGGACGCCGCGGGCTCGCGGCGGGCGATCTCCTTGGCGAGGTTGGGCCCGCTGATCACCGCGATCCGCTCCGGACCGGCACCGGTGACCTCGTGGATCACCTCGCTCATCCGCTTGAGCGTGCCGAGCTCGACGCCCTTCATCAACGACACCAGGACGGCGTCCGGCTCGATGTGCGGCGCGAAGTCGACGAGGTTGTCGCGCAGCGTCTGCGACGGCGTGGCGAGCACGACCACGTCGGCGCCCTTCAGCGCGGCGGCCACGTCGTGCGTCGCCGACACCGCCGGCGGCAGCTGGATGCCGTGCAGGTAGTCGGGGTTCTCCCGCTCGGTGTTGATCGCCTCGGCGACCTCCTCGCGGCGCGCCCACAGCACGACGTCGTTGCCGCCGTCGGCGAGCACGATGGAGAACGCCGTCCCCCACGAGCCGGCACCGAGGACCGCGACCTTGCCCTGACCCATGCCTCAGCCCGCCTCTCGCTGGTCGTCACGCTTCTTCTTGTAGGGATCACCCTGCACCCGCATGTCGTAGCGCTGCGCGGGCGGCTCCTCGCCGCGGATCTCGGCGACGAGGCCGGTGATGGCGTCCATGATCCGCTCGGTGGCCTGCTCGAACTCGTCGCGCCCGGGATCGCTCATCAGGTCCGCCAGGTCGACGGGCTCGCCGACGTACATCCGGATGGTCTTGCGGGGGAAGAAGTGCGGCGTGGAGGAGTACGCCGGCAGGATCTCCTGCGCGCCCCACTGGCCGACCGGGATGACCGGGCAGCCGGTCGCCAGGGCGATCCGGGCAGCGCCGGACTTGCCGACCATCGGCCAGCCGTCGGGGTCGCGGGTGATGGTGCCCTCGGGGTAGACGACGACGCACTTGCCGTCGCGTACAGCCTCGACCGCCGCGGAGTAGGCGCCACCGGCGGCCGCGGAGTGCCGTTCGACCGGGATCTGGCCCGCCCCGCGCATGATCGGGCCGAGGAACGTGACCTTGAACAGCGCCGCCTTGGCCAGGTAGCGCGGGATCCGACCGTGGTCGAAGACCAGGTGCGCCGCCGTCAGCGGGTCGAGGTGGGACAGGTGGTTGATGACGATCACGAAGCCGCCTCGCGCGGGCAGCCGCTCGCCGTTCACCCAGTCGCGCTTGGTGAGCAGGAGCAGCAGCGGCTTGAGGATCAACGCGCAGAACCCGAAGGCCCAGCCGCGTCTTTCTTGCATCGGTCGGACACGCACGGACGGCAGGTTACTCGGCGGTCCGGGCGGGTGCCGACCGGCTGAGACCGCCGACGGCGCGGCTGGCAGGATCGTCGGGTGACCCAGGTGCAGCACGTCGTCGTGGTGCCGGCCAAGCCGCCGGTGCGCGGCAAGTCCCGCCTGGATGCGCTCCCCGACTCCGACCGCCCCGGACTGGCGGCGGCGTTCGCCGAGGACACCGTCGCCACCGCCTTGAGGACCCCGACGGTCGCGCGGGTGCTCGTCGCCACCGACGACGCCGCGCTCGCCGGTCGCGTGCGGGCGCTCGGTGCCGAGGCCGTGCCGGACGGCGACACCCGCGGCCTCAACCACGCGCTCGGCCAAGCCGTCAGCGAGGCGCACCGTCGCTGGCCCGACCTCAAGCCGGTCGCGCTGCTGGCCGACCTGCCCGCGCTGCGGCCCACCGACCTGGAGCGTGCGCTCGCGGCCGCGGCCACGCTCGCGCCCGACGGTCCGGCGTACGTCGTCGACGCCGACGGGACAGGCTCCACCTGCTACTGCGCGCCGTACGACGTGTTCGCGCCACGATTCGGCGCCGGCTCGGCCGCCGCGCACGCCGACGCCGGGGCGCACGCACTGCCCGGCGACCTACCCGGGTTGAGGCGCGACGTCGACGACGTGGACGACCTGCGGGCGGCCGTGGCGCTGGGGGTGGGCCCACGCACGGCCGCCCGGTTGGTCGGGATCGACCTGGGTCGTCCGGCCGCCGGGTAGACGACCGGACGCCTGCTCAGCTGCTGGAGCTGCTCGTGGTGTCGGAGCTGCTGCCGCTGTCGGGGGTCGCGGGCGGAGTGGCCGGCGGGGCGGAGGTCTCCGCGGCCGGGGGCGGCGTCGGAGCGGGCGTGGCCTTCTTTGCCGGCGTCGACTTCTTGGCGGTGGTGGTCTTCTTCGCCGGCGTCGACTTCTTCGCCGTGGTGGTCTTGGCCGTCGTCGTCTTCTTCGCCGGAGCGGACTTCTTCGCCGGAGCGGACTTCTTCGCCGGAGCGGACTTCTTCGCGGTGGCGGTCTTCTTGGCGGGCGTGACCTTCTTCGCCGGCGCCGACTTCTTCGCGGTGGCGGTCTTCTTGGCCGGCGTCGCCTTCGTCGGTGTCGACTTCTTCGCGGGGGCCGACTTCTTGGCCGCGGTGGACTTCTTGGCGGGCGTCTTCTTGGCCGTGGCCTTCTTGGCCGTGGCCTTCTTGGCCGTCTTCTTCGCGGGCGCTGCCTTCGTCGCCGGAGCGGCCTTCTTCGCCGGAGCCGGCTCCGCCGTCTTCTTGCGACCGCCGCCGGTCACCTTGGCCGCGGCGGCCTTGGCCGGAGCGGTGGCGGCATCGGTCAGCTTGGTCGCGCCGTCGACGACGGCCTTGAACTGGGCGCCCGGGGTGAAGGTGGCCTCGCGCAGCTTCTTCTCGAAGGAGCCGAAGCCGGTGAGGGCGACCTTCTCCCCCTTGCCGACCTGCTGGGTGATCGTGTCGACCACCGACTCCAGCGCGTGCGCGGCGGCCTTCCGGTTGCCCTCGAACCGCGCCGCGAGCGCGTCGATGAACTGGGTCTTGTTCACTGCTGGTCCTTCCGACCGGTGGAGCGCGCCGGACGCGGATTGGCCGACGTCTCCGGTCACGCTAGGCAACCGGGGACGCGGCCACAACGCCCCCGCGCGCACTCGGCGCGTCGGGAAGGTCCCGCGGGAGGACCGAGGGTCAGAGCGTGGCGGGCTTCCAGCTGGGCCGGGTCGCCTCGAACGCCGCGATGTCGTCAGCGTGGCCGAGGGTGATGCCGATGTCGTCGAGGCCCTCGAGCAGGCGCCAGCGCGTGTAGTCGTCGATGTCGAAGGAGTCCTCGACGGCGCCCTCGCCCTCGCCCGCGCGCAGCGTGCGGGACTCGAGGTCGACGGTGACCTGGGTGCCCGGCTGGTCCTCGAGGAGGTCCCAGAGCCGCTGCACGACCTTCTCGTCTACCTGCGCGGCGAGGAGTCCGGCCTTGCCGGAGTTGCCGCGGAAGATGTCGCCGAAGCGGGAGGAGATGACGACCTTGAAGCCGTAGTTCTGCAGCGCCCAGACGGCGTGCTCGCGCGAGGAGCCGGTGCCGAAGTCGGGTCCAGCGACGAGCACGGTGCCGGTCGAGTAGGGCTCCCGGTTGAGCACGAACTCCGAGTCGTTGCGCCAGGCCGCGAACAGGCCGTCCTCGAAGCCGTCACGCGTGACGCGCTTGAGGTAGACCGCCGGGATGATCTGGTCGGTGTCGACGTTGCTGCGCTTGAGCGGGACGCCCGTGCCGGTGTGCGTGGTGAACTTGTCCATGGCGTGAGCTCCGTTCAGTCCAGGTCAGCGGGGGACGAGAGGGTGCCGCGCACGGCGGTGGCCGCGGCGACGGGCACCGACACCAGGTGCGTGCGACCGCCCTTGCCCTGCCGGCCCTCGAAGTTGCGGTTGGACGTCGACGCGCTGCGCTCACCGGGGGTGAGGGTGTCGGGGTTCATGCCCAGGCACATCGAGCAGCCGGCGCCGCGCCACTCGGCGCCCGCTTCCTTGAAGATGACGTCGAGGCCCTCCTCCTCGGCCTGCAGACGCACCCGCACCGAGCCGGGGACGACGAGCAGCCGGGTGTCGGCGGCGACCTTGCGCCCCTCGATCACCTGGGCGGCGAGGCGGAGGTCCTCGATGCGGCCGTTGGTGCAGGAGCCGACGAAGACGGTGTCGACCTTGACCTCGCGCATCGGGGTGCCGGCCTCGAGGCCCATGTAGGCGAGCGCCTTCTCGCAGGCGACCCGGTCCTGCTCGTCCTCGAAGTCCGAGGGCGCGGGCACGGAGGCACCGAGCGGCACGCCCTGGCCCGGGTTGGTGCCCCACGTGACGAAGGGCGTCATGGTCGAGGCGTCGAGCACGATCTCCTTGTCGAAGATCGCGTCGTCGTCGGTGCGCAGGCTCTTCCAGTGCTCGACCGCGGCGTCCCAGGCGGCACCCTGAGGCGCCTCGGGGCGACCCTTGATGTAGTCGAACGTCGTCTGGTCGGGCGCGATGAGGCCGGCCTTGGCGCCCCACTCGATCGACATGTTGCAGATGGTCATCCGGCTCTCCATGGAGAGCTCCTCGACCGCCTGCCCGCGGTACTCCACGATGTAGCCCTGGCCGCCGCCGGTGCCGGTGTGCGCGATCAGGTTGAGCACGAGGTCCTTGGCGGTGACGCCGTCGGGCAACGAGCCCTCGATCGTGACGGCCATCGTCTTCGGCTTGGCCTGCGGCAGGGTCTGGGTGGCGAGCACGTGCTCGACCTCGGACGTGCCGATGCCGAACGCGATCGCACCGAAGGCGCCGTGCGTGGAGGTGTGGGAGTCGCCGCACACGATCGTCATGCCGGGCTGGGTCAGGCCCAGCTGCGGACCGACGACGTGGACGATGCCCTGGTCGAGGTCGCCGAGCGGGTGCAGGCGCACGCCGAACTCCTCGGCGTTGCGACGGAGCGTCTCGACCTGGGTGCGCGAGACCGGGTCGGCGATCGGCTTGTCCCAGTCGAGCGTGGGGACGTTGTGGTCCTCGGTCGCCAGGGTGAGGTCGGGGCGGCGGACGGTGCGACCGGCGAGCCGGAGGCCGTCGAACGCCTGGGGGCTGGTCACCTCGTGGATGAGATGGAGGTCGATGAAGAGGAGGTCCGGCTCTCCCGGGACCGTCCGGACGACGTGCTCGTCCCAGACCTTCTCCGCCAGTGTCCTGCCCATGGGCTGACTCTCCTCGTCACACTCGTGCGCGGCCCGTGGCCGCCTGGTCGTACGTCGGCCGGGTCCTCCCGGCGACACAGCACACCGTACCGGTTGCGTCCCAACTTCTGAGACGGCAGTATTGCCATATGGACAACTCCAGTGGTGTCGGCGTCCTCGACAAGGCAGCCCTCGTGCTCACCGCCCTCGAGTCCGGCCCAGCCACCCTCGCCGGCCTGGTCGCCGGCACCGGCCTCGCCCGACCCACCGCGCACCGCCTGGCGGTCGCCCTGGAGCACCACCGACTGGTGGCCCGCGACATGCAGGGCCGATTCGTGCTCGGCCCCCGCCTGGCCGAGCTCGCCGCCGCGGCCGGCGAGGACCGGCTGCTGGCCACCGCCGGACCGGTGCTGGCCCGGCTGCGCGACATCACCGGCGAGTCGGCCCAGCTGTGGCGCCGTCAGGGCGAGTTCCGCGTCTGCGTCGCCGCGGCCGAGCGCCCCTCCGGCCTGCGCGACACGATCCCGGTCGGATCGCAGCTGACCATGCGCGCGGGCTCCGCCGCCCAGGTGCTGCTGGCCTGGGAGGACCCCGAGCGCATCCAGCGCGGGCTGCAGAACTCCGCGTTCTCCGCGGCCGCCCTGTCGGGCATCCGTCGCCGCGGCTGGGCGCAGTCGATCGGCGAGCGCGAGGCCGGCGTGGCCTCGGTGTCGGCACCCGTGCGCTCCCCCGCCGGCAAGATCATCGCCGCAGTCTCGGTCTCCGGTCCGCTGGAGCGCCTGACCCGCCAGCCCGGGCGGATGCACGCGCCCGCCGTGCTCGCGGCCGCCGAGCGACTGTCGGAGTCCCTGCGACGCGCCGCGGCCGAGTAGTCGTCGGTCGAGCGCCGAGGGTCGCGAGACGACTCCTCACCCAGCGCTGCCCGTTCGTGACTGGTCCGCACCAGGACCAAGGTCCCGTGCGCGCATTGTTCGGACGGGCACCGCGAATGCCTCCTTCAGGGGATGCCCCCGGGTGGTAGCGCCTCGGCATACTCGATGCATGGGCACACTGCTCGCCGTCACCTTCCTGGTGGCGCTCCCCCTTGCGCTCCTGGTGGACGTCGTCCTCAGCCACCGGCCGCGCGCCCCTCACGCCGCCCCCGCCGCCATGGCCGGGGCGGAGACCGTCACGCTCTCCCCGGCTCCGCCGACCGCCGAGCCCGTCTGAGCACCGGCGGCCGGCCCTCGGGTCAGAACAGCGCCGCGCTCTCGAGGTCCAGCAGCACCCGCTTGCGGTCGAGTCCGCCCGCGTAGCCGGTCAGCGTCCCGTCGGCACCGATGACGCGGTGGCACGGTACGACGACCGGGATCGGGTTGCGGCCGTTGGCCGTGCCGACCGCCCGCGAGGCCGCGTTGGTGAGCCCGAGGCGCCGGGCGACCTCGCCGTACGACGCGGTCTCGCCCCACGGGATGCGGCGCAGCTCGGCCCAGACGCGCTGCTGGAAGGCGGTGCCGACCGGCGCGAGCGGGAGGTCGAAGTCGGTGCGCTCGCCGGCGAAGTACGCCGCGAGCTGACGGGCGGTCTCGACGAGCACCGGGTCGGTGTCGACCCGCTCCCCCAGCGACTGCCCGCCGTCGGGGTCGGGCGCCTCGTCGAAGGGTTCGAACTGGATTGCGGTGAGCTCGTCGCCGTGCGCGACGAGTCGCAGCGCACCGATGGGCGAGTCGATGACGGTCCACATGGTCAGTCCTCCTCGGAGGTCGTCGGGAGCTCTGGCATGAGCGTGTCCCACAGGTGCATGAGCGCGTAGGAGCGCCAGGGGCGCCAGTCGTCGGTGCGCTCGAGCACCGTCGCGGGGTCGTGCCCGAGGCCGGCGAGCGCGTTGCGCACGCCGATGTCGGTGGGCAGGAAGACGTCGGGGTGCGCGAGGGCGCGCATCGCGACGTAGTCGGCGGTCCAGGGTCCGATGCCGCGCAGTGCGAGGAGCTGCTCGCGCACGGCGTCGCGCTCGGGTCCGCGGTCGAGCCGGACGTCACCCGCGGCCAGCGCCTGGGCGAGCCCCACGAGGGCTCGGCCGCGCGCACGGGGCATCGGGAGGTCCTCCGGATCGGCCGTCGCGAGCGACGCGGCGTCCGGGAAGAGGTGCGTCAGGCCCGGGCGGGCGGTCGGGACCGGCTCGCCGTACGCCGCCACGACACGCCCCAGGACGGTGCGGGCGCCGGCGACGCTGACCTGCTGCCCCACCACGGTGCGCAGCGCCGTCTCGTCGCCGTCGACCTGGCCCGGCACGCGCAGCCCGGGCGTCGCGCGCACCAGCGGACCGACGACCGGATCGGCGCCCAGGTGGCCGGCGACCGCCTCGGGGTCGCAGTCGGCGTCGAGCAGGCGACGGGTGCGCTCGACGGCCGCGGGCGTGTCGCGCAGGTCGGCGAGGTCGAAGCGGACCGGCACGACGCGAGTGCCGGGCTCGGCGTCCTCCGGCAGCGGCGCCAGGTCGAGGAGCAGCGTGCCGGCGCCGTGCGGGAGCCGCAGGGTGCGGGCGTACCAGCCCGGTCCGGCAGCCTCGACGCCCGGCACGACGTGGTAGGCGAGGAAGGCCAGCAGGCGGTCGGCGGCGAACGGCGTGCGGACCGCGAGACGCAGGTGGAGGGTGCCGCGGGTGCGGTCGGCCTCGTCGCCCTGCTGCTCGGTGCCACCGCCCCGCGCGGCCCGGCGGCCGCGCAGGTCGCCGGGGGTGGCGGCGTACACCTCACGCACCGTGTCGTTGAACTGCCGCACGCTGGAGAAGCCCGCGGCGAACGCGACGTCGGCGTGGGAGAGGTCGGTCGTCTCGAGCAGCACGCGCGCGGTCTGCGCGCGGCGGGCGCGGGCCAGCGCGAGCGGGCCCGCTCCGAGCTCGGCGCCGAGGATCCGACCCAGGTGGCGCGGGGTGTAGCCGAGGCGCTCGGCGAGCCCGGGCACGCCCTCGCGGTCGACGACGCCGTCGGCGATGAGCCTCATCGCCCGCCCGGCCACGTCGGCGGCGACGTCCCAGCCCGGGCTGCCGGGCGAGGCGTCGGGCAGGCACCGCTTGCAGGCGCGGTAACCGGCGGCCTGGGCGGAGGCAGGGCTGCGGTGGAACGTCACGTTGGCCGAGGCGGGGGTGCGGGCCGGGCAGGACGGTCGGCAGTAGATGCCGGTGGTGCGGACCGCGGTGTAGAAGACCCCGTCGAAGCGACGGTCGCGCGACGACACCGCGCGGTAGCACGTGTCGGGGTCGAGGCCGGTGGTCGCGGCGAGCGGGGTGGTGGTCACGGGTCCATCATGCGGTGCGCCACCGACACCCGCTGGCGGGAATCGGACGCGGCGACGGACCGGTCGGCAGGCACAGTCGCGTCACAGGCCTCACACACCGACGACCCCGATCATCCCTGGGGACCAGGTGTGACCACCACTGATCTGGGAGGATCCCCACGTGACGATCGAGACCGCCGAGCCGGTGAAGCCCCCGCGCCACCGCCGTACCGTCTGGACGGCGATCGTCGCGAGCCAGCTCTGCCTCGCCCTGACCACGGCGTTCGGGGTCACCTGGGTGCACCGCAATCTCAACGACAACATCGAGCCGGGCCAGACGATCGAGCACATCGCCGGCGTCGAGAAGGACTCCACCGCGACCGACGAGGGTCCCACCGGTCCGCTCAACATCCTGGTGATGGGCTCCGACTCCCGCGACGGCGCCGGCAACAACCTCGACGGGCTGACCGGCGGCGGCGAGCGGTCCGACACCACGATCCTGCTGCACGTCTCGGCCAACCGGAAGACGGCGTACGGCGTCAGCCTCCCGCGTGACGCGATCGTCGACCGCCCGGAGTGCACCGACACCGACGGCGAGACCGTGCCGGCCGCGACCGCGGTGATGTTCAACAGCGCCTTCTCCGTCGGTGGCGCACTGTGCACCGTGGCGACCGTGGAGTCGCTGACCGGCATCTACATCGACCACTTCGTGGTGCTCGACTTCAACGGCTTCAAAGACATGGTCGACGCCGTCGGCGGTGTTGAGGTCTGCATCCCCGAGGAGGTCGACGACGCCGAGCACAACATCTTCCTCGACGCCGGCGTGCAGACCCTGACCGGCCAGGACGCCCTCAACTACGTCCGCGAGCGCTACCAGCTCTCGGTCACCGGCGACATCGGCCGGATGAAACGCCAGCAGGCCTTCATCGCCTCGATGGTCGCGAAGGTGATGAGCGCCGGCACCCTGTCCCAGCCGACGCGTGTGGTGAAGTTCCTCAACGCGGTCACCTCGTCGATCCAGGTCGACGACGGCATCGACTCCGTCGGTCAGCTCGCCGGGCTCGCGATGCAGTTCCAGGACACCGGCCTGGACAAGATCAAGTTCATCACCGTGCCGATCGCTGAGTATCCCGAGGACCCCAACCGGCTCATCTGGACCGACGACGCCGACGAGCTCTGGCAGCGCATCAAGGACGACAAGGGCCTCGGCCGCGCCTTCAGCGCCACGAGCATCGAGGCCGCCGACTCGGTGGGCACCCTCAACGGTACCGACACTGCGACGGCCGAGCCGACGACCGCCCCGACCACCGAGACGCCCAGCGACACCGCGACCTCCGACCCGACCAGCGAGCCGACCGACGAGGTCACCGACGGCTCCGGCAGCGGACTGTCGGAGGAGGAGCAGGCCGCCCGCCGGGCCGCCGGTCTCTGCGTCTGACGCCGCGTCCGATGCCGGCCTGACACCGTCGTCCTACGACGGACGTCGGCGCCGACTGGCACGCTGACCCTCGTGGCCCGCGTGGATCGACCCGACGTCCCGGAGGTGTACGTCGCCCGCGTCGACGCCGTGCTCGCAGCCCTCCCCCAGTGCCGCCAGGAGGCCGCCTGGACCGGCGTGCGCTGGCGGGTGCGGTCGAGCACGGTCGCGCACCTGTTCGGCGGCGAGGACCAGCTCTTCCGGCTCGTGGTGCACGCCGAGGCCGACGAGGTGGTCGCGTTCGAGCACCTCGGGCCGCCGTACTTCCGGGCCGGGTGGGGACGCGACGTCGTCGGCCTGGTGATCGACGACGACACCGACTGGACCGAGGTCGCCGAGCTGCTCACCGACTCCTACTGCCGGCAGGCCCCCGACTCGCTCGCAGCGCGGGTGTCCCGACCGGAACCGCCCGCCGGCTGACCACGCGGGGCCGGCGGGCGGGCGGCCTACACCGGGCCTCAGGAGGCCGGGAGCACCGGGATCCCGTCGGCGAGGAACAGTCCGCCGTCGTTGTGGTTGTCCGGGCTGACCGGGGCGGTGTTGCCCGCGACGGTCACGCCGATGGTGATCAGCGTGCCGGTGTCGCTGTTCCACAGCCCGCCGCCCTCGGCGGCGGAGTCGTTGCCCGTCACGTCCCCCGCGCGCCAGGTGACGGCTGCAGCCCCGGTCAGGTGCAGGGCGCCGCCGTTGCCCGGCGCGTCGCCCGCGCTGTTGCGGAGCGCCGAGGTGTCGACGATCCGCACCGTGCCGATGTTGGTCTCGATCGCACCCCCGGCGCGAACCGCGGTGTTGCCGACGAGGCGGACGCCGGTCAGCGCGACGGTGCCCTGGTCGTCGAGCAGACCGCCACCGGAGCCGGACGCGCCGGTGGCCCGGTTGGCGGTCGCCACCGAGTCGACCACACGCAGCGTGCCGCCGTCGTTGAACAGCGCCCCGCCTCCGTTGGTCGCCTCGTCGCCGAGCGCTCGGTTGCGACGCAGCACGGTGTTGGTGACCACCATGGTGCCGTCCGCGGAGTTCCACAGTCCCCCGCCCTCGGCGCCGGCGACGTTGCGGACCACGAGGCTGTCGCGGACGACCACGTCGCCGGCCCCGGTGAGGTGCAGCCCGCCGCCGTTGCCCGGGAGGTCGCCGGTCCTGTTGGCCTGCAGGGTCGTTCCTCGCACCGTGGTGCTGCCCCCGTCGGCCTCGATGGCGCCGCCGGCACGGACCGCGCTGTTGCCGCCGAGCACGGAGTCGACCACCCGGAGGGTGCCGCCGTCGTTCATCACAGCACCACCCGAGGCCCCCTCGCCGGTGACCGTGCTGCCCCGGACCTCGACGCCGACCAGGGAGACGGTGCCCTCGGACCGGACCGCGCCCCCGGACTCGGTCTCGGCCGGCGCACCGTTACGCAGCGTGAGCGCCTGGAGGCGCACGGTGGTGCCGGCGGTGACGTCGAACACCCGGTCGACACCGCGGGCGTTGATCGTGTGGCCGTCACCCAGGACGACCAGGTCGTCGGTGACGTCGAGGTCGCCGGCGAGCGGGCCGCCGCGGCCCGCGCCACGAGGGTCGGCGAAGCGGATGTCGTCGGCGAGCACGATGCGGTCGACGCCCTCTCTCTGGTTGGCGCGCTTGACCGCGCGGCGCAGCTGCGACTCGGTGCGCACGGTCGTGCTGAACTCGACGGCGCGCAGCAGCGGTGCGGACGCGACGCCCTCGGGGGTGGTCGCCGACGCGGGAGCGCCGGTGGCGACCGCCAGCGGGGCGAGGGCGGCCGCGGCGAGTCCTGCGGTCCAGCGGGCCGCCGTACGCCGTCCACGAACGCGGGCGGGGTGGTGGGTCATGTCTCGTTCCTCTTCTCGTCGGAGCTGGGACGAGGCCGTGTGGGTGACCTCCCCTGTGACTACGGCGCAGTTGCGGCACATCACTCACGACCCAGCCTGAGAAGACGCCGAGAAACGCAGAAGGCCCCAGCCTGCTGGCTGGGGCCTTCTCGGTTGGTACCCCCGACCGGATTCGAACCGGCGCTACCGCCTTGAGAGGGCGGCGTGCTAGGCCGCTACACAACGGGGGCGTGTGCCACGCGGGCAACCTGGTTGACGTTAGTCGGAGCAGGTCCGCGGGACCAAATCGAGGCCGCTCCGGAGAGCCACCTCGACGAGGCGCTGGGATACCTGGACTCGAACCAAGACTAACTGAACCAGAATCAGTCGTGCTGCCAATTACACCATATCCCACTGGATCACTAGGGATTCGTCTCCGAGCCCTGGATCCGGACGGTCCCAGCCCCGGTGCGAGCACCGCGGGGAACCGAGGAGAGACATTACACGCGGCCCCGAGAGCGCTCCAAAACGTCCCCCGCGGTGCGGTGGGCGACCCCCATCCGACGCCCGACGAACAGGCACAGACCGAGGAACACGAACGACTGGGTGAGCGTCGGGACGAGCTGCCACCACGTCGATCCCTCGGGGTTGAACGCCTCGGTCATGTCGCCGAAGAGGATCGCCAGGCTGAACGCCAGGAGGTTGTTGAGGACGTGCATCGCGATGGACGCCTCCAGGCCGCCGGTCGCGATCACCAGCACGCCGGCGACCAGTCCGAAGGCCAGCCGGTCGACGAAGATCGGCGGCTCCTGCACCCCGTGCGCGAGCGCGAAGACGACGGCCGGGACGACCACCGCGACAACCAGGCGCAGCCGCTCCCACGGCAGCACGCCGCCGATGAGCTGGGTGAGGTAGCCCCGGAAGAGGTACTCCTCCCCCGCGGCCTGGAGCGGCGTCAGCAGCACCATGATGATGAGGAAGTCGCGCAGCTCGGACGTGAAGTCGTTGACCGCGCCGCCGACGTCGGACGTCTCGCCCGCGGGCACCAGCGCCCCCACGAGCACCGTGGCCACCAGGGCGACGGCTGCCAGACCCAGGCTGACCGCGAACCACGTCCAGCGGATGCCGGGCCGCACGGACGCCGCGAACCGCGGGCGCAGCCCGTGGATGCCCCACACGACCGCCATCACGAGCGGGATCGTGAACGCCCAGCCGAGGTTGATCAGCAGGAAGAAGCCCGGGGTCGCCGGGTCACCGGAGAGGCGGGACTCGAACTCCCCGCTCGGCACGCCCTGGACGAGCCACCACACCACGGTCGGCACGGCGGCGGCGAGCTGCACGAAGAAGAACCCGATGCCGCCCGCGAGCACGCCGAGCAGCGCCCAGGCCCACGCCGGACGACGTCCGAGCCGCAGCAGCTCGTGGTAGCGGTGGCCGGCCGCGTCGACCGGCGGACGCGCCCCCGGGCCCGGAGCGCCGCCGTACGCCGGACCGCCGTACGCCGGGTGGGTGGCGGGCGGCGGGGGCGGTACGGCGGAGGGAGGCTGCCAGCCGCCGGGCGGGGGCGCGGAGGTCATCCGACCGCACTCTCCAGGCGGGCGAGGCTGCGGTCGCGACCGAGCAGCTCCATCGACTCGAACAGCGGCGGGCTGACCCGGCGGCCGGTGATCGCGACGCGCACCGGACCGAAGGCGACGCGCGGCTTGAGCCCGCGCTCCTCGACCAGCGCGGTCTGCAGGGCGGTCTGGATGGCGTCGGTCGACCAGGTGTCCAGCGCGGCCACGGCCTCGTGCGCGGCCTTGACCACGTCACGGCCGGTGTCATCGAGGAGCTTCTCGACGTCGGCGGGCTCGCGGGTGAAGGCGGCCTCGTCGACGAAGAGGAAGTCGAGCATGGTCGGCGCCTCGGCGAGCTTGTTGATGCGCTCGGCGACCAGCGGCATCGCCTGCTCCAGCATCTGCGCGTCGGCGTCGTGCACCGGGTCGCCGACGACGCCGGCGGCCTTGAGGAAGGGCAGCACCCGGTCCGTGATCTGCTCGACCGACAGCATCCGCATGTGCGAGGCGTTGATCGCGGTGGCCTTCTTGAGGTCGAAGCGCGCCGGGTTGGGGTTGACGTCGCGGATGTCGAAGGCCTCGACCATCTCCTCCAGCGTGAACACGTCCCGGTCGGCGGCGATCGCCCAGCCGAGCAGCGCGAGGTAGTTGAGGAGCCCCTCGGGCAGGAACCCGTCGTCGCGGTAGCCGAACAGGTGCGCCTGCGGGTCGCGCTTGGAGAGCTTCTTGTTGCCCTCGCCGATGATCAGCGGCAGGTGGCCGAACTCCGGCACCGCCTCGGACACACCGAGGTCGACCAGCGCGCGGTGCAGCGGGATCTGCCGCGGCGTCGACGACAGCAGATCCTCGCCGCGCAGCACGTGAGTGATCCGCATGAGGGCGTCGTCGACGGGGTTGACCAGCGTGTAGAGCGGGTCGCCGTTGGCGCGGCACAGCGCGAAGTCGGGGACGTTCTCGGTCTCGAACGTCACCTCGCCGCGCACCAGGTCGGTCCAGGAGACCGAGCCGTCGGGCATCCGGAACCGCACGACGCTGGAGCGCCCCTCGGCCTCGAACGCCGCCCGCTGCTCCGCCGACAGGTCGCGGCAGAAGCCGTCGTACCCCATCACCTTGGAGCCGGCGGCCTTGCGGCGCGCGTCGACCTCCTCGTTGCGGCAGAAGCAGTCGTAGGTGTACGACGACGCGGCCAGCTTGTCGAGCACGTCGCGGTAGAGCTCGGTGCGCTCGGACTGCCGGTACGGCGCGTACGGGCCGCCGACCTCCGGGCCCTCGTCCCAGTCGAGGCCGAGCCAGCGCATCGCGCCGAGCATGGCGTCGTACGACTCCTGGGTGGAGCGCTCCTTGTCGGTGTCCTCGATGCGGAACACGAACGTCGCGTCCTCGCCGTTGCGCGCGGCGTGACGGGCGAACGCCCAGTTGTAGAGGGCCGCCCGGGCGAAGCCGACGTGCGGCGAGCCGGTCGGGGACGGGCAGAAACGGACGCGGACGCTCACCGCTGGACCACCTTGTTCGAGAGAGAGCCGAGGCCGGCGACGACGACCTCGACCTCGCCGCCCACCTCCATCGGACCGACGCCCTCGGGGGTGCCGGTGAGGATCACGTCGCCGGGCAGCAGCGTCATCGCGCTGCTGACGTGGGCGACCAGGGTCGGGATGTCGAAGATCATGTCGGCCGTGGAGCCGTCCTGGACCAGGTCGCCGTCCAGGTAGGTGCGCACGCTGACGCCGTCGGCGAAGTGCTGCGGGTCGAGGTCGGTCTCGATCCACGGGCCGAGCGGGCAGAACGTGTCGAAGCCCTTGGCGCGCGACCACTGGCCGTCGCTGCGCTGCAGGTCGCGGGCGGTGACGTCGTTGCCGATGGTGTAGCCGTGGATGACGTCGGTGGCCTGCTCGGGCGGCACGTCGCGGCAGATCCGGCCGATCACGACCGCGACCTCGCCCTCGTACTGGAGGTCCGAGGTCTGGCGCGGGTAGGCGATCGCGTCGCCGGGCCCGATGACCGACGTGTTGGGCTTGAGGAACATCAGGGGCTCCTCGGGCACGTCGTTGCCGAGCTCGGCGGCGTGGGCGGCGTAGTTGCGCCCGATGCCGACGACCTTGCTGCGCGGGAGGACCGGCGCCAGCAGCCGGACGTCCTCGAGCCGGTGCTCCTGCTCGAGGAGCTTCACGCCGACGTACAACGGGTCGCCGGCGAGCGCCACGATGGTGGCGCCCTCCTCGGGCTCGCCGTGCTCGTCGAGATCGCCGGTGAGCACGCCGTACTGGGGCTCCTCGCCCGCTGAGAACCTCACTATTCGCACCACGTGAGCCTAACGACCGCGAGTTGGGCCGCTCCCCCTCCGGTCGGTCAGACTCGGACGGTGCCCACCGCGACCCCGACCGTCCTCGCGCCGGTGGCGTGGCGCGAGCGGGAGGAGGCGCACGCCGAGCGGGTCGACGCGTTGGTCGCGCCGCACCTCGCGCGCCGCGCCGAGCAGGTGAAGCACCCCGTGCACGACTTCCTCTTCACCTACTACTCCCACCGGCCGGCGCAGCTGCGCCGCTGGCACCCGGGGTACGACGTGGTGCTCGCCGACGGCGGGTCGACGTACGGCGACCTCCGCGGCTACGAGCGCTGCGGCCCGGACGGCCGCGACGCGCGGGTGGCGCCGGCGTACCTGGCCTCGCAGGAGGTGCTGGTGCGCACGCTGCACCGGCTGCTGCGGGCGACCGCCGCGCGCCCGGCGCAGCTCGGCTGCTTCGGGCTGCACGAGTGGGCGATGGTCTACCGGCTGCACGAGGACGAGACACGGCACGCCGACTGGCCGCTGCGGCTGGGGCTCGAGGGCACCGACCGGGGCGTCGAGGGCCACCGGATCTCCTGCACGCACTTCGACGCGTTCCGCTTCTTCACCGACCCCGCGCGGCCGCTCAACACGCTCGCGCCGGGGCGCGACGACCGCGAGGACTTCGAGCAGCCGGGCTGCCTGCACGCCGGGATGGACCTCTACAAGCACGCCTTCCGGCTCAGTCCGCTGGTCTCCTCCGACCTGGTGCTGGCCGGGTTCGAGCTGGCCCGCGACATCCGCGCGCTCGACATGCGCGCGGCGCCGTACGACCTGGCCGACCTGGGGTTCGACCCGGTGCGCATCGAGACCGCCGAGGGCAAGCGTGAGTACGCCGCCGAGCAGGAGGCCTTCGCCGAGCGGGGCGCGCCACTGCGGGCGCGGCTGGCCGAGGAGTGCGGGCGCCTGCTCGAGCGGGTGCCCGACCGGCCGCACGACTGAGCCGGGAGGGGCCGTTCGGCCCGGGTGCACGGCGGTGGTCAACGCCTAGCGTGGAGTCATGCAGCCGGTCCCGAAGTGCCCCGTCCGTCCGGGCGACGCGTGCTCGCTGTGCCAGCCCGGCGCGCACGGTCCGGAGGACTGTGGCCTGGTCTGGCTGGTGATGAGCGACCCCGACCTGCGCGAGCAGCTCGCGGTGCTGCGTCGGGAGGCGCTGGCCGGGCGCTGAGCCGCGCTCGGCTCGAAGGTCAGCGGCTCACCACTCGGTCGTCGCCTGGAGCACGGCCTCCTCGAGGGCCTCGGTGCGCAGGTGCGTCGAGCGCTGGTAGTCGGGGTCGGCGACCATGTCGCAGAACGACTGCCGCGACGGATAGCGCACCAGGAGCACGGCGTCCCAGTCCTGGCCCTGCTCGGCGACCAGTGCGGTGAGGCCGGTGCCGGCGTACACGACCTCGGCGCCGAAGCGGCCGGAGTGCTCCTCGAACGCCGCGACGTACTCCCGGTAGGACGCCTTGCCGGCCTCCGGGTCGTCGGCGCGCCAGCGCAGCAGGTTGAGCATCACGACCGGGCCGCCGGGGTCCTCGGCGAGGTAGCGCTTGAGGTCGGCACCGCGGGGGTTCACAGCCATGCCCAGCACCCTACGGTGAGGACGTGACGAGCGACACCGCCCCGCGCGAGGCCGAGGGCCGGCACTTCTCCGGCGACGACTGGTACGCCGAGGAGCTGGGCGCGGTGCGCTGGGTCGGGTGCACCTTCGACGACGTCGACCTCAGCGAGGTCGTCACCTCGGGCGCCCACGTCGAGGACTGCGTCTTCCGCGGCTGCCGCTTCAACTCCTCCACGCACACCGCGAGCGCCTTCGTGGCGTGCACCTTCGAGGGCAGCAGCTTCTTCGACACCACCTGGGACGGCTGCAAGCTCACCGGCTCGGTGCTCGACGGCTGCACGGTGCGCCCGATGACGGTGCGGGGCGGCCAGTGGCGGGGCGTGACGGTGCGCGGCGCCAACCTGTCCAAGCTCGACCTCGCCGGCGTCGACCTGCGGGAGGCCGACCTGTCGCTGTCGAACCTGTCCGGCGCCGTGCTGCGCGGCTGTCCGATGTCGGGCGCCTCGGTGCGCGACACCGACCTCGGCGGCGCCGACCTCCGGGGCGCGGCGCTCGACGGGGTCGACCTCGCCGCGGCCCGGCTGCGGCGTACACGGCTGGACCTCGCCGGCGCCGTGCTGCTCGCCGGGCTGCACGGCGCGGTGGTCGAGGTCGACGACCAGCCCTGAGCACCATTCGGGCGCTGGTGCGGGAGCACCACGACACGCCTGGTGCGCATGTACCAGGCCCTTCTGCCTGCGCGGAGGTGCCGGGAGTCCCGGCCCCCGCGCAAGACTTCGGGACATGGACACCCCCCACATCCTGCTGATGGTCCTCGCCCTGGTCGGCGCGGTCGCGCTGGTCCACACCGCCGTCACCGCCCGCAGCCGCTCCCCCCGCGGCGCCGCACGGCTGGTGCTCGACGAGCAGCGTGCCCGCTTCGGCGCCGGCCCGCTCCCCCGCACCGCCCCGGCCAGCACGGCCACCACGGCCCCCACGGCCCGCCCCGTGGTCGAGTCGCCGGTCACCCGCATCGCCCGCGCCGAGGAGCCCGCCGAGGTCGCGGTGCTGACCGAGGCACCGGTCGACGAGTCGTTCTGGTCGGTCGTGGAGGACCTCGAGGACGTCGAGCACGCCGAGGTCGCGGTGACCACCGAGGTCGAGGCGGCCCCGCTGGCCGACGTCCGCGACGTCCGCGACCTGACCCGCCTGTGGGCCGAGCAGTCCGACGAGCAGGGCGACGACGAGCGAGGCACGGCGGCGGCCTGACCTCTCCTCACCCGGTCGCGCGGGCAGCCCCCCATCAGCCGCGCGACCCACGAGCCCAGGGCGGTGCCCGGTCGACTCCCCCCAGCGACCGGCACCGCCCTCGGTGCGTCTGCGGGAGGGACGCCGAGCGGCGGTCTAGGAGACGGCCGCCCGACCGGAGACCCGGGCCCGCAGCCCGTCCACCACGATCGACAGCCCGGCGGCGAAGTCGGCGTCGGGTGCGGTGCGCGGCTCGTCCCGGATGGCGCCGACACTCCCTGCCTGCCGGTGGGTCTGCTCGTCGACGACGTGGCCGTGCACGTAGTGCACGAGCGTCCGGGCGCCGGTGACGGCGAGGTCGTCGGGCAGCGCGGCCCCGGCAGGCGCGGGTGAGC
Organism: Nocardioides sp.; assembly: GCA_002729525.1. Taxonomy (GTDB): domain Bacteria; phylum Actinomycetota; class Actinomycetes; order Propionibacteriales; family Nocardioidaceae; genus Nocardioides. Next base: position 357,234 of record PBYI01000053.1, read on the forward strand.
GCAGCACCTCGACCAGCTGGTCGTGCGCGGCCCGCGCGCCGAGCCCGAACGCGTACGCCGTCGCCACGACCTCGGCGCCGTCGCGCACGGCCAGCAGCGCGTCGCGCAGCGCCAGGCAGCGCGCCACGACGCGCTCGTCCCAGGGACCGTCGGGGTCGGGGCGGCGTACGGCGCGCACCAGGATCCGGTCGGCGACCAGCGCCAGGAGCGTCTGCTTGTCGGGCACATGGTGGTAGAGCGCGCTGGGCTGGACGCCGAGCTCGCCCGCGAGCCGGCGCATGGTCAGGTCGCCGAGGCCCCACGTGTCGAGCACCTCGACCGCGCGGGCCACCACGTCGTCCCGGCTGTGCCGCACCCGCGCTCCCCTCGTCGGTACGTGACCGGTCGCGGCCACGAGGACGGACGGCGTTGACGCCGACCCGGACCGACCCTAACCTGAACGCCGTTCAGGTGGCTACGACCCCGCGTCGTACCCCGCTCCCTCGTCCGCAGAGCAGGCAGGACCCCCGCATGAAGCGCCAGAGCACCACCACCGACGTCGCCCTCGTGGCGGCCTTCGCCGCCCTCATCGCCGTCGCGGCGATCCTCCCGGCGATCAAGACCGGGGTCGGCGTCCCGGTGACCCTGCAGACCTTCGCGGTGCTGCTCGCCGGCGCCTGCCTGGGCCCGGTGCGCGGCTTCCTTGCCGTCTGCCTGTACCTGCTCGGCGGGATCGCCGGCCTGCCGATCTTCTCCGGCGGCGGCTCGGGCATCGGTCACTTCACCGGCATCACCGCCGGCTACCTCGTCGGCTTCGCGTTCGCCGCGGCGCTCTGCGGCTGGATCGTGCAGCGCAACCGCACCCGGGCCACCGACTTCTCGCTCGTGTTCACCGCCGGCCTGCTCAGCAGCGCGGTCTTCATCCACGCCCTGGGCATCCTCGGGATGATGTGGCGCGGCGACCTGTCTCTGTCCGCGGCGTTCTCCGCCGACGTGGTCTTCTTCCCCGGCGACATCCTCAAGAACGTCGCGATGGCGCTCGTCGCCACCTCGGTGCACCGGGCGTTCCCCGACCTGCTGGCGCGCCGCTCCCCCGCGACCGCGCCCGCCGCCGAGCCCGCGACCGCCGAGGTCTGAGACCCTGCGCGGATGACCCGGATCGAGCTCGACCGCGTCGTCGTCCGCGCTCCCACCTCCGACGGCGACGTCGAGATCCTCGGCGAGACCACGCTCGACCTCACCGAGCAGCGGGTCGCGCTCGTCGGGCCCAACGGCTCCGGCAAGTCGCCCCTCGCGCGGCTGGTCAACGGTCTCGTCGAGCCGACGTCGGGCCGGGTCGTCGTCGACGGCCTGGACGTCGCGAAGAAGGGCCGCGAGGTACGCCGCCGCGTGGGCTTCTGCTTCACCGACCCCGCCGCGCAGCTGGTGATGCCGACGGTGCTGGAGGACGTCGCCCTGTCGCTGCGCCACGCCCACCGCGACCGCGAGCAGCGCGACGCCGCGGCGCGCGAGGTGCTGACGACGTACGGGCTGGAGGCGCTGGCCGACCGGTCGGTGCACTCGCTCTCGGGCGGGCAGCGGCAGCTGCTCGCGCTGGCCGGCGTGCTGGCCACCGACCCGAGCGTGCTGGTCGCCGACGAGCCGACCACGCTCCTCGACCTCGCCAACACCCGCCGGGTCGCGGAGCGGCTGTTCTCCCTCGACCAGCAGCTCGTGCTGGTCACGCACGACCTCGACCTGGCCGAGCGGTGCGACCGGGCGCTCCTGGTCAGCGGCGGCGCGGTCGTCGCCGACGGCACCCCGGCCGAGGTCGTGGCGCACTACCGGTCGGTGGCCTGGTGACCGGCTCGACGACGGGGCTGGTGAGCAGCCGGTGAGCGCGCCGGACCTGCTCGGCGCCTACCGCCCCGGCCGCTCGTCCCTGCACCGCGCATCGGCCGGCGCGAAGCTGCTCGGGCTCTTCGTGCTGAGCCTGGTCTCGGCGGTGCTCGCGTCCCCCGCGACGTCGGTCGGCCTGCTGGTGCTGGCGCTGCTGCTGCTCGTGGTCGCACGGGCCCGGGTCGGCACGGTGCTGCGGACGGTGCGCGGGCTGCTGGTCGTGATGGCGCTGCTGGCGGCGTACCAGGTCTGGCAGCAGGGCTGGGAGCGCGCGGTGACCGTGGTCGGGGCGCTGGTGGCGCTCTTCCTGCTCGCGATCGTGCTCACCACCACGACCCCGGTCGCCGAGATGATCGACACCATCAGCCGCGCCGCCCGGCCGCTGCGGCCGCTGGGCGTCAACCCGGAGGTCGTCGGCCTGGCCTTCTCGCTGCTGCTGCGCGGCATCCCGACCACGTGGGAGATCGCGTCGGAGACCCGACAGGCGGCCCGCGCCCGGGGCCTCGAGCGTGACCCGCGGGCACTGCTGACCCCGATGGTGATCCGCGTCGTCGCGCACGCCCGCGCGACCGGGGAGGCGCTGCACGCGCGCGGCGTGGGCGACGACCTGGAGCGTGCCGGGCGCCGGTCTGGACCGGGCTGACCGCTCCGGACACTGTCCCCATGCGGACACCGCTGCCTGGTTTCGTGCGGGTCCATGCGCCATGGGACCCCCCTCCGGGGTGCGCGCCGCTCCCGCCGCACGCTCCCGTTCCTGCCTGCCCTGCCCGCCCTGCCCGCCCTCCTCGCGGTCACCCTGACGGCGTCCGCCCTCACCGCCGTCGGTACGACGCCCGCCGCCGCGACCGACCCGCCGGTCGTCGGCGTCAGCGCGTCGCTGGAGAGCTCGGTCAACGTCAGCACCAACCTCGGCCCGCAGTGCTCGGGCCCGGGTGGCACCGCGACCGACACGCGCGACGGGTGGAGCACGTCCGTCGGGAACATGACCACCGCCCAGTCGGGCTCCTACACGCGCAACCCGCCGATCGGCGACGGCCCGGACACCGGCGAGGCCACGGCGTCGGGTGAGATGACGGCCAGCGTCGACACGACCAACGGGCTCCTGGTGCGCTTCGACAGCACCCGCACCGCCAGCGCGTCGGCGTCGTCGGTGCGCGGCTACGAGTTCCCCAGCGACCCCGAGGTGCACTCGGCCTGCGCGATCACCGCCCGGGCCGGCAGCGGCAGCACCGTGGTGGAGTTCGACGTCGCCCAGGAGTCGGCGGCCGACCTGGAGGTCGCCGGTGGCACCGGTCAGGGCGCCGACGTGCAGATGGTGCTGCAGACGGTGCCCGCCGAGGGCTTCCCCGTGCTGGTGACCTCGGTGGCCTCCTTCGACGTCACGTCCCGCTCGGTCGCGATCGGACCGGGCCGCTACCGCCTCACCACGTCGTACTCCTCGCTCGACGTGAGCGCCGGCTTCAACCACGGCTCGGGCGACAACCGCACCGCCTCGCACGAGGCCCATCTGTTCCTCACCCCGATCGGAAACCACGCGCCGGTCGCGGTCGACGACGACGCCGACACCGACGAGGACGTCGCGGTCGTGGTCGACGTGCTCGGCAACGACACCGACGAGGACGGCGACGAGCTGTCGGTGGAGTCGCACACCGACTCCACCCACGGCACGGTGACCTGCGGCGCCACCTGCACCTACTCCCCCGACCCGGGGTTCTCCGGCAACGACGAGTTCGCCTACGTCGTCACCGACGGCACCGACACCGACACCGGTCTGGTGCGGGTGCACGTCGAGCCGGCGCCGAACGCCGCCCCGCGCGCGGTCGCCGACAGCATCGAGACCGACGGCGACCCGGTGGTCGTCGACGTGCTCGCCAACGACACCGACGCCGACGGTGACCCGCTGTCGATCACCCGCTCGACCAGCGGCCGGCACGGCACGGTGACGTGCGGGGCGACCTGCACCTACACGCCCAAGCCCGGCGCGTTCGCGACCGACACCTTCAGCTACACCGTCAGCGACGGCGAGGAGACCGCGACCGCCCGCGTGCGGGTGACCTTCACCGGCACCGTCGTGCCGCGGGTGACGGCCTCGGCCGACCCGCGCCGCGATCGTCGCGGGCCGTTCCGCTACCGGATCTCGGGTCGGGTGGTCGGCGGCTTCACCCCGTCCTCGCCGCTGTGCCGCGGCCCGGTGTCGGTCGTGCTGACCAAGGGGTCGCGTCGCGTCGCGCGGGCCAGCACCCGCGCGACCGCGGCCTGCCGGTACGTCGTCACGGTCACCGCCCGGCGCGTGCCGGGACGGGGCCCCACGCGACTCACCGCGACGGTCAGGTGGGGCGGGACGACGGTCGTGCGGCCGGCGAGCACGACCATCCGGGTGCAGGCCCGGTAGCGGCGCGCCTCACGCCGAGGCGACCGCCACCGGGTCGACCCGGAGTCCGGTCTCGCGCTCGCACACGGTCCAGAGCCGCTCGATGGCGCCCGACGCACCCGGACGCACCAGCGGCTTCACCACGGGCGGGCCGGCCATCGCGAACAGCGGGCCGACCATCGTCCCCGGCTTCACGCCGGGGTCGGTGGCCGCCCGCACCTGGCTGAGCGCGCCGTACGGGACGCTCATGCCGACGCGCTCGGTGAGCGTGTGGAAGAAGCCGCCGAGGAACCCACCGCCGCCCTCGGCGTGAGTCGTGGCCTGTAGGTCGGAGTTGGTGAGGCCGGGGTGCGCGGCGACCGCGCGGGCGTCCAGGCCGGCGGAGCGGAACCGTCGGTCGAGGCCCTGCGCGAGGTGGCGCATGGCGAGCTTGGTATTGCCGTACTGCGCCCACGCGTCGTAGCCGCCGCGCAGGTGCGGGTCGTCCACCTTCAGCGCGCGGCCCTGGTGCTGGGCCACGGACGAGAGCGTGACGACGCGGGCGCCCGGCGTGGCCACGACCTGCGGCAGCAGGTGCGACAGCAGCGCCCAGTGGCCGAGCACGTTGGTGCCGAGCTGGGTCTCGAAGCCGTCCTCGGTGGTGCCCTCCGGCATCGCCATGACGCCGGCGTTGAGCATCAGCACGTCGACCCTGTCGTGCGCCTGCGCGACCGTGCGGGCGCAGGAGCCGACGGAGGCGAGCGAGCCGAGGTCGAGCGGCACGACCTCCAGGGAGGCGTCCGGGTGCGTCGTCAGCACGTCGGTGCGGGCGGCCTCGGCCTTCGCCTGGTTGCGGGCGCACACCACCACGTGCGCGCCGGCGCCGGCGAGCATCCGGGTGGCCTCCAGGCCGAGCCCGCCGTTGGCGCCGGTCACCACCGCCGTGCGGCCGGTCTGGTCGGGGACGTCGGCGAGGCTCCAGGTCATGCACTCGAGCCTAGGCTGGGGCCATGGCGTACGTCGACGGTCCGGAGGTGCTCGACCCCTGGGCGGACGAGGTCTACCTCGCCGGGCTGGAGCCGCGGCGTCGTACGCCGTGGGGCCGGCTGGCGGTCTCGCTGCTGGACGCGTGGTGCGCCACGACCGGCGGGCGGATGGAGCTCACCCGCGCGACCGACGTCGTGGTGCGGCGCCGCGAGGACGGCGTCGAGGAGATGCGGATCCCGGTGCCGGACGCCGACGACGCGGCGTACTGGCTGGACCTGGTGCGGCGCGGGCTCGAGGAGCTCGACCCGGAGTCGTTCCGCCGCGAGTGGGGCATCGGCTGAGCGCTGCTCACCGACCGGACGGGCTCACCAGACGTCGCCGTCGCGCCAGTCGCACGTGATCGGGGCGTCCAGGTCGAGTCCGGTGCCGCCGAGCACGAGCACCGCGCCGTCCTCGTCCGGGGTGGGCTCGACGCCGCGCGGGCCGAGCACCCGGGTGGGTCCGCGCCAGACCGTCCAGCCGCGCGCCTCGTAGAAGGAGCGCGCCCGCTCCGACGCGCACAGCGCCAGCAGGTCGTAGCCGGGCGCGAGCGCCTCGAGCGCCGCCATCACCCCCGCCCCGTGGCCGGTGCCCTGCCGGTCGGGGTGCACCGCGACCGCCTCGACGTACCCGCAGCGCAGCCACCGGCTGCCGACCTGGAGCCGGCGCAGCACCAGCGAGGCGTGCGCGACCAGGCGGCCGTCGTGGTGGTCGAGGGCGTGCAGGCCGCCGAGGGCGTGGTCCCAGTCGTGCTCGGAGAAGTCGTCGAAGGCGACATCCATCAGCGCCCGGGCGGCCGCGAGGTCGTCGGCCGGCACCAGGGCGGTGGGCAGGGTGGGCAGGGTGGGCAGGCTCATCCGTGGCTCACCAGCCCGGCGGCCGGCGGTCGTGCCACGGCCGCGCCGCCTCGACCTGGGCGGCGACCGACAGCAGCAACGTCTCCTCGGCCGGACGGCCGGCGAGCATGACGCCGACCGGCAGGGTCGTGCCGTCGACCACGGTCTCCCCCAGCGGCAGCGAGACGGCCGGCATCCCGGTGACGTTCCAGGCCGAGGTGTAGGGCGTGAACGCCTTCTGGGCCGCGAAGTCGCGGGCCGGGTCGGCGTCGTCGCGGATCGCCCCGACGGGCAGCGGCGGGGTGGCCAGGGGGGGGGTGAGCACGACGTCGTACGGCGCCAGCGCGGTGAGGGCGGCGGCCGCGAACCGTCGCATCGCGCCGATCGCTGTGCCGAACTCCGGGCCGGTGACCGCGTGCCCCTGGTCCATCAGCCAGCGGGTCAGCGGGCGCAGCAGGTGCTGGCGATCCTCGGGCACCGGCGACAGCGCGGTGAGGACGGCCCAGCAGCGCTCGAACACCGGCACCGCCTCGGGGGGCAGCGGCACCGGGACGTCCTCCACCTCGTGGCCGAGGTCGGACAGCAGCCGGGAGGCGTCGTCGTACGTCGCCAGCACGGCCGGGTCGACCTCGACGTCGGCGATGACGGGCGTCGAGAACCGGGCGACCCGGAGCCGCCGGGGGGCGGTGTCGCAGGCGGCGAGGAAGGACGTCGAGGGCTCGGGTGCCCACGAGGGGTCGCCCGGTCGGCGTCCGGCCAGCACGTCGAGCAGCGCGGCGGCGTCGCGCACCGTGCGGGCCAGGCTGCCGGAGGTCGCCAGCCCGGTGGGGTCGCCGTACATCGGGTGCCCGCTGATCCGCCCACGGGTGGGCTTGAGCCCGACCAGTCCGCAGCACGACGCCGGGATCCGGATCGAGCCGCCGCCGTCGGAGCCCTGCGCGAGCGGCACCAGCCCGGCCGCCACCGCGGCCCCGGCGCCGCCGGAGGAGCCGCCGGCCATCCGGGTGCGGTCCCACGGGGTCACGGCCGCGGGGCGTCCCTCGGGCTCGGTGTAGCAGGGCGAGCCGAGCTCGGGCGTGCTGGTCTTGCCCAACCACGGCATGCCGGCGGCCTCGACCGCCTCGGTGACCGCGTCGGACACCTCGGGCACGTGGTCGTCGAAGGCCGCCGAGCCGAAGCGGGTCGGCACGCCGGCGGTGAGGTTGAGGTCCTTGACCGCGGTCGGTACGCCGTGCAGCGGTCCGGCGCCCGGCGCGGCGGGGTCCACGGCGCGGGCGGCGGCGCGGGCCCGGTCGGCGACCACCTCGACGAAGGCGCCCACGTCGTCGAGGCGGGCGACCCGGTCGAGGTAGTGCTCGGTGAGCTCGAGCGCCGACACCTCGCCACGGCGTACGGCGGAGCCCTGCTCGAGGGCGGTCAGGTCGTGCAGCTCGGCCACGGCGTCGACGTTAGCGCCCGGCGGGCTGTGGCCAGGGAGCACTAGGGTCGTCGACATGAGCGACGTGGTGGGCCCGACCGGTCCGGGCCTGCCGCTCCTGGGCGGTCCTCCGCCCGAGCGCAGCGACGCCGCCCGCAACCGGGAGGCCCTGCTGCGCGCCGCGCTGCGCCTGGTCGACGAGCGGGGCGTCGACTGCGTGACGATGGACGAGGTGGCCCGCGCGGTCGGGGTCGGCAAGGGCACGGTGTTCCGGCGGTTCGAGAGCCGCGAGGGCCTGATGGCGGCCGTGCTCGACCACTCCGAGACCGCCTGGCAGGCGTCGGTCATCAGCGGCCCTCCCCCGCTCGGGCCCGGCGCACCGCCGCGCGAGCGGCTGCGCGTCTTCGGGCACGTGCGGATCGAGAACACCCTGCGCAACGCCGCCCTCATCCGGGCCGCGGGCGGCGCCGGTCGCCGGGCGTACGCCGTGGCGGCGTTCGCCTCGACCCACGTGCGCTACCTGCTCGGGGAGCTGGGCGTCGAGGGCGACCGCGGCTACCTCGCCGCCGCGCTCCTGGCACCGCTGGAGATCCCGGTGCTGGAGCAGCAGATCGAGGTCGACCGGATGCCGCTGGACCGGATCCGGCACGGCTGGGACGACCTGGTCGACCGGGTGCTGGTCTGCCCCGGTGCCGGCCCCGGCACCAACGTCGGGCGGTGAGCCTCAGGCGTCGCCGCGACGCCGCCGCAGACCGTAGGTGAACCCGTCGAGCAGGGCGCCCCAGGACGCCTCGATGACGTTGGCGCCGACCCCGACGGTGACCCACGACGACTCGCCGTCGGTGGTGGTGATGAGCACCCGGGTGATCGCGTCGGTGCCGTGACCCTGGTCGAGGATGCGGACCTTGTAGTCGATGAGCTCCATCTTCTCGACCTCCGGGTAGGCCCGGCCGATCGCGATCCGCAGCGCCTCGTCGAGCGCGTTGACCGGGCCGTTGCCCTCCCCGGTAACGACGTGGCGTACGCCGGCGGCGCGGAGCTTGACGGTGGCCTCCGAGAGCGCCGGGGAGTCGGCACCGGGCGCGGAGCCCACCGCGGTCTCGGTGATGACCCGCCACGACTCGACGTCGACGTACGACGGCCGACGGCCCTCGACCTCCTCGACGAGCAGCAGCTCGAAGGAGGCGTCGGCGGCCTCGAACGTGTAGCCGCGCGACTCCAGCTCCTTCACGCGGGCGGTGACCCTGCCGACGAGCTCCTTGCGGTCGTCGCCGGACAGGTCGAAGCCCAGCTCGCGGCCCTTGAGCTCGATGGAGGCACGCCCGGCCATGTCGGAGACCAGCAGCCGCATGTCGTTGCCGACCGCGACCGGGTCGAGGTGCTGGTAGAGGTCGGGGTCGACCTTGATGGCGCTGGCGTGCAGACCGGCCTTGTGCGCGAACGCCGACGTGCCGGTGTAGGGCTGGCGCGACGCGGGCGGGAAGTTCGTGACGTCGGCGACGGCGTGCGCGATGCGGGTGGCCTCGCGCAGCAGGCCCTCGGGGAGCACCTGGCGGCCGAGCTTGAGCTCGATGTTGGCGACGGCGGTGACCAGGTCGGCGTTGCCGGTGCGCTCGCCGTACCCGTTGAGGCAGCCCTGCACGTGGGTCGCGCCGGCCTCGACGGCGGCGATGCTGTTGGCGACCGCGCAGCCGGTGTCGTTGTGGGCGTGGATGCCGACCCGGGCGCCGGTCGCGGCGATGACGTCGGCGACGGTCTCGCCGACCCAGTGCGGCAGCATGCCGCCGTTGGTGTCGCAGAGCGCCACGACGTCGGCGCCGGCCTCCGCGGCGGTGCGCACGACCTCGAGCGCGTAGTCGCGGTTGCGGCGGTAGCCGTCGAAGAAGTGCTCGGCGTCGACGAACACCTCCAGGCCCTCCGTGCGCAGGTGGGTGACGGTGTCACGCACCATCGCGAGGTTCTCCTCCAGCGTGGTGCGCAGCGCGAGCTCGACGTGGCGGTCGTGCGACTTCGCCACCAGGCAGGCGGTGCGGGCGCCGGAGTCGCGCAGCGCGGCGACCAGCGGGTCGTCGGCGGCGGCGATCCCGGCCCGCCGGGTCGACCCGAACGCCGCGAGCCGCGCGTGCCGCAGCTCCAGCTCGTCCTGGGCGCGGCGGAAGAACTCGGTGTCCTTCGGGTTCGCGCCCGGCCAGCCGCCCTCGACGTACCCGACCCCGAGCTGGTCGATGAGCCGCGCGATCGTCAGCTTGTCGGCGACGGAGAGGTTGAGGCCCTCCTGCTGGGCGCCGTCGCGCAGGGTCGTGTCGTAGACGTGGAAGGAGCCCTGGAGGTCCATGTGGGTCTGCTCTCGGTCGTACGGCGGGAACCGGCGGCTGGGTGGCCGCCGCCCGGGCAACAAAAAACCCTCCCGCGGACGAGAGGGTGGCGCACCGGGGGTCCCGGTGCGCTAGCGAATGATGGTGCGGTGCTGCGGCACGCCTCCATGGTGCCACGGCGACCGCGATCCGGACAGGGAGTCCGCGATCCGGTCAGCGGGGCAGCGTGAACGGCTCGGCGTCGGCCGGGAACCACGCGACGCCCAGCGCGGAGGCCGCCAGTGCGCCGCCGACGGCCAGGCCGAGGAGCACCAGCGCCCACAGCAGCCAGGTGCCGGTGTCGCGGGCGGCCGGGCGCATCAGCCGCATCAGCGGCGAGCGGACCCGCGCCCCGCCGGGCCCGACCCAGGTCGACATCGCCAGCACGGTGCCCGCGACCAGCAGGACGGGCTCGAGCGGCGCGGCGACGGCGTACCCGAGGAGGCCGACGGACAGCGCCAGGCCGGCGCTCCAGAGCAGCAGCAGGACCGTGGACGGCAGCGTGCGCAGGAGGTACGCCGGCGCGCCGACCAGCAGCACCGGGCCGTCGTACCACTTGCGGCCCCGCAGGGAGCGGCGGTGGCCGACCTTCTGCGCGGCCAGCGAGCCGCTGCGCAGCAGCCAGGTGCCGACGGTGACGACGGTGAGCGCGACCCAGGGCGCCAGCGCGAGGCCCGCGCCGACGACGCCCGCGCCGGCGGTGACGAGCACGCCGCGGCGGAACCGCTCCCCGAACGACGCGCGCGGCGGCGCCCAGGGGGCGACCTGCGGTCCGGCGTACGGCGGGGCGCCCGGCGGCGGGGCGGCGTACGGCGACTGCTGCGCGGGGGCGGGGTACGTCGGGGCGGCGTGCCGGGCGGGCTGCACCGGCGCGTCGGGCAGGCGGTCGGCCGGGTCGGGCGGCGCGAGCGTCTCGGCGGTGTCGGGCGGGTCGGTGACGACCGGGCGCGGGGCGGGTCCGGACCAGCCGGACGGCAGGGGCGCGACGGGCGGCTGGACCGGTTGCTGGACCGGCTGGGCGACCGTGACCGGGTCGACGGGCAGCACGAGCGTGCCGTCGGTGACGTCGGCGCCGGAGTCGGCGCGGGGACCGGCGAACGGCAGCACCGAGGTGCCCTCGACCGCGGCGTCGGCGAGGCCGGCGTCGGCCCAGGTCGTGCCCGCGAGGTGGATCGTGTCCTCGCGGTCGGGGTCGATGTCGGGCTCGAGGTCCGGCGCGAGGTCGGGTCCGGCGGCGCTTCCGGCGGCGTCCGCGGCGACCATCGCCAGCGGGGCGGTGAACGGGTCGTCGGCGTCCGGGTCGACCGGGGGCGCGACCACGAGCGGGCCGGGGCGGGTGGTCTGCGGGCGCAGCCACTCCAGCACGGCGGCGAGGCCGGGCCGGCGCCACGGGTCGGGGTCGAGGCAGGCCGCGACGACGTCGTGCAGCGGACCAGTGAGCCCGTCGAGGTCGTGCTGGGCGCGGCGGGGGCGGTCCATGACGGCCATCGCGGGTCCGCCGCCGAAGGGGGGCCGGCCGGTGGCGGCGAAGGCGACGGTCGCCGCCCACGCGTGCACGTCGGAGGCGGTGGTGGCGTCCTCGCCGTACAGGATCTCGGGGGCGAGGTAACCGGGCGTGCCGAGCAGCCAGCCGGCCATGGTGAGCCGCGGGTCGTCGGCGAGCCGGGCGAGGCCGAAGTCGATGAGCACCGGCGTGCGGCCCTCGAGCACGACGTTGGACGGCTTCACGTCGCGGTGGAGCACGCCGACCTCGTGCACGGCGTTGACGCCCTCGGCGAGGCAGGCGGCGAACCACAGCAGGTCGCGCTTCTCGACCGCCCCCTCCTCGGCGACGTGGCGGTGCAGGGAGTAGCCGGGCACGTAGCGGGTGGCGACCCAGGGCACGTCGCCCCACGGGTCGGCGTCGACGATCTCGGCGACCCAGCGCGAGCGGACCCGGCCGAGCGAGGCGACCTCGCGGGCCAGCCGCTGGCGGGCCTCGTCGTCGCCGACGACGTGCGGGCGCAGCACCTTCAGCGCGACGCGCTGGCCGGTGGGGCTGCCGTCGTCGCGCCGGGCCAGGTGGACCACGCCCATGCCGCCCTCGCCGATCTTGGCCAGCAGGGTCCACTCGCCCACCTGCGTGGGGGACGAGGCGCTCGGGGTCTGGAGCGGCACGGGACCGGACACGGCACGAGGCTACTGGGCGACACCCCGTCCGCGGGGCTCCCGCGACCGGATCAGCGCTCGTCGAGCAGCCGGACCAGCCGGGCGGTCGCGACCTGGCGGTAGGAGGCGTCGAGCAGCTCGGCCACCTCGTCCCAGTCGGTGCCCTCGACGTCGAGGTCGAGCGCCAGCCAGCCGGAGGGCCCGTAGTACATCGGCGAGAAGAACCGGTCGTCGTCAGCGAGCACCCGCGCCTCGGCCGGGTCGGGCTTGAGGATGACGGCCTGCTCGTGCTGCACGTAGCCCTTCGGCGGCGTCTTCTCCGACGCGCCGTACATCGCAAAACCCTTGCCCTTCTCCCCCGCGCACAGGAAGGGCCGGCCGTGGCTGACCTTCTCGTGCCCCTCGGGCAGTTGGCTCGCCGCCTGCCGCAGCAGCGCGAGCACCGGGTCGTCCTCGTCGAACATGATCGGGTGGCCCACGGAGCCATCCTGCGCCAGAGGGCCGTCGTGCGCGAGGCCGTTGCGGTCCGGCGTCCCGTCGGCGCTCCGGAGCAGTAGCGTGCGCACCATGGCGGAGAGGGAGGACGCCGGGCGGCAGCACGCCCCGGCGGTGCAGGCGCTGCGGGAGCTGGTCCGGCTACCCACGGTCTCGAGGCGACCACCGGAGGAGGCCGACCCGGAGCCGTTCGAGGCGTTCGGCGAGGCGCTGGCGCGGCCGTTCCCGCTGCTGCACGAGCACCTGGAGCTGGAGACGGTCGCGACGTACGGCGTACTGGCGCGCTGGCCCGCGCGCCCCGGCGGCGAGGCGCTCGACCCGGTCGTGCTGATGGCGCACCTCGACGTGGTGCCGGTCGACGACCCGGAGGCCTGGACGCACGACCCGTTCGGCGCCGAGCTCGTCGACACCGACGACGGCCCGGCGGTCTGGGGCCGCGGCACGCTCGACGACAAGGGCGAGCTGGTCGGCATCTGCGCGGCCGTCGAGGAGCTGCTGGCCGCGGGCTTCTCGCCCGCCCGCGACGTGTGGCTGTCGTTCGGGCCGACCGAGGAGGTCTCCGGGCCTGCGGCGGCCGAGGCGGTCGCGGTGCTGCGGGAGCGCGGCGTACGACCGTGGTTCGTGCTCGACGAGGGCGGCGCGGTCGCGCACGAGGCCTTCCCGGGCGTCTCGGCTCCGGTCGCGGTCGTCGGGGTGACCGAGAAGGGCATGACCGCGTTGGAGCTGCGGGTCACCGGTCCGGGCGGGCACGCCTCGACCCCGTCGGCCGGGTCGCCGGTGGTGCGGCTCGCGCGGGCCATCGACAGGCTCGACCGCTCCCCCATGCCGAGCCGGCTCGCGGAGCCGGTCGCCGAGCTGCTCGGCCGGCTGGCCCGACGGGCAGCCCTGCCGCTGCGCCCCGTGCTGGCCGCCGCCGGCTCGGTCGGGGCGCTCTCCCCCGCCGTCGCCCGGCTGCTGGTGCTCGCCGGACCCGAGGGCGCGGCGATGACCCGGACGACGTTCGCGATCACGACGCTGCGCGGGTCCGCCGCGCTCAACGTGGTCGCCCCCACCGCTACCGCCGGCGTCGACGTGCGGGTGATGCCGGGCGACACGGTCGCCGACGTCGTCGAGCACGTGCGCAGGGCGGTCGACGACGACGCGGTCGACGTGCGGGTGCTCGAGGCCGGCGAGGCCAGCCCGGTCAGCCCGCGCGACGACGCGTTCGGCCTGGTCGAGCGGGTGGTGTCCGAGGTCTTCCCGGACGCCGTGCCCGCGCCGTACGTGATGATGGCCGGCACGGACTCGCGCCACTTCACCACGCTGTGCCCGCGGGTCTACCGGTTCGCGCCGCTGCGGATGACCAAGCAGCAGCGGCAGTCGATCCACGGTGTCGACGAGCACGTGCTGGTCGAGGCGTTCCTCGACGGCGTCCGCTGGTACCGCCGCCTGCTCGAGGAGCTGCCCGGATGAGCGCGCCCGTGCCGGGCACCTCGACCTCAGGTACCGCTGCCCGAGGGCTCGTCGCGATCGTCGGGTTCCTGGTCGTCGTCGAGCTCGCCAGCGGCGTGCTCCAGGGCTACTACACGCCGATCTTCAGCGACATCGCCGACCACCTCGGCATCGCCGACGCCGACGTCAACTGGTTCGAGGCCGCCCAGCTGGTGCTGTCGGCGCTCGTCGTACCCCCGCTGGCCCGGCTCGGCGACCTCGTGGGCCACAAGCGGGTGCTCCTGCTCTCGACCGCCGTCACCGCGCTCGGCTCGTGGATCCTGGCGTTCGCGCCGTCGTTCGGGACGTTCCTGGTCGGCTGGGCGCTGCAGGGCGCGTACGTCGTGTGGCTGCCGCTGGAGGTCGCGATCATCCACCGGCGCACCGCCGGCACCGGTCGCCAGGGCCTGCTCACCCGGCGGGCCGCCGCGGTGCTGGTCGGGGCGCTGGAGCTCGCGGTCATCATCGGCGCGCTCACCTCGGGCGCGCTGGTGGAGGCGACGTCGATGACGGTGCTGCTCGCCCTGCCGGCCGTCGCGGTCACGATCTGCCTGGTCGTGGTGTGGTTCGGCGTCGAGGACGTGCCCGGCGAGGGCTCGGGCGGCTTCGACTGGACCGGGCTCACCCTGGTGTCGCTGGCGGTCGGGCTGGTCATGGGCGGGCTGATCGCGGTCCGGGTCGCTGGCCCGTCGTCGGTGCTCGCCTGGGTGCTGGTCGTGGCCGGCGTGGCCGCGCTGGTGCCGTTCGCGCGGTACGAGGCGCGGCTCGACGAGCCGATGGTCGACGTACGACTCCTCGGCACGCGGGGCCAGTGGCCGGTGCAGCTGACGGCGTTCCTGTTCGGCATGTCGGTGCTCGGCGCGCAGATCCCGCTGTCGACGTACGCCCGGACCGACCCGGACGTCGTCGGCTACGGCCTCGGGGCGGACGCGTCGTTCGTGTCCACCCTGGTCGGGCTGTACGTCGTCTTCCTCGCGGTCGGCGCGTTCACGCTGCCCCTCACCGCGCGGCTGCTCGGCCCGCGCGGGTCGCTCGTCGCGTCCGCGCTGCTGGTGTCGGCGGGCTACGCGCTGTGGATCCCGTTCCACGACTCGACCACGCAGGCGCTGGTCAACATGGCCGTCGCCGGGCTCGGGTCGGGCGCGCTCGTGGCCGCGCTGCCGGCTGCTGCCGCAGCTGCCGCCCCGCCCGAGCGCACCGGCTTCGCGACCGGCATGACCAACGCGACCAAGACCGTCGGCGGCGCGATCGCCTCGTCGGTGTTCGCGATCGCGCTCGCCTCCGCGGGGTCGATCGACGACCCGGTGGAGGGCGCGGCTCCGCTGTCGGGCTACCTCACGGTGTGGGCGGTGTGTGCCGTGGCCGCACTCGGGGCGGCGGTGGTGCTGGGGGCGCAGCGGCCGGCGGAGGTGTCAGTTTCACCGGCCGGCCGGTGATTCTGACGCTCGTCGTACGAAGTTTCGTCGGACAAGCAGCAGTTTCACCGGCCGGCCGGTGAAACTGCCGAGGCCCCGAGCACCCCTCAGACGACCTTCCGCATCCACCCGAACGAGTCGTCCGCCCGACCGAACTGCACGTCGACCAGCGCCTGACGCACCCGCGTGGTGAGCTCGGTCGAGGCCGGGGCCGGCGCGGAGCCGCCGTCCCAGCGCAGCTCGCCGACGGGCGTGACGACGGCGGCCGTGCCGCAGGCGAAGACCTCGACGATGCGGCCCGAGGTCACGCCCTCGCGCCACTCGTCGATGGAGAAGCGGCGCTCCTCGACCGGGTGGCCGAGTGTGCGGCACAGCTCGATGATGCTGGCGCGGGTGATGCCCTCGAGGATCGTGCCGGTCTCGGGCGTGACGATGGAGCCGTCGTCGTGCACGAAGTACATGTTCATGCCGCCGAGCTCCTCGACGTACTGCCCCTCCTGGGCGTCGAGGAAGACGACCTGGTCGCAGCCGTGGGAGATGGCCTCCTGCTGCGCGACGAGCGACGAGGCGTAGTTGCCGCCGGTCTTGGCCGCGCCCATGCCGCCGCGACCCGCGCGGGTGTACTCCTCGGTCAGCCACAGGTCGACAGGCTTCACGCCGCCCTTGAAGTAGGCGCCGGCGGGGCTGGCGATGACCATGAAGGTGACGTGCTGGGACGGGCGCACGCCCAGGAAGGTCTCGGAGGCGAACATGAACGGCCGCAGGTAGAGCGACTTCTCACCGGCGTTGTCCGGCACCCACCGCTCGTCGATGCGCACGAGGGCGTCGACGGCGTCGAGGAAGTCCTCGACGGGAAGGACGGGCAGCGCGAGGCGCTCGCTGGACCGGACCATCCGCTCGGCGTTGGCCTCGGGGCGGAAGGTCCACACCGAGCCGTCGTCGTGGCGGTAGGCCTTCATGCCCTCGAAGATCTCCTGCGCGTAGTGCAGGACCGCGGTCGCGGGGTCGAGGGTGAGGGGGCCGTACGGCGTGATGCGGGCGTCGTGCCAGCCCTTCTCGGGCGTCCACTCCACCGTGAACATGTGGTCGGTGAAGTGGGTGCCGAACCCGGGCGCGGCGAGGATCTCCGCGAGCCGCTCGTCGCTGACGGGGTTCGGGTTCGGCGTGGTGCTGATCTCCATGGGCGGCAACTTAGTAGGCCTTCCTAGAACACGGGAGCGCGGTGTCGGTCGCAGAGCGCACCGCGGCCCCGTGGTCGTCGTCGACGCACCGGGCCCAGGGGGCGGTGGCTCAGCCGGCTACTCGGGCGGCGACCGCGTCGCCGACCTCGGAGGTACGCCGCGGCGCGGTGTCGCCGGCCTCCGCGCGGGCGGTGAGGTCGGCCAGGACGGCGTCCTCGACGGCGCTCGCGGCGTCGGTGAGCCCGAGGTGGTCGAGCATGAGCGACACCGAGAGGATCGCGGCGGTCGGGTCGGCCTTCTGCTGGCCGGCGATGTCGGGCGCGGAGCCGTGCACCGGCTCGAACATGCTCGGCGTGGTGCGGTCGGGGTTGACGTTGCCGGACGCCGCCAGGCCGATGCCGCCGGTGACGGCTGCAGCGAGGTCGGTGACGATGTCGCCAAAGAGGTTGTCGGTGACGACGACGTCGAAGCGGCCGGGGTTGGTCGAGAGGTGGATCATCGCCGCGTCGACGTGCATGTAGTCGAGCGTGACGTCGGGGTACTCCGCGGCGACGGCCTGGGTGGTACGCCACCACAGCGAGCCGGCGTGCACGAGCACGTTGGTCTTGTGGACCAGGGTGACCTGCTTGCGGGGCCGGCGGGTGGCGCGCTCGAAGGCGTCGCGGACGACGCGCTCCACGCCGTACGCGGTGTTGACCGACACCTCGGTGGCGACCTCGGCCGGGGTGCCGACGCGCAGGGCGCCGCCGTTGCCGGTGTAGGGCCCCTCGGTGCCCTCGCGGACGACGACGAAGTCGATCGGGTTCTCGCCCAGGGTGGCGGGCGAGAGCGGCGAGACCGAGCCGGGGTAGAGCTTGGAGGGCCGCAGGTTGACGTAGTGGTCGAGCTCGAAGCGCAGGCGCAGCAGCAGGCCGCGCTCGAGGATGCCCGGGGGCAGGTTCGGGTCGTTGGGCTTGCCGCCCACGGCTCCGAGGAGGATGGCGTCGTGCTCGCGGATCTCGCCGAGCACGGAGTCGGGAAGCACCTCGCCGGTCGCCAGGTAGTTCTCCGCGCCGAGGTCGTAGCGGGTCTGCTCGAACTTCACGCCGCTGGGCGCGACGACCTCGAGGACCTTGAGCGCCTCGGGCACGACCTCCTGGCCGATGCCGTCGCCGGGGACGACGGCGAGCCGCACGGTGCCGAAGGCAGCGGCGGTGGACGGGCTGGTGGAGGTCGAGGAGTCGCTCATGGGGCCAGAGGTTAGTTGTCGTCGGGGCGCTCGCCGGCGCCGTCTCGCAGGTCGAGGGACGCCTGGACGCCGGAGCGGGCTGCGGAGGCGTGGGCGTCCTCGTCGCGGCGGTGCTTGGCCGGGCCCCAGTCGGGATACATGTCGTACATCGCGGTTCTCCTTCGGTGCGGTGCTGCGGAGTGCTGCGAGATGCAGCGGGGTGTGCGGTGTGGATCCGGTCGGCTGGGCCGCGTCCGGAGATGACCGCACGGAGGGCGACGGTGTCCCCGGGTCACGGGGACGGTGTCACCACCGAGGAGAGCGGATCGCGCGTTGCCACGAGGTTGCCCGCCGCGAGGTCATCACCAGGCGTGGTCGTCGAGAGGACGACCGGAGGTGTGAGACCTGCTGGGGCGCGGAGCACGCGTCGCCGACCACCGCGGCGAGGTGGCCTCACTTACAGGGTTGATACCCGCTGGGCCCCGCCGCGGCGCGCGATAAGTACGAGCACATTCTGCATGGTGCTGAGAGCGTACGTCGCTCCCCCGGGTCCCGGCCACGGTTTTGCGACACCGTCCGGATCGCGAGACCAGGGTCACTCATCGGCCGAGGACGCCCGGCGGAGTCACAATGGGGCGATGAGCTCCTGGCCGGACCTGCCCGACGTCGTCAACCGGGCCTTCGACGTCACCCGACGCGCGGGCTACGTGTCGTTCTGCCGCAACGAGACCGGCCGCCTCCTCGCCACCCTCGCCTCGACGCGCGACGGCGTGATGGCGGAGTTCGGCACCGGCACGGGCGTCGGTACGGCGTGGCTGCGGTCGGGCGTGCGCGGCGAGAAGGCCAGCATCGTCACCGCCGAGCTCGACCCCGCCCTGGCGTCGGCGGCCTCGGAGATCTTCGCCGACGACCCGCAGGTCGAGGTCACCGCGGCCGACTGGTCGACGCTGCGCGACCGCGGGCCGTTCTCGCTGCTCTTCCTGGACGCCGGACAGCCGGGCGAGGTCGACGTCGACACCGTCGCCGACCTGGTCGAGGACGGCGGCATCGTGGTGCTCGACGACTTCCTGCCCAGCCACGGCTGGCCGCCGATGGCCGGCGGCCGCGTCGACAACCTCCGGCAGCGCTGGCTCACCGACGAGCGGTTCACCGCCGTCGAGGTGATGGTCGCCCCGGACGCTGCGACGATCATCGCGACGAAGCGGTAGCGCGCCCCCGGGCTCAGGCCTCGCCGGGCGCGGCGCGGCGCAGCACGACCCGGGTCCACGCGCCGAGGTAGATCCGCGAGTCGTCGGTGATCTCGGTCTTCTGACCCGGCGCCAGCGGCGTGACCGGCAACGGGCCGCCGGCGTCGCCGACGTACGTGCCGTTGGAGGAGCCGAGGTCCTCGACGAACCAGCGGGTGCCGTCGGTGGTGAGCTGGGCGTGACGCCGGCTGATGCCGTGGTCGGAGCCGAGGTCGAGCTCGGGGTCGATGCCGCGGCTGCGGGACGACCGGCCGATGAGGTTGGACCGGTGCCGCAGCACCACGACGGTCGGCAGCCCGGGCGAGGGCAGCGGGTCGGTGGACTCCTGGTCGGCGTACCAGTCGGGGTCGATCCAGACCTCCGCGACCCAGGGCTCCGCGGGCGGCGGCGACGGGTTGCCCGACGGTGCTCCGGGTGACGGCGAGGACGCGGCCGGTGGGGACGGCGCGGAGGCGGCCGCGGGGACGGGCGGGGTCAGCGGCGTGGGGTCGACCGGGCGCGGCATGGTGCCGGTGGTGAAGTCGTAGCCGCAGGACTCGCAGAACAGCGCGGCCGGCGGGTGGGCGGCCCCGCACGAGGGGCACTCCCCCGCGGCCGAGGCGTCCGGCCCCGAGAACGACGACGGAGCCGGGCTCGGCGCCGGTGCAGCCGGCGTCGACGACTGCTGCGCCGGGTCGATCACCGCACCGCAGGTGTCGCAGTAGTCGGTGGCGTCGGAGTCGTGGCCGGCCGGGCAGACGACGCTCATCGCTTGACCCGGGTGGTCTTGGTCGAGGCGGTGTCGAGGGCCATCTCGTCGGCTTTGTTGATCGCAGCCTTGAGCTGCACGGTGCCCTCGCGCTCGTCGACGACGTCGACGACCTTGCGGAGCTTGGTGGTCGCCTCGGCGTTGCCGGTCGCGGCCGCGAGCTGGACGGCGCGACCGAGCTTGGTGGTCGCGGTCGCGTCGTCGCCGGAGGCCTTCGCGGCGAGGCCCTCCTGGATGGCGGCGGCGAGCTCGGTCTGACCGGTGTAGTGCGCGACCTGCTCGTCGATGCCGGCGGTCAGGTCGGTGTTGTTCGACCAGGTCGCCTTCACCAGCGCCTGGGTGACGACCTGGTCGTCGACGGCGAGCTGCACCCGCGCCGCGAGCTGCTCCTGCCCGATCGCACGCGCCGCGACCCGGATCGCGACGTGGTAGTCGCGGGACTCGTCGGCCCACGCACCCGTCGGGTAGGCCCCGGTCAGTGCGTTGACCTCGGTACGCCGTGCCGTGAGGTCCTCGACCGTCGGCGAGACCTGGCGGACGAAGAGCACCTGGGCGCCCTGCGGCGTCCAGACCCGCAGCTGGGCGTCGGCCACGCCGCGCGCCATCGAGGCCTGCATCATCGCCCGGAACTGCTGCTCCATCTCCTCGGGCTCCGGGATGATGTCGACCGTGCCGAGCAGCGCCTGCGCGATGCGGCGCACCTCCCCGACCTGCCAGTCGGTACCGGCGCCGCGGCAGTCGCACTGGAAGTAGCCGGTGGCGCGCTGGATCGCCTCGGTGAGCATGTGGTCGCTCTCGCGGTTCTCGCCGTCGGTCAGCAGGATCGCGTGCCGCTGGGTCACCTGCGGAACCGACGCGAAGAGGCGTCCGGCGAGATCGAGCCAGGTGCTGATGGCGGTGCCGCCGCTGCCGACGAAGTTGCTGACGGCCTGCTGGGCCGCGGCGCGGGTGGAGGCGTCCATCCGGACCATCCCGGGACCGGAGGAGACGTTGGGGTAGGCCAGCATGGCCTGGTGCGAGCCGGCGATGACGGCGAACCAGGTGCCGTCGACGATCTCGCTGAGCGCGGCGGACGCCGCCTCCTTGGCGGCCCGCATCGTCATCGGACCCATCGAGCCGGACGTGTCGACGATGATGATCTCGCCGGCCGCACCGGCGCCGGTCTGCCCGGCCGTGCCGGCCCCGGCGCAGCTCACGGTGACGATCGCGTTGACGTCGGTACCGCCGTCGGGCAGGTACTCGTTCTGGAAGACGGTGGCGCTGAACTCAGCCATCGGTGCCCCTCTCAGGCAGTCGTCGGATCGGTGTCGCCCACGCGGGCGAGGGTCGCGGTGATGTTGTCGTGCCCGCCGGAGGCGTTGGCGAACGCCACCAGCCCGAGCGCGAGGTCGAGCGGCGTGGTGGCGCCGCCGGCCACCAGGCTGCTCACCCGGTCGCCGAGGGCGATCGGCTCGGAGACGTAGTTCCACAGCCCGTCGGAGCAGGCGAGCACCCACCCCGGCCGGTCGAGGGCGACGTACGCCGTGCGCGGGACGAGGTCGGGCGCGTCGACGCCCAGCCACTTGGTGATGGTGTGGGCGTGCGGGCCGTGCTCGGCGGTCTCGCGGTCGACCCCGGCGTCGATCTGCAGCTGGGCGCCGGAGTCGTCGGTGGAGACCAGCAGCGGCTCGCCGTCGTCGGGGACCCAGTAGACCCGGGAGTCGCCGATGGTGGCGACCCAGAGGTCGGCGCCCTCGACGACCGCGCAGGCGAAGGTCGCCGACGCCGGGTGCGGGGAGTCGGGGTCGGTGGTGTCGACGATCGCGGCGTTGGCGGCGGCGACCGTGTCGGCGAGCGTGCGGGCCACCGCGGCCTGCCGCGCCTCGGGCGTGCCGGCGCCCTGCGGCAGACCGGTCGCCAGTGCGTCGCGGGCGGCCCGCGCCCCGGCGAGCGAGGCGACGTCGGAGTCGACGGAGCTGGACACCCCGTCGAGCACGACCAGCACGGCGCGCGAGCCCGGCGCCGGCTCGGCGCTGAGCGCCATGGCGTCCTCGTTGTCCTCGTGCACCAGGCCCCGGTCGCAGACGCCGGCCACCCAGGGCGCCGGGGTCTCGCGGAAGTGGTCGCGCTCCTTGGGCTGCTTGGCGCCGCACGTCTCGCACCAGCCGTCGGCGCCGACGGTGCCGCCGCAGGCCACGCACGGGCGCGGCGCGTGCTGGCGCGCGGCTCCCCGGCCCAGGGCCGTGGACACGATGAGGTCGTCGACGGTCAGGGGCGCCTCGTCGGTCGGTTCGGGCCGTACGTCGGCCGCGGTCGGCGCGGCGCCGACCTGCGACCCGCACGCCTCGCAGAACGACGCGCCGTCCTCCAGCGGCTCCCCGCAGGCGGGGCAGGCGGCGCTCACGTCAGGCTCCACGCGCGCACGGCGTTGGCGCGGTTGACCAGCTCGACGCGCCGCTCGACGTCGGAGGCGTCGCGGGCGAGGGTGCGGTAGGCCTGCTCGATGCCGGCGCGCAGGCCGGCCTCGGTGGCGTCGTACGTGCCGACCGTGGCGCCGTGCCCCGGGCGCGCTCCCCCGGTGACGGCGTCGAGCGCCTCCTCCAGGATCCGCACGGTGTAGTCGCCCAGCGTGGCCTGGTCCAGCTCGACGGACTGGATCGAGCGCATCGCCTGGTCGAGGGCGCGGACGTCGCCGGAGCCGCTGCCGCGGGCGTGGCCGAGCAGCACCTCCGCCCGCAGCTGGCGGCTCTCGGGGTAGCCGCGGCTGGTCCGGGGCACCAGGTCGAGGGCGGCCACGGCACCCGAGGCGTCACCCCACTCGGCGCGCACGCGAGCCATGCCGAACGCCGCCGGGGCGACGTACGACGCGTCGGTGCGCGCGCAGGTCTCGTACAGCCCCTCGGCGACGCCGGGTGCGCCACCGCGCTCGCAGGCGACGGCCAGCGCGAGCTTGGGCGCCAGCTCGCCGGGCACCTGCTGGTAGACGGCGTTGAACGCCGACTGCGCGCGGTCCCACTGCCCGGCCTGGACGGCGGCGAGCCCGTCGACCCACAGTGCCCGCCACTCCCAGGGGTCCTCGGCCAGCAGCTCGGCGGCGACCTGCTGGGCCAGCGCGGGGTTCTCCAGGCGCAGGCACTCCTGGGCGCGGGCCAGGCGCACCTCGGGCGACTGCTCGGGCGCCTGGTCGGTGAGCACCCGCAGCCGCTCGGCTGGGTCGGTGGCGCCGATACCCGACAACCAGGCGTGCTGCGGGTCGGTGGTGTCCTCGCGCAGCCCGGGCAGCTGCTCCCAGCCCAGCACGCTGCGCGACGTCGTCGGGGCGTGGAAGAGCACCGACGACGCCGAGGTCAGGGCGGTGCCGGTGGTCTGCTCGGCGACCACCTCGCGCAGCACCCCGAGCATCTGGGTGCGCAGTTCGTCGACCGAGGCGAACCGGTCGGCCGGGTCGGGGGCGCAGCACTTCGCGGCCAGCCAGTAGAGCGAGTCGTGGCGCGCGAACAACGGCGTCTGCTCGGGCGGCGGGAGGGTGTGCAGGTAGGTGCCCTGGTAGCCGCGGAACTCCATCGCCAGCACCAGCAGCGTGCGGCCGATCGTGTAGATGTCCGAGGCGATGCTCGGGCCGACCTGGGCGACCTCGGGCGCCTGGTAGCCGACGGTGCCGTAGATCGCCGACTCGTCGTCGTCGATGCGGCGCACGCCACCGAGGTCGATCAGCTTGAGGGCGTCGCCGACCTGGATCATGTTGTCGGGCTTGAAGTCGCAGTAGACCAGCCCGAGATCGTGCAGGTAGCTGAACGCCGGGAGGATCTCCAGGCAGAAGGCCAGCGCCTGGTCGAGCGGGAGCGGGTCGTAGAGACCGCCCTTGGCCTTCATCCGGTCCTTGAGCAGCTGCTTGAGCGAGCGGCCGCCGACGTACTCCATGACGATGTAGCCCGCGCCCTCGTGCGTCACGAAGTTGTAGATCTCGACGATCAGCGGGTGCTCGACCTGGGCCAGGAACTGCTGCTCGGCGATCGCGGCGGCCAGGGCGTCGGGGTCGCCGGAGTTGAGCAGACCCTTGAGCACGACCCACCGGTCCGAGACGTTCTTGTCGCGGCCCAGGTAGATCCAGCCGAGACCGCCGTGCGCGAGCGCGCCGACCATCTCGTACTGCCCGGCCACCAGGTCGCCGGGTCGGAGCTTCGGGGTGAAGGAGAACTGCTGGCGGCAGTGCGCGCAGAAGCCCTCGGTGCGCCCGGGCTTGCCGTCGCGACCGCGCCCGACGGGCTTGCCGCACTTGGAGCAGAAGCGCTTGTTCTCCGGCACCTGCGGGTCGGGGTTGAGCGCCGCGGACGGGTCGACCGACGGCGCCGGGGGCACCGAGGTCAGGCCGGCGCCGATGCGGGCGGCCCGCAGCCGGGAGGAGGCGTCGCGGGCGCGGCGGGTGGCGACGCTGCCGGCGCCCGCGCGGGCCGAGCCGAACGCCGCGGAGCCGATCCGGGCCGAGGAGGTGGCGACCGAGACGTCGTCCGGCATCTCGCCCGGGACGCCCGGACCGGGGACGACCACCTGGGGCCCGGCGGAGGTCACACCCGCCATGCCGCAGGTGTCGCAGTAGCCGTCGGCGATGGTGCCTGTGCAGCCGGGCTGGGCGCACGGGGAGCCGTCGGGGGCGGGCACGCTCGCGGCCCGGGACGAGGCCGGCGCGGACGCCGCCGGAGCGCTGCTGCCGGGCGCCGCGGCCATCCCGCAGGTGTCGCAGTAGCCGTCGGCGATCGTGCCGGCGCAGCCGGGCTGGGAGCAGGCGGCGCCGTCGTGCGCGGGCGCGGCGGCCGCCGGGGCGACCGGGCTGGCGGGCGCGGCCGGGATGGTGCCGCCGCCCGGCGGGGCCATGCCGCAGGTGTCGCAGTAGCCGTCGGCGATCGTGCCGGTGCAGCCCGGCTGGGTGCAGCTCACGAGGCCTCCCCCTGGGTGTCGGTGCTGGTCGGGCCGGTCGGGCCGGTCTGGCCGGTCGGGTGGTCCGCGGGCGCCGGGACGTGCGGCGCCTGCTCCAGCCACGCCTGGTACGTCGCCACGAGCTGCCGGCACACCGGCATCGGCGCCGGGCGCCGCTCCAGCACCTCGCGGGCACGCTGCTCGCTGATCCGCAGGTCGCCGCGGTCGGCGTACCCCAGGGCGGTGGCCTTGGCGACGTAGGCGTCGAGGAGGCCGACGAGCTGCTCGTGCTCGGCGAGCGCGCCGGCGTACGCGTCCTGCGCCATCGTCAGCGCCTGGCCGACCCGGTCGAGACGCTCGCGGTAGGGCCCGATCTCGTCGGGGGTCACCGGCACCTCGCCGAGCGCGGCGACGTCCGGGACGGCGTAGCGGGGGGCGGGCTGGACCGTGCGGACGCACTCGGCGGCGAGCACCGCCAGCGCAGCGGCACGGGCCTCGGTCTCGGTGCGCTGCTCGCGGGCGGCGAGCACCTGGTCGCGGGCCTCGCGGCGGCGGGCGTTGCCGACGATGAGGTCGCGCTCGAAGACGGCGGCGTCGTTCTCGAGCGGTCCGAGCAGCCCGCCGACGTCGGCGCCGCGGCCGGCCTTGTCGGAGACCTGCTGGAGCCGCGCGAGCAGCTGGGCGAGCCGGTCGACCTTGGGCTGGCGGCCGTGCTCGGGCTCGAGGGCGAGCTGGTCGCGCACCCGCTCGAGCTGGGCGCGGATCCGGGCGACGTCGGCGGCGGTCTCGTGCGCGGCCGGCGCCAGGCTGAGGGTGACCCGCAGCTGGGCGACGAGCGCGTCGCAGAGCCGGCAGGCCTCGGGCACCGACCCGGCGGTGCCGTCGAGGCGGCCGTGGATGAGGGTCGCGATCCGCTCCCGCTCGACGTCGAGCACGCGCCCGCCGTCCCAGGTCGCCCACATCAGCCGGTAGCGGTCGGAGACGGCCTTCCACAGCGACATCGCCAGCGCGGTGTCGTCGGCGACCTCCTGGCCGCGGCCGGCGGCGAGCGCGGCCTGGTCGAGGCGGTCGAGCTCGTGGCGGCGGGTGCGCACCCAGGTGTCGAGGTCGGTGAGGTACGGCCCCAGGAGGTACGCCGAGGGCGCGGTGCCGAGCGCGCCGGGGGCGTCGGGCGGTGGGGCGAGGACGTCGGTCACGCTCACCGCCCGTACACCGGGGTCGGCGGCGCGACGTCGACGCCGAGCGTCGGACGCAGCCAGGTGTCGTACGACTGCTTCCAGCGGCCGTCGGCGACGTAGTCCTCGAGCACGCCGTTGACGAAGCGGACCAGGTCGGTCTGCTGGGCGTTGACGCCCACGCCGTACGGCTCCGCGGTGAGCTGCTCGGTGTCGAGCACCTCGGCGTACGGGTCCTGCGCGGCGAGCCCCGCGAGGACGGTGTCGTCGGTGCTGACGCCGTCGGCCTCGCCGGCCTGGAACTTGATCATGCACTCGGAGTTGTCGCCGGCGGTGACCGGGACGGCGTCGGGCTGGATCTGCTGGATGTTCTCGATCGAGGTCGTGCCCGACGGGGCGCAGATCCGCTTGTCGGCGAGGTCCTCGATGCTCTCGATCCCGGCGTCGGTGCCGACGAGCACCTTCTGCCCGGCCGGGTAGTACTCCGCGGAGAACGCCACCAGCTGCCACCGCGTGCAGTTGATCGTGGTGTTGCGGACGACGACGTCGACCGACCCCTCCTGGAGGGAGGTGAAGCGCTCGGCGGCGGTGATCACCTTGAGCTCGACGTACTTCGAGCCCTGCTTCTGCGGGACGCCGAAGATCGCGGCCGCGATGGCGTCGACGAGGTCGATGTCGAAGCCGACGATCTCGCCGGTCCGGGCGTCGCGCGCGGCCAGCAGCTCGGTGTCGGCGGCCACGCCGGCGACCAGCCGGCCGCGCGCGCGGATCGCCTCGACGTCGGCACTGTTCGCCGCCTCCGCCCGCGGCGCGTACGACGCGAGCTGGCTGCCGTCGTTCTCGCACGGCTCGGTGGTGTCGCCACCGCCGGAGCCGGACGTCTCGGGCGCCGCGGACGGCACGACGGTCGCGTCGTACCCCGCGCAGCCGGTGAGGAGCAGGGCCGCGGCGAGCAGCGCGGCGGCGGGCCGGAGGATGGGGCGGGTGCTCACGCGTACTCCCTCCGTCGCTGGTTGACGCCCCACGTCGCGGCCCCGGCCGCAGCCAGGCCGCCGAGCAGCGTCAGCAGGGCGAGGCCGAGGGTGAGGGCGCCGCCGCCGCTGAAGCCGTCGGTGGCCAGCGCGGCGTTCTCCTCGGTGACCTGGGCGGCGGTCGCGTCGACCTCGGCGAGCAGGGCGCTGGGGGCGTCGTCGGCCTCGGAGGTGGCGAGCTCGACCGCGCGGTCCCAGCTGCCGCGGTCGTCGCGCTGGCGGACGACGTCGTGCTGTTCGACGTACTGCCGCCAGGCGTTGAGCGTGATGGGCGAGGCGTTCTCCTCGACGACGGCCGCGGCCGGGTCGAAGGCGTTCTCCTCGTAGACCGCGCCGGAGCCGCGGTTGACCAGACCGAGCGCCTCGGCGGCCTTCGCGTCGTTGGCGGCCGAGCGGGCGGCGGCCTCGTCGACGGCCGTGCGGTAGGGACCGTCGCGGGTGTCGGCGTTGCTGGACGCACGGGCGCCGGCGTTGGCGGCGCCGAGGATCGCGACCACCGCGACCACGCCGGCGGCGGCGAGCAGGCCCACGTTGAGGCGGCGGTGGAAGCGGACGGCGAGCGCCCGGTTGGTCCACCACAGGCCGACGAGCGCGAGCAGCGCGAGCCCGAGCAGCCACGACGGGTGGTGCCCGCCCATCTCGTCGGTCGCGCGGGCGGAGTTGGCCGAGACCAGCGCGTCGACCGCGGGCAGCGCCTGCTCGCGCAGGATCGACCCGGCCTGGTTGAGGTAGGCGATCGCGATGACGAGCTGCTGGCGGTTGAGGTCGCGGGCCTGCGCCACGGCGGTGGTGTACGCCGACACCGCACGGTTGAGGTCGCCCAGCACCGCCCGGTCGGCGGGCTGGGCGTCGGCGGCGTCGGTCAGCAGGCCGAGCACGTCGTCGATCGCCGCGTCGTACGCCGCCCGCTGGTCGGCGGGCTCGAGGCCGCCGACGAGGAACCCGGTGGTCGCGATGGCGTCCGCGCGCAGGAGCAGCGAGCGCACCTCCTGCACCCGCACGACCTGCTCGGTGTTGTCGGCGGCCCGGCCGTCGGCGCGGAAGGCGAGCACCTGGACGACCGCGGCCAGCACGGCGAAGACCAGGCACACGGTGACCGCGACGACCTGGAGCCGGTTGAGCAGGCGCGGGGTGTCCTCGGTGACGTCGCGCTCGGGCGCGTGGGCGCGGGAGGCGACCGGACCGGCGGGACCGGGCTGCACGGCCGGGGGCGGCGGTGCGGAGGCGGTCTGGCTCACGGCTCCTCCTGGGGTACGTCGGGCCGGCTCGCGGCGGTCTCGTCGGGCGGGCCGGGGGGTCCTTCCCCGGCGTCGGGCCCGTCAACCCCGCCGGTCCCCTCGAGGCCGCCGACCAGGTCGACCACGTCCACCTCGGGCACCTCGACCGGCGGGTCGAGCGGCTCCAGCGGGTCGAGGTCCTCGGCGACGAGGGTGCGCAGCTGCTCCAGCGTCGGCTCCTCGACGTCGCGCAGCCGCCAGGCGTGCCGGCCGATCGCGGCCTCCAGCAGGTTGCGGACGTAGCGGGCGTTGCCGAAGCTCGGTCCGCGCTCGACGCGCAGCAGCAGCCCGCGCAGGTGCTCGGTGACGGCGTCGTCGACGTCGTACTCCGCTCCCCCGGCCATCAGGCCGAAGATCGCCACGAGCTCGTCGTCGGTGTAGTCGTCGAACTCCAGCGTGGTGCGGAAGCGGCTCTCCAGGCCGGGGTTCTGCCCGATGAACGCAGCCATCGGCACGGGGTAGCCGGCCACGATGACGACGAGGTCGTCGCGGCGGTCCTCCATCTCCTTGACCAGGGTGTCGACCGCCTCCTTGCCGTACTGGTCGCCGGCGAGGGAGTAGGCCTCGTCGACGAAGAGCACGCCCCCGGCGGCCGACGCGACGACCTCGCTGGTCTTCATGGCGGTCTGGCCGAGGTAGCCGGCGACGAGCTCGGAGCGGTCGACCTCGACGAGCTGACCCTGCGAGAGCAGGCCGAGCGCCTTGTAGATGCCGGCCACCAGCCGCGCGACGGTCGTCTTGCCGGTACCGGGATTGCCGTTGAAGACCAGGTGGCGGGTGATCGTGGGGCTCTTCAGCCCCGCGTCGCGACGCAGGCCCTCGACGCGCAGCAGCGCGGCCTGGCGATGGATCTCGGCCTTGACCTCGGCGAGGCCCACGAGCCCGTCGAGCTCGGCGAGCAGCTCCTCGACGGACCGCTCCGGCTCGTGCTCCTCCTCCGGCTCGAGCTCGACCTCATCCGTGGGCGGCGGCGCGCTCGCGACCGGGGTCGGGGCGCTCTGCTGGGGCCCGGCGTCGGGTGCGGGCGTGGGGGTGGGTGCCGGCGTGGGTGCCGGGGTGGGCGCGCTCAGTCCCGCCAGCCGCCGCTGCACGTCGGACAGCTGGCGGCGCAGCACGTCGGCCACCTCGTCGCCCAGGGTCGGCACGCTCGGTCGGGTCACCGGGGTCGGCGTGAGCTGGGCCGCGGCCGCGGTGGCGGCGTTGCCGGTGGCGCGTGGGGAGCCCTCCCCGAGACCGGCCCCGGCCTCGGCGACGGCCGCCAGCGCGGCGGCGTACGACGGCGCCTGCGGCGAGCCGCCCGCGGCGAGCGCGCTCATCGTGGCCGTGGGTCCCACCCGGTAGCGGCGCCCGCGGGAGGCGGCGTCGTAGAACTCCGAGGCGCCGCGGGGCCGGCCCGTGGCGGTGCACCAGTCGACGAACGCGCCGGTGCTCGGCTCGGCGACGGTCGCGGCCAGTGCCTCACCCTCGCGCCGGGCGGTACCGGGGTCGGCGCCGGCCCGCTCGGCGACCTCGGCGAGCGAGGACAGCGCGTCGGTCAGGGCGGTCGCGGCGGCGCTCACCGGTTGCTCCTCACGGTGCGGGTCGGGGTGCCGGTCGGGGTGCCGGTCACGGGGTGCCCAGCGAGAGGTCGCCGCCCGAAGCCTGGTGCCCGAACTTCGCCTCGAGGAACATGCCGTGCGCGAGCAACGCCTGCGCGTCGGCCCGGTTGGCGGCGTCGAGGATGTCGTCCATCGTCGAGGCGAGCAGCTCCAGCTGCTCCACGAGCACCATCAGCGAGGTCTTGTAGCCGTCGATCGGCCGGGTGTCGGCCCAGTCGCGTGGCAGGCGGAGGTAGGCGCCGACCGCCTCGGGCAGGTACGTCGTCGCGGTGGCCACCACGGAGTACGACTCCTGGCTGCCCAGTCCGAGGTTGCGCAGCCGCGGCAGCGTGTCGTTGATGGTGCGCGCGATCCGCACCACCCGCGACGTCACCACGGGCGGCGCGTTCTGCTGCGAGAGCAGCGCGTTGACCCGGTTGAGCGAGGCCAGCACGTCCGCCTCGGTCGGCGGTGCCGCCACCGGTGCGGCGTCCGGCTCGGACCGCCCTCTGAACCACGACCTCAGTCCCACTGGTCAGCCGGCTGCTCACCCGAGGTCGAGCGCGCCGGCGACGTTGCGGGCGTCGTGCTGCTGGACGCGGTCGAGGTAGTCCTTGGACTTCGCGACCTCCGACTCCAGCACGCCGATCGTCTGCGCCATCGAGTCGAGCGCCTTGAGCTTGAAGTCGTCGATGGAGTCCATCGTGGCGTAGATGTTCTGGAAGGCCGCCTGGAGCTCCTCCATGCCGATCGTGGACGACGCCGCCTGCTCCTGGATGGCCGCGGAGTTCTGCTTGAGCATCTCCGAGGTCGACCTGATCATGTTCGACGTCGTGGAGTTGAGCGCCGAGATCTGGTCGAGGACGAGCTTCTGGTTGCCCAGCGCCTGAGCGACGATGACCGCCGTCCGCAGCGCGGAGACCGTGGTGGTCGAGGCGCGGTCGACGCCCTTGATGAGCTCGATGTTGTTCTTGATGATGATGTCGATCGCCAGGTAGCTCTGGATCGCCACCGCGAGCTGGGTGAGCAGGTCCTGGTGCTTCTGGCGGACGTAGAACAGCACGTCCTGGCTGAGCGTCCGGGCGGCGTCGGGATCGCTGAGCTCGAGCTCGGCGATGCGCGCGGAGAGCTTGGCGTCGAGTCGCTCGGCGACGTAGACGTACTGGTTGAGCCGGGCCATGGCGGCCCACAGGTTGGTCTTCTCCAGGTTGAGGGCGACGTTGTCGCGCTGGAGCTCGTCCTGGCCGTTGCGCAGGCTGTGCAGGATCGCGTTGAGCTGCGACTGCGCGGACTGGTACTTGCGGAAGTAGTCCTCGATCTTGTCGCCGAACGGCAGCCAGTCGAAGAACTTCTTGGTGCCCTTGGCCTGGCTGGGGTCGAGGTCCTCGACCGTGCGGCGCAGCTCGATGAGCGTCTTGCCGACCGACGAACCCTCGGCGAGGCCGCCCTCCTTGAGCGCACGCACCGGCTGGTCGAGCATCCGGTTGGAGGTCTCGGCGGTCTTGCGGATGTCGGCGTCGCCCATGGTGCGCACGGCCTCGGCCTGCGCGGCGAACTCCGGACTGCCGACCTGTGCGGTCTCCAGCGCGGTGAGGAACCCGTCGACCTTGGCGTCGAGCTCGGGCACCGCCTGCGGGTCGACCTGCGGCGCCATCTTCGGCGCCGCGGTGGCCGCGACGGGCTTCGGCGCCTCGGGCGCGGTGAGCGTGACAACAGGGTCCGGGGGCGCCAGCGGCATGGCCGCGGCCTCGCCCGACTCGGGGGTGCCGGAGGTCATGTGGCGCATCCTTCCACGTCGCGCCACGCCTGACACGTGTCGTCCCCGCGGGCGCTGTCGTCGGTCTCGGCACTCCCCACCCCCGCCCCGGTTCGGGCAGACTCCCGTCATGCACCTGAGCGCCGACGCCTTCGCGCTGCTGCGCACGGCCATGCGCGCGCGGCCGACGACCCTCGACGAGCTGACCGCGCTGAGCGAGCACGAGGCCGAGCAGACGGTCGCGATCGTCGGCGAGCTCCGGACCTTCGGCTGTCTCCTCGCCGACGACGCCGGGGCCCTGACCTACCCTCCGCCGGAGGTCGCCGTCGGTGCACAGCTGGTCGCGCACCTGCAGGAGCAGCGCGACCGGGTGGAGTCGGAGCTGGCGACCAGCATCGCGTTCGTCACCGCCCTGCAGACCCTGACGCGCGACTTCGAGGTCGGCGCCGGGACGGGCTCGCCGTCCGGCCTCGCGGTCGAGCTGATCCACGGCCCGATGGCGCCACGCGACGCCAGCTTCCGCCTGCAGACCCGGCGGGGGCCGGTGCCGACCTGCGCGGTGCTCCCCGACCCCACCCACCTCGAAGGCCCTGACACCGACCAGCTCGAGCCCTTCCTGGCAATGATGCGCTCGAAGTCGACCCCGGACCGGGTGCTCGTGGGACCGCACGACGGTGCCGACGAGCAGGTACGCCGCCGCCTCGAGCTCTTCTCCAGCGCCGGCGCCCTCTTCCGCACCCGCGAGCACCTGCCCGGGTGGTTCGCCGTCGACGGTGACGACACCGTCGTGCTGCCCTGCGACTGGGGCGTGGTCTGGCCGACCAGCGTGATGCTGGTGACCGACAGGTCGCTCGCGGCCCTCGCCCAGCAGCTCTTCGACCTGTTGTGGGTGGGCGCCCAGCCGGTGTTCGACCACGACCCGTCGTGGCGCCCGCTGGTGCGCCTGATGGCGTCGGGGATGACGACCGAGGCCGCGGCGCGGTCGCTGGGCATCTCCTCGCGCACCGCTCGACGTCGCCTCGAGGCGGCCATGCGTCACCACGGCGCGCGGACGACGTTCGAGCTCGGGGTGGCGGTCGGTCGCGCCGACGGCTGAGCCGGCCGTCCTCCCGCGGGCGCCCGACCTCGTGGCTCAGGCCAGGTCGACCGCGCGGACGGTGTGCGCCGCGATCTCGCGCTCGATGGCGGCGAGCACGTCGGCCGGGATCGGCCCGTCGACGCTCAGCGCCACGAGCGCCTCGCCGCCACGGGCGTTGCGGGCGACCTGCATGCCGGCGATGTTGACCTCCGACTCGCCGAGCACCCGCCCCACGACGCCCACCATGCCGGGGCGGTCGCCGTACGTCGCGAAGAGCAGGTGGTCGGTCGGCTCGAGGTCGACGTCGTACCCGTTGACCTCCACGAGCCGCTCGCGCTGGGCGATGCCGACGAGGGTGCCGCTGACCGAGACCTGCGACCCGTCGGCCAGCGTGCCCCGCAGAGTGATGAGGTTGCGGTGGTCGGGGCTCTCGGGGTCGGTCACCAGGCGCACCAGGGTGCCGCGCTCGGCCGCCAGGAGCGGAGCGTTGACGTAGGTGACCGGCTCGCCGACGACGTCGCAGAAGACGCCCTTGAGCGCCGCCAGCTCGAGCACCTTGACGTCGTGGGAGGTGATCTCGCCGCGGACCTCCACGTCAACCTGCTGGGCGACCTCGCCGGCCAGGCCCGAGAAGATCCGACCGAGCTTCTCCACGAGCGGGATGCCCGGGCGCACCTCCTCGGCGATCGTGCCGCCCTGCACGTTGACCGCGTCGGGCACCAACTCGCCCGACAGCGCCTGGCGCACCGAGCGGGCCGCGGCGAGGCCGGCCTTCTCCTGCGCCTCGACGGTGACGGCTCCGAGGTGCGGCGTGGCGACCACCTGGTCGAGCTCCAGCAGCGGGCTGTCGGTGCACGGCTGCACCGCGAACACGTCGAGCCCGGCAGCGGCGACCCGGCCCGACACCAGGGCGTCGTACAGCGCGCACTCGTCGACGATCCCGCCACGCGCGGCGTTGACCAGCACCAGCCCCCGCTTGCAGGCGGTGAGCTGGTCGGCACCGATGAGGCCGATCGTCTCCGGCGTGCGGGGCAGGTGGACCGACATGAAGTCCGACTCCGCCAGGAGGGTGTCGAGGTCGACGAGACGGACGCCGGCCTGGGCGGCCCGCCCGGCCTGCACGTAGGGGTCGTAGGCGATGACGGTCATCCCGAAGGCCGCGAGGCGCTGGGCGACCAGGACGCCGATGCGGCCCAGCCCGACGATGCCGACGGTCTTGTCGTAGAGCTCGATGCCGGTGTGCGGCTCGCGGTGCCACTCCCCCGCGCGCAGCGAGGCGTGGGCGGTCGTGAGGTGGCGCGCGGCGGCGATCATCAGCCCGATCGCCAGCTCCGCGGCCGAGACGATGTTGGACGTCGGCGCGTTGACGACCATGACGCCGTGCTGCGTCGCCGCACGCACGTCGACGTTCTCCAGGCCCACGCCCGCGCGGGCGACGACCCGCAGCCGGGTCGCGGCGGTCAGCACCTCGGAGTCGACGCGGGTCGAGGAGCGGATGATCAGCGCGTCGGCCTCGGGGGCGGCGACGAGCAGGGCGTCGTGGTCGGCACCGTCGACGTGGCGGACGTCGAAGTCGGGACCGAGGGCCGAGATCGCGGCCGGACTGAGCGGCTCGGCGACCAGGACGACAGGACGGCGGCCACGCACGGCGGGGGGAGTCACAACGCGCACCTCGCGGTTCGTCAGAGGATGGAGAGCGCACGTCGCTGTGCCGCGCGCCACACTAACTCATGCCCCACTACCCGCGGTGACCTGCGGCGACGCCGGCTGCGGCGTCCCGGCGGCCCGCCGTAAACCGGTGGCCGCAGCGCGGTCCGGCTCCGTACGCTCGACCGGTCCTGCCGCCGACGAGAGGCCCTGCGTTGGAGCTCTGAGGTCGTCCTCAACGCCCTCGACCCGATCCCGGGAGCTCTCGCATGCCCTCGTCCACCGACCACGCCCTCGCGCTGCACGGCGTCACCCACGCCTGGCCCGACGGCACGACCGTCCTGCACGACGTCGACCTCGTCGTCCCACCCGGCCGCGCCGGCCTCGTCGGCGCCAACGGCTCCGGCAAGTCGACCCTGCTGCGCCTGGCCGCCGGCCTGCTCGCGCCCACCGCCGGCCGGGTCGAGGCGCCGGGTCGCGTCGTCCTCCTCCCCCAGGACCTCACCCGCGCCGCACCGGTACCGGTCCCGGCCTTCCTCGGCGTCGACGCCGCCCTGGCCGCGCTGCGGCGCGTGGAGGCCGGCTCGGTCGACCAGGCCGACTACGACGCGGTCGGCGACCAGTGGGACGTCGAGGCCCGCACCGTGGCCGCGCTGGAGCGGCAGGGCGTGCCGGCGTCGGCGCTCGACCGCACCACCGCCGAGGTCTCCGGAGGCGAGCTGGTGCGGCTCGCGCTCGCCCGGGTGCTGCTGGCGCGGCCCGAGGTGCTGCTGCTCGACGAGCCGACCAACAACCTCGACGCCGCCGCCCGCGCCCGGGTGCACGACCTCGTCGAGACCTGGGCCCGCACGCTGCTCGTGGTCAGCCACGACCGCGCCCTGCTCGAGCGGGTCGACCGGGTCGCGGAGCTCCGCGACGGGTCCGTGCGCTGGTACGGCGGCGGGTGGAGCGACTACCGCGCCCAGGTCGCCGCCGAGCAGGAGGCCGCAGCGCAGGCGGTCACCACCGCGCGGGCCGACGTACGACGTCAGCAGCGCGACCGCCAGGAGGCCGAGCGGGTGCTGGCGCAGCGCAAGCGGCAGGGCGAGCGGGCGTTCGCCCAGGGCGGGATGGGCAAGGGGGCCCGTGACTTCTACGTCAACCGCTCCGAGAAGCACGCCGCGAGCCACCGCCGGCTGCACGACCAGCGCCTCGACGACGCCCGCGGCAGGCTCGACGAGGCCCGCGACCGGGTGCGGCGCGACCGGCCGGTCCACGTCGACCTGCCCGGCACGGTCGTGCCGCGCGGGCGCTCGGTGCTGGCCGTCCGCGGCCTGGTGCTGCGCCACGGCGTGCGCGTCGACGACCTGGACGTGGGCGGCCCCGACCGGGTGGCGCTCGTCGGACCGAGCGGCGCCGGCAAGTCGACCCTGCTGCACACGCTGGCCGGCCTGCTGGACCCCGCCGCCGGCTCCGTGGCGGTGCACGTGCCGGCGGCGCTGCTCCCCCAGCGGATCGACGGGTCCGTGCTGGACGACGACAGGTCCGTGGTCGCCCAGGTGTCCGCGGCCGCCCCCGGGAGTGAGCCGGAGATGGTGCGGGCGGCCCTGGCCCGCTTCGGCTTCCGCGGCGCGTCGGCCGAGGCGCTCGCCGGGACGCTGTCGGGCGGGCAGCGGTTCCGTGCCGCGCTCGCCGCGCTGCTGCTCGCCGAACCGGCACCCCAGCTGCTGCTGCTCGACGAGCCGATGAACGACCTCGACGTGGCGTCGTACGACGCGCTCGTGGAGGCGCTGTCGTCGTACGGCGGGGCGCTCGTGGTGGCCTCGCACGACGAGGTGTTCCTCGCCGACGCCGGGGTGGACCGGGTGGTCGACCTGGGCGCCACGGGCGGACCGGGCCAGGCGGACGAGACGGGCTAGGCGAACAGCGCCTGGCCGATGAACTCGCCGTCGCCGGCGCCGGGCGGCACCGCGAAGAGGGCGGAGGAGGTGAAGCGGAGGTACTCCATCATCGCGTCGTTCTTGGCCATGGCGTTCTGGACGGGCACGAACTGGGTGTCGGGGTCGCGCACGAAGGCGATGAAGAACAGCCCGGCGTTGAGCCCGCCGAGCTTGTCGGTGCCGTCGACGAAGTTGTAGCCGCGCCGCAGCATCCGCGCCCCACCGTGGAAGTCGGGGTGCACGACCCGCACGTGCGCGTCGACCGGGATCGTCGGCTCGGTGCCGGTGACGGCGTCGAAGTCGGGCTCGTCGAACTCGTCGGTCGCGCCGAGCGGGGCGCCCTCGCCCTTGTCGCGGCCGATGAAGGCCTCCTGGTCGGCGAGCGGCTGGCGGTCCCAGACCTCGATGGTCATGTTGATGCGGCGCGCGACGAGGTAGGTGCCGCCGGTCATCCAGCCGGCGCCCGTGTCGTCGTCGGCGCCGACCCAGACCTGATCGTCGAGGGCGTGGTCCTCCTCGACCTTCACGTTGGCGGTGCCGTCCTTGAAGCCGAAGAGGTTGCGGGCGGTGTCCTGGGTCGTGGACGTCGACGAGGTGCGGCCGAAGCCGAGCTGCGACCAGCGCACCTCGGCTCGCCCGAAGCCGATCCGGGCGAGGTTGCGCACCGCGTGCACCGCGACCTGCGGGTCGTCGGCGCAGGCCTGGACACAGAGGTCGCCGCCGGACAGCGCCTCGTCGAGCACGTCGGCCGGGAAGTGCGGCAGCTCCTCGAGCACGGCCGGTCGACGGTCGGCCAGGCCGAACCGGTCGGTGCCGTCGGCGGTGCGGAACAGCGTCGGACCGAAGCCGATGGTGATGGTCAGCCGCGAGGGCGGCAGCCCGATCGCCTCGCCGGTGTCGTCGGGCGGGAGCAGCGGGTCGCCCTCGACCGGGCCGACCGGGCCGGCGCCGTGCCCGGCGGTCATCCGCTCGGCGGCCTCGGTCCAGTCGGTCAGCAGCGACACCAGCTCGTCGCGGTCGTCGGTCGTGACGTCGAAGGCCGCGAAGTGCAGGCGGTCCTGCACCGGCGTCGCGATGCCCGCCTGGTGCTCGCCGCGGAAGGCGTACGCCGCCGGGCCGGTCGGGTCGGACCCGGCAGCCTCGGCGGTGCCCCGGCCGGTGGCGAACGCACCGGCCACGCCGGCGACGGCGACACCGCCACCGAGCAGGCCGCGGCGCGAGAACCGGGCCCGCCCGGTGCCGGGCGTCGGGGTGGAGCTGGTCGTCATACGACCGATCAGACCACGGCCGCGGTGAGACGCGACAACGGCTCCGACAGCGCGTTGACCGCGGTGGAGAGCTCCTTCACCTCGGCGTCGGTGAGCTCGGTGTAGAGCACGAACCCGTCGCCGTCGCGCTGGGCGTCCAGCAGCGCCTGGAGGTCGTCGAACCGGGTGGCCAGCTCGGAGGCGAGCTCGGGGTCGTTGTCCTCGACGATCGGCTGCACGCCCTCGAAGGCGACCCGGGCTCCGTCGACGTTGGCCTGGAAGTCCCACAGGTCGGTGTGCGACCAGATCTCCTCCTCGCCGGTGATCTTGCCGACCGCGACCTCCTCCAGGAGGCCACGCGAGCCGTTGGCGATCTGGTCGAGCTCGACGGTGAAGTCGTCGGCCGAGACCCGGTCGAAGAGCTCCTGGGTGTTGGCCATCAGGTCGTCGGCGTACGTCTGGCGCTCGGCGTCGGTGAGCGGCGTGTAGTCGACCGCCTCGTCGGGCCAGAGGTCCTTCTCGATCTTGTGCCAGCCGGTCCACTCCTGGCCGGGCTCGAGGTCGGCCTCGCGCAGGTCCATCTTCGGGTCGAGGTCGCCGAAGGACTCCGCCACCGTCTCGATGCGCTCCCAGTGCGTGCGCGCGACCGGGTAGAGCGCCCGCGCCGCGTCGTCGTCGCCGGCGGTGTAGAGGTCGACGAACTCCTGGGTCTGCTCGAGCAGCTGGCCGGCCTGGTCGTCGACGTACGCGCCGTAGTTGGCGACCGCCCGGTCGACGAGCTGCTGGTCGGTCTCGCTGACCTCGGGCGCCTCGTCGGACTCGGTGACGGTGAAGCCGGAGCGGATGCCGTCGCCGGTCATGCCGGGCTTGCAGGCGACGACGTAGGTGCCGGCCTCGGCGTTGACGGTGAGGGTGTTGGTGGCGCCGGTGCCGATGTTCTCGACCTCGCCGACGATCCGCAGGCCGTCCTCGGCCAGCAGGTAGAACTCCGTGGTGCTGCTGCCCTCGTTGGCGATCTGGAAGGTCAGGGTGCCCGCGGGAGCCTCGGCCGCGGAGACGTCGCAGGCGTCGTCGGTGCTGGAGACCGTCAGGCTGCGGCTGGCGTCGCCGGACTGAGCGGTCGACTCGGTGCCGCAGCCGGCGAGCACGGGAACGGTGACCAGGGCCAGGCCGGCGGCGACGGCGGTCAGGCGGGGACGTCGGTTCACGGTGGGGTCCTTCTGTTGTCCAGGGCAGGGTTGCGCCGACCCCGGGGTCCGGGGGCGCGCGAGGGCGGGGCGGTCGTGCGGGTGGCTCGGGGCGGGGTCAGGCCCCGACGGGCGACGGGTCGGGCGTGGGTGCGGCGGTCGACGTCGGGGTCGGCCGGCG
Organism: Nocardioides sp.; assembly: GCA_002729525.1. Classification (GTDB taxonomy): domain Bacteria; phylum Actinomycetota; class Actinomycetes; order Propionibacteriales; family Nocardioidaceae; genus Nocardioides. The sequence goes on from PBYI01000053.1 coordinate 395,953, forward strand.
CCGGACCCGGCGCAGGAAGAGCACCATCACCGGGACGACGTACAGGGTCCAGACGACGACCTCGAGCACGCTCGGCGTGGGGGTGAAGTTGAACATCCCGGCGAGCAGGGCGCCGTACCAGGAGTCGACGGAGATCACGCCGGACACGTCGAAGGCGGTGTTGCCGAGGCCCGGAAGCACGTCGATCTCCTGGAGGTCGTGGACGCCGTAGGCCAGGACGCCGCCGGCGACGAGGACGAGCAGGGCGCCGGTCCAGGTGAAGAAGCGGGTGAGATCGATCGTGATCGCACCGCGGTAGATCAGCCAGCCGAGCGCGACGGCGGTGGCGATGCCCAGGAGCGCGCCGACCAGCGGCGTGGACGAGGTGGCGGTGCCGGGCGCGAGGTCGCGGCCGGTGGCGCTCTGGGTGTTGGCCCACAGGATCGCGCCGGTCTCCATCCCCTCGCGGCCGACCGCCAGCGCGGCGACGAGCGCGAGGGTGAACGGGCTGCCGGCGGCCTTGTCGACCGCGCCGCGCAGCTCGCGGCCCATCCGCTTCGCGGCGCCGGCCATCCAGAAGATCATCCAGGTGACGAAGACGACGGCGACCAGCGACATGGTGCCGCCGAGGAGCTCCTGGGAGCGGAAGTCGAGCCGCTGCGACTGCAGGCCGAGGGCGAGGGTGAACCCGACGGACACCAGGACGGCGACACCTACGCCGAGCCAGATCCAGCGCAGCAGGTGACGTCGGTCCGACTTGACCAGGTAGGCCACCAGGATGCTGACCACCAGGGCCGCTTCGAGGCCCTCGCGTAGGCCGATGAGGAAGTTCGACAGCACCCGAGGACTGTAGCGGATTGAGTGAGGCTTGCCTAACCTCAATCAGGTAAGGCTCACCTGTGAATCCGCTGTCAGACGCGCGGGGTCACTCCGGCACGGCGCACGAGCCGTCGGCGCAGACCGCTCCCCCGGACTCCCCGGGGCCGCCGTCTCCCGCGGCGACCACCTGGAGCGGGCCGCGGTCGGCCCACGCCTGCTCGAGAGCGCGGGTGAACACCTCGGCCGGCTGCGCGCCGCTGATGCCGTACCGGCGGTCGACGACGAAGAAGGGCACACCCCCGGCGCCGAGGTCCTGGGCCTCCTCGACGTCGGCGGCGACCGCGGCCTCGTGATCCCCGTCGATGGCCGCGCGAGCCTGCTCCTCGCTGACGCCGACCGCCGTCGCGAGCGGCACCAGGACCTCGGGATCGCCGACGTCGGCGCCCTCGACCAGGTAGGCGTGCAGCAGGGACTCCTTCAACGCCGCGCGGGCGTCCTCGCCGTGGGCCGCCGCGGCGTGCAGGAGCCGGTGCGCGCGACGGGTGCCGACCCGCGGCGCGTCCGGGAGACCGGCGTAGTCCAGCCCGACCTCGGCGGCGACGCGCTGGACGCCGGCGACCATCTCGCGCGCCCCCTCGACACCCCCGCCGTACTTCGCTCCGAGGTGCTCGAGCACCGAGCCGGTGGCGCGCTCGGGCGCGGTCGGGTCGAGCTCGTAGGAGCGCCAGGTGACCCGCACCTGGTCACGGTGCTCGAAGGTCGACAGCGCCTCCTCGAGGCGGCGCTTGCCGATGTAGCACCACGGGCAGACGACGTCGGACCAGATCTCGATGTGCACGACCGGGACAACCGGGGGACGTCCGTCGGTGTTCCCGACCCCGAGACCGTCTCAGGGTTCCCCGGTCGGGGGCCAGGGTGCGGACCGGTGCCCGCCCGGATGTGCGCACCTGCCCGCTCCCGCGAGGCTCGGGCCATGATCGAAGTCGAGCACCTCACCCGCACCTACGGCGGCTACACGGCCGTCGACGACGTCACCTTCACGGCGCACTCCGGGCGCGTCACGGGCTTCCTGGGCCCCAACGGCGCCGGCAAGTCCACCACCATGCGCGTCCTCGTCGGGCTCACCCCGCCGACCTCGGGCACCGCCCTCGTCGACGGGCGCCGCTTCGTCGACCTGCCCAACCCGGGTCGCGAGGTCGGGGTCCTCCTCGACGCCTCCGCCCAGCACGCCGGCCGCACCGGCCGCGAGATCCTCACCCTCGCCCAGCGCACCCTCGGCCTGCCCCGCGGGAGCGTCGAGGAGATGCTCGACCGGGTCAGCCTCACCGAGGACGAGGCCGGGCGCCGGGTGCGCAACTACTCCCTCGGCATGCGCCAGCGCCTCGGCATCGCGGTCGCCCTCATCGGCGAGCCGCGGGTCCTGGTGCTCGACGAGCCGGCCAACGGCCTCGACCCGGCCGGCATCCGCTGGATGCGCGACCTGCTCCGCGGGTACGCCGACCAGGGCGGCACCGTGCTGCTCTCCTCCCACCTGCTGCACGAGATCGAGGTCGTCGCCGACGATCTGGTCGTGATCGGGCAGGGGCGCATCGTGGTGTCCGGCACCAAGGAGGAGCTGCTGGCGGGCGCCGGGACCCTGGTCCGCGCTCGCGACGTCGCCGCGCTCGCGGCCGCCCTCACGGCCGCCGGCATCGGTACGACGCCCACCGACGGCGGCGTGCTCGCCGACGCCGAGGCCGGTCGGGTCGGAGAGACCTGCCTGGCTGCCGGCGTACCCCTGACCGAGCTGCGCGCCGCTGACGGCGCCGGCCTCGAGGAGATGTTCCTCGCCCTCACCGCCGACACCCAGCGCGAAGGAGCTGCGGCATGACCACCATGACCACCACCCCCGAGACCCCCCGGACCTCCGGGACGGCCACCGCAGGCACCGCACGACCGGCGCGCAGCGAGCACGCCCCCATCCCGTTCAGCCGACTGCTGGGCGTCGAGCTCCGCAAGATGTTCGACACGCGCGCCGGCGTCTGGCTGATGGCCAGCGTCGGCGGGCTCGCCGTGATCGCCAGCGCCGCCGTGGTGCTCTGGGCGCCGGACGACGCCCTGACCTACGAGACCTTCGGCGCCGCCGTCGGCATGCCGATGGCCGTCGTGCTCCCCGTCATCGCCATCCTCTCGGTCACCAGCGAGTGGAGCCAGCGCACCGGCCTGACGACGTTCACCTGGGTGCCGCGTCGCGGTCGGGTCATCGCTGCCAAGACGGTCAACGCCGTCCTGGTCGCGGTCGTCGGCATGCTCATCGCCTTCGCCATCGGCGCCGTCGGCAACGTCGTCGGCTCTGCCCTCGCCGGCGTCGACACCGTCTGGAACATGACCCTCGGCGACTTCTTCGCCATCCAGCTCGCCAACCTGCTCGGCGTGCTCATCGGCTTCATGCTCGGTGTCGTGCTGCGCAGCAGCCCGGCCGCGATGGTCGGCTACCTGGTCGTCGTCTACGTGCTCACCGGACTGACGATGACGCTGGCGGCGTTCCAGGAGTGGTTCGCCGACCTGCAGCCGTGGGTCGACTTCAACTACATCCAGGGCGCGCTGTTCGAGGGGCCGTACGAGAGTGCCGAGGGCTGGGCGCAGCTGGGCGTCACCACGGTGATCTGGCTGGTGCTGCCGCTGGCGTTCGGGCTGTGGCGCACCCTGCGCGCCGAGGTGAAATGAGCGCGCACCGCGCCTGAGACGCAGAAGCAGCCGCAACCCCGGTGGGTTGCGGCTGCTTCGTGTCGTGCGGCGTGTCGGTACGCCGGGCTCTCGCTCGTTCCTCGCTCGCGCCCGGCTGCTCGACGACCGGGGGGTCAGCGCGCGGCGGAGCCCTCGGTGTAGTCCTTGTCGCCCTGCTGCCAGGAGAAGTGCGAGCGCAGCGCCTTGCCGGTGGCCTCGATCGGGTGACCGGCCTCCTTCTCGCGCATCGCGGTGAACTCCGGCGCGCCGGCGTCCTGGTCGTCGATGAAGCGCTTGGCGAAGGTGCCGTCCTGGATGTCGGCGAGGACGCCCTTCATCCGCTCCTTCACGCCGGCGTCGATGACGCGCGGGCCGGACACATAGTCGCCGTACTCGGCGGTGTCGGAGCACGACCAGCGCTGCTTGGCGATGCCGCCCTCCCACATGAGGTCGACGATGAGCTTGAGCTCGTGCAGGACCTCGAAGTAGGCGATCTCGGGCTGGTAGCCCGCCTCGGTCAGGGTCTCGAAGCCGGCCTGCACGAGGTGCGAGACGCCGCCGCAGAGCACCGACTGCTCACCGAACAGGTCGGTCTCGGTCTCCTCGGTGAAGGTGGTCTTGATGACGCCGGCGCGGGTGCCGCCGATGGCCTTGGCGTAGGACTTCGCGAGGTCCCAGGCGGCGCCGGAGGCGTCCTGCTCGACAGCGATGATGTCGGGGATGCCGCGGCCGGCCTCGTACTCGCGGCGCACGGTGTGGCCCGGAGCCTTCGGGGCGACCAGGACGACGTCGACGCCCGCCGGCGGCTGGATGTAGCCGAAGCGGATGTTGAAGCCGTGGCTGAAGACGAGGGTGTCGCCCTCGGCGAGGTTCGGGGCGATCGACTCGGCGTACACGGTGCGCTGCACCTGGTCCGGGGTCAGGATCACCACGACGTCGGCCTCCTCGACCGCGTCGGCGACGGTGAGGACCTTGAGGCCCTCCTGCTCGGCCTTGGCGCGGCTCTTGGAGCCCTCGGCGAGGCCGATCCGGACGTCGACGCCGGAGTCGCGCAGGTTGAGGGCATGGGCGTGACCCTGGCTGCCGTAGCCGATCACGGCGACGTTCTTGCCCTGGATGATCGACAGGTCGGCGTCGTCGTCGTAGTACATCTCAGCCACTGGTGGGCCTCTCCTTCTTGCTGGCTTGCTGGGTTGCTGGGTTCGGGGTGGACCGGTGCGGGCGGGCGGACCGGGCGGTCAGCCCGCGGCCGACCGGACCGGGACGGGGACCGGGCGCTGGGTGCGCTCGGAGATGGAGCGGGAGCCGCGACCGATGGCGACCATGCCGGACTGCACGAGCTCGCGGATGCCGAAAGGCTCGAGCACGGTGAGGAAGTCGCGGATCTTGCCGGAGTTGCCGGTGATCTGGATGGTGATCGCGTCCGGGGCCACGTCGATGACCTTGGCACGGAACAGCTGCACGGTGTCGAGCACCTCACCGCGGTTGGCGGCGGTGGCCGAGACCTTCACGAGCACGAGCTCGCGGTTGACCGAGGCCTCCGGGTCGAGCTCGACGATCTTGATGACCTCGACGAGCTTGTTGAGCTGCTTGGTCACCTGCTCCAGCGGGGTGCCCTCGACGTCGACGACGATCGTCATCCGCGAAATCTCGGCGTGCTCGGTGGGACCGACCGCCAGGGAGTGGATGTTGAACGCGCGGCGGCTGAACAGCGAGGCGATCCGGGCGAGCACACCGGGCTTGTTCTCGACCAGCACCGACAGCGTGTGCTGCGTGCTGGTGCGGTGCGGTGCGGTGCTCACGGGCGGACCTCCCAGTCGTCGGTGCCCTCGAACTCCGGCGCGAGGTCGCGGGCGTACTTGATGTCGTCGTTGCTGGCGCCGGCGGCGACCATCGGCCACACCATGGCGTCGCGCTCGACGCGGAAGTCGATGACGACGGGGACGTCGTTGATCTCCATCGCCTTCTCGATCGTGGAGTCGACGTCCTCGGGCGTCTCGCACGCCAAGCCGACGCAGCCGTAGGCCTCGGCGAGCTTGACGAAGTCGGGGATGCGCTTGGAGTGCAGGTCGGTGTTGGAGTAGCGGTTGTTGTAGAAGAGCGACTGCCACTGCCGCACCATGCCGAGCGACTCGTTGTTGACGACTGCGACCTTGATCGGGATGTCGTTGATCGCGCAGGTGGCGAGCTCCTGGTTGGTCATCTGGAAGCAGCCGTCGCCGTCGATCGCCCACACCGTGGTGTCGGGCATGCCGGCCTTGGCGCCCATGGCCGCCGGCACGGCGAAGCCCATGGTGCCGAGGCCGCCGGAGTTGATCCAGGTGTTCGGCTTCTCGTAGCCCACGAAGTGCGCGGCCCACATCTGGTGCTGGCCGACGCCGGAGGTGTAGATCGTGTCCGGCCCGGCGATCGCGCCGAGGCGCTCGATGACGTACTGCGGCGCGAGGCCCTCGGCCGGCTTGTCGTAGCCGAGCGGGTACGACGACTTCACGCCGGCGCACCAGCGCACCCAGCCCTCGTAGTCGCCGGTGTGGCCGGCGTCGGCCTTCTCGCGCAGCGCGGCGATCAGGTCGAGCAGCACCTCGCGCACGTCGCCGACGATCGGGACGTCGGCGTGGCGGTTCTTGCCGATCTCCGCCGGGTCGATGTCGGCGTGGATGACCTTGGCGCCCGGAGCGAACGAGTCGAGGTTGCCGGTGACGCGGTCGTCGAAGCGGGCGCCCAGGCTGATGATGAGGTCGCTCTTCTGCATCGCGCCGACCGCGGCGACGGTGCCGTGCATGCCGGGCATGCCCAGGTGCTGCGGGTGGCTGTCGGGGAAGGCGCCCCGCGCCATCAGCGTGGTGACGACCGGGATGCCGGTGAGCTCGGCCAGCGTCGCCAGCTCGCGGGACGCACCCGAGCGGATCGTGCCGCCGCCGACGTACAGGACCGGACGGCGCGACTCCAGCAGCAGTCGGGTGGCCTCGCGGATCTGCTTGCTGTGCGGGCGGGTCACCGGACGGTAGCCGGGCAGCTGGAGCTCGCGGGGCCAGTCGAAGCGGGTCATCGACTGCAGCGCGGACTTCGCGACGTCGACCAGGACGGGGCCCGGGCGGCCGGTGCGGGCGATGTGGAACGCCTCGGCGACCGTGCGCGGGATGTCGGCGGGATCGGTGACCAGGTAGTTGTGCTTGGTGATCGGCATCGTGATGCCGCGGATGTCGGCCTCCTGGAAGGCGTCCGTGCCGATCATCGCGGCGCCGACCTGGCCGGTGACGGCGACCATCGGGACCGAGTCCATGGCGGCGTCGGCGATCGGGGTGACCAGGTTGGTCGCGCCCGGGCCGGAGGTCGCCATGCAGACGCCCACCTTGCCGGTGGCGGCGGCGTACCCCTGGGCGGCGTGGCCGGCGCCCTGCTCGTGACGCACGAGGACGTGGCGGATCGTGGAGTCCATCAGCGGGTCGTACGCCGGGAGGATCGCGCCGCCGGGGATGCCGAAGATGGTCTCCGCGCCGGCGGCTTCCAGGGACTTGACGAGGCTCTGGGCGCCGGTCATCTCGGCGCCGGACTGCTCTGCGCTCATGGTCTTCCTGTTCTCGTGCTGTTCGTGGTGCGGGAGTGGCGGGCCGTTGCTCGGGCAACAAAAAACCCCTCGGCCACGATCGGGCAGCGAGGGGGACGCGCAGGCGGGTGGGTCAGCCGGCGCGTCGCGTGCGTACGAGAAGGTCCTGCAGCATGCAACCACCGTACAGCCTCGCCCCCGGCGACCGTCGTCGAGTATGACAGTCGTCCCACATCGCGGGACAGCGGTCCCGCGATGTGGATCGTCGTGAGGTGGCGCGACGCGTCAGTCGCGCCCCTCCCACGTGGTCAGGCAGGCCTGGTTGCCCTGGCCGTCGGCGAGCACCCAGAACGCCGGCGCGTGCTCGTCGGTGACGAGGGTGCCGCCGGCGGCCAGGGCCGCGGCGATCCGGTCCTGGACCACCTCGGGAGGCACCCGCAGGTCGAGGTGCCAACGCTGCGCCGGGGCCTCCCCCGAGTCCGGCGGCGCGGAGTCTTGGAACCAGATCGCGGGCTTCACGCCGTCGGGGTCGACCACGTCGTGGCCGTCGAAGGACGGGTCGGTGACGTCGTGACCGAGCAGGGCACCCCAGAAGGGGCGGATCTCGTCGGCGTCGTGGGTGTCGAGTCCGAGCTCGAGGACGCTGATGGCAGCCGTCTCCGCGGCGACGCCGAGGTCGGCGGCCAGGCCGCTGATCGTCGTCGCGAGCCGGACGTCGCGCATGGTCGGGCCGCCGACGTCGTGGCTGACCAGGCGTACGTCGACCCGCGGGGAGGTGAGCGTGACGTCCGGGTGGTGGTCCGCAGCCTCCGCCGCCTCGGCGATCGCCTGCACCAGACGCAGCCCGGTCGCGAAGTCGCCCGTGGCGAAGCGCGCCATGATCGGCCCCAGCATCGGGCGCCAGTCGTCGAGCCCGGCGGCATCGACCTCGCGGGCGGTCAGGACACGGCGGTCGTCCTCGGAGATGCTCATGGCAGCACCCTCTCCCCGATCGGGCCGGGATTCCAGGCGACCTCCCACCGGTGACCGTCGGGGTCGGCGAAGTAGCCGGTGTAGCCGCCCCACTCGCGCTCGCTCGCCTGCCCCACGAAGCTCGCCCCGGCGTCGCGGGCCAGCGCCAGCACGGCGTCGACCTCGGCACGGGTGGCCACGTTGTGGGCGACGGTGAACGGCGCGCAGCCCGGCCCGCGGTCGATCGGGCCGACCTCGGCCTCGAAGGACGCGGCGTCCCACAGCGAGAGCACGACGTGCTCGCCGACCGCCAGCATGACCACGTCGTCGACGTCGAGGTCGGGGTGCCAGCCGAGACCGTCGACGTAGAAGCGGCGGGCCCGGTCGAGGTCGTCGACGGCCAGGGTCAGGAAGCTGATGCGCTGGTCCACGGCACCCACCCTGGCACCGGTCGCCGACAGGACTCACGGCTCAGCGCTCGACGGCCTTGCGCCACGCCGAGAACGACCGCACCGAGGAGGGGCGGGGACGCCGCAGCCACGGCCACGGGTGCTGCTCGGGAACGTCGAGCGCCGCCGCCCGCCGCGCCCACCCGGGCACCGGGGTCCAGGTCGCGGCGAGCGGGCGGCCGGCGAGCTCGGTGAGCGGGTCGCCCCGCCGCACCGTCACGTCGTACGACGTCGCGAGGTCGCCGAGGCACTCGGCCAGGAACACCAGCCGCTTGCCGGAGACCCGCAGCCGCGCGAGCAGCAACTCGTCGAAGCAGAACTCCACCGGCCGGTCGGGGTCGGCGGCCAGCGCGGGGTCGGCGTCGCCGAGGCTCTCGGCGGTCAGCCAGACGGCCTCGCCGGTGCCGGCGCCCTCGACCTCCGCGGGGCCGGCGTGCACCGCCTCACCCGCGCCCCGTCCGAGGTCCGGGCCGTCGACCGGGCCGCCACGCGACGACTCCGGCCAGTCCTGCACCGGGCAGTCGTCGGCCAGCGGGCACGAGCGGCACAGCTGTGGCGCACGCTTCTCCACCTGCCAGCGGCTGAACCCGTAGGGCTTGCCGGACCCGGTGCCGACGGTCCACTGCCAGCCGAGCCGGTTGGCGGCGCGGGAGCCGTCGAGCAGGTGGGCGAACATCGCCTCCTCCCCCGCGCGCCAGGCCCGGCCGCCGCGCACCGACCACTGCGAGGCGAGCCACATGCGCTGCTGGTTGACCACCCACCCGTCGTCGAGCAGCGAGCCGACCGCGTGGTCCATGCAGGCCATGTCGCGGGTCCACGGGTCGTCCCAGGGCACGGCACCGTCGGGCAGCACGGGCTGACCCGAGCGCAGCGGCCGGGCGAGGTCGGGGCCGACGCGGGCGTAGAGGTGGCGGGCGTACTCCTGCCAGAGCAGCTCGTCGCGGAAGCGGTGCCGGTCGCGACCGGGCGCGTCGGCGACGGCGTCCCAGACGACCGGGAGCGGCAGCAGCCCGTGCCTGATGTACGGCGAGAGCCGGGTGGCGCCCTGACGGGACTCCGGGAGCACGGTGCTGCGGCTGCGGGCGTAGCCGGTGACGTCGAGGCCCGCGAGCGCCGCGTCCGCGGCCGTCTGGCCGCCCCGCAGCGCGCCGGGTCGTACGCCGTCCGCTCCCTCGCGGGCGAGGTCGCCGAGGTGGGCGGTGACCCAGGAGGCGACGTCGTCGGGCGTCGCGCCCTCGGCGGGTGCGGGTGGGGCGGGGAGCACGGGCACGCAGCCGATCGTCGGCGGGCGGCGCGCCCGACGGCTCACCCTGCCGTGGTCGTCGCCTCCTGCTCGTCGCCGGACTCGCCGTCGGCCTGCTCGAGCGTCTCGCGGGCCAGCAGCCACGGCACCACCGCGAGCAGCGTGACCAGCCCGGTGACGGCGAACGCCCAGCCGAAGCCCGCCTGGTCGGCGACGACGCCGATGAGGATCGGGCCGAGGATCGCGCCGCCGTCCTGGCACATCTGGAAGGTCGAGAGCACGGTGCCGCCGCTGCGGTCGTTGCCGACGACGTCGGCGACCGTGGCCTGCTGGCCGGGGTTGACCAGGCCGGCGCCGAGACCGCTGACGACCGAGAGGACGAGGAACACCACGAGGCTGTGGCTCTGGCCGATGAGGGCGAAGGACAGGCCAGTGACGACGAGGCCGATGAGCACCAGCGGCCGGCGCCCGACGGCGTCGGCGAAGCGACCGGCGACCTGGAGCGTGCCGGCCGTGCCGGCGGCGGCGAGCGCGAGCGCGACACCGGCGACCCACGCGTCGTCGTGCACGGCCACGGCGAGCTGGGGCAGCACCGCGACGCGTACGCCGAAGTTGCCCCAACCGTTGGCGAAGGCCGAGGCCAGCGCGGCCCGGTAGGCGGAGTCGCGCAGCGCCTCGCGCACCAGCATCGGCGGCTTCTGCGGGGCACCCGGCTCGGGTCGCAGGCTGGCGCCGGAGAGCCGCAGGCCCACCACCAGCGCGGCCACGACGAGCGCGGCGGCGTACACGACGAAGGGGACGCGCAGGCCGAACCCGGCGAGCGCGCCGCCGAGCACCGGCCCGAGCATCCCGCCGATGAGGAAGGAGCTGGCGTACATCGACGACACGCGCCCGCGCATCGTCGGCGGGGCCAGGCGCACCAGCAGCGCCATCGCCGAGACGGTGAACATCGTCGAGCCGATGCCGCCGAGACCGCGCAGCACGAGCAGCTGGTAGTAGGACTGCGCGAACGCCGTGGCCAGCGAGGAGGCCGCCACGATCGAGAGCCCGGTGAGGTAGACCGGCCGCTCCCCCAGCCGCTGCACCAGGCGGCCGCCGGCGGGGGCGAAGACGAGGCGGAAGAACGCGAAGGCGCTGACCACGGTCGAGGCGGCCGCGACACCGACGTCGAAGCTGCGCGCGTACGCCGGCAGCACCGGCGAGACGAGGCCGAAGCCGATGGCGATGACGAAGGCCGAGCCGACCAGGACCTTGATCTCACCCGGCACCGGCGGCTTCGTCGCCGCCCGGGCCGGGGTCGCGGGAGCACTCACGGGTGGTCCAGCACCGCGCGCACGCGCTGCATTCCCGCCTCCACCTCCGCGAACGACGTGGTCAGCGGGGAGAGCCCGAGGCGCAGCCCGTCGGGGTCGCGGTAGTCGGGCAGCACGTCGGCCCGCCACAGCGCAGCGGTCACCTCGCGCATCCGGGGGTGGGTGAGCGTCACGTGCCCGCCGCGCCGGTCGGGGTCGCGCGGGCTGGCGAGCCGGGTCTCCGGGAGCAGCCCGGCGGCGCGGTCGACGACGTACTGCGTCAGGGCGGTCGACTTGGCCCGGACGGCGTCCATCCCGACCTCGGCGAGCAGGTCGAGCATGTCCTGGACCGCGAGCATCCCGACGACCGGCGGGGTGCCGGACACGAGACGTCGTACGCCGGGCGCGGGGGCGTAGGCGGGCCCCATCGCGAACGGGTCGGCGTGCCCCATCCAGCCGGTCAGCGGTTGGGTCAGGCGCTCGTGGTGCCGGGCGGCGACGTGGGCGAACGCCGGTGCGCCCGGGCCGCCGTCGAGGTACTTGTAGGTGCAGCCGACGGCGAGGTCGACGCCCCACGCGTCGAGGTGCAGCGGCAGCGCGCCGACGGAGTGCGAGAGGTCCCAGAGCACCAGCGCGCCGGCGTCGTGCGCGGCGGCGGTGATCTGCTCGACGTCGGCCACCCAGGCCGAGCGGTAGGCGACGTGGCTGAGCAGCACGACCAGCGTGCGGTCGCCCAGCGCCTCCTCGACCTGCTCGACAGTGACGCCCTGCGCCGGGTCGTCGGCGGGCTCGAGCCACCGCAGGGTCAGCCCGCACTCCTCGGCGACCGAGGCGGCGACGTACCGGTCGGTCGGGAAGTCGTCGCGCGCCAGCACGACCTCCGTCCGTCGTACGTCGTCGCGCAGCCCGACCGCTGCGCGCAGCAGCTTGTAGAGCATCACCGTCGTGGAGTCGGCCACGACCGTCTGCCCCGCGGCGGCACCCAGGCACACCTCCGCGACCCGGTCGCCCAGCGTCGTCGGCAGCTCGAACCAGCCCTCGTCCCAGCCGCGGATGAGCCGCCCGCCCCACTGCTCGGTGACGAACCGCTGCAGCCGCTCCGCGGTCACCCGCAGCGGACGCCCGAGGCTGTTGCCGTCGAGGTAGACCAGGTCGGACTCCGTCCCGACGAACAGGTCGCGGTGGGGAGCCAGCGGGTCCGCGGCGTCGAGCTCGGCTGGGGTGCGCACGCAGGTCACCGTAGGCGGCACCGCAACGACCCAGTGGTCGCCGTCGCCTCCCGTCTCACCGCGTCTCGGTACACCGCTGCGCTCCTGCGTCGCTCCGCGCCTACTCGACGACCGAGTGCGCCGGTCGTCGAGTAGCGGGGGACGAGCGAGGAACGAGCGAGCACCCGGCGTACCGAGACGCCCGCACCCGACCACTGCCAGCCACCACCGTGGTCGCGGTCTGCTCCCGGCTCGCGGCGTCTCGGTACACCGCTGCACTCCTGCGTCGCTCCGCGGCTACTCGAACACCGGAGGACGACCGGCTGGGCTACTCGACGACCGGAGGGTCGGGGCTGCTCTCCTCCGGGAGAAGTCCTTGCGGGCCAGCGCGGGCAGGTCGTCCATGCGACCGTCGATCAGGGCCTCGCGCTTCGCCCGACCCCACCCCTGGACCCGCTTCTCGAACGCGAAGGCGTGGCCGATGCGATCGAACCAGCCGCCCCAGGCCAGCTCGACCGGCCGCCGTCGCCGAGGTCGGGTGTACGCCGACCCCTCGCCCTCCTGGTGCTGCCAGAGCCGGCGGTCGAGGTCGACGGTGCTGCCGACGTAGTAGGAGTCGTCGGCACAGCGGAGGATGTAGACGTGGGGCATGCGTCGAGCATGCGCGGGTTCGCTCGAGGGCGCATCCGGTTGTCCACAAGGTCCGTGGTTGCGGTCTGCTCCCTGCTCACGGCGTCTCGGTACGCCGCTGCGCTCCTGCGTCGAGTAGCCGGGGACGAGCGAGGAACGAGCGAGCACCCGGCGTACCGAGACGCCCGCACCCGACCAGCGACCGCCACCACCGTGGTCGCCCCCCACTCCCGTCTCGCCGCGTCTCGGTACGCGGCTGCGCTCCTGCGTCGCTCCGCGGCTACTCGACGACCGGGGCGGCTGCTCGACGACCGGGGCCGGTTCCGCTCAGGGAACACCCGCACCACACGCGTAACACGGGCTGTCTAGGGTTCGGCGGGTGAGCCAGGCGAGCGCGCTGCAACCCGGGAGCGGACCCGTCACCGCGGCGACGTACCTGCCGTCCACCCCCGACCACGTGCTGTGGGGTCGGCTGCCGTGCGCGGCGGACGCGCCCGTGCTGAGCGTCGACCCGGGCACCGAGGTCACATTCGACACGATCAGCCACGAGGGGATCCTCGAGGACCAGGGGCGCGACCCGCGGGCGTTCTTCGGGAGCCACGGCGCGGCCGAGGTGCTCGACGACGCGGTCGCGCTGGCGGCGGCCGACGAGGCGACGCACCCACGCACGTTCGGCGTCGACGGCCCGCACGTCGTCAGCCGGCCGGTCGAGGTGCGCGGCGCGCGGGTCGGCGACCTGCTGGCGATGACCGTGCTCGAGACCCTGCCCCGCGTGCCGTACGGCGTCATCTCCAACCGGCACGCGAAGGGCGCGCTGCCCGGGGAGTACCCGCTGGCCGGCGACGTCTTCAGCGCCTTCGCCACCGTCGACGACGAGGGCCGCGGGCGGCTGCCGCTGGTGCCCGGAGGCGAGCGACAGGTGTCGTTCGACCTTGCGCCGTTCCTCGGGATCATGGGCGTCGCGGTCGCCGGCGACCAGCGCCCGCACTCCGTGCCGCCCGGCCCGCACGGCGGCAACATCGACATCCGCCTCCTGACCGTCGGCTCGACGCTCTACCTGCCGGTCCAGGTCGACGGCGCGATGGCGTACGTCGGCGACCCGCACTTCGCCCAGGGCGACGGCGAGGTCGCGCTCACCGCGATGGAGGCCAGCCTGCGCGCGACGGTGCGCCTGGACATCGTGCCCCGCGAGGAGGCGCTGACCCGCTTCGGCGAGCTGGTCGGCCCGCTCGCGGAGACCGCCGAGCACCTGGTGCCGACCGGGATGGACGAGGACCTCGACACCGCCGTGCAGAACTGCGTGCGTGCCGCGATCGCACTGCTCCAGGCGCGGTTCGGGATGGACCCGAGCCTGGCGTACGCCTACCTGTCGGCGGCGACCGACTTCGACATCAGCCAGGTCGTCGACGTGGTGAAGGGCGTGCACGCCCGGATCCGGAAGTCCGACTTCGCCGAGGTCACCGGGGCCGACCGATGAGGCCGGGCGGCCCTCCACCAGGCCTGGTGGAGGCGTTCTGGGAGTACGAGCGCGCCCTGATGAGCGACGACGTCGCCACGCTCGACCGGCTCTTCGCACCCGGCGCGGCGACCCTGCGCGGCGACGCCTCCGGCCTGCTGGTCGGGCACGACCGGATCGCGGCGTTCCGCTCCGGCCGCGGCGGCGCCCCGCAACGCCGGGTCGTCGCCACCCACGTCCAGGTGGTCGACGACGACCACGCGCTCGTCGTCGCCGAGACCGCGCTCGAGCGCGGCGGCCGCGGCCTGCAGACCCAGCTCTGGGAGCAGCAGGCCGACGGCTGGCGGGTCACCGGCGCGCACGTGTCGGTGCCGGCGCCCGCCCTCGACACCCGCACCTGGCGGGTCGTCGGCGACCCGCTCGTGCCGCCCACCGGCAGCGGCCCGCTCGACGGCGTGACGGTCGCCGTCAAGGACCTGTACGCCGTCGCCGGTCACCGTGTCGGGGCCGGCAACCCCGCGTGGCTGGCCGAGGCCCCGGTCGAGACCGACCACGCCGCCGTGGTCGCCGAGCTGCTCGACGCCGGTGCGGCCCTGCGCGGGATCGCCCGCACCGACGAGCTCGCCTACTCTCTGGCCGGCACCAACGCCCACACCGGCGCCCCGCCGAACGGCGCCGCGCCGTACCGCGTGCCGGGCGGGTCGTCGTCCGGCTCGGCCACCGCCGTCGCGCTCGGTCAGGCCACGGTCGGCCTCGGCACCGACACCGGCGGCTCGGTCCGGGTGCCGGCGGCGTACCAGGGCCTCTGGGGCCTGCGCACGACCCACGACGCGGTCGACCGCACCGGACTGCTGCCGCTCGCACCCGACTTCGACACCGTCGGCTGGCTCACCCGCGACCCCGACCTGCTGCGCCGGGTCGGCCAGGTGCTGCTGCCGACGATGGCGATCGAGGGCACCCGCGAGCTGGTGACCGTCCCCGGCCTGCTCGATCTGGCCGCGCCCGACGTCGGCGCGGCGGTCTCCCGGTGGGCCGACGAGCACGGCGCCACCCGGGTCGAGTGGCCCGTGGACCACCTCGGCGACTGGTTGGCGGCGTTCCAGACCTGGCAGTCGTTCCAGGCGTGGGAGAGCCACGGCGCGTGGCTCGAGCGGGTGGGGCTCGACGTGCTCGGCGCCGACGTGCGCGGCCGGTTCGAGCGGGCCAGGTCGGTCACCCGCGACGAGGCCGACACGGCGCACGCCGTGGTGCGCGAGGCGCGCGCCCGGGTGCAGGAGCTCGTCGGCGAGCGGGTGCTCGTGCTGCCGTCGGCGTCCTCGGTCGCCCCGCTGCTCGGCGAGGGCATGCAGGCGGTCCGCGACGCGACGATGCGGCTCACCTGCCTGGCCGGCCTCGGCGGGCTGCCCGCGCTCTCGGTGCCCGTCTCCACCAAGCCGTCCGGCGGTCCCGGCCTGCCGTGCGGCGTCTGCCTGGTGGCGGCACCGGGCCGCGACCACGACCTGCTCGACCTCGCGGTCGAGCTGCACGACTCTCCTCAGAACTCCCCTCAGAACTCCCCTCAGAACTCCCCGCACGATCCCCAGCAGGAGGCCCCCCGATGAGGCTCGACGCCGTCTCCGCCCAGCGCGTGCTCGTCGACGGCGAGTTCCGCCCGGCGACCGTGCGCTTCCATCAGGGCCGGATCAGCGCGATCGACCCGCTGGACCCGGACGCCGACGGCATGGTGCTGCACGCCCGCGACTCGGCGTACGTCGTGCCCGGCGTCGTCGACACCCACGTCCACGTCAACGAGCCGGGCCGTACCGAGTGGGAGGGCTTCGTCTCCGCCACCGAGGCGGCCGCGCTCGGCGGCGCGACCACCCTCGTCGACATGCCGCTCAACTCCATCCCGCCGACCACCACCGTCGAGCACCTGCGGGTCAAGCAGCAGGCTGCGACCGACGAGCTGATGGTCGACGTGGGCTTCTGGGGCGGTGCGGTGCCCGGCAACCTCGCCGACCTGCGCCCGCTGTGGGAGGTCGGCGTCTTCGGCTTCAAGTGCTTCCTGGCGCCGTCGGGAGTCGACGAGTTCCCGCCGCTGGACCCCGAGCAGTTCCGCGCCGCCCTCACCGAGATCGCGTCGTTCGACGGGCTGATGATCGTGCACGCCGAGGACGCGCGCGTGCTGGAGGAGTCGCCCGCGCCACCGAGCCGGGCGTACGCCGACTTCCTGCACAGCCGCCCCGACGAGGCCGAGACGGCGGCGATCCAGCAGGTCGTCGACGGCGCCCGCGAGACCGGCTGCCGCGTGCACGTGCTGCACCTGTCCAGCGCCCGCGCGCTCGACCTGCTCGCCGACGCCCGCGCCGAGGGCCTCCCGATCACCGTCGAGACCTGCCCGCACTACCTGTGCTTCGCCGCCGAAAAGATCCCCGACGCCTCGCCGCAGTTCAAGTGCTGCCCGCCGATCCGCGACGCCGGCAACCGCGAGCAGCTGTGGAACGCGCTGCGCGCCGGGGTCATCGACATGGTCGTCTCCGACCACTCCCCCGCCACCGCGGAGGTGAAGCTCGCCGGCGACGGCGACCTCCAGCAGGCGTGGGGCGGCGTCTCGGGCCTCCAGGTCGGCTTCAGCGCGGTCGCGCAGGAGGCACGGCGACGCGGCATCGGGCTGGCCGAGGTGAGCGGCTGGATGTCCCGCGCGACCAGCGACCTGGTCGGCCTCACGCAGAAGGGCCGCATCGAGGTCGGCGCTGACGCCGACCTGGCCGTCTACGACTCCGCGGTTGACTTCCGCATCGAGGCGACCCGGCTCGCCCACCGCAACCCGATCTCGGCGTACGACGGCCTCCGGTACGGCGGCCGCGTCACCCGCACGATCGTGCGCGGCAACGCGGTCGACGTGGAGCGGCCCGACCACGGGTGGGGCCGGCAGCTGGTGCGTCCGGGCGCCTGAGTCAGCCCGGCGACGACGAGCCCGATACCGTCCCGAGCGGCCGGCCTCCCTGCTGGCGCAGCCGGCTGCGCATGACCTTGCCGGTCGCGGTGCGCGGGAGCGCGGCGACCAGCTCGATCTCGCGCGGGTACTTGTACGCCGCCAGCCGCTCCCGGCAGAACTCGACGAGGTCGCCCTCCGTGACGAGGGCGCCCGTCCGGAGCACGACGAACGCCTTCGCCGACTCCCCCCGGTAGTCGTCGGCGATCGCGACGACCGCGGCCTCGCGGACGTCGGGATGGGCGGCCAGCACCGACTCGACCTCCGAGGGCCAGATCTTGAAGCCCGAGGCGTTGATGATGTCGTTGGAGCGGTCGACCACGTAGAACCAGCCCTGCTCGTCCATGAAGCCGAGGTCGCCGCTGCGGAAGACGTGCCCGGCGTCGGAGACCGCGTTGGGCCGGCCCTGGTTCCAGTAGCCGCTGATGACCTGCGGCCCCGACACGACGAGCTCCCCGATCTGCCGCACCGGTACGTCGCGCCCGTGCTCGTCGACCACCCGGACATCGGTCCGGGGCACGGGCAGGCCGACCGAGCCGGCCCCGGTCTCGGCGTCGACCGGTGCCGGGACGCCGGGCGGCACCATGGTGACCGGCGAGGTGCTCTCGGTGAGGCCGTACACGTTCAGCACGTCGAGTCCAAGACGCTCCGCGATCCGCTCGGCGGTCTCCGGCCGCACCGGTGCGCCGCCCGACCAGGTCCGGCGCAGCGGCGACAGCACCTCGCGGTCGGCGTCCGGGTGCTCGCTCAGCGCGATGTACGCCGTGATGGCCGCGACGGCGAGGGTCGGGCGCCGCTCGCGCACGGCGTCGATGACCACGCCGGGCTCGAACCGGTGGGTGAGCACGACCGGCGACCCGAGCAGCATCGCGGTCGCGACCCCGGCGACGAGGCCGGTGACGTGGAAGACGGGACTGAGCGCGAGCACCGGCTCGCCCTCGACCAGGCCACCCCAGTCGCGGTAGACGCCGGCGCTGAACAGGACGTTGGCGTGGGTGAGCTTCGCCCCGCGCGGGGACCCGGTGGTGCCGGACGTGGGCAGCACGACTGCGACGTCGTCGGGTCGCGCCCGGTGGCGGCGTACCGGCCCGAAGGCGTCGCGGTCGTGCACGAGTCCGGCGAGGTCGACGGTGTCGGAGGGCCGCATCCGACGCTCGCCACCGAGCACCCGCGGGTCGTGCCGGGACTGACCGTCGTGGGCGGACACCGTGACCACGGTGCGGACGGCGGTGTGGCCACCGGCGAGCAGCGGGCGAGCCACGTCGCGGTAGACGTCGTCGAGCGCCAGGAGCGCCACCGGCTCGTAGTCGAGCAGCAGCTGCTCGAGCTCGTCGGCCTTCATCATCGGGCTCAGCGGTGCCGCGACGCCGCCCACGCGCCAGGCCGCGACCAGCCCGACGAGGAACGCCGGGTCGTTCTGCAGGCAGATCGCCAGCCGGTCGCCGGGGCCGAACCCCCGGGCGACGAGCAGCGCGGCCAGGGCGTCGGCCTCACGGTCGAGCTGCTCCCAGGTGGTGGTGCCGTCGAAGTAGTGGCTGGCCGGCGCGCGGGGCGTGGTGCGCACCCAGTGGTCGACGACCTCGCCGAGGGTCGACTGGTCGACGGCCCCGGGGCGTGCGGGCACGTCCGGCGCGACGGCCCTCCACGGCCGCTCCAGGTAGACCGACACGCTCTGGCTCCTCCCTCGACCACCCTGTCAGCACCGAGGCTACGGGCTACGTTGTTCAGCATGACCGAACAAGACGGCGTCGGCCTGGCCGTACGTCGGGCCCGGACCCAGGCGGGCCTGACCCTGCGCGACCTGGCGTCGGGGATCGGTGTCAGCGTCGGCACGATGAGCGCCGTCGAGAACGGCAAGGTCGCGCTCACGTTGGCCCGGCTCACCGCGATCGCCGAGCACCTCGGCACCACCGTCGCCGACCTGCTCGTGACCGACCGCGGCCCCGAGCCCGGACCGACCCGCGGTCGCGACGGCACCTGGCGCGAGTTCGAGCGGCTGGACCTCTCAGGCGTGGAGTCGGCGGCGGCGAGCGTGTTCGCCGAGACCGGCTACCACGGCGCGACCATCAGGATGATCGCCGCGACGGCTGACATCAGCGTCGCCGGGGTCTACCACCACGTGCGCTCCAAGCAGCAGCTGCTGGTCACGCTCCTCGACGTCGTCATGGACGAGCTGCACTGGCGCGTACGGGCGGCCGAGGAGGCCGCGACCGACCCGGCCGACCGGCTCGCCCGGATGGTCGAGGCGCTGGTCCTCGTGCACACCCACCGGCTGCGGCTGGCGTTCGTCGCCGCCACCGAGCTGCGCAGCGTCGAGGAGCCGGACCGGGGTCGGCTCGTCGCCGCACGCGACGGCCTCCAGGAGGCTCTCGACCGGGCCGTCGTCAGGGGCGTGCACGCGGGCGCGTTCGCCACGCGCAACCCGCACCGCACGGCCCGGGCGATCATGACGATGTGCATGTCCCTGTCCTACTGGTACCTGCCCGAGGACGAGGCGGTGCCGGCCGAGGTGGCCCGCGAGTACGCCGACCTGGCGCTGGACATGGTCCGGGCCCGCACCGCCTGACCTGACGCCTCGCTGTTCGGCGTACCTGAACTCCGGCGACTGCCGGACCTCTTGACCGTTCAGCGGCGCTTTGTGACCGTACTCACGCTGAAACCGGCCGAACGTCCGCTCTGTCGATTTCAGTCCGTCCTGGTCCCGAACCCGAAGAAGGTGTTGCATGTCCACCCAGCACGACGTCGTCGCCCCCGAGCTCACCGAGCTGCTCGCCGAGTCCCCCTCCAACTGGGGCAAGTGGGGTCCCGACGACGAGGTCGGGAGCCTCAACTACCTCACCGCCGAGCAGGTCCTCGCCGGCGCCTCCCTCATCCGGCGCGGCGAGGTGTTCACCCTCCAGCGCCTGATCGGCGACCCCAAGGGCGACCCCGTCTGGCCGGGCCGCTCCCCCGCCACCCGCGAGATGATCCTCGACGAGTCGCACTGGGACGAGGGCGGCGACGGCCCGGCCTTCCCCGGTGGCCTGCACTACGCCGACGACAAGATCAACGCGTTCCTCCAGGGCTCTACGCAGTACGACGCCCTCGGCCACGTCTGGTACGGCGGCCAGATCTGGAACGGGTACGACGCCCGCACCACCGTCGGCGGCCTCGACAAGGCCAGCGTCGCCCCGATCGCCGAGCGTGGCGTCGCGGGCCGCGCAGTGCTGCTCGACATGGCCCGCTTCCTCGGCAAGGACGCCCTCGGTCCGCGGGAGACCTTCGACCACACCGACCTCGAGAAGTGCGCCGCCGCGCAGGGCATCGAGATCCGGCCGCGCGACATCCTACTGATCCGCACCAACCACCTCCAGCTCTTCTTCGAGCAGGGCGAGGCGTTCTACGAGGACTTCTGCGAGCCCGGCCTGCGCTGGTCGCCGGAGCTGGTGCAGTGGTTCGCCGACAAGGAGATCCCCAACCTGGTCACGGACACGATCGCCAACGAGGTCACCATCGACCCCGGCAACGGTGTCGCCCTGGTGCTGCACAACGCCCTCATGCGCAACCTCGGCATCGCGTTCACCGAGATCTGCGACCTGGAGAAGCTGGCCACCGACTGCGCCGAGAACGGCGGCTACGAGTTCTTCTACGTCGCCGCGCCGCTGAAGATAAGCCGGGCCACCGGGTCGCCGGTCAACCCGGTGGTCGTCAAGTGACCGTGTCGACCTCCACCGCGCGGTACGCCGACCGCCCCTGGCTGTCGCTGTACGAGGACGGCGTCCCACCGGACCTGGACCCGGACTTCACCTCGGCGCTCGCTGCGTTCGACGCCGCTGCGGCAGCCTCGCCGGACGCGACGTTCCTGCGGTACTTCGACGGCGTCCTCACCTTCGCCGAGACCGCCCGTGCCGCCGACGCCCTCGCGGCCCGGCTGAGTGCCGAGGGCTTCGCACCCGGCGACCGGCTCGCTCTCTACGTGCAGAACGACCCCGGCTTCGTCATCGGCCTCCTCGCCGCGTGGAAGACCGGCGGGACCGCGGTCGCGGTCAACCCGATGAACAAGCAGCGCGAGCTGCGCTACCTGCTCACCGACTCCGGCGCGACCGCGCTGCTGGTGCTCGACGACCTCTACGCCGCGGTGGCGCGCGAGGTGCTCGAGGACCCCGAGGTCCGGGTGCGCACGGTGGTCACCACCGCCGGGCGCGACTTCCAGACCCGCGACGACCCGCGGGTCCTCGGCCCCGAGCCGCACCCGCCGGCGCCCGGAACGCTCTCGCTCACCGAGGTGATCGCGACGTACGACGGGGGGCCGGTCGTCGCGCCGGTGGCGTCGCCCGACGACGTCGCGGTGCTGACCTACACCTCGGGCACGACCGGGGTGCCGAAGGGGGCGATGAACACCCACGCCAACCTGACCTTCAACGCCCAGACCTACCGCGACTGGATGCACCTGGCCGAGGGTGAGCCCCTCCTGGGCATCGCGCCGCTGTTCCACATCACCGGCCTGGTCGGCCACGTGATGCTCGCGATGCTGACCCGGGCGCCGCTGGTGCTGGCGCACCGGTTCGAGCCGTCCGTCGTCCTCGACGCGGTGCGCGAGCACCGGCCGGTGTTCACCGTCGGGGCGATCACCGCGCTGTCCGCGCTGACCGCCGCCCCCGGCGCGACCCCGGACGACTTCTCCTCCCTCCGCGTCGTCTACTCCGGTGGGGCACCGATCGCCCCGGCCGTCGGGGACCGGATCGAGAAGGTCCTCGGGGCCTACGTGCACAACATCTACGGCCTCACCGAGACCTCGTCGCCGAGCCACGCGGTGCCCATCGGCGTGCGGGCCCCGGTCGACCCGGCCTCGGGCGCGCTGTCGGTCGGCGTACCGGTGTTCGGCACCGTGGTGCGGGTCGTCGGCGAGGACGGCAGCGACCTGCCGGCCGGCGAGGTCGGGGAGCTGCTGGTCACCGGTCCGCAGGTCGTCCGCGGCTACTGGGGCAAGCCCGAGGAGACCGAGAAGGGGATGCCGGGCGGCGAGCTGCGCACGGGCGACGTGGGCTTCATGGACGACGACGGGTGGTTCTACCTCGTCGACCGCAAGAAGGACATGATCAACGCGGCCGGCTACAAGGTCTGGCCGCGCGAGGTCGAGGACGTCCTCTACACCCACCCCGCGGTGCGCGAGGCCGCCGTCGTCGGGGTGCCCGACGAGTACCGGGGCGAGACCGTCAAGGCGTTCGTGTCGATGCAGCCCGACGCCACGGCGACGTCCGAAGAGCTGGTCGCGTTCTGCAAGGAGCGGATGGCGGCGTACAAGTATCCCCGCGAGGTGGAGGTCATCACCGAGCTGCCGAAGACGGCCACCGGCAAGATCCTGCGCCGCGAGCTGCGCGACGGCTGACGGACTGCTCCCCTGCTGCTCCCTGCTACTCCCCTGCCGGTGCCGTGAGCCGTGCGTGCCAGGCGCCCACCAGCGTCGCCACGAGCATCACGGCGCCGGCCAGGAACAGTCCGGCGCCCAGGTGCACCTCGAGCAGCGCGGCGCCGGCCGCGGCCCCGGCGAGGATCAGCACCACCGCCGAGAACCGGCGGCCCGACCCGCCGCCCTTGCCGGAGCCGAGCTGGGAGTCGGCGGCCAGGCCGGTGATGGTCGAGGTGACCACGACGGTGGTGACGTCCTTGACGGCCACGAACCGCGCCGTCGCCGCCTGCACGCCCATCGCGGCACCGAGCAGGGTGGTGGTCGTGACCATCAGCCACTGGGCGGGGCTGTCGTCGAGGACGAGCACGACACCGAGCACCAGCGTCACGACCGCCACGAGCGTGAAGAGCATCGTGGTCAGGCCGGTCCACTTCCCGGCGGCGTGCTTGAGCACCCGGCCGCCGAGGGCCGCGCCGCCCATGAAGCCGAGCAGCGCGAGCAGCGGGCCGAGCACCGGCAGGGCCTCGGCGCCGACGAGACCCATGCCGAGGATGACCACGTTGCCGGTCATGTTGCCGGTGAAGACCCGGTCCAGGCCGAGGTAGCCGACCGCGTCGACCACGCCGGTGCCGAAGGTCAGGGCGAGCATCAGGTAGAGGTGCATCCGCTCGGCGGGCACCGCGGCGAGGCGCGAGGTCACCGCGGCATCCTCCCGCAGCCGCCGGGGAGGTCGGCACCCGGGCAGCCGCGCAGCCGGGCGGCCGGTCCGGCAGGTGGCAGACTCCCCGGCATGTCGATCCGGACCGAGCTCCTCGACGTCCTGGCCCGGCGTGCGCTGACCGAGGACGCCGCCCGTCCCGACGCCGTCGCCCGGCTGCACGACCGCGGCGGCACCACCGCCCGCGAGCACGTGTCCGCGCTCGTCGACGAGGGCAGCTTCGTCGAGTACGGCCGCTTCGTGACCGCCGCGCAGGAGCAGCGCCGCGACCTCGACGACCTGCTCGACCGCAGCGTCGCCGACGGCATCGTCGGCGGCCTGGCGACCGTCGACGGCCACCAGGTCGCCGTGCTGTCCTACGACTACCTGGTCATGGCGGGCACCCAGGGCATGCGCGGGCACCGCAAGACCGACCGGCTCCTCGACGTCGTCGAGCGGCTGCAGCTGCCCACCGTCTTCTACGCCGCGGGCGGCGGGGGCCGCCCGGGCGACGTCGACATCCCGCTCGTGTCCGCCCTCGACGTCACCACCTTCGCGGCCTGGGCGCGGCTGTCAGGGCGGGCGCCGCGGATCGCGGTCGTCGACGACAACTGCTTTGCCGGCAACGCGGTCGTCGCCGGCTGCGCGGACCTGGTCGTCGCCACCCCGCGCTCCTCGCTCGGCATGGGCGGGCCGGCGATGATCGCCGGCGGCGGGCTCGGCGACGTCGCGGCCGCCGACGTCGGCCCGCTCGACGTGATGACCGCCAACGGCGTCGTCGACGTGGCGTGCGACGACGAGGACGTCGACGACGTCGCCCGCGTGCTGCTCGGCTACTTCCTGGGCCGCGACGACGAGTGGACCGTGGCCGACCAGACGCCCCTGCGCGAGGCGGTGCCGGACGGCGAGCGGACGTCGTACGACCTGCTCCCGATCGTGGAGACGATCGCCGACGAGGGCACCGTGACCGAGCTGCGCCCGGACTTCGCACCCGAGCTGTTCACCGCGCTCGGCCGGCTCGAGGGCCGCACCGTCGGCTTCCTCGGCAACGACACCCGCCACGTCGCGGGCGCGATCACCGCGGACGCCGGCGACAAGGCCGCGCGCTTCCTCCAGCTGTGCGACGCGTGGGGCTTCCCGGTCGTCTCGCTCGTCGACACCCCCGGGATGATGGTCGGCCCCGACGCCGAGCGCACCGGGATGGTCCGGCACACCTCGCGGCTGCTCGTGGCCGGCGCGCGACTGCAGGTGCCGCTGCTCGGCGTCGTGCTGCGGCGGGGCTACGGCCTCGGCGCCCAGGCGATGCTCGGCGGCAGCACGCACGAGCCGCTGATGACGCTCGCCTGGCCCGGCGCCCACCTGGGCGCGATGGGGCTCGAGGGCGCCGTACGCCTGTCGATGCGCCGCGAGCTGGAGGCCATCGAGGACGACGAGGAGCGCGAGCAGCGGGTCGCCGAACTGACGGCGTACGCCCGCTCGCGGTCCACGGCGCTCGAGGTCGCCCGGCACTTCGAGATCGACGACGTCATCGCCCCCGCCGAGACCCGCGGCGTCCTGTGCCGGCTGGTCGACGCCGCCGCGCGCGACGGACGGCTGCGCGGCAGCGGGCTGCCGGTGGACACGTGGTGAGCGGGCTCGTCGTCCGGCCGCTGGTCGCGGCCGACCGTCCCGCGTCGGCCGCGCTGTCTGCGGAGGCGTTCGCGAGCTTCCCGGCGGGCTCGCTGCCCGAGACCTTCCCCGACCCGCCCGCGTGGCGGCACCCGTGGGGCGGCTTCGAGCCCGGCCCCGACGGCGAGCGGCTGGTCGCGAGGGTGTTCGCCCACGACTACCACTCGTGGTGGCACGGCCAGGCGCTGCCGACCACCGGGATCGCCGGGGTCGGGGTGCTGCCCGAGGACCGTGGCGCCGGGCACCTCGCGCCGGTGCTCGCCGCGGCGGTCGAGGAGGCCGCGCGGCGCGGCGACCTGGTCTCGACGCTCTACCCGACTGCGCCCGGCATCTACCGGTCGATGGGCTGGGAGGTCGTCGGCTCCTACGACACGGTGCAGCTGCGCACCGCCGAGCTGGCCGGCGTACGGGAGACGGACGGCACGACCGTACGTCGCGCGACGGCCGCCGACCTCGACTCCGTGCAGGCGGTGTACGACGCGTGGGCGCGGGTGCAGAACGGCCCGCTGACCCGCACCGGACCGGCGTTCTCCCTCGACGACCTGCTGACCGACGTGCACGGCACGACACTGGCCGTCGACCCCGACGAGGCGGTCGTCGGCTTCTGCTCGTGGGACCGGGCCGGCGGCTACCGCGAGGACGGCCGCCTCGACGTGCACGACCTGGTCGCGCTGACCGCCGACGGGTTCCGTGCCCTGTGGGCGTCCCTGGCGACGTCCGCGGCCGTGGCACCGGCTCTCCGACTCCGCACGTCCGGCCTCGACCCCGCGCGCCTGGTGCTGCCCGGCGCCCGCTGGGACGTCGTCGAGCGGCACCCCTACATGCTGCGCGTCGGCGACGTCGCCGGCGCGCTCACAGCGGCCCGGCTGCACGTGCCCGGGCTCGCCGCGCAGGTGCCGTTCACGGTGTCGGGCGACCGGCTGGGACGCGCCCCGGCGACCTTCGTGCTGCACCTCGACGGCGACTCCCCCGGGACGTGCGCCGCGGACGACACGGCGAGCGCCGCCGACGCCGTCGCATTGACGCCGCAGGGTCTGGCGCTGCTCTTCGCCGGCGCGCAGCCCACGGGGGCGCTGCGGCAGCTCGGACACCTGACCGGGCCCACGACGTACGACGCCGTGCTCGACGCGGTGCTCGGCGGCCGGGCGCTGCACGTGCGCGACTACTTCTAGCCGGTGGCCCCCACCGGACCCGACGTCCCGGAGCCCCGGCCGGACGACCGGTGGGGGGACGGCTCGCGGGTGAGGTCCGGCGGGCCCGGTGGGCGGACGGGGAGGCCCTGAGGTGTCTTCCTGTCCTGGACCAAGTGTCCGCCATCACAGGGGCCGCACAAGGCGGGCGCTCTCCTCCCGGCCCACCTGCCGTTGCGCACCCCCACCCGGGACCTTGGGCCCGCCGAGGCGCGGGACATCAGGACCTTGGTCGGTCCGGGCTGCGGACCTGCGCCAGTGCCACGGCCCGTCCGGATGTCCGACGATCGCAGCAGCACGTCCGGGCATGGGAGGACACGATGACACTGCGGGTCCCCGAGTCGTACCCGGGCGCCGTCGGCGCCGGTTCCCGGCCGGCCGCGGACACCCGCGCCGCGACCGCCGAGGGCGGTCCGTGCACACGGACGCGGGCTCTGCTGCGCGTCGTCGCCTGGGCCCGCCGGGCCCCGCGCACGGGCCAGACCCTGCCGTTGGTCTGGACGGTCGGCGAGGACGCCCTGCTCCTCGGGGCCGACCTGGCCCAGCGGTCTGCCAGGTCCGCCGACGACCCGGTGCGCCAGATCATCGACGCCGGCGCGGCGCTGCACCACGCCCGGGTCGCCGCCGAGGCCATCGGATGGGCGACCGCCGTCGACCGCTTCCCCGACCCCGACGACCCGGACCTGGTCGCCCGGGTGCGTCTGACCGTCGCGGTGCCGTCGCTGCTCGCCGCCTCCGAGCTCGCCGCCCTGGCAGGCACCCGGTCGGGCCGCCCCCTCGACCACGTACCCGTACCCGAGCCGGCGCTGCACCGCCTCGCCGGTGCGGCCGCCCGCGAGGGGGCGTACGCCGTTCCCGTGGTGGGTCGCAGCGAGACGGGCGCGGCCACCTCCTGGGTGGTCCTCGGCGGGCCGGACGACACGCCGGCGTCGTGGCTGCGCACGGGCGAAGGGCTGAGCGCGGCGATGCTCCAGGCCTGCCGTGACGAGCTGCTGGCGGAGCCGCTGCCCGTGGTCCCGCAGCACCTCCTCGACGCCGCCGACAGCGGTCTGCTCAACGACACGCACGGTCGAGCCACGCTGCCGCACCTGGTGCTGCGGGTGGCGCTGGCCGGCCACCTCGACTGAGCCGCAGGTCTCACCCCTCGGAGGTTGGGCCGACCCCGCGCGAGTGCTTCCGTGGACGGGGTCACCATCCCAGCCGTCACATCGTCGAGGAGCAGCCGTGCCCGCCCACACCGAGTCCGAGGACCGCTCCGGTCACCACCTCGTCGAGAACAGCGACCTGCCGCGCGACGAGGCCGTGAGCGCCGACCGGCGTGCGCACGAGATCGCGGTCGCCGCGGACGTCCAGAAGGAAGCGCTCGTGGCGCGCCGCGAGCGGGTCCAGGGCGACGTCACCGGTGCGGCCGGGCCGCTCCTGCTGCTCGCCGGGATCTGGCTCCTCACCTCCCAGGGCTGGGCCTTCCCCGACGCCCCCTCCAGCGAGTGGCCGACGGTGTGGGCCGGCGGCGCCGCGACCGTGCTGATCCTGGTCTCGATGCGCGCGTTCCTGGCCCGCCTGTCCCTGGTGAGCGCCGCCTTCGGGCTGGTCGCCGGTGCCGGCGCCCTGCTCTACGGTGTCCTGGGCGACCACGGCGGCAGTGCCACCGGCGCCCTGGTCACCGGCGGTCTGCTGGCGGTGCTCGGCACCCTCGCCGGGCTCGACCCGCGCGGTCGCGACTGATCCGGGTCGTCCTCCCGCGGGCTTCTCCCGCCTCCGGCGGAGTCCTTCCCGCCGGACGTGCGAGATCCACCGGGCACCCTGTGGATCCCGCGCCGCCGGTCAGCTGGTGACGGCGCCCTTCGCGGCCGACGCCACGGTCGCGCGGTACTTCGCGAGCACCCCGCGGCGGTAGCGGCTCTCCGGGGGCACGAAGCCCTCCGCCCGGCGCTCCAGCTCGGCAGCGTCGACCTCGACCTCGAGGGTGCGGTTGGCGACGTCGAGGACGATCTGGTCGCCGTCCTCGAGGAACGCGATCGGGCCGCCGTCGACGGCCTCGGGCGCCACGTGGCCGACGCACAGCCCGGTGGTGCCGCCCGAGAAGCGACCGTCGGTGAGCAGCAGGACGTCCTTGCCGAGGCCGGCGCCCTTGATGGCGCCGGTGATGGCGAGCATCTCGCGCATCCCGGGACCGCCCTTGGGACCCTCGTAGCGGATGACCACGGCGTCGCCGGCGACGATCTGCCCGGCCGACAGCGCGTCCATGGCCGCCCGCTCCCCGTCGAAGACCCGGGCGCTGCCGCGGATGACGGTCTCGTCGAAGCCGGCCGACTTCACGACCGCCCCCTCGGGGGCCAGCGACCCCTTGAGGATCGTCAGGCCGCCGGTGGCGTGGATCGGACGGTCGATGCGACGCAGCACGTCGTCGTCGAGCGCCGGCGGGTCGAGCTCGGCGAGGTTCTCGGCCATCGTGCGGCCGGTGACGGTGACGCAGTCGCCGTGCATCAGGCCGGCGTCGAGCAGCGCCTTCATCACGACCGGGATGCCGCCGATCCGGTCGACGTCGTTCATCACGAACCGGCCGAACGGCTTGAGGTCGCCCAGGTGCGGGACCTTGTCGCCGATCCGGTTGAAGTCGTCGAGGGTGAGCTCGACCTCGGCCTCGTTGGCGATCGCGAGCAGGTGCAGCACGGCGTTGGTGGAGCCGCCGAGCGCCATCACGACGGCGATGGCGTTCTCGAACGCCTCCTTGGTGAGGATCTGGCGGGCGGTGATGCCCCGGCGCAGCATCTCGACCACGGCCTCGCCGGACTTGTGGGCGAACCCGTCGCGGCGGCGGTCGACGGCCGGCGGGGCGGCCGAGCCCGGCAGCGACATGCCGAGCGCCTCGGCGACCGAGGCCATCGTGTTGGCGGTGTACATGCCGCCGCAGGCGCCCTCGCCGGGGCAGATGGCCTTCTCGATCCGGGTGACCTCGTCCTCGGTGATCCGGCCGGCGAGACAGGCGCCGACGGCCTCGAAGGCGTCGATGATCGTGACGTCGTTGCCGTCGACCTGGCCGGGCATGATCGAGCCGGCGTACAGGAAGACGCTGGCGAGGTCGAGGCGCGCGGCGGCCATCAGCATGCCGGGCAGCGACTTGTCGCAGCCGGCGAGCAGCACCGAGCCGTCGAGCCGCTCGGCGTTCATCACGACCTCGACGGAGTCGGCGATGACCTCGCGCGACACCAGCGAGAAGTGCATGCCCTCGTGGCCCATGGAGATGCCGTCGGAGACCGAGATGGTGCCGAACTCCAGGGGGTAGCCGCCGGCGGCGTGCACGCCGTTCTTCACGGCCTTCGCCAGGCGGTCGAGGGAGAGGTTGCAGGGAGTGATCTCGTTCCACGACGAGGCCACGCCGATCTGCGGCTTCACCCAGTCGTCGTCGCCCATGCCGACCGCGCGGAGCATGCCGCGGGCAGCGGCCTTCTCGAGGCCGTCGGTGACGTCGCGGGAGCGGGGCTTGATGTCGGGGTTCTGGTGGTGCTGGTCGGCCATGCGCGTCAGCCTACGACCGTCGCGCGGTCGCCCGACGCGGGTCTCAACCCTGGGTCCCAGCCCTGGGTCTCAGCCCTGGGCTGCGGCAGCGTCCGACTCGGCCTCGCGCTTGAGCGAGGCCAGCCCCTTCTCGAAGTCCTTGCCGACGATCCGGTCCATCGGGACGACCTTGCCGAGGACGCCCATCAGGCCCTTCTGCTCGCCGCGCATCACCCACTCCACGCGCGTGCCCTGCCCCGCGGGCTCCATCAGCAGCTCGACCTCGCTGGTCGAGCGGAACGGCTTCTCGAAGACCAGGTCGAGGGCGAGCCGGCCCGGGTTGTCGACGGTGACGTGCATCGAGCCCTGCCCGGCCTTCTTGTTGCCCGACCACTCGTAGCGGGCGCCGACGCCGCTGCTGTCGGCGCTGTAGCTGCGCTCCAGGTCGGGGTCGAGGCCGTCCCACGGCGACCAGCGCTGCCAGGCCCGCAGGTCACGCACGAGGGGCCGCACGGCCTCGGCGGGCGCGTCGACGGTCACGGAGCGGGAGACGCGGTAGCTGCCCATGCGCGGATGCTCGCACGTCGAGCCCTACCGTGTCCGCGTGCCGCGCTCCTCCCCCGTGCTGCTCGTCCTGGTGGGCATCGCCTCGGTGCAGCTCGGGGCGGGCGTCGCCAAGTCGCTCTTCGACGACGCCACACCGACCGTGATCGTCTGGCTGCGGCTGGTCACCAGCGCGCTGGTGCTGGTCGTCGCCACCCGGCCGGTCTGGCGCGGCCGGAGCCGCCGCGACTGGCTGGTGGTGGTGGCGTACGGCGCCAGCCTCGGCCTGATGAACATCTCGATCTACCAGTCGTTCGCCCGGATCCCGCTCGGGCTGGCGGTGACGATCGAGTTCGTCGGGCCGCTCGCGCTGGCCGTCGCCGGGTCCCGGCGCCCCCGCGACCTGGCGTGGGTCGGCCTGGCGGGGCTCGGCGTGGTGCTGCTGGGGTTCGAGCGCACCGACCTCGACCCGGTCGGCGTGGGGTTCGCGCTGCTGGCCGGCGCGAGCTGGGCGGCGTACATCCTGCTCAGCGGGGAGACCGGACGACGCTGGGAGGGCCTCGACGGCCTGGCGACGGCGAGCGTGGTGGCGACCCTCGGCGTGACGCCGGTGCTGCTGCTCGACGGCACCGACGGGCTGGGGTCGTGGCACGTGGTGGCACTGGGTGCGGCCGTCGGCCTGCTCTCGTCGGTGGTGCCCTACAGCTGCGAGCTGATCGCGCTGCGCAGCCTGCCGGCGTCGGTGTTCGGGATCCTGATGAGCCTCGAGCCGGCCGCCGCCGCGCTGGCCGCGCTGCTCGTGCTCGGGGAGGTGCTCACCCTGCCCCAGTGGCTGGCGGTGGGGTGCGTGGTGGCCGCGAGCGTGGGCGCGACCCGCGGCACGGGCACGGTCGGGCAGCCCGTCCCGGACTGACCGAACCCGGGCGGGGACCGGACCGGGACGGGGGTGGGGGAATCCTGTCCCGAACAACCGTTCGCTCGGTGTTCCTGCAGGTCGCGACGGGTGAGGGACATTCCTGAGAGGCAGGTGTGAGTTCACGTAAACGTCACGACCAGGGGCTCGCGGCCCGGGCCCTGAGGCCCTAGGTTCGTGCCATGTCCTCACCCCGGACGCTCCACCCCGTCGCCGTCCTGGTCTCCCGGGTCCGGCAGTGGCCGCTGACCTCCCAGCAGCAGGCCTGCCGCAACGCGATGGTCGCCGCGACCGAGTGCGCCCGCCGCCGGGGCGAGCGCGAGGACGTCGCCGACTTCCTCGCGGCGCGGTACGCCCCGGCCGCCGCGCCCACCGTCCAGGCCGACGCCGTGTCCGCCCCCGAGGTCCGCGCCGCACGCGGCTGACCGCTCCCCGGCGCCTCCTCCCGGACGCCTCCCCTCAACGCCCGTCGTCAGGCACACTGTCGCCATGCCGACCTCCGCCGCTCGAGCCGCCACCGACGCCTCGCTCGAGTTCCGCGACCTGCTCTCCGACGACGGCACCACGCTGCGCGCCTGGACCAACGACCCCGAGGGCCGCCTCGACGGGCCGACCGTCGTGCTCTGCAACGGCCTCGGCACCAACGCCTACGCCTGGCCGGCCCTGCTCGACCCCGCCTGCGGCGTCCGGGTGATCAGCTGGAACCACCGCGGCGTCGGCGGCTCGGAGCGTCCCCGCGACAACGGCCACGTCGAGATCGAGCACTTCGTGCAGGACGGGCTGTCGGTGATGGACCACTTCGGCGTCGACCGCGCCGTGCTGGCCGGCTGGTCGATGGGCGTCAACACCATGTACGAGCTCGCCGTCCGCCACCCCGAGCGGGTGCTCGGCCTCTTCGCCGTCTGCGGCGTGCCGGGCGACACCTTCGCCACCATGCTCGGCCCGCTGCGTCTTCCGCACCCGGTCGCCCGGCTGGTCACGGTCAACGCCGCCCGCGCCCTCAAGGTCGCCGGCCCGGTGCTCAACCCCGTCAGCCGCCGCCTGCCGATCGGGCGCCGCGCGATCGCCGCGCTGACCCACTCCGGGTTCGCGTTCCCCGTGGAGGACCCCGAGCTGTTCGCGCGCGCGGTGAAGGAGTTCCTCACCACCCCGCTCGACTGGTACGCCCATCTCGCGCTGTCCACCTCCAAGCACGCCCGCGTGCCGCTGAGCCGCATCCGGGTGCCCGCCATGTTCGTGGCCGGCACCTGGGACGTCCTGGCCGGCGCCCGCGACATGGCGACCGCCGCCGAGCGCGTCGCCGACGGCGAGTATGTCGAGCTGTGCGGCAGCCACTTCCTGCAGGTCGAGCGGCCTGCCGAGGTCCACCGGCTGCTCCTGGACTTCCTGGAGCGGGTCGGGGCGTGACCCGGGCCGGACGACCCACCGTCACCCGGCTCGCCGCGCTCCTCGCGGGCGCGGCGCTGCTCGCCGCATGCGCGAGCGAGGAGCCGACCGCTGCGCCGAGCACGTCGCCGTCCGCGTCGAGCGACGTACCGTCCGCGACGGCCGAGCCCTCGCAGACGGCCACAGACGAGGCCACAGACGAGGCCACCGACGAGGCCACCGACGACGCCACCGACGACGCCACCCCCGAGCCGACCCAGGAGCCCACCGGCGTACCGGACCCGCCCGCGCACCCCGGTCCGCCCGCCGTGGTCGGCACCATCACGACCGGTCTCACCGCCCCGTGGGGCCTGGACTTCTTCCCCAACGGCGACGCGATCGTCACCGAGCGCGACACCGCCCGGGTGCTGCGCCTGGTGGGTCGCCGGCACCGGCCGGTCGAGCTCGGCACCATCGCCGCGGCGGCCCCCACCGGCGGCACCGCCGAGAACGGCCTGCTCGGCGTGGCGCTCTCCCCCGACTTCGCCGCCGACCGCACGGCGTACTTCTACGTCACCACGACCACCGACAACCGGGTCGTGCGCGCCACCGTCGACGACGGCGCGCTCGGCCGCACGAAGCCGGTGCTCACCGGCATCCCGCGCGGGTTCACCCACGACGGCGGGCGGCTGGCGTTCGGTCCCGACGGCTACCTCTACGTCTCCACCGGGGAGTCCGGTGAGCCCGCGCTGGCGCAGGACCGCGCGTCCCTCGGCGGGAAGATCCTGCGGATCACCACCGACGGCGACCCCGCGCCGGGCAACCCCTTCGACTCCCCCGTGTGGAGCTACGGCCACCGCAACGTCCAGGGCCTCGCCTTCGACGACGCCGGCCGGCTGTGGGCCTCGGAGTTCGGGCAGGACGCCTTCGACGAGCTCAACCTCGTCCGCAAGGACCGCAACTACGGCTGGCCGCAGGTCGAGGGCACCGGCGGCGGCGACGGCCTCACCGATCCCCAGCAGACCTGGGACCCCGACACCGCCTCGCCGTCCGGTCTGGCGTACTGGGACGGCGACCTCTGGATGGCCTCGCTCAAGGGCCAGCGACTCTGGCGCATCGACCTGGACGGCGCGCGGGCGGTGGAGCCGACGGCGTTCTTCGTCGGCGAGTACGGCCGGATGCGCACGGTCGCGGTGGCGCCCGACGGCAGCCTGTGGGTCACCACGTCCAACCGCGACGGCCGCGGCTCGCCGGCGGCGGCCGACGACCGGATCCTGCGGGTGCTGCCCTAGGACCGCTCGCTCTCGACCCGGCCCGTCACCACGGCCCGCCGCGACGCCCGTCGCAGCGTGGTCAGCACGGCGGGTCCGAGCAGCAGGATCCCGATCACGGTGGTGATCGCGCGCCCGGTGTCCCAGGAGCCGGTGGACAGGATCAGCGTGTACTTCGCGAACGCCACCAGGTTGTCGGTCAGCGGCGCGCCGGGCACGTAGAGCAGGCCGGCCGGGTCCTGCCCGGGCACGCCGATGCCGAGCAGGTAGGGCCAGCCCTGGAGGTTCATCAGCAGGCCGAAGGCGTACGCCGAGAACGCGCCGTACGCCGCCAGCATCCACAGCTCCGCGCGGCCGGAGGGCCGGCGCGGCAGCAGACCGGCGCCCATGCCGACCCACGCCGCGCAGAGCATCTGGAACGGCAGCCACGGACCGACCCCGCCGGTCATCAGCGCCGAGGCGAACAGCGACGTGCAGCCGAGGCTGAACCCGAAGCCCGGCCCGAAGACCCGGCCGCCGAGGACCAGCAGGAAGAACACCAGCTCCAC
Source organism: Nocardioides sp. (assembly GCA_002729525.1). Classification (GTDB taxonomy): domain Bacteria; phylum Actinomycetota; class Actinomycetes; order Propionibacteriales; family Nocardioidaceae; genus Nocardioides. The sequence continues at coordinate 430,289 of PBYI01000053.1, forward strand.
GCCCGCGGTGCCGGCGGAGAACACCCGCAGCAGGGCGTTGGCGGCGCTCAGCACGCCGAGCACGGCCAGCACGCGGGCGTCGATGCCGCCCTGGCTCATCTCGGCCAGCACCACGGCGAGCACGACCGGCACCAGGACCAGGAAGACGAACGGCGGGTCGACCCGGCTGTCGCCGGGCTGCACCTGCACCAGCAGCGGCCAGCAGAACATCATCAGGCCGGCCAGGCTCGCCACGGCCAGCACCAGGCCGGAGCGGCGCGAGAGCGGGACGGCCCGGGGGTCGGCGACCGTGCGCGGGTCGAGCGCGGTCACGAGGCGCTCCCGGCCAGGGCGTTGACGACCTCGGACACCCGCAGCCACGGGGCGCCGAGAACCTTGGTCACCTGGGGCGCGAAGGAGGGCGACTCGGCGACCACGCGGCGTACGGGACCGGAGGAGACGACCTCGCCCTCGGCGAGCACCACGACGTCGTCGGCCGCACCGGCCACGAACTCCACGTCGTGCGTGGCGACGAGCACCGCGCACCCGTCGGCGGCGAGGTCGGTGAGGATTGTGGCGAGCACGCCCTTGGCGGCGTAGTCGAGGCCGCGCGTGGGCTCGTCGAGCAGCAGCACCTGCGGTCGGGCCGCCAGCACGAGCGCGAGCGCGAGCGCCAGGCGCTGGCCCTCCGACAGGTCGCGCGGGTGCTGGTCGTCGGGGATGCCGGGCACGAGCCGGTCGAGCAGGTCGCGGGTGCCGGGCCCGCCGGCGGCGCACTCCTCGCCGACGGTCTCCAGGTAGAGCAGGTCGGCGGCGGTCTGCGGGAGCAGCCCGACCAGGCCGCGGCGCGCTGCCGGGTCGAGGGCGGCGGGGTCGCTGCCGCCGACGTCGACACGGCCACGGTCGCGGCGGCGACTGCCCTGCAGCGCCCACAGCAGGGTCGACTTGCCGGCGCCGTTGCGGCCCATCAGAGCGGTGACCCGTCCGCGGCCGAGCACCAGGTCGAGGTCGCGGAGCACCACCTCACCGCCGAGGAGGACGCCGACGCCGTCGGCACGCACGGCGGGCTCGGCGTCGGACGGGACCTCGGGCACCGGTGCCACGAGCGACAGAGCACGCGCCCGGCGGCGGGCGTCGCGGACCGTGAGCGGCAGCGGCGTCCAGCCGGCCGCCCGGCCGAGCTCGACGATCGGCGGGGCGACCGGGGCGTCGGCGAGCAGCGCGGCGGGCTCCCCCAGCGTGACCGTGCCGTCGCCGGCGAGCAGGCACATCCGGTCGGCGAACGGCACGACCCGCTCCAGCCGGTGCTCGGCGAGCAGCACCGACACCCCGAGGTCGTGCACCAGCCGGGTCAGGGTCGCCAGCACCTCCTCGGCCGCGGTCGGGTCGAGCGCCGACGTCGGCTCGTCGAGCACGAGCAGGCGCGGGTGGGTGGTGAGCACCGAGCCGATCGCGACCCGCTGCTGCTGCCCGCCCGAGAGGGTGCGCAGGTCGCGGTCGCGCAGGTCGGCGATCCCGAGCAGGTCGAGGGTCTCCTCGACGCGCCGTCGCATGGTGGCCGGCGGGAGGCCGAGCTGCTCCATGCCGTAGGCGAGCTCCTCCTCCACGGTGTCGGTGACGAAGCCCGCGGCGGGGTCCTGCCCGACGTACCCGACGTCGTGGGCGCGCTCGCGCGGCGGCAGGTGCACGACGCTGCGGCCGTCGAGGCGTACGTCGCCGGACAGCACACCGCCGGAGAACCGCGGCACCAGCCCGGTGACCGTGCCCAGCAGGGTGGACTTGCCCGAGCCGGTCGGGCCGGCCACGAGGACCAGCTCGCCCTCCTCGACGTCGAGGTCGACGTGGCGCAGCACATGCGCGACGTCGGGACCGGCGTCGTACCCGAAGGTCACGCCCCGCAGCTCCAGCAGCGGACTCATACCGGCACCTCCTCGTGCACGCGCGCGGGACGCCGGTGGGCGGTCAGTCGCGGCGGCGGAGCGGCCCAGGCGGGCAGCACGCCGACGAGCACGCCGAGCAGTGCGACACCGCTGACGGCCGGCACCACGTCGAGGGCCGGGTAGGCGACGTCGACCTGGGTGCGCGACACCCAGACGGCGACGGCTGCGACGACGACGCCGGCCGCGACGACCAGGTGCTCGGGTGCGCGCCACGGGTCCGGGCGGTAGCGCGTGCGGCCGACCCGACGGCCGGCGCTGGTGAAGCCCGCCGCGGCCAGCAGCACGCCGACCGCGAGCATCGGCCAGGCCAGCCAGCGGCTGACGGTCTGGTCGAGCAGGCCGTAGACGCCGACGCACAGGCCCATCAGACCGGCGAGCATGAGCGCTCCCGTCGTACGACGCTCGGCCGGCGTGGCAGCGCCGCTGCGGCCGTAGCCGCGGGCGTCCATGCCGGCGGCCAGCGCCAGGGACCGCTCCAGGGTGTCCTCGAGCACCGGCACCAGCGTGCGTCGTACGCCGCGCACCCGGCCGGTCTCGCCCGCCCGCAGCTGCTGCGCCGCCCGCACCCGGCGGATGCTCTGCGCCAGCTGCGGGAGCACGGTCACCGACACCACCAGTGCGGTGCCGACCTCGTAGAGCGCAGGCGGCATCGAGCGCAGGAGGCGCTTGGGGTTCGCCAGGGAGTTGGCCGCGCCCACGCACACCAGGATGGCGCCCAGCCGCATCCCGTCGTAGAGGCCGGACAGCAGCGACTCGCGGGTGAGCGGGCCGAGCAGGCGGATGCCGAGCACCCAGTCGGGCAGCGGGATCTCGGGCAGGTCGAGCAGGACCGTGCCCGGGTAGCCGCCGAGGACCACCCGGGAGAGCACGCGGAGCAGCACGGCGACCGCCCCGAGCACGAGGTAGAGCCGGAACGAGCGCGACCAGGGCTGGTCGGAGCGCCGGGCGCTGACGACGTACGCCGCCACGCCGACGAGGGCGAGCAGGAGGAACGGGTTCGTCGTGAGCGACGCCGACACCGCGAGACCGATCGCCCAGCACCACCAGGCGACGGGGTGGAGGTCTCGCGGCAGCGGCGTCCTCACGACGGACTCACGGCGTGCTCACGCCCCGGTCCGGCGGCGGCGCCAGGTGGTCGCGCCCGCACCGAGACCGAGCAGCGCGACCACGACCGGGGCGACCCACAGGGGCAGCCCGCCGTCGTCGTCGGTCGCGGCCGCCGTCGGCTGCACGGGGTCGGCCAGCTCGGTGGTCGTGGGGTCCCCCGAGTCGGTCGTGCCACCGTCAGCGCCCTCCGTGGCGTCGTCGGTCGCGTCGGCGTCGTCCGAGGCACCCTCGGTGGGGTCCTCGGTCGCGTCGTCGGTCCCGTCGTCCGCCGTCGGCTCGTCGGCGGCGTCCGTCGGGTCGTCCGTCGTGGCGTCCCTCGGGTCGTCCGTCGGGTCGTCGGTGGCGCTGCCCGTCGCGCCATCGGAGCCGCCGCTGCTGGTGGACCCGGTCGTGCCGGACCCCGAGCCACTGCCCTTCGACCCGGAGCCGGACGTCGTGCCGGTCCCGCCGCCGCCCGAACCGGAGCCGCTGCCGGACCCACCCGAGCCGTTGCCGGACCCGGCCGTCGTCGACGGCTGGGAGGGAGTCGGCGACGGCGCGGAGCTGGTCGGCGTGCTCGTCGGGGACGAGGTCGGCGCCTGGCCGGCCGAGGGCCGCTCGGCCGTGTAGCCGGGCCGGCTGTCGCCCGGCCGCTCGTCCCAGGAGAAGGCCACCAGCCCGCCGTCGGGAACCCGAAGTGTCTTCACACCCTGGCTTGAGTACTGCCACGTGCTGCCCGTGTCACCGTCGGACCACCAGAGCGCCCAGTAGGCGTCCGCGGGCGCGGTGTTGACGCACGGCTCGGAGGCGGGCTTGCCCTGCACGCGGCACACAAAGCCGGGCTGACGCGTCGCGAAATCGAGGTCGATTCCCTCCGCTTCAAACAAATCCTCCGCGTACATCCCGCCGCCGTTGCCTACGCAACCTCCCGTAACGGGCCCGCCGAGCTCGTGGAAGTCGACCACCACGGTCACCCCAGAATCGCCTGGGCACGCCTCACCGGCCCAAGCCGGCGCGCTCGTCGCGGGCAGGGCCAGCCAGGCCGCCGCCGCGACGAGCGCGACGACGACCCGGCCGACCGTGCGGTGCAGGGTCACGAGACGACGCGGAACTTCTTGGTGCCGGACCGGAAGCCGTACTCGCCGACCACGCGGACGGTGCCGAGACCGACCTTGTTGCCGACCTTGAAGCGGGCCCGGACGATGCCCTTGCGGCTCGCCTTGCCGGTCTTGACCGTGCGGAAGCCACCGCCCGGCTTGCGGTACTTCAGCCGCACCGACTCGCGGGCCTCCAGGCCACGGACCGTCACGACCTGGGCGCCGCGGCGCTCCACGCGCTTGGTGCGGTTGATGTTGCGCAGCTTCTTCGGGCCGAGCACCTTCGCGGTGATACCGGCGCCGCCGGGGCCGCTGGTGGCGAGCAGGCGCAGGTTCGTCGTGCGGCGCGGCAGCGTGACGCCCGTGCGGGCGACGCCGTCCTGGGCGACGAGTATGGTGCTCGCTCCACCGACGAACAGGCACGGCTGCTGGCCGGTCGCCTGTACGCCGGAGACACCGACCACGATGTTCGTGCCGCCCTTGAGGTAGCCGCCGCCACCGGTGCGCAGGATCGTGAGGCCCGAGGTGGCCGTGCCGTCGTACGACAGGCCGAGCGCCGCCTGCGAGGTGGCGCGACGGAACTGGTCGCGGTCGTTCTCGGCGATGCCGGAGTCCGAGGCCTCGGCGTACGCCGCCTGGTCGTAGGCGACCGCGCCGTTGGAGAGCTGGATGTCGCGCACCCAGTCGGCGGCCGCGGTCGCGCGGCCGTACTCGCACGCCGAGCCGAGGGCCCACGCGGCGAGGCCGGTGCTGTTGGCGTTCGGGGCGGTCGTGGGCGCCACGCCGCCGAACGAGCCGTCCTCCGCCTGCTGCGAGGCGAGGAAGGTGGCCGCCGCGTCGATCGCCGAGGCCACGTCGGCGTCGTCGGACAGCGGGCGGATGAGGCCGACCACGAGCGCGGTGACGTCGGTGCTGGGCTCGGTGGAGGCGGTCGTGCAGCCCTGCTCGGCGGCGGAGGCCTCGGGGTCGCCCAGCTCGAGACGGAAGTCGCCGCCCGGGCACTGCTGGAGCAGCAGGTAGTCGACGGTGGCGGCGTCGCCGGTGGCGGCCGCCGCGAAGGCCTGGCCGATCGCGTTGGCGTTGTCGCCGTAGATGCTGGTGTCGAAGATCCGGCGGGTGGCCGCGCCCTCGGTGTAGGTCTGCTCCGCGAGGATCGTCGGCAGGTCGTAGCCACCGTAGTCGGAGGCGTTGACGCCGAGGCGGGTCAGCAGGTAGAGGATCTTGGCGGTCGGGTTGCCGTAGGCGCTGCCCTCGTCGCCGAAGGCCTCGCCGTTGATGTAGTCGCCGATCTCCGGCTCGAGCTCGTCGGCCACCGCCTGGGCGGCGGCGGTGTCACCGGCGTCGAGCATCGCGAGGGCGGCGTCGATGTTCAGGCCGTGGTCGGTCGCCGGGAACGAGGGGTACTGGAAGAGCCCGCCGGAGATCTCGTCGACGAGCCACGCGGCAGCGGCCTCCGACGAGGGCGACGGGTCGGCCGAGGCGGGCGCGGCACCGACGGTGCCGCCCACCAGGGCGAGGGTCGAGACGGAGGCGACGAGGGCGCCGGCCCTGCGAGCGCGCGAGCTGGTCATGCGATTCCTTCCCGCTGCACAGCGGGAGGGACGAACGGCGTATGCCGTGAGGCCGACCCGCTGCTTTCCACGACAGCGATAGGTCTGGACGCGACGTGTCGGGTGCTCCGGCTCGCACGCCGCCCGGGGGCGGCCTGCCTACGGTTGCGGGTCAGCGCCGGACTTCGACCGGCTTTCCCCGCCACGGGCGTAATGGATGTTGTCCGCGCAGCGTAACCCTGTGCGCCGGTGGTGAGGAATCGGGTCCACCGCGTGGGGGTAGCGCTCGGGGGTGCGCCAGGCTGTCGGCTCGCGGCGTCTCGATACACCCGCTGCGCTCCTGCGTCGCTGCGCGGGCTACTCGACGACCGGTTGGGCTGCTCGACGACCTGGGCTACTCGACGACCGGGAGCTTCTCCAGGATCAGCTCGCGGACCCGGCCGGCGTCGGCCTGCCCGCGCATCTCCTTCATCACCGCACCGATGAGCGCACCCGCGGCCGCGACCTTGCCGCCGCGGATCTTCTCCGCGACGTCCGGGTTGGCCTCGATCGCCTTGTCGACCGCGGCACCGAGGGCACCGTCGTCGGAGACGACCGCGAGGCCGCGCTTCTCGACGATCTCCTCGGGCGAGCCCTCGCCGGCGAGCAGGCCGTCGAAGACCTGGCGGGCGAGCTTGTCGTTGATGGTGCCGGCGTCGACGAGCGCCTGGACGCCGGCGACCTGCGCCGGCGTGACGCCGAGGTCGACCAGGTCGACACCGGTGTCGTTGGCGCGGCGGGCGAGCTCGGAGAGCCACCACTTGCGGGCCGACTGGGGCGAGGCCCCCGCCTCGACGGTCTCCTCGACCAGCGGGAGGGCGCCGGCGCCGACGACGTCGCGCATCTCCAGGTCGGAGTAGCCCCAGGCGGCCTGCAGGCGGGCCCGCTTGGCGGTGGGGTTCTCCGGGAGGGTGGCGCGCAGCTCCTCGACCCACTCGCGCGACGGCGCGACGGGCACCAGGTCGGGCTCGGGGAAGTAGCGGTAGTCCTCGGCGTCGGACTTCTCGCGGCCCGAGGTGGTGATGCCGGTGTCCTCGTGCCAGTGGCGGGTCTCCTGGAGGATCGCCCCGCCGCTCGACAGCACCGCGGCGTGCCGCTGCACCTCGTAGCGCACGGCCCGCTCGACGGAGCGGAACGAGTTGACGTTCTTGGTCTCGGTGCGGGTGCCGAGCACGTCGGAGCCGGACGGCGCCAGCGACAGGTTGACGTCGGCGCGCAGGTTGCCCTGGTCCATCCGGGCCTCCGAGACGCCCAGCGCCACGATCAGGTCGCGCAGCTGCTGCACGTAGGCACGCGCCACCTCGGGCGCCCGCTCCCCCGCGCCGCGGATCGGCTTGGTGACGATCTCGATGAGGGGGATGCCGGCGCGGTTGTAGTCGACGAGGGAGTAGTCGGCGCCGTGGATGCGGCCGGTCTCGCCGATGTGGGTCGACTTGCCGGTGTCCTCCTCCATGTGCGCGCGCTCGATCTCGACGCGGAAGACCTCGTCCTCGGCGTCGGAGCCCTCCGGGGCCGGCACGACGACGTCCATCCAGCCGTCGAAGGCGATCGGCTCGTCGTACTGCGAGGTCTGGAAGTTCTTCGGCATGTCCGGGTAGAAGTAGTTCTTCCGCGCGAACCGGCACCACTCGGCGATCGAGCAGTTGAGCGCCAGCCCGATGCGGATCGCCGACTCCACGCCGACCCGGTTGACCACCGGCATCGCGCCGGGCAGGCCCAGGCAGGTCGGGCAGACCTGGGTGTTCGGCTCGGCGCCGAACCCGGTCGGGCAGCCGCAGAACATCTTGGTCGCGGTGTTGAGCTCGACGTGGACCTCCAGGCCCAGCGCCGGGTCGTACGCCGCCAGCGCGGCGTCGTAGGCCATCAGGTCGGCCGCGGTCGCGCTCATGCGCCGGCTCCCGTCTCGGTCAGGGTCGGCGCCCGGTCGAGCAGCGGCCCGCCCAGCGCCTTGGTCAGCAGGGTCTCCGCGGCCGCACCGACCCGGTAGACCCGGTCGTCGGCCAGCGCCGGCGCGAGGATCTGCAGGCCGACCGGCAGCCCGTCCTCCTCGGCCAGGCCGCAGGGCACCGAGATGCCCGGCACGCCGGCGAGGTTGGCGGGGATGGTGGCGAGGTCGTTGAGGTACATCGCCAGCGGGTCGTCGAGCTTCTCCCCCAGCTTGAACGCCGTGGTCGGCGCCGTGGGCGAGAGCAGCACGTCGACCTGCTCGAAGGCGGCCTCGAAGTCGCGGCTGATGAGCGTGCGGACCTTCTGCGCCTGCCCGTAGTAGGCGTCGTAGTAGCCGCTGGACAGCGCGTAGGTGCCGAGGATGATGCGGCGCTTGACCTCGTCGCCGAAGCCGGCGTCGCGGGTGGCCCGCATGACCTCCTCGGCGCTCGGCGAGTCCACGCCCTCGGGCAGCACCCGCAGGCCGTAGCGCATGGCGTCGAACTTGGCGAGGTTGGAGGACGCCTCCGCCGGGAGGATCAGGTAGTAGGCCGCCATCGCGTGCACGAAGCTCGGGCAGGAGACCTCGACGACCTCCGCGCCGGCCGCGACCATCGCGTCGACGGACTCGCGGAACCGCGCCATCACGCCGTCCTGCCAGCCCTCGCCGGCGAGCTCGGCGATGACGCCGACCTTCACCCCGGTGAGGTCGCCGGCCGCGCCCTGGCGGGCGGCCGCGACGACGTCGGGGACCGGCTGGTCGATGCTGGTGGAGTCGCGCGGGTCGTGGCCCGCGATGACCTCGTGCAGCAGCGCGGAGTCGAGCACGGTGCGGGTGACCGGGCCGACCTGGTCGAGGCTGTTGGCCAGCGCGACGAGGCCGTAGCGCGAGACGGCGCCGTACGTCGGCTTCACGCCCACCGTGCCGGTGACCGCGCCGGGCTGTCGGATGGAGCCGCCGGTGTCGGTGCCGAGCGCGAGCGGGGCCTCGTACGACGCCACGGCTGCGGCCGAGCCACCGCCGGAGCCGCCGGGGATCCGGTCGAGGTCCCACGGGTTGCGGGTCGGGCCGTACGCCGAGTGCTCGGTGGAGGAGCCCATCGCGAACTCGTCCATGTTGGTCTTGCCGAGGATCGGCAGGCCGGCGGCCTTGAGGCGCGCGACGACGGTGGCGTCGTACGGCGGCACCCAGCCCTCGAGGATCTTCGACCCGCACGTGGTCGGCAGGCCGGTCGTGGCGAGCACGTCCTTGACCGCGATCGGCACGCCGTCCAGCGCGGACAGCGGCGTCCCGGCCGCCCGCCGTGCGTCCGACTCGGCGGCCTGGGTGAGCGCGCCCTCGGCGTCGACGTGCAGGAAGGCGTGCACGCCGCGCTCCCCGCCGTCGACGGCGGCGATCCGGTCCAGGTGGGCCTGGGTCAGCTCGACCGAGGTCACCTCGCCGGCGGCGAGGGCGTCGGTCAGGGCAGCTGCGTCCTTCTCGATCCAGCTCACTGCTCGTCCCCCAGGATCCGCGGCACGGCGAAGCGCTGCTCCTCGGCCTCCGGCGCCCCCGACAGCGCCTGCTCGGCGGTCAGCGACGGCTCGACGACGTCCTCGCGGAAGACGTTGGTCAGCGGCATCGGGTGCGAGGTCGGCGGCACGTCGTCACCGGCCACGCCCTGGATGGAGGCGACCGACTCGAGGATCACCGACAGCTGCGGCGCGAGGTGGTCGAGCTCAGCGTCGTCGAGGTCGATCCGGGCCAGCACGGCCAGGTGGGCGACCTCGTCGCGGGTGATGACCCCGGCGGTGTCTGAAGGGCGGTCAGGCATGCCGACCAGCCTAGGGCGCGCCCCCGGCTCCGCCGCACCCGGATTCCCGGCCCGGGCGGCCCGATGCGCCCGGCCGGGCCACAACTGGGTAACCAAATGGTTCAAACCGTCGCCACGGCGATACCTCACTCCCTATCGTCACGGTGGTTCCAGGGAGCGAGCTGTCCGACGGTGTGCACGCAGCTCCCTTCTCATCTGGGGGGATGACGAAACGGCATGAGCCGAGGTCTGGTCGCGCGTGCGCTCGCGACGGTCGCACTGTCCTGCACCGCGCTGGTCGGCGTCGGCGTCGTCGCCGCACCGTCGTACGCCGACGAGGTCGACGTGCCGCCGTCGCTCACCGCGGGCGCACGGGGTGAGAGCGCGACCCAGGTCTACGTGCCCGCGGGCGTCACCCCGACCGCCGTGGTCGGCACCCTGGCCGTCTCCGGCGCCGACGGCGGCCGGGTCGAGTTCACGGTCGAGGGCCGGGTGGTCCGCCGGATCACGACCTTCGAGGCCTCCGGCACCCGCGTCACCCTCCCGGTGCGCGCCGGGGACGCCGCGAACGGCTCGATCACGATCGGCGTGCGCTACCGCTACCCCGAGGTCGACCGCTGCGGCTATCTGCCGCCCGACATCGTCGTCGACCTCACCGACCTCGCCCTGCGCTACACCGGTACGCCGGCGTCCCCGACGACCGTGGGCCGGTTCCTCGGCCCCGCGGTGACCGGCGTCGACGTGGTCGTGCCGGACAACCCGACCGACGACGTCGCGGAGGCCGCCCTCACCGCGGTGACCGCACTGGCCTCGCGCTACGCCGCGCCGATCCCGGTGACGCTCGTGCGCGACGGCGCCGCCCCGACCCGCACGCTGGCCGGCCACCGGGTCGTGGTGCTCCAGCAGGGCGCCGCGGGCGCCGTGGCCGCCCGACTCACCGCCGGCACCGTGCCGACCCTGACGCTCTCGGGCCAGGGCGACGACCTGGTCGAGGCCGCCCGCGCCCTCGGCGTCGACGAGCTGGGTCTCGCCGCCGCCGCCGAGGCCGAGGAGCTCGGCCTCACCGAGCCCCTCGACGCCACCGGCGACGAGGGCTCGGACGGCTCGGACGCCGACACCTCGCTGACCCTGGCCGACTTCACCACCGCCCAGGCCCTGCGGCTGGGTGGCTGGGGCGTCAGCCGGGCCTACGTCGGTCTCGAGCAGGACCGCTTCGACGGCCCCGTCTCCGGTTTCGACCTGCACCTCGAGGGCGCCCACAGCGTCGTACGCCGCTCCGACGTCCGGATGGACGTCTACGTCAACAACCAGCTCGTCTCCTCCGAGCTGCTCGACGAGGACCCCGACCTGGTGCTCGACCTCGACGTCCCCGCCGACGTCGTCAACCCGGTCAACGGCCTGGAGCTGGTGCTGAACGCACTGCCGGAGTGCGACGAGAACGGCTACGGCACCGAGGTGCCTCCGGTCGTCGACGTCGACACGTCCCGGTCGACCGTCGTCGCCACCCGCGGACGCGGCGAGACCGCCGGCTTCGCGCTGTTCCCGCAGGTGCTGGGTCACCGGGTGCCGGTCGCGGTGCACTCGCTCACCGTCGTCGACGGCGGTGACCAGCTCGCGCAGGCCGCCGGCCTGCTGACCGCGATGCAGCGGGTCGCCACCGAGCCGCTCACCGTCGACCTGGTCGACGCGCGGACCCTCGTCGACGCGAACGACAGCGGGCTGCTGGTCGGCGCCACCGCCGACGACACCCAGGCCCTCCAGGCCCCGCTGCGGCTGGAGCAGGTGCGCCTCATCGACTTCCAGGAGGCGACGTACCGGCTCGGCGACGACGCCCGGTACGCAGCCCTCCAGGTCGTCCAGGACCACGGCCGGCGCCTGCTGGTGCTCGGCGGCTGGACGCCCGACCAGGCCGCGCTCGGCGCCCGACTGACCGACCGCCTCGTCGACTACGTCGACCGGGTCGGCTGGTCGGGGCTCGACGAGGACCTCCTCGTCATGGCCGCCGACAACCGGCCGTTCATGGTCTCGACCCGCACCCTGCTGCCGCAGGACGAGCGCGTCGAGGAGGCCCGCGGGTGGGTCTGGTGGCTGGTCGCCGGCATCGCGCTGCTGGTCCTCCTCGTCGTGCTGCAGCTGCTGCTGCGGTCCTCACGCAACCGCCGGGTGCGTGACCTGATCCGGGCCCAGCAGGCCGAGGAGGCCGAGCTGGAGGAGCGTCGCCGGCTGCTGGAGGAGGCCGACGCCGGGTCCGAGGCCGACGGGCGTCCCTGACCGTGACGTCCGTCGCCGTCCCGGTCCGGGTCACCAGCGGACCCCTGCGGGTCTCCGTCGACCCCAACCGGGCCCGCCGCGTGCCGGGCAGCGTCTGGGTGTTCCTCCTGGGCGTCGCCGTGGTGGCGGTGGCGAGCGTCTACACCGTCCGCACCGGCACCAACCTCGACTACGGCGACGCCCGCGCGCACCTGGCGATCGCGCGGCGCATCACCGACAGCAAGCAGCCCGGACTGGTGCAGCTCGGCTCGGTGTGGCTGCCGGTGCCGCACCTGCTGCTGCTGCCGCTCGTGCAGAACCTCTGGATGTTCTCCTCCGGCGTCGCCGGCTGCGTGCTCGGCGCACTCTGCATGGGTACGTCGTCCGCCGCGCTGTGGCGCATCACCGCCCGGCTGCGGATGCCGCTGCTGCCGCGCGTCGTCGCGCTCGCGGTGCTGCTGGCCAACCCGAGCCTGCTCTACGTCTCCACCACCGCGCTGACCGAGCCGGTGCTGGTGGCCGCCGTGCTGTGCACCATCGCCGGCCTCGCCGGGTGGGCGACCAGCCACCGGATGCTGTCGGGCGGCGAGCTGGCCGTGTTCGCCGGCCTGCCTGCCGCGATGGGCGTGCTGACCCGGTACGAGGCCTGGGCACTGGCCCTGGCCGGGGTGTTCTTCGTGGTGATCGTGTCGCGCCGCAAGGGCCGCACCTGGCGCGCGAGCATCGTGTGGGCCGCGTCGTTCGCGGCGCCGTCGGCGGTCGCGGTGGCCTGGTGGCTGGCGTACAACACCGCCGTCTTCGGCAACCCGCTGGAGTTCCTCACCGGCCAGTACGCCGCCGCGGCGTTCACCGAGGTGTTCGAGCGCGAGGGCCAGCTGTCCACCAAGCACAACGCCGGACTGTCGGCCGCGGTCTACGGCCGGGCGATGCTGGAGACGTCCGGCCTGGCGGTGATGGTCATCGCCTTCGTCGGACTCGCGCTGACCTGCTGGCGCTGGGCGCTCGACGACCGTGCGCTCGTGGTCTGGCTGGGCGGCGCGACGAGCGCGTTCCTGCTGTTCAGCCTGGTGTCGGGCCAGCACATCATGGTCAACGACGCCGCCCTGCCGCCCGGCGCCTACAACAACCGCTACGTGCTCTCCGCCGTGCCCTGGCTGGCCCTGCTCACCGGGCTCGCGGTCTCCCACCTGATGGCGCTGGTCGGTCACTGGCGGGAGTGGCTGTTCGTGCCGGTCGCCGTCGCCGGTGCCGCGCTGGTCGCCGTGGTGCTGGTCGCCCAGAACGTCTACTGGGCCGGCGACCCCGGCGGTCGGATGACGATCATCGAGGAGGCCGAGGCCCAGCACGCCGAGTACGTCGTCATGCGCGAGTCGGCGCACTGGCTGCGCGACCACTACGACGGCGGCGACGTGCTGATGGACCAGACACCGGCCGACTTCTCCCTCGCCCCCGACCTCGGCATCCCGATCCGCGACTTCTACACCCGCGCTGTCGGCGGCCTCTTCGACGAGGCCGTCGCCGACCCGTGGAGCCACGCGCGCTGGGTGATGATGCACATCCGCCCGATCGAGTCCGGCGGCACCGACACCGAGCGCGACCTGGTCTCCGACGCGCTGGCCGACGACCCGGCCTTCCACGCGGCGTACCGGCTGGGGTACTCCCAGGGCAACGTGGGCATCTACCGACGCGTGGAGCAGCCGTGACGACGGGCAGTGGTGAGCGCACCGGCGTGCTCGCGGTCGTGCCCGACGGCGCGACCCGCGACCTCGCGCCGCTGGACGTCGTCGACCTGCCCGGCAACCGGCTGCGTCCGCCCGCACCGACCGAGCTTGCCCCGGAGGTGCGGCGCCGGCTGCCCGACGTCGAGCTCACCGACACGACCGTCGACCTCGACGCCGAGCCGCCCGACCGCGACCTCGCCGCCCGGGTCGGGCACCGCCCCTGCCTCTTCCACGGCTGGGTGCCATGGCGCCTCGACGAGACCGGCGACGTCGCCACGCTCGTGGTGGCCGCCGTCGGGAGGCCCGACCCGGAGTCGTTCGCCGGCGTCCGGGAGCTGTACGCCGCCGGGCGGGTCGAGGTGCGTCGTACGACGCCCACCGCGCTGCGCTCGGCGCTGGCCGAGGTGCACCGCGAGGTGCTGCTGCACGAGGCCGGCGACCGGCTCGCGACCCGTTTCCCGCGGCTGTCCGCGCGCTCGGGCCTGACGACCTGGCAGCGGTGGTTCCCGGCGGTGCTGCTGGTGGCGCTCGTGGTCGGACTGGTCCGCTCCCCCACCACCGCGATCGTGGTGACCCTCGCGGTGGCCAACCTGCTGTTCGTCACCAACGTGGTCTTCAAGACCGTGGCGGTCTCGCTGATGCCGTTCCGCGCCGCGCACCGCTCGCGCCAGCAGCTGGAGGAGATGCAGGCACGCGTCGAGGCGGGGCTCAGCCCGCAGTGGGCGGCGCTCCCGCCCGAGGACGAGCTGCCCGTCTACACGGTGCTCGTGCCGGCGTACGACGAGGCCAACGTCGTGGAGACGCTCGTCGCCAACCTGTCGGTGCTCGACTACCCGCCCGACAAGCTCGACGTGATGCTGCTGCTCGAGGCCGACGACGAGGCCACCATCGCAGCCGCGCAGGCGGCCGACCTGCCGCCGTTCGTCGAGGTCGTCGTGGTGCCGCCGGGCACCCCGCAGACCAAGCCGCGCGCCTGCAACTACGGGCTCTCGCTCGCCCGCGGGCGCTACGCCGTCATCTACGACGCCGAGGACCGGCCGGACCCGGGTCAGCTGAAGGAGGCGGTCGCGGCGTTCCGGCGCGACCAGTTCGAGCAGCGGCACGGGCTGACGTCGAAGCCGCCGCTGGCGGTGGTGCAGGCCTCGCTGCACTACTTCAACGCCGACTACAACGTGCTGACCCGGATGTTCGCGATCGAGTACGCCCACTGGTTCGAGGCGATGCTCCCGGGCATGGACGTCACCCGGCTCCCGCTGCCGCTGGGCGGCACGTCCAACCACTTCGACGTCGACCTGCTGCGAGACCTCGGCAGCTGGGACCCCTACAACGTCACCGAGGACGCCGACGCCGGCCTGCGCACCGCGTCGGCCGGCTACCGGGTCGAGATGATGGACTCCTCGACCGGCGAGGAGGCCTGCGCGGTCACGACGTCGTGGATCAAGCAGCGCACCCGCTGGATCAAGGGCTACATGATGACGGCCGCGGTGAACCTGCGGGACCCGTGGCGCTTCGCCCGCGAGACGGGCCCGCTCGGCGTCATCTCGATGCTCGGCCTCGTCGCCGCCACCACGCTGGCGTTCCTGGCCTACCCGCTGGCGCTCGCGCTGACCATCGCGACGTACATCGGCGTCCAGCTCGTCGGCCTCGACCTGCCCGCGTGGCTCACCGAGATCAGCGTGACGACGTTCGTCTTCGGCAACCTGATGATGATCGTGACTACCGCCCTGGTCGCCAGCTGGCGCTACACGTGGCGCATCGGCATCTTCGCGGTGTTCGGGCCGGTCTACTGGCTGCTGCACTCCGTGGCCGCCTGGCGCGCGCTGCACCAGGTGCTCTTCGACCCGCACCGGTGGGAGAAGACGCCGCACGGTCTGACCGAGGACTACGAGAGCGCCGCGCACGTCTGACGCCTGCCGGCCGCCGGCATCCGCGCACCCGGCAGACTGGGCGCATGCCGGTCACACGGGGATTCACCGGACGACGCGACCGCCGCGAGGCGGCTCGCACGCACGCCGACCGCATCCCGCCGGGGCAGTACGACGCCGGCACCGAGTGGCCGTCGCTCACCGCCGAGGCGCTGCCGGACGTCGGCCCGGGCTGGACCGACCGCTGGTCGATGACCGTCGACGGGCTGGTCGACGCGCCGGCGCGGTGGTCGTGGGCCGAGCTGCGGGCGCTGCCGCGCTCGTCGTACCGCGGGGACATCCACTGCGTCACGACCTGGACCCGGCTGGACAACACGTTCACCGGGGTCTCCGTCGACACGCTGCTGGAGGCGGCCGGGCCGACGGCCGCGGCGGGCTACGTGATGGCGCACTCGACCACCGGTTACACGACCAACCTGCCGCTCGCCGACGTCACCGGCGGGCGGGCGTGGGGGGTGTGGGAGCACGACGGGAGGCCGCTGAGCGTCGAGCACGGCGGTCCGGTGCGGCTGCTCGTGCCGCACCTGTACTTCTGGAAGTCCGCGAAGTGGGTGACCCGGCTGGAGCTGATGGCCGACGACCGGCCGGGCTTCTGGGAGGCCAACGGCTACCACGACCGCGGCGACCCGTGGCTGGAGCAGCGCTACCAGGGCGACCCGTGAGCGCCGCTGAGCCAGACGCCGGCACCGCCGGGATGGCCGGCACGACCACCGCCTGGACGACCGCCTGGACGACCGCCACCGTGGTCGAGGCGGTCCGGGAGGGCGACACCTCGTCCCCGCGGGTGCGGCTGCGCCTCGACGTCGCCGACCGCGTGGCGCACCTGCCCGGCCAGCACTACGTCGTACGACTGCGGGCGCCCGACGACTACACCGCACAGCGGTCCTACTCCGTCGCCTCCGACCCCGCCGACCCGCTGGTGGAGCTGCTGGTCGAGCGGATGCCCGACGGCGAGGTGTCCGGGCACCTGCACGACGTCGCCGAGCCCGGCGACGTGCTGGAGGTGCGCGGTCCGATCGGCGGCTGGTTCACCTGGGACGGCTCCGTGCCCGCGGTCTGCGTCGCCGGCGGCTCGGGCGTGGTGCCGGTGGTCTCGATGGTGCGCCACGCCGCCCGGCTCGGACGGCCCGACCTGCTGCGGGTGGTCGTGCTCGCCAAGACCTGGGCCGCCCTGCCGTACGCCGACGAGCTGCGCGACGCGGGCGCGTTCGTCGCGCTCACCCGGGAGAACCTCGACCTGCCCGACGGCTCGGTGCGGGTGGCGGCCCCGCCGTACCACGACGAGGTGCACGACCTGCTGGACCACGACCGGTTCGGCGGAGCCGACGAGGTGCGGCGGGCGTACGTGTGCGGGTCGGTCGGCTTCGCGTCGTACGCCGCCCGGCTGCTCGGGGAGCTCGGCGTACGCCGGGACGTGGTCCGGGTGGAGCAGTTCGGCGTCACCGGCTGAGAGGCCGCTGAGACCCCGCTGATAGAAACGGACTGTGGTCCGGATCTCCCCCTTCCGGGGGTGTGCTCGACGCGCGGACGCCGTAGTCTCAATGAGGTTGAACTGTCAACCGACCTCGGGAAGGACGACCACATGACCAAGCTCGCGATCATCTACTACTCCGGCTTCGGCACCGGCCACGCGATGGCCCAGCGCCTGGAGGAGACCGCACTCAAGCAGGGCGCCGAGGTGCGCCGCCGGCCCGTCGCCGAGACCGCGCCCGCCGAGGTCGTCGCCTCGGTCGAGCCCTGGGCCGCGCACGTGGAGGCGATGAAGGGCGAGACCACCGCGACGCCCGAGGACATCGCCTGGGCCGACGCGGTCATCATCGGCGCCGGCACCCGCTACGGCCACGTGTCGAGCCAGATGCAGTCGTTCATCGACACCCTCGGCCCGCTGTGGCAGGAGGGGAAGCTCGCCGACAAGGCGTACGCGGCGTACACCTCCAGCCAGACGCTGCACGGCGGGCAGGAGACGACCCTCAACGCGATGTTCACGACCTTCGCCCACTGGGGCGGCATCATCGTGCCCCCGGGCTACACCGACGGCGTGAAGTTCCACCCCAACGACGGCAACCCGTACGGCGTCGGCAAGGTCACCGGGCAGAACCCGAACCTCGACGACGACGACAACGCCGCCCTCGACCACCTGGTCACCCGGGTGCTGTCGATCGGCACCAAGCTGGCTGCCTGAGCGACGACGCTCGCAGGAGGGGCTCCGACCACGCGGTCGGGGCCCCTCCTGCGTCTCACGACGTCCGTCGTCGGAGCGACGTCCACTCCTCAGCGAGCAGGGCGTACTCGACCTCGTCGAGCCAGCCCAGCTCCTGGTGCCACAGCGCCTGGACCGCGTAGCGCTCACGCCGCATGCCCGCGCGCTCCAGCACCCGCACCGATGCGACGTTGTCGGCATTCGCACGCGCGGTGACCCGCCGCAGCCCGAGGCGCTCGAACGCTGCGTGCAGCAGCGCCGACGCCGTCGCCGTCCCGACGCCCTGTCGTGCGGCATCGGAGCGCACCACGTAGCCGATCACACCGTCAGTGCCGCGCGGATGCCCAGGCTGACCCGCGCCGTCGACGACGTCGAGAAAGCCCATCGCCACGACATGCCCGTCCCGCTCCACCACGCACGAGTAGTCGGTCGGGCTCATGGGACTGGCCAGGACCTCGCGCCGAAGGTCCTCGGGGTCCACGTGGGTGCGCACCATGAACCGGTTGACCTCCGGGTCGTTGCGGAACGCCAGCAGCGCCTCGACGTCAGCCTCGGTGGCCTCACGGAACAGCAGGTCCGAGGCGGTCGCGGGCCACGGGCTGGCGACAGGGAGTCCGTCCACGGGCGGCAGGATCGCACGCTGCCAGGAAGGGGCGCCGATCGCTCCTCACGTCCGTCTGACGGTGCTGGTGGTGTGGGTCTGGCGGTGGTGGTGGGGGCAGAGCCACTCGAGGGTGTGTTTGGCGGTGGTGCCGCCGTGGGCCCAGGGGGTGCGGTGGTGGGCGTGGCAGGCGGTGGCGGGGACGTCGCAGGTGGGGTGCTCGCAGGTGGGCTGCTCGACGATCCGCGCGAGGCGCATCGCACGGGTGTGCAGGCGGCGGGCGCGGCCGAGGTCGAGGACCTCGGACTCCCCGCCCAGCACGGCCGGGATCAGGTGGGCCTCGCACGCCAGCCGGCGTGCCTGCCCGGGTGAGATCCGCTCCCCCGTCGACAGGGCCGCCGCCTGATCCCCACCCTGGAGGGTGGCGAGGGGGATGGTGACCACCACGGTCGCGGTGACCCCGTCGTTGGCGGGGAGCCGGCCTGTCGGGTAGCGCTCGAGGAGCTCGCAGAACGCCAGCCCGAGCCGGTGCGCGGTCGGCCTGCCGGCCCGCCGGTCATAGCCGCCGGCGCCGTGCTCGGCGGTCACGTGCCTGGGTGAGGCGAGCCCGTGCAGCATGGTGCGCAACAGGGCCGCGTGGAGGTCGCTGACCCGGGCGCGGACCTCGTGGGTGCTG
>PBYI01000054.1 GCA_002729525.1 Nocardioides sp.
GGCGACCCACTCCAGCACGGCGTACGCCTCGGTCAGTGCGGCCTGCTTCTTGACCTCCGCAGCAGCCCTGACGGCAGCGACGAGACCGACCGGGGTTGGCTCGTTGTCGCAGGTCAGGAGTGCTTTTCGCATGTCCCGATTCTAGGTGCGACCACCGACAGTCGGCGCTGGCTCGAGGGCTGGTTGTGGATGCGGTTCGCGGTCGGCCGTCCGGGGTTTCGACTTCCTCCCTCGCTGGCGCTCGGTCGGGCTCAACCACCGGATTCGCTGGCGCTCGGTCGGGCTCAACCACCGGAGGAGCGCTCGTCAGGCGCGACCACCTGCGGGCGGCTGGACCACCCAGGACGCACGAAGACCCCCACCGCGTCGCGGTGGGGGCCTCCGTGGGTGTCACGCAGCGTGCGTGGACCTGATCAGGTCGATCAGAAGTCCATGCCGCCCATGCCGCCCATGCCGCCGTCGCCGCCCGGCATGGCCGGAGCCTTCTCGGGCTTGTCGGCCACGACGGCCTCGGTGGTGAGGAAGAGCGCCGCGATGGAGGCGGCGTTCTGCAGGGCCGAGCGGGTCACCTTGGCGGGGTCGATGATGCCGGTGGCGATCATGTCGACGTACTCGCCGGTGGCCGCGTTGAGGCCCTGGCCCGGGGTGAGGTTGCGGACCTTCTCCGCGACGACGCCGCCCTCGAGGCCGGCGTTGATCGCGATCTGCTTGAGCGGGGCCTCGGCGGCCAGGCGCACGATCTGCGCACCGGTGGCCTCGTCGCCGCTCAGCTCGATCTTCTCGAAGGCAGCAGCCGCGGCCTGGATCAGCGCCACGCCACCGCCGGAGACGATGCCCTCCTCGACGGCCGCCTTCGCGTTGCGGACGGCGTCCTCGATGCGGTGCTTGCGCTCCTTGAGCTCGACCTCGGTGGCCGCGCCGACCTTGATGACGGCGACGCCGCCGGCCAGCTTGGCGAGGCGCTCCTGGAGCTTCTCACGGTCGTAGTCGGAGTCGGAGTTCTCGATCTCGGCGCGGATCTGGTTGACCCGGCCCTCGATCTGACCCTGGTCGCCGGCACCCTCGACGATGGTGGTCTCGTCCTTGGTGATGACGACCTTGCGGGCCTGGCCGAGCAGACCGAGGTCGGCGGACTCGAGCTTGAGGCCGACCTCCTCGGAGATGACCTGGCCGCCGGTCAGGATCGCGATGTCCTGGAGCATGGCCTTGCGGCGGTCACCGAAGCCCGGGGCCTTCACGGCGACGGACTTGAAGGTGCCGCGGATCTTGTTGACGACCAGGGTCGACAGCGCCTCGCCGTCGGTGTCCTCGGCCAGGATCAGCAGCGGCTTGCCGGTCTGCATGACCTTCTCGAGCACCGGGACGAGGTCCTTGACGTTCGAGATCTTCTGGTTGGCGATGAGGATGTAGGCGTCCTCGAGGACGGCCTCCATGCGCTCGGGGTCGGTGACGAAGTACTGCGAGATGTACCCCTTGTCGAACCGCATGCCCTCGGTGAGCTCGAGGTCGAGGCCGAAGGTGTTCGACTCCTCGACCGTGATCACGCCCTCCTTGCCGACCTTGTCCATCGCCTCGGCGATGGCGTCGCCGACGGTGGTGTCGCCACCGGCGGAGATGGTCGCGGTGGCCGCGATCTGGTCCTTGGTCTCGATGTCGACGGCCATGCCGAGCAGCTGCTCGGAGACCTTCTCGACGGCGGTCTCGATGCCGCGCTTGAGACCCATCGGGTTGGCGCCGGCCGCGACGTTGCGCAGACCCTCGCGGACCATGGCCTGAGCGAGGACGGTGGCGGTGGTGGTGCCGTCACCTGCGACGTCGTCGGTCTTCTTGGCGACCTCCTTGACGAGCTCGGCCCCGATCTTCTCGTAGGGCTCCTCGAGCTCGATCTCCTTGGCGATGCTCACACCGTCGTTGGTGATCGTGGGGGCGCCCCACTTCTTCTCCAGGACGACGTTGCGGCCCTTGGGGCCGAGGGTGACCTTGACGGCGTCGGCGAGCGTGTTCATGCCACGCTCGAGGCCGCGCCGGGCCTCCTCGTCGAATGCGATCAGCTTGGACATAACTCTTGCGGTTCCTCACGCTTGCAGAGTCGGGTGGCGGACTCGGTGGGCTGCCCGCGACGGACGGTCCGGCTGACCCGGCGAACCCTGCTCGCCGGCGCTTCGGACCTCAGCTGACACCGATCCGATCTGTCACTCTCATGCTACGAGTGCTAGCGAAATGTCTAGCACTCGCCCCTGTCGAGTGCAAACGATCCGGGCGCACGGATCGTGCGCGTCCGGCGCCGGGTCAGACCCCGAGGCGCGCGGCGATCACGTCGGCCAGCGCGGCGGCGTTCTCCGGCGCCACGTCGAGGTAGAGGCACGGCTCGGTGACCTCGACCTCGCTGACCAGGAGCCGACCGTCGTGGCGGATCATGTCGACCCGCGCGTACGCCAACCCGCTGCCGGTCACCTCGCTGGTCGCGGCGACCGCCTCGACGGCCACGACCGCGGCCGCGTCGTCGAGCGGGACGGCGCTGCGCGCACCGCCGTACGCCGGGTTGACCCGGATGTCCTCCTTGGTCGCGGTCTTGAGGACCTGCGACACCGGGCGACCGCCGATGACGAACACCGACACCTCGCCCTCGCGCTGGATGTTGGGCAGCAGCGGCTGGACGATCCACGGCCCTGGTCGACGGGCAGCCACGACTCGGAGTCGCGGACGATGACGATGCCGCGGCCGCCGGCGCCGTGGCGCGGCTTGACCACCGCGGTGCCGACGCGGCCGATCGCGGCTCGCACGTCGACTAGGTTGTCGGCCACGACGGTCGGGACGACCCGCAGCCCGGAGACGCCGGCGAGGTCGAGCAGGTAGGCCTTGTCGGTGTTCCAGCGGAACAGCTCGGGGCCGTGCAGGAGGTGCGGACCCACCTCGCGCGCCCAGCCGAGGAAGTCGGCGCGGCGGGTGTCGTAGTCCCAGGTGGACCGGACGGCGACCAGGTCGGCGGCCGACCAGTCGACGAACGGGTCGTCCCAGGGCGCCCAGGCGCTGGTGATCCCGCGCTGGGCGAGGGCCGCGTCGAGCACCTCGTGCGCGGGCTCCCCGTCGGGATCCTTGGCGGACGTGGCGAGCAGGACCCGCGGCGTGACGGTGGAGCTGGACGAGCTGAACGAGCTGGACGAGTCGGACATGGTGACGGCCTCTCTCAGCGACCGGACCCCCGTGCCGGTCGTCACCGTCCACTGTGCCACCGCGGTCCTGACCGGAAACCTCCCGAGAGGGCGGGGGTGGAAGGGCCGGTACGCCGTCAGCCCACCGGACCGTCGCCGGGCGCGGTCGGCCAGAACCGGGCGTAGCTCGACACCCAGCGCACGCCCTCCGGGGCGACGACGTGGGTGACCCGCGCGAAGGCGTGGGTACCGACGACCCAGGCGAGCAGCCGACCGGTCCCGTCGTCGTTGCGCGACTCCCAGAGCAGCACGTCACCGGCCGCCCACGACGCGACCGAGCAGCAGGGACTGGCCCGCCCCTCGTCCTCGGAGGGCACGACCAGCAGGGCCGGCCGCCCGTTGGTCGGTACCGAGACGACGGTCGGCGCGGGCACGGCGGGCTCGCCGTCGCGACCGGGGAGCGACCGGGTCGCGCCCCAGGCGTACGCCGTACCGGTGGTGCCGTCGCGTCCGCGGCCCAGCGGCACCGCCCCGTCGCCGAGGTCGACGCCCGGCGAGGGCAGGTCCCGGGCCGACGAGCCGACGCGCCGCCCGGTCCGCGGGTCGTACGTCGGGCCGGAGCCGTCGGGCCCCTGCAGCCACAGGTCGGAGCCGAACCAGCTCATCCGCACGTCCGCGAGCGGACCGTCGAGGTCCGGCTCGACGCGGCGCCAGGTGCCTGCAGCGACGTCGAGCACGGCCAGGGCCTCGTCCGGCAGGCGCAGCGCGAGGAACCCGCCGTCGGAGGAGAGCATCGCCGGGTCGGCCTGCGCGCCGTCGAGGGCCGGTACGTCGGCCACCCGCACCCGGCGCACCTCCTCCCCCGCCACGAGCAGCACGTCGGTGAGCGACCGTCCGCCGTCCAGCGCCACGCCGTACGCCGCGTCGGCCACGACGAGCGGGTCGTCCAGCGCGTCGTCGGCCCGGGCGAGGTCGTCGCCGAGGACGACCGAGGGTGGCAGCGGGTCGCCGTCGAGCCGGGCCAGCGGGAGCGCCTCCTCCTGCTGGGGGTACGGCGCGAGGACGCCCGGCGCCCCGTCGACCCGCAGGTCGGGCTCCACGTCGTCGCGCAGCGGGAGGCGGCGCAGCGGGGTGGTCCGCCCGCCCGGCTCGTCGGGGTCGACCGCGGTCGTCGGCGTCGCGGTGCCGGTCCCCGGAGCCGGGGCCGGAGCCGGAGCGGTCGCGACCGGCGGTCGTGGCCCGGCGTCGCCCGTCCGGAGACCGGGGACGCCCGCGACGCCGCCGACCACGGCGAGGGTCGCGGCGACCGCGCCGGCGACTGCGCCGGCACGTCGGGCGCGGCGGCGACGTCGGCCGTGCGCCCAGGTGCCGGCGACCAGGTCGGGGGGCACCTCGTCGGACACCCGGTCGGCCAGCAGGTCTCTCAGGTCGCGTCCGGTCATCAGGCTCCTCCTCCGGACGTCCTCGACGACGCCGTTGGCGCGTCCGCATCCAGCAGGTCGGACCGATCGGACAGGTCGGGAAGGTGTTCGCGCAGTCGACGCATCGCGAGGTGGGTCTGGCTCTTGACGGTGCCGGGGCTGACCCCGAGCGCCGCGGCGGTGTCGCGCTCGGAGAGGTCGTCGAAGTAGCGGAGCACGACGACGGCGCGCTGCTTGGGCGTGAGCCGCGCGAGCGCAGCGTCGAGCACCATCCGGTCCTCGGCACGGCCGGTCCGGTCGACCGGGTCGGCCGGGTGGGCGTGCTCACCGCCCGGGTCGCGGAGGACCTCCCGGCGGTGCTTGCGCCACCACGACACGTTGCGCCGCACCATCACCTGACGGGCGTAGGCCTCCGGGTGCTCCACCGAGCCCGACCGCCACCGGGAGGCGACCACGACGAGGGCCTCCTGCACCAGGTCCTCGGCGCGCTGACGGTCCCCGGTGAGCAGGACCGCGGTCCGCAGCAGGGCGCCCTGGCGGTCCCGCGCCCAGCGGGTGAAGTCGGCCTCGGCCGTGGCGTCACGCACCGTTCGTCCCCCTCCTCGGGCTCGGCAGCGTGTCGTGGGTAGTACGCACGAGGACCTGCCGGGGTTGGAGGGGTGGGCGGACTTTCTCCGCCGGCGCGTCGGTACGCCGTCAGCCGCGGCGCCGCAGCCGGGCCGGCACGGCCACCACGGCCCGCCCGACCCGCCAGGTGGTGCTGGCGCGCAGCTCGGCGAGCTCGGCCTCGGCGCGGTCGGCCCGGCCGCGTGCCTTCGCGAGCCGCTTCTCGGCACGGTCGGCGCGCTCCTCGGCAGCCGCCAGCGCGGCCTCCGCGTCGGCGAGGTCGGAGGTGACGGCCTGGTGCATCTGCCGGGTGGAGCGCCGGCCGAAGCGACGGGCCTCGCCGAGCAGGCCCTCGAGGCGTCGTACGACGACGAGCAGCTCCTCGCGACTCTCCTGTCCCGAGACCTCGGGCTGCTCCGGGTCGGGCTGCTCCGACCCGGGTGCGGCCGGGGTCACGAGCGCCTCCAGTAGACGCCCGCCCAGTCGATCTCCTGGAGCGGGTCGGTGATGCCGCGGGCGTCGCGGAAGTCGTGGATCGCCTGCGCGCAGCCCGGCACGGCGCCGTAGTCGTCGACGACGACGAACCCACCGACGGGCACCTTGTCGTAGAGAGCCTCGAGGGCGTCCATGGTCGAGCCGTACATGTCGCCGTCCAGGCGCAGCACGGCGACCTGCTCGATCGGGGCGTCCGGCAGGGTCTCGGAGAACCAGCCCTCGAGGAACCGCACCTGCTCGTCGAGCAGGTCGTAGCGGCGGAAGTTGTCCTCGACCGCCTCGCGGGTAATCGCCAGCTCCGGCTCGACGTGGTGCTGGTCGCCGGCGTCGGCGTCGAAGCGCCCGTCCGGCGGCGGCAGCCCCTCGAAGGAGTCGGCGACCCACACGGTGCGGTCGGTGACACCGTGGGCGGCCAGCACCGCGCGGGCGTAGATGCAGGTGCCGCCGCGCCACGCGCCGGTCTCGACGAAGTCGCCCGGCACGTCGTCGGCGACGACCTGCTCCAGGCAGTGCCGGACGTTCTCCAGGCGAAGGAGGCCGACCATGGTCTCCGCGTCGGCCGGCCAGTCGCGGCCCTCGCGGCGCCGCTGCTGCTGCTCGGGGCCGAACTCACCGGCCTCGACGAGCCGCACGTCGCGGTCCTTGGTGGCCTTCTGGAGCAGGCCGTACAGGTAGGCCTCGTAGGAGCGGCGGGGCAGCTTCACGGTGAGGCTGCGCCCCTCGAACCCGAAGCGGGTGAGCATCCGCGCGGTCAGGTCGAGGTAGCGCTCCACGGCGGGCCCGGCGGCGAGGTCGGTCACCCTGCGGACCCTACGGTGTCGCGACCGCCGGCTCCGCCACGGCCACGCCGGGCACCTCGTGGCCGAAGGGCACCCGGTCGTGCAGGCCGAGGGCGTGCAGCACCGACGGCAGGAGCGCGGACGCCGTACGCCGGTAGCCCAGGGCCGAGGGGTGGAACCGGTCGAGGCTGAACATCTCGTCGGGGTTGGTGATGAAGAACGGCCCGACGACCCGGGCGAGGGACACGGCGTGCGCGCCGGCCGCGGTGGCGGCGGTCGCCTGGGCGGCGGCGAGCTGGCGCGAGGCGCGCGAGCCGAGCGTGCGCAGCGGCTGCGGCACCGGTCGCAGGAGGCCCAGGTCGGGGCAGGTGCCGACGACGACCTCGGTGCCCTGCGCGCGCAGCCGCTCGATCGCGTCGGTCAGGTGCCGGGCCGACTCCGAGACCGGGACCCGGTGGGTGACGTCGTTGCCGCCCACGACGACGACCGCGACGTCGGCGACGTACCCGGCCGGGAGGCCGTCGAGCTGGTCGGCGAGTTGGCTGCTCTCGGCGCCGACGGCGGCGCCGGTGGTGAGCCGTACGGCGCGCTGGGTGCGCTTGGCGAGGCCCTTGGCGAGCCGCCCGCCGAGGGTGTCCTTGCGCCGTTCGGCCCCGAGGCCGGCGGCGATCGAGTCGCCGAGGACGAGCAGCTCGACGGGGTTGCCGTAGGCCTTCTTCCAGACCCGGTCGGCGCGCGGGGCCTCCTCGCCGAGCGGCTTGCCGATGATCCGGCGCGCCGTCTCGGCCTGGCGCGCGAGCAGCTGGCGGGCGCCGACGCCGACCGCGCCGCTCACCGCTCCGACGGAGGCCGCGGCCACGCCGACCGCCATCAACCTGTTCCTGCTGCTGCCCACGCCGCACCTCCTGCTGATCCCCGGCCGGCCGACCGGGCTCGACGGACTTCTCCGCAGCGCATGTCACTCCATCCGGATGACGGGCAGGTGACAGCCGGGTGACACGCACCCACAGCCACCCCTGGGGATGAGTGCCCGCCCCGTGACGAAACGCCTGCTGAGACGTTGGACACACGTCCCCCGCCCCCGTCCGCCCCGAGGTGCCCGATGTCCCCCCGTCTTCCTCTCCTGCGTACCGCGGTTGCTGCGGTCGGCGCCGGATCCCTCGTCCTGCTGTCCGCGACGCCCGGCGCCGCGGCCGCTCCGGTCGCCCCGGCGAGCGCCACCGCGATCCGCGTGACCGTCGCGAACACCCCCGCCGACAGCGGCAGCTACGAGGTCAGCACCGACGGCACCGACACGACCACGAGCGGCAGCAACGCTCCGCTGGTGACCGCGCTCGGCAACCAGCCGCTCGTGTCGGTCGGCACCCTCGCCCAGGACGCGACGGTCGCGGTCACGTCCGGTCAGGGCAGCTCGGCGGCCTGCGCCGGCGTCGCCGGTGACGGCGCCAGCCTGGTGGCGGCCGGCGACAGCTTCTGCCTCGACCCGGGCGACAACGCCACGATCAGCGCCGGCACGTTCGAGCTCGGCGACGTCGAGATCGTCCGCGCCGACCTGCTGGCCGGGTTCGACCAGCAGCTCCAGGCCGCTCTCCAGCCCGTGCTCGACGCGCTGGTGCCGGCAGCACAGGGCGCCGTGCAGCAGGCGCTGACCAGCGTCGGCGAACCCGAGGTCGTCCTGGACCTCGGCGCGGTGCAGAGCCAGTGCACGGCCGGCCTCAACAACGCCTCCGGCGACAGCCAGCTCGTCGACGCGGGCCTGTACGTCGTGCTGGCCGGACAGCGGGTCGACCTCGTCGACCTGCCGGTCAACCCGCCCCCCAACACCAAGGTCGTCACCGATCTCGACGTCGTGCTGACGGCTGTCACCGACGCGCTCGAGACCGAGCTGACCACGGCCCTCGACGGGGCACTCGCCCCGCTGGCCGCCGTGGTCGACCAGGTCGAGACCCAGCTCAACGACAACATCGTCAGCGCGGTGGCCGAGCAGCTCGCCCCGCTCGAGGACAACATCCTGCGGGGCACCCTGAACAAGCAGTCGCGTCCGGCGCCGGGCGCGATCGAGGTGACCGCGCTCGACCTGTCGGTGCTGCCGGCGGCCGCCGAGTTCGACGTCGACCTGCTCAGCGTGCAGCTGGGCGAGTCGACATGCGGCCCCAACGGCCGGGTGACCGTCACCGAGGACGAGACCGACGACCCGTCGCCGAGCCCGAAGCCGACCCCGCGCTCGGTGCCGACCGCCGTGCCCGCCGGCCTCGCTGACGCTCCCGGCTCGGGCGACGCCGGCGACGGCGGGGCGCTGGCCCTCGGTGCGCTCGGTCTCGCGCTCGCCGCGGCCGGCACGGCCGGGTACGCCGGCTACCGCCGCTCGCTGGGCTGAGCGGCGGCGGCACCGTGCTCGCCCGACGTACCGACGCCGCGCTGTCCGGTCTGACGACCGGGCTGCTCGTCCTCGCCCTCCTGATGGCGGTGGCCGGATGGCTGGCTCCCTCGTCCCAGGCGGAGGAGCCGCCCGCCACGCCCCCGCAGCGGCTGCGGCTGGCCTCGCTCGACGTCGCTGCGGACGTCGTACCCATCGAGGTCTCGCCCGACGGCGTGCTCGACCCACCGGCCGACCCGAGCACGGTCGGCTGGTGGCAGCGCTCGGCCCGTCCGGGCTCGGACCGGGGCCAGACGGTGATCACCGGCCACACCGTGCACACCGGCGGCGGAGCCCTCGACCCGGTCATCGATCTCGAGGACGGCGGGGTCGGAGCGCGTGTGGTTCTCACCACACGGGTGGCACGTCAGGTCTACCGCGTGACCGAGGTCCTCGACACCACGCGGGAGGAGCTCGCCGAGCGCTCCGAGGAGCTCTTCGGCCAGGACGGCGGCGACGGCCGCCTGGTGCTGGTGACCTGCACGGACTGGAACGGCACGACGTACGAGAAGAACCTCGTCGTCATCGCCGAGCAGCAGGGTCCCGCCACCGCCCGGCGGCGCTCGTGACCTCCTCGACGCCGGCCTTCGGAGGAGGGGAGGACGGCTCAGGGATTGTTCAGTATGTGGACCCGACGACGGATCACCGACCGTTCGGGTGCCGCAGATCACGCCCATTTGTATAGTCCGGACTACCCCCGCGTCCTGTTCCCCCGAGAGGACGCCGTCCCCCATCACAGAGGTGCCCACCTTGTCCCCTTTGCGCTCGCTCGTCACGCCGTCTCTCGCCGCCGGCGCCCTGGTCGTCCTGTCGGCCAGCCCCGGCATCGCCGCCACGACCGTCGCCCAGGCGTCGGCCACCGGCCTCGAGCTCACCGTCCTGAGCACGCCGACCGGATCGGGCTCCTACACCGCCACGCACGACGGCACCGGTGAGACCACCACGGGCGACAAGACGCCTCTCATCACCGCGGTCGGCGGCCAGAGCAACATCACGGTCGGCACGATCGCGCAGGACGCCGCCGCCACGGTCGGTGGCTCCGACGGCCGCGACGGTCTCTCCGCCGCCTGCGCCGGCCTCGCCGGCGACGGCGCGATCGTCGCCGATGTGGGCACCGACCAGTTCTGCCTGACGCCCGGCAACAACGCCGAGATCAGCGCCGGCACGCTCGACCTCACCGGCGTCACCGTGGTCGAGTCCGACCTGCTCGCCGGTCTCGACACCACGCTGCAGACGATCCTCCAGCCGATCCTGAACGCCGTGCTGCCGGCCACCAACACGGCCCTCCAGGACGTCCTGGCCGGCATCGACACCGAGCTGGTGCTCGACCTCGGCGCCGTGCAGAGCCAGTGCACCGCCGACCCGAGCGCGGCCACCGGCGACAGCCTGCTGACCGACGCGAGCCTCCAGGCGCGCATCCTCGGCACGGACACCACCGTGCTCAACTTCCCGAGCAGCACCCCGCCCAACACGAAGGTGCTCACCGACCTCGACGTCGTCGTGGCCGCCATCAACGACGCGCTCACCACCCAGCTCGAGACCTCGCTGCAGGGCGCGCTCGGTCCGATCGGTGGCGTCACCAACCCGCTGATCAGCGCGATCAACGACAACGTCATCGCAGCGGTCGCGCCGCAGCTGGCCCCGCTGGAGGACAACGTCCTCGACGGCACGATCAACAAGCAGTCGACCGCCCGCGGGGGCCGGGAGATCACCGTCACCGCCCTCGACGTGCGCACGCTCCCAGCGGCCAGCGACTTCGTCGACCTGCTCGACGTGGTCATCGGCACGTCGTCCTGCGGGGTCAACTCCCGGGTCGCGGACACCGACGACGATGACGATGACGACACCGTCGTCGACGACGAGACCGACGACGACACCACCACGAACACCAACGACCCGTTCACCGACGACGAGCCGACCATCACGGCGGTCAACTCGGGTCTCGCCGGCGACCAGGGCCCCGGCGCGCTGGCCCTCGGCGGCCTGGCCGCCACCCTCGCGGTGGCCGGCGGGGCCGGCGTGGCGACGTACCGCCGCCTCGCCCGCTGACGGAGCCCTCCGTCCTCGCGATGTCACATCACCTCTCGACGCCGCCGCGCGACCCGGTCGCGCGGCGGCGTCGCGCCGCACTCGCCGGCGTCCTGGTCTTCGTCCTCGTCGTGACCTCGGTTGTCGGCACGGCTCTCGTGCTCGGCGTCGGTGGCACCGGCAGCCCCGGCGTCGCCGCCCCGGCGACCGTGACCGTCACGGCCACCCCGGACGCGGAGCCGACCAGGGAGCCCCGGAAGGAGAGACCCGACCCCGGCCCGGCCCCCGAGCCGAGCAGCCCCGACCGGCTGGTGATCCCCGCCGTGGGCATCGACGCCCCCGTGGTGCCGATCCAGAACGACGGCACCGAGCTCGCCCCGCCGGCCGACCCCGACGTCGTCGGCTGGTGGACCGGGTCGGCCCTGCCGGGCGCGGTCTTCGGGCAGACCGTCGTCACCGGCCACACCGTGCACACCGGCGGCGGGGCGATGTCGGCCATCGAGGCCCTCAGCGAGGGCGACCGGGTCGTGCTCCGGGCCGAAGGCTCGCGGATGGTCTACCGGGTGACGTTGGTGATCGACATCAGCAAGGAGGGTGTCGCCGAGTACGCCAGCGGCCTCTTCGGCCAGCAGCGCGTCGACCCGGAGGGCGCCCGCCTCATGCTCGTCACCTGCACCGACTGGGACGGCAGCGAGTGGCAGAGCAACATCGTCACCTTCGCCGAGCCGGTCGGGCTCAAGGCCGCGTAGGCCCCTCGATGGACGTGCCCGCCGCTCCCGCACCGGGAGCGGCGGCGCGGCTCACTGCTCCGACAGCCCGGTGCCGACGAACGCGGCGTACGACGGCTTGATCGTCGCCGCGGCGCCGACCTCGTCGGCGATGGCGTCGAGGGTCTTGAGGCCCATGCCGGTGTTGATGATGACGGTCTCGGCCTCGGGGTCGAGCTGGCCGGTCTCGACGAGCTTGCGGAGCACCGCGACCGTGGTGCCACCGGCGGTCTCAGTGAAGATGCCCTCGGTGCGGGCCAGCGTCAGGATGCCCTGGCGGACCTGGGCGTCGTCGACGTCCTCGACCGCGCCGCCGGTGCCCCGGCAGATGTCGAGCACGTAGATGCCGTCGGCGGGGTTGCCGATCGCGAGGCTCTTGGCGATCGTGTCGGGCCGGACCGGGCGGATCGCGTCGGTGCCGGCCTTGTACGCCGTCGACACCGGCGAGCAGCCGGTCGCCTGGGCACCGAACACCTTGTAGGGCTTGTCCTCGACCAGGCCGAGCTCGATGAGCTCCTGGAAGGCCTTGTGCACCTTGGTGAGCTGCGAACCGGAGGCGACCGGGATGACGATCTGGTCGGGCAGGCGCCAGCCGAGCTGCTCGGCGATCTCGTAGCCCAGCGTCTTGGAGCCCTCGGCGTAGTAGGGGCGGACGTTGACGTTGACGAACGCCCAGCCCTCCTCCTCGCCGGCGATCTCCGAGGCGAGCTTGTTGACGTCGTCGTAGTTGCCCTCGACCGCGACCAGCGAGTCGGTGTAGACCGCGGAGTTGACCTGCTTGGGCTTCTCGAGGTTGCTCGGGATGAAGACCACGGTCTTGATCCCGGCGCGGGCGCCGGCGGCGGCCACGGCGTTGGCGAGGTTGCCGGTGGAGGGGCAGGCGAACACCTTCGCGTCGAGCTCGCGGGCCGCGCTCAGGGCGCAGGCGACGACGCGGTCCTTGAAGGAGTTGGTGGGGTTGGTGGAGTCGTCCTTCACCCACAGCTTGGAGAGTCCCAGCTCGGCGCCGAGGTTGTGCGCCTCGAGCAGGCGGGTGAAGCCGGGCTCGGTGTTGGGGCTGCTCTCGATGTCGGTGGGCACCGGCAGCAGCGCCTTGTAGCGCCAGATGTTGCGGGGGCCGGCCTCGATCTGCTCGCGGGTGACGTCGCCGAACTCGTAGGCGACCTCGAGCGGACCGAAGCACTCCGGACACGCGTAGAAGGGGCCGAGCGCGGTGCGGTGGCCGCACTCGCGGCACGCCAGTGCCACGGCGGAGCCGAAGGCGCCCTCCCGGACGCCCTCGGGGGCGGGGACGGCGGAGACGGTCGCGGTGGTGTTCTCGTCGGACTCGACGGCAAGGGCGCTCATGGGTTCCTCCTTCTCATCTTCCCCGGCGGCGGCTCTCGCGGCTGGGCGGACTTGGCACCGTTTCCACGCACCGTCCCCGGATCTGCCGGGAGGCGGAGGCGCATGGCGGTTGCCGGGACTTCGACGGGCCGTTCCCTCAGTCCCTCTGGATGAGCAGTCACCACTGTACGGGTCGCCCCAGGCCGATCCGAAAATGGAGATCCCAGATCGCGGACATCGAGTCCGCATGGTGGGACGATTGAACAGTGGCCACCAGGTCCGCTGTCGAGGCGGCTGCGCAGGTCAGGCCCGCAGCGCGGCCGCGTCGTCGGTGAATGTGGCGAGCAGGTCGAGGACTCCGTCGGGACCGCGGACCACCACGTCGGCGCGCTCGACGAGCGCGCTCTCCTCGTCGGACGACGAGCACACCAGCAGCGTCGGCATCCCCTGCTCCGCGAGCCGCGCGACGGCGTCGAACGCCTCCACGTCACCGAGGTCGTCGCCGGCGAACAGGAACCCGCCCAGGTCGAGCTCGTCGACCAGGGTCTGCACGGCCTGGCCCTTGTGCATGCCGGGTGAGCGCACCTCGACCACCTGCTTGCCGGGCTCGACCACCAGGTCGTGCCGCTCGGCGAGATCGCGCAGCTCGGGGAGGATCCGGGCGAACGCCGCGTCGGCGTCGTCGAGGCGGCGCGTGTGCACGGCGACGGCGAGGCCCTTGTCCTCGATGAACGCGCCCTCCGCGCCGAGACGACGCAGCAGTCGAGGCAGCTCACGCTCGAACGCCGCCAGGCCGGCGGGCGGCCGCGGCCCGACCACGCGGCGCCGGGTGCTGCTCCAGCGCTCGTTGCCGTACTGGCCGAAGACGTAGAGGCCCTTGCCCGCGGCGCCCACCGTGTCGCCGACGTCCTCGAGGCCGCCGAGGTCGAGCACCTGCCGCGCGGGGCGGCCGGTGACCACGGCGACCGCGCGCACCTGGGCGGCCAGGTCGACCAGCACCGGCGGGGCGTCCGGATGGATGTGGGCCTTCTCCGGGTCGTCCACGATCGGCGCCAGGGTGCCGTCGAAGTCGAGGCCGACGGCCGTCGCGGCCGCCGCCCGCACGAGCGCGGCGTACCGCTGCTCCCCCTCCACCGACGTGAACTCCACGTCACCAGCCAACCACGCCACGGCCCCTCCCGGGTGCGCCTCCCGGGGAACGGGACGCGTCGCACACCGCCCGGAGGCGGGTGGGAGGTCAGATCTCGCCGGTGAGGATGACGGTCAGACGGTCGCCCTTCATGGCGCCCGCGACCGGCATCCGGCGATCGATGCCCAGGTCGAGCGCGAGCTGCTTGGCGGCGCGCTTGAGGCGCGCGGGGTAGTAGACGGTGTTCTCGGGGATCGAGCCGTACCAGTTGTCGGCGCCGACGACCTGCCAGCCGATGTCGGTGGCGGAGTCGGCGACGCTGCCGGCCAGGCCGGTGACGCCGGAGTTGTTGTAGACCTCGACGAGCACCTCGGCGCGCCGGACCGGCTTCTTCCGCTTCTTGGTCGGCTCGGCCGTCGGCTCGGCGGTCGGTGACGCCGTCGCGGACGGCGACTCGGTGGCTCCCACGGGGGTCGCGATCTCGCGCTCGGTGGGCTCGCCGCCGCGGGTCATCACGAACGCGAAGCCCGCGAGCAGGACGGCCACCACGCTGAGCAGCACGACCGGGGAGGACAGCACCATCCCGCGCTGGGCGCGGGTGCGGTCGGGGCCGAGGCGGTCAGCCACGAGGAGCTCCTAGATCTCGAAGCCGAGGCGGCGCGCGGAGCGCTGACGCTGGCGCTGGGAGCGCAGCCGACGCAGGCGGCGGACCAGCAGCGGGTCGGCCTCGAGCGCCTCGGCGCGGTCGATGAGGGCGTTGAGGACCTGGTAGTAGCGGGTGGAGCTCATGCCGAACTTCTCCCGGACCGCGGTCTCCTTGGCACCGGCGTACTTCCACCACTGCCGCTCGAACTCGAGGATCTCGCGGTCGCGGTCGCTCAGCTGCGTGGTCGGCTCACCGGTCTCGCCGGACTGGACGTCGTCGTGACGCTGGGCTTCCATCGCACCTCTCCGCTCCTCGGACCCGTCCGCGGGAGCGCGCCAGGTCTGGTGATGCACCCACTGTAGACGCCGAATCACAGCCGTGTCATTCGGCGCGCGGGGCGTCCCCGAGCGCGTCGGGGCCCGCGCGGTTGCCAGACTCGGCCGGGTGAGCGAGCCCAGCGGAACCACCCGTCCCACCCGTCCCACGCCTCCCTCCGACGGCGCCCCGAGCCCGGCCGACCCGGTCCGGTGGGGCTTCCTCGCCACTGGGAAGATCGCCCGGAAGGTCGCCGCGGACCTCGCGCTGCTCGACGGCGCACGGCTGGTGGCCGTCGGCTCGCGCTCGGAGGCGGGTGCCGCCGCCCTCGCCGAGCCGTACGCCGCCCGCGCCCACGCGTCGTACGACGCCCTGGTGGCCGACCCCGACGTCGAGGTCGTCTACGTCGCCAGCCCGCACGCGCTGCACGTCGAGCACGTGCTGATGGCGCTGGAGGCCGGCAAGCACGTGCTGTGCGAGAAGCCGATGACCCTCACCCGCGCCGACACCGCCGCACTCGTCGAAGCCGCCCGCACCCACGACCGGTTCCTCATGGAGGGCATGTGGACCGCGACCCACCCGCGGGTGCTCGACGTGGTGCGGCGGGTCCGCGCCGGCGAGTTCGGCACGCCCCGGCACCTGCACGCCGAGCTGGGCTTCGTGGTGGACGTCGGCGACGACGACCGGATGCTCGACCCCGCGCTCGGCGCCGGCGCGCTCCTCGACATGGGCATCTACCCGCTCACGCTCGCCCACCTCCTGCTCGGCGAGGCCGAGCAGCTCGTCGGCACCGCCCGCCTCGGCGACCACCCGCGCGGTGCGGTCGACCTCGACGTCGCGGTCGCCGGTCGCTACCCGGCCGGCGCGCTGGCCACCTTCACCGCCTCCATGACGTCCTGGTCCTCGCGCGCCGCCACGCTGGCCACCGACCGCGGCCGCCTGGTGGTCGACGACTTCCACCACCCCACCTCCGTGACCTGGACGTCGTACGACGCGGGCGGCACGAACGACGCCGTCGGCAAGGCAGGGCCGCAGCCCGTGGCGGCCGACGTCGAGGTGCTCGGCGCCGGCTACGCCCACGAGCTCGCCGAGGTCGGCCGCTGCGTGCGCGCCGGGCTGCGCGAGAGCCCGCTCGTGCCGCACGCGCTGTCGCTGGC
Source organism: Nocardioides sp. (assembly GCA_002729525.1). Taxonomy (GTDB): domain Bacteria; phylum Actinomycetota; class Actinomycetes; order Propionibacteriales; family Nocardioidaceae; genus Nocardioides. The sequence continues at coordinate 16,238 of PBYI01000054.1, forward strand.
CCTGGCCGGCCAGATGGACGACGTGCTCGGGCAGGTCGGCGTGACGTACCCGCAGGTCACCGGGCACTGACGGCCCGCGCGTCCACGCACGGCGTACGGCGTCCCACCCCTCGACACGCACCCCGGGGGCGGGTCCCGGCCACCACCCGGGCAACTAGGGTGAAGACGTGTCCGCCGACCTCGTCATCGTCGCCAACCGGCTCCCGGTCGACCGCGTCACCAAGCCCGACGGCTCGGTGGGGTGGCGCCGCTCCCCCGGCGGACTGGTCACCGCGATCGAGCCGGTCATGCGCGCCAACGACGGGTCCTGGATCGGCTGGCCCGGCGGCACCGGCCCCGACCTCGAGCCGTTCGAGGCCGACGGCATGCACCTCGTGCCGATCGGTATGGAGCCCGAGGACGTCTCGGAGTTCTACGAGGGCTTCGCCAACGGCACCATCTGGCCGCTCTACCACGACCTCGTCGCCAAGCCGGAGTTCCACCGTGAGTGGTGGGACCGCTTCGTGCACGTCAACCGCCGCTTCGCCGAGAAGGCCGCCGGCATCGCGTCGGAGGGCGGCACGGTCTGGGTGCACGACTACCAGCTCCAGCTGGTGCCGCAGATGCTCCGCGAGATGCGCCCCGACCTGCGCATCGGCTTCTACCTGCACATCCCGTTCCCGCCGGCCGAGCTGTTCCAGCAGCTGCCGTGGCGGCGTCAGATCCTCGAGGGACTGCTCGGCGCCGACCTCGTCGGCTTCCAGCTGCCCGGCGCCGCGCAGAACTTCGTGCGCCTGGTGCGCCAGCGGGTCGGCCACAAGACGCACCGCGACACCGTCTACCTGCCCGACGGCCGCACCGTCACCGCCAAGGCGTTCCCGATCTCGATCGACGCCGCCGGCTTCGAGCAGCTCGCCCAGACCGACGCCGTCGCCGACCGCGCGAAGGCGATCCGCGAGGCGCTCGGCAACCCGCGCAAGATCTTCCTCGGCATCGACCGGCTCGACTACACCAAGGGCATCTACGCCCGTCTGCGCGCCTTCTCCGAGCTGATCCGTGACGGCCACTTCGACGTCGAGGACGCCGTGTTCGTCCAGGTCGCGGTGCCCTCGCGCGAGCAGGTCGAGCAGTACCGCATCCTGCGCGACGACATCGACCGGCTGGTGGGCCGCATCAACGGCGCCCTCGGCCGGATCGGCAAGCCGGCGATCAGCTACTTGCACACCTCCTACCCGCGCGAGGAGATGGCCGCGCTCTACCGAGCCGCCGACATCATGGTCGTCACGCCGTACCGCGACGGCATGAACCTCGTCGCCAAGGAGTACGTCGCCTGCCGGCTCGAGGACGACGGCGCGCTGGTGCTGTCGGAGTTCGCCGGCGCCGCGGAGGAACTGCGCCAGGCCTGGCTGGTCAACCCCTACGACATCAACGGCATGAAGTCGGCGCTGCTGGAGGCCTACGAGGCCGACGACAAGCAGCTCAACCGGCGGATGAAGGCGATGCGCAAGCAGATCCGCCAGCACGACGTCGCCGCCTGGGCCGACTCGTTCATGCTCGACCTCTCCTCCGCCGAGAACAGCACGCACGCCAAGTCGGTGCAGCCGGCCGTCCGTTCGTGACCCGTCCCGCCTGGGACGACGTCGTCCTGATGTCGGCCCCCCGGGTCACCGGGGTGCCCGTCGACGAGCGCGAGGACGACCCGGCCCCGCTGGTCGACGCCACCGGGTTCCACCCACGCCTGGGCGTCGACGACCGCGAGGACGACGGCTCCGGCGCGCGGCCCCACCGCCACCTGCGCCGCCCCGTGCTCGAGCGGCTCGCCGACGCCGCCGACGCGCTGCCGGGTGACCTGCGCCTGGTGCTCGTCGAGGGCTGGCGCCGACCCTCGCTCCAGCGCACCATCTTCGAGCGGTACCGCGACGAGCTCGGCGCGGCCGACCCCGCGCGCACCGCCGAGGAGCTGCACCACCTCGCCGCGCGGCACATCTCGCCTCCCGAGGTCGCCCCGCACCCCGCCGGCACCGCCGTCGACGTACTCCTGACGACGCCGGAGGGCATCGAGCTCGACGTCGCCTGCCCCATCAACGCGACTCCCGAGGAGAGCGGCGGGCGCTGCTACACCGACCACCCCGACGTGGGCGGCGAGGCGCGGCTGCTGCGCGTCGAGCTCGGCCGGGCGCTCGCCGGCGCCGGCTTCGTCAACTACCCCACCGAGTGGTGGCACTGGTCGTACGGCGACCGCTACTGGGCGCGCGCCACCGGCGCCCCGCACGCCCGCTACGGCACCGTCCTCGACCTGCCGGAGTGAGAGGTCGGTGTGAGAGGTCGGGCGGCCGGGTAGACCCCCGCCATGGCTCCCGAGCACCCCGACCCGACGCGACCGCACGGCGGCGACGTACCCCCGCCCGACCCGGGTGCGCCGTCGCCCTGGGGGGCGGCACCGCAGCCGGGGTACGGCGGCCACGACCCGTCCGCACCGACCCAGCCGCGCGGCGAGGCCTGGCAGGGCTACCCGGCCCCCGCCGGTCCGTCCGGTCCGTCCGGGCCGTCCGGGCCTGGCAAGGGCCTGCTCGTGACGCTCGTCGGCGTCGCCGCGGTGCTCGTCGTGGCCGTCGGGGTGGGCCTGGTGCTCGTGCTCGGCGGCGGTGACGACGTCGAGCCCGTCGCCGCCGGCGACCCGACCGTCTCGACGACCGGGTCGGCGACCGGGTCGCCCACCGGCGCGACCACGGTCACGACGCCGCCCGAGCCCACCGACACCACGACGCCCGACGCCACGCCGACCGGCGAGGCGGCCCCGCCGCCGTCCGGCGACCGGGTCTTCAGCTACCGCGGCAGCATCTTCGACGACGACTGGAACTTCCGGTACGGCGACGTCGCCCTCAAGGCGCGCTACGTCGAGGGCTGGGACTACGACGGCTGCGGCGACGTCGAGGTGGACGGCGCGATCACCGACCTCGGCTGCACCGAGGCCTCCGAGATCACCTACCGCGCGCTCGACGGCCACGTGGCGCTCACGCACCTGGTGCTGGTCTTCGGCACCGCCGAGCAGGCCGCGCAGGCGGTGCCCGACCTCGTCGCCGGCACGTTCGAGATCCGCGACGAGTCGAAGGTCAGCGACGAGGGCACCTTCATCGCCGACAACGTGGGCGAGATCGTGGTGCTCACCGCAGAGACGCACGAGGACCCAGTGACCCAGGAGCAGGCCGACCCCTACCGCGCCTACGCCAACACCGACTTCGTCGCCGCGCTGCGGTTCTCCTCCTGACCCGGCGGGCCCGCGCGGGCGGAGTACCCCGGGCGATCGCTACCGCCGGGTAGCCGCGCCGGGTTAGGTTGCCCCCGTGGACCTGCTCCCCAAGCCCGACCAGGTGGTCGCGGCGGTCGGCAACGTGGCGCACAAGACGTTCTACGGCGGCCTGGCCGACATGCGACCCATGCCCCGCACCCTCATCGAGGACGGCGAGCTGCGGGAGGTGTACCACTACCGGCCCCAGGCCTCCTCGAAGGAGCAGGGCGACCCGGTGCTGCTGGTGACACCGCTGGCCGCCCCCTCGATCTGCTACGACCTGCGTCGCGGATGCTCCCTCGTCGAGCACCTCGTGCAGCAGGGACGTCCGACGTACCTCGTGGAGTACGGCCAGGTGTCGTTCCGCAACCGCGCGCTCGGCATGGAGCACTGGATCGAGGAGGTCGTCCCGACCGCGATCCGTGAGGTCTCCGAGCACGCCGGAGGGCGCCCCGTGCACGTCGTGGGCTGGTCGCTCGGCGGCATCTTCTCGATGCTCGCCGCCGCGGCCGACTCCGACCTGCCGATCGGCTCGCTCACCGTCGTCGGCTCGCCGGTCGACGTCAGCCTCGTGCCGCTCGTCGCGCCGCTGCGCCCCCTGCTGAGCCTCGGCAACGGTCGCGGGCTGATCACCCGCGGCTACCGCGCGATCGGTGGCGCACCGCAGCCGCTGGTGCGCTGGGCGTTCCAGCTGTCGTCGTTCCAGAAGCTCGTCACCAAGCCGCTGGCCGTCGCCTCCCACCTCGACGACGCGGAGTTCCTCGCCCAGCTCGAGGCGGTCGACCGCTTCACCGCGAGCATGTACGCCTACCCCGGCCGGACCTTCGGCCAGCTCTACCACCGATTCGTCAAGCGCAACGGGCTCGTCGACGGCAGCTTCGACGTCCGCGACCGCACCGTCAGCCTCGCCGACATCGAGGTGCCGGTGCTCGTCTTCGGCGGCGCCAACGACGGGATCGCGCCGGTGCCGGCGGTCAAGGCCGTCGTGCCGCTGCTGTCCGGCTCGCGCGAGGTGCGGTTCGAGGTCGTCCCCGGCGGCCACCTCGGCATGCTCACCGGTCGCGCGGCGCGCACCGCCACCTGGCCGGTCATCGACGAGTGGGTCGCCCGCTGGGCCACCGACACGGTGGCCGAGGAGCTCGCGTCCGGCCGGGCCGACACCGGCGTCGGGACGGACACCACCAGCCCCATCGGCACCAACCGCAAGCGGCGGCACTCCTCCTCGTCCTCGCGGGCACTCGCGCGCTGAGGTCGCTGCGCCCGAATAACGGGGCAGCCGCCCGTCGCCGTTGCTAGTCACAACGGACCATGCCGGACCACCTCGTCGCACCTCCCCTCCCTCGGGGTGGTGTCACTAGCCTCGACGGGCAGCGGCGGGCACCCGGTCCGACCGCGGTCAGGGGACGGGGCACGGGACGATGGAGCAGAGCGGGACGGCGCGACTGCGCCTCATGGGACCCGCCGACGCCGAGCAGCAGCCCGACGTCGATCCCGACCTGACCACCGTCGCCGGGATCGCGCCCGAGGACGGTCGGCTGGCCCACCCCGCCACGCACCCCGACGGCGGGCGCGCCCGCAGCCGCAGCGAGGCCGAGAACGAGGTCGTCGGCTTCGTCTGCGACCTGCTCGCCGCGCCCGAGACCGCCGTCGGCGGCGTCGAGCAGGGCGTCCAGGCCGCCGCCACCACCGTGCTGCGCGGCGCCCGCGACGCCCGCCCGACCGTACGCCGCCCCACCGTCGTGCTGCCGGCCTCGGCGCACCCGGCGTGGTTCGAGGCGGCTGCGGCTGTCGGCGTCACCCCGCTCGTCGTCGCCGTCGACCTCGACGGGCGGGTGCCGGTCGGCGGGCTCACCGCCGCGATCACCCCCGACACCGTGCTGCTGCTGGTCTCCGCCCCGTCGTGGGCCACCGGCGCCATCGACCCCGTGCCGTGGGCCGCCGCGGCGGCCGCGGTGCGCGACGTACCGCTCCACGTCGACGCGAGCAGCGGCGGCTGGACGATGGCGTACGGCGAGCGCCTCGGCCGGCTGCGCCATCCCTGGGACTTCTCCGTGCCGGGCGTCTCGTCGGTGACCGTCGAGCTCGGTCCGGACGACGGCTCGGCCGACGGGCTGGTCGCGGTCCTGCACCGCACCCCCGACGTACGACGCGACCTGATGCCGGACGCCGCCGGCCAGGGGCCGCAGGAGTCGGCGCGGGCCTGGGAGCCGGCGGGCGTCGCGCTCGCTGACGCCGCCGAGACCTGCCGCGAGGTCGGCCACGACACCTTCGCCCGACTCGCCGCCGACGCGCTCGACGCCGTCCGCGACCTCTGCCTGGCCGTCGCCGACGTGCCCGGTGTGTCGGTCGCCGCGTCGCCCGACGCGACCACGCTGGTGCTGCGCGCCGGCGCGGCGGCCGACCCGTTCACGCTCGCCGACACCCTGCACGAGCAGGGCTGGTCGGCCCAGCCGGTGCTCGGCGTCGGCCACACCCCGCTGCTGCGACTCCCGGTCACCCCGGCCATGGCCGACCACGTCGACGACGTGGTCGAGGCGATCGCCTCCGCGTCCTCGGCCGCCCAGCGCCGCGGCCGCGCGCAGGTCGACCCGACCCTCGACCGGCTGCTCGCCGAGCTCGACCCCGACCAGCCGAGCGTCTACTCCACCCAGCTGCTCCTCGGTGCCGCCGCGGCCCTCGACGAGCACCCCGGCAGCGGCGCCCGCCGCTCCGCGGTCAACCTGCTCCTCCACGCCGCCGACGGCACCTCCCGCGACGCGCTGCTGCGCGCCTACCGCGAGGCCGGTCGCCGTCCGCTGCGGCGCGGCACGCCGCGGCTCACCGAGCAGGAGTAGCCAGGACCCTCACCGGGTCGGGGCTGATCGGGCGGGGCGGGTCAGGCGAGCGCGAGCACCGACTCCAGCGAGTACTCCCCGGCGTCCGTCCCGAGCCCCTGGGCGACCTGGGCGGCGACGACGCAGCCGAGCCGCGCGGCCTCGGCCGGCGTACGACCCAGGCCGATGCCGCGCAGGTAGCCGGCGCTGAAGGCGTCGCCGCACCCGGTCGTGTCGACGAGCCGGTCGCCCAGGTCGAGCGCCGACACCTCGACCGGCCGGTCGGGAGCGTCGGCGGTGACCACGAGGGCGCCCTTCGCTCCCTGGGTGACCGCGACGCAGCCGGCGCCGGCCGCGAGCAGGGCACGGGCCCCGTCGGCGAGGTCGGCGCAGCCGGTGAAGCCACGCACCTGCTCGTCGTTGGGGAGCAGGTGGTCGGTGTGCGGGAGCGCGTCGACGACCCACGCCAGCAGGTCGGGGTCGCCGGGGGCGAGGACGTCGACCGACGTGGTCACGCCGCGCGAGCGGGCGGCCGCGAGCAGGTCGCCGGCGACCGGGCCACCGAGGAACTCCGGCCCGCCGAGGTGCAGCACGTCGGGCAGCGCGCCGTCGAGGTCCCACAGCGCGGCGGCGTCGAGCCCGCCGAGCAGGTCGGGGGTGAGCGCGCCGTTGGCGCCGATGCAGTGCCAGGCCGGTCGCTCGCCGGTCGGGCGGACCGGGATGACCGACGCCGACGTCTGCTGGTCGGCGACCCGCACCAGGCCCGAGGTGTCGACACCCTCGCGACCGAGCAGCGCGACGAGGGTGTCGCCGGCGGCGTCGGCACCGATCGCGCCGAGCGAGCGCACGCTCGCCCCGAGTCGGGCGAGCACGACCGCGGTGCCCCCGGCCGTGCCGGCGGGCGACATCCGGATGGTCTCGACGAGCTGGCCGTCGTTGCGCTCGGGGATCGACTCGATGCCGATCACGTGGGTGTCGAGGACGTGGACGCCGACGCTGGCGACCCGTAGCGGGGTGGTCATGAGGGGGCGGGCTCCTGGTCGGGTGTGGAGGTGGCGGCGTACCGCTCGAGGTAGGCGGTCATCAGGTGCACGCCCTCGGCGATGGTCTCGGCGTCGCCGGCGAGGTCGTCCTCGTAGGCGAGCTGGACGACGCGGTCGCCGACCTCGACGGCGAGCTCGGCGACGCGCAGCGAGAGGTCGGGACCGGCCAGGCCGGCGTCGATCGCGACGTCGCGCAGGGAGGCGGCGATCCGCCGGTTGTGCTCGCGCGCGGAGGCCGCGAGCCGCGGGTTGACCCGTCCGCGCAGGTAGATGGCGACGAAGGCCGGGCGCCGCTCGTAGACGGTGGTGAAGGCCCGCACGGAGGTCTCGACGAGCACCCCGACCGTGAGGTCGGCGGCCGGCACGGCCGCCAGGTCGGCGGCCGTCTGCTCGTCCATCTCGGCCATGTGCCGCTCGGCCAGCGCGAGGAGCACGGCCTCCTTGTCGGCGAAGTACTGGTAGAGCGACCCGACCGGCACGCCGCTCTCCCGCGCGATGCCGCTGGTGGTCACCTGCTCGACACCCTCAGCGACGACGAGGCGCTCGGCGGCGTCCAGGACGGCCTCCACCCGGCGGCGGCTGCGCTCCTGGACGGGTTCGCGGCGTGACCTCGGCGCGGGTCCGGGCGTTGACCGGACGTCGGATGTGTCCCACGCGACGTTGCCGGCCGACATGCTCACTACTGTACGGTAACCCGAAACTGATTCAGGTTCAGGTTCCCACACCACGGAGACCCCCATGCCCGACGCAGCACCGCTCCCCGCGTACACCCGCCCGCGCACGTCGAACCTGGCCGCGAACCTGGCACTGCCGCCGGTTGGCCGACGGACCCTCCTGGGCGCCACCGCCCTGGGCGCCCTCACCGCTGCCGAGCTGGCCGAGATCGCCGGGGCCGACGCCCTCGGGCTCAAGGGCTCGCTGCCGCGGTCGGTCGACGTCGTCGTGGTCGGCGCCGGCATCGCCGGCCTCACCGCCGCCCGCAAGATCGCCGCCCGGGGCCGCTCGGTCCTGGTGCTCGAGGCGCGCAACCGGGTGGGCGGCCGCGTGCTCAACCACGAGCTGCACAGCGCCGACGAGGTCATCGAGGCCGGCGGCGCGTTCATCGGCCCGACCCAGGACCACATCGCCCAGCTCGCCCGCGCGATGAAGGTGCGCACGTTCCTGGAGTACAACGAGGGCCAGTCGACGTACGTCTCCTCGACCCTGGGCCGCCTCACCTACTCCGGCACCGTCCCGCCGGACCCCACCATCCTCCCGGACGCTGCGCTCCTGCTCGGCCTCATCGACCAGTACGCCGCCGAGATCAACGTCGCCGCCCCGTGGTCGCACCCGCGCGCCGCGGAGTGGGACCGGATGACGCTGGCCGACTTCATCCAGCAGACGGCCGTGCTCAACCCCTCGGGCGTCTCCAACCTCATCGAGTGCTGGAGCCAGCCCGGCTTCGGCGCCGACCCGCGCGAGCTCTCCTTCCTCTACACGCTCTGGTACGTCGCGTGCTCGGGCAACGAGAAGAACGTCGGCACCTTCTCCCGCAACTCCGACACGGCGGGCGGCGCCCAGGAGCGTCGCTTCGTCGGCGGCTCGCAGCTCATCCCGATCCGGATGGCCACGAAGCTCGGCGACGCGGTCGCCCTGCGCGCGCCGGTCAGCCGGATCGTGCAGAAGAACGGCGGCGTCGTCGTCCACTCGCGCCGCGGCGTCGTCCGGGCGAAGCAGGTCGTGGTCGCGGTGCCGCCACCGATGGTGCTCGACATCGACTTCTCCCCGCACCTGCACCCGCGCCGCACCCAGCTCATGCGCCACCTCGACATGGGCAAGCTGATGAAGTGCGACGCGGTCTACGAGCGGCCTTTCTGGCGCGACGACGACCTCAACGGGTTCGGCATCAACGACTCCGGCGCCGCCCGCGCGGTGTTCGACAACAGCCCGCCCGACGGCACGCCCGGCGTCCTGCTGGCCTTCATGGGCGGTGGCGCCTGGCGCGAGTACGGCCGCCTCCCGCTCGGCGAGCGTCGCCGGGCCGTCCTCCAGGGGTTCGCGGCGATGTTCGGCGAGCAGGCGCTGCACCCGGTCGAGTACACCGAGCAGGACTGGACCAAAGAACGCTGGAGCGGCGGTGGCCCGACCGCCATCCACGGCCTCGGCACGCTCACCCGCTTCGGGCCGGCGATCCGGCGCCCGCACGGCCGCGTGCACTGGGCCGGCACCGAGACGGCGACGTACTGGACCGGCTACATGGACGGTGCGGTCCGCTCGGGCAAGCGGGCCGCCGTCGAGGTCCTGGAGAAGCTGTGACCGCGCGCCGGCTCGCGTCCCTGCTGGGGCTGCCGCTCGCACTGCTGCTGGCCGTCGGGCTGCTCTCGCCGACCCCGGCGACCGCGGCGATGGAGAAGGGGGACGTTCGGCTCTTCGCCCGCGTACCGTCGCCCGGCTACCCGGCGTACGTGCACGTCCACACCAACAAGCGGGTGTACGTCGGCACCTACATCGCCGGCGACTCCCAGCCGTCACGGGTCTTCGAGTACTCCCGCCGCGGGCAGCTGCTGCGCTCGTGGGAGGTGCCCGGCCAGCGTCTCGGCGCCGACCACGGCGTCCAGGTGGCGCACGGCACCGCCGACGGCAAGCTGGTGCTCCTGGAGACGTCGCGGCGCCGGGTGATGACCCTCGACGTCACCACCGGCCGGTTCCGCACCGTCGCGACGCTGCCCGAGGGGGCGGTGCCCAACTACGCGACCTGGATCCCGGGCGCACGCCTCATCGTCACCGACTACGCCCAGGGCGTGCTGTGGAAGGTCTCGCGCACCGGCACGGTCCGCCGCTGGTACGCCTCGCGCGCCCTCGACGGCGTCGTCGGCTTCGGCACCACCGGCATCGCCTACCGACCGGGGCAGCGCGACCTGCTCATCACCCAGCAGACCGTCTCCGACGGCTCCGCGGCCCCGACCAACGGCGCGCTCTACTCGCTGGCGCTGCGCCGCGGGAAGCCCGGCGCGATCCGCACCCTGTGGACGTCCGCGCCGACCGACCTGCCGGACGGCTTCGGGATCGGCCGGTCCGGGAGGATCTACGTCGCCAACGCCGGCCTCACCGCCCAGCTCGTGGTGCTGTCGGCGAAGGGCCGCGAGATCGAGCGCTTCCCCGAGGAGCCGTTCACCGGAGAGAACGGCACGCCCGTGCCGTTCGACACCCCGTGCAGCGCGACCTTCCTGGGCGACACCGTCATGGTCGCCAACCAGTCGGCCCTGGCCGGCGACGCCTCGCACCAGGCGGTCCTGCGAGTGGGAGTCGGCGAGCGCGGCCGGGAGCGGTTCCTGCCGAGGCGGGCGATCTTCTCCTGACCGACGGCCGCTAGGGTCCGTGGCCGTGGGAGCGCTCGACGGGATGGTCGACCGGGGCCTGATGGCGCCCGACTGGGCCGAGGCGCTCGCGCCCGTCGAGGCCGACGTCACGGCGCTCGGCGCGTTCCTGCGCGCGGAGGTCGCCGCGGGTCGGGGCTACCTGCCGGCCGGCGACCTGGTCTTCCGCGCCTTCCGCGCGCCGCTGGCCGACGTCCGCGTCCTCGTCGTCGGGCAGGACCCGTACCCGACGCCCGGCCACCCCATCGGCCTCTCCTTCGCCGTCGAGCGCGACGTCTGGCCGCTGCCGCGCAGCCTGCTCAACATCTACGTCGAGCTGCGCGACGACCTCGGGATCGTGCCGCCGCGGCACGGCGACCTCTCCGCCTGGTCGCGCCAGGGCGTCATGCTCCTCAACCGCGCCCTCACCGTCGCCCCCGGCACCCCCGCCTCGCACCGAGGCAAGGGCTGGGAGAAGGTCACCGAGTGCGCCATCCGCGCCCTCGTCGCCCGCGCCGACGCCGGTGCCCCGCTCGCCGCGATCCTGTGGGGCCGCGACGCCCAGTCGCTGACGCCGATGCTCGGTGACGCCGTCCCGTCGGTGCAGTCCGCGCACCCCTCCCCCCTGTCCGCGCGGCGGGGGTTCTTCGGGTCCCGGCCGTTCAGCCGGGTCACCGCGCTGCTCGTCGAGCGGGGCGGCGAGCCGGTGGACTGGTCGCTGGGCGAGTAGCCGCTCCACTGCCCCCCGGTCGTCGAGCAGCCCGGAGCGAGGCACGAGCGCAGGGGGGTACCGAGACGTCGTACGACGACAGGCGTCCTCCGGCGACCGTCGCCGGTGGCCGTCGCCGGTGACCGTCGCCGGTGGCCGTTGCTCGCAATGTCGGTCTCGAGACGCGCTGGTCCCCCTCGCTTGCTTCGCGGCGCGAGCGGGACCGCGCTCCTCGACCTCCTCGGATTGTGTCTCTTCGCTTCGCTCAGAGACGATCCTCGGATATAGTTGAAACATGAACGACCGCATGCCCGCGCTCTACATCGGCCACGGAGCCCCGCCGCTCCTCGACGACCCCGTGTGGTCGGCCGAGCTCAAGACCTGGGCCTGGAACCTCCCGCGCCCCCAGGCGATCCTCATCGTCAGCGCCCACTGGGAGTCCGCTCCCATCGCGCTGACCGCGAGCAACGTCCCCCTCGTCTACGACTTCGGTGGCTTCGACCCGAAGTACTTCCGCGAGACCTACGCGACCCCCGACGCCTCGGCCCTGGCCGCACGCGTCGCCGCGGCGATGCCGAGCAACGAGCCGGTGCACCAGCACCGCAGCCGCGGTCTCGACCACGGCGCCTGGGTGCCGCTGAAGATCATGTATCCCGAGGCCGACATCCCGGTGCTGCAGATGTCGCTGCCGACGCACGACCCGGCGCGCCTGCTCTCGATCGGCAAGCGGCTCCAGCCGCTGCGCGACGAGGGCGTCCTGGTCGTCGGCTCGGGCTTCCTGACGCACGGCCTGCCGTTCCTCAAGGAGTTCCGCATCGAGGCGAAGGCCCCGGGCTGGTCGGTCGACTTCGACCGGTGGGCCGCCGAGGCGCTGGAGCGCGGCGACGTCGACGAGCTGTCGGCGTACGCCGGCCGCGCGCCGGGCATGCCGTACGCCCACCCCACGGTGGAGCACCTGTCCCCGCTCTTCGTGACGCTCGGCGCGGCCACGGACCCCGGTGCCCCGGGCGACCAGGTGATCCGCGACGAGTACTGGATGGGCCTCTCCAAGCGGTCGCTCCAGGTGGCCTGAACCCCGGTCGGCCCGCTCGCAGCCGTTCCGCCGCGAGCGGGGCCGACCGTCGGTACTGTCCGGGGTGTGAACCCGGGGGAGCAGGCGGACGGGGCCGCCAGGGACGACCTGGTCTCGCCCGAGCTGGCGGCCCAGCTGGTCGACCAGGTGGTCGACTACGCCGTCATCGGCCTCGACACGCACGGCCGGATCGTGACGTGGAACAAGGGCGCGGCCCGGGTGAAGGGCTACGCCCGCGACGAGATCATCGGCCGCCACATCGCGACGTTCTACCCGCCCGAGGACCAGGCCGCCGGCCTCCCGGAGGACCTGCTCAACCGCGCGCTGCGCGACGGCCGGGTGCAGCACGCCGGCTGGCGGGTCCGCCGTGACGGAAGCCAGTTCTGGGGCGACGTCACCATCACCGCGACGTTCCACCCCGACGGCACCCACGCGGGCTTCACCAAGGTGACCCGCGACATGACCGCCGTGCACGAGTCGGAGGTGCGGCGTCAGGCGTTCCTCGCCACGCTGGCGCACGACTACCGCGGCCCGATCTACGCGATCTCGGGGTACGCCGAGATGATCGCGGAGACAGCCGGCGAGGAGCCGGCCCAGCAGCAGCGCTTCGCCCAGCGGATCCTCGAGAACACCCAGAAGCTGCTGTCGCTCACTGAGAGCCTGCTCGAGCTGGCCCACACCGAGACCGCCGAGGTCTCGCTCGCGCCGGTCTCCCTGGACGCCCTCGCCCGCGCCCGCACCAACGTGGAGTCCCTGGGCAGCCTGCCCGGCGTCGAGCGGGTCCAGGTGCAGCCCGGCACCTGCCTGGTCCGCGCCGACCCGGTCGCACTCGACCGGATCTGGACCAACCTCATCTCCAACGCGGTGAAGTACAGCGACGACGGCTGGATCGACGTCCAGGCGCACGCCGCCGGCGACTTCGCCATCCTGTCCGTGAGCGACCGCGGTCGCGGCATCCACCCGGAGGACGTCGACACGATCTTCGACGCCTACGAGCGCGGACGCTTCCAGACCGAGGACGGCGGCCTGGGGCTCGGTTTGGCCAGCGTGAAGCGGCTGACCGAGCGGATGGACGGCCAGGTCGCCATCAACAGCGAGCCCGAGGTCGGCACCACCGTCAGCGTGGCCCTGCCGGCGGGCTGACCGGCACGGCGCCGGCGATCGTCGCCGCCAGCACGTCGAGCGCACCGGCCTCGGCGACCGGGTCGTCACCATCGAGCACGACGACGTCCTCCCGGCCGCCGTCCTGCGGCAGCAGTGCGACAGCGTCCGAGGTCACCAGCAGGACGTCGTAGTAGAGGTAGCGGTGGCGGCCGATGTGCACGCAGTGCCGGTCGGGCTCGACCGCCGAGACCGGGTACGGCGACCAGCCGACCGCCGAGCCGGTGAGCACGTCCGGCACTCCGGTGCCGTCCTCGCGCACGAGGACCACCTCGGCCTCGTCGCCCAGGCGCGCCGCAGCAGCCCGGGCGACCGTCAGTCCCCGGTCGTCCTCGCCCGCCACCAGCACGCGCGTCCGCATGACGGCACCTCCCTCGCTGCTCCCCTCCAGCATCCGCCGCCGGAGCGGTGTTCGCGGGTGCCGTCCGGACGTCCCACGGAGGACCTTCGTCCCGGGACATTCGGCTGCGGATCGGGGAGGAAGGTGGCCCCTGCCGGCACTGTCCGGGCTCTCTAGCGTGGAGGCGGACCAGCGACGAGGAGGTGTCGGCGGTGACCCGTGTGTTCCTGGTCGACGACCACCCGGTGCTGCGGCGCGGCCTGCGTGACCTGCTGGAGACCACCGACGACCTCGAGGTGGTCGGTGGTCGGTGAGGCCTCCGGTGCGGTCGAGGCACTCGCCCGGGTGCCGGCGGCCGCTCCGGACGTGGTCGTGCTCGACCTGCGGATGCCGGACGGTTCGGGTGTCGACGTCTGCCGGGAGCTGCTCGCCGGCGACGACCCGCCGTCGGTGCTGATGCTGACGTCGTTCAGCGACGAGGAGGAGGTCATCGCCGCGGTGATGGCCGGGGCGTCGGGATACCTGCTCAAGGACACCGCCGGGAACGAGCTCCTCGAGACCGTCCGGCAGGTCGCGAGCGGCCGCTCGGTGCTCGATCCCGAGGTCACCGCGCGGGTGCTGGAGCGGATGCGCACCGGCACCCTGGTCGACCCGACCATCGACCGGCTCCGTGAGACCGAGCGGCGGATCCTGCGCCTGCTGTCGGAGGGGCTGACCAACCGTCAGCTGGCCTCGCGCACGGGCCTGTCGGAGAAGACGGTGAAGAACTACGTCTCCGACATCCTCGCCAAGCTCGACCTGTCCAGCCGCACCCAGGCGGCGGTGTTCGCCGTCGAGCACGCCGACGAGCTGCGCGAGCGCACCGACGGCGCCCGGCGCGGCTGACTGGCGCGGCCGGCCGTCGTACGACGTGGGCGCCCGGGCAGGATGACTCCGTGCAGATCCTCTCCGTGCAGTCGTCGGTCGCCTTCGGGCACGTGGGCAACTCCGCCGCGGTCTTCCCGCTCCAGCGCCTGGGGCACGAGGTGTGGCCGGTGCTGACGGTGCACTTCTCCAACCACACCGGGTACGGCGCCTGGCGCGGGCCGATGCTGTCGCCCGACGACGTGCGCGAGGTGGTCACCGGCATCGAGGAGCGCGGCGCGCTCGGGGTCGACGCCGTGCTGACCGGCTACCAGGGCGACCCGGCGATGGGCCACGTCGTCCTCGACACCGTCGCCCGCGTGCGGGCGCTGAACCCCGACGCCCGCTGGTGCTGCGACCCGGTGATGGGCGACGTCGGCCGCGGGATGTTCGTGAAGCCCGGCATCCCCGAGCTGATGCGCGACGAGGTCGTGCCGGCCGCCGACGTCATCACGCCCAACCACTTCGAGCTCGACTTCCTCTCCGGACGGACGACCACGACCCTCGCCGAGGTGCTCGACGCCGTCGACGTCGTCCGCGCCACCGGACCGCGCGACGTGCTGGTCACCAGCGTCGTCCACGACGGCACCGCCGAGGGCACCATCGACGTGGTCGCGGTCTCCGACGCCGGCGCCTGGGCGGTCACCACGCCGCTGCTGCCGATCACGCCCAACGGCTGCGGCGACCTCACCGCCGCGCTCTACCTCGCGCACCTCACCACGACCGGCTCGCCGGCGACGGCCCTGGAGCGGACGACGTCCACGGTGTTCGCGGTGCTGGAGCGCACCGTCGCCCTGGGACGGCGCGAGATCGCGCTGGTCGACAGCCAGGACGCCATCGCGGACCCGCCGGCGACCTTCACCGCCCGCGTGCTGCGCTGACCGGCGTGCCGCGCGGCTCGTGGAGCCGGTGACAGTGTCGTGGCTCAGGACATCGGAGTGGAGCCGGTGACAGGAGTCGAACCCGCGACATCCTCTTTACAAGAGAGGCGCTCTACCAACTGAGCTACACCGGCGCGCTCCCGGCCGGTCGTACGACGCCGGGAGGCGGGGCCAGCGTAGTGGCCGGGCCCCGTTCGGCGTCAGGCGGCGGTGACCGGCCAGACGGTGAGCAGGTCGACGTCCGCGCTCGCGCAGCCGGTGCCGGGGCGCTCGACGTACACCGACCGTCGGTTGTCGGGCGGGTAGACCCGGAACCCGTCGACGGGCGTCGCGTCGCAGTCGTCGCCGTACGCGCCGGGGTCGGCGACGCGGACCCGCTCGACGCCCGACTCCCCCGGCGCGACGGTCACGTCGGTACGCCGGTCCGCGTCCTCGCGGGCGGCCGCGGCACCGACCTGGTCACCGTCCCCGCCGCCGACGTACGAGACGCCGGACCAGCCGTTCATCACGCAGGCGTGGTCGGAGGTGTTGGTGAGGGTCAGCCGGAGGTTGGTGGCCCCGGCGGTGCCGCCGCCGGGCGCGGTACTCACGGCGACGTCGAGGTCGGGGGTGCCGCACAGCGGCGTGCTGCCGGCAGTCGGCGTCGGGGTCGCCGTGGTCGTCGGCGTCGGGGTGGTCGTCGGCGTCGGCGTGGGGGTGACCGTCACGGTCTCGGTGGTGGGCGACGCCGGCGCGGCCGCGCCCGACGAGGAGTCGTCCCCGCCCGAGCACCCGGCGACCGCGACGGCCAGGGCGAGCACCGTCGGGACGAGAAGGGTGCGCATGGCAACCACGCTACGAGCACTCACCCGTGACTCAACCTTGAAGTGAGGTCGAGGTCTGCCGCACGATGGCAACGTGCTCACCATCGGCCAGCTCTCCGAGCGCTCCGGCATCGCCCACAGCGCGCTCCGCTTCTACGAGGACCGCGGGCTCCTGGAGTCCGAGCGCACGCACGGCAACCAGCGGCGCTACCCCGCCTCCGCGCTGCGGCGGGTGGCGTTCATCCGCTCCGCCCAGCAGGTCGGACTGACCCTGGAGGAGATCAGCGCGGCGCTCGCGGAGCTCCCGGAGGGCCGCACACCGACCAAGTCCGACTGGCACCGGCTGAGCAAGCAGTGGCGACCGCGGCTCGACGAGCAGATCCAACGCATCACGCTGCTGCGCGACCGGCTCGACAGCTGCATCGGCTGCGGCTGCCTGAGCCTGCGCTCGTGCCCGATCACCAACCCCGACGACGCCCTCGGCGACCGGGGCACGGGCGCGGTGCTGCTCGAGCCCGAGGGGTGAGGCGTCCGCGGCGTACTGTCGGCCCGTGGCGCTGCACCTCGTCGCCAGCAGGCCCGACCCGGCCCTGGTGACCCTCCCCTGGGGCACCCCGCTCGAGGAGTGGGGTCCCGAGCACGTGGTGCCGCTGCCCCGCGGCATCTCGCGCCACGTCGTGCGGATCGTGCGGCTGAGGAAGGCGACGTACGCCGTCAAGGAGACCTCGGAGGAGGCGGCCTTCACGGAGTACCGGCTGCTGCGCGACCTCGGCCGGATGGGCCTCCCCGCGGTCGTCCCGAAGGCCGTCGTGACGGGTCGTACGACGGCCGCCGGCGACGACTCCGAGGACCTGCCGGCCGCGCTGGTGACCGAGCACCTGACGTTCTCGCTGCCCTACCGGAGCCTGTTCACCCACGGCGGCGACGTCGAGAACGTCGACAAGCTGATCGACGCGCTCGTCGTGCTGCTCGTGCGGCTGCACCTGGCCGACTTCTACTGGGGCGACGTGTCGCTGTCGAACGTGCTGTTCCGCCGGGCCGCGGGCGGGTTCGCGGCGTACCTCGTCGATGCCGAGACCGGCGAGCTCCAGCCGCGGCTGTCCGCCGGCATGCGCGAGCACGACCTCACCGTGGCGACCGAGAACGTCTTCGCCGAGCTGCTCGACCTCCAGGCCGGCCGCCAGCTCGACGAGGAGGTGCCCGCGCACGACGTCATCACCCAGCTGTCCGAGCGCTACCACGCGCTGTGGGCCGAGCTGACCGACGTCGAGGAGTTCGGCCTGGACGAGATGTGGCGCGTCGAGCAGCGCATCGAGCGCCTCAACGACCTCGGCTTCGACGTCGACGAGCTCGACATCGTCACCGACATCGGCGGCGACCGGGTGCAGATCCAGCCGAAGGTCGTCGAGGCCGGGCACCACTTCCGCGAGCTCCAGGCGCTCACCGGCCTGTACGTCGAGGACGCTCAGGCCCGCCGCCTGCTCAACGACCTCGCGGCCTTCACCGCCCACCACGACCTGGGCGGGGAGGACCGCGCCGTCGTCGCCGCCCGCTGGCTCACCGAGGTCTACGAGCCGATCACCGCGATGGTGCCGCCGGACCAGCGGCGCAAGCTCACGCCGGCGGAGTTCTTCCACGAGGTGCTCGTGCACCGGTGGTACCTCTCGGAGCAGGCCGGGCACGAGGTCGACATCTTCGACTGCGCGCGGTCGTACGTCGCCGACGTACTGCCCGAGCGGCCGGAGGACCAGCCGGTCGAGGCGTGAGGACTCAGCCGCGGACGACCTTGAAGACCGTCGTGGCGCGACCGCGGGTCCACGACGGCTCCTCGGGCCTCTTGCGGTAGACGATCGTGGCCCGGTACGTGCCCGGACGCAGCGCCCGGATGCGGAACGCGCCCTCGAGCCGGGCCCGCTTCGACGCCGTCAGCACGACGCCGTGCTTGCCCGCTCCGCTGAGGCGCTTGACCTTGAGCACCACGGTCCTCCGCGGCGCGGCGTCGGGTGCCGACGGGTTGTACGGCGTCCAGGTGTAGTCGAACCGAGCGCGCTCGCCCTCCTCGACCCGGGTCGGCCCGCTCATGGTCACCGGCGTGTAGTCGCACGGCTCGTACGGGCACGGCCCGCTCGCGTGCACCGCACCGGGTACGACGGGGGCGACCGTGGCGAGCAGCGCCAGCAGGGCGGAGGCGACGAGAGGCCTGATCACGGACGGGAGCGTAGGCCGACGGATGGTCGTGCCGATGCCACTTCGAGCGGTCCGGTCGTTCCCGAACAACTTCCCGCATGAAACTGGCGCTCGTCGTACGAAGCTTCGTACGCCCAGCGCCAGTTTCACCGGCCGGCCGGTGAATCTCACGACAGCGCCGACGCCCGCAGCCACCAGGTGACCGCAACCGTCGGCACAGACCTCAGGCGCGCGCCTGGCTGATCGCGTAGAGCGTCACCGACGCAGCGACTCCGGCGTTGAGCGACTCCAGCGTGCTCGCCATCGGGATCGAGACCAGGTGGTCGCAGGTCTCCGAGACCAGGCGGTGCAGCCCCTCGCCCTCGGACCCGACGACGACCACGAGCGGGCCGATGGCGAGGTCGTGGTCGGCGACCAGGTCGGGCAGCGAGAGGTCGCCGTCGGCGGCGAGGCCGACGACCATGCAGCCGGCGTCCTGGTAGGCCTTCAGCTGGCGCACCAGGTTGACCGTGCGGGCGACGGGGGTGCGGGCGGCGGCACCGGCGCTGGTCTTCCACGCGGCGGCGGTCATGCCGGCCGAGCGCCGCTCCGGTACGACGACGCCGTGGGCGCCGAAGCCGGACGCCGAGCGCACGATCGCACCGAGATTGCGCGGGTCGGTGACCTGGTCGAGCACGACCACCAGCGGCGCCTCGCCGGCCTCGGAGGCGGCGGCCAGCAGGTCGTCGGGGTGGGCGTACTCGTACGCCGGGATCCGCGCGGCCATGCCCTGGTGCACGGCGCCGCCGGTGAGCCGGTCGAGCTCGTGCTTGGAGACCTCCATCAGGCCCAGCCCGCGCTCGGCGGCGATCCGGAACGCCTCCCGGAGCCGGCCGTCGCGGTCGGCACCCTCGGCGACGTACAGCGCGTTGACGGGCACCCCCTCGCGCAGCGCCTCGACGACGGGGTTGCGACCGGCGATCCACTCGGCGTCGCCGACGGGCTTGCGGCTGCGCGGGCCACCCGAGCCGGAGCCGCCCGGCCCGCCCTGCTTGGACTTGTAGGCCTTGTGGTTGGGCCGGTCCTCGGCGCGCGGGGTCGGGCCCCGGCCCTCCAGACCGCGGCGGACCCGGCCGCCCGACCCGGCGGTGGGCTTCTTGCCGCTCTTGCGGATCGACCCCTTGCGCTGGCTGTTGCCTGCCATCAGTCGATGCTCCACTTCGGTCCGTCAGGGCTGTCGGTGACCGCGATGCCCGCGGCCTTGAGGGTGTCGCGGATGCTGTCGGCCCGCGCGAAGTCCTTGGCGGCGCGGGCCGCGGCACGCTCCTCGAGCAGTCCGGCGACCAGGGCGTCGACGGCGGCGGTGAGCCGCTCGTCGGCCTCGGCCGCACGACCACCCGCCCACGCCTCGTCGGCGGGGTCGAGGCCGAGCACGCCGAGCATGGCCAGCACGCGGCCGGCGGCACCGGTGGCGTCGGAGCCGGCGGCGAGCAGCCGGTTGCCCTCGCGGACCTCGTCGTGCAGCACGGCGACGGCGGCGGGCGTACCGAGGTCGTCGTCCATCGCGGTCGCGAACGTCTCGGGCACCTCGCCGGCGACGGGTCCGGGCACCCGCTCGAGGAACGACTCCACGCGTCGGAACCCGACGGCGGCCTCCTCGAGCGCCTCGAAGGAGAACTCCACCGCGGAGCGGTAGTGCGCGGCCACCAGGTAGTAGCGCAGCTCGATGCCGCGGAACCGCTCGAGCACCGCCGGGATCAGCAGCGAGTTGCCGAGCGACTTGCTCATCTTCTCGCCGGCGGTGGTGATCCACGCGTTGTGCATCCAGTACGACGCGAACGGGCGACCGGCCGCGCGCGACTGGGCCTGCTCGTTCTCGTGGTGCGGGAAGCGCAGGTCGACGCCGCCGCCGTGGATGTCGAACGCGCCACCGAGGTACTTGCCGGCCATCGCCGAGCACTCGATGTGCCAGCCGGGACGACCCGGTCCGAACGGCACCGGCCAGGAGGCCGTGGCCGGCTCGGAGTCCTTCTTCCAGCCCTTCCAGAGGGCGAAGTCGCGGGGGTCGCGCTTGCCGCGCGGGTCGGCGTCGGCGGCGTCCTCCATGTCCTCGACGGACTGCCGGGTGAGCTCGCCGTACGTCGACCACGACCGCACGTCGAAGTAGACGTCGCCCGAGCCGTCGCCGGCCTCGTAGGCGTGCCCGGCCGCGATCAGCTCCTCGATCAGTGCCAGCATCTCGGGCACGTGGCCCGTCGCGGCCGGCTCGTACGTCGGCGGCAGCACGTTGAGCGCCGCGTAGGCGCCGTCGAGCTCGCGCTTCATGATCGAGGCGTGCTCGTACCAGGGCCGCCCGGCAGCCTCGGCCTTGGCGAGGATCTTGTCGTCGATGTCGGTGACGTTGCGGATGAACGAGACGTCGTACCCGCGGTGGGTGAGCCACCGGCGCAGCACGTCGAAGTTGACCGCCGACCGCACGTGGCCGACGTGCGGCTCGGACTGGACGGTCAGACCACAGACGTAGACCCCGGCCTTGCCCTCCTCGAGGGGCACGAAGTCGCGCACCTGCCGGGTCGCTGTGTCGTAGAGCCGGATCGTCACCCGCCAGAGTCTAGGAGTCCGGCACCCCGGCGACCCAACGCGCGAGCCGGGTCCACGACGCACGGCCCCCGTTCGACCTGTGACGGATGGGACTGGTGTGACGTACCGTTCCGGTGTGCGCCTTCCCCACCGCGCCCTCTCGGGCCTCCCCACCCGTACGGCCCTGCTCACCGCGGCCGCCGCCCTCACGGCGCCCGCCCTCGCCGTCGTGCCCGCCGGAGGAGCGGCCGCCGCGCCTGCCGGCCCCGCGGCGTACAAGCGCGCCGACCAGCGCCAGATCACCTACACCGACTGGGACACCGGCGCCGACTTCCGCCGCGGCGCGATGCGCGGCGTGGTGATGCAGAAGGGCCGCCTCAAGCTCGGCGCCCCGGTCGCCTCCTCCCGCCTGGGCGGCACGACGTACGACAAGGGCATCTGGACGGGGCCGTGGAGCACGCCCGGCCACGCCTTCACCGAGCTCGTCGCCTCGTGGGAGGCGGTGACCCCGAAGGACAGCCACGTGGTGGTGCGCGTCCGCGGCCGCGACGCCAGCGGCGCCCGGTCGAGCTGGGACACCCTCGCCCGCTGGGCCGCGGGCGACGCGCACGTGAAGCGCTCCACCTTCGGGCGCCAGGACGACGACCTGGCCTCGGTCAACGTCGACACCTGGCAGGCGAAGGACGAGCTGGTCTCCTACCAGCTGCGCGTGGAGCTGCTTCGTCGCGCGGGCTCCGCCGCCCGCCCGTCGTTCGACACCGTGGGCGCGGTCGCCAGCAGGCTCACCGGCACCCAGGCGACCAGCCGTCCGGGCCCGGGCCGCGGGATCGTGCTGCCGGTCCCGCGCTACTCGCAGTACGTCCACTCCGGTCACTACCCGCAGTGGGGCGGTGGCGGCGAGGCCTGGTGCTCCCCCACCTCCACCTCGATGGTGCTCGCCTACTACGACGCCCTCCCCGGGCCCCGCGCCTACTCCTGGGTGCCGGACGGCCACCCGGACCCGGTCGTCGACCTGGCGGCCCGGATGACCTACGACCACGAGTACGACGGCACCGGCAACTGGCCGTTCAACACCGCGTACGCCGCCACGCGCGCCGGGCACGCCTTCGTCACCCGGCTCCGCTCGCTGCGCGAGGCCGAGCGCTTCATCGCCGCGGGCATCCCGCTGGTGGTGTCGGTGGCCTTCGGCGCCGGCGAGCTCGACGGTGCCCCGATCTCCTCGACCAACGGCCACCTCATGGTGATCGTCGGCTTCACGAGGTCCGGCGACGTCGTCGTCAACGACCCCGCCGGCCGCTCGCGCAAGCAGGTGCGCCGCACCTACGACCGGGGCCAGTTCGAGGACGTCTGGCTGCCGACGTCCGGCGGGCTCACCTACGTGGTCCGCGACGACGCCCACCCGCTGCCGACGGGCAACCAGACCAACTGGTGAGCGCCGACCGGCCCGGTCTCAGGCGTCGCCGCCCGTCGCGGTGAACGTCACCTCGTGCCACCCGGTGGCACCGTCGGGGAGCACGTCGCGCACGACTCCGGTCTGCACCTCGCCGTCCTTCGCGATCGCCCGCACCCGCAGCCGGTGCTCGCCGGGCTCGACCTGCACGCCGGCGCGCCACTGCACCCACGAGTCGTCGCCGGCGGACGCCCCGACCTCGGCGGGCTGCCAGGCTCCGCCGTCGAGGGCGACCTCGACGGCCTCGATGCCGGTGTGCTGCTTCCAGGCGGCGCCCGCCACGACGACGGTGCCCGCGCCGACCTCGGTGCCCGCGCGCGGCACGTCGATGCGGCTGGCCATCTTCACCGGGCCGAGCTCGCCCCAGCCGCGCTGGGTCCAGTAGGCGTCGACCCGGTCGAACGTGCTGACCTCCATGTCGGCGAGCCACTTGGTGGCCGACACGTAGCCGTAGAGGCCCGGCACGATCGTCCGCACCGGGAAGCCGTGCTCGATGGGCAGCGGCTGGCCGTTCATCGCCACGGCCAGCATCGCGTTGCGGCCGTCGGTGAGGGCCGACAGCGGCGTGCCGCACGTCCACCCGTCGTACGACGTCTGGAGCACGGCGTCGGCGCCCTCGAGCGGTCCGGCCTCGGCGAGGATCGAGTCGAGCCGGACGCCGCTCCACCAGGCGTTGCCGACGAGGTCGCCGCCGACCTCGTTGGAGACGCAGTTGAGGGTCACCCAGTCCTCGGTGAGCTCGCGCTGCACCAGGTCGTCGTAGGTGAGCACGAGCTCGCGCTCGACCATGCCGTGGATGCGCAGCTGCCACTCGTCGGGCCGCACGGTGGGCTTCGTGAAGGCCGTGTCGATCAGGTAGAAGCGGTCGGCCGGCGTCTGCCACGGCTCGAGACCGGCGACGTCGGGGTGCGCGCCGTCGGGCACGACCGGCTTGGTCACCGGCAGGCGCAGCAGCCTGCGGGCCTGCTCGGCGCGGGCGCGCCCGCGGCCGAGCACCCGGCCGAGCACGACCGCGACGCCGGACGCCGCGGCGACGCCACCGGCCAGCAGGAGGAAGTCACGACGGCGGCGGGCACCGACGAGCCGGGCCCCGGGACTCGAATCCCGCCCTGACGGCACCGGCGGTACGTCGAGCGTGCGGCGCAGGGCGGCGGTCAGCAGCCTCAGCACCACGACCCAGGTCACCAGGCCGGCGGCGACCGGCACCAGGTCGGCGACGCCCGTGTCGGCCGCCGTGAGCGTGGCGACGACGGCGACCGCGGCGAGCGCGAGGAAGACGACGAGCGGCACGACCTCCGACGTACGGGCCCGGACGCCGACCCAGGCCAGCAGGCCGCACACCACGACCGTGATGCCGCCCAGCAGGAGCGGCTTGTCGGCGGCGCCGACGGCCTGGATCGCGGCCTCGACGACGGCACCCGGCGTGAGCCGCGAGATCAGCTCGGCCACCGCTGTGACCGGGTGGAGGCGCAGCGCCATCGCGCCGGTGACCAGGTAGGAGACCGCGAGCCCGGACAGGCCGGTGACGATGCCGATCAGCGCCCACGGGGCGTTGCCGCCGGCGGGGCGCTCCTGCACGGTGTCGGGGTCGGTCGACTGGCTCATCGTCGCCATTGTGACGCGCCCGCGGCGGTGCGGCACCCCGCGGCCCGCGACGTCACCGTTCCGTCAGGACTCCGCCGCCGTCGGGCAGGATGCCCCCGTGGCCGACCAGACCCCCGCCCCCCTGCCCCGCACCGGCCTCGGTGTCGACGTCCACCGCCTGGTCGAGGGCCGTCCGATGATGCTGGCCGGGCTGTCGTGGCCCGAGGAGACCCACGGCCTGGAGGGCCACTCCGACGCCGACGTCGCCGCGCACGCCGCCTGCGACGCGCTGCTGTCCGCGGCCGGGCTCGGGGACCTGGGTTCCAACTTCGGCACCGCAGAGCCCGAGTGGGCCGGCGCGGCGGGCGCCGCCCTGCTCGCCGAGACCGCCCGCCGGGTGCGCGCGGCCGGCTTCGAGATCGGCAACGTCGCGGTCCAGGTCGTCGGCAACCGGCCGCGACTGGGACCTCGCCGCGACGAGGCGGCCGCCGCGCTCTCCGAGGCGGCGGGTGCGTCCGTCACCGTCTCGGCGACGACCACCGACGGGCTCGGGCTCACCGGTCGGGGCGAGGGTGTGGCCGCGCTGGCGACCGCCCTGGTCGTGCCCGTGGCCTGACGCGGCCGGCCACCCGGCACCGGCGTCAGGCAGCGTCGGCCTTCCGGTGCCCCACCAGGACCACGCCCTCGACCACCTTGACGTCGTACGCCGGCACGGCCGCGTGGTTGTCGTCGAGGCACTTGCCGGTGCGCAGGTCGAACGGGTGCCGGTGCGTCGGCGAGGCCACGAACGGCACACCGTCGCGGACTCCCACGATGCCCTTGGCGATCGAGGACGTGCGGGAGAACGGGTCGTGGTTGCCGAGCGCGTAGACCACGTCGTCAGCGGTGCGGAACAGCGCGATCGCCTGACCGTGCACGAGGGCCGTGGCACCGCGGTCGACCTCCAGCTCCACGAGGCGGCACACGGGGTGCCACTCCTCCTGGGGGGCCGTCCGGGGGCTCATGCCGTCGAAACGTAGAGGCGCCCGGCGCGTACCTGTGTTTCCGCCTGTTACGGCCCGGTAAACGAATGCCGTCCCGGCTGTCCGACGCGCTCCCGCACCACCGCCGACCTGCTGCGGGACCGATCTGGGACACTTCCGCGGTGGGCACCGCAGTCGTCGTCCTCGCGGCGGGATCCGGCACCCGGATGGGCGCCGGCAGCAACAAGGTCCTCCTGCCGTTGGCGGGCCGGCCGGTGCTGACCTGGTCGGTGCTGACCGCCCTGTCCGTGCCGGACGTGGTCCGGGTCGTCGTGGTCGCCCGCCCGGGCGAGGAGCAGGACGTCACCGACGCGCTGGTGCCCCACCTCGCCGACGACGCCGCCGTCGACCTGGTGGCCGGCGGCGCGGAGCGGCACGACTCCGAGGTCGCCGCGCTGCGGCTGCTCGAGGACGACGTCGAGGCCGGCCGGGTCGACGTCGTCGCCGTGCACGACGGGGCCCGACCGCTCGCCGCGGCCGGCCTCTTCACCGCGGTGGCGGCCGCGGCCCGTATGCACGGCGGGGCGATCCCGGTCGTGGCCGCGCCGCCACTGCTCGTGAGCGACCCCGCCTCGCCCGTCGACGGCCGGTCCGACGTGGTCCGTGGGGGCGTGGCCGTGCAGACCCCGCAGGCCTTCCGCGCCCGCGAGCTCGTCGACGCCTACCGGTCGGCCGCCGCCGACGGGTTCCGCGGCACCGACACCGCCGTGTGCGTCCACCGGTACGCCGGCGTGGAGGCGGTCGGCGTGCCCAGCACGTCGGCGAACGTGAAGATCACCTGGCCCGGGGACGTCGAGGTCGCCGAGGCGCTGCTCGAACTGGCCTGAGCCCCGGCCTGAGCCCCGACCCGGCCGTCAGCCGAGGTTGCGGCGCTCGCGGGTGATCGCCTCGAGCAGTCGGACGTCCTCACGTCCGGTCACCCGGAACGCCTCGGGCGGGGCCTCGCGGGTCTGCACGAGGTGGTGCTCACGCAGGCCGGCGACGAGCGTCGGCAGGTCGGTGGTCGGCAGCCCGTCGAGCGAGGCGACGACCCGCGGCGGCAGCACCACCGGGGAGCAGACGAGCAGCAGCTGGTCGCGGTCGAGCGTCTCGCCGACGTACGGCTCGCGGAAGGTCTTGACGGTGTCGGTGACCGGGCGGACCCCGGCGACGACCGTCTCGGTCGCCATGGCCTGGTCCAGGCAGGACGCGATGAACGCCGGCGGCGTCATCGGGCAGAGACTGTCGTGCAGCACCATGGGCTCGTCGAGCTCGACGATGCGCTCCCAGGGCACGCCGTCGTCGACCAGCGTCACCCCGGCCTCGCCGAGCCCCCACGCGGCCGCGGCCACGAGGGCCTCGCCGTGCACGAGCAGGAAGGGCAGGGAGCCGCGGTCGTCCACCAGGACCGTGCCCAGCGCGTCGCGGCCCTCCCCGTCCTCGATCACGAGTCCAACCTAGTGGGGTGCGGGGTACCCGGGGACGCGGGGCGGGCGCCCGCAGGGACGGCGAAGGCCCCCGGCGTGGTGCCGGGGGCCTCCGTAGGAGCTGGTGCTCGGGGTCCGCGTCAGGAGGCGAGGACCTCGTCGAGCATGCTCTCGGCCTTGTCCTCGTTGGTGCTCTCGGCCAGCGCGAGCTCGGAGACGAGGATCTGACGGGCCTTGGCGAGCATCCGCTTCTCGCCGGCCGACAGGCCGCGGTCACGCTCGCGACGCCACAGGTCGCGAACGACCTCGGCGACCTTCATGACGTCCCCGCTGTGCAGCTTCTCGAGATTGGCCTTGTAACGGCGCGACCAGTTGGTCGGCTCCTCGACGTGCTCGGCGCGCAGGACGTCGAACACGCGGTCGAGGCCCTCCTTGTCGACGACGTCGCGAACCCCGACCAGGTCGAGGTTGCAGGCCGGGACGCGGACGACCAGGTCCTGCTGGGCGACGATCCGCAGCACGAGGTACTGCCGGTCCTCTCCCTTGATCTTCCGCATCTCGATGTCTTCGATGACAGCGGCGCCGTGGTTCGGGTAGACGACCGTTTCGCCGACGGTGAAAGTCATAGGTGATGTTCCCCTTCCTGGGCTGCCATCCTACCACGCCTCAGCCGCTTCTCAGGCAGCGTTTTCGCAGGTCAGAGGGGTAGCGGGGGGCTTGACAGGATTGCCTACCTGTGGTTTCGCACGTGTGGGCGGGCGCCGCAACTGAGGTCCGCGGAGACATTCTCCCCCGGGTACCCGTCGGGTGACGGATACTGGTCGGTATGGCGATCCTGCAGCGACGGAGGACCTCCCCCGACCTCGAGAGCCCCTCGACGGACGGACCCGCGGAGGAGCCCACCGAGAACCCCGCCGACCGGGCCGACCGGGCCGATCGGGCCGACCAGGCCGACACAGCACCCGTACGACGGCTCCCGGCCGCCGCCTGGCTGGTCGTGGCGGCCCACCCGCGCCAGGTGCTCGTCACCGCGCTGGCCATCGCCGTGGCCGCCGCGGCGTCCGGACGGGCGGCCGGCGAGGTGCTCCTCGTGCTGGCCACCGTGGCGGTGGGCCAGACCGTCCTGGGCTGGCACAACGACCTCGTCGACCGCGGCCGCGACGCCGCGCACGACACCCCGGGCAAGCCGCTGGCCGACGGTCGGCTCGACCCCGGCACCACCTGGTACGCCCTGACGGTCGCGGTCCTGGTGCTCGTGCCGCTCTCCATCAGCGGGGGCGTCACCGCCGGCGCCTTCTACCTGGTCTCGACGGCCGTCGCGCTGCTCGGCAACGTCGTGCTGCGCCAGGGCCCCCTGTCGTGGCTGCCGTGGGCGGCGTCGTTCGCCCTCTACCCGGCGTACCTCTCCCACGGCGGGTGGGGCGGCTCCTACGAGGGCGACGCCCCGAGGCTCGCGATGGTCGTCCTGGCCGCAGCCCTCGGCGTGGGCGTGCACGTCGTCCGCTCGATCTGGGGCCTGGTCGCCGACGACGCCGACGAGTGGCACACGCTGCCGCTCCTGCTCGGACGCCGGCTCGGTGCCAGTCGACTGCTGCTCGTGGGCGCGGTCTACTGCGCGGTCGTCGTCGCCGCCATCGTGTACGTCGGCCTGTCCAGCGGCCTCGCCGCCTGAGCGCTCCGCCCGCGCACCGGAGCGCAACCCCGACCTGGATCCCGGTCCGGGCACCGGTCCGGATATCCTGACCTCCGCCAGCACCACCGACCTGCGAAGGCCACCACGATGCGCATCACCCGGTCTCCTCGACGCTCTCGGCGCACCCTCGCCGGCCTCGCGGCCGTCGCTGTCGCGACGACGCCGCTGCTCAGTTCGTGCGGCTTCAACTACGCCACCGATCGCATCAACACGATCAGCGCCGGCATCAACAACCGCGACGGCGGCGTCGACGTGCTCGGTGCCGTGGTGATCGCCGGCCAGGACGACCTGGGCGTCTTCGCCGCCACGCTGGCCAACAACTCCACCGAGTTCGGCACCGACCGGGTCCTCACCGGCCTCGGCACCGACGCCACCGAGCTCCAGCCGATCGGCGATGTCACGCCGGTCGACGTGCCGGCCGCCAACGCCGTCAGCCTCTTCGCCGAGGGCGGCATCCCGGTGACCGGCTCCTTCACCGCCGGTGACTTCGTCGCCATCACCCTCGTCTTCGACGACGGCCAGCGCACCTCGATGGACGTGCCGGTCGTGACTCCGTGCCGCGAGTACTCTCCCGAGAAGCTCACCGCGATCACCCTGCCGACCTCGGCCGACGGCGCCACCGACACCGAGTCGACGGAGTTCACCGAGGGCGAGTCCGAAGAGACCGGCGTCTACTCCTGCGAGCTGCCGACCGGTGGCCTCTACGGCCACGGCGAGGAGCACTGAGCATGACCTACACCCTCGTGCTGCTCCGCCACGGCGAGAGCGAGTGGAACGCCAAGAACCTCTTCACCGGCTGGGTCGACGTCGAGCTCACCGACCAGGGCCGCGCCGAGGCCGTCAACGGCGGCCGGCAGCTCGTCGATGCCGGCCTGCTGCCCGACGTGCTGCACACCTCGCTGCTGCGCCGCGCGATCAACACCGCGCACCTCGCGCTCAACGCCGCCGACCGCCACTGGATCCCGGTGAAGCGCTCGTGGCGCCTCAACGAGCGCCACTACGGCGCGCTCCAGGGCAAGGACAAGAAGCAGACGCTGGAGGCGTACGGCGAGGAGCAGTTCATGCTGTGGCGCCGCTCCTTCGACGTCCCGCCGCCCGAGCAGCCGGCCGACGACGAGTTCAGCCAGGCAGGCCTGCCGCAGTACGCCGACCTCGGCGACGACATGCCCTCCACCGAGTGCCTCAAGGACGTCATCGCGCGGTTCCTCCCCTACTGGGAGTCCGACATCGTCCCCGACCTGAAGGCCGGCAAGACCGTCCTCGTGGCCGCGCACGGCAACTCGCTGCGCGCGCTGGTCAAGCACCTCGACGGCATCGGCGACGACGACATCGCCGGGCTCAACATCCCCACCGGGATGCCGCTGCTCTACGAGCTCGACGAGGACTTCAAGCCCGTCACACCGGGCGGGCAGTACCTCGACCCCGACGCCGCCGCCGACGCGGCTGCTGCGGTCGCCAACCAGGGGCGGTAGGCACGCACGCGATCCCCGCTCCAGCGGGGATCGCGTCAGTTGTGCCGCGGGCCGGCATCAGTGCGTGACACCCATCCGCTGCGCAAGCCTCAGGCGTCCACCGACCCCGGGTTCTCCCCGGTCACCACGAAGACGACCCGGTTGGCCACCGAGACCGCGTGGTCGGCGATCCGCTCGAAGTACCGCCCGAGCAGGGCGATGTCGACCGCGGCCTCGATGCCGTCGGCATAGTCGTCGTCGAGCAGCTGGGCGAAGCTCGCGCGGCGCAGCTGGTCCATCTTCTCGTCGTCGCGACCCAGCTCGATCGCGGCCTGGACGTCGCGGCTGGCGATGATGTCGCACACCCGGCGCACCATGTCGATCGCGGTGACCGACATGGTCTCCATGGTGCCCTGCAGCGACGCCGGTACGGCGAGCTCGGGCACCCGCAGCCGGGCGATCTTGGCGACGTGCACCGACAGGTCGCCCATCCGCTCCAGCTCGGTCACCATCCGGAGGGCGGCCACCAGGGTGCGGAGGTCGCCGGCGACGGGCTGCTGGAGGGACAGGAGCGCGAAGGCGTCCTCCTCGAGGGTCTCGCGGGCGCGGTCGATGACCTCGTCGTCGCTGATCACCTTCTCCGCGACGCTGGAGTCGCCGGTGCGCAGGGCCTCGCTGGCCCGGGTCACCGCCACCTCGACCAGGCCGCAGATCTCGGCGAGGTCGTGGAAGAGGGCTTCGAGCTGCTCGTGGAACTGTGCGCGCATGGGTCCGAGCCTAGAGGCGCGGTGATCCGGACAGCGGGCAGCGGGTGAATGACGCGTGAACAGCAGGAATCCGCTCGGAACCCGACCGGAGCGGACGGGGCGCGCCCCGTCCTCGGCCGTACGATCCCTGCTGTGGACCCGACGACGCAGGCGTTGCTCGCCGCGCTCATCGGAGCCGGTGTGGCCGGCAGCGCCGTGCTCGCGTGGGCCGTCAGCGAGCGGGCCCAGCAGCACGTCGCGCCCCGCGAGGAGCCGGCGGTCCCGTCCTCGGTGGCAGCCGTCCTGGCGGTGCTGCGCAGCAGCGCGGTCGTCATCGACGACTCCGACGTCGTCCTCAAGGCGTCCGCGCCGGCGTACGCGATGTCCCTGGTCAGGGGCACCCGCCTGGTCTCCGACGAGCTCGCGGCCCTGGTCAGCGAAGTACGCCGCGACGGGCAGATCCGCGAGACCGAGCTGGTGATGACCCGCGACCAGGCCCCGCCCCGGCACGTCGTGGTGCGCGTCGCGCCCCTGGGCGCCCGGCTGGTGCTGGCCCTGGTCGAGGACCGCACCCGCGAGCGCCGGGTCGAGGCCGTACGACGCGACTTCGTGGCCAACGTCAGCCACGAGCTCAAGACCCCGGTCGGCGCCATCCGGCTGCTGGCCGACGCCGTGCACGACGCGGCCGACGACCCAGCGGCCGTGCAGCGGTTCTCGGACCGGATGATCGTCGAGAGCGACCGGCTCTCGGCGATGGTGCAGCAGGTCATCGAGCTGTCGCGGCTCCAGGGCGACGAGCCGCTGGACTCCCCGCACGCCATCGACGTCGACACCATCGTCAGCACCGCGATCGACACCAGCGCCATCGACGCCTCCGCCAAGGGCATCGCGGTCGTGACCTCCGGCGACCGGGGGCTGAAGGTGCTCGGCGCGGAGGAGCAGGTCGCCAGCGCGGTCGCCAACCTGGTCTCCAACGCGGTGTCCTACTCCGACCCCGACTCGACCGTGGTGGTGCACACCAAGGACGACGGCGCGTTCGTCGAGATCGGCGTCGTCGACCAGGGCATCGGCATCCCGCAGAGCGAGATCGACCGCATCTTCGAGCGGTTCTACCGCGTCGACCCCGCCCGCCACCGCTCCACCGGCGGCACCGGCCTGGGCCTCTCGATCGTCAAGCACGTCGCCGCCACCCATGGGGGCGACGTACGCGTGTGGTCGGTCGAGGGCCAGGGCTCCACCTTCACTCTCACCCTGCCCCGCGCGGAGGACCCGCGCACCCCCACCGAGGCACCACCGGTGCCTGCTGATGCACAGGAGGAACGCCCGTGACCCGGGTACTGGTCGTCGAGGACGAAGAGAGCTACAGCGACGCGCTGTCGTACATGCTGCGCAAGGAGGGCTTCGAGGTCTCCCTGGCCGCGGACGGCAACACCGCCCTGGTCGAGTTCGACCGGACGGGTGCCGACATCGTGCTGCTCGACCTGATGCTTCCCGGCATCTCGGGCACCGAGGTCTGCCGCACCATCCGCCAGACCTCGAACGTGCCGGTCATCATGGTGACCGCCAAGGACGACGAGATCGACAAGATCGTCGGCCTCGAGCTCGGCGCCGACGACTACGTCACCAAGCCGTACTCCCCGCGCGAGCTGGTCGCCCGCATCCGCGCGGTGCTGCGTCGCGGCGCCGACCCCGACCTGATGCCCGACACCCTGGAGGCCGGCCCGGTCCGGATGGACGTCGAGCGCCACGTCGTCACCGTCAACGGCTCCGAGCAGAAGCTGCCGCTCAAGGAGTTCGAGCTGCTGGAGATGTTCCTGCGCAACCCCGGCCGGGTGCTCACCCGCGGGCAGCTCATCGACCGGGTCTGGGGCTCCGACTACGTCGGCGACACCAAGACCCTCGACGTCCACGTGAAGCGGCTGCGCGCCAAGCTCGAGCCGGACCCGAGCGAGCCGAAGTACCTCGTCACCGTGCGCGGGCTGGGGTACAAGCTCGATCTCTGAGCGCAGCGAGGAGGTCGGCAGGATGTCCCGCCGCCCTGTCCGAAAACCGCGCGACGGCTGTCGGACCGGCCACCTAGCGTCGTCCTCGTGACCACCTCACCGGACGCTCCCGCCGCCGTCCCGACGTCCTCGTCCGACCCGGCGACCCCCGCCTGGCTCCCGCTGGCCGCGGTCGGCACGACGCTGCTGCTGTGGGCGTCGGCGTTCGTGGCCATCCGGCACCTGGCGGACGACTTCGGCGCGGGCTCGCTGGCGCTGGGCCGGATGCTCGTCGCGTCGGTGCTGCTGGCCGTGATCGCGCTGCCGCGGGGTCTGCCGCGGCCGACGGCGCAGCAGTGGGCGACGATCGGCGTCATCGGGGTGCTCTGGTACGCCGTCTACATGGTCGCGCTCAACGAGGGCGAGCAGCGCGTCGACGCGGGCACGGCGGCGATGCTGATCCAGGTGTCGCCGGTGCTGATCGCGGTGCTGGCGGCGCTGCTCCTGTCCGAGCGGTTCACGCTGCAGCTGGTGCTCGGTCTGGCGCTGGCGTTCGGCGGCGTCGCGCTGATCGCGACCGCGTCGTCGGGCGACACCGAGCGCGACGTGCTGGGCGTGGTGCTGTGCCTGGTGGCCGCGGCGTCGTACGCCGTCAGCGTGGTGCTGCAGAAGCCGCTCGTCGCCGCGCTCAAGCCGCTGCAGGTGACCTGGCTGGCGGCCACCGTCGGCGCGGTCGCGTGCCTGCCGTTCGCGGGCTCGCTGGTCTCCGACCTGGCCGACGCGCCGGCGTCGTCGATCGGCTGGCTGGTCTACCTCGGCATCGGCCCGACCGCGGTGGCATTCACGACGTACGGCTTCGCGCTGCAGCACATGAGCGCCTCCAGCCTGGGGGTGACGACCTACCTCGTGCCGCCGATCACGATCGTGCTGAGCCTGGTGCTGCTCGGCGAGGTGCCACCCCCGCTGGCGTACGTCGGCGGCGCGCTCGCGCTGGTCGGCGTCGCGGTCGCCCGGCGTCGTTGAGGAGGCGAGCCGGCGTCAGTCGCCCGACGGGGCGTCGGCGGGCGCCAGACCCCGGAAGGCCTCCAGGTTCTTCGTCGACTCCCCGCGCAGCAGCCGCCACTCCCACTCCTTGCGGATCGAGGAGGCGAAGCCGAGCTCGAGGATGGTGTTGAACGACTCGTCGCTGGTCGTGAGCACCGCGCCGAGCAGCCGGTCGAGCTCGTCGGCGGTGACGACGGCGAGCGGCAGCCGGCCGTCGAGGTAGACGTCGCCGAGGCGGTCGATGGCGAAGGCGACGCCGTACAGCCGCAGGTTCTTCTGCAGCAGCCAGCGGTAGACGCCCTCGTGGTTCTCGTCGGGGGCGCGGCACACGAAGGCGTGCACGCCGAGGTGGTGCGGGGCGACGTCGAGCCGGACGGGCGTCTGGAGCTTGCGCTCGCCGGGGAGCGCGAGGGAGAACCGGCCGTCCTCCTCGGTGAACTCCAGGTCGTTCGCGGTGAGGTAGTCGCGGATGGTGCCGACGACGGTCTCGGTGTCCTGGCTCACCCTCGCGAGTCTCGCACGAGGCTCCTCGCCCGTCGGTAGACGTCGAGCGTCTGCTGGGCGGTGGCGTCCCAGGAGAACGACTCGGCCTGCGGGCGGGCGCCGGCAGCCAGCCGGGCACGCTCGGTCTCGTCGACGACGACCTCGCGCAGCACCCGGGCCCAGTCGGCCGGGTCGTGCGACTCCAGGAGTCGTCCACTGACGCCGTCGCGCACGACGGTGGTCAGTCCGCCGACGGCCGCGGCCACGACCGGGGTGCCGCAGGCCTGCGCCTCGGCGGCGACCAGTCCGAACGACTCGTTGTACGACGGCACGGCGACCACGCTGGCGGCGGCGTACCACCGGGCGAGGTCGCGCTGGGTGACCGGCGGGACGAACCGCACCACGTCGGCGACGCCGAGCTCGGCGGCCAGGTCGGCGAGCGCGGCGGGCCGGTCGAGCCCGGAGCCGGACGGTCCGCCGACGATCGGCACCACCAGCCGCGAGCGCAGCGACGGGTCGTCGTGCAGCATCAGCGCGACGGCGCGCACCAGCACGTCGGGCGCCTTGAGCGGCTGGATCCGACCGGCGAACAGCAGCACCGCGGCGTCGACGGGGAGCCCCAGGTCGGCCCGCACAGCAGCCCGGCCGGAGGCACCCCCGGCCGGCGGCGCGAAGACGTCGAGGTCGACACCCGGGTGGACGACCTCGACCCGGCCGGGGTCGGCGTCGTACAGGTTGATGAGCTGCTTGGCCTCGAGGTCGGTGTTGGCCAGCAGCACGTCGGCCGCCTCCACGACCTGCTCCTCGCCGATCACCCGGGCGTCCGGCTCGGGGGTGTCGCCCTCCGCGAGCGCGGCATTCTTGACCTTCGCCATCGTGTGCATGGTGTGCACCAGCGGCACGCCCCACCGGTCGCGGGCCAGCGCCCCGACCTGGCCGGACAGCCAGTAGTGCGAGTGCACGGCGTCGTAGTGGCCGACCGGGTGCGCGGCCTCGGTGCGCAGCACCTCGCGGGCGAACACGCACAGCTGGGCGGGCAGCTCGTGCTTGGTGAGGCCCTCGTAGGGCCCCGCCGACACGTGCCGTACGACGACGCCGTCGCCCAGCGGCACCTCGGGCTCCAGCGCCGAGCTCGTGGCTCGGGTGAAGACGTCGACCTCGACACCGCAGGCAGCCAGCCGGCGGGCGAGCTCGACGACGTACACGTTCATGCCGCCGGCGTCACCGGTGCCGGGCTGGTCGAGCGGGGAGGTGTGCAGGCTGATCATCGCCACGCGACGCAGGTCGCGCAGGGTGCCCACCACGGTGCCTCCTCCTCCGGGTGCGTCGGGTGGCGCACCGGTCCGGTCGTTCGCGGTGTCAACCACCGGTCAGCCGCGATGATTCCCGCGACCCGCAGGGGTGGATGCCCGACCGGGCCAGGCCACGCGCAGCGTCACCGCCAGGGTGCCGACGGCACCCAGCACGGCCTCGAGCACCCGGGCGTCACGGCCGTCGAGCAGCAGCTGCCACACGCAGACCACGAGGGCGCCCGCACCGACGGCGGTCACGACCCGCAGCCACACCGGACGCACCGTGCCGGCCGCCGCCAGCCCGGCAGCCAGGGTGAGCAGGACGGCGCCGGCCGCCGCGAGCACGGAGGAGTCGACGAAGACGTTCGCCACCCACGCGATCCCGCCCAGCAGCGCCGCGGCCGTCGCCCACCCCTGCACCGACACCCGCACGACTGCTCCTGCTCCCCTGATGCTCTGCTGACCGGACGTGATCGAGCCGACGGTCCGGGGGCCGACCGACGGGGTGGCCAGTGTGGCACCCGGGTCGGGAGGATCATGGGAGCCATGACCGACGCGTCCCCGACCACCCGGACCACCCCGATCGACCAGCCCACCGCCGTCGTCACCGGCGCCAGCAGCGGCATCGGCGCGGCCACCGCCCGGGCACTCGCGGCCGAGGGCTTCCACGTGCTGTGCGCCGCCCGCCGGGCCGACCGGGTCCAGGCACTGGCGGACGAGATCGGCGGCACCCCGGTGACCTGCGACATCACCGATGCCGACTCCGTCGCCGGGCTGGCCGCGATCGTCGGCGAGTCCCTCGACGTGCTCGTCAACAACGCCGGGGGCGCCTTCGGATCGACGCCGGTCGCCGAGGCCGACACCGAGCAGTGGCGAGCGATGTACGACGTCAACGTCATCGGCACCATGCAGGTTGTCCGCGCGCTCCTGCCGGCGCTGCTGGCCGCCGACGCCGGGATCATCTGCAACGTCGGGTCCACCGCCGGTCGCGTCGCCTACGAGGGCGGCGCGGGCTACACCGCGGCCAAGCACGGCACGAAGGTGCTCACCGAGACGCTGCGCCTGGAGCTGTGGGACAAGCCCGTCCGGGTCACCGAGATCGCCCCGGGCATGGTGCACACCGAGGAGTTCTCGCTGGTGCGGTTCGGCGGCGACCAGGCCAAGGCCGACGCCGTGTACGACGGCGTGCCCGACCCGCTGCTCGCCTCCGACGTCGCCGACGCGATCACCTGGGTCGTCACCCGGCCGGCGCACGTGAGCGTCGACGAGATGGTGATCCGCCCGCGCGCGCAGGCCGCCCAGCACAAGGTGTTCCGCGGGCAGTACTGACGCCCGCGGCCGGGGCGGCGCCGGCGACGTACGAATCTTCCGCGGACACCTCCACGCAGCGTGGTCACGTGCTGGCAGACTCAGGTCCCGTGCAGACCATCGGACTGATCGGCGGGATGAGCTGGGAGAGCAGCGCGGTCTACTACCGCCTGCTCAACAACGGCGTGGAGCAGCGGCTCGGCGGGCTCTCGTCGGCCAGCACGGTGATGGCGTCGGTCAACTTCGCCGAGGTCACCGCGCTGCAGGAGCAGGAGAAGTGGGACGAGGTCGCCGCGATCCTCGTCGCCGCGGCGCAGTCGGTCGAGGCCGCCGGCGCCGACTTCCTGCTGCTGTGCACCACGACCTTCCACATGGTCGCCGAGCAGGTCACCGACGCGATCTCGATCCCGGTGATCCACCTCGCCGACGTCGTCGCGCAGGCCTGCGTCGCCCGCGGCCTCGACTCCGTCGGCCTGGTCGGCACGTCGTTCTCGATGTCGCGCGACTTCTTCGTCGACCGGCTCGCCTCGCACGGCCTGACCGTGCACGTGCCGGAGGAGAAGCAGCGCGGCGTGCTCGACCGGATCATCTACGACGAGCTCGTCCGCGGGCAGGTGCTCACCGCCTCGCGCCGTGAGGTCGTCCGGATGATCGACGGCCTCTGGGACGCCGGCGCCGGTGGCGTCATCCTCGGCTGCACCGAGCTGGAGCTGCTCGTGCGCCAGCCCGACGTCGAGCTGCCGGTCTTCCCGTGCACCTCGCTGCACGTCGAGGCCGCGCTCGACCGCGCGCTCGCCTGACCGCGAGGCGCCGTTCACCCGTAGGGACCAGATCGCGCACTTCGGCTGACCCGGCGCACCCGAGCACCTAGCGTCACCCGGGATGTCTCGGACCCTCCCCCTCCGCCCTGCCCGTTCCCGTCGTCGTACGACGTCCGTCCCGCCGCTCCTCGCCGCGCTCCTCGCGCCGCTGCTGGTGCGGCTGCTCGCGGTGCCCTCGGGTGCCCCGACCGCGTCCGCGGCCGAGCCGGCCGCCCCGCCGACCCGCTCCTGGATGACGATGGTCCCCGAGCGGGGCACCTGGATCGGCTTCCAGGCGGCCACGCTCGTCGAGGACGACGACGTGCGCGACGTCGTGGTGGAGCGCGGGCCGCTCGACGAGGTCGAGATCCGTGCCGGCGGCAGCGACATCATCGTGGCGGCGCCGTACCCCGACGACCTCACCGTCGGCACCTACACCGACGCCCGGCGCTTCGGCGACCCCGACCATCCCCGGCTCGACGTCAGCAGCCCGGGGCGGGGGTGCAACTCCTCCGGCGGCAGCTTCACGGTCCACGAGATCTCCGAGGACCTCTCCCGGCTGTGGCTCACCTACGACTTCCGGTGCGGCGGTGGCCGGCTGGCCGTCACCGGCGAGGTGCAGGTCGGGCTGCCCGCCGACCCCGCCGTCGGCGTCGCTCCCACCCGCGTCGAGTGGCCCGCCGAGCCGGTCGGCGAGCTCGGGCGCATCGTGCCGGTCACCGTGACCAACCCGGGGTCGACGCCGCTGACGGTCCTCGACGTCGCGACGGACGGTGACGACTTCGACGTCGTGCAGACCAGCTGCGACGTCGTCGAGCCGGGCGAGTTCTGCCACGCCTGGGTGCAGTTCCACCCGGCGGCCGAGGGCGACCCCGACCTGCGCAGCGACACGCTCACCGTCCGCACCGACGCCGGTGACCGGACGGTGCCGGTCACCGGCGTGGTCGGCGAGCGGTTGCCCGTGCCCGCCGGTCGAGCGCGCTCGGGGAACGGGTCGGGCGACGGGCCGGTCCGCGAGCAGCGCGGCGCGGGTGCCAGGACGGCCGTGGCGCCGGAGGCGGCAGAGGCGCCGGACGAGGGCCTCACCGGGGTCGTCACGGCGCCGACCGGGCCGGACAACTTCGTCGCTGACGGCCGTCCCTACCGCTACGGTGCCGCCCAGCTGGAGCAGCGGCACGCCGCCGACCTCCACGCACAGGTGCGCTTCGACGGCAGCGGCGGGGACGGCGACTTCTCCGCCACCTTCTTCGCCGACGAGGACCACCTGCTCCTCCCGGGCACGGTGTTCCGCCCCGCCGGCGGAGTCGCCGAGATCGACGACGCGTGGTTCCGCATCGCTCAGGACCACCGGGGCTGCGGGACGAACGGCAACGGCGCGTTCGTGGTCGACCGGGCCGACTACTCGCGGTACGGGTACCTCCAGCGCCTGACTGTCCGCTTCAACTGGCGCTGCCGCGACGAGGCCGACGCGATGCTCGGCACGATCTACTGGCGCCACCGCGCGGCGGCGCGGTTCACCCCGACCCTCACCCTGGACACCTCCGCCCGCCGGCCGCTCCTCGGGCGCCGCGTCGCCCTGAGCGGACGCCTCACCATCGACACCGACTGGTGGCCGATGGCGCAGGAGCTCACGCTCCAGGCGATCCGGACCCGCGAGGAGGGCTGGTTCGACGTCGGCACCGTGCAGGCGACCCGAGGCGGGCGCTACCGCGTGGTCAGGACTCCGCGGGTGGCGGCGTGGTACCGCGTGGTCCTGCCCGGGTGGTCGCTGGCGACCCGGGCGACCTCGCCGCCGGTGCGGGTCGCCCCACGCCCTCGCCCCCGCTAGCGGCCCTCAGGCCGAGGTGCCCGGCCGCCCCCGCTCCAGCACCAGCGTCACCAGCCGGCGCAGGTCGCCGGTGAGCGCACCCTCGTGCAGCACGGCGTGCTGGTCGGGCGTGGCCACCTCGTAGACGAACCGGTCGGGCGCGGGCTTCCCGGGGGCGA
Source organism: Nocardioides sp. (assembly GCA_002729525.1). Classification (GTDB taxonomy): domain Bacteria; phylum Actinomycetota; class Actinomycetes; order Propionibacteriales; family Nocardioidaceae; genus Nocardioides. The sequence goes on from PBYI01000054.1 coordinate 55,559, forward strand.
CGGCACGCAGGTCGCAGCGGCCGAGCAGGGTGCGCACCTCGCCGTCGGGGTCGTCGGCGTCCAGGTCGAGGGCGGCCTCGCTGACCAGGCCGGCGAAGCCGCCGGAGCGGCGTACCCGCACGGTCCCGCCGCCCGCGGCGGCGCTCACCGGCCCGGCCGGCACCGCACCGCCGTACGCCGGCACGACGCCGACCTCCTCCCAGGCGGCGTGGACGACGTCGGCGTGCGCCCCGGCGGCGGCCACCGTGGCGGCGGCGAACCCGGCGAAGTCGGTCGTCGGGCCGACCGCGCGGCTGGTGAGCGCGGCGTACCAGACCCGGCCCGCGCCGTCCCACGACGTGCCGCCGATCGCCCGTGCGGCCAGCACGAACGCCCGGTTGGGGATGCCGGAGTTGACGTGCACCCCGCCGTTGTCGGCCGGGCCGGTGACGTAGTCGTCGAGGTGCGCCGGCTGGGGGTCACGGCCGAGCCGCGGATCGTCGTACGCCGTCCCGGGTGCGGCCATGTCGCGCAGCGCCCGCGCCTGCACGCTGGGCAGGAAGATCCCCTCGCCGACCAGCCAGTCGGCCTCGGCGGCGGTCTGCGCGCGCAGCCGCTGCTTGAGGCAGGCCGCGAACACGTCGGAGAACGACTCGTTCAGGGCGCCGGGCTGGGCGTGGTACTCCAGCCCGGCGGAGTGCTCGGTGACGGCGTGCGCGAGCTCGTGCCCGAGCACGTCGACGGCCTTGGTGAACCGGTCGAAGACCTCGCCGTCGCCGTCGCCGAAGACCAGCTGCGCGCCGTCCCAGAAGGCGTTGGCGTAGTCGCGGCCGTAGTGGACGGTCACCACGACCGGGGCGCCGGCGTCGTCGTAGGAGTCGCGCTCGTAGACCTCGCCGAGCAGCGCCAGCGCTCCGGACACCCCGGCGCCGGCCTCGTTGACGGCCGGGTCCCCGGTCGCGGGGTCGCCCGCCCGTCGTACGACGACGCCCGGGAGGTCCTCGCCGTTTCCGGCCGTGTGCACGACCCAGGCCCGGTCCTCCTCGGCGACGACCGCGTCGGCGCCCCCCGCCGTACGACGTCCGCGCAGCAGGTCGTCGACCAGCAGCGTGCGACTCGCGGGGCTCCCGCCACCTGCTCCTGCGACGCGTTCGAGCAGGTAGGGAGGCACGAAGGTGCAGCGGACCCGAGTCATGGGCCCAGTCAACACCCGTCACATGACGGACAGGTGACTCTGTGCCGTCAGGCGGTCGGCACCACCGGGTCGGAGGTCGCGGACGCCGAGCCGGCGCTGTTGCTCGCGATGACCGTGCAGGCCAGCGGCTCGCCCACGTCGGCCGCGACCACGTCGTACGTCGGGTCGTTGCCGACCGAGACCCCGTCGCGGGTCCACACGTAGGCGTAGCGCGGCGCCGGGGCACCGGACCAGGTGCCGGTGCTGCACAGCAGGGTGCGCCCGACCTTCGCGGTGCCGCTGATGGTCGGGGCGCTGGTGCTGACCGGGGCGCTCGGCGTGCCGACGAAGACCGCCGCGCTGGTGGCCGTCGCGCTGCCCGCACTGTTGGTCGTGGTGACCCGGCAGGCCAGCTCGCTCTGCTCGTCGGCGGCGACGAGCAGGTGCACCGAGCTCACCTCGCCACCGATGACGGTGCCGTCGCGCAGCCAGCGGAAGGTGTACGCCGAGGAGCCCTCGGGCCGCGGACCGGGCACGCAGGTGAGCCGGTCGGCGCCGACCTGGATGGTGGGCCGGGTGATCGACGGGGCGGTCTCCTCCTCGTCCGTGCCCTCCTCGTCGGTGCCGTCGGGGTCGGTCCCGTCCGGGTCGGTGCCGTTGCCGTTCCCGCCGGAGCGCACCGTCGGCAGGGTCAGCGTGCGGACCCAGTAGGTGTAGCCGCCGCCGGAGTCCCAGCGCTGCACGCGCTTGTTGCCGACCTCCCCGATGAACAGGTTGCGCGCGAACCCGCCCTTCGCGCCGGCGTACTGCGCCAGCGACGTCGGCCGGGCCAGGGCCCCGGCGCTGGAGCGGGCCCGGGCGGGGTGGCCGAGCACGCGGTAGCGGTTCCAGGACCGGACGGTGTTGTAGAGGTAGACCGCCTGGTTGCGCGCGTCGGTGACGGCGAGGTGACCCTCGCTGTCGACGGCGATGCCGGACGGCGCGGGACGGCCGCCCTTGCCGGGCTTGCCGATCCTGAGCACCTTCACGGCGCGGCGCTTGCCCAGGTTGCTGAGGCTGAAGACCTGGATCGTGCCCTTGTCGGGCAGGGCCACGAACAGCCGCGGCTTGACCTTCTTCACGCGCGGGGAGACCGCGAGCCCACGGGCCCGGGCGGGCAGCCGCACGGTCGCCACGTGGGCGCCGGAGGCGGCGCGGAGGACGTCGATCCGCGCGGTGCAGCGGCCGGCGAGGAAGACACGCGAGCCGAGGACGGTCAGCCCGCCGTACTTCAGGGCCGAGGCCTTGGCGTTGCGCGCACACGTGTCGGGGCTGGGCCGCTCGACGGTCTTGACCGTGCCGCCGCCGCGACCGAGCACCGCGACGACGTCGTCGCGCAGCACCCAGACCCGCTGGCGGGAGTCGACGGCGAGGCCGGACACCGGGCCGGACCCCGGGATCTTCCACGCCGCGAGCTTCGTGCCGCTGACCTTGAACCGCGCGATCGCGTCGCCGGAGCCGAAGCCGACGTACGTCGTGCCCTTCTTGTCGACCGCCACCGCGCTCGGCGCGACCTTGCCCTTCGTGCGGGCGCGCAGGGGCGCCCCGGACGTCTCCGACGTCGTGGTGGCCCCGACCGTGGTCGTGGACGCTGTCTCACTGCCGACCGCCGGGATCTGTCCGACGAGCACGAGGCTCGCACCGGCCAGGATCGCGGCAGCCCTCCCCCAGAAGCTGCGCACGACAGCAGCGTGCCGGAGCAGAGCCCACCGCGTCGGTCTTTTCGGCACAAAGGGCGCATATCCGAGCGCTCGGAGGGTAAAGACTGCGCCGATGCCGCCGTATCGGGCCTCCTCACTAGGATGGGTACGTCGTGCCAGGTGCCGCGCGCGACCCGGGAGCCCCGGGGTGCCGGCGCCGGCGAACCCTCTCTCGAAAGCGACTGAGTCCCGCCATGTCCTCGTCTGTCCTCCGCACCGACCTGCGCAACGTCGCGATCGTCGCCCACGTCGACCACGGCAAGACCACCCTGGTCGACGCCATGCTCCGCCAGGCCGGCGCGTTCAGCGAGCACCAGGCCGAGAGCGTCGCCGAGCGCGTCATGGACTCCGGTGACCTCGAGCGCGAGAAGGGCATCACGATCCTCGCGAAGAACACCGCGGTCCGCTACACCGGTCCGAGCGCGACCGACTTCGACGCGCCCGACGGCATGACCATCAACATCATCGACACCCCGGGCCACGCCGACTTCGGTGGCGAGGTCGAGCGCGGCCTGTCGATGGTCGACGGCATCGTGCTGCTGGTCGACGCCTCCGAGGGCCCGCTGCCGCAGACCCGCTTCGTGCTGCGCAAGGCACTCAACGCCGACATGCCGGTGATCCTGGTCGTCAACAAGACCGACCGGTCCGACGCCCGCATCAGCGAGGTCGTCGACGAGACCTACGAGCTGTTCATGGACCTGCTCGACGACTCCCACTCCCAGGACGCCCTCGACTTCCCGGTCGTCTACGCCTCCGGCAAGGCCGGTGTGGCGTCGCTGGAGCAGCCCGAGGACGGCACGCTGCCGGCGGACTCCAAGGACCTCGAGCCCCTCTTCCGCACGATCCTCGACACGATCCCGGCGCCGACGTACGACGAGGGCGCGCCGCTGCAGGCGCACGTCACCAACCTCGACTCCAGCCCGTTCCTCGGGCGCCTCGCGCTGCTGCGCATCCACCAGGGCACCCTGAAGAAGGGCCAGACCGTGGCCTGGATGCAGCGCTCCGGCGAGGTCAAGAACGTCCGCATCACCGAGCTGCTCATCACCCAGGGCCTCGAGCGCCAGCCGGGCGAGACCGCCGGCCCCGGCGACATCGTCGCCATCGCGGGCATCCCCGACATCACGATCGGTGAGACCCTCGCCGACCCGGAGAACCCCGTCGCGCTGCCGCTCATCCACGTCGACGAGCCGGCGATCTCGATGACCATCGGCACCAACACCTCGCCGCTGGTCGGCAAGGTCAAGGGCTCGAAGGTCACCGCGCGCCTGGTGAAGGACCGCCTCGACTCCGAGCTCATCGGCAACGTCTCGCTGCGCGTGCTGCCGACCGACCGCCCCGACGCCTGGGAGGTCCAGGGCCGCGGTGAGCTGGCGCTGGCGATCCTGGTCGAGCAGATGCGCCGCGAGGGCTACGAGCTCACCGTCGGCAAGCCGCAGGTCGTCACCAAGGAGGTGAACGGCAAGGTCCACGAGCCGATGGAGCGCCTCACCATCGACGCCCCCGAGGAGTACCTCGGCTCCATCACCGAGCTGCTGGCCACCCGCAAGGGCCGCATGGAGCAGATGACCAACCACGGCACCGGCTGGGTGCGTATGGAGTTCATCGTCCCGGCGCGCGGCCTCATCGGCTTCCGCACCGAGTTCCTCACCGAGACCCGCGGCACCGGCATCGCCCACCACATCTCCGAGGGCTACGAGCCGTGGACCGGCGAGATCCGCTCGCGCAACAACGGCTCGCTGGTGGCCGACCGCAAGGGCGCCGCGACGGCGTACGCGATGACCTCGCTGCAGGAGCGCGGCGTGCTGTTCGTCGAGCCGACCACCGAGGTCTACGAGGGCATGATCGTCGGCGAGAACTCCCGCGCCGACGACATGGACGTCAACATCACCAAGGAGAAGCAGCAGACCAACATCCGGTCCGCCACCTCCGACAACTTCGAGAAGCTCGTCCCGCCGAAGAAGCTCAGCCTCGAGCAGTGCCTGGAGTTCTGCCGCGAGGACGAGTGCGTGGAGGTCACGCCGGACACCGCGCGCATCCGCAAGGTGATCCTCGACCAGAACGAGCGGGCGAAGATCGCGAGCCGAGCGCGTAAGGCGAGCAAGTAGGTCGTACGTCGCCCGACCCGCAGCAGTGAGGGCCCCGCACCGATCCGGTGCGGGGCCCTCGCGCGTGGGCATGGTCCCGGTCGTCAGACCAGGTCGAGCATCCGGCGCCGGCGCCCCTCCTCGGTCGGCAGGTACGCCTGGGCGACCTCGCCGGTGCCGTGCACCCGGACGGCGCCGTCGTCCTCGCCGGCGTACAGCACCTGGCCGCGCGCGAGCGGGATCGACTGGCCGTGCTCGTTGCGCACCTCGACGTCGCCACCGGTGCACACCAGGATCCGCGGCCCCCGCTCCGGCAGCGGTACGCCGTCGCGGTCGGCCGGGGACGCCTGGCTCACCGCGAGCCCGAACTCGCCGTCGCCGGGCTCGAAGACCTCGGTGCCGGTGCCGAACAGGTCGGGCGTGACGCGGGCGAGGCGCGACATCTCGGCGTCGATGCTGGCGACGACGCCGGCGGGGTCGAGGTGCTTGGGGGTCAGTCCGGCGCGCAGCACGTTGTCGGAGTTGACCATCACCTCCACGCACATGCCGGAGAGGTGGGCGTGGATGATGCCGGCGCCGAGGTACGCCGCCTCGCCGGGCTGCAGGGTGAGCCGGTTGAGCATCAGCGACACCAGCACGCCCACGTCACCCGGGTAGTGCGGCGCGATGACCGTGGCCGACGCGTAGGCGCGCTTCACGTCGAGGCCGAGGCTGAGGCGCTGGTGGCACAGCGCCACGACCTCGTGCACCTCGTGCACCGTGGGCGGCTCCATCAGGAGCTTCTCGAGCACCCGGACGATGCCGTGGAAGCCGGGGCTGGCGGTCAGCTGCTCGACCATGCCCTGCGCGACCGGGTGGTCCAGCGGCGCGAGGATCCGCAGGATCTCCGCGGTCGGCCGGAAGCCGACGAGGGTGTCGAACGTGGTGAGCGCGTAGACCATCTCGGGCTTGGGGTTGGGGTCCTTGTAGACCCGGTGCGGCGCGTCGAGCGGCACGCCCGCGGCCTCCTCGGCCTCGAAGCCCTTGGCGGCGAGCTCGGAGTTGGGGTGCACCTGGATCGACAGCGGCCGGGCGGCCGAGAGGATCTTCATCATGTACGGCAGGTCGCCGGAGAGGTCGGTGAGCGGCTTGCGGCCGGCCTCGTCCTCGACCATCGCCGGACCGAGCGGGTGGGTGCCCATCCACACCTCGGCCATCGGCTGGCCGGTCGGCGGGCGACCCAGGAACGACGGGATGGCGTGGGCGGTGCCCCAGGCGTAGTCCTGGGACGGGCAGTCGAGGAGATGCACGGGAGCACCCTTCCACCTGTCGGCCGCACGCGGACGCATTCGGCGGCATGAGATGGCCCTCAGCGGGTACATGCGCTGCCCGACGTCACCGATGCGTCCCTCCGTGAGACGCACGTCACCCGGGCCTCCGGAGGCGCCCGCGGTCGAGACCGGGTATGACGGTCGGGTGAGCACCGCCGCCTCGTCCGTCCGCGACGTCCCCGACCTGCCCGACCTGCGCAACCTGCGGGAGGCCGGCGGGATGGAGACGTCCGACGGTCGCCGGGTGCGGGCGGGCGCGCTGTGGCGCTCGGGCACCGTGGCGTTCCTCGACGACGCCCAGGTCGCCGCGCTCGCCGCGGCCGGCGTGCACACCCGGGTCGACCTGCGCTCGCCGCGGGAGGTGTCCGAGGGCACCGCCGACGCCCTGCGGGTCATGGACTCGCTGCACCTGGAGGTGCACGCCGGCGGACGCCGCTGGGACTTCGACGCCTCCCACCAGGCCGAGTGGGTCGCCGCGCACTACGCGGAGTTCCTCGTCCACTCCCCCGAGTCGTTCGTGACGCTGGCCCGGCTCGTGGGCCGCCGCGAGCGGCAGGGCGTGCTCGTGCACTGCACGGCCGGCAAGGACCGCACCGGGGTCGCGGTCGCGCTGATGCTGCGCGCGGTCGGCGTACGCGACGAGGCGGTCATCGCCGACTACGCGCGCACCGAGGACGCGATGCCGCAGCTGCGCGAGCAGTTCCAGAGGCTGCCGTCGTACCAGGAGCGGCTCACCGACCTCCCCGCCGAGGCGTTCGGCTCCCAGCCGCAGGCGATGCAGGTCTTCCTCGCCTCCGTCCGGGCCCGGTACGGCGGCGCGCGCCGCTACCTCACCGAGCACGGCCTCACCGACGCCGAGCTCGCGGCGCTCGAGGACGCCCTCCTGGAGGACTGACGGTGCCGCCCGGGCCCCGCCGTCTCGCAGCCGGCAACGGCCCGCTGCTGGTGGCGCTGGTGCTGCTCGCGACGGTCACCGCGATCGTCAGCTCGCTGGGGGCGCCGCTGGTGCCCGCGATCGCCGCGCAGTACGACGTACCGCTGTCGGCGGCGCAGTGGGTGCTCACCGCGACCCTGCTCGCCGGGGCCGTGAGCACGCCGCTGCTCGGCCGGCTCGGCACCGGGCGGCTGCGGCGGCCGGTGGTGCTCGGCGCGCTGGTCGTGGTGCTGGCCGGGACGCTGCTGGCGACGCTGCCGCTGCCCGGACCGGCCGGCTTCGTGGCCGTCGTGGCCGGGCGAGCGCTCCAGGGCGTCGGCATGGGCCTGGTGCCCCTCGCCCTCGCGGTCGCCCGCGACGTGTGGGAGGGCGAGCGGCTGGCCTCGGTGGTCGCGCTGCTGTCGGTCTCGACCGTGGCGGGCGCCGGGTTCGGCTACCCGCTCACCGCCGTCGTCGCCGACCACCTCGGACTCACCGGCGCCTACCTCGTTGGCGCCGTGCTCGTCACCGTCACCCTCGCCCTGGCCTGGCGCACGCTCCCCGACCGGGCCGGCGCGCCGCCGCACGGCGTCGACGGCGTCGGTGTGCTCCTCCTCGGCCTCGGCATGGTGTCGCTGCTGCTGGCCGTCAGCCAGGGAGACCGCTGGGGCTGGACGTCGTACGGCGTGGCCGTGCTGGCGCCGGTCGGGGTCGCGCTCCTCGGCGCCTGGGTGGCGCGCTCGCTCGGCGTCGCCCGGGCCGGCGGCACGCCCCTGGTGGACCTGCGGCTGGCGACCCGGCCGGGTGTCGGCGCACCCAACGCGGTGGCCTTCGTGGCGGGCGTCGGGATGTACGGCCTGCTCACGCTGGCCGTCCTCGTCGTGCAGGCCGACCCGGCGCGCTCCGGCTACGGCCTCGACCTGGGCGTCACCGCCGCCGGCCTGGTGCTGGTGCCGTACGCGCTGCTGTCGGTGTCGGGCAGCCGGGTGGCGCGGGCGGTGTCGCGCCGCTGGGGCGAGCAGGTGCTGCTCCCGCTGGGCTGCACGGGCTTCGGCGCGGCGCTGGTGTGGATGTCGCTGGCCCACCACAGCCTGTGGCAGGTGCTCGGCGCGATGGCGCTCGGCGGGCTCGGCAGCGGCTTCACGTTCTCCTCGCTGGCGGTGATCCTGGTGCCGCGGGTGCCGGCGGAGGAGACGTCCAGCGCGCTGGCCTTCAACCAGCTGCTGCGCTACCTCGGCTTCTCGGTCGGGTCGGCGCTCAGCGTGGCGCTGGTCGACGCGTACGGCGCCGGCGAGTCCGGCCTGCGCACCGCCCTGCTCACCCTGGCCGGGCTGTACGTCGTCCTGGTCGCGGGTCTGCTCGCGCGGCGGCCGGGCCGACGTCGCGGCACCTCCGCGCCCACGTCGGCGCCCGCGGCCCGTGGGGGTCCCGGCGGCACGCCGACCGCGGACGCCGACCAGGAGGGCGGCGGGGCCCGAACCGGATGACGCGGTCCCCGGGCACGGGCGCGTGCCGTCGGCGTACGCCGGCACGTGCTGCTCGGTGCCCTGCTCGAGGCCCCGTCGCCTCCACACCTCGATCACACCGCGCCGGATCCGGCCCCGACAGGGACCAAGGTCCCGGGACCTCGGACCCGTCCGACCCCCGGGCCGGCGCCGGACGTCCGTGCCGGTTGTGCGGCTCGGCGACACTGGTGGCGTGAGCCAGACCCTCCGCGCCGTCGACCAGCCGAGCACCTGGGTGCGGGCGGCGACCTGGAGCATCGGGTTCGTCGTGCTGCTGTGGGTGCTGGAGGTCCTCGACGCGATCACCCGCTACCGGATGGACGACCTCGGCATCAGCCCCCGCACCGACGAGGGCCTGGTCGGCATCCTGCTCGCCCCGCTGCTGCACGCCGGGTTCGGCCACCTGGAGGCCAACACGCTCCCGGTGCTGGTGCTCGGATTCCTGGTGCTGGTCAGCGGAATCCGTCGCGGACTCCAGGCCACCGCGGTCATCTGGCTCGTCGGCGGGGTCGGCGTGTGGCTGCTGGCGCCCTCCGGGACGGTCCACCTCGGCGCCTCGGTGCTGGTCTTCGGCTGGCTGGTCTACCTGATCGTGCGCGGCGTCTGGAGCCGTCGGGCCGGCGAGATCATCCTCGGCATGGTGCTGTTCCTCGCCTACGGCGGTCTGCTGCTCGGGGTCCTCCCTGGCCAGCCGGGGATCTCGTGGCAGGGCCACCTGTTCGGCGCGGTCGGCGGCGCGCTGGCGGCGTACCTCTCGGGGCCCGAGGCGCGCCGACGTTAGACCGGGCGCGGCCTCGGGCATGCTCGGACCCGTGGTGGGTGCCGACGACGAGCTGCTCCGGCGCGCCGCGCTGGCCGCGCGGACGTCGTACGACGTCGTGCTCGAGCGCGAGCAGATGACCACCCGGCTCACCGCCGCGCGCACCGCGCTCGCGCAGGCCGTGCGCGAGCTGGCCCGGCTGGAGCAGGTCAGCGAGGACGAGGCGGCCGACGTCTCCCGGCTGGAGAGCGTGACGCTCGCCCGGGTGTGGGCGACCGTCGTGGGCAGCCGCGACGCCGACCTGGCCAGCGAGCGCGGTGAGGCCCGCCTCGCGGGCGCCGAGGCCGACGACGCGTACGCCGCCGCCGACCGGTTGCGCACCGAGGTCGCCGTCGCCGAGGCCTCGCTGGCCGGGCACGTGAAGGAGCACCCGGACGCCGAGGTCCGGCTCGGGCGCGACCTGGACACCCTCGAGCAGCGGCTGCGGCACCGCAGCGAGGTCGCGGCGCCGCTGCGCTCGATCGCCGGCGAGACCCGGCGGGTCGATGCCGAGCGGACGGCGCTGACGGCGCTGGACAACGAGGCCCGCTCGACCTGGCACCGCCTGGTCGAGGAGAGCAGGGTCGTCTACGACGCCTTCCGGGCGGCGGGCGCCGCCCAGCGTCCGGGGTCGGTCTTCACCGAGGTGACCGAGGTGGCGGCGCGCGAGGACGCCCGGCTGGTGCTGCGCGACCTCGACCGGGCGGTGCGCGCCGTGCTGGAGCGCGTCGAGGCGCTCGCCGCACGCAGCGGCTCCGGGTGGGACGAGCTGCTGCGCCTCGCCTCCCTCGCCGACGACGAGGCGCGACGACTGGAGGACCTCGACCTCGGGGTGCTCACCGGCAACGCCCGCCGACTCTCCGAGGCGCACGGCGGCCTGCTGCGCGCCGCCGACGCGCTGGACGCGTTCGGCCGGCTGATGGCCGGGCGCCTCGACGAGAACACCCACCACGCGCGGCAGCTGGTGCACGACCGGGCGCGGATCCTGCTCGCCGCGGTCGAGCCCGACCCCGCGTAGGAGGCTCAGTCCGCGTCGGCCCCCACCAGCACCTCGGCGTCCGCGGTGCGCGCGCGCCCGAGGTCGGGCAGCAGCGCGAGCACCCCGAGCAGCGGGAGCACGGCGACCACGAGCAGCGCGTGCTCGACGCCCCACAGCGACCCGAGGCCGCCGACGACGGCGGACCCGACGGAGCCGCCGGCGAGGAACACCAGCGTGGCGATGCCGAGGGCGACGCCCTGCACCTTGGGCTCGGTGGAGTCGGCGACCGCGGCGACGAGCGACGGCTGGCCGACGCCGAACGCCACGGTGAGGAAGCTGGCGGCCACGGCGATGAGCGCGGGGACGACGTACCACGCCCCGACGGCCATGGCGACCGACGAGCAGGTGGCGCCGAGCGCGGAGACCGCCATGGCGCGGTAGGGGCCGATCCGGCCGATGACCGGGCCGACGAGGCGCGGCACGAAGAGGGCGACGACGCCGCTGGGCAGCAGCAGCATGCCGACCTGCCAGGGCTCCCAGCCCTCGGCGACGAGCACGGCGGGGGCGGCGACGAGCAGCGCGAACCATGCGGCGGGCACGGAGGCGGCCGAGACGGCGCTGCGCACGAGCACGCCGTTGCGGACGACGGAGATCGGCAGGAAGCCGTCGGGGCGGCGGCGCACCCACGCGGCGGTGGCGGGCACGCCGAGCAGCGTCAGGAACGCACCGATCGCCAGCACGCTGACGCCGGTCGAGGGCGACTGCACCATCAGCACGACACCGCCGGCGCTGAGCGCGACGAGCGCGGCGCCGAGGACGTCGAGACCGACGCCGTCGCGGTGGCGGGTGAGCGCGTGCCACAGCGGGGGCACGAGCAGGAGGCCGAGCACGGGCATCGCCATGACCGCGCGCCAGCCGAGGGCGTGCTCGAGCAGGCCGCCGACGAGCGGGCCGATGGACATCAGCGCGGCGGCGACGGCGGTGACCCGGCCGAGCGCGACCGAGCGGACGTCGCCGCTGTAGCGGCCGTTCACGATCGTGACGCCGAGGGTGGGTACGGCGGCCGCGCCGGCGCCCTGGAGCATCCGGGCGAGCAGCAGCACGGTGAAGGTCGGGGCGGCGGCGGCGAGGAGCGCGCCGACGGCCATCAGGCCGACGCCGAACAGCAGCGGCAGGCGGGTGCCGACGAGGGCGCTGACCCGTCCGTAGACGGCGGTGGTGACGGCGAGCATCAGCACGTAGAGGCTGATGGTCCAGGTGGCGGTGCCGTTGCTGATGCCGAAGTCCTCGGCCACGACGGGCACCGCGATGGCACCGGCGGCCGACCCCATGCCGGCCAGGCCGAACAGCAGGCCGAGCACGGTCGAGACGCGCCGCGAGTCACTCATGGTTGCCCTCAACAACCGATTGCCCCGTTTATTCCGAGGGCCGGAACGGGCTGGACCACGTCGGGCCCGCGCCGCGGTGCGGACGCACCACGGCCCCGACGAGCAGCGCTCGCCGGGGCCGTGGCGCCCTGCTGGGAGGTCAGCGGGCCCGCCTCATCGGCGGACGACCGCCACCCCCTCGATCCGGACGATCTTCTTGCTGTCGGTCACGACGCGGAGCACACCGCTGCGCGCCGAGTCGAACGACGCGACGGGAGCGACGACCCGCTGCGTCGGCGACGACGTCGCGAGGTCGACGGTGCCGATCTCCTCGTCGTCCAGGTAGACCGTCACCGAGCCCGAGCGGGCGTTGCCGCCCACCACGAGCGCCACCGAGCGCGCGCCGGCGATCTTCCCGCGGAGCACGGCGTTCTTGGCCCGCGCCAGCGAGAAGGTGCCGTCGTACGCCGAGGGCGAGGTGAGCCGCTCGAAGTTGCGCACGCCGAACCGGGTGTCGTTGAACGGCACCGTGAAGGTCCGCACGACCGGGGTCGGGTCGGCCTGTCCGATGGTGTCGACCGCGGCGCCCCGGAAGACGTGCGTGCCCGAGGGGAGGTCGGTCAGGGTGACCGTGCCGTCCTCGCAGTCGACGGGAGTCCCGTTGAGGCTGCAGACGAACGTCGAGCGGTTCTCCGACGACGCCAGCTCGTAGGACACGCTGCCGCTGGTGACGATCGCACCGTCCTCGGTGCCCGAGACCAGCTCGGTCTCCGGGGCCTCGTCGGCGACGATCTCGAAGTCGGCGTCGTTGACGTCGAAGAAGACGTTGCCGACGGCCTCGACCTTGATGCGCGCCTCGGTGGTGGCGACGTTCGGCCAGGTCACCGGGTGCGAGCCGTCGTTCGGGGTGCTCTCGGCCAGCACGATCGGGAAGGTGCGACCACCGTCGGTCGACAGCGTGATCCGCACGTTCTCGGCGAGCTCCGGCTTGTCGGTGCCCGCGACGGCCCACGAGACGACCTCGGTGCGTCCGGCAATCGCCGCCGCCGCGACGTTCTTCGACGACACCAGGAACGGACCGGCGGTGTTGTCGACGAGCACGCGGGTGTTGGCGAACGCGTAGCCACCGGCGGTCGGGTCGAGGTCACGTGCGGTGAACCGGAAGTTCAGCGACAGCGGGACGTCGTTGCCGGCCTGCGGGCTGCCCACGTAGTCGATCGTCGGGAGCCACTCCGAGAAGCAGTCGCGGGTCGGGACCGGAACGTTGCTCGGCCCGCTGGTCGGCGGGGCGGGAGCGTCCGGGCAGAGGCCCGTGGCGGCGTTGGTGTTGTTGACCAGGATCTGCTCCATGTCGGGGAACGTCCGGGTCGGGTTGCCGTCGGCGATGTTCTCGCCCGGCGAGTGGTACTGCAGGGTGCCGGCCGGGGTCACGTCGGCGAAGGTGCCGAACACCCGGAACAGCGGACCGTTGGTCTTGGTCTGGCTGACCAGGGAGGTGCCGCTGCCGACGCCGCGGTCGGTCTGCTCCCAGAGGTAGACCATCTCGTCGCCGTCGGCGTCGGTGGCCTCGCCGGTGAGCGCGAACGGCGTACGCAGCGGGATGCTGACCTCGGCGGGCGCGGTGACGACCGGCGTGTGGTTGGCCGTCTCGACGGCCTCGACGCCACCGTTGGTGCGCATCGCGCCCTTGGTGGTCTCGGACACGACACTGGTGATGTCGGTGCTCTCGACGGTGACCAGGTCGAGGTCGGTGCCGGCGAGCGGGTTGGTCGAGCCGCTGAAGGTCAGCTGGAAGCCGGTGTCGTTGAGCGCACCGGAACCGCCGAGCGCCGAGACCGACACCGAACCGCCCGCGGGCAGGACGGCGGTGATCGCGGTGCGGATGCCGGTGGTCGTGTAGTTGACGCCGCGCGTGATCGGGGCGCTGGTGGCGCCGTCGTACGACACGGTGAACGACTCGCCGTCGGTGTCGAACCCGACGAGCTGCACCGTCTGGACCTCGTTGACGGTCGGCGAGGAGACGATGTAGGCGGTCATCTCCTGCTGCGACCACTGCGAGAAGTACGGGTCGGTGTGCGGCTGGAGGTCGTCCTGACGGCAGATGCCGGCGTAGGCCATGACCGACGAGCCGGAGCCCGGCTCGACCGCGGGGGCGGCCTTGTTGCCGCCGCAGTTGAGCTGGTTGCCGTTGAAGGTGTGGTTGCCGCCGAACTGGTGACCCATCTCGTGGGCGACGTAGTCGATGGCCATGAAGTCACCCTCGGGCTGGGGCAGACCGGTGCAGCCGCGGGCCTTGCCGTTGCCGCCGACGACGCCGAGACCGGCGACGCCGCCACCGTTGATGCCGAGCATCACGTGGCCGATGTCGTAATTCTCCGCGCCGATGACCTGGCTGGCGGCGAACAGGTTGCGGTTGAGCAGGCTGCCGCTGCACCCGTTGGCGAACTGGTTCGGCGCGAAGCAGCCGGTCGGGCCACAGGGGCCGTCGGCGCCGTAGGCCAGCTCGTCGGTGGCGAAGTTCAGCTGGTCGGTGCCGTCGACGAGGTCGAGACGGATGGCCAGGTCGTCGTTGTAGATCTGGTTGACCCGGTTCATCAGCGTGACCTTCTCGAAGATCACGTTCTCGGTGCCGAAGTACCGCGCGTAGGACTGGTCGGTGATCAGTGCGAGGCGGTAGGTGCGGTGGATGACCGGAGCGCCCTGCTCGGTCTCGCCGGCGCGCGGAGCGGCGCTGTGGGTGCCGTCGAGCTCGTCGAGCTCCGGCTCGACCAGGTGCTTCTCGGCGTCCGGCAGGTCCTCGCCCAGGTAGGACAGGTAGAGGGAGTCGTCGCCGTTCCAGGCCGGGTCGACGTACCACGAGGCGCCGTCGCCGCGCACCGAGGCGTGGAAGCCCATCGGGGTGACGTCGAGGCGGATCGTCGCGGCGCTGTCGACCGCGCGGCCGGCGTACGTCGCGATCTCGGGGTGGTCGGCAGCGAGGCCGTCCTCCATGATCGGCGACTCCACGATCCGGAAGGTGACCAGGTCGCCGCTGGGCGCCGGCACCTGCAGCTCGGTGGCCGCACCGGCGGAGCCCTCGAGGGGCGCGCGGTCGAGGAGGGTGCCGAGGGCGGCGTCGTCGAGCGTGTACGCGGCGTACTCGCTCGGGGCGACGCGCTGGCGGTGGCCGTCACGGCGGCCCTGGGGGGCCTCGTCGGTCGCGGTCCAGGGGTCCTGGCTGCTGGCCGGAGCAGCCGTGGGCGCGGCCGCAGCCGCCTGGGCCGACGTGGTGGCCAGGGCTCCGGGGATCACGGCGAGCGCGAGGCCGGCCGTGGCGCCGAGGGACGCGATGCGCCCACGACGTCGACGCGCAGAAGCATCTGCACGAGTGAATCGATTCACTGAGAGTTCCTTCGTCCGAGTGGGTGGTCGCTCAAGGTAAAGAGCGGCTCACCTGATCACGCGGACCGAGAACTGCCAAGTGATTGTCAGACAATGCCGATCGAGGGCGGCCATGCACCAGGCAGTTGACGTGCGCAAACATCCGAACGTTCGATCGGCGACGCCCAAAACGTCACACAGTGGTCTAGACAGATGACGGGCCGCGCAGCACACCGCCCCGGGGAGCAGGTGCTTCCCCGGGGCGGTGCTGCGCGTGTCAGCGACAGGTCACGGCGCAGCCGGCAGTCCGGTGCCGGGCGTCAGGACCGTGCCGTTGACCGAGCAGACGCCGGCCATGCTGGCGCCGCTCTGGAAGAACACGTCCGGACCGGCGGGGGCGTCGTTCGCGGTGCCCCCGGTGCCGAAGGTGATCCCGGTGGCGGTGAACTGGCCGGCGTTGCTGCACCAGAGACCACCACCCTCGTTGGTCGCGGTGTTCAGCTCGACGACACCACCGGTGTACGTCGTGACACCGGCGCCGGTGACGTGCACGCCACCACCGTTGCCCGGCGTCGGGCCGGCGGTGTTGGCGCTGAAGTCGACGTCGGACAGGTTGAGGCTGGCCGGGGTCATCGCACCCAGGTCGAGCATCTCGATGCCGCCGCCGGCACGGACCGCGGTGTTGCCGGAGAACGACGTACCGCTGACGTCGACGGCGCCGCCGTTGTTGAAGAGACCACCGCCGGAGCCGGCGGTGCCGGACGCGGCGTTGTCGTCGATAGTGGTGTCGGTGGTACCCGCCTCGACGGTGAGGGAGCCACCGTCGTTGTAGATGCCGCCGCCGCCCTGGTCGCTGGCCACGCCGCTGGCGGTGTTGCCGGTGACGGTCGCGCCGGTGACGGTCATGGTGCCCGCCACGGAGTTCCAGAGACCGCCGCCCTCGACGGCGCTGTTGCCGTCGACGACGGTGTCGGTGACCGTGGAGGTGCCGGCGCCGCCGATGTGCAGGCCGCCACCGTTGCCCGGGTTGGCACCGAGCACGTTGTCGGACAGGGTCCCGCCCACCACGTCGACCGTGCCGGCCGCGGACTCGATGCCGCCACCCGCGCGCACCGCGTCGTTGCCGTCGACCGTGCTGTCGGTGACCGTCAGGTCGCCGCCGAGGTTGAGGATGCCGCCGCCCGAGCCGGAGGCGCCGGTGGCGCTGTTGCCGGTGATCGTCGAGGTGGTGACCTCCATGGTGCCGCCGTTGTTGAACAGCGCACCGCCGCCGTCGTCGGCCGCGGGGCCCTCGGCGACGTTGCCGGTGAGCGTGGTGTCGACGACGTACATCGTCGCGCCGGCGCCGGCGTTCCACAGTCCGCCGCCCTCACGGGCGGCGGAGTTGTCGGTGACCGTCGAGTCGGTGACGGTCGTGGTCGCGGCACCCGAGATGTGGATGGCACCACCGTTGCCCGGGGCGGCCGAGGGGCCACCGGCGAGGTTCGCGTTCATCGTGACCATGTCGAGGTCGAGCGTGCCGGTGGTGGCCTCGATGGCACCGCCCGCGCGGACCGCACCGTTGCCGTCGAGCGTGGTGCCGTCGGCGTCGAGCGAGCCGCCGTCGACGAAGATGCCGCCGCCGGAGCCGGACGCGCCGTTGGCGAGGTTGCCGGTGATGCTCGCGTCGGTGACGATCAGCTCGCCGCCGGCGTTGAAGATGCCGCCGCCACCGTTGGTGGCGTCGGCGCCCAGCGCCTTGTTGTCGGCGATCTCGGTGCCCCGGACCTCCATGGTGCCGCCGCTGGAGTTCCAGAGGCCGCCACCCTCGGCGGAGGCGATGTTGCCGTCGACCACGCCGCCCATGAGGACGACGTTGCCGGCGCCGGTCAGATGGAGGCCACCGCCGTTGCCGGGGTTGGCGCCCGCGGTGTTGAAGCGCAGAGTGGCGTCGACCAGGGTGGTCGCGCCGCCGCTGGCCTCGACGCCGCCGCCGGCACGCTGGGCGTCGTTGCCGCGCACGACGGTGTCGATCAGGCGCAGGGTGCCGCCCACGTTGAGCGCGCCACCACCCGAGCCGGACGTGCCGGTCGCGGAGTTCTGCATGAGCCGGGAGCTGCGGACCGCGACGAGGCCGTCGGTGTAGATCGCACCGCCGCCCTGGTCGGCGTCGTCGCCGCTGGCGGAGTTGGCCTGGAACATCACGTCGTTGAGCTGCATCTGGCCGGTGGCGGAGTTCCACAGGCCGCCACCCTCGACCGCGGTGTTGCGGACGAAGGAGGACTCGGTGACGCGGACGTAGCCGTCACCGGTGAGGTGCAGGCCACCGCCGTTGCCCGGGCCGGTGCCGGCGTCGTTGCGCGCGAAGCGCGAGCCCGACACCAGCGTGCGACCGCTGTTGGCCTCGATCGCGCCGCCGGCACGGGAGGCGGCGTTGTCGACGAGGCGGGTGTTGCGAACCCGCAGGACGCCACCGTCGTTGAAGAGCGCGCCACCGGAGGCACCGTCACCGGCGACGGTGCTGTTCTTGACCACCGAGTCGATGAGGACGACCAGGCCGGCGGAGGCGATCGCGCCGCCGCTCTCGGTCGCGGCCGGCGCGCCACCGGTGAGCTTGGTGCGGTCAAGGCGCAGGGAGCCGCCCACGGCCACGTCGAAGATGCGGTCGACGCCGTCGGCGTCGATGGTGTAGCCGTTGCCGAGCACGATCAGGGTGCCGGTCAGGTCGAGGTCGCCGCTCTGGGCGCCACCACCGAGGCCCGCGTCGAGCGTGATGTCGTCACCGAGGGTGACGACGACGGGGTCGCTCGAGCGGTTGGCCATCGCCACGGCGCTGCGCAGGCCGGCGATGTCGGAGACGGTGATCCGGACGACGCTGCGGGCGACGGTGGCCGGAGCGCTGGCGGCACCCGGCGAGGCGGCGCTGAACGCGGAGGGGGCGGCGCTCGCGGTGGTGCCGGGAAGCGCGGCGACGGCGGCGAGGGCCAACGCGCCCGCTGCTCCGCCGGCGAGCAGCGCGCGGGAGCGCCGTCCGCGGACCGGGGTGGTCCTGTGGGTCATGAGATTCCCTTCGGTGGTTCCGATGGTCGCGGCCGGAGTGATCCGGCTCATGGGTCTCTACGGGGCCCGACCGGGGCGCGTTCACCGGATTGACGGATTTCTTCGGCCCGTGACCCGGTGGTCCAGTCCGATCCCCCGTGCTCCCATCCGGACCCGCCTGTGCTCCGAACGGCTGGGAACGGCACCCGCTCCCGACCGCGACCACCGCAGCTCCCGGCACGCCGACGACGTACTGCTGGGGAATCGGTGGTGAACGCCGGCGGACCGGGCGCCGTAGACACAGGCGACGAGGCCGAGCAGGTGGACCGGATGGACGGCGTGGGCGTGGACAGGGACGAGGCGGGCGTGGTGGTCGCGGGGCTCCGCGACGAGCACGAGGTGCACGCCGCGTACACGCTGTACGGGCCGGAGCTCTACCGGTTCGTGCTGCGCGGGCTCGGTGACCCGCAGGCCGCGCAGGACGTCGTGCAGGAGACGTTCCTCAAGGCGTGGCGGGCGGCCGACCGCTACGACCCCGACCTGGCGTCGCTGCGGGTGTGGCTGTTCGGGATCGCCCGCAACGCGATGATCGACCACACCCGGGCCGCGCAGGCCCGGCCGTGGCACCGCGACCTCGTCGACCCGGAGACCGCGCGGTCCTCGGGCGAGTCGGTGGACGACGACACCGACCGCCTGCTGGGATCGTGGCTCGTGGAGGAGGCGCTGCACCGGCTGTCGGAGGACCACCGAGCCGCCATCGTCCTGACGCACCTGAAGGAGCGGCCCCACGACGAGGTGGCGGCCGAGCTCGGGATCCCGGTCGGCACGCTGCGCAGCCGGATCTTCTACGGCATGAAGGCGCTGCGACTGGCGATGGACGAGATGGGGGTGACGCCGTGAGTGACCGGACCGACGAGCACCGCGCACTGCGCGAGCTGCTGGGCGCCTACGCGCTCGGCCACCTGGCGTCCCCCGAGGTCGACGCCGTACGCGCGCACCTGGACGGCTGCGCCGAGTGCCGCGCCGAGCTCGCCGAGCTCGAGCCGGTGGCGCGCGCCCTCGGGTCGGTCGACCCGTCGCGGTTCGCGACCCAGCCCGCGCCTCCTGCTGACCTGGGTGGGCGGATCCGGCAGGCGGTGGCGGACGAGCGGGTCGCCTCGACGGCTCGTGCCTCCTCGCCCGCGGCGCCGGTGGTGCGGCTGGACGCGGCGGCCCGCGCCGGCGCGCGACGCGGACGCCCCCGTCGTACGGCGGCACTGCTGGCGGTCGCCGCCGCCGTCGTGGTGCTCGCGGTGGGCAGCGGCCTCGTCGGCAGGGCGACCGCGCCCGAGGCTCCGGTGGCCGCGCCGGCCGCGCAGATCCCGTACGAGCCGATCACCCTGGTCGCCGCGTCGGAGACCGCGCAGGCCGGCACCGAGGACGTCGACGTCGCGAAGGCCGGGCTGGTGCCGCACACGTGGGGCGTCGAGCTGCGGATGGTGGCTGTTGGCTTCCCCGAGGGCGAGTCGTTCCGGGCGTGGTTCCGCGAGTCCGACACCGGGCTGCTCACGCCGGCCGGTGAGTTCCTCGGCACGGGCACCAACGAGATGACCTGCAACCTGCAGTCGGCGGTGCTCCGCGACGACGTGAAGCAGGTGGTCGTCACGGACTCCCGCGGCTACCAGGTGCTCACCGCCGACCTCTGAGCCCCAGTCTTCGAGTAGGTGCGACCACCGGTGGTTGAGCCCGACCGAGCCCCGGCGAGGGAGGCGTCGACACCACCGCGACCGTCCTCGGGGCGCGCGACCACGGTGGTCGCGGCCGCTGGTCGGACTATGTCCCGATCCTAGGTAGGACCATCGACATGGCCGTCGGGCCTCGGGTGCTCGCGATGAGCTCCGGGGGTGGTCGTCCGCCCGACCCCCGGGCCGGGCGGACGACCACGGATCACCCGCGGTTGAGGTAGGTCGCGACGTTCTCGATCACCTGCGAGTACTCCTCGACGGGGCCACCCAGGTAGTCGATGTCCATGATGACCACGACCCGGCCCTGACGGCTGAGCATGTCGTTGTCGCGCCAGGCTGCGGCGACGACGTCTCCCTGGTCCCCCCGCACGAAGACGTTGCGGGATGAGACACCCGAGAGCGCGGCGCTCTGGAGCCGTCCCGGAGCCGACGGATGGAAGTACTCGATCACGTTCGGGTTGACCGCGAGGTCGTCGAGGGCCTCGGGGTTGACGAGGAACTGGCTCGACGGGCTGTCGCCGGCATCGCCGACCTGGACGTCCTCGTCGAACAGCACGGAGTCGAGCACGCGCTCCACACTGTCGTTGAGCTGCTCGCAGCAGGGCCGCTCGCCGGTCATGTAGACCGAGCCGCCGTCGAGGATGTAGTCCGCGACGCGCTGCGACTCGCCCTCGTCGAAGCCCTCGTAGGCCTCGACCTCCCAGATCGAGGAGTACTGGCTCAGGTCCTCGGGGACGACGGCGGCCACGTCGACGTTGAAGCCGAGGCCCTCGAGGGCGGCCGCCATGTTGTCGCGCTCGAACCCGTTGTCGCTGTTGCCGAAGACGAGGACGTCGCCGTCGCCGATGCCACCGCCGGGACCGTCACCGGTCACCTGGAGGCTGTAGCTCCGCTCGGCGGTGTTCCCCTGGTCGTCGGTGAAGGTGACTCGGAAGACCTTGCGGCCTCCCACCTCGGGCACGCCGTAGATGAGTCCGGTGGACGAGCTGAGCGTGAGCCCGGTGGGCAGGTAGCCCGAGCTGATCGACCAGGAGCCGTCCCGGCCGTCGGCGACCTCGAGTGTCACGTCGTAGTCCTCGCCGACGGCACCGTCGGGCAGTGACCCGGTGGTGATCTCGGGATCGCTGAAGTACGGGCAGGTGGCGTCGACCAGCGGGTCCAGCAACCAGAACTCGTACGTGGTGGGCGTCCACTCGAACCCCGTCAGCTTCTTGATGGCGTCACTCGTCTTCACGCCGACCTCGCCGCCGAGACCGGCCTTGAATGAGCACTCGAGGAGCTGTTGGCTGTCGACCCGCCCGCTTGCCTCGGCGACGAGGCCGAGACGAAGGTAGGGACCGATGAGGCCATAGAGCGACAGCTGGAGCTCGCCGCCGGCGAAGGCGGACGCCGTGCCGCCGGCGTACAGCGACATCATCTTGCCGCTCTCGGTCGCCGCCTCGGTGTAGAAGGTCGGCTCGAGACTGCCGGACTTGTTGGTGACGCCGCTGACGTCCCGGCCGACGTAGGTGGTGCGGAACGTCACGCCGATCTCGCCGGAGACGGTGTACTCAGCGACGAGCTTGCCCACGAGGTCGACGTACACCGGGACGGGGCCGACCCAGCCGACGAACTCGCGCCGCATCGTCAGCAGGTCGATCTCGTGCTCGTGCGACCGCCGCGCCAGGTCGGCGGCGACGGTGACCTTGTTGACCAGGTTGTTGTTCCAGTCGATGCCGGCGCCGACGCGGTAGCTGGTGAGCTTGCCGTACCAGGTGGTGCCGAAGTCGAGGTCGACCGTGGGGGCGGCGGAGATGCTGCCCTTGCTCTCAAGCGACACCGTGATGTTGCGGGCGTCGGGGTCATCCGGGGCACCGTCCCAGGGCACCTCGAAGGAGATCTTGGAGTCGACGGCGAGGTTGAGGCGCGGGCCGGTGATGCTGCGCATGCCGGCGCCCGGGACCTCGCGGGGAGGCAGGTCGGCGAGCACGTCGATGCCGTCGGCGACGTCGGAGACCTCGATCTCGCCGGTCGGCACCATGCCGAAGGCGTCGACGTCGCCGGGCATGCTGGTGATGATCTCGCTGAGGTCGGCTTCCGTGGAGACGATGGTCGTCCGGGTGCCCTCGGTCTGGATCGACGCGACGCGGCGCAGCAGACCGCCGGGCACCGTCAGCGTCGGCGGCACGGTGACGACGTCACCGACCGTCAGGTCGGCGAGGCTGTCGGGCAGGGGGTCGTAGACCAGCTCGCCGGTCTCGGGGTCCCAGCTGAGGATCGCCTCGGCCTCGGTCTCGTCGAGCGGTCGGGCGTCCTCGGAGACCTCGACCGGGATCTCGTCGATCCGCAGCGACGACGAGGCCGACGCGACCGCAGGGGCGCCGCGGAAGGCGCGGGCGACGACGCGGTAGGAGAAGGAGCCGACCTCGGTGGCGGAGAGGGCGAGCTCAGCGCGCCCGGAGGCGTTCTGCACGGTCGACGCGATCGTCGTCCAGTCACCCTCGACGAGGGACTGGAGCACGACGGGACGACGCGTCATGGCCGGGCGGAACTCGGCCGTGACGGGCACCTCCTCACCGCGGTAGGTCTGGTCCGGGAGCGTGAGATCGACACCCTGGGCGGACACCCGCAGGCGTCGGGCCGGGCTGACCACCTTCGAGGCCTTCCGGCGGGCGGGGGCGACGACGCGCACGGGGGCGGTCCTCCGGGCCGTGTAGGCGGCGCGGATCGCGCCGGATCGTGAGGTGCGCGACCGGGCGACGGTGACCCAGGACGTGCCACGCTCCTGCACGAGCACCGGGCGACGTCCGGTGCTGGCGAGGCGGCCGGTCACGACGACGCGCTGACCCGTGACGGCGACGTCCGGGCTGAGGCCCGGGGTGCCGACCACGCGGGCAGTACGGGAGGACGTGCCGGCGGCACGGAGCCGCAGGACGTTCTTGCCGAGTGCGGGTCTGATCCGGAAGCGGACCGCACCGGTGCTCGGCACCTTGCTCCGAGCGACCCGCTTCCACCGGCCGTCGATCTTGGACTCGAGGACGGCCTTGGTGCCGCGGGGTGCCCGCTTCACTGCGCCGGTGACGGTGGTCCGGGCACCCGACTCGGCCCGTCGCGGCGCCTTCAGTGAGACCGCAACCTTCCCTCGCCGCGCCACGACGCCCGGCCCCACTGCGTCCGAGGTGGCTCCGACCATCGGTGGCCGGTCGACGCCAGGACCGACTGAGCTCGCGGGTGCGAGCGGCAGCATCACGGCGAGGGCGATCAGCCCGACGAGCAGGGCGAGGGTACGGCGCATCGAAGACTCCGGGATCCGCACCGGCCGCCGGTCCGCCCCATGACGGTCCGCGCTTCACCGGCGCGCGAGCACTATCTCCGCAGGGCCGGGGCGGTGACCGGTTTTTCACCGAAGACGCATATCCGGTCAATTCCGAGCTGACGTGCCGCCTCGGCCAGCTGTCGGCACGGGCGATGTCGACACGGTCGCGAGCATGTTTCCGGACCCCGAGCACGGTGGTGGTGCGGCGCGGTCGGGTGCCGGGGCGTCCCGGTAGACGCTCAGCCCTTCATTCCTCGGGGCCGGGCTGCTCGATGACGACAGTCGCAACCGTCCGGTGGCGCGGGGCGGTCGTCGACCTCGAAGACCTGGCCCATCGGTCCGGTCCACTCGAACACTCCGTCTGGTCTGCGTCGGTAGCGCCATCTTGCGTGGGTCTTCATCCGGTGGTGCGTCCGGCACAGCGGCGCGAGATTGGCCGTCGACGTCGGACCGCCGTCCGCGTACTCGACGACATGGTCGACGTCGCAGCGCTCTGACGCGCGACTGCAGAACGGGAAGACACACGTCGAATGCAGCCGGCGGACCTGGGTGGCGAGCTTCTCGGTCGGTGCGTAGGAGTCGGTGGCGTAGTCAGCGGCCAGGTCGAGGACCTCGCGCACGGTGACGCGGGTGGCGGTGGTGCACCAGTCGCGGATCTGGTCGAGCGTCACGGTGACGGGCTGGCCGGGGCGGACGAACGCCTCGCAGGTCGCGGCACCGTTGACGACGTTCACGATCAGCGGGCGGCGCTCCTGCTGCAGGTCCAGCGTGCCTTGTCCGCGGGCGAGGTGGCCGAGGGCCTTCGCGCGTCGTACGCCGAGCGGGTCGTCGCAGCCGGCGTCCTTCAGCGCGGCGGCGCCGGCACGGAGCGCGTCCTCCAGGTCGAGCGCGTCGTCGAGATCCAGCAGCGCATCGATGGACACCAGTCCGTGCCGGGCGTTGTCGAGGTCGACGATGACGTCGCGGTGGTCGGAGGGGTCCTCGGGCAGCAGGTCGGGTGCGAACCGGACCATCGCCTCGTCCACCGTCCGCTCGATCTGCGCCAACGTCGTCCGGGCGGCAGCCCAGGCGAGCTGCGCGTCGACGTACGCCGCACCGGCCTCGGGCAGCGTGCAGGTCGCGGCGGCGACCTTCCTCGCCTTCCACAGCGGGAGGTCGAGGGCCGTCACGCGGGACCAGATGCGCGGAAGTCGGTAGCGGAGCTCGATGAGATCGCCGACGTACCGGCTGCCGGACTGGCGGGAGAGGCCGAGGGCGGCGGCGATCTCGTAGGCCTCGTCCTCCTCGACCACCGGTGCACCCGGTCCGGCGAGGTGGAGTGCCTGGGAGCCGAACCGGTCCTTGGTCATCTGGTCGAGGTGCTCGTCGGCCCACTCCTCGGCGGCGCGGTCCTCGGGGAGCTGGCGGGCGGCGACCCACTCCAGCACCGCCCGTGCCTTGTCGAGCTGGACCCGTCGCTCGACGTCCGCAGCAGCCCTGACAGCGGCGACAAGACCGACCGGAGTCGGCTCGTCGTCGCAGGTCAGGAGCGCTTTTCGCATGTCCCGATTCTAGGTGCGACCACCGACAGTCGACCCGTGCGAGCGGGCGTCTGCTGGACCCGGCTCAGCGGTACCCGGTCTGCGAGACCAGCACCGGGTCCGCCTCGATCGCGGTCAGCCCGACGGCCTCACCCGGGACGGTCAGCGGCTCGGTGATCGTCTGCCACGCACCTCCGTCCACGCGGTACCGCCCGCGGTAGACCGTGTCGACCCGCGGTGCGAACCGCTCGGCCGCGCCGTAGGAGTGCGTCACGTCGAGACCCGGGTACGCCGCCCCAGGCGACGAGGTCGTGGCGGTCTCGCCGTCGCCGAACACCCACCGGTACTCGACCGGCTCCGCCTCGATCACCACGCGGTACCCGAGCAGCGTCACCACACGCTGCTGCGTGCGGTCGTTGCCGGTGAAGAAGTTGGTCTCGAAGTTCACCAGGGTCTCGCCACCGGGCGGCTGCACCACGAGACCGCTCGGAGACCAGCCGAGCCGCCGGAACTCCTGCACCACCCGCCCTCGAGTGAGGACTGGCCTACTCGGCGCCACTTCCTCGCTACCCGTGTAGCAGTATGTCCGCACGACCTCACCTGCCACATAGACGTTATAGAGAACACCTTCCTCCCCATTGAGAACGCATGCGGCTTGGTCGTAGCAGATCGCCTGAGCCTGCAGTCCGCATGCCGGCCGATGTTCCTCGGGATCGGACGAACCACCAGTTTCCTGAACGCCTCCTCCGCCACTTCCGCTCGCCCCCGAGGATTGAGCGAATCCAGCGCCAGCCACGCTCGTCATCGAGCCGCTAATGACTGCGCCGCCACCCTCAGGATCTCCACCATCTGCGGATGCTGGAGCCGCGGCGATGGCCCCCATCGAAACAGAAAGCGCGATAGCCCAGCATTGGCGAAGGATCACGCGACCACTTCGCTAACCCGAAGCACGTTCCACGAGGACCCACTCGGCACAAGGTTCACCTGGTAGCGCTCGCGTCCTCCCGAGTACGTCTCGATCGTTTCGCCATTGCCGCTAACCACTCGAGCCGGCGGTGAAATCAAGACGAACTCCACTATTCGAACGCGCCCGGATCGACCAACGGACTGGAATCTGACGACGGTCGTGTCGTCGATCTGAATGCTGCGCCCATCCGAGTAGATACCCGCCACAAGCTCCTCTAGCGGCCTACACGAAGGGCAGTCCGTTGTGAGCGCTCGGTAGTCCTCAGTGTCACCGGTCCTCTGCATCGACACGACAACGTGTTGGTAGCGCCGAATGAACTCCTCGGCCGACTCCCTCTCCACCGGCTCGGACGTCTCCGGCGAAGCCTGGGGGGTCGCAGGGGCAGACGCGGACTCCGTCGGCGCAGCAACGATCGGCTCAGGCTCCTCGGAGCAACCAGCAAGCGCAGCACCGAGGAGCAGCACGACGACAGGGAGCAGGGGTTTCATCGTCAGGTCCTTCCCGAGAGATGACGACTCGGGCACGGTACCCAGCCCGCACCCCGGTTGAAACCGGGCCGGCCCGCGCCTGTGGACGAGCCAACAGCCCACTCCTGACCTCATCTGAACACTCCGTCGATCCGCGTCAGATCAGGGAATCGTCCCCACACGGGGTTGTCGGACCAGACATGATGGACGGTGTGACCGAGACCGCTGACGACCTCGCGAGCACCGGCGGCGACGCCCCGGCACCACCGCCCCCGCCGACCGATCTCTCCGGCATCGAGGAGATGCGGCGCCGCGGCAAGGACCTCGGTGAGTTCCTGATGGTCTACCGGTTCGGCCTCGAGGAGCTCCTGACCAAGGTCAACATCCTCCGCGAGGAGACGACGCTGCGGCACGGCTCCTCCCCCATCGAGCACGTCAGCTCGCGACTGAAGTCGATCGACAGCCTGGTCGCGAAGGCCGAGCGACTCGGCTGCGCCCTCACCTCCGACGCCCTGGCGGACTCGATCTTCGACATCGCCGGCGTCCGCGTGGTCACCAGCTTCGTGTCCGACTGCTACGACGTGATGGAGATGCTCACCTCGCAGCCCGACGTCACCGTCCGCGAGGTCGAGGACTACATCGCCGAGCCGAAGATGAACGGCTACCGCAGCCTGCACATGCTGGTGGAGATCCCGGTGTTCCTGTCAGACCGGGTCGTGCCAGCGTGCGTGGAGGTCCAGATCCGCACGGTCGCCATGGACTTCTGGGCGTCGCTGGAGCACAAGATCTACTACAAGTACGACGGCGCGGTCCCCGACTCGCTCCGCGACGAGCTCGCCGAGGCAGCGGACACCGCGAGCGACCTCGACCAGCAGATGATGCGGCTGCACCGGAAGGTCCACGGGACGCAGCACTGACGTCCGACAGAGAGCCAGACTGGACTGGCGCCGCCACCCCGATCCCCCCACGGGTCAGAGCA
Source organism: Nocardioides sp. (assembly GCA_002729525.1). GTDB lineage: Bacteria > Actinomycetota > Actinomycetes > Propionibacteriales > Nocardioidaceae > Nocardioides. The sequence goes on from PBYI01000054.1 coordinate 82,738, forward strand.
ACGGCGCCAGCCAGCCTCGTTCACGTCGGGCCGCGATCCGGCCCGCTGGACGCCCCCCTGGCTGTCGACCGGATGAGGTGGCCGACTCAACCAGTGAAGCGCCTTCTGTGGCGTAGCGCACCCTGGACTAGCAGGTCGAGGACAATTGTCACTGACAACTAATCCCCGTCAGGGGACCCACCCGGTCAGGTTCAGACCAGCCCGTGCAGCAGGGCCTTCGCCCGCGCTGCCACGTCGTCGACCGCGTCGGCGGCCGCCGGGCTGAGCGGGCCCATGTCGATGAACCCGTGGATGAGGCCGTCGTACCGGTGGACGTCAACGGCCACGCCTGCCTCGGCGAGCTTGGCGGCGTACGCCTCGCCCTCGTCGCGGAGCGGGTCGAACTGCGCGGTGACGACCACGGCCGGTGGCAGGCCCTCGAACGACTCGGCCAGCAGCGGCGAGTGGCGTACGTCGGTGACGTCGGCGCCGCTGCCGAGGTAGTGCCCGCCGAACCACAGCATCGTCGGGGTGTCGAGGAAGTAGCCCGTGCCGTTCTCCTCCTTCGACGGGTGCTGGCCGGCCATGTCGACGGCCGGGTAGATCAGCACCTGCGCGTCGACGAGGTCGGGCAGCGCCTGCGAGGCGACGGCGGAGAGGTTGCCGCCGGCGGAGTCACCACCCACGCCGAGCACCGACGCACCACCGAGCTCGTCGAGGTGGGCGTGCGCCCACCGCACCGCGGTCAGCACGTCCTCGACCGCCGCGGGGTACGCCGCCTCGGGCGCGAGGCGGTAGTCGACCGACAGCACCACGACGTCGGCGCCGGAGCAGAGCCGCCGGCAGGTCTGGTCGTGCGTCTCGAGGTCACCGATCACGACCCCGCCGCCGTGCACGTAGACCAGCGTCGGCACCGGACCCGCCACGTCGGGCCGGTAGACCCGGCAGGGCACGCCGTCGGCGACGACGTCCTCGGTGGAGCCGACCGGCACGCGTGTCTCGTCGGTGACGAGGTCGCAGGTCATCGCACGGAAGGCCTTCCGCGCGACCTCCGGGGTCGACTCGGACATCGGCGGGTAGCCCGACGCCTCGATGAGCTGGAGGAAACCTGCGATGCCGGGGTCGAGAGCCGGGTCGAGTGCCATGGCTCACACAGTACGACCGTGCGCCGACACCGGCCGATGGGCGCCCGCGCACAACCGGCCTCAGCCGGTCGCGACCGCCACGCCCCGCTCCAGCGCGACGGACATCCCGGGTACGTCGGCCACCGCGAGCGACCACTCCTCGCCACTAGCCTCCCCGCGCACCACGACCCGCAGCCGGTCCGCACCGAACCGCCGCTCGCGCGGCACCTCGCCACCGACCTCGATCCGCCCCGCGCTCGCCAGGGCGACCGAAGCGTCCGACCACGCCACGTCCCGCCCGCGCCCCGACGACCACGCCAGCACCGCCTTGCCCCGCACCAGGAGCAGCACCCCGGAGGCGCCCGACTGCCCGGGCAGTGCGAGGTCGACCGGGTAGGCGTACCCCGGTTCGTCCCGCTCGTCCACGTGCCGCGCCACCGCGCCGGCGTGGCGCGACAGCAGCTGCACGAGCACCGGCCGCACCCGGCTCAGCGAGGAGGGCTCCAGGCACCCCAGCGTCGCCTGGCACGACGCGGCGAGCAGGTCGAACGCCGTACGCCCCTGCTCCGGGGTCTCCGCGACCGGCACCCCTGCGTCCGCGAGCCGCCGCCGGCGCATCGTCACCAGCACCACCGCGGCGACGAGCAGGATCCCGACGACGACCACCCGGTCGGCGCCACCCGGCACCACCGCCACCGCGACCGACGCGGCCAGCACCGCCGCGACGAGGACGACGACCCGCACGATCACGTCCGGCCGCGCCCCGGCCAGCCGAACCGGACGACCGCGATGACCAGCGCGACCACCCCGACGAGGTCCGACTGGACGAAGCCGCGCTGCGGGCCGAACTCCACCAGCACCTCGCCCTCCGCGGGCGGCTTGGACAACAGCCACCACGCCGCGACCAGCGCGAGCACCACCGCCGCCGCCCGGGCCTGGGGCCCGCGCAGCAGGCCCGCCACGAAGGCGGCCAGGACCAGCGCGCAGAGAGGGAGCCAGGGCACCGCCGAAGCCTAGAGGCCGCCCCGTGACACCCGTGTGTCAGCGCAGGAACGTCCGCGACAGCCGCGGCGGCACACCGCACCAGCAGCACACCGGGGCACGCCTCAGCGCACCACCACCGGCCGAGCCCGCAGCCGCGTCACCCGGTACGCCGGCGCGTCGACGAGCTGCCACACGGTCACCTTGCGGCCCCGGTCCCGCGCCCGCAGGCGGTACCGCGGTCCGTGGACACCACGCAGCTGCGTGGTGCCGCGGAACCAGCGGTAGCGCACCCGCGCGTCGTCCGGTGCGACCGCGCGGCTGCCGGCCGCCCGCAGCACGCGTCCGACCTCCGGCCGACCGCGGAGCTCGAGCTGCCCGCGTGTGCGGACGAAGCCCGGCCTGACCAGCCGGGTCAGCTCCAGGCGGCCTTGCTGGCGACGGGGCCGGTTCGCGAGGATCCGGATCGACAGGTCCTTCCCGAGCAGGTCCCGCCCCGGTCGGAACCGCGGCCCCCGACCGACGACCTCGCCGTCGACCGACCAGGTGACCACCACCCGGGAGTCCGACGGCGCGGTCGAGACGTCGGAGAGGTCGAGCACGCGACCGACGGCGGCGGTGCCGAGCTGCGGCTTCGCGATCCCCACCGGCGTACGACGGGGGCACCGCGGGTCGTCGCAGCCGACGTCGACGGCGTACTCGCCCGGCGCGTTCGCGGCGACCAGGAGGACCGCCTCCTGCCGGCGGTCCGCCAGGCAGCCCACGTCCAGCCCGCCCTCGCCGTCGAAGAGCGCACGCGGGTAGGGGCAGTGCCGGTCCGGAGCGAAGGCGTGGACGTCGGGCAGCACGCCCGCGGACTGGTACCGCGTGCGGCCGAAGCCCTCGCCGGCGAGCAGGCCGATCGTGTGGCAGGTGACGTCGAGCGCCGAGGTGTGGGTGCCGACGAGTGGTGCGAACCCGCGTTCCGTCAGGCGCGCCGGCGTGCAGCCCGTCTCCGCCTGCGGGTCCGCGCGCACCAGCAGCTGCACCGTCTGCGGCTCGCTGGTCGGGTTGACGACCTCGAGCGTGTACGGCGTCGGCCCCTCGAGGTCGCAGGGACGCGAGAGCACGAGCCAGCCCTGGTAGTAGGGAAGCGGGCACTGCGCCTGCCCGCCTCCGTCGACGATGGCGCTGCTGGGGATGCCGACCGCGTCGCCGGGCTCACCCGCGTCGGTCTGGAGGTGCCAGAACACCTCCGGTCCGGGCGGCACGACGACGCAGGCGGTGCCGCCGTCCGCGGCGAGCGTGACCTGCGCCTGCGGAGCACCGGGTGCCGCGGTGGTCGCGGGGAGGCACCCGCTCCGGTCGGTCGGGTCGGAGACCTTCACCCGGTACGGCGACTCGCGCAGCCCCGAGGTCTCGGGCTGGTAGGACTCCGACACGACCACCCGGTACGGCGGCTCGCCCCGCAGCGCGCACGGGCCCACCCGGCTGTACGTCGGGCAGGCGCGGGTCCCGGCGGCGTTGCGCACGACGACCTGGACGCGGTCGGCGCCGATCGGGACGTCGTCGACCGACACCCGCAGGGGGTCGCCGTTGCGCAGACCGGGGAGGGACCAGCAGTCGCGGCTGCCGCGCGCGACGCTGCCCTCGAGCGCGTCGGCGCCCATCGCCAGGTCGGGGTAGGCCGGGCACGCCTCGCCGGCGACACCGCTGGACCGGTCGCCGCCGAGGTCGAACACGCCCAGGTGGTAGCTGCCACCCGTCGCGCCCGGGTTGCCGCCCAGCACCACGCGGAAGGTCCCGGGTCCGCTCCCCCGCTCGGGCGAGCCGAACGACGAGCCGACCAGGTCGCCGCGGTCGTCGTACACCTCGGTGAAGGCCCAGCTGCCGTCGTCGACGTACCCAACGGCCTCGTGGCGCCCGGGGTGGGTCGTGGTGACGGTCCAGCAGTCGACCGGCGCTCCCGGTGTGGCGCCGGGCGGGCGGGTGGCGAGCACCGGCAGCTCGCGGCCGAAGGTCGCCATCGGCATCGGGGCGCATCCTGCGGTGGTCGCGGTCGGGACCACGGCGAGCCGGTAGTCGGTGGGGGCGGGCGTGCTGGCGTAGGAGAGCACGCGGTACGGCGCCGCACCGACCGGCGTGCAGGCCCCGCCCTCGCCGCTGAGACCGCCGCGCTCGCCGCACAGCACGCCGCCTGCGGCGTCGACGAGATCGACGACGGCGACCGGCTCGCTGCGCACCGAGAGGCGTAGGGGCGTGCCCTCGGGGTGGTCGACCAGGTGGCACCCGAGCTCGCCCCGCGTGAGCCGCCGCTCCGCCTCGGGCGAGTCCCAGCGGTCGCCCAGGTCGTCGGTGCAGCCCTCGGTCGCGGCGCGGTCGACGAGTCCGGCGGTGTACGTCGGGTGGCGGGGCGTGACGACACCGTCGACCTCGTCGAACGGGCGGCCCGCGACGACCAGGCGCAGGTCGTGGCCGGCGGTGAGGTCGTAGGTGGCGGGCGCTCCCTCGCAGCAGTCGAGGTCGCGGGGCTCCAGCAGCGCGCCGGTGGTGACGTCCCACAGCTCGACCGCGCGGCGCCAGTCGTCGGCCTGCCAGACGGCGAGATCGTGCAGGCCGGAGCGGCCGGCGGTCAGCCGGTAGCACTCCGCGCCGGTGCCGTCGGCCCGGCGCGACGTGTCGACCGGGAGGGGCTCGCCCCACCGGGCCCGGGGCGTGACCGGACAGCCGGCGGTCGTGCGCAGCGGCAGCGCGCGGAAGGTGGTCGCGGTCTCGTCGGAGGACATCGGCTGCCCGAGCAGCACCCGCAGCTCGCCGGCGTCGAGGCCGGGGCAGGACGACGCGCGGGAGGGCCACTCACCGAGCGGGTCGTCGCACACGGGGCGGTCGTCGGCGTCGATCACCGCGGTGGCGGCCGTCCCGCGCTCGACCCGGAGCACTCCCGGCTCGTCCAGCGTCACCCGGCGGCACCGGACCGTCCCTGCACTCAGGTCGAGGTCCTCGGCGTCGGCGGTCCAGTCACCTGCCGGTACGCCGGGGCACGAGCCGTCGACCTCGACCGCGGAGACCCGGTAGTCCACGTCCGCTGGGTCGTAGCCGCTGCGCGCCACCTCGACGGTGTACGTCGAGCCGGCGGCCAGGCGCTCGACCACGCCCACGTCGATGACATCCGCCTCGTCGAGCAGCACGCCGTCCGCGTCGCGGAGGGCCAGATCGAACAAGGGGCCGCCGTCGTTCTCCACGGCGACGCGGACGACGTACGCCGCGGTGCGCTCAGGCGTGAGCGTGAAGCACGAGACCCGGTCGGAGAACGAGCCCGCCGCGCCGTCCGTGGCCGGCTGGTCGAGTCCGCGCACGGGGACCTCGCCGAGGCACGCGCTCTCGTCGCGCTGCGGTGCGGGCTGGGCCGCGGGCTGGACCGCGCTCGCGCCGGCGGCCGGCACGGAGAGGAGCGGCAGCAGCAGAGGGGTGAGCAGTGCGAGGGCGGCCCGAGGAGTCATCGACGCCACCGTGTCATCGGGCGGGCCTGTACCTGGGCCGGTTCGGGGGCAAGTCACCCCTGGGGGTGCACGTCGTTGCCCGATCCCTGGGGGAGCTGAGATGTGCTGGCGCCCCGGCACACAGACGTAGCCTGGAGGCGAGGACCTTTAGGGCTGGTCGGACTCCAAGGTGACGCTCCCCGCAGCCACTCCGGCCGCGAAGGAAACGACCGTCTCCATGCCCGCGATGTCGAAGACGTCCAGGAAGTAGTCGTGACCTTCCGCGCGAAGCCTCAGGCGGATCCGGTCCGGTTGGAACCGCCCCTTGCGCGGCAGCCGCTCGACGATCTCCAGCTGCTCATGGTCGGCGATAGGCACCATCACAGAGGTCGGTCGCGGCACGCCGCGTCCTGAGATCCAGCTGAGGATGGCCTTCTCCCGAACGACCAGGAGCACGCTCGTGGTGTCATGCACATCCGAGCCGTCGATATCGACAGCCAGGGCGAAGCCCGGCCGGTCGGCTGGCGAGAGGTGCTGTACGAGGGTGTCCTCATGCACGCCCACCGTCGCCTCCAGTAGCTGTCGGTAGCGGCCCCTTGCCTGGTCGCCGAGATGCGTCAGTGTCACGTTGCAGGACGCGATCAACACCTCGGTGAGCGACGGGGCTGATTCCCCCTCGCCCTCCGGTGCGGACGCTCTTCCGGTCCGCTTCGCTGTTGGGGAGCGTTCGGTCCTAGGACCGCGACGCCGGAGAAGCGTCACGGCTATGACCGCGGTGAGCACGAGCGCGACCCCGGCCACGGCCTGGTCGGCCGGGTAGTTCAGCAGCAGGGGGCTGATGACCGCGCCGACCAACGCGACGACGACGATGACCCACTTCATGAGCAATCTCCCTTGTGATTCGCTCAACCGACCGTGATCTGGTCGGCTCGCACGAGCAGGACGTTGTATCCGTAGCCGCTCGCCGCGGTGTCCTCGACGACTCCCCGGACCGTCAACGCCCCGGTCGACGGAGTCACGACGAGTGAGGGGTCGTCGAGGGTGACGTCGGTGAAGAGGAACTCCTCGCCGGGCACGCCGGCGCACGACATACGCATGGAGATCGAGGTCGAGGTGCGTAGCGGGGCGGTAGGCCAGGCCACGACGCAGCTGTCCTCGAACGGGCTCCCCGGGACGTACGTCGCCTCGGGCGCCTCCGACTCGGCGGGCACCGGAGTCGCGGTGGGCGACCCGCCGCGATGTCCGCGAGGAGGGATCACGCTGGCGATGGTGACGCGGCGCGCGTACGGGTCCTGCAGCACGTCCGCCGCGGAGTCGCCGAGGCGGTGGGCGCTGACGGCCAGCGCCAGAGCTGCGCTGGCCCGTCTGCGGACACGATGCCACTTGCCCTTGAGGTCTCCGAAGGTCCGGTCCCAGGCGTCTGCGTCGAGCTCACGGTTCGCGGCCTCGACGATGTCGTCGTAGCTCTCCACCACACAGCGAGCCAGGGGGATCGCGAGGTCTCGCAGGTCCGAGACCCCGGCTCGCGCGAGGGGGTCGAGCTCGGCGTCGGCGAAACAGACGGTGAGGAAGACGCCTGCGAGCACGGTCCGAGTGGGAGCGCTCACCTCGAGGTCCTGCAGCAGGTCCCACGCCATGCCGTAGGCGGCGGACGAGACGCTGACGGTTCCTTGGAGGGTGATCATGTCGCGCCAGTCGCCCTCTCGGAAGGCGAAGTGCGCCTGCTGACCGGGCATGAGGAAGACCGTGCGATCCGCCTCGGGATCGCTGATCTCGGAAAACCAGTCCGCGACGGTCGCCTTGACACCACCGGCGCCGCCGGTCCACACCCACGCCCAGTCCTTCGACGCGGTCATCGCCATGCCAGTGCCGCGATTGTTGGTCACCTTAACCACGACCAAGTCCTGGTCGGCAGGGTCGCGTCCGGCGCAGACCAGCATGGGCATGTCACCGGACGAGGTGTCGGGGTAGATCACGTCGGAGACCCAGCGCGGCGTGCGGGGGTCCTCGCACGTGGGCTCGCTGCCCCGGGTACCGAGAAGTGCGGGGATCCCGCGGACGACGATCGTGTCGAACCATGAGAAGTGCGAGGTCCGGAAGCTCACCGAGCGACGGTCCTGGGAGAGGTCCGAGGGGATCATCGTCATCGGTCCGTCGTTCGACTCAGAGCGGCCGACGACGACGGACGCTCCGGCGGGCACGCGCATCGGCAGCCGGTGGACCACCTGCACAGGCGCCTCAGGCTGGTCGCCGCCCGGGAGACTCAGCTTGAGCGTCGAGAAGGAGGTCACGTCCTCGGACAGCTTGACCTTCGAGTCCCACGTGGCCATCTCGAGCTGTTCGCCGGCAGTGGCGATCGGTCTCCTCGAGCGGACCTGGTAGCTGCCCACCCGCACCGCCAGCGGCGAGTCGGCGGCGACGGTCTTCGTGTGCGCGGGCGCCTCTGCGCGCAGCGGCTCACGGTGCGGCGTCCCCGGGGCGAAGTCGTCCGTGCCGCAGCCTGCGAGTCCGAGCGTCAGCGTGATCGCACCACCGACGACGTGCAGCATCCGGCGTCGGGGGGCATCGGCGTTCGCCACGCGACGATGGTCGGGCAAACCACGTCTGATGCTGTCTATTTCGGTGATTTTCCGCGCCACAGCGGCGCTGGAGAACTACTGGACGGCGTTGAGCGAAGGTCGCCATTCTTCCGCTGCCGAGCAGCGTCGCCCGGAGCGCATCCATTCACGGTCGGGAGAACGAGGCAGATGGCGAAGAAGCACAAGCTGGCGGGCGCGCGCATCGATGCCCGCACTCAGCTCGACGTCGCGGAGGCGGTCGAGCTCATCAAGAGTGTTGCGGCCGACACCCGCGTGACGGGCTTCAAGTACAACAAGAAGGTCCGCATTCACCTCACCGATGAAGCGGCGGGCGAGTTGTCCTTCTGCGTGATGCATAAGTACCCGATCCTGGAGTTCTCCGCGATGGTCCAGCCGGGCCCGCCGACCCGGGTGAGCACCACCGTCGACTCCTACGCCACCTCGCAGGAGACCTTGATGCTCATCCCGATCGCACCGAAGCAGCTCGAGGGTTACCCGTGGTACCGCCAGTTCATGGCGAACCTCGGCGCCGCGCTCAGCGGTCGTGACCCGGAGTCGACGATCGAGATCATCGAGCGGGAAGCGGCGCGATGATCGGTTGGCTCATCGTCGGTGGCTTCGTCGTCGTCATGCTCCTCGTGGGCGCGATGTTCAACATCGCCTTCGACGGACTCTTCTCGTTGGGATCCTCCAAGCGCCGCGACGACCAGGCCGAGAGCTTTCGTCGTCGGTACGAGGAGCGCTACGACGACCGAGGCAGCTCAGCGCAGGAACCTCCGTAACGCCCGCACCAGCGCACTGGCGTACGTCGTCCGCCCGCGCTGGGTGGTCATCCGACGGGCGTCGGCGGGGTGGCGCATGTTGCCGAGCTCGACGACGACGGTCGGCACGTCGGAGAGGTTGAGGGTGCCGAGGTCGGAGCGGACGTCGATCCCGTCTCCCCCGGCGGTGTAGGTGGCGACCGGCACGCCGGAGCGGCGCAGCGAGGCCTTCACCGCACGGGCCAGCCGGCTGGACGGTCGCACGATGTCGTGCGTCCACGGCCGGCGGTCGGGTGGCCGGATGACGTGGAAGCCGCACCTCGCCCTCGGCAGGCGGCTTCGAGAGCAGCCACCACGCCGCGACCAGCGCGAGCACCACGGCCGCCGCCCGGGCCTGGCGTCCGCGCAGGAGGCCCGCCACGAAGGCAGCCACGACCAGCGCGCAGGGAGGGAGCCAGGGAACCGCCGAAGCCTAGAGTTCCGGAGTGCTTACAGTGGGCGACGACGGTCGGTGACGTTCGTCGCTCCGTGGCGGGTCGGCCGTCCTCAGCGCGGCGGCCCGGCCTCGTCGAGCACGGTCGTGCCGGTGGCGACCTCCTGACCGAGTACGACCAGCTCCTCCATCCCGGGCCCGTCCACGATCCGGATGACGTACGTCGTCTCACCGGCGGAGAGCCCGACGCGGAGCTCAGCGGACTGATCATGCGCCGCAGGCTCCGTGCGTCCCAGGAGCGCGACCTGGTCGGCGGTCGAGATCGGCACGACCTCGTGGGTCCACCCGCTGAGCCGCCTCCGGCCCGACGACCACGCCAGGACCGCGCGCCCCTCGACGAGGACGAGCACGGCGGGGTGCCACAGCCCGTCGTCGACGTCGAGATCGCCGACCAGCACGATGCCCGGCGCGCCGTCCGGGTCGAGGCACCTCATGATGCGGTCCGAGTGCGGAGCGATCGTCATCTCGAGGTTCCATCGCTGCCCGAGGGCGAAGGGGTGTGACAGCCGGGCGATCGTGTGGTTGCACGATGCGACCACGACGCCACCTCGCGGGTCGTCGCGGTCCTGCAGGTCGATCTCGTCGGCGGTCGTCCACGGCCGGTCCGGGTCCAGCCGGGGAAAGCCACGGGCACGGCGCCACTGGACGACGTTGAAGAGCACCGCCGCGACTGCGATGGCGAGCAGCACCTGCCAGAGGTCGAAGACGAGCGTCGCGGCCCCCGCGACGACGACGGCGACGGCGGTGAGCAGCAGCGGCGATGGGGTTCGAGCGCCGGGAGGTCCCGCTTCCGGTCTCACCGCAGGAACCTCCGCGACGCCCGCACCAGCGCATCGGCGTACGTCGTCCGCCCGCGCCTGCTGGTCATCCGGCGGGCGTCCGCGGGGTTGCGCATGTTGCCGAGCTCGACGACGACCGTCGGCACGTCGGAGAGGTTGAGGGTGCCGAGGTCGGAGCGGACGTCGATCCCGTCTCCACCGGCGGTGTAGGTGGCGACCGGCACGCCGGAGCGGCGCAGCGAGGCCTTCACCGCACGGGCCAGCCGGCTGGACGGCCGCACGATGTCGTGCGTCCAGGGCCGGCGGTCGGGCGGGCGGATGACGTGGAAGCCGCGCGCACCGGCGGCGTACGAGCCGTCGCCGTGGATGGAGAGCTTGAGGTCGGCGTCGCTCTTGTTGCCGGCGCGGCCGCGCTCGTCGACGCAGGGGCCCCAGCGGCGGTCGGAGTTGGTACGCCGGGTCATCACGACGCGGGCGCCGAGCGCGCGCAGCTGGCGGCGTACTTCCTTGGCGACCTGCCACACGAACGTCGCCTCGGGGTACCCGCCGTTCGTGGCGGTCCCGGTGGTGTTGCAGTCCTTGCGGAATCCACCCGCCGGCACCTGGCGGGTGATCTGGCGCGGGAAGTGGCGGTTGCCGAGCTGGTGGCCGGGGTCGAGCACGATCGTGCGCCCGGCGAGCGGGCCGTCTCCCCCGCTGCGCGCGGCGGCCGGCTGCTCGACGACGGGACCGTAGGGGCGCACGGCGTGCGCCGGCCCGCCGGCGGCGAGCACCCCGAGGAGCAGCCCCGGGAGCAGCCCGGCGAGGACCACGCCGGCCACAGCAGCCCGCGACGACCTCACTCGTACCCCAGGATCTCCTGGCGCTTGTCGGCCCACGCCAGCGCGGACTCGATCGCGTCGTCGATGGTCAGCTCGGTGCGCCAGCCGAGCAGGTCGGCCGACTTGTCGACGTTGGCGAACGCCCCGACGGCGTCGCCGGGACGCGGCGGCGCCTCGGTCAGCGGCACCGACGAGCCGAAGACCCGCTCGAACGCCGCGACCAGCTCGCGGACGGTGACGCCGTCGCCGCGGCCGATGTTGATGACGGTGCTCGGCTCGTCCACCGCGGCCAGCACGTCGTCGAACCGCTCCACGGCCCGCACGTGCGCCTGCGCGAGGTCCCACACGTGGACGTAGTCGCGGATGCCGGTGCCGTCGCGGGTGGGCAGGTCGGTGCCGGTGATCGTGAACGACGGCTTCTGGCCGCGCGCGGCGAGCACGAGCTGCCCGAGCACGTGGCTGGGCTCCTTGACGTAGATCCCGGACTCCAGGCCCGGGTCGGAGCCGATCGGGTTGAAGTAGCGCAGGATCACCGCGCGCAGGTCGGTCGCGGCGGCCATGTCCTGGAGGACCTGCTCCATCATCCGCTTGGTCCGGGCGTACGGCGACGCGGGCGCGAGGCCGTCGTCCTCGGTCACCTCGAACCCGTCCTTGGTGGCGTAGAGGCTGGCCGACGAGGAGAACAGCACGCGGTTGAGCCCGAGCCCGGTGAGCTCGTCGAAGAGCTCCAGCGACTTCGCGACGTTGTCGCGGTAGTACTCGTAGGGCTGCTCCACCGACTCCGGCACGATGATCCGCGCCGCCATGTGGATGGTGGCCTCGAGGTCGGGGTGCTCCTCGGCGATCCGGCGCACCAGCGCGCGGTCGGCGATGTCGCCCTCGTAGAAGATCCGGTCGCGCACGAACGCTCGCGGGCCGGTGAGCAGCGAGTCGAGCACGACGGGGGTGTGGCCGGCGGCCTCGAGCGCCTTGCAGGTGATCGAGCCGATGTAGCCGGCGCCGCCGGTGACGAGGACCTTCATGCGCGGCAGCCTAGACGGCGCGGGCGACAGGTGGTCCGACAGCGGGGTGCGGGTTCGACGACCTCCCTCCGGCCCTCGACCCCGTCCCGCGTCTGATGAGAAGTCTTCCCCGAGACGGCCGTACGCCGCGTCGGGTGCGCAGGCCTGCCCGGGTAGTCCCTTCGGGCCAGGCGAGGTCGCCGGTCGACGTCGGCGCGTAGGGCCGGATGTCCCTCGGCGTCCCTCGACCGCGCCAGCCGGCTCAGTCGTGGTAGCCGGGGCGGTGCGGGCAGACGTGCCCGTGCTTGATGCGGCACTTCACGCGGCGGCACCAGTGACGGAAGGTCATGCGACCGAGGGTCCTCCCGATGTCCGGGCACCGCACCGTGCGTCGCATCACACGCAGCAAGATCTCGGGTGGTCGCACCTCGGGGACCTCCGCGACCTGTTGGTCACAGAGCGAGCCGGCCACCGATCAGCCTCCCGTGCGCCGCTTTCCCCCTCGGCGGCCGCCCAGATCCTGGAACCGAGCCTCTGCCAACCTGTGATCGCGAAGCCAGACGAGCCACTCCTGCGGGCAACGCGCGTGGGATGGGAGCGGATCACTCGTGTGCCGCGGGCCGGCCCCCGTCCCGTCGTTGAGACGCACAAGTTCACCGTCCGGCGTCACGACGATGAGATATCCGTTCGTGAACTTCGCGTAGCGGTCGCTGTCGTCGGACTTGATGGCGACGGCCCACCCCACCGGGTACCACTTCTTCCCTCCCAGGAAGCCCTTCCTCCAGTTGGTCACCGGCTCGCGCCCGGTAGCGGCCATGACGCGACCCAACTGCCCTGCTGTGACGTCCCGCAAGGCGGCGTCAGCTGGGATCTGGCCGCCACCGAGGAATCGCACGAGCTCGCGATCGGTCATCGCCCGTTTCTGCGCTTCGGCGATTCTCTCCGCCTCTAGCCGCGCGATTCTCTCCGCCTCTAGCCGCGCGATCCGCTCCTTGTTCTCACGACGCTCCGTGTCTCTCCTGATCGCGGCTGCGGCGCGCACGCCCGCCAGGAACTCAGGGCGGCCGCAGTGACCGCAGAGAAAATGCTCATCGTCCGGGCGCGCGTGCCGCTCGCACGCGGCGTCGCGACAGAGAAGGCATCGCCCGACCGCGAACCGGCCGCAGGCGCACAAGGGCGGCTCTAACGGACCGGTGGTGCCACCGACCGCGGATGGGGCTACCTGCTCCCAGTGGCGGCGCTGCATCTCGGGATGCTGCGGGTGCCCAGGCGGCGGTGAGGTGGCCATGGCGAGGGATCGTAGGGCCGGCACCACCGCGAGGTCACCGATTGCCGGATTGTCCTTAAGACACGAAAAACAGCGTCCGACTCAGGCGTCCGCCCAGGAGACCCAGCCGCTGGCATTGCCCCGGTAGTCCGTGATCTTCTTCCGCGCGATCTTCTTCGGGGTGGTGCCAGGCGCGCCGACGGTGGTGAGGACGTGGCCGTTGCCGGCGTAGATGGCCACATGGCCGCCCTCGCTGAGGTTGGGCCAGAACACCAGAGAGCCGACCAGCGGCTCTGTCGACATCGGCTTCACCACGCGCAACGCGTCGCGGTACTTGAAGTACATGTTCTTCGCCGTCTTCGTACCTGCGCCCTTCGGCATGCGCTTCGCGGCACTGAATCGGTAGGCAGCCTGGGCGAACTTGGAACACCATCCCGTCCAGCGACGGTCCCTGATGTCCAGGGCCTGCGCCTCGCCAGGCGTGGGCTCTTCGATCCCGACGTGCTCGGCGGCCCACGTCATCGCGGACACCCCGGCGTGCGTGCTGCAGGCCGGCACCTTCACCTGGTTGCTCACCCACGAGGAGTGCGCGTAGCCCTTGGTCTTGCCCTGCACGAGGTAGAACCACCGCTTGGAGCGGTACTTCCCGGTCGCCTCGGAGCCGTCGACGAAGCAGACCATCGTCACCGCGCCGGTCTTCCAGCCGCCGACGTTCTGACAGCCGGTGAGTGCGGTGTTGACGCAGTCGCGACGCCAGGCGCTCGACGAGACGGTGGGCGAGGCGGCGTACGCCGGGCTCACCGCGAGCGGCGTCGCCAGCAGCGCGGTCACGATGGTAAGCCGAGCGAAGAGTCGCCACAGGGATCGGTGTGCCACGGCGTCCTCCGAAGGGCTCAGCACCACAGATGGTGGGAGCTGAAGTGAAGGGCATGCCGAGGGAGCCGACAAGATCCGACACATCCCGGTCTGGACCAGACAACGCCGACCGAGGCGGTGGAGGCTCCGCCGGAGCTCAGCGACCCTCGTCGATCAGGTCGTAGAGGTACCGCCCGTACCCGCTCTTCATCAGCCCATCCGCGATCGCGGCGAGCTGGGCATCGTCAATGAACCCCATCCGCCAGGCGACCTCCTCGGGCGCGCCAACCTTCTGACCCTGCCGCGCCTCGACGGCGCGCACGTAGTTGCCGGCGTCGTTGAGGTCGTCGAACGTCCCGGTGTCCAGCCAGGCCGCGCCGCGGGGCAGCACCTCGACCTGGAGCCGGCCCTCCTCGAGGTAGAGCCGGTTGAGGTCGGTGATCTCGAGCTCGCCGCGCGCCGACGGCTTCAGCGTGGCGGCCTTCTCGACGACGTCGGGGCCGTAGAAGTAGAGGCCGGGCACGGCGTACCGCGAGCGCGGCTGGGCCGGCTTCTCCTCCAGCGAGATCGCGGTGCCGCTGTCGTCGAACTCCACGACGCCGTACGCCGTGGGGTCGGCCACGCGGTAGCCGAACACGGCCGCGCCGTCGAGGTCGTCGAAGCGCCGCAGCCGGGTACCGAGGCCGGAGCCGAAGAAGATGTTGTCGCCGAGCACGAGCCCGACGTGGTCGTCGCCCACGTGGTCGGCGCCGATCACGAACGCCTGCGCGAGCCCGTCGGGCGACGGCTGCACGGCATAGGTGATCGAGATGCCGAGCGCGGACCCGTCGCCCAGCAGCCGGCGGAACTGCTCCGCCTCGTGCGGCGTCGTGATCACCAGGACGTCGCGGATCCCGGCGAGCATGAGGGTCGACAAGGGGTAGTGGATCATCGGCTTGTCGTAGACGGGCATGAGCTGCTTGCTCACCGCGTGGGTGATCGGGTGGAGCCGCGAGCCGGTCCCACCGGCGAGGATGATGCCGCGCATGACCCCGCATCATGCTGCACGCGGGCCCGGCTCGGTCACATCAGGGCACGCGAGGCGGTCTGGACCGAATCGTTCGGATGTAACCTGTGGATGAATATTTCCCCACGTGAGATCCCCCGGAGGGCCGAGATCACCTAACCTCAGGACGTCCGCCAGAGCAGCCGGACGACATGGGGATGCGGAGTCGCATGGGGACGCGACTTCCCGGTGTTCTGGCACCCAGGGGATTTGTTGTGACGACGTTGACAGAAGCAGTTTCCGGTCTCGCGACCAGACGACGCAGCCGTTTCCTCGGCGCGATCCCGGTGGTCGCGCTGGTGATGGACGTGCTGGTCATCCTGGCGAGCACCGTGGTCGCGGTGACCGGCCGCAACCAGTGGCACCTCTTCGAGAGAGGCGCCAACATCGACTCCGAGCAGCTGATGCCGCTCGCCCCGATCATGGTCGTCGGTTGGCTGGCGATGATCGCCGTCTACAGCGGCTACCGCTCGGACGTCTTCGGCGCCGGCACGGACGAGTACAAGCACGTCTTGAACGCCGGTCTCGTGACCGCTGCTCTCGTCGGCGTGGGCTGCTTCCTCGCCAAGTTCCCGCTGTCGCGCGGCTTCTTCGTGCTGCTCTTCGCGATCGGGATCCCGGCGATGATCGCGGGCCGGATGGTCGTACGCCGCGCGCTGCACCGGGCCCGGCTCAACGGCAACCTCCTCCAGCGAGTGCTGATCGCGGGCTCGCCCGCGCACGTCGACGAGATCGCCAACGTGCTCCGGCGCGAGCGCTGGCTCGGCTACCAGGTGACCGGCGCCCTGACGCCGGCCTGGTCCACCGACGCGGAGACGCCGTGCGGCGTGCCGGTCGTCGGCAACGCCGACGACGTGGCGCTGATGCGCTCGGCCGACACCGTCTTCTTCGCCGGCGGCTCCGGCACGTCCGGGCAGGCGATGCGCAAGATCGTCTGGGACCTCGAGCAGGACGAGGTCCAGATCGTCGTCGCCCCGAGCGTCACCGACACCAGCAGCGACCGGGTCAAGGTCCGTCCGGTCGGCGGCCTGCCGCTGATGCACCTCGATCCGCCCACCTGGACCGATGCCTCGCGCATCGGCAAGCGGGCCTTCGACCTGCTCGGCAGCGGCCTGCTCCTCGTCGCGTTCAGCCCGGTCTTCCTCTTCTCCGCGATCGCGGTCAAGCGGTTCGACGGCGGTCCGGTGTTCTTCCGCCAGATCCGCACCGGCCGGCACGGCGAGGAGTTCGTCTGCCTGAAGTTCCGCTCGATGGTCACCGACGCCGAGGCCCTCCTGGCCAGGCTGCACGAGGAGACCGGTCACACCGACGGCCTCTTCAAGATGACCGACGACCCGCGGATCACCGGCCCCGGCAAGTGGCTGCGCCGCTTCTCGATCGACGAGCTGCCCCAGCTGTGGAACGTCTTCCGGGGCGACATGAGCCTCGTCGGCCCGCGCCCGCCGCTGCCCTCCGAGGTCGA
Organism: Nocardioides sp.; assembly: GCA_002729525.1. GTDB lineage: Bacteria > Actinomycetota > Actinomycetes > Propionibacteriales > Nocardioidaceae > Nocardioides. The sequence continues at coordinate 99,343 of PBYI01000054.1, forward strand.
GCAGTACGGCGACGACGTGTCGCGCCGCCTGCACGTGCGCCCCGGCATGACCGGTCTCTGGCAGGTCTCGGGCCGTTCCGACCTCAGCTGGGAGGAGGCCGTGCGGCTCGACCTCTACTACGTCGACAACTGGTCGATGCTGCAGGACCTCTCGATCCTCACCCGCACGGTCGGTGCGGTGCTGGGCTCGCGCGGCGCCTACTAGATGTACCTCGCCATCAGGTTGGTATCCGTCGGCTGATCGGCGGGTGACCTCCGAGTGCGCTGTGGCGGCGTTGAGTGTTGTAGTGCTGGAGCCATGGCGCAAGAGCAGCGGTACGGTGGGCGTGCTGCCGCGCCCGACGAGGCGCAAGTGGCGTGCCGTTCTCGGACCCCCGGTTGATGGTCGAGGGCATCGTGTACCAGTATCGGGATCTTCTTACTCGAGGTGGGGGCTGGTGAGTCCGCCGCCGATCAGGAGCAATCCGCGGGCGACGCAGCGATGGAGCTCGATGAGGCCGTTCACGGCTTCGGTGCCGCCGCTGTTCGATCGGCTGGTGTCGAAGTAGGCCAAGAACGCCGTTGACCACCGCTTCAGGGTGCGTCCGAGCCGCGCGATCTCGGGGACCGGGCAGGTCGTGAAGGTCGCGAGGACCTTCTCGGCGATCTGCCGTCCGACGGCCGGGTCGGGGTGGCGGTGCGCCGATCGGAGTTGCTGGGCGCATGACCAGGCCACGTAGACCCCGAGGTGTGCGCCGTGGGCGGCGATCGCCGTCTCGAAGCGGGTCCACTGCTTGTCGGTGAGCTTCTCCGCGCCAGCGCGTAGGACCTGACATCGTCGAGGCTTTCCGCCTTGAGCGGCCTACTCCCTGCCGATCTTGGAAGGCCTCGACCCAGTTCCAGGGTCAAGCCGTCAGCGCGTGCCACTCAGGCCCACTGCAAGTACGAAGAGCCTCAGATCACCGTCACTGCCTGCGCTCGCCAAGCGTCCGCGCGGGAACCCCGCCGACGACTAAGCCCTGGGGAACATCCTTCGTTACCACAGCGCCAGCAGCCACCACCGCACCCGCGCCGATGTTCACGCCAGAAAGCACCTTCACGCCCGCGCCGATCCACACATCATCACCGATCACGACCGGCTTCGCGACCCTCGTCTGCTTCCTAATCAGGACGCCTGCCCGCATCCCGTGATTCGCATCGGTGATGTGGCACCCAGGCGCAATCATAACCCAATTGCCTATCGTAACCGACTCAACGGCATTAACGATGGAGTAGTCGCCAACCGACGAATGGTCGCCAATCCGCACGACACCACCAGCGCTTTTCACCACAGCGAACGGGCCGATCGCTGCGCGAGATCCCAGACTCACGCGACGCGGTCCGACAATTCGTGCTTTGGGATAGATCGTCGGGAACGGCCGCCGCAAGTCAACCCTGGCACCGCGCCCCCACCAGAAGATGGCAGCCAACGCGAACCAGACCCTCCTTAGGTTCCGAGAGTTATCTAGCACTGGCATGATTTCTACCCCCGTGAAAGGATTCCGCGAACACTAATGAGCCCGCGAGATAAGGCACGCGCGAACATGAGAACATTCCAGCAAGCTATCGCCAACACGCTTGCGATAGCAGCACCGAGGCCGCCCGCATTTGGGACAAGCGCTACAACAAGGCCCAGATTGAGAGCAGCGCCGACACCGATGGCCATGAGAGCATCCGCGTGCGCCCCCGTCATATTGAGAAGCGACCCAATTGGACCGAACGCGGAGTTAACGCACTGTCCAAGGACCAACACCCTAAGCACTTCCACAGAGCCCACATAATCACCGCCGAGCAGACCGAGGATCTGGGGCGCGAAAGCTACCACACCTCCGCCGCATAAGGTCATCAACACAGCACACAAGATAACGCCTCGGCGATACAGTCGAGATAGCTCGCCCATCCTGCCATCCGCATGCAAACGGGCCATCTGCGGTGCGATGCCGAAATTAACAGCCACAACAACAATGGCCAGCGCACTTGCCACTCTTGCTGCAGCAGCATACGCACCACCCTCCGTAGCCCCGGCCAACGCCACCACGAGCGGAATGTCGGCTTGCGAAATCACCGCATTCAGAACTGCGACCCACATCAAGAAGTAGGAAGCCGATCTCACGTTGCTCCGATCAAACTCGAGACCGGCGTCTCCAGTCCGACCGTGGCACCCACGAGCACGCAGCATAAGAATCACTACTAGGCCCAGCATCGCGAGCGCGCGGACAACCGCAAAACCCCAAAGCACCTCAACGCCGAGCGATCCAACACCCAGGATCCCGACTATCGTCAACAACGGTGCGACGATGCCAGAATAGACTTGAGACTCGACCGTCGAGCCGTGCGCTCGCAGCACAGATTCATAATATCGGATGCGCGCTAGCATAGGAGAGATTGCAGCAATACCCCAAGCAACAACAGCGACTGAATTTCCGCCCAGCGCATGCATCACGCCACCGAACACGGCGAAAGCCCCGCCGGCGACGAGCGACATGACAACATTAGTTTGCCTCGCAAGCGCATCGAACTTGGCCCACCCTGGCCCGGCCAGGGTGGAACCAAACCGAACCGCAGCTGAGTCGTACCCCCGAATACAGAAAGTCATTACGATTGCCGAGCTAGCGAGAATAGCGGAGCAGTACCCGAAAGTACTTACACTCGACGCCCGCGCTAACACCAGAATCATTGCGAGATTAAAGCACGCAGCACCTACCCTTAGTCCCATGGCGACGAACGTCGTCCGAAGCAACTTCATGCGTTTGCTCCCGCCAATCCACGACCACTGTTCAAGACCGCTCCCGGGCCGTGGCTCGCAACTTCGACAACCCAGCGCGCGCTCCACTCGTGCGGAAGATATAAGAAACAAGACGGGCACGTCCCACAAGCCGCAAGATTGCACGCGTCGGCCATACAGGCGTCGACGCGCCCACAGTCGACACGTCATATCCAATCGACGACGCAACTTCGCCGCAGATGCGCTCCACCGCCCGAATCGCGCGCGGCGACAAACCGGATAGCCGGACCTCAGTGGCAGACGCTCCGACCTGCGCGAGCCCTTTGGAGGTCCCCAGTGCATCACTTTCGGGCACACTGCCATCCCAGTCAAATGGATCAAGCCCCAAAGCATTGATGACGGGGGCGAGCGTGGATGTTGGATCAGCGACGAGATCCTCGTATCTAACCTGGAGTACCGCGCCGTCGCGACTTGCCTGACTATTTGTGGCTAACTCCAGTCGACGACGCCATGCCATGGCCGATGATCGATAGGCCTTCCCGAAAGTCGCGCGTTCCGATGCCGCTTGCGCTCGGGGATCGCGGACCACGTGCAGAAACAGGGCTCGCTTCTCTAGCGCCGTATATATCTCATCAATTGACTCCACATACAGAGGCGTCTTGTCGCCCCATACAACGGTTCTGCCGCCCCCGCCATCGCTCCAGTTTTCAAGGAGTGTCATGAGAATCAACGGCCATGAGCCCCGCGAGAGATCCTCGCGCAACTTTTTGCGCGGAACCTCGATTCCAGCACTGACTCCATCTGCATGTAGTCGGCTCCCACAAACGATCCGGACAGCCTGATCGATCACGGCCTGCGGGGCATCCGTCCGGCCAAGTTCGTAATGCCGCTTGAGAAGCATTGGAACAAAGTGCGACTCGAATCTGCACAGTGCGATCTGAGGGTGCAAATTCATGAGATTTCTAGTAAGGGTCGTGCCAGACCTGGGTGCACCAACAATCCACAGCGACATTTTACTCACGATCTAGCGCCCCTCGTACACAAACCTTCTCCACCTGTACCTCACGCGTTTCGTGCCAACGCGCACAAGCGAGCGGGTAGCCAACGAGGCCCTCGCCCGAGCGCTAACCCGACAGCTTGAACTCACGTCGTAGCCAAACGCCGCAGCGGTGTCCCCAACTTCCTGCTTGATCAGCGTTTGCTCCGCACCGGTGAGGGTCTTCCTCCAAGCGTTCACTCTGCTCTCGTCCGGCGAGTGACCCACCAACGCGTGTTGGGCCTGGGTGAATTGCGGCACGTCGAAGCCATCGGAATCAGAACCCGATTCGCTGCTCTCGACGCCTAGACAGTTCAGACACGAATATAGAGTCTCTTCAGGATTCAGCACCAAATCCTCGTACCGAACCCTCACGACGCGAGTCGGATACATGCTCTCAGCAGCGAGTCCTGCCGCCGTCCGCTGCATCCACCATCTCGCTGCCGCCTTGGGATGCGACGGTCCCCAATCAAGCGGTAGGACACTTGCGACGACTGCGCGTGGATCCCGTACCAGGTGGATTATCTTGCCGTTCGGGAATGCATCAAGAATCTTGGAGAAGTGATGAATATTGGACGGCGTATGATCAATCCAACGGTTGAACGTCTCACATTCAGCTTCCCGTCGCGCATACGCCAACACTAGGCGTTCCATTACGGACGAAACGCTGTCGTCATGCGAAGTGAGAATCGATGAGGGGTCGACACCCCACAATGCAAATCGCCGATCGCTCGATAGCAAACGGAGGAATGACGCCGCGTCAAGATCCGCAGTCAGCGCGGCGGCCAGAAACTGCGCCTCTGGCGGAACGACTGCTCGTAGTCGACGACCCAGGATGTCCGCAAGCATCGTTGTGCCACTGCGGCCGCAACCCGCAACGAATAGCGGTGTCAAAGACGCGCTATGCTCAGCTGGTGTATTCAAAGAACTCTCCGACGATCGCGTCTTCCGACAGATGTGACACCGCACTCGCTACCGATTTGCGATCATCTAGCACAACCGCGCGCGCAACTGCATCGGCGAGAGCGTCAGGAGAGCGCCCCACTGCTACGGAGCCCGTCACTCCCTCTTGAACAAGCCCACCGGTGTCAGACCCGAACGTCACCGCCGCGGGCAACCCGCACGCCAGCCCTTCAACCAAGACTCTAGGGAATCCCTCGTATCCTGGGAAGGAGGTCATGAGAAGCACAGAAGCCGCACGCACTATTCGAGCCGCCTCTTCTGGCCTCTGTCTGCCAGCCATACGAATTCTAAGGTTGTGGGGTGTGTGGTTTCGCGCTAAACGGTCCTTCAGTAGTGCGAGTAAGGTACCCGATCCCACGATTGTCAGCGTGTAAGCAGTCTCGGGCGAGCGGCGCGCGAGCGCCAAACCAGCATCGAGCGCCAGAGCGGGGTCCTTTGGCTCTTCTAGGCGGCCCACCCAAACCATATCGACGCTGGAACTCGCGGGAGATCGAGTTTCGACAAAGTACCGCCTGCTATCGAACCAGGTGGGAAGAAACCGAGCCTCCGCACCGGAACGTGCGAGTTCTGAGGCGTAATTCTCGTTAAATACGACTGTTCGATCAGCCCCCGCGACGACCCGCTTCTCTATCCACTCGTGGATACTCGCGGCACGCACCCAGAACGAGTCCGTCGAACCACGGTTCAGGCCACCAGCCTGCGTATGAATGGAGTAGACATGCCGGGCGTTCCGGAATGCGACCTGAGCAACCAGACCTAGATCGGCCCGGTGGGCTTGGACAGCTCCTACACGGCCGATCTTCCGTCGGTGCCGTAGAAGCCCTGCAGCTACCAGTCCAGAGTGCGGTAGCCTGCGCCCCTGATCACCGGGATCGAGCGATGCTACGGGTAGAAACTCGAACTCGGTCGAGTCAATCGCGTGTCGCTCCCATTTTCCAACTCGCTTTTCACCACCATCGACCGCGACACCGACCACCCCAATGCTCAACCCGGGCGGCGCACTACGGATCAACCCCCTGATGCAGGTGTCAATGCCCCCAGGCGACGGCGTTGCCGCATCGAATTGGTGTATGATGAGCCGGTCTAGGCTCTGGAATTTCAACGACGCTCCTCGGCAGTGGTTTGATTGCTCGCGGCGATCATGTCCTCGAGGAAGCCTACTGAACATCAAGACGGTGAGGACGGTTTCCGTTGCGAAATTTCGAGCTCGACCCGAAAGGTGCCGCGTTCGTCGCTGGTGCAGCAATCTTCGCGGTGACCTGTGGCGTAGCAGCGGCGGATGCCCCGCTGGTAGCCGTGGGGCTGGCAGGTCTCATCGTGTGGCTCGTCATTCCAGCTCTCCCGCTGGCGATGGTCCTATGGATCGCCCTCAGCTTACGCATCTTGTTTGACGCGCAGGGCGCCACGTCTCAAGGTAGCGGACCGGTCGCCGCGGCCATCGGGGTCGGACTCATACTCCTAACCATTCGCCTACTGATTCAACGCACGCGTCTGCCATCTTCCGTTTGGATCGTCGGCGCCGGGATCTCCGCGTGGACTGTTCTCGCCTTTGTCTACCAGGGGTTTTCGCTCGAGGCATCAGGCGAGGGTGTCCGCGAGCTTTCGGTGGTGGCGGCGTTCGCAATGGGTTTCATATTGGCAACCTCCGGGCGAATCAGTGGCTCAAATCTCCTGCAATACGTGGTCGTTCTAACGCTCATTCCCGCAATGTTCGCGATCATCCAGTTCGCATCCGGAACTGGCTTGCTTGTGGCCGGCGCCGTCCGCTCGAACTCATTCTTCGTCCACCCGAATAGCGCGGCACCCTTCTTCGCGGTCGGATTGTGTGCGGCCATTGTACTGGCAGATATGCGAAAGGACGCTAGGAGCTGGATCACTGCGAGTATATGTGGGGTTGCGTTGCTCACAACCGGGAGCCTTGCTGGCGTTGCGGCCGGAATCGCAGGACTTGTCTGCTACGCCTTTGTTCGACCTGGACGCGTTGGAGCGAAGGTCGTGATGGGCCTGTTGGCCTTCCTCGCAACTGGCGCGTTCGCAGTCTCTCCCATCGGACGGGAGCGCATTGCGAGCCAAGCTCGCTTCGACCCTTCGCTCTACGCGTCCCAGGCCGCCACCGACGGGGCAGACTCGTCCTTAGGCTGGCGGCTGTATAACTGGTACGACTACTTGCAGTTGTGGCGGGAGCAACCGATCTTCGGCTTCGGGCTTGGCAGAACTAGCGCGGGCGATTCAGCGACCGGAACGCTGCCGCACAATGAGTACGTTCGATACCTCGTAGAAACTGGGCTTGTCGGCCTAGTACTACTGCTCGCAGGTGTCGGACTTGTATTGCGCGCACTGCGCAAGATCCGTCTGACCGTTCCGTCACCTGATCTCCGGTTCACTGCAGCAGCCGCAACATGCTGCGTAGCAGCGTTCATGGCGAACGGTTTGGCGGCAAACACGCTAATGTATTCTTCGGCCAGCTATTCCTTCGCGGTGATTCTCGGTGGCACGTTTGGTTTGGCCCATTACACGCGCTCGCCCACGGATCTAGTAGTCGGGCATGACACGCGTGACCCAGTCAGGCATCACGTCCCTGCTGCCACGGTTCGAGATCGCGCGCGCTGGAGCCCCGACAACCGTCTTGCCCGCTAGTACATCGTCAAGTACTACGGAATTTGCTCCTACAGCTGCGCAGGTGCCGACGCTAATCGCCCCTGCAAGCACCGCGCCCGGACCAATGTATACGAAGTCACCCAGGATAGGTGCGGAGCCATCGCGCTCCCCAATATTGGTCGCCGTGTGAACGCGACAGAAAGCTCCCGCACGGACCTTCTCGTTCACAACCACGCTTCCGTAGTGCGGAACACTCAGACCGGGCCCGAAACAGCCGGGCGGAATTGATATTCCTAGCCTGACTGACTGCCGCTTAAGAGAGACGCGCATGAGCAGACCTAGATATCGGCTAAGGGAGCCTCCCAGCGCCTCCACCAATTCAATCCTACGCATCAATCGCTGGTATCGCAGCTGTGGATAACGCAACCATGCGGTAAGGCCCCAACTCGCGAGCCCATAAGCTCGCAGGTCGCAATCCTGAAATTGGTGATAATCGCTGACCGAGGTCATCTTACGGGGTAGAGCGTCACCGACGTTGCGATCCATCACCACTCCGATTGAGACGCCCACTCAACCTGAGCTGCGATACCGTCGCGCAAAGGTACGAGCGGTCGCCACCCCAAGAGTCGCGTCGCCTCTTCAGCTGATCCGCCAGTTCGGTAGACATCCCCCTTGACCGACTCAAGGTAGGATATCGAAAGATCCTTGCCAGTCAGTTCCGCTATAGTCGCGAGCACCTCGTTGACGGAGACACTTGAACCGCCCGATACGTTTAGGACGGTTCCGGGTTCCACGGCGCGTTCGGCAGCGGCAACATTCGCCTGGACGATGTCGTCGACGAAGGTGAAGTCGCGAACTTGCTCGCCCGTTCCGAATACCGGAATATCAGTTCCGTCCAATGCTGCGCGAATGAACCGCGTGAACGCCATGTCGGGGCGCTGAGCGGGCCCGTAGACGGTGAAGTATCGCAATGAGACGGTTGGAACAGCAAAGTTGCGTGCATAGAGCGTGCATAGGTGCTCAGCTGCCAACTTTGTGACGCCGTAGGGACTATGCGGTCGTGGAAGAGTTTTTTCGGTAGTTGGGTACACATCGGCATCGCCGTATACGGACGACGAAGATGCGTATATGAAACGATCAATTGACTTCAGATCGACGCAGGCCTCAAGCAAGGCTTGCGTGACCCGAATGTTCGCGTCAACGTAAGTTTGAAAGTCGCTGCCCCACGACTTCCGAACGCCAGGCTGACCGGCCTGATGGAAGACTACGTCAACATCGGCAAGGATCTCCCGCAGATTCATCTTGAGGATATCCCCGACTATCATGTCCATACCAGCGTGGATGGCGCGATCCGCGTTGAGGTGCTTGAGCCTCGAGTCATAATAGTCCGTGAAGCTGTCCACTCCACGCACCTCATGTCCATGGCGCAATAGGTTTATGGCCAAGGTATGTCCAACGAAGCCGCCCGCACCCGTGACCAGGGCTCTCATTGAATCCTCCGAGATTGTTTGGTGACGAAGCCTCGAACAAGTACGGCCACGCTTCTCCAAGCGAATGGTGCTAACTGCGCAATATCCCTAGCATAGCGTGGTCCCATCCGCTTGGGCTCACGGAATAGCCGAAAGAGCCATTCTAGGCCAATGCGGCCGATCCACTCAGGCGCGCGCTTGATCGCTCCTGAGTGGAAGTCCACGGCGGCTCCTACACCCAAGAACGCGCCGTACGATACCTTGCCAGAGAGTCTTTCGTACAGATATTCTTGCTTTGGTGAGCCTAAGCAGACGGCTATCAGACGCGGGGTATGCCGATCTGACGCGGCATCGTACGCGTCGATCTGCGTCGCGATGGACCTGATCCAAGCTGCGCTCTGGACCTGCTCAGCGCTCGGTTCAACGCAGACCCCGAGGCGTAATCCAGGTGCAGAGGCGACCAGCGACAGCCCCGCACGACGCGCACGCCCTGCTGTTCCTCCGATAATATGGAGAGTCCCGCCGTCCCGACCCGCCCGAGCACAAGCTAATTCAAGAAGATCGACACCCGTCACACGCTCTGGGCAATTAAGACCAATTGCCCGAGCCATCCAGACGATCGCCGCGCCGTCAGCGAGGTGCAGCGACGCCTGCGAATATGCTTCGCGAAACCGATGGTCTCGCTGCCATCTGACAAAGTGATCTGCGTTGGGCGTGACGACAAGTGAGCAGCTCGCTCCGCTTGCCAAGCGATTGACGATACCAGCCGCACTCGTCGCCGTAATGCCCTGTGTTAGCGGCATTCCCCACAAACTCGCCGTACCGTCTCGCGCGCTTCCCATCCGCCTCACCATACGTCATGACATTTGGCACGCAATGGACTACAGAATCATCCCGGCGGCGACGGTCACCCCAGTCGCTTCGTCGATCAAGATGAAGGACCCCGTGGTGCGATTTTGCGAGTATGGATCCGAAAGGATCGGCATTGTGGTGCGAAGTTGCACGCGGCCGATTTCATTGACGCCCAGATCGCTAGCTTCCTGATCGCGGTGAAGTGTGTTGACGTCCAGTCGGTACTGGAGGTCTTTGACGAGCGCCCGAGCCGTGCGGGTCGTGTGCTTAATGGCCAGCTTTTGACGCGGCTTTAGCGGGGCCGCCGTCATCCAGCAGACCATCGCGTCAATGTCCTGAGTCGGCTGCGGCGCGTTGCGCACGCGGGCGATCATGTCGCCACGCGACACATCGACGTCGTCCTCAAGCCGGACGGTGACAGACATCGGCGGGAAAGCCTCGGCGATCTCCTGATCGAAGAGATCGATGCCAGCGATCTTGCTGGTCATGCCCGACGGGAGCACCACCACCTCGTCGCCCGGCTTCATCACACCGCCAGCGACGACGCCGGCATACCCGCGGTAATCGTGGTGCTCGTCGGACTTCGGGCGCACGACGTACTGCACCGGGAAGCGTGAGTCGATCAGGTCACGGTCGGAGGCGACGTGCACGTGCTCGAGGTGGTGCATGAGCGTCGGCCCGGAGTACCAAGGCATGTTCTCGGAGCGAGTCACCACATTGTCGCCTTGGAGCGCCGAGATCGGGATGACCTCGAGGTCCGGGATAGAGAGCTTGGTGGCGAACTGGGTGAACTCGTCTTGGATCTTCTCATAGATTTTCTGGTCGAAGTCGACGAGGTCCATCTTGTTGACGGCGAGCACCAAGTGCGGGACCCGGAGCAGCGACAGGATGACCGCGTGACGGCGTGACTGCTCGGTGAGTCCCTGGCGGGCGTCGACGAGCACGAGGCCGAGGTCGGCGGTCGAGGCGCCCGTGACCATGTTGCGCGTGTACTGCACGTGGCCCGGGGTGTCGGCGATGATGAACTTGCGGTTGGGCGTCGCGAAGTAGCGGTAGGCCACGTCGATGGTGATGCCCTGCTCGCGCTCGGAGCGCAGACCGTCGGTCAGCAGAGCGAGGTCGGTGTAGTCATACCCCTTGCCCTTCGACGTGGTCTCCACGGCCTCGAGCTGGTCCTCGAAGATCGACTTGGAGTCGAGGAGGAGTCGGCCGATGAGGGTCGACTTGCCGTCGTCGACGGAGCCGGCGGTCGCGAAGCGCAGCAGGTCCATGTTCTGCGTGACGTTCTCGACGATGTCGTCGGGCTCGGCCACGGCGGGAGTGGTCTGGTCGGCCATCAGAAGTAGCCCTCCTTCTTGCGGTCCTCCATGGCGGCCTCGGAGAACTTGTCGTCACCGCGGGTCGCCCCGCGCTCGGTCACGCGGGCCACCGCGATCTCCTCGATGATCTCCTCGACGGTGCTGGCCGTGGACTCCACGCAGCCGGTCAGGGTGATGTCACCGCAGGTGCGGAAGCGCACGGTGCGCTCCTCGGCGACCTCGCCGTCCTTGCACGGGTTGAGCGGGGTCTCGGTCATCAGCATGCCGCCGCGCTCGAAGACGCGCCGCTGGTGGCTGAAGTAGATGCTCGGGATCTCGATGCCCTCCCGGGCGATGTAGGACCACACGTCGAGCTCGGTCCAGTTCGAGATCGGGAAGATGCGCATGTGCTCGCCCTCGTGCAGGCGGCCGTTGTAGAGGCTCCACAGCTCGGGGCGCTGGTTCTTCGGGTCCCACTGGCCGAACTCGTCGCGGTGGGAGTAGACGCGCTCCTTGGCGCGGGCCTTCTCCTCGTCGCGGCGCCCGCCACCGAAGGCGGCGGTGAAGCCGTTCTCCTCGATGGCGTTGAGCAGGGTGCCGATCTGGAGGCGGTTGCGCGAGGTCTTGCCGTCGTCGACGACGACGCCGTTGGCGATCGCGTCGTCGATGGAGGCGACCACCAGGTTGAGGCCGAGTCGGTTGACCCAGTTGTCGCGGGTCTCCATGACCTCTGGGAAGTCGAGACCGGTGTCGACCTGCATGATCGGGAAGGGGATCTTCGCCGGGTAGAAGGCCTTCTCGGCCAGCCGCAGCATCACGATCGAGTCCTTGCCGCCCGAGAACATCAGGACCGGCTTCTCGAACTCGGCCGCGACCTCGCGGATGATGTGGATCGACTCGGCTTCCAGCTGGTCGAGCTGGCTGAGCCGGTAGTCGGCGTGCGTGCTTGTCATCAGGGTTGCTGGGCCTCTCACGGGGATACGGCAGCCGTCATCGTAGCCACGAGCCCGGCGGCCCGACGAACATGGCAGCGGATTGCGACCGTGTGAACAATCTCGACTCCGTCACACTCCGGCTCCGAACTCGCCTATCGTCTCGGCCGTGAAGATCGCAGTCGCCGGTATCGGGTACGTCGGCCTGTCCAACGCCATCATCCTTGCGCAACGCCACGAGGTGCGTGCTCTGGACCTCGACGGGGTGAAGGTCGACCAGGTCAACCGGCGCGAGTCGCCCCTGGTCGATGCCGAGATCGAGGACTACCTGGCGACCCGGCAGCTGGACCTTGTGGCGACCACCGACCCTGATGTGGCCTACCGGGATGTCGACTACGTCGTCGTCGCGACACCGACCGACTACGACCCGGTCACCAACTACTTCAACACCCGCTCCGTCGAGGCGGTCGTCGACGACGTGTTGCGGGTCGCGCCGTCGGCCACCATTGTCATCAAGTCGACGATCCCGGTGGGGTTCACCCGCGGCCTGCGCGCCTCTAGGCCCGGGGCCGACATCATCTTCAGCCCGGAGTTCCTCCGCGAGGGCCGCGCGCTCTACGACAACCTCCATCCGTCCCGGATCGTGGTCGGTGACACCGGGACGGGCGGACAGCGCTTCGCCGCGCTGATGGCCGAGGGAGCGTTGGACGAGGGCGTGCCCGTGCTGCTGACCGGGTCGACCGAGGCCGAGGGCATCAAGCTCTTCGCCAACACCTATCTGGCCCTGCGGGTCGCCTACTTCAACGAGCTCGACACCTACGCCGCTCGCCATGACCTAGACAGCAAGCAGATCATCGAGGGCGTCGGGCTCGATCCCCGGATCGGCGCCCACTACAACAACCCGAGCTTCGGGTACGGCGGGTACTGCCTGCCGAAGGACACCAAGCAGCTCCAGGCCAACTACCGCGACGTCCCGCAGAACCTCATCAGCGCGATCGTCGAGGCGAACACCACGCGCAAGAACTTCATCGCCGACGACATCCTGCGGCGCGGGCCACGGACGGTGGGGATCCACCGACTGGTGATGAAGAAGGGCTCGGACAACTTCCGGATGTCGTCGGTGCAAGGAGTGATGAAGCGGCTCAAGGCCAAGGGCGTCGAGGTGCTGGTGCACGAGCCGACGCTGGAGGCGGACGAGTTCTTCGCGTCCGAGGTGGTGCGGGACCTCGACGACTTCAAGAAGCGCAGCGACGTGATCATCGCCAACCGGCGGTCGGACGAGCTCGAGGATGTGGCCGAGAAGGTCTACACGCGGGACATCTACGGGCGGGACTGAGGCTTCTCGGGGGTCGGCTGCCGTTGGCGGTCGGGTGCGGGCATCTCGGTACGTCGCTGCGCTCGTGCCTCGCTCCGCGGCTACTCGATGACCGGTTGGGCGCTCGTGCCTCGCTCCGCGGCTACTCGATGACCGGAAGTGGCGTCAGCGGATGCGGACCTTCGAGCTGCGGGCGCGCACGGCGAAGTAGCCGCGCTGGGTGCTGACCGAGGTCACCCAGACCTGCTTGCCGCGGTAGCTCTTACGGACCTTCAGACGGCGAGCCTTGCCGGCCTTGCCCTGGAGCGCCTTGCCGCCGACGTACCAGCGGGTGCGGACGGTGGTGCCGGCGTCGTGCCGGCCGACGGCGACGCGCAGGACCGGGCCGACGCGGGGCTTGCCCTTGATGCGTGGGAGCGGCTGGCGGCGCTGCTCGCCGCGAGCGACCTTGCGGGTCGTCGCCGAGCGGGTCACCGGCTCGTAGCCCGCCAGGGTGCCGGTGACGCGGGCGGTGAGCCGGTGGCCGAGGTCGCCGGCCTTCACCTGGTACGTCGCCGCGGTGGCGCCGCGCAGGGCCCGGCCGTCGCGGAGCCACTGCACCGCGAAGGTCGTGCCGTCGGTCCAGCCGGGCGCGCCGACGCGGACGGTGCGGCCGACCTGTGCCCTGCCGCGGATCATCGGGTCGGCGGAGATGAGTTCCGGGAGCTCCACGGTGTACGCCGCGGCGCACTCGCCGCAGACGCCGCCGAGCTCGTCGGTGGACGCGACCGCGCCGAGCGGGCCGCTGGCGGCGTCGTCGCTCACCGTCGCGGTGAAGGTGGCCGTCGAGGTCGCTGCCGTGGGGGTCTCGGGGACGGTCCAGGTGAGCGTGGTGCCGTCGAGCACCAGACCGGCCGGGAGTGCGCCGAGGTCGGCGTCGTCGACCAGGCCGGAGACGTCGACCGAGACCTGCTGGCCGCCGAGCGCGACCTTGCCGACGTTGGCGGCCGAGAGCGTGAAGGAGACCTCGTCACCGATGGTCAGCGGGGTCGCGGGATCGGGTGTGGAGGAGAGGCCCAGCGTCCACGACGCCGGCCACGCGGGCTTGTCGCCCTCGTAGAGCCAGTCGGTGAAGAAGGCGTCCAGGTCCTTGCCCGAGACCTCCTCGGCGATCGCGGTGAACTCCGCGGTCGAGCCGTCGGCACCCTGGTGGCGGGCGTACCAGGTGTTCATCGTGTCGATGAACGCCTCGGTGCCGATCGCGGAGCGCAGCGCCTCCAGCGCCATCGCGCCACGGGTGTAGACCTGCCAGCCGAACAGGTCGGCGGGGTCGTCGAAGCCGGCCGGCGGGGTGTCCCAGTTGCTGCTGGACTCCGAGGTCGAGCTCCAGGCGGCGAAGTAGGTGTCCTCGGTGGTGTCGCCGTCGTACAGGTCGTGCTCGACCTGGGTGGTGATGAACTCCGCCGGGCCCTCGTTGAGCCAGATGTCGCTCCAGTCGGTCGGCGACACGGCGTTGCCGAACCACTGGTGCGCGAGCTCGTGGATGAGGGTGCCGCGGTTGATGGTGGTCTCGAAGTAGGGCCGGTCCTGGGTCTCCAGGGCGTAGCCGAGCGAGGACACGTCGAGCAGGAAGCCGGTCGAGACGCCCGGATACGGGCCGTAGTACCCCTCGATCGACTGGAGCATCTCCGACAGCAGCCCGCGGCTGGTGGTGAAGTTGGTGGTGAGCGCCCCGGCGGCCGTGGGGTCGGCGTACGACCACTCCGGCGTCGTGCCGGTGGTGAGGGCGACGTCGGAGGTGGCGGTGGAGTAGAAGCCGATCCCGACGAGGGCGAGGTACGTCGCCTGCTGGTTGGCCTGCGTCCAGGTGAAGGTGCGGGTGGAGGCGGTCGTGGCGATGCCGTCGAGGACGCCGTTGCTGACCGCGGAGCGGTTGAGCGTGGCGGGGAGGATCGGGTTGTACGGCACGGTCAGCTCGGCGCTGAACGTCGCCTTGTCGCGTGGCGTGTGGTTGCCCGGGAACCAGGTCATCGCGCCCACCGGCTCGTTGACCGCGACGGCACCGTCCGGCGTCGCCACCCAGCCCTCGGAGGAGCCGTCCGGGTCGGTGTGGGAGTCGGGCGTGCCGGAGTAGTCGACGACCACGGTGAAGGCCCCGTCGACGGGCGCGGCGGGGGTGACGACGAGCTTGAAGGTCGTGGACGCCTCGTCCTGGACCCGGGTGAAGGTCGCTTCCGCGCCGTCCACCGTCACCGCGTCGACCGTCAGGCCCTCGAGGTCGAGGGAGAACTCGCTCAGCGGGTCGCCGGTCGTCGTGGCCGCGATCGTGGTCGTGGCGTCGATGCTGCCCGACGCCGCCCAGTCGATCGTCACGTCGTAGTCGGTGACGTCGTACCCGCCGTTGCCGACGTTGGGGAAGAGCGTGTCGCCCACCGTCTGGGCGCCGACCACCGGGGCCGCGGCAGCCGGGCTGCTCGGGACCAGGAGGCCGGCGAGGGCGACCGCCCCGGCGGTCGACGTGGCGAGGGCGAGGCGGGGGGTCCTCATCGGGATCCTTCGGGTGCGGGCGGGTGAGGCAGGCTGCAGCACGGTAGAGCGGCGGGCCGCGTCGCGTCCGCGGAATGCGTGCACCCGGGTCAACCCGTGGGTGGGGATGGGGTTACGGGTGGTGTGCGGCTCACGGGGTCTCGATACGCCGCTGCGTTCGTGCCTCACTCCGCGGCTACTCGACCACCGGAGCTCCTGGCTACTCGACCACCGGAGTTCCGGACCGCTCGACCACCAGTGGTCGGCGTCAGGGGACGGAGGCGATGGCGACGCGACCGGTGCCGCGGAGGTCGACCGGGCCGTCCTCGTGCGCGACGAACGCGGACTGGCCGCGGGTGAGGGCCACGGTCTCGTGCTGCCCGACGACCTCGACGGCGCCGTCGATCACCAGCACGGTGCGCGGGCCGGCGGCGGGAACGCGGCGTACGGGGACGTCGCCGACGGTGAGGCAGAAGTCGGGCACCGGCGGCTCGAGCAGGGCGTAGCCCGGCGCGCGCTCGGAGGGGTCCCAGCGCGGCGGCGGGACCGGATCGAAGCGGGTGATCCGCAGCAGCTCGGCGACGTCGGTGTGCTTGGGCGTCAGACCGGCGCGGATCACGTTGTCGGAGGAGGCCATCACCTCGATCGCGAAGCCGCCGAGGTAGGCGTGCACGGTGCCGGCGTCGACGAACATCGACTCGCCCGGTGCCAGCGCGACGTGGTTGAGCAGCAGCGTGACCAGCACGCCGGGGTCCTTCGGGTAGCGGGTGACCAGGCTGCCGACGAGCGTGAAGAGGCGGGCGGCCTCCGGGTTGAGCTGCGCCTCCTCGGTGGTGCGCATCTTCGAGCGGTGCCGCAGCTCCTGGCGCCCGGCCCGGGCGCCGACGTGCCGGGCGGCGTCGCCGATGTCGCGCAGCAGCCGCTTGAGCGGACGCCCCTCCAGGGCCAGCGTCTCGGTCACGACGGCGCGGAGCGTGTCGGCGGTCGGGGCGTCCTCGAGGCGCTGGGCGACCTCGTCGGCCCACGGGAGCCTGAGCCGGCGCAGCAGCGGCACCGTGCGGTCGATCTCCCGGAAGCCGGCCAGGCCGTGGAACGGCGTGAGCGCGTGCAGCAGCTCGGGCTTGTGGGAGGCGTCGGTGTAGCTGCGGTGCGGCGCATCGAGCGGTACGCCGGCGGCGGACTCGCGGCGGTGGCCGTGCTGCGCCAGCGCGGCGCTGGGGTGCACCTGGAGCGACAGCGGCTCGTTGACCGCGAGGATCTTCATGAGGAACGGCAGCCGGTCGCCGAGCTGCTCGCGCACCCGCGGGCCCAGCCAGCGGTCAGGATCGGCGGCGATGGCCGCGTCGAGCCGGCGACCGTCGGGCAGCGTGGACGGCGACGCCTCGTGCGCGCCGATCCACAGCTCGGCCTCCGGGCCGCGACCCGGCGGGCGGCCCTGGAAGTCGGCGATCGCCTCGCGATGCCCCCAGGCGTAGTCGCGCACGGGGTTGGACATCACGAACACCGGCCCATTGTCACCCGGGCCGGTCGAGCGCCGGGGTCAGCCCTCCGAGTCGGGCGACCTGCCGACCTTGGCTCTCAGTCGATCCGCGACGGACGTGCCCTCGAGATCGGCGACGTACGGCGCCCCCATGAAGGGCAGTCCCTGCTCCTTGCGCAGGAAGCCCCAGATGACCGGCACCAGCACGAGCATCGCGACGCCCACGCCGGCGATGAGGAACGGGTGCGTCTCGTCCACGCCCAGCGGCGCCCAGCCGGCCTTGTCGAGCAGCGCGACGCCGGACATCGTCAGGACGACGACGATGCCCCGGCGGATGTAGGACTGCGGCACCCGCGGCGCGATCCGGGCGCCGATGATCGTGCCGGGCACCGAGCCGATCACCAGCGGGACCAGCAGGCCCCAGTCGAGGCCATGGATGGCGACGTTCGAGATCGCGGCGGCCAGCACCAGCGGCACGGCCTGCACCAGGTCGGTGCCGACGAGCTTCACCGCCGACAGGCCGGGGTAGAGCATCAGCAGCGCGACCATGATCACCGAGCCGGAGCCGACGCTGGTGACGCCGACCAGCAGGCCGCCGAGGATGCCGACCGCGAGGGTCGGGATCGGGCGGATGCGGGGGTCGGGGTCGCCGGGGTCGCCGCCGGCGCGGACCCGGCGCAGGTTGATGTAGAGGCGCAGCGCGTAGGTGAGCGCCGCCAGCAGCAGCGCGAAGCCGATCGACACCTTGAGCACGTAGTCAAGCTCGTCGGGGTCGCTGGTGACGAGCTTGAGGATCACCGGTCCGAGCAGCGCGAACGGGATCGACCCGAGCATCAGCCACTTCGCGAGCTGCCAGTTGGGCGAGCCCTCGCGGGCGTGCACGACGGCGCCGCCGGTCTTGTAGATGGCAGCGGCCGTCAGGTCGGCGGCCACGATCGTGGCGGCCTCACCGCCGCCGACGCCGAGAAAGAGGAGGGCGGGGGTCATCAGGGCCCCGCCGCCCATGCCGGTCAGGCCGACGACGATGCCGACGACGAAGCCGGCGACGAGGATCGAGAGGAACGCTTGGTCGAGCACTATTCGATGGTACTTGAGTAGTTCAGTGCACTTACAACCGTGTGCAGGAGTGTCTCGATCTTCTGCGCCGACTGCTCGGCCGCCTCGGGCCCACGTCCGTACGGGTCGCCCACGTCGGTCTCCGGCCCGGCGGTGCCGCGGCGCTCGGCGAGCGCCTGCATCAAGGGCACGCCCGGGCTCTGCCGGGCCACCTCGGCCGCCTGGCCGAGGGTGACGACCTTGCGGAAGGCGTTGGGCTGGTCGTCGAGGATGAACTGGCGGTGCGTGCTCTCCGCGGTCAGCACCAGGTCGGCCTCGTCGACCATCTCGCGGGTGAGGGCGCGGCTGCGGAACCAGGACGTGTCGACGCCGCGGGCCTGGAGGGTCTGCGCCATCGTCGGGTCCATCTCGCGGTCGATGAAGCCGTGCGTGCCGGCCGAGCCGAAGTAGACGCGAGTGCCGAGGCCGTACTGGCCGGCGAGCTGGCGGCTCATCAGCTCCATCCACGGGCTGCGGCAGATGTTGGCGGTGCAGACGTAGAGGACCTGGAGCGGACCGTCGGTGGGCCCGGTCGGGACCTGCGGGATCTCCATGGCCTGGGTGGGCTGGTCCCAGGGTCGGGGTTGGTGGTCGGCTTGCGGCGTCTCGGTACGCGCGTCGGTCGTTCCTCCCTCCGCGCTACTCGACGACCGGGGGGCGTCGCCCTCTGCGCTACTCGACGACCGGGGCGCGGCGGAGCGGCGGCCGACGTACGGCGCGGGCGTGGCGTCGCGGAGGTCGACGTACCCGGCCGCGGCGAGCGCGTCGATCACGTCGGTCAGCGCGTCGTCGATCGTGCGGCCGGTGGTGTCGACGCGGACGTCGGCGTCCTGCGGCTCCTCGTAGGGCGAGGAGATGCCGGTGAACTCGGGGATCTCCCCGGCGCGCGCCTTGGCGTAGAGGCCCTTGCGGTCGCGCCGCTCGCACTCCTCCAACGGCGTGGCCACGTGCACGAGGAAGAACGCGCCGCCGGCGTCGGCAACCATCTGGCGTACCTGCTGGCGGGTCTCGTCGAACGGGGCGATCGGCGAGACGACGGCGAGGCCGCCGTGGCGGGAGATCTCCGCCGCGACCCAGCCGATCCGGCGGATGTTGGTCTCGCGGTCCTCCTTCGAGAAGGTGAGGCCCGCGGAGAGGTTCCGGCGTACGACGTCGCCGTCGAGGCTGGTGATCGTGCGCTCGCCGGCCTCGAGCAGCCGGTCCATCAACGCGCGGGCCAGCGTCGACTTGCCGCTGCCCGACAGACCGGTGAAGAAGAGCACCAGCCCCTGCTCGTCGAGCGGCGGCTGGTCGAAGTCGACGATGTCGGCCAGGTCGGGCAGCACGGCGCCGCCGTCGACCAGGCCGACGACCGGGTCGCCCGCGGCATAC
Source organism: Nocardioides sp. (assembly GCA_002729525.1). Taxonomy (GTDB): domain Bacteria; phylum Actinomycetota; class Actinomycetes; order Propionibacteriales; family Nocardioidaceae; genus Nocardioides. The sequence continues at coordinate 119,000 of PBYI01000054.1, forward strand.
GTCTGCACGACCTGGACCCCGAGGTCGTGGTCGGCGTCAGCGTCGCCGTGCGCGGCCAGCGGGACGGCCACCACGTCGGTGCCGCCGAGCGCCTCGGCGACTCGCAGGCTCGCGCGCAGCAGGGCCGTGGAGGACAGGTCGGGCGTGCCGGTCCCGGTCAGCGCGAGGAGCACCAGGCCGGTCGAGCCGGCCAGCTCGCCGAGCTGGGTCAGCTGGGCGTCGGTGACCGGACCGGTGACGGGGACGAAGGTGCGGCCGGCGTACTGCTCGCGGACCTGCGCCGGGGACAGGTGCAGGCGCCGGAACGGGCCGTACTCCGCCGAGCTGAGCGGCGTGACGCCCCACGAACCGGTGTCGGTGCGCCAGACCCGGGCGAGCGGCAGGCCCTCCGGGTCGACGAGCTCGAGCTCGGGCAGCGCGGCGAGGTCGTCGGGGAGCGCCAGGGTCACCGGGCTCCCCGGCTCGTCGAAGCCGGCGAGCGGCGCCAGGGCGCCGGAGACCAGCAGCTCGAGGTCGTCGAGCTCGCGCGGGCTGGGGCAGTGCTGGGAGAGACCGGACACGGTTGCTCATCCTGCCAGCCGGGTGGCCGGATACCGTCTCGGCGTGCCTGGCCTGTCTGCTGCCCCTGTCGTCGCCGAGATCGTCCGCTCCGGGTTCGTGGAGGGCCACCACTACGGGTCCCTCGTCGCGCTGGAGCGCGACGGGTCGGTCGCATGGTCGGTCGGCGACGCCGACGCCACGATGCTGCCGCGGTCGTGCAACAAGCCGATCCAGGCGCTGGCGATGGTGCGGCTCGGGCTCGACCTGCCCGACGACCTGCTCGCGCTGGCCTGCGCCTCGCACTCCGGCGAGCCGTTCCACGTCGACGGCGTACGCCGGATCCTGGCGGGGGCGGGGCTCGACGAGTCGGCGCTGCAGACGCCGGCCGACTGGCCGCTGGACGACGAAGCCCGCGAGACGGTGCTGCGGGCCGGCGGGTCGCGGGAGCCGGTGACGATGAACTGCTCGGGCAAGCACGCCGCGATGCTCGCCACCTGCGTGGTCAACGGCTGGGACACCGCGACCTACCGCGACCCGTCGCACCCGCTCCAGGTGGCGACCGTCGCGACCTTCGCCGAGCTGACCGGCGTGCCGGTGGAGGTGGTCGCCACCGACGGGTGCGGAGCGCCGCTGCTGTCGACCTCGCTGACCGGGCTGGCGCGGGCCTTCCGGGCGATCGCGGTCGCCGAGGACGGCCCGGAGCGGCGGATCGCCGACGCCGTGCGGGCGCACCCGGAGATGGTGTCGGGCTCGACCCGCGACGAGCGCGCGCTGCTCACCGCGATCCCCGGCGCGATCGGCAAGGCGGGCGCGGAGTCCTGCTACGCCGTCGCGCTGCCCGACGGTCGCGCGTGCGCGCTGAAGACCGACGACGGTGCCGCGCGGGTGCGCCCGGTGCTGATGGCCGCGGCGCTCGAGCGGTCCGGGGTGCTGGACGACGCGGGCGTCGACGCGGACGCCGTACGGGCGACCGGTGACGTGCCGGTGCTCGGGCACGGCGAGCGCGTCGGGGAGATCCGCGCGGCGTTCTGATCCCCACTGCCTGCGCTGACCTGCGCGAATGCAGTGTGCACCATGTCACGCTAACTAGTGCTTGCAATCTGCTAGCACTTGCTAGCACTATGGGGGACATGGCGAAGATCAGTGTCGGGCAGACCGTCGGGTCGCTCGGTGAGTACCTCAAGGAGCAGCGTGTCGCCGCACGCCTCTCCCTGCGGCAGCTCGCCCAGCAGGCCGGCGTGTCCAACCCCTACCTGAGCCAGATCGAGAGAGGTCTGCGCAAGCCCTCGGCCGAGGTCCTGCAGCAGATCGCCAAGGCGCTCCGCATCTCCGCGGAGCAGCTCTACCTCCAGGCCGGGATCGTCTCTCCCGACGACGGCGTGGGGGGATCGGTCGAGATGGCTGTCCTCAGCGACACCGGACTGACCGAGCGGCAGAAGCAGTCGCTCCTCGACGTCTACTCCTCCTTCCTCGCCATGAACGGCGCGGGCGAGGCAGGAGCGGACGCACCCGAGGGGACCGACGAGGTCTCGATCACCACACCTGATGCACCCACCACCGAGGAGCAGTGACATGGCCAAGGCCAAGTTCGACTTCAAGTCCATCGAGATCCCCGAGATCGCCCAGAAGCCCGTCTACGCGGGTGTCGGTGCCGGCGACCTGGCCATCGCCGCCGTGCGCGAGTACGTCGTCGACGTGCAGAAGAAGATCACCGGCTACAGCAAGGACGTCGAGACCCGCGTCGCCGACGTGCAGAAGCAGGTCAACGACTTCGACCCCAAGACCCTCGCGGACACCGCCGTGACCGCCGCCAAGGAGCGCCGCGCGGCCGCCGAGAAGGCGTTCGCTGAGCTTCAGAAGGACGCCGTGGCGTTCCCGGGCAAGGTCCAGACCCGCGTGCAGACCGTGGTCAACGACAACGTCGCCACCGTCTCGAAGTCCTACGCCGACCTCGCCAAGCACGGTGAGGCCGTCATCAAGGGCACCAAGCTGCCCTCGAGCGCCTCCGTCGAGGTCAAGGTCAACACGACCAACCCGGCCGCCACCAAGGGCGCCGAGAAGCCTGCCGCGAAGAAGTCCCCGGCCAAGCGCTCGGCCGCCAAGAAGGCGACCACTGCGAAGAAGGCGCCGGCGAAGAAGGCCCCCGCCAAGAAGGCGAGCACCAGCAGCACCGCCGCGAAGAAGGCCTGACCTCCTCGCAGCGCAGCACCACCACGAAGCCCCGCAGGCCCCGGCCTGCGGGGCTTCGTCGTGCTCACGGGGCGCGCGCACCGTAGGGTCGGCGCCGTGAGCGTCTTCGAGATCCAGGGCACCATCAGCTTCCTGGTGAGCATCGTGATCCTGGCGGTCTCGATCTTCGCGTTCGTCAACTCGCTGCTGTGGTCGGCGGAGAGCTACGAGGCCGCCGGCAAGCTCACCAAGCCGGCCTGGACGATCATCCTCGGCCTCGGTGCGGTCATCCAGATCCTGTTCCCCGGCGGCTTCGGCATCATCCGGATCGCGCTGCTGGTCGCCGCCCTCGTCTACCTCGCCGACGTACGACCGGCCCTGGCGAGCCTGCGTCGCCGCTGATCCTTCTCGTCCCGGCGGACCCTGCTGGTCCAGACAGGTCAGGCCGGATGGCCTCTTCGGGTACGCGTCCATGACACAGAAGGACCACGCCCGGGTCACCGACGTATCCGGTTTGTGAACGGCGTGAGTTTTCTCGGTCGATCGCCTGCACGGGTGAGCGTCCGACCCCTAGCGTCGTCCCCGCTATCGACTGGCGCATGGGGGGCCGGTCCCGCAGGACCATCGACCGGGGGACAGTCATGATCGGAGAGCGCGAAGAGCGCCCGTGGGGCAGCTGGGAGGTCCTCGACGAGGGCGAGGGCTTCAAGGTCAAGCGCATCATCGTCGAGCCGCGATCGCGGCTCAGCCTGCAGACCCACGAGCACCGCTCGGAGCAGTGGGCGGTCGTCTCCGGGACCGCGACCTGCCTGATCGACGACGAGGTCGTCGTGGTGCGCCCCGGCGAGCAGACCACCGTCGACGCCGGCCGGATGCACCGCATCGCCAACGCCCACGACGAGGTGCTCGTGCTCATCGAGGTCCAGATGGGCGCCTACTGCGGCGAGGACGACATCGTGCGCCTCGAGGACGACTACGGCCGCGTGGCGCACCTGGGGACCGAGCTGACCGGCGGGCTCGCCGGCGAGACGGAGATCGCTGCCGCTGTGTGACAGCACCGTCACACAGTCGTACTCCAACCCGCTCACGAGCGGTCACCCCACGGGTTAGGGTGGCGCGACCGCTGTCGTAGAGAGCTCGGATGGGGACGTGGAACTCAGGGACTACTGGCTGACCGTCCGACGGCGGTGGAAGCTGATCGTCGCCTGCGTGCTCCTCGCGGTGGCGGGTGCGGGCCTGATGACCGGTCTGGCCACCCCGATGTACTCGTCCACGGCGTACATCTTCGTCTCGACGGCCTCCGACGACACCTCGCAGGCCGCGGTCGGCAACACCTTCGCCACCCAGCGCGTCGCGTCGTACGTCGACCTCGTCGACCGGCGCTCGGTCGCGGAGCGGGTCAGCGACTCCCTCGGTGGCGAGCCCACGCCGGAGGCGCTGCAGTCCGAGGTGTCGGCCGCCGCCAGCCCGGAGACCGTCATCTTCACCATCACCGCCACGGACGCCGACGCCTTGATGGCCCGCGACATCGCCCAGGCCTACGCCGAGGAGATGGTCGGCCTCATCACCGACATCGAGACCCCGGACGGCGGGCTCACCGCGCCGGTCAAGGCCTCGATCGTCGACCCGGCCGACGTCAACGACGCGCCGGTCAGCCCCCAGCCGACCCGCAACTACGGCCTCGCGCTGGTGCTCGGCCTGCTCGTCGGGGTCGGCCTCGCGGTGCTCCGCGACCTCCTCGACACCTCGATCTCCTCCAGCGACGCGATCGCCGAGGTCACCCCGGCGCCGATCCTGGGCCGCGTCAACTCCGACACCACCGCCGTGCGCAAGACCCCGGCGGAGTCGCTCGCCGAGGCGACGCCCTGGGCGGAGTCGTTCCGGGTGATGCGCACCAACCTCCAGTACATCGAGATCGACGCCGACAGCCGCGTCTTCGTGGTCTCCTCGTCGCTGCCCGCGGAGGGCAAGTCGACGCTGTCGGTCAGCCTCGCCGTCACGCTCGCGCAGTCGGGCCAGAAGGTCGCACTCGTCGAGTGCGACCTGCGGCGCCCGACCCTGGCCGCCCGTCTTGGGTTGGACAACGCCGCCGGCACCACCAGCGTGCTCATCGGCCGGGTCGAGCTGGACGATGCGCTCCAGCAGTACGCCGACACCGGCCTGCACGTGCTGCCCTGCGGCCCGCGCCCGCCCAACCCCGCCGAGCTGCTCCAGTCGCACGCGATGGAGCTGCTGGTGAAGAACCTCCGCGACCGCTACGACGTCGTCATCCTCGACGCCCCGCCGCTGCTCCCGGTCACCGACGCGGCTCTGCTGGCCGCCAAGGCCGACGGCCTCATCGCGGTGGTGAGGCACGGCAAGACCACCAAGGACCAACTCCAGCACGCGCTCGAGCGCGTCGAGTCGGTCGGCGCCCGCTGCCTCGGCGTCGTGGTCAACCTGGCTCCGGCGAAGAAGAAGGAAGCCTCGGGCTACGGGTACGGCTATGGCTACGGGTATGGCTACGGGTACGTCGACGAGCCGGCCAAGAAGCCGTCCAAGGCCGTGCCGGTCGGCAGCCCGGACAAGGCCGCGAAGAAGGCCGCTAAGGAAGCTGCCAAGCGCCGGAGCGGCGGCAAGCGCTCCTCCCGCTGACCCCTCCGGTGGTTGAGTAGCCGCGGAGCGACGCAGGAGCGCAGCGGCGTACCGAAACCCAGCGAGACGGGAGCAGGCCGCAACCACGCTCACGGCGGTTTCGACACCTCGTCGCCTAGCGGCCCCTCGGGCTCAACCACCTACAAGGCAGCCCGCACGTACCGCTCCAACGCCACCGTCGCGTCCTCCGGCTCGAACCCCGTCGACCGCAGCTTCGCGAGGTCGAACGCACTGAGCATCGGCCGCGGCGCCATCTCCTTGCCCGCGGAGTACTCCGGCGTGGTCGTCTCGCCCACGTCCGCAACATCCCGGCCCGCGAGCGCGAACACCCGCGCCGCGACCTCGTGCCACGACGTCACCGGGCCGCCGTTGCTGACGTGGTAGGTGCCGTACGCCGCCCCGGTGGTCACCAGGTGGTCCGTCGCCCGCGCGATCTCGTCCGCGAACGACAGCCGTCCGGTCTGGTCGGTCACCACCGACGGCGACACGCCGCCGGCCGCCAGTCGCAGCATGGTCCGGACGAAGTTGCCGCCGTCGCCGACGACCCACGACGTCCGCAGCAGGTAGTGCCGCCTGGCGGCGGCCACGGCGACCTCGCCGGCTGCCTTCGACTGCGCGTACACCCCGAGCGGCGCCAGCTGCTCGCTCTCGACGTGGTCGGCGACGGTGCCGTCGAAGACGTACTCCGTGGAGTAGTGGACCAGCGTGAAGCGGTGCTCGTTCGACAGCCGCGCGAGCTCGGCGGGGGCGACGGCGTTGACCGCCCACGCCGTACGCCGCCCCTCGGGCGTCTCGGCGGCGTCGACGGCGGTGTAGGCGGCGGCGTTGACCACGACGTCGTAGTCGTGCCACGGCACGTCCCACGACCCGGGAACGGCGAGGTCGAGCTCGAGGTCGGCGCCCGAGCCCGGACGGGCGGCGCCGTCGGCGTGGTCGAGCGCGCCGACCAGCGCACGGCCGACCTGACCCTGCGCGCCGAGCACCAGCGTGCGGCGCGGCGGGAAGCGCACCGCGTCGGCCAGCGACGGGTTCTGCCGATCCTTCTCCGAGATCTCCGAATCCGCCAGCGGGATCGGCCACGGGATCGCCGCGGTCGGGTCGTCGAGCGCCAGCGCGGGGTAGGTGATGCCCGGGCGCCAGTGGTCGTTGACGAGGTAGGAGTAGGCGACCTCGTCGTCGAGGGTCTGGTAGCTGTTGCCCACGCCGCGCGGCACGAACACCGCCGTCTCGGGGGTGAGCTCGACGTGGAAGGTCGCGCCGTACGACGCCCCCTCGCGCAGGTCGACCCAGGCGCCGAAGGCGCGTCCGCCACTGACCGAGACGAGCTTGTCCCAGGGCTCGGCGTGGATGCCGCGGGTCGCGCCGCGGCGGGTGTTCCAGGAGACGTTCTGCTGGACCGGCTCGAAGTCGGGCAGGCCGAGGCCGACCATCTTCTGCCGCTGCCAGTTCTCCTTGAACCAGCCGCGGGCGTCCTCGTGCAGGGGCAGGCGCAGGACGAGCAGCCCGGGGACCGGGGTGGTCTCGACGGCGAGGGCTGCGCTCACCGGGCGCTCACTGCCCCTTCGCGGCGTACGACGCCTCGACAGTCTGCTTGTGGGGGCGCCACCAGTCCTCGTGGTCGCGGTACCACGCGATGGTGCGCTCCAGGCCGGTCTCGAAGTCGGGTAACGACGGCCGCCAGCCGAGCTCGGTGCGCAGCTTGGTGGAGTCGATCGCGTAGCGGACGTCGTGCCCGGCCCGGTCGGTGACCAGGTCGTAGTCGTCGGCGTCGCGGCCGAGCTGGGTGAGGATCAGCCGTACGACGTCGAGGTTGTTGCGCTCGCCGTCGGCGCCGATCAGGTAGGTCTCGCCGATGCGCCCCTTCGTGAGGATCGTCCACACGGCCGAGGAGTGGTCCTCGGCGTGGATCCAGTCGCGCACGTTGGTGCCGGCGCCGTAGACCTTCGGCCGGCCGCCGTCGAGCACGTTGGTGATCTGGCGAGGGATGAACTTCTCGATGTGCTGCCACGGACCGTAGTTGTTGGAGCAGTTGCTCACCGTCGCGCGCACCCCGAAGCTGCGCACCCACGCCCGCACCAGGTGGTCGGAGCCGGCCTTGGCGGCGCTGTAGGGGCTGCTCGGGTTGTACGGCGTCGCCTCGGTGAACCGCGCCGGGTCGTCGAGCTCCAGGTCGCCGTACACCTCGTCGGTGGAGATGTGGTGCAGCCGTACGTCGTGCTTGCGGCACGCCTCGATCACGCAGAACGTTCCGACGATGTTGGTCTGGATGAACGGCCCCGGCTCGGACAGCGAGTTGTCGTTGTGCGACTCGGCCGCGTAGTGCACGACGGCGTCGTGCTCGCCGACGAGCTTCTCGACGAGCGGCTGGTCGGCGACGTCGCCCACGACCAGGGTGACCCGGTCGGTCGGGAGACCCTCGAGCGACTCCCGAGTCGCGGCGTAGGTCAGCTTGTCGAGGACGGTCACCACCGCGTCGGTGTGCTCGACGAGGTGGTGGACGAAGTTGGAGCCGATGAAGCCGGCGCCGCCGGTGACGAGGATCCGCTGCACGGCCGCCACCCTAACGGCGACGTCGCTCCTCAGCGGCATCTTTCAGATCGGCGGTGACCATCATCTCGATGAGCTCCTCGAAGGTGACCTTCGGCTTCCAACCCAGCCGCTCGCGCGCCTTGCTCGCGTCCCCGACGAGGTGCTCGACCTCGGCCGGACGCCGCAGGCTCTCGGCACAGACGACGAGGTTGGACCAGTCGTCGACGCCGATCGCGTGGAAGGCGGCGTCGACGACGTCGCGGACGCTGTGGGTCTCCCCCGTGGCGATCACGTAGTCGTCCGGCTCGTCCTGCTGGGCATCAGCCACATCGCCTCGACGTAGTCGCCGGCGAAGCCCCAGTCGCGCTCGGCGTCGAGGTTGCCGAGCTCGAGTGACGTCTGGAGGCCGTGGTGGATGCGCGCGACCGCACGGGTGATCTTGCGGGTCACGAACTCGGCGCCGCGGCGCGGAGACTCGTGGTTGAAGAGGATGCCCGACGAGGCGTGCATGCCGTACGACTCGCGGTAGTTGACGGTCATGTGGTGCCCGAAGACCTTTGCCACACCGTACGGCGACCGCGGCCAGAACCGGGTTTCCTCACGCTGCGGCGACTCCTGCACCTGGCCGAACATCTCCGAGCTGGAGGCCTGGTAGAAGCGGGCGAGGGCGGGGGCGGCGATGCGGACCGCCTCGAGCAGGTTGAGGACGCCCTTGCCGGTGACATCGGTGGTGTGGCTCGCGTTCTCCCACGAGTGACCGACGAAGCTCACCGCGCCGAGATTGTAGACCTCGTCGGGCTCAGACACCTCCATGACCCGGAGGAGGCTGGGGAGGTCGGTGAGGTCACCGCCGTGTAGCACCACATCGGGCACAGCACCGCGCACAAGCGCGGCCTTCGCGTTGTTCTGGCCACGGACCAGCCCATGGACTTGGTAGCCCTTGTGCGCCAAGAACTCGGCGAGGTAGAGGCCGTCCTGTCCGGTGATACCGGTGACCAGGGCTCGCTTCATCGGTGTCCTGTCGCTCAGCGGGATCGGCGTTCGTGATGTTCCACATCATGCAACGAGGCCCCGACGCCGGTGGCGTCGGGGCCTCGAGGAACCGAGTAGAGCGTCAGCCCTTGCGGTTGTAGACCTTAACGGTCGACTTCGCGGTGGAGCGGGTCCACTTCGAGTCCTTGACCTTCAGGTAGACGACCTTGACGCGCCAGATGCCGCTGCCCTTCCCCTTGTTGATGAGGAAGTTGGCGTTGATGGTCTTCGAGGCGACACCGTTCTTCAGGCGCTTGTTGAAGAAAAACTTGGTGCCGCGCTTCGGGCCGTCGGCCTTGACGAACTTGAACCGCACGGAGCCGCGCGGGGTGCCGATCGAGTCGCCGGCGGTGACGCCAACGGCGAAACGGAGACGGTCGCCGCGGAAGCCCTGGGTCGGGCCGTTGAGCACCGTGGTGGTGTCGACGCAACCGGTGTACGGGCAGGCAGCGGAGGCCTGCGGCGACGGGACGGCTGCGAGGCCCGCCATGGTCAGGAGGGCCGCGAAAAGGCCCACGATCAACTTCTTCATGTATCTACATCCCTGGGAGTCAAGGGCGCCCGTCCGGTGGGCCTGGCTCTTGCGGTAGTAGATCACACATTGCCTCGGCCTGACCAAGCAGATCAGGAAAGTTCGCACGGACGAAACATTGGGGCCACCTGCGGCGATGCCCCGCGGGGCACTCAGCCGGTGACGTCGAGGCGCTCCAGGACGGCCGCGGCGATCGCCGCGTGGCCCTCACTGCCCGGGTACGCGGTGTCGCGCTCGGAGACCTCGTAGCCCGTGGGGGCGATCGCGGTGCCCTCCTCCGCGTGGTTGCGGGCGACGGTGGCGAGGTCGGCGACCGGCACCACGGTCTCGCTGTCGGTGTCGTTGCAAGCGTCGCGGACGGCCTCGACGAGCTCGGCGTCCTCGTCGGGGTCGACGAACGGCTCCAGACAGACGATCTGCGCATCGGGGGAAGCGGCCTCCACCGCATCGACGAGCGCCGGGAAGGTGTCGACGAAGTCGGTCTGCGGGAACGTCGCCGAGTCGGTGCCGAAAGCGACGATCACGACGTCCATGCCGGTCGGCACGTCGTTCATCCGCAGCTCCGGCTCCGCGCCGGCCTCGCCGTCCACGTCGACCTCGACTGGGTAGCCGGCCGCCATGCCCTGCTGGACGAGCTCGGTGAAGCGGTCCTCGGGCTGCTTGGCGTACGACCCGGCGACGAGCGAGTCGCCGAAGATGCTGACCGCCAGCGGCCCGTCGTCCGGGAGGGTGATCTGGGCGTACTCCGCGCCCTTCGACGACCGCGCCTCAGCAGAGGTGTCGGTCGGGTCGTCGTCACCGCCGCCGCGCAGGGTCAGTGCCACCACGACGACCACGACGACAGCCAGAGCGACCAGGCCACCGATCTGGAGCACGGTGCTGGTCGAGGCTCGGCCACGGTCGTCTCTGGGCTGGGTCACGGCGTCGAGGGTAGGTGATGGCCACCGCGAGACCACGGCGCCTGCGTCAGCACGTCGTCGCGGCCTCGGCGAAGCCCGTGCCCGACAGCGACGGGGTCGTCCGCACCACGGTGTCGTGGTCCTGGCCCGCGCCCGTCGTCGCCATGAAGGTGATCCGGACGCTCTTGCGGTTGGTCAGCTCGACCTGGAGACGGGCGGCGGGGCGGTTGCCGTCGTACACGATGTCGGGCGTGACCGCGCGACCGTCGATCAGGAATCGGTAGAGGCTGCCGTTCGCCGGGCCGTACACCGAGACGTTGACGAGCTGGTTGCCCGGATCGGTGAAGTTCGCCCCGCCACCCGTGATGTAGTCGGGCAGCTCCTGCGCCTCGGCCGGGTCGATCGTCTGCTCGAAGGTCACCGTCCCCGACAGCGTCTGGCGACCGTCGGCGGCGCACGAACGGGACTCGACGTCGGTGAAGTAGTCGAGGTAGTAGGACATCTTCGACCCGGTGCCATCGTTGAACGCAATGTCGACGCGCCCCACGGTGTCGTCACCGGTGGTCGTCGCGCCCGCGACGACGGTGTCGGCCAGGACCGCGGCCGGCTCGTCGTCGTACGGGGTGACCAGGAAGCGACCCTCCCGGGCAGCCCTGCCCATCGCCTCGGCGAAGTCGAGCGGGGAGCCGAGATCCCCGGTGACGCCCTGGAAGATCGAGCGCGCCGCGCCGGCGAAGTAGGCGTCCTGCTCGGTGGGGTCCTCGTAGTCGAGGTAGACCTGGTTGAGGAGCTTCTGCACCGCATTGTCGGCGGTGATCTGGTCGCCGTCGACGTCGACCGGGCCGGTGACCTGGAGCAGGTAGCTCAGACCGACGACGTCGATCGAGAGCATGCCGTCGAGCTGCTGCTCGGGGTACTGGGTGTCCCAGAACGCCTGGAAGATCTCGACCGCGCGCGGCCAGTCCGGCGTGAAGTTGGGGTCCTGCCAGAAACGGGCGATCTCGACGCCGTACAACGCCTTCTCGGCGTCGGTCACCTCGGTGATCGGCTTCTCGGCGCCGTTGACGTCGAAACTGGCGGACGAGCCCTGCTCCTCCATCGTCAGCCGGCCGTCCTCGGCGTGCACGACCGCCCACGAGCCCGGGAGCCCGGCGGTCGCGCGGAGCTCGGCGTTGTTCTGGAAGATGAAGAGGTAGTCCTTCGGGCCGTCGGCGCCGACCATCGGCGGCAGGACCTCGACGGTCTTCTGGGCCGAGCCCATCGCGTCGGCGAGGTCGCGGATCGTGTCGCGGTACTCCTCGAAGCGGCCCTTGAGCGGGCCGACGTACCCGTCGCTGCTCTCGGCCTCGACGAGGGTCGCGCCCTCCTCGAGCGCCTCGTGCGCCTGGGTCACCGGCTCGTCGAGGCTCTCGACGACGTCGACCTGGATCGCGCCGTCGACGAACGCGTCGTCGACCCTGTCGGCCACGTCGGCGAGCGGGAGCACCGCCCCCTCCCCCACGACCTTGAGGCTCCGGCTCAGCGCCTGGATGCCGCTGACGTCGTCGCCGAACACCGGCAGGTGGGACAGACCGTCCCACCACCAGCCGTCGACGCGACCGGCCGCGGAGTCCGCGCGGTCGACCAGCTCGGCCGCCGCGGCGTCGCGGGCCGCGGGGTCGTCGTCCTCGATCGCGGCGCGGATGACGTCGACCTGACTCTCGGCCGCCACGAGGTCCTGCTGGGTCTGGTACGCCGTCCAGGCGGTCCAGCCGACGGCGCCGACGATGACGAGGGCGAGCACGGTCAGGGCGATCCGTTTCGGCACGCGCGTCAAGGTACAGGCCGGCGCGTGGTGGGGGTGGGTGGTCGGGGGTGGTTGCGGTGGTTCGTCGGTCGTTGCGGTGGTCTGTTGGGTGCGGGCATCTCGATACGCCGGCTGCGCTCGTGCCTCGCTCCGCCGGCTACTCGATGACCGGAGGGGTGCGCTCGTTCCTCGCTCGTCCCCGGCTACTCGATGACCGGAGCCGGTGTTCGATGACCGGGCGGGACGACGAAGGCCCCGCCGCTCCGGGGAGCGGCGGGGCCTCGTGGGCGCAGGTGCGTCAGATGGTGATGCTGACCTCGGCGACCGAGCCGACCTGGGCGTGGACCTGGCGGTCCACCGGGTCGGCCTTCGGGGCCAGGGTGCGCAGGGTCCAGTCGCCGTCGCCGGCGAAGAACCGGAAGTGGCCGCTCGCCGAGGTCGGGACCTCGGCGGTGAACTCACCGGTCCGGTCGAGCAGGCGCACGTAGGCGTTGCCCACGGGCTCGCCGTCGCGCAGGACCTGGCCCTGGACGACGGCCTCCTTCTTCACGTCGATGCCGTCGAGGGACAGGCCGCCCTCGGTCGCTCCGCACATCTCGTTCTCCTCGTCTCTCTCGGCTCAGGCCTGGCCGGGCTCGTCGCCGAGGGCGACCGGGACGCCGACGAGGGAGCCGTACTCGGTCCAGGAGCCGTCGTAGTTCTTGACGTTCTCCTGGCCCAGCAGCTCCTTGAGCACGAACCAGGTGTGGCTGGAGCGCTCGCCGATGCGGCAGTAGGCGATGGTGTCCTTCTCGAAGTCGACGCCCGCGTCGCCGTAGATCGTGCGGAGCTCGTCGTCGGACTTGAAGGTGCCGTCGTCGTTCGCGGCCTTGCTCCACGGGACGCTGGCGGCGGTCGGCACGTGGCCGGCACGCTGGGCCTGCTCCTGCGGGAGGTGGGCCGGGGCGAGCAGGCGGCCGGCGTACTCGTCGGGGCTGCGGACGTCGACGAGGTTCTGCACGCCGATCGCGGCGACGACGTCGTCGCGGAACGCGCGGATCGAGTGGTCCTGCTCGGTCGCGGTGTAGGAGGTCTTCTCGCGGGCCGGCAGCTCGGAGACCAGCTCGCGGGAGTCGAGCTCCCACTTCTTGCGGCCGCCGTCGAGGAGCTTGACGTCGGAGTGGCCGTAGAGCTTGAAGTACCAGTAGGCGTAGGCGGCGAACCAGTTGTTGTTGCCGCCGTAGAGGACGACGGTGTGGTCGTTGCCGACCCCGCGGTCCGACAGCAGCGCCTCGAACTGCTCCTTGCTGACGAAGTCGCGACGGACCTGGTCCTGGAGGTCGGTCGTCCAGTCGAGCTTGATGGCGCCCTTGATGTGGCCCTTGTCGTAGGCCGTGGTGTCCTCGTCGACCTCCACGAGAACGATGGACGGGTCGTCGAGGTGGTCCTCGACCCACTGGGCGGTGACGAGCGTGGTGTCACGAGACATGAGGTGAAGCCTTTCGGTCTGTGCGGAAGAAGTGGGGTGCCGGCGCCGGTCAGGCGGTGGCGCGCTTGTAAAGCAGGAAGAGCTCACAGCCCAGGCAGAAGCGGAAGACCGCGTTGAGCAGGGCGGCGACGAGCGCCAGACCGAGCGCGGCGTACGTCAGGGCATCGAGGCCGGTGACGAGGCCGAGGAACGCCGCCACCGAGAAGCCCAGGCCGACGGTCTGGGCGAACCGCGGCGGGGCCGGGTCCTCCAGGTGGTCGGGAGCCGCGAGGCGCGGGCGGACCCAGGTGCGGAACGCCCAGGCGATCGGGGTGTGCTGGACGCCGCGGGTCGAGCCGATCGCGAACAGGACCGTCTGGACCGCGACGAGCACCAGCGCGACCGGGCCGGGCCCGGCCAGCAGCGAGGCGAGCAGGACGACCGCGGTGATCGCGGCGGTGAACTGCGGGCCGCGGGGGTCGATCCCCGTGACGCCGGAGCTCTGGAGGCGCGTGGGCGCGGCGGAGGTGGTGGACATGTCGACTCCTCGGACGACGAGTGGCTGGCGGGAGCGTCTGCCAGCAGGTCACACCATAGTCGAGTAATTCAGTCGACTAAAGGATGTAAGTGACTGCCGGCGTCACCAGCAACGACACAGCGCCGAGCGCACGCGGCAGTGGTCCACTGCGCGGCGCTTGGTGAGCATGGTCGTCGACATGCCGAGAACCATAGGGCGGCGCGACGGCGAATGCTCGTCGAGATCCCACATGGTGATACTCGAATCCATATTCTGAGATCGCCTAGGCGTGCGGCGTTGCCGGCAGGGCCGACTCGACCTGCGCGCGGGTGGGTGCGCCAGCAGCCCGGACGAGCTCCCGACCTGCGGCGTCGAGCACCAGCGTGGTGGGCGTGCGGGTGATCCCGAGGCGGCGTACGACGTCGAGGTGGGACTCCGCGTCGACCTCGACGTGGGCGACGCCGTCGGTCGAGCCGGCGACGTCCTCGAGCACGCGGCGGGTGGCACGGCACGGCGCGCAGAAGGCGGAGGAGAACTGGAGGAGCGTGGCGCGCTCGCCGAGGTCGGACTCCCACGGCGTGCCGGCGAGCAGGCTGTCGGTCACGGGCGCCTCGCCCCCCTGGTCGTCGGTCGTCGGCTGGTCGGCAGTGTTGCTGCCGGTGCCGGTGCCGCCGACGGCGCGGGTGCCGCGGAAGCGTCCGTCGGTGGCGGCCCGGTAGAGGCCGAACGCGAGAGCGACGACGACGGCCGCGATCGCGACCCAGGCTCCGGTGCTCATGTGTTCCTCAACGGGTCGGTGGGGGTGGGCATTCCTGAGGGCGTCAGCCGCCGGCGAAGGGCGGGAGAAACTCGACGGTGTCCCCGGGGACCAATCGGACCTCCTCGGGATCGGCGGAACCGACCGGGCGGTCCCCGACGAGGACCGAACAGGCGGACAGGACCTTCTCCAGGTGCTGTCGCCCCCCCTCGGGGTGGTCGGCCACGAGACGTCGTCGCAGGTCGGCGAGGGTGAGCGGCTCGCTTATGTCGAGAATTGCCTGGTCAGAGCCGGTCGCCGCGCGGGCCGAGGCCCAGAAGTGCACCGTGAGGACATTCGTCATGAGGTACGTCTCATTCTTCCCACCAACCGTTCACTGTGACGTCCACGTTTCGTTATTCTTCCCGGCAGGTCACCTGACCACCATCTCCACCGGAGCTCAACGGCGCGTTTCGGTCTCTACCCCATCCGGGAGGAGACCCGCATGAGCACGCTGCTTCTTCTGACCAGCGCCCTGCAGCCGTCCGCCGAGGTGCTTCCGGGACTGGCCCTGCTCGGCCACTCCGTGAAGATCCTGCCCGCCGAGGGCAGCGCCCTGCTCGAGGCCCCCGAGGCCGACCTGGTCCTCGTCGACGGCCGTGCCGAGCTCGCCGGCGCCCGCGACCTGTGCCGCCTGATCCGCGCCACCGGCACCGAGGTACCGGTCGTCCTCGTCGTCACCGAGGGCGGCCTGTCCGTCGTCAGCCACGACTGGGGCATGGACGACGTCGTCCTGCACACCTGCGGCCCGGCCGAGCTCGAGGCCCGCATCAAGCTGGCCATCGGCCGCCTGAGCAGCGCCCGCGAGGCCGCCGACCCCGACGCCCACGTCATCCGCTCCGGCGAGGTCGTGGTCGACGAGGCGACGTACACCGCCAAGATCGGCGCCCGCACGCTCGACCTCACGTTCAAGGAGTTCGAGCTGCTGAAGTTCCTCGCCCAGCACCCGGGCCGGGTCTTCAGCCGCCAGCAGCTCCTCCAGGAGGTGTGGGGTTACGACTACTTCGGCGGCACCCGCACCGTCGACGTGCACGTGCGTCGCCTGCGCGCCAAGCTCGGCCCCGAGCACGAGACCCTCATCGGCACCGTGCGCAACGTCGGCTACCGGTTCGTGCTCCCGTCGAAGGAGAAGGACGGCCTCAGCGACGCCGGCCGCGTCGTGAGCCGGGAGTCCGCCGAGGCCTGACCTCTCCGGCTCCGATCGCTTCTGGGCGACGAGCCGCTCGACTCACGACGCGTCGAGCGGCTCGTCATCGGCCCGCCGGAGGTCCTCGGCACGGCCGTCGGGGAAGACCGCGCACCGGCCCGTCCGCAGGGTGATCGCGGCGTCGGTGCTGGTGTTCATCGGCACGGCGACGCCGACCGAGGCGCGCACGTCGCCCAGACTCAGTCCGGTACGTCGCGACCCGGTCCAGCCGGCGTCGACCACCGCGGCCTCCAGCTCGTCGACCGGCGGCTCGGCATCGTCTGCGTCGTCGGCGTCGGCCGCCGGGCGGCGCACGTCCATCCGGACCTCGTAGAAGACCCCCGTGCGGGGCGACATCCCGCAGTGCTCGAACGACCCGACGGGATCGACGACCACCAGGCCCGACTCGTCGATCGCGGCGAGCACGTCCTCGGCGGCACCGCGGACCAGCGCCCGGTCGTCCGACGCCTGGGCGCGAGCCTCGTCGAGCGCCGGCGGACCCAGCACGTCGCGCAGGATCGCTGATCCGAGGCCGAGCGGCTGGAGGAACGTCACCACCGCCGCGGCGAGGACGACGGCGGCGAGCGCAGCGCGGCGTACGACGGTCATGAGCCGCTCGGCCCCGTGCTCGACCTGCCGGGCTCGCCGACCGGCGCAGGCTCGCGGCCCCACTCCGGGTCCTGCGGCGCCCCCCACCACGGGTCGTAGGAATGAGGGGCCTCGTTGACGTCGGCGCCGCGGCCGTCGACGACCCGACCGATGTTGTAGAGCGACTCGCTGTCGGGGTCGTAGTAGCGGGAGTGCTCGTCCGGGTCGAGGTGCCACGACCGGTCGGCGGACTCCGCCTCGAAGCGGGTGGCGCCGAAGTCGTCGCTCGAGGGGTCGGTGCCGAGGCCTGCGCTGTTGCCGGTGAGCTGCGGGACGACACCGGACCACTCCTCCAGCCCGACCCACCCCTCGTCGCCGAGCAGCGCGATCGGGTCGCGGCTGTTGCGGCCGACGTAGACGTGGCCCTCGGGGAGTCCGAGGTCGCTCGCACGGTCGTTGCCCTCCCCCGCGCCGGGGCTGCCGACGAGCACCGCGTCGTCGACGTCCGGGTCGTGGTCGTCGAGGGCGTGCGACAGCGTGGTCGAGCCGTAGCTGTGCCCGATCGCGGTGAGGTGGGGGTCGTCGGAGCGGGAGGCGCGCAGGCCGTCGAGGTAGTCGGCGAGCTGGCCACCGCCGGTCTCCGCACGGTCCTCGGTGAGGGTGGCGGGGTCGTAGAGCTCGTCGGGGGCGTCGTAGCCGAGCCAGAACATCACCCCGACGCTGGACCCGTCGCCCTGCGAGCGGGCCGACTCGTAGACGTTGACGGCGTCCTGCGCGCTGTCGGGGAGGTCGTCGGTCGTCGTCGTGACGCCCGGGACCATCACCGCGAGGTCGTCGGCGGTGTCGAGGTCGCCGATGCCGAGCGCGACCCGGCCGTCGCCGTCGTACGCCCCGGGGTCGTAGAGGTGGAGGACACCGCCCGGGCGCTCGCCGGTGAGCGGGTCGACGTAGTCGTCGACGGTGTCGAGCGCCTCCTGGGTGCGGCGGGCGTTGGAGAGGATCCGGCGCTCCTGCGGCGTCAGGTCGTCCGGATCCTTGCTGCCGAGGGTGGCGAGGTCGTCGTCGAGCAGCACCCGGTTGGCGTCGTCGCGGGCGGAGGCAGGGAGTCCGTCGCTGCCACCGACCAGGCGCGGGTAGGCGGCGACGACGGCCTCGCGCTCGGCGTCGGTGAGGCCCTCCCACCAGGAGCGGAGCGCGCTCGGGCCGGCGCCGGTGCCGGGGGCGCCGGGGCGGGACATGGCTCCGACCGCGAGCGGCGCGAGGCCGCCGCCGTCGGACAGCGACTCACCGAGGGTGTCGGCGGCTGCGAAGGCCTGGCGCAGGAGGTCCTCGTTGGCCCGGACGCGGCGCTGGAGGTCGTCGTGGTCGAGGACGAGCAGGCGGTAGCCCTGGGCGAGGTACGCCGCCCGCAGCTGGAGGCGCCCGACCTCGGCATCGGTGACGTCGGCGGCGCTCGCCGCCCGGACGTCGGCCAGCAGGTCGTCGCGGTCGCGGTCGAGACGGAGCTTGCGCCCGACCAGGTCGTCGCTGTCGTCGCGGAGGTCGCGGAGGGTGTCGGCGAAGGCGGTGATGGTGCGCGCGACCCGGGTCATCGTGGTGGCGAGCCGGTCGTGCTCGCCGCCGGCGCGGTGCGCGGCGGAGCGGTAGGCGACGTACCCACTCCCCCACCAGGCGTCGTGGAGGTCCTGGAGCTGCGTGCTCGCCTCGGCGACCTCCTCGTACCGTCCGGCGGCGGCGTAGAGCGTGGTGGCGAGCGCGTCGGCCTCGTCGGGCGAACCCTCCGGCGGGCGGATGTGGGCCGGCTCGGAGACCGGGACCTCGATCGTGGTCACAGCCGCGGACCGATCCGGCCATCGAGCACGTCGACCGCCTGCGCGGCGTCGCTGTCGGCGGTGAGGTACGACGACGCGGCGTCGTCGAGGGCGGTCGCGAAGCCGGCCGCGATCTCGTCGCTCTGCCCGGCCCAGCCGCTCCAGCGGGCCAGGAATCGGGACGCCGCATCCTGGACGCGAGGCGGAAGACCGGCGACCGAGGCGTCGCCGAGCTCGGTGCTGGTCGTGCGCATCAGCCCGGCGAGCTCGTCCCAGCGCGTGCTGCCCTGCCGCAGCCGCGCCTGCTCGACGTACATCTCGGCGGTCATGAGCCGGCTCCGGCCGCTCCGGCGGGTCGGAAGGTCCCGGTGCGCAGGCGGAGGGTGATCCGACCGGGGGCGCAGAACAGGGCGAGCTCCTCCCGCCCGAGGGCGTCGTCGGCGGAGCGGCTGGCCAGCACGCGGGGCACGCCGTCGGTCGGCGCGAGCACGCGCCAGCCCGCGTCGCGCAGGTGGCGGGCGGCGCGGGTGAGGGTCGTGGTGGGGTCGGCGGGGTCGGTGGTGCCGCTCGCGGCGGCCAGCGTGGTCTCCCGGCGGCGGAGCCCGTCGCGGCTGGTCAGCCAGCGAGCCGACGGGTCGCCCGGGGCCGCGTCGATGCCGGCGAGGAGGCGGGGCCACCAGCCGCGCGCCGCGTCGTCGGTGGACGAGGACCACTCGTCGGGGTCGCGGAGCGGCGGTGCGGGCGGCGCGAGGGCCGAGCGCCGCTGCTGCTCGGGGGTCTCGATGGGCTCGGAGGGCTCGGCGGCACCGGCGGGGCCGGGCAGGACCACCAGGTCGATGTCGGGATGGCGTCGGCGGAGCACCGACCAGAACGGGTCGGCGTCGACCCCCGAGGGACGACGGTCGGGCACGGCTGGACCTCCTGCGCGGTGGATCGGACTCGCAGGAGCCTTGCCGGGTCACGCCGGGGCAAACATGGGGGTGAGGTGGGGTGTGGAGAGTGACCGAGCCGGGTGACCCGGATTCCCCGCTCCAGCGGGGACTCCGGTGCCTCTCGCCCGAAGGATCAGCCGACAGACGCCGGAGAAGGCCGAGAGGCTGGACCCGCCGCGTCAGCCGCGGAGGTCGGGGCGCACGTGCAGGCCGACCTCGGGGTCGACGAGCACCTCCTGCGCCGCCGCGATGCCGTCGACCATGAGCGGGGCGTCGACGGGGGTGTTCCGCTTGAGCAGGGACAGCGCGATCGGGCCGAGCTCGTGGTGGCGGCCCGAGGAGCCGACCCAGCCGACCTGCTTCTCGCCGGCCAGCACCGGGGCGCCGTGGGCGGGGAGGCGGTTCTCGGAGCCGTCGAGGTGCAGCATCGTGAGGCGGCGGGGCGGCCGGCCGAGGGTGTGCACCCGGGCGACCGTCTCCTGGCCGCGGTAGCAGCCCTTGTCGAGGTGGACGGCCGGGCCGACCCAGCCGACCTCGTTGGGGATCGCCTTGTCATCGGTGTCGACGCCGAAGCGGGGCTCGCCGCGCGCGATCCGCAGTGCCTCGAAGGCCCACAGGCCGGCAGGCGGGCCGGCGGCCTCGGCGAAGGTGGCGAGCTCGTCGCGGGGCACGACCCGGTAGCCGTTGGCGGGGCGCCAGGTCAGCGCGAGCCGGTCGGTCACGTCGGTGATCTCGACGACCATCATGAAGCGCATCCGCACCAGGAAGTCGGTGAGCGCCGCGGCGGCCCCCGGCTCGGTCCACACGGTGAGTGCCTCGCCGTCGTCGGTGCCGCGGAACTCGTGCTCCACCCGCCCCTGCGGACTCAGGATCAGCGCCTGCGTCTCCTCGCCCGGCTGCAAGTGCAGCAGGTGCTGGGTGGTGAGGTTGTGCAGCCAGGTCAGCCGGTCCGGACCGGCGATCCGGACCACGTCGTGGTGCGAGAGGTCGACGAACCCCTCGCCCGACTCCAGCAGCCGCTGCTCGCCGTTGAAGCTGCCGTAGTGCGCCGCCACCGGGGCGTCGGGGCCGTCGCCGGCGACCGCGCCGGGCAGGTCCAGCAGCGGGCTGCGCTGGATCTCGCGGGCGTCGTCAGTCGTGGTCGTGCTCATCGGGGCAGCACTCTCCTTCACAGGTGCCGAAGACGGTGAGGTGCGCGGCGTCCGGCACGAAGCCGTAGCGGTCGCGCAGCGTCTCGTTCAAGGGTGCCAGGGCCCCGGTGGCGACCGAGGTGACCTTCTTGCAGCGCCGGCAGACCAGGTGGAAGTGCTCGTGGTCGTCGTCGACGGCGTGGTACGTCGGAGCGCGGTCCGACAGGTGGGCGTGTTTGATCAGCCCGGCGTCCTCCAGCACCTCCAGGGTGCGGTAGACGGTGCTCAGGTTGACCGCCTCCGAGCGGGCGCGGACGTGGGCGTGGACCTGGTCCGGGGTGGCGTGCCGCAGCTCGCGGACCGCGGCGAGCACCAGCTCGCGCTGCGGGGTCAGGCGCAGGCCGCGGGCGCGGAGGGTCTCGCGCCAGTCCTGGTCGCCGGGGTGGTCGGGGTGCGCGGGGTCGGTGGTCACGGTCGGTTCCCGGGTGCGGGCGTCTCGATACGCCCCGGTCGCTCGTCCCTCGCGACCGCGGCTACTCGACGACCGGGATCGCTCACTGGCGCTGGAGCTTCGCCCACAGGTGCGGCTGGAGATCCTGGCCCATCGCCTCCATGTCGTAGGCGTAGAGCAGCTCGCCGTCGACGTTGCCGTACATCCGGTGCCCGGAGACGACCTCCTTGGCGGTCTCGGTGAAGCTCACGCCGGCGGTGCGCAGCTCGAGCTTGCCGCCCTCCGCGACGCCGTACCAGACCTCGGTGAAGCCGGTGTTGTGCGTGAGCAGCAGCTCGACCTTCCCCTCACCGACGCAACGCAGGAAGCCCGTCTCCTGCGCGGCCTGCCGCACCGTCTCGCCGTTCTCGTCGACGATCCACGAACGGGCGAAGTAGTGCAGGAACGGGCGACCGTCCTGCTGGAAGGTCAGCTCCTGGCCGTACTCGAACGGCTCGATCGTGGGGTAGTCGCCACGACCGTGGCCGCCCCACGTGCCGAGGAGCCACGCGACCGGGCCGCAGGCGGGGTGCAGGTTGTCGGGGATCTGGAACACCCCGTCAGCCTACGGCTCCCCCGACCCGGACGTCGGGGGAGTCGTAGACGCCTGTCGGCCAGCGGTCAGGCGGTGGTGTGGTGCTGCTCGTGCCGCCGTCGATCGAAGTGGTAGCCCTCGTGGTGCGGGCAGGCCACGCCGTACTTCATCCTGCACTTCCACGTGCGCTGAGCACGCTTGATGTTCTTGAACACAAGAGACCTTCCCCATGCGAGTCGTCGGTGTCGCCTCGGGAGTGCACGTCACCCCGAGGCGAGAGATGCCTGATGTCGTGGGGGGACGACACAAGAATGTACGTCGCGCTGGTCACCGCTAGCGTTTTCTTCATGGTGAGGGCATTGATCATCAAAATCGCCGCGGGTCCCGACCAGGCCGAGCGGGCCAACCAGGGACTCACCGTCGCGGCCGCGGGGACGGCCATGGGCGCCGCGGTGTCGCTGTGGCTGACCGGCGAGGCGGTGTGGTTCGCCGTCAGTGGCCGTCAGCCCGACCTCGGCCTGGAGCACGCGCAGCCCGCCGCTGACCTGCTCGAACAGGTGGCCGCATCGGGCACCGTCACCGTCTGCTCGCAGTGCGCTACCCGCCGCGACCTCACCGAGGGGGACCTCGTGGACGGCGCGCGGATCGCCGGGGCGGCCGCCTTCGTCGCCGAGAGCCTCGCGCCGGACGCCCAGGCTCTCGTCTACTGACACCCCGGGAGTGTGACCGAGATGACATCCGACACCGACGCCTTCGCTGCGATCCGTGAGGTGCGTGAGGCCTGTGTGACCCATGACGGGCACGACCCGCTCGACGAGGCGGCCGACCTCGCCCTGCGCCACCACGGTCTCGACGGGGCGCTGCTCGAGCTCGCCGACGGACCCGACCGGGCCGAGGATGGTGGCTTCGCCCTCGTCCGCGACGGTGAGCTGCTGCTCGCCGTCTCCCCCGCCGCCCGCGGTCGCGGACTCGGCGCCGACCTCGCCACCCGGGTCGCCGCGGCCGGCGTACCGGTCGACCGGGCGTGGTCGCACGGCGGCCACCCGGCGGCGGAGGTGCTGGCGGAGCGGCACGGGTTCGAGGCGACACGGGGTCTGTGGGTCATGCGACGTCCGGTCGACGCCGACCACCCGCTGCCGCCGCTGGCGGCACCGGACGGCGTACGACTGCGGGGGTACGACGCCGCTGACCCCGCCGACGCCGCGGCCGTGCTGCGGGTCAACGCGGCGGCGTTCGCGCACCACCCCGAGCAGGGCGACCTCGACGAGGCCGGGCTGGCCGAGCGGGTGGCGGAGCCGTGGTTCGACGCCGACGGACTGGTGATGGCGGTCGAGGAGGCCGACGGCACGCTGCTGGCGTTCCACTGGACCAAGCGGCACGACGCCCGGCTCGGCGAGGTGTACGTCGTCGCGGTCTCCCCCGAGGCGCAGGGTCGCGGCCTCGGCAAGGTCGTCACTCTTGCCGGGCTGCACCACCTCGCCGACGGCGGCGTGGAGGAGATCCTGCTGTACGTCGAGTCCGACAACGCCCCCGCCGTGGCGGTCTACTCCGGCCTCGGTTTCGCCCATGCCGCGAAGGACACGCACGTGCAGTACACCCGTCGGTAACATCCCGCCATGAGCTCCCCCCAGACCGGCCGCTCCGGCGCCGCCCCCCGCGGGCCGTGGTGGCGACGGCGTACCGAGGGAGATGCCGGTACGCCGGCCCCGAGCGCACCGGCCGAGAGCGCGGTCGAGGTCACCGACGCGCCGGCCGAGGCGGACCCGCCGCCCACGGACGACCCCCACCCCCAGGAGGCCGAGGTGCCGCGAGACACCGGAGACGAGCTGCTCGACCGCATCGCGGCGTACAGCCGCTTCGAGGAGCCGCGATCCGCGGACGAGTCCGACGAGTCCGACGAGTCCGAGGAGTCCGACGGGTCGCAGGCGTCCGCGCGGGACGTCGAGCCTGCCGAGGCCCCGGACTCGGCTGTTGAGGCTGCCGAGGTCACGGAGGCCGAGGCGGTCCAGCCGGACGGGCACGAGGAGCCGCAGGGCGAGCCCCTGCCGCTCGACGTGGTGGCGGAGGAGGTCGCCGAGCAGGCGCCCGACGGCACCGCGCAGGCGGAGGTGGTCGAGCCCGAGGCCACCACCCTGCGCGACGCCGCCGCCGAGGCCCGCCGGCGGATCGCGTCGGCCGAGGCCGCTCGCGACGAGGCGTTCCGGCTGGCCGAGGAGGCCGAGCAGGCCGCCGCCCGCGCCGAGGAGGAGGCGCGCGCAGCTGCCGAGGCCGAGCGGCGCCAGCGCGAGATCGCCGTCGCCGCCGAGTCCGCCGCGGCCGACGCCGCCATCGAGGCGGACGAGGCCCGGTACGCCCGCGAGGAGGCCGCTCGGGAGGCCGAGGAGCTGCGCGCCCGGCTCGCCGCGGTCGAGGCCCGGCTGGCCGAGCGCGCCGGCGCCGCACCCGCCGACGCCTACCCCGACCCGACCGCGCTGGACGCCGCCATCGGCGACGCGCGCGACCTCATGTTCGCCACGCTCGACCGGGTGCTCGCCGAGCCGCCGGCGGTCGAGAGCGAGCCCGTGGACGACGACCAGGAGCCGGTCGGGCCCGAGGTCGAGCCCGAGGTCGAGCCGGAGCCGGTCACCGAGGTCGAGGAGCCCGAGGCGGAGGTCGACGAGCCCCCGCACGAGCCCGAGGAGCCCGAGGCGGAGGCCGACGAGCCCCCGCACGAGCCCGAAGACCTCGTCGTCGACGACGAGCCCGCCCTGGACGTGCCCGCCCTGGACGAGCCCGCCGTGGACGAGCCCGCCGACCCTGCCGACATTGCCGACCCCGACCCCGACGCAGCCACCGACCGCACCATGGTCGTGCCCGCGATCGAGGACGACGCGACCCAGGTCGTCCCGGCCATCGTGGTCGACGACCTCGACGACGCCCGCGCCGACGAGCCCGTCCCGGCTGCCCCCGCCGCGAGCACCGCGGCGCCGCGGGCGGACCGGCGTACGGGGCGTCCCTACCGGGCCGTGCGCCGCGGCGTCTCCGGCTGGGTCGGCGCCCTGCTGGCCGTCGCGGCCGCCGGTGCCGCGGTCTACCTCTTCCTCACCGACGGCGACCAGGCCGGCACCGCGGTCGCGCTGTTGGCGGTGGCCCTGCTCGGCGCGCTCTTCGCCTACCGGCGCATCGGCACCAGCAGCGAGGTGCTGCTGTCGGAGGCCGGCGAGCTGCGGCTGGTGGTGCGCGGCCACGAGTACGTCTTCGACCTCGCCACCGAGGCCACCCGCCTGGACATGCAGGGCCAGCCCGGCGACCGCGACTGGGAGGTCCAGGTGCACCGCAAGGCCATGGCCCCCGTGATCGTCGACGGCGGCTCGGTCGATCCCCCACAGTTCACCGACGCGCTGCGCCAGTGGCGCCCGGACCTCTGAGCCGGCCGTGTCGACTGCTCCCGACCGGCCCGACGACGCGCCGGACGACGACACCCACGACCTGACCGCGCTCCGCGAGGAGCGTGACCAGCTGCTCGCCCGCGCCGAGGAGGCCGAGCGGATCGCGGAGCTCCTCGCCGAGGAGCTCGCCGACGTACGCCGCGAGCTCGCCGACCGCGAGAAGGCCGGGGGGACCGGCTGGTTCGAGAACGAGGACGACGTGTCTCCGGGCGAGCGCCTCGCCCCTGACGGCAGCGACCCGTCCCTGCTCAGCATCTCGCTCGCGGTGGGCGCCACGGTCGCGCTGCTGACGACCCTGCTGTCGGTGTTCAACCAGGGCGTGGTGTCGCTGACGACGTTTCTCGCCGCCGCGATCACCGCCGCGCTCGCCTGGTCGGCGTGGTCGACGCGGATCGTGGCGGTCGAGGTGTCGGTCGACGGCGGCGTGGTCACCGTGAAGCGCGGCCAGGACGTGCACCGGTTCGACCTGCGCAACGACGCGACGGCGTTCGAGGTGCGCGGGGTGCCGGGGCGCAGCGACTGGCGGGTGCGGTTCGTACGCCGTGGGCTCCCGCCGATCGACGTGGACGCCCGGATGGTCGACGCCGACGACTTCATGGCGCGGGTGCGGCGGTACCGGCCCGAGGCCTGATCTCTGTCCTGATCTCCGGCCCGATCCGGGACCGGCCCGGTCGGAGGGGTTAGCCCCGCCCGCCTCTGGGCACCGTCCCCCCGTGCGCGCTCCCCGCCCCACCCTCCTCGCCGTCGGCGTGGTCGCCCTGACGACGACGCTCGCGGGCTGCGCCGACGACGGCGCCGAGGCGACGCCGGGCAGTAGCGTCGGCACGGCCGACACGGCCGGCCCGTGCGTGCTCGACGACGGCGCGGTCACCGCCCTGGCCGGTATCGACATGCAGGTCGAGGCGCCCGAGGAGGGCGACGGGCCGACGTACCTCTCCTGCACCGCGCGGTGGGCCGAGCAGAGCGACTACGGCACGCTCGACCTCACCTGGTCGGTGGCCGACCGGGTCGCGGCCGACGGTGAGCCGCTGTCGGCCGAGCTGGCGTCCGCCGGCGCGGTCGGCGAGAGCTCCCCGGCGATGCTCGCCGACGGGCAGGAGGCCGTGACGGTGGCCGGCGACGTCGCCGGCAGTCCCACCGCCCGGCTCGCGACGTTCCTCGACGACGGCCGTGTGCTGAGCGTCGACGCGCTCTCCGTCGAGCGCACCCTCGACCCGACGACCCTGCAGACCCTCGTCGTCGACGTCGCCGACACGTTCCTGGCCGGCTGAGGAGGCACCCATGAGTGAGATCACCATCGTCTGGCAGAACCTCGACAACCTGCTGACCTCGATGGGGCAGATCCGCGGGCAGGCGGTGGAGATCGACGACTACGTGTCCACGAGCGTCTGCTCGACCGCCGGCTTCGACTACGAGGCCTGCGTGCTGCGACCGATCGCCGACCAGCTCGGCACGGTCGCCGGCTACTTCACCGACGTACGCGAGCTCTTCGAGCGCCGGTGGGAAGGCGTCCAGGCGTCGCTGGTCACCACCGGCAAGGCCCACGACCGCACGGACAACGAGGTGTCGATCAACTGGGCGAAGGCCACCGGCGGCAGCTACGGCCCCTACGCCCCGTCGACGCTCCCCGACGTCGACATCGAGGTCGAGCTGTTCCCGCTCCAGCCGGTCACGCCCAAGCTCTCGCCGCCCGACGACGGGGAGAGCCAGCTCAAGCACCCCGAGGAGTTCGACTGGGCAGCCGGCGCGTACGACGACGCCCGCGACACGATCAACGAGGGCATCGCCAAGCTCAACACGCTCCCGCAGATCCACATCACGCCGCTGAGCAGCAAGAGCCTGCGCGACTACATCGTCTTCCCGCTCTCGGGCAACTACCTCAAGATCGGCGCCAACGCGAACGCCGCGACCCACACCAAGGACGGCATGCTCGTCTTCGCGGAGAACTTCGTGCGGATGTCGGGCAAGACCACCGCCGCGGTCGACGGCCGGGCGGGCGGCGCGCTCGCGCTGCACATCGGCCTGTACGGCGCCGTCATGGGCGCGGTCGGCGTCGCGGTGCAGGCCGGCGGCACGGTGTTCAACGACATCGCGAAGGTCTCGGAACGGATCGCCGTCGCGGTCGAGACCGCCATGGTCAAGATGCTCAAGATCCTCACCCGGGTCGCGAAGAAGATCATCACCAAGGTGCTCAGCTGGGTCGGCTGGCTCTCCCTGGCCATCGAGGTCGCCGAGCGCGGCTGGGCGGCCATCACCGACATCTGGGACGACATCGTCGCCGCCAAGGACATCATCGAGACCTGCTGGGACCTCAAGGAGAAGATCGAGGCCTGGGCCGAGCGCTGCGCCGAGCGCCTCGACACCTTCAAGGAGATCGTCGACCTGGTCCGCGAGTTGCCGCAGGCGCGGGGCGAGGGCGGACTGGAGAACCTGCCGCACGTCCAGGAGACCGTCTTCGAGAACGACCTCGCCCAGATCGACGTCGACTTCGGGGACGACCCCGGGCCCGGCGAGGACCTCGAGGAGGACCTCGACGACCTCAGCGCCGACGACGGTGGGGACGTCGACGACGACACCGACGACTATGAGGAGGGCGACGACCTCATCATGGCGCCGGGTCCGATCGAGCCGCCCCTGTACGTCGGCGAGGACGGCACCGTCACCGGCGGGGACAGCACCTACAGCGGAGGCATCGTGTGAGCGGCGACCGTCACGACCCCGGCGAGCAGGGCTTCTACAACGCGTCCGCGCCGCCGCCCGACTCCGCGACCCCGGACGGCGACCCGCTGGAGGACCTCCAGACCGCAGCGGTCGAGCGCGACCTGATGGAGGCCATCGCCGAGGTCGAGCGGGTCAGCGCGGAGCTCGACGAGCACCTCGCCGCCGGCGGCGACCCGCTCGACCAGGTCGACGCCGAAGACGTCGCGCTCGCGGAGGAGATCAGCTCCGCCGAGGACGCCCCGCTCCCCCTGCAGTCGCTGCGCCGCCGGGTCGTCGACGGCACGGTCACCTACCGCGAGGTGCTGGCCTACCCGGAGGAGCACACCGGCGCCGTCATGCTGATGGCCGCGGTGCTGCGGCGCCGGCTCGCCGACCTCCCGCGGCTGATGGAGCGTCCCCCCGGGTCGTGACCGGCCGTCGGGCCGCCGCAGTCCTCAGCCTCGGGCCAGCCCGGCCCGCAGCGCGTCGGCGATCTCCTCGACCGCCCCGCGCGCCGCACGACCCACGCCGACCACGTTGAAGAAGCTGTGGATGTGGCCCTCGAACCGACGGCTCACCACGTCGACGCCCGCGGCGCGCAGCTGGTCGGCGTACGCCTCTCCCTCGTCGCGCAGCGGGTCGAACCCGGCGGTGCACAGGTACGCCGGCGCCAGGCCGGCCGGCACCGGGTGGCGCAGCGGGCTCAGCTGCTCGCTGGCGCGGTCGTCGTCGGAGCGGGCGTAGGAGGAGTCGGCGAGGTCCATGAACCCGCGGGTCAGGTAGAAACCCTCGTCGAACATCCGGGAGCTCGCGGTGTCGCCTAGCTGGTCGGTGGTCGGGTAGACGAGCAGCTGGTGGCGCAGCGGCAGGCCCTCGTGGGCGGCGTACCGCGCGACCCAGGCGGCCAGGCTGCCGCCCGCGGAGTCGCCGCCGACGCTGATCCGGGCGGGGTCGGCACCGACCCGGTCGGCGTGCTCGAGCAGCCAGCGGTACGCCGCCACCGCGTCGTCGTGCGCGGCCGGGAACGGGTGCTCGGGCGCGAGCCGGTAGTCGACCGACAGCACCCGTACGCCGGCCCGCTCGGCCAGCAGCCGGCAGGTGGCGTCGTGGGAGTCGAGGTCGCCGTACACGAAGCCGCCGCCGTGCAGGAACAGCAGCGTCGGGTCGGCGCCGCCGCCGACCGGGGCGGAGGTCGGCACGTAGAGCCGGCCCGGCAGGCCGTCGAGGTCGAGGTCGCGGATCTCCCGGATCGGCAAGTCGCCGCCGGACAGGCGGCTCTGTCGGCGGATCGCGCGTCGTCCGAGCGGGATCGGCAGCGTCTCGGCGCCGGGCTCGCGGACCAGCTTCTGCATGCGCAGGAGCAGCTGGGTCTCGGTCTCCAGCGTCAGGCCGTCCTTGACGACCGGGCGGCCGGCGAGGACCCGCTGGACCGGGGTGGGGAGGGAGAGGACGAGGCGGAGGGCGGCGGCGTCGACGCGGTCCTTGAGGTGGCTCACCCGGGTGAGGCTAGTGCGCGCGGCGCGCCGACCGCGAGGTGTGTGCGACGCGGTGTCGCGGCGGCGTACGGGGTGGGGTACGGGGTGGGGTACGGGTGGGCGGCACCGGGGAGCCGCCTGCGTGTCACCCGGGTGTCACCGGGCGGTGGGACAATGACGTCATGTCGGTCGAGATCACCACGGAGCACCAGTCGGGCGACGCGATCGGGCGGGGGGCGGCCACCGGGGTCCCGGACGAGTCGTACGACGTCGAGGGGCCCTACGAGCCCGACCACGAGGCGATCGCGGCGGTCGAGGAGTTCGACGACCGCTTCCTCGACCGCGAGCTGTCCTGGCTGCGGTTCAACCAGCGGGTGCTCGAGCTGGCCGAGGACACCTCGCTGCCACTGCTGGAGCGGGCGCGCTTCCTGGCGATCTTCACCAGCAATCTCGACGAGTTCTTCATGGTCCGCGTGGCCGGTCTCAAGCGGCGCATCGCTGCCGGTGTCGCCGTGCGGGCGGCGTCCGGGCTGATGCCGCGCGAGGTGCTCGACCAGATCTGGCGCACCGCCGGCGAGCTGATGCAGCGCCACGCGGCGGTCTTCCGCGACGACATCAAGCCGGCGCTGCGCGAGCACGACATCGAGCTGGTCCGCTGGAACGACCTCTCCCCCGACGAGCGCGCCACCTGCCAGGAGCTCTTCCGCGAGCGGGTCTTCCCGGTGCTGACGCCGCTGGCCGTCGACCCGGCGCACCCGTTCCCCTACATCTCGGGCCTCTCGCTCAACCTCGCGGTGCTGATCCGCAACCCGCACACCGAGAAGGAGCACTTCGCGCGGGTGAAGGTGCCGCCGATCTTCGACCGGTTCATGCCGCTGGGCAACGCCCGGTTCGTGCCGCTCGAGGACGTCATCGGCGCCAACCTCGACAAACTGTTCCCCGGCATGGAGGTGCTGGAGAGCCACACCTTCCGCGTCACCCGCAACGAGGACCTCGAGGTCGAGGAGGACGACGCCGAGAACCTCCTCGCCGCGCTGGAGAAGGAGCTGCTGCGCCGCCGCTTCGGCCCGCCGGTGCGCCTGGAGGTCGAGGAGTCGATCAGCGAGCCGGTGCTCGAGCTGCTCATCAGCGAGCTCGACGTCACCGAGCCCGAGGTCGCACGGCTGCCCGGTCCGCTCGACCTGCGCGGGCTGCACGGCATCGCCGACCTCGACCGCGGCGAGCTGAAGTACCCCAACTTCGTGCCCAGCACCCACCACCGGCTCGCCGAGGTCGAGTCGTCGGCGCCGGTCGACGTGTTCAAGGCGCTGCGCCGGCGCAACGTGCTGCTCCAGCACCCCTACGACTCGTTCGCCACCTCAGTGCAGCGGTTCGTGGAGCAGGCGGCCGCCGACCCGCACGTGCTGGCGATCAAGCAGACGCTCTACCGCACCTCCGGCGACTCCCCGATCATCGACGCCCTCATCGACGCCGCCGACGCCGGCAAGCAGGTGCTGGTGATCGTGGAGATCAAGGCGCGCTTCGACGAGCAGGCCAACATCCGCTGGGCCCGCAAGCTCGAGCAGGCCGGCTGCCACGTCGTCTACGGCCTGGTCGGCCTCAAGACGCACTGCAAGCTCGCGCTGGTGGTCCGCGACGAGCCCGAGGGCATCCGCCGCTACGTCCACGTCGGCACCGGCAACTACAACTCCAAGACCGCGCGGCTCTACGAGGACGTCGGCCTGCTCACCACCGACGAGAAGATCGGCGCCGACGTCGCCCACCTCTTCAACAACCTCTCCGGCTGGTCGGTCAACGCGTCGTACGACGAGCTCCTCGTCGCGCCCGACTCCGCGCGCAGCGGGCTGCTCGACGCCATCCACCGCGAGATCGGCCACCACCGCGCCGGCCACGACGCGCGCATCCGGATCAAGGTCAACTCCCTCGTCGACGAGGCCGTCATCGACGCGCTCTACCTCGCCAGCCAGGAGGGCGTGGAGGTCGACCTCCTGGTGCGCGGCATCTGCGCGCTGCGGCCCGGCGTGCCGGGGCTGAGCGAGCACATCCCCGTGCGCTCTGTGCTCGGCCGGTTCCTCGAGCACAGCCGGATCTTCTCCTTCGAGAACGCCGGCGACCCACAGGTGTGGATCGGCTCCGCCGACATGATGCACCGCAACCTCGACCGCCGCGTCGAGGTGCTGGTGCGGCTGCCCGACGACGACTCGATCGCCTCGCTGCGCTCGCTGCTCGACCTGGCCTTCGACGACGACACGAACGCGTGGGTGCTCGACTCCGAGGGCGGCTGGACCCGCAACAGCGGCGAGCACCACCTGCAGGAGACGCTCATCGAGCGGCACCGTCGCCGGCGTACGCCCTCGGCGACCAGCACCGCGTGACGCACGCCGCGCGCGGACGTCGTACGGCCTGCGGGCGGTGGGGCGTGTTCACCTGGAGGTCCTAGAGTGCCAGCCGGCGCCGGTGCCCTCCGGTCGCCCTCCGTCCCCGTCCGACCGCCCCGCCGAGGAGGCCGCCCGGTGCGCCTGTCGCTGCGCCGCTTCGACGCCGGCTTCGCCGACCTCTTCACCGCGTCGGCCGCCCACCTCGTCACCGGCGCCTCGCTGCTGGCCGAGGCGCTGGGCGAGGGAGTCGACCTGGACGACGTACGGGCCCGGATGGGGGCGGCCGAGCACCTCGCCGACGAGACCCGGCACGAGATCGTGCGGCGGGCGACGCAGACGTTCGTGACGCCGTTCGACCGAGAGGACGTCTACCGGCTCGCGTCGGCGCTCGACGACGCGATGGACGTGATGACCGCCGTCGTCGACCTGATCGGCCTGTACGACGCCCCGGCGCTGCCGCCCGAGTTGTCCGAGCAGGTCGAGCTGCTCCAGCGGTGCGCTGAGCTCACCCACGCCGCGATGCCGGCAGTGACGACGCCGCGGTCGCTGCGGGAGTACTGGATCGAGGTCAACCGGCTCGAGAACGCCGGCGACCAGAACCACCGCCGCTGCCTCGCCGCGCTGCTCTCCGGGCGCTTCAACACCCTCGAGATGATGAAGCTCAAGGACATCGCGGGGTCGCTGGAGAACGCCATCGACCGGTTCGAGGTCGTGGCCGACGTCATCGAGACCATCGCGGTCAAGGAGGGCTAGGACGCCGGTGGACCTCACCGTCATCATCGCGGTGGTCGTCGTCGCGCTGGTCTTCGACTACATCAACGGCTTCCACGACGCGGCCAACGCGATCGCCACGTCGGTGACGACCAAGGCGCTCACGCCGCGGGTCGCGCTGGTGATGGCGGCGGTGCTCAACTTCGTCGGCGCCCTGCTCGGCGAACGGGTCGCACGCACCGTCACCGAGACCATCTCGCCCGGCGCCGGCTCCGCCGGGCTCCTTGTCGTCGTCGCCGGTCTGCTCGGCGCGATCGGGTGGAACCTCCTCACCTGGTGGTGGGGGCTGCCGTCGTCGTCGACCCACGCGCTCATCGGCGGGCTCGTCGGTGCGGCCGTCGCGGCCGGCGTCACCGCGCACTGGGACGTCGTGCTGCGCGACGTGGTGCTCCCGATGGTGGTCTCGCCGGTCGTGGCCTTCGGGGCGGCGCTGCTGCTGATGCTCCTCGTCCAGCGA
Source organism: Nocardioides sp. (assembly GCA_002729525.1). GTDB lineage: Bacteria > Actinomycetota > Actinomycetes > Propionibacteriales > Nocardioidaceae > Nocardioides. The sequence continues at coordinate 151,762 of PBYI01000054.1, forward strand.
CTCTTCGCCCGGGTCTCCCCGACCCGGGTCTACAGCGGGTTCCGGCTCGCCCAGACGCTCTCCGCCGCCGGAGTCGCGCTCGGCCACGGCCTCCAGGACGCGCAGAAGACGATGGGCGTCATCTTCCTCGCCCTGGTCTCCGGCGGGTACGTCACCGACGGCGACCCGCTGCCACTGTGGGTGGTCCTCTCCGCCGCCACCGCCCTCGCCGCCGGCACGTACGTCGGCGGCTGGCGGGTCATCCGCACCCTCGGCCAGCGCCTCATCGACCTCGACCCTCCGCGCGGCTTCGTCGCCGAGTCGGTGGCGTCCGGGGTGCTCTACACCGCGGCGTACGCCGCCCAGGCCCCGATCTCGACCACGCACACGGTCACGTCGGCCGTCGGTGGTGCCGGCGCCGCCGGGGGGCTGCGGCACATCCGGTGGCGGGTCGCCCGGCGGATCGGCCTCGCCTGGCTCTTCACGTTCCCCGGTGCTGCTCTGCTCGCCGTCCTCGCGCACCTGGTGCTGCGGCTGCTGCCTGTGTGACGGCCCCTTGTGGTCGGTAGTCCCTTACGTAAATCAAGGATTCAGGCCCTCGGACCTTGATTTGCGTTAGGGACTATCCGGCAGACGCGAGTGTCAGGCCGCCCGAGCGCGATAGCCGAGCAGGCGTCGCCGCTCCCCAGCGGTGAGCGACCTCCGGCGTTCGACCGTGTCGGTGGGCACCCACCAGGCGGGTTGCTCGACCGTCCACCGGCGTCCTGCGACCGGAAGCCGCGCCGCGGTCGCGTACGCGCCCTCGAGGTCGGCGACGAAGCGCCGGGTGTTCCGGAGGTCGGGCGCCATCATGGTCACCGACACGATCCCGGCCGACACGAGTCCGCCCGTGCGTCTCACGTCGCGGTGCCGGTTGCTCGCCATCAGGTGGACGGCGCCGTCATACTCCGCGGCGACGCCTGCCACCGGGTCGAACAGGTCCGGCGTGGCGAGATGGCGCCCCTGCAGGTCGAAGACCGGGACGTTGCACAGCGGCGGTGGCAGCTGGCCGTCGCGAACCCACGCCAGGCGCATCAGGGTCTCGGTCGGAGACCAGCTGTTCTCCTCGCTCCAGCCGACCGCGTCGCGGGCCAGCGGTACGCCGGTCCAGGCGTTCTGCCTCGGTGTGAGGCAAGCGTCGATCTCCACTGTCGACACGAGGTCGTCGTACGCCGCCATGTCGGCCGCGACCACCGCCGCGGCGAGGTCATCGGCGTACCGCATCTCGTGCGACAACGACCAGCTCGCATCCGTGACGGGCAGCCCGTCGACCTCCAGCACGCGATGCGGCGCGGCGTTCTCCTCCCGGATGAAGATGCCCGCCTGGTGTCGGACGTGGTGTGTCCCGACCGCGATCTCGACTGGGCGCTGCGCTCCGGTGCGTGAGGTCCCGGAGAACCAGCGGCCGCCCATCCACCGGAGGGCCGCCCACCCGGTGACCGCACTGCCGACAGGGACGACCGGTCCGGCCTCGAGGATGCGCTGCTCGACGTCCGACGCCTCGACGTGAGCGGGGACGTACCAGCCTCGCGACGTACGCCGCCAGTGACGCCCCTGGGTCTCGCTGCGCGTGGGTCCAAGCTCACCGTTCGGGTCGATGCGGACCGGCCGGACGAGGCCCGGGCGCGGCCCTGCGTGATGCGTCGCGCCGGAGGAGGTCACCGCACGACAGTCACCCCGAAGGCCGGCCCTCAGCAGGAGGCAGCGCGGGCCCTGTGGATCGTGCGCACAGGTCGACCTGCTGTGGACGGGCCGCGGACGACCAGAGCGGCGAGGCGTACCGGGACCGATAGTCCCTAACGCAAATCAACGAATCCGAGCCGCGAACCTTGATTTGCGTAAGGGACTACCCGGCCATGGGACAAGTCCACCCTCAGCCGAACCGACCCGAGATGTAGGCCTCGGTCGCCTCATTGTCGGGGTTCGAGAACATCTTCTTGGTGGGGTTGAACTCCACCAGGTGGCCGGGCTCGCCGGTGGCCTTGAGGTTGAAGAAGCCGGTCTCGTCGGAGACGCGGGCGGCCTGCTGCATATTGTGGGTGACGATCACGATCGTGTACTCGGACTTCAGCTCGTGGATGAGGTCCTCGATCGCGGCGGTCGAGATCGGGTCGAGCGCGGAGCACGGCTCGTCCATCAGCAGCACCTGCGGCCGTACGGCGATCGCGCGGGCGATGCACAGGCGCTGCTGCTGGCCGCCGGACAGACCCATGCCCGGGCGGTCGAGGCGGTCCTTGACCTCGTTCCAGAGGTTGGCGCCCTTGAGCGAGCTCTCGACGATGTCGTCGGCCTCGGCGCGCTTCATGCGCTTGGCGTTGAGCTTGTTGCCGGCCAGCACGTTGTCGTAGATCGACATCGTGGGGAACGGGTTCGGCCGCTGGAAGACCATGCCGATCTGGCGGCGCACGGCCACCGGGTCGACGGTCGGGTCGTAGAGCGACTGGCCGTCGACGACGACCTTGCCCTCGACGCGTGCGCCCGGGATCACCTCGTGCATCCGGTTGAGCGTGCGGAGCACGGTGGACTTACCGCAGCCCGACGGGCCGATGAAGGCGGTCACCTGACGCGCCTTGATCGTCATGTTCACACCCTCGACGGCGAGGAAGTTGCCGTAGTAGATGTTCAGGTCGGAGACGTCGATGCTCTTGGCCATGGGATTCCTTTCGGGGCCGTCGGGTCAGCGGCCGGTCTTGGGACTGAAGTAGGCGCCCACCACGCGGGCGAGCAGGTTCAGTCCCATGACGATGATGATCAGGACGAGGGCCGCACCCCAAGCCCGCTCGAGCTGGGCGGCGACGTACTCCGGCTTCGCGCCACCCTTGGTGGCCTCGGAGAAGATCAGGACGGGCAGGGTCGCCATGCCGCCCTCGAAGGGGTTCCAGTTGACCGAACGCAGCGTGCCGGCGATCAGCAGCAGCGGCGCGGTCTCGCCGGCGACACGGGCGACCGCGAGGGTCGCGCCGGTGACGATGCCGCCGAGCGCGGTGGGGATGACCACCTTGGTGATGGTGCGCCACTTGGGTACGCCGAGCGCGTAGGCGCCCTCGCGGAGCTCGTTGGAGACGAGCTTGAGCATCTCCTCGGTCGAGCGCACGACGATCGGGATCATCAGCACCGACAGCGCGATGGAGCCGCCGATCGCCAGGCGCGGCAGCGGACCGAGCAGCAGCGTGAACAGCGCCAGCGCGAAGAGACCGGCGACGATCGAGGGGATGCCGGTCATCACGTCGACGAGGAACGTGAGGATCCGCGACATGCGGTTGCCCTTGCCGTACTCCACGAGGTAGACCGCCGCCATGATGCCGACCGGCACCGAGATCAGCGTCGCGATGAGCGTGATCACCAGGGTGCCGATCACGGCGTGCAGGATGCCGCCGCCGACGCCGATGACGCCGGACTGGTCAGAGGTGAAGAACTCGACGCTGAACGCCGGGGCGCCGCGCTCGATGACGGTCCAGGACACCGCGATCAGGGGCAGCATCGCGATGACGAACGTCGACCACACCAGCGAGGTGACGAGGCGGTCGATCGCGCTTCGCTTGCCCTCGACCGCCGAGGACCAGGCGGGGAGGACGACGATGAACGCCACCCAGCCGAGCACGAGCCAGCCCGCGATGTTCCAGCCGAGCAGCAGCGCGACCAGGCCGGCGGCGCCCCACGCCACCACGGCGGCGAGGACGGGGCCGATCGCGGGCAGCTGCGGGTTGGTGAGCGGCTGGAGGTCGCGGTCGAGCGACGCGGTCTTGTCGAGGTCAGCCACGGGTCACTCCTTGACCTGGCCGCGGGTGGCGAGCCAGCGACCGAGGAAGTTGACGGCGAAGGTCACCACGAAGAGCACCAGACCGCCGGCGATGAGCACGTTGGCCTTGGTGCCGGAGGCGTTCGCGTAGTTGAGGGCGATGTTGGCCGCGATCGTGGAGGGGTTCTGCGACGAGATCAGGTTGATCGTGATGACACCGCTGGCCGAGAGCACCAGCGCGACGGCCATCGTCTCGCCGAGCGCGCGGCCCAGGCCGAGCATCACCGAGGAGACGACGCCCGAGCGGGAGTAGGGGAAGACGGCCATCCGGATCATCTCCCAGCGGGTCGCACCGAGGGCGAGCGCCGCCTCCTGATGCATGACCGGGGTCTGCGCGAACACCTCCCGGCACAGCGCGGTGATGATCGGGAGCACCATGACCGCCAGCACCAGGCCTGCGGTGAGGATGGTGCGTCCGGTGGTGACCGGCCCCTTGAAGAAGGGCAGGAAGCCGAGGTTGTCGTGCAGCCACTGGTAGATCGGGAAGACCCAGCCCTGCAGCGTCTCGCGGCCCCAGAGGCCGTAGACGACCGACGGCACGGCGGCCAGCAGGTCGATCACGTAGCCGAGGAACCGGGCGATCTTGCGCGGCGCGTAGTGACTGATGACCAGCGCGACTCCGACGGCCAGCGGCGTGGCGATGAGGAGCGCGATGATCGCGGCCAGGATCGTGCCGTAGAGCAGCGGCCAGATGTAGACGACGATGTTGTCGGCGCCGTACGCCTGGTCACCGCTCGCGCTGAGGGCCGGGACGCTCTCGACGACGAGGAAGATCGCCACGCCGGCGAGCGCCAGCATGATGAGGACGCCCGCGCCGAGGGCTGCGCCGGAGAAGACGGCGTCACCGCGGCGTCGCGGCGTACGCTCCGCGGCCTGCTCCTGCGGCTCGGCCTCGGTGCTGGTGGACACTCAGGTCCCTCCCTGTTGGATCTGCGGGGCACGGGATAGCCGTACCCCGATCGCGGGCGGAGGCCCCGGCTGCCATCATCGGCGAGCCGGGGCCTCCGACGCTATCTGTTCTGCGCGTCCGAGCGTCAGCCGACGGTGATCTGGTCGACGATCGCGCGGGCCTGCTCCTCGAGGTCGGCCGACAGCGGGGCCGAGCCGGCCTCGTTCGAGCCGAGCTCCTGGCCGGCGTCGCTGAGGATGTAGGACACGTAGGCCTTCACGAAGTCGGCGTCGGACTGCTCGGCGTACGTCGGGCAGGCCAGCAGGTACGACGTCAGCGTGATCGGGTAGGTGCCCGCCTCGGCGGTGGTGTAGTCGAGGTCGAAGATCATCTGGTTGTCGCTGGAGCCCTCGACCTTCGGCGAGACGTCGAGGATCTTCGCCGCGGCCTCGGGGGTCGGGGCGACGAAGTCGTCGCCGACGCCGATGTTGGCGACGCCGAGGTCGCCGGCCTGGCTGGCGTCGGCGTAGCCGATCGCGTTCTGGCCGTCACGGACCTCGGTGACCACGCCGGAGGTGCCCTGGGCACCGGTGCCGCCGTAGGAGTTCGGCCACGACTCGAACACACCCTCGCTCCACGCGTCGCCGACGGCGGTGGTGAGGTAGTTGGTGAAGTTCTCGGTGGTGCCCGACTCGTCGGAGCGGTGCACGGCGTTGATCGGGGCGCTCGGGAGGCTCGCGTCGGGGTTGTCGGCCGCGATGGCCTCGTCGTCCCACTGGGTGATCTCGCCGGAGAAGATGCCGGCGAGGGTCTCGGGGGCGAGGTTGAGCTCGTCGACGCCGTCGACGTTGAAGATGATCGCGATCGGGCTGATGTAGCTCGGGATCTCGATGACGTCCTCGCCACCGCACCGCTCGACGGCGTCGCTGAGCTCGCCCTCGTCGTCGGTCAGGTAGGCGTCGGAGCCGGCGATGAGGTAGCCGCCCGAGACGAAGTTCTCGCGGCCGCCGCCGGAGCCGATGGGCTCGTAGGTGACCTCGACGTTCGGCTGAACATCGGTGAAGCCGACGGACCAGGCGGTCTGGGCGGCCTCCTGGGTGGAGGCACCACCGATCGTGTACTGACCGGAGAGCGAGCCCTCCTCGACGCCGCCTGTGGCGTCCTCGGAGCCGCTGTCGTCGGACCCGCACGCGGTCAGGGCGAGGGCCAGGGCCGCGATGCCGGGGACGATGGCCCGGCGCATGGAAGTGCGCATTACAAGTGTCTCCTGAGGTTCAGAACTGCGGACGGCGGCGACGCTAGGAGCGCCAGGTGACCGGATGCCGCGGCGAAGGTGAACGAGAGGCGAACCCGACGTGCTGCTTCGACGTCGCGATGAGGTCCGGATCACGTCCGGAGGGTGAACACGCCTGTCAGGGACTTGACGGACGGCGTCAACGGCGGGGCGAGTGGCGCTCCACGGCGACCACCTCGCGCTTGCGCACGTGCAGCACGAGCATGTCGCCGGGGTCGAGACCGGGGTCCTCGGCGCCGAGGGCGTCGATGAGCAGCGGCAGCACCGGACGGTGCGAGCACACGACCACGCCGCGTTCGTCGGAGAGCATCTCGTCGACCACGCGGGCGACGCCCTTGGAGGTCACGTCCTCCTCGGAGATCCGAGGACGCGACTCCTGCTCCCAGCCCGTCGTCGAGGTGTACGGCGCGACGGTCTGCACGCAGCGCTCCGACGGCGACGTCAGCACGCGCGTGACGTCGTACGCCGCCAGCAGCGGCACGAGGCGGTCGGCCTGTTCGAACCCGAGCTGCACGAGGGGACGCCGTGCGTCGTCGCCGCCCCAGCCCTTGCGCGAGCGCGCCTTGCCGTGGCGCAGGACGATGATCGCGCGGGTCTTCTTGCGGTAGCGCAGCGCCTCCTCGAGCACGCCGCGGTCGCGGTCGTAGGTGAGGAGCTCGGCCGCCTCGGGTGCCGGCACCCAGCGCACCTCGTCGACCTCCTCGTTGGGCCGGAAGCCGCTCACGTCGCCGTCACCCACGGGCCGCCCGACCCAGTAGTGCACGACCTTGTGCCGGCCTCCCTCGACCGGGTAGCGCAGGGAGGTCAGCGGGCGGCACAGACGCACGTGCACGTCGGTCTCCTCCGAGACCTCCCGCACGGCCGCGGCGACCGGGTGCTCACCGGGGTCGAGCTTGCCCTTGGGGAACGACCAGTCGTCGTACTGCGGACGATGGACGAGCAGCACCCGTCGGCCGGGGCGGAACACCACGACACCGGCTGCCTGCACGTCCTTGCGGGGCGACTCGGGCACGGCGCCTAGTCTCACACCACCATGACCTCCGAGCACGACCCGGCTCCCCCGGGACCCTCGCACTCCGGCCGACGCCGCCGGGTGCTGCTGGTGGGCGCCCTCGCCCTGGTGGTCGTGGTCGCCGCGACCGCGGTCGCGCTGCTGCTGCGCGGCGACGGGCGCACCCGCCTCCAGGAGGCGATGGCGCTCACCCCGGCGGACGCCGCGCGGCTGAGCTGGACCGACTGGGCGGGCGTGCGCGCCGAGCTCGGCCTCGACCTCGGCGACGACCCGCGCACCGCCGACGTACGCCGGCTGCTCGACCGGGGCTTCGACGCCGACCTGACCTCCACCTCGGCCCTGGTGTCCTCGGCGGCGGAGATGCAGAAGGGGTTCGACTTCTCCCCGGCGACCCTGGAGTGGGAGCTGTTCCGCCAGGGCGACACCGGGGCGTCGATCCTGATGCGGCTGGCCGACACCACCGACGTCGAGGACGTCGCGTCGGCCCTGCGGGCCCTGGGGTACGCCGAGCCCGACGACGCCGACGGCACGTGGTCCTCGGACAGCGAGTCGCTGCCGATCTCGGCCCGGGTCACCCCCGAGCTGGCGTTCATCGCCCTCGACCGCGAGCGCGGCGTCGTCGTGGCGGCCGACTCGTCGGCCGGCGTCGACCAGGCGCGCGAGGCGCTCGACGAGGACGTGGCCGGCCCCGACGTTCCGGACGACGTGGTGGCGGCCCTCGGCTCGCCCCTGTCCGCGGCGCTCTACACCGGCTCCCAGGTGTGCCGCCAGCTCGCGATGGGCAACGCCGACGCCGACGCCCAGGCCGAGGCCGACAGCCTGCTGGCGCGGGCCGGGGACGTGAACCCGTTGACGGGGTTCGGCATCGCCGCCCAGCCGGACGGGTCGGTCGTGGTCGCGATGGGGCTGGAGACCGAGGAGCAGGCGCGCGCGAACGCCGACACCCGCGCGGCGCTGGCGACGGGCTCGGCGCCCGGACAGGGGGGCTCGTTCCCGGAGCGCTTCACGCTCGCGGAGACGACCGCCGATGGCACCGTCGTACGGATGGTGCTCGACCCGGTGCCGGGGTCGTACGTGCTGTCGGACCTCAGCACCGGACCGGTGCTGTTCGCGACCTGCTGAGGACCGGCTACTGGTCCTCGAGCCCGAGGATCCGGTCGATCTCGTCGGCGGTGAGCGGTCCGTCGGACTCGCTGGCCGCGATCATGAGGTTGGTGGTGAGCTCGACCTCGCCGAGCAGGTCCGAGTCCTCGAGGGTGACGTCGAACTGGTCCTGCATCCCGGCCTCCTTCCGCTCCCGATGCGCTGATGGATGCCTGTCATCTCCCACGATAGACCCCCTCCCCCCACCCTGCATGGTCACTTCGGGTGGTTCGGGGCGGATCCCGTCGGATCGACCGGGCCAGCCCGCCCCGGGGACAGGATGTCCCACCCGGGGGAAAGCGAAACCCCCGGGCGGCCGTACCGGTCCCGGGGGTGTCGCTGCTCGCTCGTGGAGACGGCCGCGGACGTGCCGCGGCGCCTCGTCAGAGCGGGACGACGTTCTCGGCCTGGGGGCCCTTGGGGCCCTGGGTGACGTCGAACTCGACCTTCTGGTTCTCGTCGAGGGACTTGTAGCCCTGCGTCTGAATCGCCGAGTAGTGCACGAAGACGTCGTCGCCGCCGTCCTCCTGCGCGATGAAGCCGAAGCCCTTCTCGGCGTTGAACCACTTCACGGTGCCCTGAGCCATGCGCTCTGCTACTTCCTTCGTCGGGGCGGGAGCCGCCCCCTCGGCGGCCCACAGCAGACGGTGACACGTCGCTCCGACCCGTGATGTGGCACCACAAACCGAAATCCCGTTGGATCACAAACTCCGCGGGCATCAGACCTCTTGGAACTCTGCGCCTGCTGCGTCACCGACACTACCAACGCGACGAGCGCGTGAAACCCCGCGGACCGTCCTGTGGAGGACCGGTCTCGTGAACTCTCCGAGTCGGGCCGGTTACCGGTGGCGACGCGTCCAGGTGTGGACGGCGCGGGTCGAGTCGTACGCCGCGGCGACTACGCTCGTGCGCGGGCACGGAGCACGACCGGAGAAGGGTCGTCCTTCCGCACCCGAGGGCCTCTAGCTCAATCGGCAGAGCTGAGGACTTTTAATCCTTAGGTTGTGGGTTCGAGTCCCACGGGGCCCACCGCCCGGACCGTCACCCGCTCGGCGCTCAGGCGCGGCGGTGACCGGCGCCGTCGACGTACCCGACGACCCGGTTGAACAGCGACGTGACGCGGTTGAGGTCGACCTCTCCGGTGCGGGCCGGCTCCGAGAGCTCGCGCACGAGGTCGCGGGCGCCGTGCACGCGGGCACCGACGGCGACCTTGGCGCACACCCGGGAGGCCTCACGGACGGCGACGGGGTCGACGGTCCAGACGGCCTCAAAGATCCGGTCGCGGTCGGCGACGCGGCGCTGCCCGGGCAGCTCCAGAGCCGTCATGGCGACGGGCAGGTCGGGGCCGTCGCAGACGACAGCCCACTCGCGACGCATCGGGTGGCCCGTCGACAGCGAGACCCGACGCGGCATGGTCGTCGAGGCGACCTCGGGGGCGAAGTCGGCGAACGCCCACGTCGACGTGGTCGTCGCGGCGAGGTCGGTCCAGCGGTCGAGGGCGGAGTCGAAGTGCTCCTCGCGCTGGAACGCCCCGAAGACGTGCGCGCGGACCGAGCGGACGGCGAACTCGTCCTCGATGGCCCAGGAGAGGCCGAGCAGCGTCGACTTCGTCAGCCGTTGCGGCTGCAGCTGCGGGTGGGTGTCGCGGAGCCTGCCGAAGATCGACTGGACGTCGTCGTCCGGCTCGTCGACCCGCACGGCCTGCTGGGCCTGATCGATCGCGACCTCCAGACGTACGCCCTGCTCGCGTCGACGCACCACGTCACGCACCAGGTCGACGACCTGCTCGTCGTAGCGGCGGTGGCCGCTGGCACGCCGCTGCGGCACGGGGAAGCCGTACCGCGTCTCCCACATCCGGAGCGTCCCGGTCGAGACCCCGGTCCGCTCGGCGAGGTCACCGATGGTGAGCGCGCCACTGGACGTCTCACGCTCCACGTTAGACATCGCGTTCATGTTCTCAGCTCCGAGTTCCACACCTTGTGGAGATCCATGTGCACAAGTGCCGCTCGGGCGGCAAGGGGATCATGCCTGGACCGATCGCGCGTCGTGACAGGCGGTCTCCCTCGACCACCTGCCCCACGACGTCACGCCGGTCCCGGCGCGGGGAGTCAGGTCAGCTGACCAGCGCGGGCTCGAGCTCGGCACGCATGCCCTGGGCGAGGCCCCAGAGGACTGCCTGCGTACGGCGCTCGACGCCCATCTTGCGGTAGGCGCTGCGGATGTAGGTCTTGACCGAGTTGATCGACAGCGTGAGCGTCTCGCCGATCTCGCGGTTGCTCATGCCGGCCACGATGAGGCTGATGATCTCGGCCTCGCGCGGGGTCAGGCCGACGCTCTCACCGGGGCGGCTGGCCGGCTCGGGCTCGACCACGGGCTCCGGCTCGACGTGGGCACGGGCGGCCTCGGCGGCGGCCGGGGAGTCCTCGAAGCGACCCTCGGCGAGGCGCTCGAGGGACACGACCAGCTGAGAGGCGGTCAGCGACTTGCTGAGGTAGGGGCTGGTCGAGGTCGCGGGCATCTCGTCGGGCGAGGCCCAGGTGAAGACCGCGGCGGTCGCGCCACCCTTGGCCTGGAGGTCGCGCAGCATCGACTGCGACATGCTCGACTGGCCCATCGGCTCGTACAGGACGACGTCGAGGTCGTCGGGGTGGGCAATCGCGTCGCGGGTCTCGACGAGGGTGATGCGGCCCTCGTAGGACTTCATCAGGGCCGTCAGGCCGGCAACGGAGAGCTCGTTGTCGTCGACCAGCGTCACGCGGAGCGGGCTGCTGTCGTTCATCAAGGATCCTCCCAAGTTCGACGACCTCGAATCTCGACGTCGTGTGTAAGAATGTAGTTGAAGTTCAACGCATTGTCTACACAGACCTACATGTTGTGCGGAACGCGTGCAGGTTTGACGTTCCCCTGGGTGTTCAGGTTCAACCCTCGAATCATCAACAAGTTTCCTATGTGTGTTGAGGTATGCGGCCGGCTCGGCCCCGGAGGCCCCGGAGGCCGCGGTCCCGGCGGTGCCGAGCCGAGGCGCGAGTGGTGGACTGGGGTGGGGCGGCGAGCGAGCGGTGAGTGGCGAGCCGGCTCAGGGCGCGCGCAGGGCGGCGCTCAGACCGCCGACGGACACGACGTAGCGCCGGGTGGGTCGGGTGAAGGCGAGCAGGTCACTGGCGCGCCCGCTGTCGTCGGTGACCACGCGGCGACCGCGCAGGAGCCGGCCCCGGGCGTTGTAGACACGCACCCGGTACCCCGTCGCGGAGCGCAGGCCGGCGACGTACACGGCGTAGTAGGCGCAGCCGTCATCGCGCCCGCAGCGCTGGTCGGTGGCGACCACCCGCAGGGCCGGGGCCTGCGAGGTGCCGCACACCTCACGCGCGGGGCCGGTCTGGCGCCCTCGCTCGGCGCTCACCGCGACGGACCGAACCTCCAGGCACACCCGCCGTCCGCCCTGGGCCGTCGGACGGACCGCCGAGGCGGGCGCCCGCCTCCAGCCGTCACCCAGGCGCACCTGGGCCGCGATCCGGAAGCCCTGGCGGGTGCGGGGCTTGATGCGGAAGGTGACCGCGCGGTACCCCGCCGTGGTCTGCACCTTCGGAGCCTTCGGGCGCGGCCAGGGGTCCAGCCCACCGACGCGGGTCTTGCGGCCGCCGACCCGCTGGCCGTCGACCTGGTAGATCGGCTGGACGGTCGCGCCGTACGGACCGCCGTTGTCCTCGAACCGCACCGTCTGGAAGGTGTCGGTCGTGCGCCAGGTGCGCCCCTGGGAGCGCACGAGGTAGGCCTTGAGCGGCGTGCCGCCCGGCAGCACCACCGGCTGCCAGGCGATGCCGCTGCTGCGGGCGCTGTCGCCGGTCTTGCGTACGCCGACCACCGGGGGCCGCGCGCAGACCACGACGTCGCCGGCGGCCGCCGCGGCCTCGTCGGACTCGGCGCCCAGCGTCTCGGCGACGAGCATCGCGGCGACCGCGGAGGTGCCGACCCGGGTGAGGCAGGCCGGTCGGTCGAGACCCCACTGGCGGGCCACCGGCGCGGCCCAGCCGTCGGCGCAGTCGAGCGCGGCGGCGTAGAAGTCGGTCGCCTGGGCGGTCGTCCACTCGCCGGTGGCACCGCCGTCGGCGCCCACGAGGCCGTCGCGGCGCAGGCCCCGCAGCCGGTCGGTGCGCACCAGGTCGGCGGCCGCGCAGGTCAGCGCGGCCTGGTCGAGCACCTCGGGGACGTCGAGGCTGCCGGGCAGAGTCTCGACCGCCCGCTCCTCCTGGGCGCTGAGCGGTCCGAACCCGAGCCGGCCGGTGGCATAGGCCCACCCTCCGGCACTGGCCGCCACGACCAGCAGGAGGGCGACCAGACCGACGAGGATCCGCGTGCTCAGGCGTCGACTGGTGTCGACCGCTCGCGGCTCCCGGGTCGTCTCCTGGGTCGTCTCCTCGGCCGTCTCGGTCGGCAGCTGCTCCGTGTCGTCCTGCTCGGCTGGCGCGTCCGCGAGCGGGGCCTCGACCCGGGAGACCTCGACGGTGTCTCCGGCGCCGGCCAGCGGAGCGGCGAGCAGACCCGCGGCCCGCGCGGCGGACGGACGGGCGGCCGGGTCACGGGCCAGCAGCCGCTCGAGGGGCACGGCCAGCGCACGGGCGGCGGCGAGCGGCGTACGACGGTCGTCGCGGGCGCGGGACCGCACACCGTCGGCGGGCTCGACCAGGCCCGGTGGCGGCGACGGGTCGGCGTACGGCGGGTGGCCCTCGACCGCGGCGTGCAGCACCGCGCCCAGCGACCACACGTCGGCGGCGGGGTCGGGCTCGACGCCGTCGAGCACCTCGGGTGCGGCGAAGGCGACCGCGCGGAGCGCGGTGGCGGGCGAGGAGCCGGGGGTGGTGCGGAGCACGCCGGCGTGGGCTACCCCGGCGAGCAGCACCCGCGGCCCGTCGAGGCGCACCTGGGCGGGGTCGATCCCGCCGTGCACCACGCCGGCCCCGTGCAGTGCCGCCAGGGCGGCGGCGAGCTCGTGGCCGACGGAGGCGGCGGCCTCGGGCCCGAGGGGCCCGTCGACGGTGAGCCGGGCGGCGAGGGTGCCGGCGGCCACGTGCGTGCCGACCACCGAGAGGTGGGTGTCGTCGCGCACGACCCCGAGCACCGGGACGACCCGGTCGTCGCGCACGTCCTGCGCTGCCCGGGCCTGCCGCTCGAGCCGGTCGGCGACACCGGGGCCGAGGGTCGCCAGCGCGTAGCGGCGCACCTCGACGCGCTCGGCGCCCGCACCGCCCTCGGCGTCGTCGGCCAGCCAGACCTCGCCGAGCGCGTCGGCACCGACGCGCGAACGGAGGGTCCAGCGGGAGGCGAGCGCGTCCTCCACGTGTCCTCCTCGTCGGGCGCCGACAGACTCGCCGGACGAGAATAGGGGTCCGTACCAGCCACTCCCGGCGGCACCACCTGAGGTGAGTGGCCGGTCTCATCACCCCGAACGACGCGACAAGCGGGTCCGCGCGCGCCTACTTTGGGGACATGTCGTCACGCCACCCCCATGGCGCGGAAGACCCGGCGGACCTGCTCGGTCGCTGGGAGGCCCACCGCGGCACGCCCGCACGGGGCGGGCGACGGGCCGACCGGGCGGCCGAGGAACGGCCCGACGAGGTCGGCGACGAGGCTCTCGTGACCGGCGAGACCAGCGGCGCCGCTCCGCACGACCCCGACGGTGCGGAGGCCCCTGCGGGCCTCGCGGCGACCGACGAGCACCCCGACCCGGTGGACGACGAGACGGGCGACGAGGCGGACCAGGCGGACGAGGCGGTCGCTCCCCCGATCCCGCTGCGGCCGGAGGTGGACGCGCCGCTGGCGGTCGTCCACCAGCTGCGTCCGCCCACGCGCGAGCCGGACCCCGAGCCCGACACCCCGACCGCTCCGGCCCGGCCCGACCCGACCCACCGGTCACGGTCCCGCCGCGACGCAGCAGTCCCGCAGGCACCCGACCAGACGGCGGCCGGCCAGGAGGTCCTGCGCGCGCTCGGCGCCTACGTACCCGTGGTCGAGGAGCCGCCCTCAGCGCTCGCCCCCGCCGGCCCACCGAGCACCTCGCCCGGCCCCTGGTCGCGCGACACCGAGACCCCGACCGAGCCACCCCGAGCACCCACGGCGCGCGAGCCACGCGCCCGGCGCACGCGGGCGTCGTACGACGTGGAGGAGGGCGCGGGGCGCACCACCGACGTGGAGTTCGCGCCGAAGGTGTTGGCGCGTCGTGTCGTAGGTCTGCTGCTCCTGGTGGCGCTCGTGGCGACGGCCGCCTGCGGCTACCTGGTCAGCCTCGAGAGCAACGTGCTCAGCATCGGCCTGCTGGCGTCGAGCGGCGTCGTCGTCCTCGTGCTGTACGCCGCCCGTGCGGGGTCGACGCCGATGGTGCTGGCGATCCGCTCCGGCCAGCTCGAGGTGCGGCACGGCAAGGACCGCGACGTGTTCGACCTGACCAGCCGCTACACGCGGATCGAGGTCGTCGGCCGACCGGGTCGCCCGGGCTGGCGGGTCGTGCTGGGCCGCTTCGGGCGCGCGCCGCTGGTCATCGACCGGTCAGTCGTCGACCCGAAGGCGTTCAGCGACGCCCTGCGCCGCTACCGGCCGAACACCCCCGCGTAGGCGAGGGCGTCCGGTCGGGTCGTCGTACGGAGGAGGTCAGCCGACGGAGACGCCGCGCTGGCCGGAGTCGGTGAGGCGGGACTCCTGCTCGGCGTTCTGCTCGAGGCGCTCGCGCTGGTCCTGCTCGGCCTGCTCGGCGATCGAGTCGTAGTAGCCCGGGGGCGACACCAGGTCGGCGGCACCGCGGTCGAGGCGGGAGAGCGCCGAGCGGGCGAAGATCTGCTGCTCCGTGGCAGTCCGCTCGGACCGGCCACGGCCGAGGAACGAGACGAACCAGTGCATCACCGCGGTCACCCGGTTCTTGAACCCGGTGATGTAGAAGAGGTGCACCGCGAGCCACATGACCCAGGCGACGAAGCCGGTCAGGCGCACCTTGCCTACGCTGGCGACGGCGCGGAAGCGGCTGATGGTGGCCATCGAGCCCTTGTCGAAGTACTTGAACGGCCCGCCGGACGGCTTGCCCTTGAGCCGGCCGTCGATCTCCTTGGCGGCGTGCTTGGCGCCCTGGATCGCGACCTGCGCGACGCCGGGGAGGTTGTTGAGCGAGATCATGTCGCCGACGACGAAGACCTCCGGGTGGCCCGGCAGGGTCAGGTCGGGGTTGACGCCGATGCGGCCGGCGCGGTCGACCGGCGCGCCCGACTGCTCGCCGAGCTGCTTGCCCAGCGGGCTCGCCTGCACGCCGGCGGCCCAGACCTTGCACAGCGAGTCGATGCGCTCGGTGCGACCGGACTTGAACTTCACGACCAGGCCGCGCTCGTCGACGTCGGTCACCATCGCGCCGAGCATGACCTCGACACCGAGGTCCTCCAGCGCCTTCTGGCTCCAGTGACCCAGGCGTGAGCCGAACGGCGGCAGGACCTGGTTGGCGGCGTCGACCAGGATGACCCGGGCCCGCTTGGTGTTGATCGCGCGGAAGTCCTTCTTGAGGGTCCGCTTGGCGAGCTCGGCGATCTGGCCGGCCATCTCGACCCCGGTCGGGCCGGCACCCACGACCACGAAGGTCAGCAGGTGGTCGACGTCCTCGCCGCGCAGCGCGCCCAGCTCGGCCATCTCGAAGGCGCCGAAGATGCGTCCGCGCAACTCCAGGGCGTCGTCGATGCTCTTCATGCCGGGGGCGAACTCGGCGAACTGGTCGTTGCCGAAGTAGGACTGCCTGGCGCCGGCGGCGACGATGAGCGAGTCGTACGGCGTGGTGATGCCACGGCCGAGCACCTCGGAGGTGACGGTCCTCGCCTCGAGGTCGACCGTCGTCACCTCGCCCAGGAGCACCCGGGCGTTCTTCTGGCTGCTCAGGATCTCGCGCGTCGGAGGGGCGATCTCGCCCTCGGAGAGGATGCCGGTCGCCACCTGGTAGAGCAGCGGCTGGAAGAGGTGGTGCGTCGTCTTCGCGATCATCGTGACGTCGACGTCGGCGTTCTTCAGCTGCTTGGTGGCGAACAGGCCACCGAAACCGGACCCGATCACCACCACGTGGTGACGGTCGGACGGCTTCGCGACGACATCGGCCATGATCAAGCTCTCCTCAGTACCTCGGTGACTCTCTCCGGGTAACACCATGGTCGCGAGATCTGATCCGAATTGCTCACCCGCACGCGCGTCTGCTGCGTCACAGCGTTCGCTCGGGCGGGTCAGCGCGCGGTCAGCGCGTGGTCAGAGCGTGGTGGTGCCTCGGTCCGAGGTCGGAGAAATTTCATCCACCGTGTTTACCGGCACGCGCGTCGGGTAGATCCTGTCGGAACCGGCTCCCCACCCCGTGCGCCGCACGGGTAAGCCAGACCAGACCAGCCCGACGTCGTGGGAGAGAGACAGTGCCGCTCAACAGACCCGGCCTCGCGCTCAGCGCCGGGGCCAGTGGTGTGGCGGACGCGCGACGCTGGGTGGCCTCCACCTTCCGCGACATCGAGCGCGAGGACCTCGTCGAGTGCGGCGAGCTGGCGGTCTCCGAGCTGGTCACCAACGCTCTGCTGCACGGCGCCGGCCCGATCAGCGTGCGCGTGCGCGGCACACGCGAGCACCCCCGTGTGGAGGTGCGCGACGGTTCGGTCGAGCCGCCCGAGCTGCCCACCGAGGGGGGCGGGGTCGAGCTCGACGGCGTCCTGCTGACCTTCGGCCGCGGTCTCACGATCGTCGCCCGGGCCTCCGACGCCTGGGGCGCGGAGATCGAGGACGACGGCAAGGTCGTGTGGTTCACCCCCGTCGCGGAGTTCTCCGACGGCGAGGGCGCCCCCGGGCGCATCACGGGCGTCGTGCCGGCCGGCGAGGCCACCGGGGAGCACCCGACCGACCTCCTCCGCATCGAGCTGATCGGCGTACCCGTCCGCGACTACGTCACCTTCCAGCTGCACTTCCGCGAGCTGCGGCGCGAGGTGCGTCTGCTCAGCCTGGCCCACGAGTCGGACTACCCGCTCGCCAAGGACCTCTCCGGCACCTTCGACCGCCTCGGGCGCTTCCTGCTCGACGCGATCGACCGCGACGAGGTCGTCGCCGCCGAGGCCCTCGGACGCGACACCATCGATGTCGATACCGTGATGAGCGCCCGCGTGGCGCGCAGCATGCACCGCTTCGTCGAGCTGCTCGACCTCACCGACGCCTTCTGCCGCGAGGAGAAGATGCTGTCGCTCGCGCGCAGCCCGGAGCAGCGTGCGTTCCAGGCCTGGTTCCTCGGCGAGCTGGTCCGCCAGGCCAGCGGTGAGTCCGCACGCCCCTGGGTCGGCACCGGCGCCGTCTCGGCACCGGTCCCCCGCACCAGCGTGTCCTGAGCGGCGCGCCCGCTGCACCCCTCACCCGGCGCGCGAACCGGTGCCCACCGAGCGCAGGTGGCGCAGCGAGAGCGCGTACGACGCCGCCAGGGTGGTCTCGGCGTACGGCACCCCGCGGTCCAGGCAGTAGGCCCGCACCACCGGTCGCGCACGGCGCAGGTTGGCGCGCGGCATGCTCGGGAAGAGGTGGTGCTCGATCTGCATGTTGAGGCCGCCGAAGGCCGCGTCCAGCACCCGTCCGCCGCGCACGTTGCGCGAGGTGAGCACCTGGCGCAGCAGCGGGTCACGCGCGGTCTCCGCGTCGAGGACCGGCATCCCCTTGTGGTTGGGCGCGAACGCGCAGCCCAGGTTGAGACCCTGCAGCCCCTTGTGCGCGGCGACCAGGGCCAGGGCCTGCCAGGGACCCGCCGTGGTGAGCGCGACCAGGACGACGTACGCCGCCAGGTGAGAGAGGAGGGTGAGCGCCTCGGCCGCCCGCCAGCGAAGCCCCGGCGTCGCCACGGCACGCAGGCTCGACACGTGCAGGTTGAGCGCCTCGAGCAGGAGCAGGGGCACGAACATCGTCGCCTGGTGGCGGGTCCACCAGGCGGCCGCACCGGTCCGGCCGCGAGCCTGGGCGTCGTCCCACACCAGCACGCCGGCCCGGACATCGGGATCGGTCTCGAGGTCGTTGGGGTGTGCGTGGTGCGCGTTGTGCTTGGCGACCCACCAGCCGTAGCTGAGCCCGCTCAGCAGGTTGCCGCACAGCAGCCCGAGCGCACGGGACCGGCCGGCCCCGCGGACGACCTGCCGGTGGCCCACGTCATGACCGAGGAAGCTGGTGCGTACCGCGAGCACGGCCAGGACCGGGCCGGCGGCGACGACCCACCAGCTGCCCGCGACGGCGAGCATCGCGGCCACCACGACGACGTACGTCGCCAGCAGGGCCCCGAGCTGGGCCGCGTGCCGCCGGGGCCGACGCCGCATCAGGCCGGCCGACCGCACGTGTCGGGCGAGCTCGGCGTAGCCGCCGGTGACGTCGGGTGCACCGGCCCGAGCCTGCGTGCTCACGCCGACGGCTCCACCCGGCCGGAGGCCGCGTCGGCGAGCCGCCCCACGGCCTCACGCTCGGAGAGGCCGGGCGAGAGCACCTCGACGCGGTGCCGCTCCCCGTCGTGGGTCGTCAGCACCAGCAGGCGGGTGTCATCGCGCGGGAAGCAGCCGGTCTTGACGCGCCCGCCGGGCACCGGCACGGCGCGAGGCCGGTCGTCCCAGTCGGGCGGCGAGTACAGCACCCGCACGATCCGGCCCCGGGCGTGCGGCCACACCGGGTAGAGCGAGCCCAGCTCGTCGGCCAGGACCCGGCTGCGTGGCCACCAGATGCCTGCGCTCGCCGCGTCGTCGACGGGAGTGGGTGAGAACCGGGCGGCCCACCCGTCCGCGTGATCCGGCTGGTCCGGCTGGTCCGGCTGGCGATCGGGCTGGGACAACGTGGCCATGGGCCACCGCCTCGGGCTCGCTGCTCCCCCGGGACCTGACTGGTCCGGGAACCGCAGTGCTTCCTCCACCGTACGGCCCGGCCCCGACCTCGGCCCCTTCGTCGACGAACGGCCCCGCGTCGCGTTCGCCGCCTCCCAGAGCATGGCCTAGCCTGCCGCGCGTGCCCCGCCGCGTTCCCGCCAGCCGGCTCGTCGTCGCCGTCGCCGCCGGTGGTGCCGTGGGCGCGTCCCTGCGGTACGCCGCCGGCGTCCTGGTGCCCGACGGCGACGGCTTCCCGTGGACGACGTTCGCGGTCAACGTGGTCGGAGCGTTCCTCCTGGCGGCCCTGCCCGCTCTGGACGCCGTACGCCGCTCGCAGACGTGGGCGGTCGGCCTCGGACCCGGTCTGCTCGGCGGGTTCACCACGCTGTCCGCGACCTCCGAGCAGGGTCGGGCGATGCTCGACGCCGGTCACGTGCGGCTCGCGGCCCTCTACCTGCTCGGCACGCTGGGCGCGGCGCTGCTCGCGGTCCTGCTGGCCGACCGGCTGACGCCGCGCCGGGTCCAGGACCGGGTCGCCGCCGAGGGCGGCGACGAGTGAACGTCCTCGACCTCCTGCTCGTCGCCGTGGGCGCCGCGGTCGGCGCGCCCGTGCGGTACGTCGTGGGCTCGCTGCTGGACGGGCGCGGCTGGCCGCTCGGCACCTTCGCGGTCAACGTGGTCGGCTCGCTGCTGCTCGGGGTGTTCTCCGCGCTCGCGCTCGGAGGGCACCCGGCCGCGCTGCTCGGCACCGGGCTGTGCGGCGGGCTGACGACGTACAGCTCCTTCGCCGTGCAGACGGTGCGGCTGGGTCAGGGTGCGGCCGGCTACGCGGTGGCGACGATCGGCGCGTCGCTGGCGGCGGCGTACGTCGGGTTCGTGCTGGTGGCCTGAGGGCTCCGGGCCCGGCTCAGCCGTAGCCGAGGGCGTGCAGGCGCTCCTCGTCGATACCGAAGTGGTGCGCCACCTCGTGCACGACGGTGATCCGGACCTCGCGCTCGAGCTGCTCGAGGGTGTCGCAGAAGTCGAGGAGCGGGCCGCGGAAGACGAAGATCCGGTCGGGCAGGGCGCCCGCCCACATGTCGTTGCGCTCGGTCAGCGCGACGCCGTCGTACAGGCCGAGGAGGTCGTCGGGCTCCCCCTCGGGAGGCTCGTCCTCGACGAGCACCACGACGTTGCGGACGTGCCGGGCCAGCTCGTCGGGGATGCCGTCGAGCGCGCGCTCGACGAGGGCGTCGAACTGCTCGTCGTCGAGGTCCAGCGGCACCGGGCCATCGTCGCAGGAGGCGCCAAGGCAGGCGGTCGGCGCGAGAAATGTCGAACGCCCCGGACCGTGACGGTCCGGGGCGTTCGCACTGGCGACCCCGACGGGACTCGAACTTTCATGAGGCTCGGTGCCGCCCGTGCCCCTCGGTGTCTCTAGGCGCCCTGCGCTGCCGATTCGGTGGGGCGGTCATGGCGCTCAGACGCCCGCCGTCCTCTGGTTTGCCCCCGGTCCGTGACCGATTTCGTGACCACCGCCGACACACCGAGCCCCTGAGGCGACGACCGTGCGCGGTCGCCCTCCGTCCGCAACCCGACTCGTCGACAGGACCAGCATGACCACCGCACCGAAGCCCACACCCAGCCTCGAGGACTGCCAGGCGGAGACCGCTAGCGAGGCGATCGAGCGCGCCGCGGCGCTGCTCGCTGCAGCGACCATGGCGCACCCCGACGGCGCAGAGCTCGTGGCGCTGATCGCCACCGAGGCGACCCGGCTCCTGCCGCGCGGGATGAGCCTCGTCGACGGCCGCCCCGGCTCGTGGGAGGCCAGCCTGGTCGAGCAGCTCGTCGAGCCGACCGCCGTCTCGGACGGGCCGGGCCCGACGCCGCTCGACCTTGAGTGTCCGCGGTGCAGCGCGCCCGCTGGACAGGGCTGCTGGAACCCGAGGACGTACGTCGACAACCGGCACCCGCACCGCGAGCGGGTCGCGGAGACGAAGATGAACGACCTCACATTCTCGCCCGAGTACGGGTGGTGGTGACGGCGATGCGCACGGGCCTCGGTGAGAGGGTCGTCGGCCGTGAATACCCACACCTCACCAGCCCACGAACCCAGTGCACACAGCGATTTCGCGGCGGTGGTTCGCGCATGAGCGCCGTCACCACCGCGGCCGGAGACGCGCTCGACGAAGGACGAACCTGGCACACCACGGGGACGGCCGCGGCGTACAGCGGCTACCACCCCACCACCCTGGTTCGGCATCTGCAGTCCGGCGAGCTGCACGGCTTCCAGCGAAAGACGAAGGGGCGCTGGCGCATCCACGTCGACTGCCTCGACGCCTGGCTGGTGGGCGAGACGTGCACGCACGCCGCACCGACGGCGAAGGGCAGGAGGTGAGTACCGCGAAGCCCGTCACCACGACGGCATGACCGCAACGGCCCCGGGCCGGCGTTGGCGCGCCAGCCCGGGGCCTTGGATCCGAACTCGACATAGGAGCTCGATTCCCATGCAGAACAGTACGAACAACGAGGACGTGGCGCGCCACGTCACGGCCACCGACGACCTGCTCGCGGTGTCCAGACCGGCCGGCCTGCCCGACACCGAGTGGGCCGAGCTGCGACGTGAGGCCGGGGAAGCCCTGCGCCGCAGCCTGGCCCGCGTGGCCGGTCGCTGCCACGTCGAGTGGTGCACCGACGCCGGCCTGCCCGGGCACGACTCGCAGCACACCAGCGACCGCGTCTACGTCGAGGGGTCGCCCAACGCCGCGTGGCTCGAGCTGCCGGCGCACGAGCCCGACGTGACCATGGTCGTCGTCCGTGCCGACGGCGCCGAGGACCGCGTCAGGATCGCCGCGGCCGCCGCCGCGAAGTGGGCGGCCGGTCAGGCAGCTCGGCAGGGCGCGAGGTGACCGGGGGCGCGCTGGCCACGACCCCGACCGCGGGGGCGTCCGGCCCGGGGCCGGCGACGTACACCGCGGCAGAGGCGGTCCGGGCCGCCGGCGTCTCGCGCACGACCGTCAACCGGTGGTGTCGCGAGCACGTCGTCGACGCGGTGCTGGTGGACGGCGTGTGGCTGCTGGACGGGCCGTCCACGCGTGCCGCGGGCAGGGCGTGGGCGGACGAGCGCGAGCGGCGCCGCAGCGGGCCCGTACCGACGCCCGGGCACGACGAGCTGCTCGCGGAGCCTCTCCTGCGACTGGTGGCGCTCCAGGGCGGCGAGGACGCCCTCGGGGTGGCCAGGGGCAGCGCGGAGCGTCGCGCGCTCGAGCGGGCCCGCAGCAGGGGCGTGCTGACCTGGTGGACGGCCGACCGTCTCGCGGTCACGGTGCTCGGGATGACGCCGTGGGAGGTGTGGGGCACAGCCTGGTCGGCCGCGTGAGCAGACCAGGGGCTCCGTGGACCAGGGCGGTGGGTTCTGCTGCCGCCCTGGTCCTGCCCGAAGAACCGGCGGGCGGTGGCTCGGGTACCTAGCCTGCCGCCATGAGGGTCGCCGTCACCGTGCTGCTGACGTGCCTGCTGACCGCGTGCGGCGGCAGCGGTGACCCATCGACCAGCGCCGCCTCCCCACGCGTGAGCACCACCAGCACGGCAAGTTCACCGGCGACCGCGGACACGAGCGAGGCACCGGCTGCCGAGCTGCTGACGCTCCGCGAGACCTGCCCGCTGCTCGAGGCCGCCGCACCCAAGGGGTTCAACCCGCCGCGCAAGGCCTGGGCGCGCTTCCTCGAGTACCTGTGGGACCTGGAGGGCACGGTCGACGTCGAGACGCAGAACGTGCTCGACATGGTCGCGCCGGACATCCTGCCGAGCACCGTGCCGACCGATGGGGCCGAGGAGTTCCTCGACGCCTTCAGCGGCATCACCGAGGCCTTCTCTACCCTCGGCCGGCGCTGTCGTGCGGTCGGCTCGAGTTCGTTCAGCTGAGCCACCCGATCGGCGAACAAGTGCGAGCAGAGCGGTCCCGGTGTGGGTACCGTCGGCGCCGTACGGCACGTACGACACCCAGGGGAGGCGGCATGGCGGGCAAGCCCTCACCGGTGACCCCTGCGGTCGTCGCCTGGGCCGTTGAGCAGGACGGCCGCAGTGTCGACGAGCTCGCCGTCACGCTCAAGGTCGATCCGGAGACGCTCCGAGGCTGGATGCGCGGCGATGTGCAGCCGACTGTGGGCGAGGTATCCCGGCTCGCTCAGCGGCTGAGGCGCCCTCGTGCGCTCTTCTTCCTCCCGAGCGCTCCGACCAGCAGTGCCATCCCGACAGCCTTCCGCCGGCCCCCCGGCAGCGATCCGGGCCACCGCGTGTCGCAGCCTGCGCTGCTCGCTGCACGCCGTGCGTACCGCGTGCAGCGAGCCGTTGCTGACGCGCGTGAGGGCTACCTCGGCCCGGTTCCGCTGCCCCGCGCAGACGAGACTGCTGACCGCCCGGCCGACGTCGCCGCCACGGTCCGGCAGTGGCTGCAGGTTGCGGACGACCAGACCTGGGGTGATGAGTACGCGGCCCTCAACGACTGGCGGCGTGCGCTCGACGACCGCGGCATCCTCACCTTCGCGCTCCAGCTTGGCCCGGACGAGGTGCGTGGGTTCGCTCGCTGGGACGAACTCGCGCCGTTGATCGTCGTCAACACCGTCCGCGTGCCGCCTCAGGTCCGGCTCTACACGATCGGGCACGAGCTCGCCCACCTCGTGCTCCGCGACTCGGCGGCTTGCGTCGAGCCGCGTGGCGATCGGATGCTGGTCGACTCCCCCACCGAGCGCTGGTGCGAGATGTTCGCCGCCACGCTGCTGATGCCGGCAGCCGAGGTGCGCGCGCTGATGCGCGCGCGAGGCGTCGACCGCGGCCAGGGCGGCCTCGATGCAGTCAGCGCGGTGCAGCGCCGGTTCCGCGTGAGCGGGCGCGCGGCGGCGGTGCGCCTGCAGGACCTCGGCTACGCGGTGGACGGGCTGTACGCGCGAGTGCTGGCGACCTTCCGCCCCAAGCAGCCCAAGAAGGGCACCGAGCAGACGCCGATGAGCCCCCCTCGGCACACACAGCGCCTCCGGGAGTACGGCGAGCACACCCTCGAGACCGTGCTGGCGTCACTGCCCGAACGGGACGCACTGTCGGTGCTGCGCATGCAGGTAGACGACGTGCGCAAGCTCGCCGACGAGGTCCCGAGTGTCACAGCCCTCTGACCCGCCCGAGGAGTTCGACGAGTGGGCCGCTGGACTCGCCTCGGCCGACGCCGAGGCACCGCCGCTGATCGTCATCGTCGACACCTGCGTGCTCGTCGACATCAAGAAGCACGTGTCCGTCGGAGGCGGGGCTCAGTGGGACCTGCTCTCGGCGATGATGGGCCTGGTCGAGGAAGGGCGCCTGATCTTCCCGTCGCAGGTGCACAAGGAGCTCACCGAGATGCAGCACCCGGATGCGCCGGGCGCGTGGACGGGGAAGGCGTACACGAAGGTGAAGATCAAGGGGGCGTCAGACCAGGCCCTGAGCGACATCCTCGCCGTCGCACCTGACCTGATCGATCCGGACGCAGAGGACTCGTTCGAGAAGGCCGACCCGTACATCCTCGCGCTCGCCTTCGAACTGCGTTCCGCCGACGATCCGTACGACGCCGTAGTGGCCACGACGGACGCTGTCGACCGACACCCACGCATCGCTCTGGCGACCGCGTGCGGGCTCTGCGGCGTACCGGTGTGGGACTTCGATGCGTTCGTCCAGTGGGTACTTGACCCCGATCCGTCCGCTCTGGGTTGACACGCTCTGCAGGCTATTGAGCCATGAACGAAGAGGACCTCGAAGAGCTCAGCCGCCTGACCGCCGAGCAGGAGGCGTTGAACGAGCGTGTCCAGAGGGCGTACGAGTCGCGCGGCATCCCCAGCAACGTCGCGGCGTTCGTTCCGCTGGTGGCTGTCGAAGGCCAGGGGTCAGAGCTCGAAGCCCTCGCTGCCGACGCGGAGAGCCTCAGAGAGCGGACAGCGGCGTTCTTTCGCCGGGTCGGCCCAGCAGACTGATCTGACGCAGTCGCCCGACCATCAGCGGCCGCCACCGATCCCTGGTGGTCTCTTGTCTCGATGAGACTTCGCCGCGGCGCCGTTGATCACCTTGCCCACGGACTTCGCGTTGCGTTCTGCACGTCGGTCGGCGGCCCGCTCGCGGGCGGCGTCGCGCTTCCTCTCGGCGATCTCCATGCGTCGCTCCCGCTGTCGCGCCTCCGCGCGGATCTCGCGGACCTCGTCCCGCAGCTCGCGCACGACCTGGGTCTGCACGTCGATCTTCTCGCCGAACACCGCCGCCCCGATCGCCTCGCCCGCGGCGCCGGTGACGCGCTGCCGTACGTCGTACAGCCGCTGGTAGCGCCGCAGACCGTCCTGGCCGAGCGCGAGCAGCGCCTGCGCCTTCTCCAGCGAGTTCGCCTCCGCGAGCGCCGCCCCGTTGACGCCGTTGCGCTCCAGCCGGGCGATCGCCATCTGGTAGGCGCGGCCCTCGGCGGTGTTGTCGCGGAGGGTGCCGAGGATGTCTGGTGCGCCACCGCGGCCGCCGGCGGCCCAGATGTCGGTGCCGGCTCCGGCGAACAGGTCGTCGCGGAGGCTGGACACGGCCTCGCCGCGCAGCGTGTTCTTCTCGTTCTGCAGGCCGCGGCGGGCGTCGCTCTCGCGGTCGAGGGTCTTCTCGGAGATCTTGAGCTGCTTCTCGGTGGCCTTGAGCTGGGACCGGACCTGCTGGAAGGCGTAGGAGGTGGACCGCACCTCGCCCTCGAGGTACGTCAGGGACCGGTGGCGCTTCCGCCCATCGCCGGAGGTGTCAGCGGCATCGGCGTCAGCGCCGCGCAGTCCGCCCCGGGCATACCAGGCGACGTCGCCGCCCAAGAGCGCGGCGGTCTCCTCGAGGATGCCCCGGGCCCGAGGACGGCGGCTGTCGTTGGCGAGCGGGATGTACGCCTCGCCGCCGGTCTCGGGCTCGCCCCACACACGCATGTGACGACCGATCATCGGCTGGTGGCCGTTGGCCACATCACCGGGGCCGCCCGGGCCGCCGGGGAAGAGGTTGCCGCGAGCGCTCTCGGTGGTGATGTCCCCGACACGGCTGCCGGACCCGCCGACGTGGCGGGTGCGGACGGTGACGGTGACGTCCTTGTCGTGGAGGCTGGCCAGCGCCCCACGCACGGTCCCGATGCCGTTGAGGGCGTCGCGGATCACCGCGATGACGTGCGGGTCGGCGGTGATCCGGGCGAGGTTCATCAGCAGCGCGCGGACGTTCTGCTCGCCGGCGTGGAACTTGCCCACCTCGAGCGCCACGGCCGGGTCCGCGACGGTCAGGCCGAGGGCGTCGAGCATCTGCTCGACCTGCTTGACCTGCCGGCGCGGGTCGCTGACGTCGACGTCGATCTCGGGCGTGATCTCCTTCTTGTCGACCAGCTCCAGGTCCTCGAGGTACTTCCGGATCTCGTGGTTCCCGAGCTCGAACTGCTTCAGCGCCTTCCGGGCGTCCTCCCGGAGCTCGTCCATGAACCGGGTCTTCGCGGCCTTGCCGTCGATCTGGTCGTACATCTGCAGACCCGCACGCGCGAACGCCTCCAGCGCGTCGCGGTTGGCCTGGCCCTTGCGGGTGTTCTCGTCGAGGCTCTTGCCGTTGTCCTTGATCGAGTCGGTGACGTCATCGATCGCGGCGGCGTAGGCGGTGGTCGCGCCGTACTTGTCGAGGAACCCAAGCGCCCCGGCGAGCTCGCCGCTCAACCCGCGGGTGGCGCGGGCGGTGTCGTCGATCTGGCCCTCGAGCTCGTTGAAGACCGCGGTGAAGGTCTCCACGTGGGTCGCGGCCGGGGTGGCGTTGAAGCCGCGCTGCCACTCCAGCGCCGACTTCCCGACCTCGCGGGCGGCCTCGGCGGCGTCGTCGCTGTTGACGATGAACTCGTTCCACGCGCCCTTGAGCCAGTCGACGGGGTTGCGGGGGATCTTGGAGAAGTCGTCAAGCCACTCAGACGGGCTGCGGTAGTCGTCGACCGACGCCTGCCAGGCGTCCTGCTCCTCGCGCAGCGACCGCAGGCCCTCGCGGAGCCCGTCGATGTCGCCGGTGGCGGCGGCGTCCTGGACGGCTGCGATCGCGGTCTCCAGGTCGGCGTTGGCGTCGGTGATGTCCTGGATGGTGCCGATGGTCGCGCCGAGCGCGATGCCCAGCGGCCCGCCGAGGGTGCCGATCATGGCGCCCATCTCGGAGTTGCTGGCGCCCACGGAGTCGTTGAGGTCGGTCGTGGCCAGCGCGAGCCCGGCCAGCGGCGCGGTGGCCATGGTCGCGGCCCGGCTGAACTGGCCCACCGACCGCCGCGCGGCGAGCGTCTCGGCGCTGGCGTAGCGGGTGGACTGGCCGGCGCGATACACCACGGTGCCGTACTCGCGAGCGGTCGGGATGCCGGCCTTCATGCCTGCGACCTGGCGGCCGAACACGCCCTGCAGGCCCCCGCCGGCGGCGAGCTGCCCGGCGGCGGCCTGACCGAACACGGACTGCTGCAGGCGGCTGGTGACCGCCAGGGAGCGGTTGTACACCGACAGGGCCGCCATGCCCGCGAAGATCGGGGTGCCGAGGTCGGAGTCCGCGACGGCGCCGAGGATGGTGACGAGCTTGGTCAGCGTCTCCAGGACCGGCCCGGAAAGCGGCTCCGCGGCCTGGACCATCTGCACCAGCGCGTCGGTGGTCTCCACGAAGAAGTCACGGACCAGCGGCGCGTGCTCGGTGGCGTAGTCGAGGAACGCCTGCACGTCGGCGCGGCCCTTGTCCGACGACGCCCACCGGTCGAAGGTGTCGGCCAGGCCGGTG
The DNA here is from genome assembly GCA_002729525.1 of Nocardioides sp. Taxonomy (GTDB): domain Bacteria; phylum Actinomycetota; class Actinomycetes; order Propionibacteriales; family Nocardioidaceae; genus Nocardioides. The sequence goes on from PBYI01000054.1 coordinate 179,560, forward strand.
AGCCACTCCATGCCGGCCTGGTTGGTGGGGACCGCGGACTCCCACATCTCGGTCAGCCCGTGGGTGAAGTCGCCGACGAGCTTCCCGGTGTCGGTGATGACGCCGGGCATCTCCTCGTCCAGCATCCGCCAGAAGTCCGCCCACCGCGGCGAGGCGAGGGACTCGGCGCCGTCGGCGACGGCCTGCGCGCCGGCCTCGGAGACGTGCTCGAGGAGCCGGGCGACCTTCGGGGCGAGGTCCTCGCCGTGCTCGAGGGACTCGATGAGCCCGGGGAACCACCCGGCGGCCGCGGAGTCGCGGAGCATGGTCAGGGTCGGCTGGAACCCGTCGAAGGCCGCGACGAACGCGCGGGCGTCCGGGCCGAGCTGCCTCAGCGCGTCCTGCGACTTCGCGAGGTTCGCGAGCGTCGGGTCGGCCTGGTAGTCGTCGAGGGCACTCACGGCGTCCGCGACACCGTGGAACGCGGTGATCAGCGACCCGACGGCCAGCACGCCCCCGGTGGCGGCCGTGGCCACCGTGGTCAGCGCCGGCGCGACGACCGAGGTCAGCGGGATCGTGGCCGGCCCCAGGACCGCCAGACCCTGCCGTAGCAGCCGCACCCGGCCTGACAGCTGGTCGATCTCCTTCGACGCGTCCCGCGAGCTGCGGCGTACGCCGGTGAGCCCACGGTCGACCTCGAAGGTGGCGCGGCTGACGCCCTGCAGCTCGCGCTCGGACCGCTGCAGCCGGGGGCTCGCCTGGTCCAGCTCGCGGTTCATGCCGCGGAGGTTCCCGCCGGCGGACCCGAAAGCCTTGTCGGTCTCGCGCCCCGCGCGGCGCATGTCGGCGATGTACTTCGCGACATGGGCGTCCATCCGGACGGTGACCGACCGGACCGTCGTCGACGACACGCCTCAGCCCTCCTCGGGCTCGTCGCTCATGGGTCGCGAGAGCTCGTCGATGGCGAAGAGCAGCACCTCGAGCGACACCAGGAGGCTCTTGGCGCCGTGGTCCAGGTGCTTCATCTGCCGCAGGAGGGCGAAGTGCCCAACCGCGCGCCGCTTCTCGTCCGCCGACATCCCGGCGACCGTCCGGACCATGGCGTTGAGGCGGAGCAGCAGGCTCGGCGGCCACGCGTCGAGCGCATCACGCAGGGACTGCGGATCCGTCGCGGCCACGACGTCTTGTGCGTGGAGCACCTCGATGACGTCCCGAGGCAGCAGAGGCACCTCGCGGTCGACGCTCATCGGGCGAGCGCCGGAGAGGGGCCGACCAAGCCAGCACCCCGGTCAGCACCCTCCCCTGCACCCCGCCCGGCGGACTCGAGGGCGGCCAGGTGGGCGCGGGCCTCGGCCAGCTCGCGGGGCAGCTCGGTCTCGCGGGCACGCAGCCACTGCAGGTGGGCATCCTCGACAGCCCCCTCCTGGTCGGCGAGGCCGCGGCGGGCCTCTACTCGCGCCGGCAGGTCCTCGATCGCCTGCTCCAGCTCATCGACTCGCCTACGGGCGTGGTCGACTGATCGCAGGAACGCCGGCGTCGGCACGAGAGCCCCCGCGCCGCGCACGCAGTCGGGGTAGGCCTCGGCGGCCATCGTGCGCCACTCCCGCAGCAGCGGCTCGGGGTCGCGACCGGCGGCGAGCTCGCGCAGCACGGTGATGTGCCGCTGCAGCTTGCGCGCACGGTTGCGCATCCGTGCGCTGCGGGGCGGACCGACCTCACCACCGGGGGAATGCACGCCACCGGTCTGCCAGGCAATCTGCGACACCACTCGGTCGTGCTCCTGACGACTGATGTACCGCCCCTCGTGTCGCTCGAGCTGCGCGAGCAGCCGTGCGGTCTTCGCGTCGTGCTCGGCGAGCGCCGCCTCCACGGCGGCGAGATCCGGCTCCAGCGCGTCAGCCTCGGCCGCGAGATACTCCGCCTCCGCGACCATCACCCGCAGGCGCTGCGCCTCGGCGGCCTTACCAGCCAGCATGGAGCGCGACTCCAGCCGGCTGATGGTGCCGGCAACCTCGTCGAGGCTGCCCGGGTCGTCGAGTAGCGCCGCGCCGGAGCGCTCCCGCAGGGCCTCCAGCTCGGCCTGCGCCGTCGCCTGCTCGGATTCCCAGCGGCCGAGGGTCTCGCGCGCTGCCTCGACCTCTGCGCGGGCCCGGGCGACGGCGTCCGGCGCTGCGTCGAGCCCGCCCTCGGGCCGGCTCTCGGTGGTCGCGGTGTCGGGGGAGTCCTTGGTCATCGCTGTCCTCCCTCGTCGGCGCACATGAGGCGAGCGAGTGCGACCTCCCGGTCGTGCCACACCCGTGCCGCGACGAGCGCGTCGAATGCCGGTTCGTGCAGGGTTCCGTCGGCTCGGGTAGGCAGGTCGTCGAGCAGATCCCGCGGCGCCTCCAGACCCCATGAGTCGAGACACGCGGCGGCGCGTCCCTCGGCCGCGATGGCAGCCGACTCACGGCGAAGCGATGCCGTCTCGGCCTCGATCTCGCCCGCCCGGAGAGCGGCCGACTGCAGCTGGATCAGCTGCCTCTGACGGACGCGCACCATCCCGGGCGCCGGGCGCCACCACGCGAGGCGCATCACCGGCCGGCGCCCTTGGACGATCCGGCGCTCTTGGATCCGCGCCGAGCCTCCGCCAACTGCGCCCGCTCCGTCTTCACGTGCCCGGCCTCCTCGAGCTGGCGTGCCTTTGCCTCGATGGCGGTGCGCATGATCGGCGACATCGCGGCGCCTCCGATCCCGCTCGAACGCAGCGACGTGGCAGCGTCGGCGAACCCGAAGTACCTCCCCGACTCGAGCATCCGGACGCCGAGGTCGGCCTCAACGAGGGTGAACCCGCACTCCACGAAGGCGTCCCTGACCGGCTTGGTCGCGCCCTGCGCAGGTGAGGTGAGGCCCAGGGCCTTGTCGATGCCATCGACGTAGCGCTTGCGCTCCGCCTCGCTCAGCGGCTTGTCCGTCATCGCGCGTTCTCCTGCTCTCGGCGCCGGGCCTCCAGGTCCAGCGACAGTCGGTCGATCTGCCACGGTCGCCCCCGACCTGGCCCCCGGACGGCGACGAGGCACTCGGAGTGGCACAGCTTGCGCACGTACTCCTCCGACACCCGGAGCCTCGCCGCCGCCTCGGGGACCGTTACCTCGAGGGGACGCCCCGACTCTGCTCCTTGACTCGACTGCGGAACTTCCGCAGTACCGCAGACGCCGGGTTCCCGTGTGGGCGAGGTTCCGAAGACGGCCGCGTGCCACTGCCGCCCGGACTCCCGCAGCTGCGCGACCGCCGCGAGCAGGTGGTCCGCGAGCTCCGGCTGCGCTGCGCGCACGCTGTGCGCCTTGTCCTCGAGCGTCGAGCCGAAGTCGCGGGCGATCACGTAGCCGGCGTCGGGCGCAACCACGGCCGGGAGCAGCGGGCGGCGACCCGTGCCCGCACTGCGCGGCCGGGCTGCGGTCACGTCTCCCACGGGCACCACCGGGTGTCGATGCCCTCCGGCGGCCCGAGGTCTGCGTGCACGTCGCCGTGGGCGTCGGTGGCCTCACGGAGGACCGGGCCGACGGCCTCCCACACCGGACCGCCGAGCAGCCGCAGCGTGCCGCCGTTGGCCGGGTCGGGCCGCGACAGGCACGCCTCGTCGTACGACACCAGCAGCTCAACGACCTGGCCGACACCGAAGAGGCCGGGCCCGATCACCCCGAACTCGCGTGTGAACACCGGCGAGGTGGTGAGCCAACCGTCGGCGTCGATGTACACCGCCGCGCCCTCCCGGGCACTGTCGAGCTCGGCGTAGTGCGCAACGGCCATCGCGGCGGGCCCGCTCTCGCTGTCGCGCCACATCACGACCCAGTCCGCGTGCGCCTTCACGACCGCGCCCCTCGGTTGCCGTTTGGACGTGTCAGAGCGCAGCGTCGATCCGACCCCGACGGGATGCGGCATCCCGCCGAACGCGAGGCACGGACAGCCCGAACACCGCAGGTCAGCGGCTCGCGGGGCGCCGTACGCCGCGCGAACGACGCCCGGTGGTCACACGGTTGGTCACGGGCTGGCCCGGAAACGGTCACGATCGCCCTCCTTCAGGTCGACAGGAACATCACGCCGAGACGGCGCTGTTGGATGCGGATCTGGAGCCGGCGGCGGTCCTTGCGCGGGATGAGCACGAGCGCGGTCTCGCCGGCGATGGCCATGGCGACGCGGAGCAGCGACTCGCGGTCGAGCACCTCGAGCTCGGCGCGCATGCGCGGCACAGCGGAGTCGTGGTCGCCGGCGTCGAGCGCCGCCTCGATGACCTCGTAGGCCCGCAGCACCACCTCGGCATCGGAGAGGTCCATCACCGCCCACGCCCCTGCGGCAGCTCGGCGCGCTCGGCGACGCGTCGGAACTCCTCCGGCACGACGACCAGCGCCAGCGACCGCTGCTCCTCGGTGAGCCGGAGCCGGTCGAGCACCACGCGCATCACGGCGGCGAGCTCGCGGCCGGCGTCCGCGTCGATCCTCACGCGCTTCTGCTCCAAGCCCAGCGCCTCGATGCTCACCAGGGTCTGGCGCAGTTCGCGCAGGAGTCGCGTCCAGATGACCGCGGTCGCCCCCGCCCGGTCAGACTCGACGTGCGCCGCGAGCACCGACACGGCGTGCTCGAGGCGGCCGGCGAGCGACATCAGCGCGGTGACGGAGTCGGTGACCGGTGCGGCGTCCGGGTCCCAGATGCGCTCGAGCAACCGGGTTGCCTCGGCCTCGGCCTTGCGCCGCTGAGCGGCTGCTCGAGCCTGCGGCGACGCTCCGCCGTGCATCCGGCACACCGTCATGCCCTCGACCGCCCAGCCGCGACAGCGCGTGCCGGATCGGGCCGTCGCGGTGCAGCGACGCGGGTGCCCCTCCGAGCTGACGCCTCGCCCACCTGCATGGGGTCGCGTTTCGCCCTCGGGCTTCACGGGGTCGGCCGCGCGCTCCCGGGCGGCATCCGCGCGCTCCCGGGCGGCATCCGCGCTGGCATCCGCGCTGGCGTCGGCGCCCGGCGCCGGACCCTGCGACGTCATCGCACACCTCCGCACGCAGCGGGGGCGAGCCCCGGAGATGCACCGTCCCGGCGTTGGGTCGGCCGCATCACCCGGCCCCTGAGTACCGCGCCCGACACCCAGCGAGTCGACGCTCCTACCGACTGAGCCGCGGCCGCTGTGCAGGATGTGCAGGGTGGGTTGGTTGACACCGATACGCGCGTACGCGTGGCGTTGCTGAGCAACCCTGCACATCCTGCACACTGCACAGGCGTTCCAGTACGGGAGCAACCCTGCACATGCCCTCTGACCTGGTCGTTCATGCTGCTGAGCCCCCCTCGTGGGCGTCTTCGTCAGCGCCGCGGAAACGGACGCCGATCCAAGCGGAGTACTGCGTGGGCAGCGCGGCATAGGCCGCTGTCGGGAAGGGGGAGGCCGCGGTGCCTGCACCCGGCCGGGAGAGGCCGTCCTCACCTCGAACGCGGGCCTTCCGCACACCGGCCCCGATGACCGACTCGTGGTCGGCGAACCGGGTCAGGAACGTCTTCTGGCTCCAGTCCTGGTGGCCTCGTGTGCGCACGTAGCTGTTGAAGTCCCCGGCGAGGTCGTCGCTGGCCACGTGGCGACCGTCAGCCGCGGCCCCGACGACCAGACGCTCGTGGATGTAGGCGAGCACCAGGTCGGAGTTCTCGCGCCAGTCCAGCGTGTCGGCGACGACGCGGCCGGGTGGCGCCGAGAAGAGCCGGTCTGCGGCGTACCAGCTGCGAGCACCGGCGACGATCCACGCGAGCACGGCCTCGTGGGCGCCGTCCCGCCCCTCGAGGAGCCGTTCCCGGATGCCGGCGACGGACGGGCGCTCGTGGGCGCGCGAGGCGGGCTGCCCCGGGGCGACGAAGGTGTAGGGGAACCGCAGCAGGGCCAGACGGCGCCAGGTGCCGTGGTCGGTCTCGGCGACGACGGGCGTGTAGTTCGTGGTGAGCACCAAGGAGTGGGTCGCCTGCCAGGTGACGTTGTCGCGGCGGATCGCCCGCGCGGTGATCGTCGGCGTGCCCAGCACGTCCTTGAGCCGCTTCACCGGGAGCTTGCGGCCCTCGGGCGTCTCCTCGATGAGCGCCAGCCGCGCCCCCCGCAGCGTCATGAGCTCGGTCGGGTGGTCGCTGGGGTGCGCCATCAGCACGCGCTCGGGAACGGTGACGGCGTGCTCCCCGAGGGCTCGGACGACGGCGCCCATCAGCGTCGTCTTGCCGTTGCTGCCTGAGCCCTGCAGGACGGGGAGGACGTCGTCGCTCGTCGGGTGGCCGGTGGCGGCCTGGCCGAGACGCTGCTGCAGCCAGGGCACGACGTCGTTGGGCAGCGCCGCCAGCGCGGCAGCCCAGTCGCTCGAGGCAGCACCGGGCAGGTACGGCGTCGAGGTGCGGCGGGTGAGCAGCAGGTCCGGGTCGTGCCCGAGCAACTCGCCGGTGGAGAGGTCGACGACGCCGTTACCGACGCACAGTAGGTGCGGGTGCGCGTCGAAGCGCTCCGACTCCACGCCCACGACGCCCTTGGCGAGCCGGAGCAGCCCCCCGATGCGTGACGCAGAGAGAGTGGCCGACAGCTCCTTGAGCCGGTCCTTATCGGCGCCGGCGGCGGCCTCGCGGGCGTGCTGGTCGATCAGGTCGCGGCGTACGACGTCGAGGACGTCGGTCTCCTCCACCGACGACCAGCAGCCTGCGCGGTACCGCATCCAGCCGAGGCCACCCGACCAGAGGTACCTGCCACGCAGGGCGCGGCCGGCGACGGTCTCCGACAGGTGCGCGTCCCGGAGCGAGCGCGGGTTGTGCGCGTGCCCAGTCGGCGGGGCAGCGGAGGAGGCGCCTGCAACGGCCGGTGGGAGCGGTGCCCACGCCCCGGGCGCAGCTGGTGCCGGCAGGGTCAGACCCATCCGCTCGTAGAAGGCCGCGTCTCGCTCGGAGTCGCTGCGCGGGTACGGCAGCGGGTCGAGGCGCGCTGACTGCGTGCGCCACTTCTCCTCGGCGTCGTCGAGGCGCCAGCCGTTGTCCGTCGGCGCGTGGGCGAGCAGCAGCTCTCGTGCGACGGCGAGGTCCAGGTCGCTCCACGCCGCCCGCGCCAGGCGCCCGAGCTTCAGCGCAGCGTCGGCAGTGAGCTTCTCCCAGCCGCGGCCCCGCTCGTCGGTGTGCCCGGGCGGCCACGTCGCAGCGGCGTCGAGCTCCTCGAGGACAGCGTCGACGACGGTCTCGGTGTACCGCGAGAGCCGGCGCTGGTCGTCCGGGCTGAGGTCGGCGTGCGGCGGGCCGTCGTACGCCTCGGCCGCGGCGTTGGGCTGCTCGTGCCCACGGGTGGCGCCGATGCGCTGGGCCAGGACCGCACCCGAGGTGTCGACGAGCTGGCCACCGAGCAGGGCTGACAGCTCGGCCGGATCCGGCGCCGGCATCCACCGGTAGGCCCCCGAACGCCCGTCGACCTTGGACGGCTTCACGGTCGGGGCGATGAACACGAAGCCGGCGCCGCGGCCGTCACGGTCGCCCGCCTTGATGTCGATGCCCGGCCAGAGGTCCGGCTTGGTCCTGACACCGAGGGAGGCGACGAAGAGGTGGGCGCCGGCGGACGGCGTCGACGCTGCGGCGTAGTGCCGAGGGCGCAGGCCGCCCAGGACGGCGACGTCGGCACCGTTGCGGGGGTCGACGTCGATCACGTCCAGACCGCGGCCGGTGACCATGCACATCGCCATGCCGGGCTGCCAGGTGTCGACGACGCGCGGGTCGGCCGGTGTCTGCTGCCACCGCGGCGGTAGCCGGAACCCGACCTTGCTCCCGGGGTCGGCGGGGGCGGTGAAGACCGGGATGCCGGCGGCGGCGAGCGCGCGGGCGACGTCGAGCGCCGCCGCTTCCTCCGGGCTCACCACTGAGCCGGCGGGGTCGGACGCGAGGCAGGACGCAGGGCGTGCGACGGGTAGAGCAGGTGGTAGGCGGGGAGCAGGGGGACGATGCGGATCTCCTCGAGGTGACGGTCGGCGTCGGGCCCGCACGAGATGCACTGCTGGTCGGGGAAGACCCGGCAGGGGACCCGCGTCAGCGCCCCGTAGTGAGAGCTGCGACGCTCGCGGACCTCCGCGGTCGGCGGGACCACCGGCACGTCGAGGTGACCCGCGCGGCTCGGACGGCTCGCGACCCAGCGCCCGGACGCGTCCGGGATCTCGTGGACGACGTACGCCGCATCGATGGCGCCGCCGGCGCGGTAGGTCACGCACCTGTCGTCCGGGTCGTCATCGTGCGCGGGACACCGCAGGCACCTCGAGCACACGGCCACGCCGTCGTTGCGGCAGCGCCCGCAGGTGAGGCAGTGCAGGGCCTCGGCGAGCTCGCAGGCCATGGCGGGGTTGAGGGCCGCGAAGCTGGTGTGGTCGGCGTGCCTCAACTCCATGCAGGTCCAGCAGGCCTCGGCGTAGTAGTTCTCCTGCTCGACGACGTTCCGGCAGTGCGGGCACCCGTGATCGGGGCAGTCGCTCCCGGCCTGGTGCCGGCAGTCGGGACGCGCGTCGGGGTAGCGCAGGTCAGTGGGGTCAGGCATCCTTGGATCTCCAACGTCTTCGTGGGCCGAGGGCATGGACTGGGACGGCGCTCCTTCGCGGGGGGCGCCGTTCGTACTTCTCGAGGCGGCGGATGGCCCGCCGGTCAGTCGCTGCTCGGCGGCGGCTCGCCGGGATCGATCCCGAGCTGACGCAGCAGTGCGGCGGTCGGGATGCGGACGTAGCGGCCGATCGAGAGCGAGGGCAGGTCGCCCTTGCTGATGGCCGCGCGGATGGCCTTCTCGCCCTCGCCGGTGATGCTGGCGAGTTCGGCAACGCTGATCCACGGCTTCTCCCACGGGGCAGGGATGCGGCCGCTCGGCGCGTCGACGCCGGTCACGCTGCTGGCCACTTCGGGAAGAGGTCGTCAGCCGCTACACCCAGCAGCCGTTCGGCTGCCTGCCGCACGCGAGCCGTCGGCTTCCGACGCCCGTGAGCACACATGCTCACGAAGCCCGGCGTACACCCGGCAGCGCGCGCGATGTCGCTGAGGCTGACCTCCGGACGCCCGGTGAGCCGCAGGATCAAGGGGCGTGACTCCGCACCGACTGGCGGCACGTGCTTGACCCCGCTGGGCGTCGGTGCCATGGTTCCTCCCGTGAACGTAGAAGTCTGAGACTTTCACGCATACGCTACTCATGACAGTCAAGATTGGTCTACAGAGAACGCCATGACTTTCGATTACACGCAGGCTCAGCTTGTGCTGGGGCTCCCTGACCTGCACCTCCGCGGCACCCACGGCCGCGTTGACGGTGTCCTTCCTTTCCTCCTGCGCCTCGACTGGCGCGACCCAACGTCGCTCACCCGACTCGCGGCGGATGCTGGCGTGCGGGCGCAGCTCGGCTCGGTCCTCGTGTCGGTCCGAAGTTGGCTGGAGCAAGCGTGGAGCGGGATCACCCAGAGCAGCGACGTGATCGACCCAGAGTCCGAGAACCCCTTCCCCTCCTCCGAGGCCGCGTGGGATCGCTGGGCCTCGGTGGACGAGTCCCCGACGGACGACGACCTCGCAGACCTATGCGGCCGACTCGCCGAGTACGGGTGGCTGTCACACCTGGACACCAAGGATCAGCAACTACGCGAGTGGCTTGAGCTTCTGGTGCGGCGGGCAGCAGAGAAGCGGGACGCCCGATCACTTGTGCCGCTGCAGGTCGGCCTTGCGATGCAGTGGGACGACCGCGCGCGGCTACGCCTGGTTACGGACGGCTTCGCCGACCCCTACGACCGGGCCCGCCTCGAGGCCATGTCGGCGTACACCGAAGGGCGACCGGGCCTGATGCGGTGCGACGTCTGCGAGCGCCTGTTCGTCCCGGTCCGGAGCGGCCGACCAGCCCAGCGGTGCCCGGGGTTCGAGTGCGCCGACCAGGCCAGGCAGCGTTACCAAGCGTCGCCCGAGAGGCGGGAGTACCGGCGCCTTCACACACGCCTGAGTCGGGCCAGGAAGAGCGGCACTCCCGCGCAGATCGCGGCTGCGCAAGCCGCGTTCGACGAGTTCAAGGAGCAGCAGGCATGAGCAGCAGCGGACGACGCGGGAGCGTCAAGCAGGAGCCGAATGGCACCTGGACCGTGGTCGTCGACGTGCCGGGCGACGACCTCGACGCGCGGGGCCGGCCGAAGCGGAAGCAGACGCGGCGCCGCGGCTTCACGACCCGGCGCGCCGCGCAGCAGAAGCTCAACGAGCTGCTGCACGAGCTCGACCAGCGGGCGTACGTCGCGCTCGCACCGGTCACGCTGGCTGAGTTCATCACCGAGACGTGGCTGCCGGCGGCCCAGCACACCATCAAGGAGTCGACGTACGACGGCTATCGCCGCGCGCTGACCCGGCACGTCGTCGAGCGGCCGATCGGGCGGCGCAAGCTGCAGGACATCGACGGCCCGACGCTCAACAAGCACTACGCCGTGCTCCTGGCCGGCGACGCCGCCCACCCGCCGATCGGGGTCACCACCGCACGCGGCGTCTCGACGGTCCTGCACCGGGTGTTCAAGGACGCCGTCCGGTGGCGCAAGATCCAGACCAACCCGGTCGAGGCGTCCGACCCGCCGAAGAAGGCCGAGCGCACCGAGTTCACGACGTGGACGCTCGAGGAGCAGATCACCTTCCTCGAACACGCCGCGGCGCACCGGCACTTCGGGCTGTGGGCGCTCCTGGCCACGACCGGCATGCGCCGGGGCGAGGCGCTCGGCATGCGCTGGCGCGACATCGACCTCGACAACGGCCGCGCGCAGATCCAGCGCGCCCTGGTGAACATCGGCAACGGCCAGCGCGCGTGGAGTTCGCCGAAGACCAAGGCCGGGCGGCGCACGATCATCCTCGACGAGGAGTGCATCGCCGCGCTCCGCGTGCACCGCGCTCGCCAGGCTCAGGAGAAGCTGGCGCTCGGCCCGGGCTACAACGACGAGGACCTCGTGACGGCCCAGGAGGACGGCAGCACGATCAGCCCGACCCGCATCACCGAGCAGTTCCGCCGGCTCACCCGGCGCGCCGGCCTTCGACACATCCGCCTGCACGACCTCCGGCACACCTACGCGACGCTCGCCCTCGAGGCGGGCATCCACCCCCGCGTCGTCCAGGAGCAGCTCGGCCACAGCCACGTGTCGATCACGCTCGACATCTACTCCCACGTCGACGTGAAGATGCACCAGAGCGCGGCCAACCTGCTGGCCACCGCCAGGCGCGAAGCCCGCGACGCGCGAGCTGCCGGCGGCGCCCCGTGAGCCGTTCCGAAAGCGCTCGTGACCAGTTGGTGACCAAACGGCCCGATCTGGCCCGAAAAGCAGAGCCGCCCAGGCCTCTGACCTGGGCGAACTCTCCTACGTACTGGCGACCCCGACGGGACTCGAACCCGCGGCCTCCGCCGTGACAGGGCGGCGCGCTAACCAACTGCGCTACGGGGCCAGGTGCACCTCGTGCTGTGCTCCCCTGCGGGAGCGATGGAACTCTAACGCACGCCCCGGCGCACACCCAATCCGCGGGCGACCGCTGGATCGCGGGTGGCCGGCGCAGTACCCCCAACGGGATTCGAACCCGCGCTACCGGCGTGAAAGGCCGGGGTCCTAGGCCGCTAGACGATGGGGGCCGGACGTCCTCAGCCTAGAAGACGCGGACGGCGTACGCCGAGGCGCGGGCGCCGCGCGCAGCCGGCGCGCCCGCTACAGCGCGACGAGGACGAAGACCCCCATCGCCGCGGTGACACCGACGGCGAGCGCGACCGGGGCGGCGTTCGTCGCGGGGCCGAGGGCGTCGGTGGTGCCGGTCCGCTCGGCGAGCAGCACCAGCCCAACACCGGTGGCGACGGTGACCAGGGCGGCGGCGACGAGAGCGGCCAGGAGCGCGAGCAGAAGCGTCATGTCCCTGCCGTGCGTCGCCCACCTGAGAGAGTCCCGAGGACCGACTGTCGGGCGGATTCGGGTCCGGTACGGAGGCTCGGGTAAGGTCTTCCCCGCTCGGGCAGGTAGCTCAGTTGGTACGAGCGATCGCCTGAAAAGTGATAGGTCGGCGGTTCGACCCCGCCCCTGCCCACGAGCACCGCAGGGCTCCACCTGCGACGAGGCCCCCGCCGGATCTCCGGCGGGGGCCTTCGTGCGTCCACGGGCGCAGCGGCGTACGACGGTGGAAGGATCGCGGTCGTGGTGGAGCTCCTCCTGGTCGCGCTGACGCTGCTCGGCTTCGCGCTGGTGTCGCGGCGGCTGTCGGCCACCCCCGTGACGGCGCCGATCGTGTTCACCACCGTCGGGCTCGTCGTCGGCACGGCGGGGCTGGGCTGGTTCGACCTCGGGCTGGAGGACGAGGCCGCGACCGTGCTCATCGAGGCGACGCTGGTGCTGGTGCTGTTCAGCGACGCCGCCCGGATCGACCTGACGGCGCTGCGCGGGTCGGCCGGCATCCCGGCGCGCCTGCTCGGCATCGGACTGCCGCTCACCATCGCGCTCGGCGCGCTGGTCGCGCACCTGGTGCTCGGGCTGCCGCCGCTGGAGTCGGCGCTCGTGGCGGCCGTGCTCGCCCCGACCGACGCCGCGCTCGGCCAGGCCGTCGTCTCCGACCGGCGGCTGCCGGTGCGGATCCGGCAGGGGCTCAACGTCGAGAGTGGGCTCAACGACGGCATCGCGCTGCCGGTCGTCACCGCCCTGCTGGTGCTCGCCGACGCCGAGGAGCGCGGGACGACCGGTGGGTGGCCGGGCTTCCTGGTCGCGCAGATCGGGCTGGGGACCGTGGCCGGGCTCGTGGTCGGCGGGGTCGGTGGCGCCCTGCTGCTGCGAGCCACCCGGGCGGGACTGGTCGAGGGCACCTACGAGCGGGTCGGCGTACTGGCGCTCGCTGTCCTCGCGTACGCCGGCGCGAGTCTCGTCGGCGGCAACGGCTTCATCGCGGCGTTCGTCGGAGGCATGGCGTTCGGCCGGCTCACCGCGGGACGAGCGCGGGAGGTGCACGACTTCACCGAGGACGAGGCCGAGATGCTCACCGGCGTGACGTTCCTGGTCTTTGGGGCGGTGCTGGCGGGCGCCTTCCTGACCGACGTCACCTGGCCGGTGCTGGCGTACGCCGCCCTGTCGCTCACCGTCGTACGCGGCGTACCGGTCGTCGTGTCGATGGTGCGGTCGGGCACCCGGTGGGAGTCACGGCTGTTCCTGGCGTGGTTCGGACCACGCGGGCTGGCGTCGATCCTGTTCGCCTTGCTGATCTCCGAGGAGCTGGAGGCCGGACCGCACACGACGACCGTGCTGACGACCGCCGCCGTCACCGTGCTGGCGAGCATCTACCTGCACGGGGTGACAGCCAGCCCCTGGGCAGCCCGACTCGGACGGTTGCTGTCCGCCGGACCGGCCCAGCAGGCCGAGCTGGCCGACGCGCCGGACCTGCCGACGCGCCGGACGCTCGGCGCGCGCGGGCTCAGCCGCCGGTGACCCGGTCGCGGAACTCCTGCTCGCACTCGTCGATGGCGGCCTGGTCGTCGCCCGCCTGCTCCAGGCAGCTCGTCAGGCTGGTGAAGTCGGCCGCGTCGAACACCGCGACGCCGATCGCGATGATGACGCCCGACAGGACCACACCGAGAAGGCCGGTGATCGCGCCGGCGATCGACATGCCGCGGCCGCCGGCCTTGCCCTTCTTGGCCCGCGAGGCGCCGATGATGCCGAGCACGATCGCGATCAGGCCGAAGACGATGCCGCCGAGCACGGTCCAGAACGACAGCACCGCGAGGATGCCGAGCACCAGCGCGGTGATCGCCATTCCCTTGCCGCCGCTCTGGGTCTGCTGCTGGCCGTACGGCGCCCCGTAGCCGCCTCCGGGCGGCGGCGGGGGCGGGGTGCTGCTGTCCTGCTCGGGCGGGGGGTCGTACGACTGGTTCACGGCTCGGGCCTCCTGGTCCGGTCTTCTGCGGTCGAGTCCCGCACCGAACCACGGGCGGGGCGGGCGGTGCCACACCCGTCCTGGTCACGGCATCACCGCTGAGGTGGTTGAGCCCGACCGAGCGCCAGCCCGCTCCGGTGGTTGAGCCCGACCGAGCGCCAGCCCGCTCCGGTGGTTGAGCCCGACCGAGCGCCA
>PBYI01000055.1 GCA_002729525.1 Nocardioides sp.
AATATTAAATTTTTATGATGAAATTGTAAAAATGAGTTTAGGAAAAGTGGTTGCGGTTAACAATATTGAAAAATTACAACCGATATTGTTAATAATGCAATAATTATAGTGTTCTACCTAAAATTGGGTATGGTATCTATGTTAGATTTTTCCTAGGTTTGTTGTGGTTTTATAAGGAGCCGCCTATTTCCCTTCTTTAAAAACCGCCAAAATTGATTTTTCAACCCTAACCATTTACACTTATGCGAAAATGTGTTTTGGTCTCTCTAGCTATTTTGCTGAGTTGGGGTACTCTTTTTGCTCAAGACGAAGATTCATCGTCTGGGAGCGAAGGTGGGTACTTTGATGCCGGTGATTTAGCCTTCGAGATCACAGGGAGTCCTTTTGCAACTACAGGAGGATCCTTACTTAGCTTTGGTTCTTTGAGAGCCAGGTATGCGGTTACTACTAACATTGTCCCTAGGCTGGGCATTGAGATGTATTTAAGTAACACGCAAAATACGCCCGATGCTGTTTACAATAGCAGCTCTTACACTTTGAGACCAGGATGCGAATATCACTTCGCCATTCAGGATGGTTTCAGATCTTATGCGGCATTTGATTTTATTGTAGGCCAAAGATTTGCTAGTAGCGAATCAACTACTTCCTACAGTGTCGACGGTGCTACTAGTGTTAATACAAGTTCTGGAACAGCCAACGGTGTTGGCTATTTTATGTTTGGTGTTGGTGCCGGAGTTGGTGCTGAATACCATTTCAATTCCAGATTTTACATTGGTACAGAAGTCGGATTCAATTTGTTTCAGCAGTACAAAAATGAAGTTTATGTGGATGGTGAACTATTTATGGATAAAACCAAAAGTAGTTACGTGAACATGAATACCATGAGTACGCTTCGAGTTGGATTTAAATTTCTTTAATTAAATCACTGCAAAAATGAGAAATAAATACAAACAAAATATTTTGCAAAGTGCGAAAGGGCTGCTTGTCATTCTGATAAGCTTTTTTTGCATTTTCGGCAATTGGACAAACCGTCACAGCGGATGCTCCTGGAAATATAATCCAATATGTAGGAGAGGATTCTACCTATATATACAATGCGTCTGGTTTTGAAGCTGGAACAGAGTTTTTGCTTTTCTATCACGATGGATCATCCATCGATTTAGCTGATAGCACAAGTGAAGATTACCTGTTGAGTAGAACGACCACTCAAGGTTCAAATGTAAGTGTCAATTTTACATGGGCTGAAGGTCTTTCTACACTGTCACTTTATGCTGTTACAGGTGATGACTATGGTAATGCTTTAGATAGCATTGTCTTCACTAGTGATGACGTAACAACATCAGGTACTGCTGCTAATTGGGAGTTTAATCTTGCCAATTCACGTAGCCTAACTACAGATCCTGTTGACTTAACAGGTTCAGATACTGTTTTGATTAGCTTTGAATTTGATGAATTAAATGATGATATCTATACGACAGATACTGTGAATTTCGTCAAATTCTACTATTCAACTAATGGAACAACATTTACTGCTTTAGAAGAAGAGAATGCTGGAACTGATACGATTGCATTTGATGGAAGTAAGGAATTTGCATTGCCAGTTGCTGCTTATACTTCATCTGTAACTTTCAGAATTGCTCAAGCAGGATCTGGTTTAGGAGTAAATGAAAAAGCTTGGTCAGTTAGCGACTTGGCAATTGTAACTGAGTCTCCCTATGAATTGGTAACCAGTGTGACACCTGGAAACCCTCTAGATAGCGCATATACTGTTTTAAATCCAACAGTAACTCTTGATACTATGTTGGTTTCAAGTGGTGATACTTTATTGGCTGGTCCTTATGATGAATTTGCTGGTGAGCAAATCACAATATTTGGTAGTGTTACGGCTGGTATTGACATGTCACAATATAAGTATGGAGTAGTGTTTACCTCAAATTTTGATGTATTCTACCTTAGTGGTGAGACTTACACTGCTAATCCTGATGGAAATGCTGCCACAAACGATTTTAGAATAGTTGGTACTATTCCTGCCGACGTTGATTATGATGATTACAAAATTCATTTAGCGGCGTATGATGCGGCTGATAGTAAGTTACTAGTATCAAATAGCTACCTTCCTAATTTCTCATCGTCTGATATCGATGATATCACTCTTGAGAATGGAGAGGTTGATGGAGCAATACTTAAGTTCGATGGCGATGGAGAACGTTCAGTTACCTTCCCAGCATTGGATCTAACATCTATGGAAAATGATTCGATGGTGTTCAGGTTATCAAGAAGTTCTGCTTTCTTAAGCCCTGCTGGTACAGGTTTATTAGTTGAGTTTTCTGCGGATGGTGGAGCTTTCACTACTCTAGAGTCAACTACGCTTAATGCCCTTCCACAATCTGCAGGATATACTGAATTTACGATTTATGCTGATGATTATCCATCGGGTATGGTGTCTTCTTCTACAATATTCAGAGTTAGACAAGCTAGCAATAACGGGGCGAGTCTTGATACTTGGTCATTAAGTATGTTTAATGTCTACGGAAATGGTAATCAAATTGAATATGTAAATGATGTAGAGGAAGACTTTACAGTATACAGACCATATATTTCATTGGATCCATTGAGCATTTCTTCGGATAATTTACCTTATCCAATGACTGAGCAAACTTTCACTTACAGCATTGATTCTGGAGCTTTTGCTGCAGGGACTTCAGCTAGATTGGTATTAGATGCTGCGCCTTTGGATGATACAGTGGCTCTTGATATTATTCTTGCGAACATCGCTGATGTTACAGCGGGTACGACAACCTTTAATGTTCCGATATTAGAAGCTGGAGATTATGATTTATATCTATACGTAAATGGAGAGCGCTATGACGAAGTAGCACTAGAAATTTACGGTATTGACATTGAGATCACTGATGTAACATTTGATATGCCTGTGGAAATCGCAGGGGATGATTATGGTGTTCCGGGTTCTACGTTTACAGTTTCTTATGATCTTGAAGGTGAGCCAGGTGATGATACCCAGTTGATACTTACTCTACACAATGGTGATGACGAAGATGCGTCTGACTATGAGTCTATTCAATTGAATGCGACAGAAACTTTGGATGGTACAATTACTGGTACGCTTCCTCAGAACTTTAGATACTCTGGTTCTGATAAGCTGACTTTAGGAATCACTACCGGGTTGTTTGATTTTGGTTCCCCCTTCAATACACTTTATGATGTAGATGTGCTTAATGAGGAGCTTGACGACTATTTTGAAATATTGACCGGAACTCAAGAGTACGATGGTGCTCCTGATGCTTTTTATGGATCCTCTGAACGTTCTGCTGTCTCTATACCATACGACTTTAGTTTTGGCGGAACGATCAGTCTTGTTATAGCTGTTGATAATTCAACTGTTGATGAGGATTTTGATATTGATTTGTCTTTGTCAACGGATGGAGAAAACTTTGAGGAAGTAGAGACGGTAACTTTTACTTCTGGTTCAGGAGATGAAACTTTAGCCGTGGAAGTGCCAAATACATTTTGGAGTGAAAACCTTCAGTTTAAAGTAAGTTATCCAGAGATAGTTAGTGGTGGAGTTAATGTAACTAAGATTAGAAACATAGAAATAACAAATCCTGTGTTCAATGAAGTTACAGTAGATTCTGTAGATGTAGGAGTTCAACTTCCATATTTGAACGTAGAACAAGTTAAGACTTCTTATGTAATTGATGAAGCTGTTACTTTTAACTACAATGCGGAATACTTCCCAACAGATGTTTCTTTCGCTGCTGTTTTATTCCAGGATACTGATTATTATGTAATTGGTACAAGCGCTAATCAAGGTGAAGCTAGTATTTCTGGTAGAATGCCTGTTGCGGTTCCTTTAAATGAGGACAGTGTTGTAACAGACCCTTATTCTTTAAGAATTATTCCTTTCACACCAGGTACAGACGGATTGTTCATTCCTGCTGATGAGACTATTACGCTTGATGATGAAGCTGACTTCATGGATGTTGAAGGTGTAAATAGCCCGAATTACAGCTCATTTACATTTAATCAAGTTGGAGATCGCTTTGTTACTACTAATAGTGTGGATGTTTCTGGAGCAGATTCTGCTACTTTAGTATTCAATTACAGTTCTGTAGTGACTTTCACTTCCAATACCAATACAGTTCCAAGATTAGAAGTGTCTGCAGATGGTACTACTTTCACAGCAATCGAAGTATTCGAGGATGAAGATGATATGTACCAAACTGGATTATTGTACAATGCTAATGGTACTGTTAATGTTGGTATTCCTTCGGAATTCATGGTTGAAACATTATATTTTAGATGGTCACAACCTTTGAATTTAGGCGAATTTGCTAGTTCTTGGACGGTTTCTGGAATATCAGTTGAGCTTGATCAAGGAAATGAATTGCCTGATTACTACTATACTGGTGATTCTGATGCGGATACAATCAATATCAATTATCCATCAGATTCTGATTACACTTGGGTACAATCTGATCTTGAAGACCCTGTATTTAATGGTGAAACATTCACTTATACTTGGGATTACAATGAAGACATATTAGAGCCTGATACATTCCCTTCAGGAACAATGTTTACATTCATTCTTCATGACGGTACGGATTATGTGATTGATCCAGAGACTGATAAGCCGTATGTTGTAGGTACTACTACATCTTTAGGAGATGCTCTGGAAGGTACTGTTCCATTCTATGCAACTTCTGGTAGCTACGATATTAGATTAATTGCGAGTATCGTTGTTGATGAAGAAACTTACTATATCTATGGTGATGAAGATGGAGAAAGCACTACAGAAGTAGGAGAGCTTGATGTCTTCTTAAGAGCTGTTAGAACTACTTTAGAGTTTGATGAGAACGATGTGCTATACGCTGGTAGCTCTGCTACTTTCAGCATCGACTTAGAAAACGATGAAACATCTTCTATTGGAGTAGAGACATTATTTGCCAACTTACTTGCAGTGAATGCAGTGGGTGGTGAAGATATGATCTTAGCTACACAAGTGGGTACTGGTGACATTACTGTGGATCTTCCTCCTTTCTTGAGTGGTAGTCAGACATTCGTAATTGAATTTACTGAAGGTGCTGCGCTTGGTGAAGTAGGTGAGCTTGGAGACTTCCAGTTCAGTGATATCGATAACAGTACTGATGATATTACGGACTATTCGGACAATTTCTTATCAGGAAATACTCCAGTTATCATGACAAAAGTATTTGATGCTAGCGATGTTGATGATGATGATGCTTACTTGTATTATCAATTAAATCGTACTTCAACTACTAACGTGATATTTGAATCCAGACTAAATGGAGGTGATTGGGTTATTGAAGAGACAGAAACTGGATCTGGGTTTGCTGCTGGTGATTCTGATGAATTCGATTTAGAAGATGGAAATACTGTTCAATTTAGATGGAGATTTGCTGATCCGTCTGGTGAAGATTTAGATATTACTTACGTTGAATGGTATGATGGAGACTCCTATATACTAAACTTGCACAATGACGAAAGTTATTTTACTACTTCATTGACTGATCTGTATGGATCTGGAGTTGAATTTGAGAATGATTATGGTAGAGGTTTAATCACAACGCGTGATTTCACAGCCGAGGAGTTGGTTGGTAAAGAAGTTCTTGAATTTGATTTAACTTTTGATGAGGTGTCTGAAAACCTTGTTGCTAATCAATATTTGATTTTTGAATATTCATTGGACAATGGTGGTACATACGCACAGTTGGATACCTTCCCAGAAATGGACTCTGAATTTGCAATCAATGATTCAACAGTTCAATATTCCTTGACTGAAGAAATGTTGGCTGGTGTTCGTTTCCGATTCAGACAAGAAGAAAGAAATGCCATTGGTGTTTTTGTTGATAACTGGATATTCAAGTCTGGAGAAACACTTCCGTTCGATTATATTTCTGATACACGAGCTATTGCTAAGCAAGAAGTGTTGATCACAGGTGTTAGCTCTGATGAAATGTGTCAAGGCGAGGACGTTGTTCTTACTTATGAAATCAGAGGTCGTTTCGGTGCAGACAATATTTTGAAACCAACATACAAACCTGTTGGAGGTTCATCTACTGAGTTGTCTGGTTTTGAGTTTAGCGCAGTAGATGGTACTGGTACAGTAACAGTACAATTACCTAATTCTGTTCTTACATCAGGTGATAACAACGGATTCTTCCGATTTGGATTAAATGCGTTGGATGAAACTGATGCTTATGACGATGTAGAAGACAATGACGAAAAAGTTGAAGTAACTGGTCAGTTCTCTGAATCTAATGTAGAATTAGTTGCACCGATTAATCAAGGAACTACATTCTCTGTAGCAATTGGTTCAGGTACAGATATTTTGGATTGTGCTCCTGAGGAGGTAATTGTTACAATTACTAATCCTAGAAATTACTTCCAATATGATGTAATTGATCTTGCTACTGATGCAGTATTAGGAACTTTGGTTTATGACCCTGAAGATCCAGAAACAACTGTAACGCTAGCTGCTTTAACTGAAGCAACAGATCTAGGACTTCAAATTACTTCAATGACTTCTGGTGGTACAGTTTGTAACACTTTAATGTCTACAGATGAGGAAGAAATTGAAGTATTAGAAAACTATGAGCTTTATGTGAACATTTCAGGTTCATCAACTTACGAAATGGTAGAAGATGCGCTAGCACTTTCAGTTTGTGAGTCAAGTACTTATTACAACTTTAAAGCGGTAAGAGTACTAGCTGATGGCACGCAAAGTGATGCGGGTACTACTATTGTTGAATGGTTTAGAGATGACTTGAGTACTCCGGTTTATGCTGGTGCGACGCTGGAAATTTCTGAAATGACTGAATCTGGTTCTTATTTTGCAAGAATCACTGAAGGTAGCTGTTCTTACACTACTAGTTCTGTAGCTATTACTTTAGAAGAAGCTCCAGAAAAGCCTGAGATCACAGTAGTTAGTGGAAACTTGAAAGATTGTGAAGGAACTGATGATGTTGTTCTTTCTGCTCCAGAAGGGTTTGATTACTACCTGTGGTCTGGACCTTCAGGTTTCTCTGCTACAACAAGAACAATTACTGCTGATTCAACAGGTTCTTATTCAGTACAAGTTTCTAACCAGTCGTTTGGAACTTCAGGTAATTGTGAAAGTCCTTCATCTAATGCTGTTGTGATTTCAAGATACAACTTGCCTGAGTTTGATCTTTCGGTCGGAGTAAATGCTTTAGATGATAATAAAGTGGCCGACGGTGATGAATTCACTGTTTGTGATTCAGTAAGCGTTTACTTCCATGAAGATGAAATTTCAGCTGCAAGTCTTTCTACAGACTATACAGTACGAATTTCATTGGATGGTACTCTTTATGCTTCTACACAGAGTGCATCATATCTTCTTACTGAGTCAGGTACTTATACCTTTGATATGGTAAATGAAGATGGCAACTTGAGCTGTAGTGCAAGTGCTCCATCTATTGTGGTGAACATAGTA
>PBYI01000056.1 GCA_002729525.1 Nocardioides sp.
GACAACCGGTCTGGCTCGCAGGGCTGGCTGTGGACACGGTTTCCGGTCGGCCGGCGGGGTTTCGACACCTCCCTCGCGGGCGCTCGGTCGGGCTCAACCGCCTGAGCGGGCGGTCCCCTGACGATCCCAGTGAGATGAGGGCAACCGAAGAGCGGCCTGGGACGATGCGCCCCATGGCAGCCGACGGTGTGCTCACGCACGGCGACTTCGTCGGGCGACTCCTTGAGTCTGTCCCGGAGGTCGAACCTGCGGTGCGCGAGCACTTCGACGACAACGACGAGCTTCTCCTTCACCTTCTGATGGCCGACCTGCTCCGGGCCGCAGTCCGGCTGTTCCACGCGGGTGAGCTCGAGACCGAGCAACGCCTAATCCGCTTCATCGACCTCGCGCTGCGCCATGGCGACGCGGCGGTCGAGAACGCGGTCCGGGTCTCGTTCGTCGAGCACGCCGGCGCTTTCCCGGAGGAGACGCCGAAGTTCCTCGCGTCGTGGCCCCCCGGACTGCGAGCGGAGCTCGGCGGAGGCGCCTAGTCCGGGTCGCGCAACAAGGTGGTCGTCGTCCGCCCGCTGACCGGCGCGGTGACCTGCTTCGGTGGTTGGCCCGTCTTCTTCCGGGCTGCGTTGCGGAGCGCCTTGGCGGCCTTCTCCGCTGGTGAGGACCACAGGCTGTAGTCGCACGGACCGCCGACTCACCTCACTGAAATCGTAGGCGGGGGCGGGCTCTCACCAGCTCTCGGTGCAGTCCCGCTGGCACGACTCCACCTGCAGCGTCGCGTGCTCGACCCCGATCTCGCGCAGCAGCTCGCGCGCGGCGTCCAGCACGGCGTCGCCGTTCTCGTCGGCGACCAGGTGGGCGGTGGCGACGTTCATCCCGGAGGTGAGCGTCCACAGGTGCAGGTCGTGCACCTCCTCGACGCCGGCGATCCCGGACAGGCGCTGCTCGACGTCGGCGGGGTCGATGCCGGCGGGCGCGTGCTGGCCGAGCACGGCGAGCACCTCGCGGCCCAGGAAGACCGCACGGACGGCGACGAACGCCGCGATCGCGAGGGCGACGCCGGTGTCCCACCAGGGGCTGCCGGTGGCGCCGACGAGCAGGGCCGCGGCGATGACGCCGACCGAGCCGACGGTGTCGGCGACGACCTCGAGGTAGGCGCCCTTGACGTTGAGGCTCTCCTTCGAGCCCCCGCGCAGCAGCACGAGCGCGACCACGTTGACGGCCAGGCCGAGCGCGCCGACGACGAGCATCGGGCCGGTGGCGACCTCGACGTCCTGGCCGATCCGTGCGACGGCCTCGAGTCCGACGTACGCCGCGGCACCGAGCATGAGGAGCACCGTCAGGCCGGAGGCGAAGACCTCGGCCCGGTAGGACCCGAACGTACGGCGACCCGTGCGGTCGGGGCGGGTCGCGATCCGGGTCGCGGCGAGCGCGGCACCCAGGGCGACGACGTCGGCGGCCATGTGGCCGGCGTCCGACAGCAGGGCCAGCGAGCCCGACACCAGCGCGGCGACGAGCTCGACGACGAAGAACGTCGCGACCAGGCCGAAGCTGACCCCGAGGCGCCAGCGGTGGCGGGCGCCCGCGTGCCCGGCTGCGGCGGTGGCCTCGGCGGCGCCGTGCCCGTGTCCGTGTCCGACGCCCATCAGTGCACCGCCCCGGGGTCGTGGGTGGCGGCGGTGTCGTCGTCGGCGTCGACCAGGGCGTCGGCGCGGTCGAGGAGCGCGACGAGCAGCGCGGGGCGGCGTACGGAGAACATCGACGAGCGGCCCTGCGGGCGGCTGGTCACCAGGCCGCAGTCGCGCAGGCACGCGAGGTGCGCCGACACGGTCGACTGGGCCAGGCCGAGGCGCTGCACCAGGTCGACCACACGGTGCTCGCCGAGCAGCAGGTGCTCGAGGATCGCGAGCCGGTGCGGCTCGCCGAGGGCGTGGAAGACCGCGGAGACCGCGGCCGGGTGGACCCGGGCGTGCTCCTCGGCCGCCTCGTCCGCCGCAGGGTCGACAGCGACGTCGCTGAACGATGGCATCGACATATGACGATGATAGCGACCGGAGGCTTCACCGCAAGGTTCGTCGCGTCGCAGGGTGTGGGACAGGTGTCCCACTGGTACGGACGGGTTCAGGTCGTTCCGGCCGCGGCCGATGGAGCGTGTGCAGGACCGAGCACGCGACCTCTCTCCTCGTCTGGTGCTCACCGGGGTGGTGCGGAGGCGTCGGTACGTCGTGGGCAACGGCGGTGCCGGCGCCTCCGCCGTCCGGATCGGCGGCGCATGGCCCGTTCGGACTATTCGGCGCCGCAGTCGGGCCTTTGGCCGAGGCAGGACTTTTGTCCCTGCATCGTCGCTGGTCAGAGTGGATCGATGGCGCAGACGGATCGGTCACCGGGTGCGGCTCGAGGCGGCAAGCGTCGGGCCGGGTCGCCCCCTGCCGAGCGTCCGGCGACCTCCTCCCTGGGGGCGCGCCGCGCGGCAGCGTCGGGCACGGCGACCACGCCGGCGCCCGTGCGCCCGCAGGCCCTGGCACCCGCTCGTCGTGCTGCGACCCCTGCCGCCCGCGCGACGGCGCCCCGCCGCGGTCTGGTCGCCCGACTGCGCCCGCCGCCGTCGCCGTCGCGGCCGCTGCGGCCGGGGGAGCGCGAGACCCCGTCGGCGATCCCGATCGCCACCCTCTTCGCGGTCGTCGCCCTCGGCGGCGGCTGGCTGGTCCTCGGCGGCGGTGACGAGGTCGCCCCCGTGGCCTCGACCACCGAGGTGGCCGGCCTCGGCCCGCTGCTGGAGTCGGCGAGCCTCGGCCCCGACACCGAGGCGGTCGGCGAGCAGCGCGCCGCGGCCCGTCTCGCCCGCACCACGACCGTGGAGGGCTCGGTCCTGGTGGCCGACCCCCGGGCCGCGGTCGCCCGCAGTCTCGGCGGTGAGGACGTGCAGAGCATCGAGGACCTCGGTGCCGCCGCCCGCCGCAAGGCCGACCGCCTGCTGCGCGAGGTCGCCGCGGGCCGCACGCTCGACTGTGCCGACGGCGCGGGCAGCAGCACCGCCGACGTCCACGCCGGTACGCCGGTCCGCCTGCTCGGTCGCGGCGGCCGCGACCTCGGCGCGGCCACCCTCGAAGGCGGCTCGCTGGGCCTCGACGGGTGCACCTTCACCTTCGCCGCCGACGTCGTCGGCCGGGTCCGCGAGGTCGTCGTGGGTGAGCGGGACGCCGCGCGGGTGGGCAAGGACCTCGCGCTCACGCTCGGCCGCTGACCGGGACGTCCCGCCCGGCAGACTGACCCGCATGACGCGGCCGCTCGACCTCGGAGTGGGTGCCACGGTCGCTGCGGTGTGCGCCGGCGACGTCACCGCCACCGAGGTGGCGGCGGCCTTCCTCGCCCGGCACACCCAGGTCGACCCGGACGTGCACGCGCTGGTCCATGTCGATCCCGACGCGGTCCACGCCCAGGCGGCCGCCGTCGACCGAGCCGTCGCCGAGGGGCGCGACCCCGGCCGGCTGGCCGGCGTGACGGTGTCGGTCAAGGACAACCTCGACGTCCGCGGCGAGGTCACCCGCGCCGGCTCCCACGGCGTCGGGATGGTGCCTGCCACCGCCGACGCGACGGCGCTCGCCCGGCTCCGCGCCGCCGGGGCCGTGCTGCTCGGGCGGTCCAACATGGACGAGCTCGCGATGGGTGCCTCCACGCAGACCTCGGCGTACGGGCCGACGTACCACCCGTGGGACGCCCGCCGCAGTCCCGGCGGATCCTCCGGCGGTGCGGCGGCCTCGGTGGCGAGCCGGCAGGTGCTGCTCGCGGTCGGCACCGACACCGGCGGCTCGGTGCGTGAGCCGGCGTCGCAGTGCGGCCTCGTCGGCCTGGCCCCCACGCCGGGCCTGGTGCCGGTCGACGGCGTGCTCCCGTTCGACCCGTCGTGCGACCGGGTGGGACCGCTGGGCCGCACCGTCGACGACGTACGACGCCTGCTCGCGGTGCTGTCCGGCGGTGCGGCCGCCGCGACCGGGCGCCCCGACGGGGCGCCGCTCCGGGTCGGCGTCGTCCGGGAGCTCGCCGACGACACCAACCACGCGGGCGTGCTGGCGGTCCTGCACGACGTCCTCGACGCGCTGCGCCGTCACGATGCGCAGGTGCGGGAGGTGTCCGTGCCGCACGCCCGCCGGGCGCTGGCCTGCTACATGACGGTCACCTCGGCGGCTGCGCTTCCGGTGCTCTCCGCGCACGTCGCCCGGGGCGGTGCCGGCGAGGAGGTCGTACGCCGCCTCGCGCTCGCCGAGCAGGCGGTCGGGGACGGTCTCGTCGCGCCCGCGCTCGCCGAGCGGGCCACGCTCGCCCACCAGGTCGCGGCCGCGCTCGCGGACGTCGACGTGCTGGTGAGCCCCACGATGCCGACGACCGCGCCGGTGCTGCGCTACGTCGACGCCGACGAGCTGACCGACCCGCTCGCGGCGCCGTACACCGACTGCTGGACCGTCGTCGCGAGCCTCGCGGGCCTGCCGGCGGTCTCGGTGCCCGCCGGGCTGTCCCCGGACGACGGCATGCCGGTGGGCGTGATGCTCGTGGGTCGGGCGGGCGCCGACGGTCCGCTGCTGGAGGCGGCCGCGCTGGTCGAGCGGCTCGCCGCCTGACGGCGGGCGCCCGCGCTCAGGCCTTCTCGACCTCGGACCTCAGCTTGAGCACGGTCGTGCCGTCCTCCTGCTCGATGACGTACGCCGGGTCGTCGTCGGAGCCGTTGCGGGTGATCTCGTTGCCCTTGGTGGTGCGGGTGACCTTGTCGTGGTGCACCTCGGTGACGGTGCCGGAAGCGTGGTCGGAGCCCCACTTCCAGCGGACCTCGCTGCCGGAGCGGATCACGACGTCGCGCCCTTCGCGTCGTCCTCGGCGGCGACCTTGAGCTTGAGCAGCGTCTCCTCCAGCGCGGCCTGGGTGCGCTCGCCGAAGAGCTTCTCCAGCCCGAACCGGAGCCCGGGCGGCACCTTGGCGAGGTCCCAGGTCTCGGTGACCCGGACGCCCTGCTCGACCGGCTCGAGCTCGTAGCGCCAGCGGTGCGGGGAGTAGTGGCGCCAGGCGATGAGCCGGTCCTTCTCGTACTCCACGACACGGTTCTTGATCTTGTACGTCGCCCCCACCTTCATGTCGTTGCCGAAGGTCGAGCCGAGCTCGAGCCGCTCCGGACCGGAGATGCTGGCGCGCACCGTGCCGGACCCGTCGATGCGCGGGTGCTGGCGGGGGTCGCTGAGGATGTCGAAGATCACCGCGGGCGGGGCCTCGATGATCCGGGTCGCGGACCTGCTGTGCTGGGGCATGGATCGACCTTGGCACGCGCCCGCCGCGCGTGGCTCCACCCGATGGGCGGGCGGTCCGGACGCTCGCTAGAGTGGTCGCAACCGGCTGTGTCCCGGGTCACACCGCACCACCACCGCGGTCGACCCGTCGCCAGGCGGACCCACCCACCCGGTGGCGGAGACCCCGCGACGCCGGCGAGGAGAAGGAGCGACCCGTGACCACTGCTGCGACCAGCCAGGCGGCCACCGACCCGACGTTCGGACCCGACCTGGCCCGGGGCGACCGCAGCCCCGGTGACGCCGGCGACCCGGGCTTCGTGCAGCTGCTGACGCCCGAGGGCGAGCGGGTGCACCACCCCGACTACGACGTCGACCTCGACGACGAGCAGCTGCGCGGCTTCTACCGCGACATGGTGCTCGTACGCCGCATCGACACCGAGGCCACCGCCCTCCAGCGGCACGGCGAGCTCGGCCTGTGGGCCCAGCTGCTCGGTCAGGAGGCCGCCCAGATCGGCGCCGGCCGTGCGCTGCGGCCGCAGGACTTCGTCTTCCCGACCTACCGCGAGCACGGCGTCGCCTGGTGCCGCGGCCTCGACCCGCTCGAGCTGCTCGGCCTCTTCCGCGGGGTCGACCACGGCTCCTGGGACCCCGCCGCCCACAACTTCGGGCTCTACACGATCGTCATCGGCGCCCAGACCCTGCACGCCACCGGCTACGCCATGGGCGTGCAGCGCGACGGCCTCGTCGGCACCGGCGACCCCGACCGCGACACCGCGGTCGTCGCCCACTTCGGCGACGGCGCCTCCAGCCAGGGCGACGTCAACGAGTCGTTCATCTTCGCCGCGTCCTACCAGGCGCCGGTCGTCTTCTTCTGCCAGAACAACCAGTGGGCCATCTCCGAGCCCACCGAGCGCCAGTCGCGGGTGCCGCTCTACCAGCGCGCGCAGGGCTTCGGCTTCCCCGGCATCCGCGTCGACGGCAACGACGTGCTCGCGACGTACGCCGTCACGCAGGCCGCGCTCCAGCGCGCCCGCGAGGGCCAGGGCCCGACGCTGGTGGAGGCCTACACCTACCGGATGGGCGCCCACACCACGACCGACGACCCGACCCGCTACCGGCTCTCCGCCGACGTCGAGAGGTGGAAGCTCAAGGACCCGATCGCCCGGGTCGAGGCCTACCTGCGCCGCAACGGCTGGGCCGACGACGGCTTCGTCGCCGAGGTCGAGGCCGAGGCCAAGGCGCTCGGCGAGCACCTGCGCGAGGGCTGCCGCACCCTGCCCGACCCGCAGCCGCTCGACATGTTCGACCACGTCTACGCCGAGCCGACGCCGGAGCTGCTCACGCAGCGCGCCGGCTTCGCGGACTACCTCGACTCCTTCGAGGGCTCGCGGGAGGGGAGCGACCGATGAGCGGCTCGACCGAGAAGATCACGCTCGCCAAGGGCCTCAACGCCGGCCTGCGCGCCGCCATGGAGGCCGACGACAAGGTCATGGTGATGGGCGAGGACGTCGGCCGGCTCGGCGGCGTCTTCCGGATCACCGACGGCCTGCAGAAGGACTTCGGCGAGGACCGCGTCGTCGACACCCCGCTCGCGGAGTCCGGCATCGTCGGCACCGCGATCGGCCTGGCGATGCGCGGCTACCGGCCCGTGGTGGAGATCCAGTTCGACGGGTTCGTCTACCCGGCGTACGACCAGATCGTCTGCCAGCTCGCCAAGCTGCACTACCGCAGCCACGGCATGGTGCCGATGCCCGTCGTCATCCGGATCCCGTACGGCGGCGGCATCGGCGCGGTCGAGCACCACTCGGAGTCGCCGGAGGCGCAGTTC
The DNA here is from genome assembly GCA_002729525.1 of Nocardioides sp. GTDB lineage: Bacteria > Actinomycetota > Actinomycetes > Propionibacteriales > Nocardioidaceae > Nocardioides. The sequence continues at coordinate 7,096 of PBYI01000056.1, forward strand.
GCGCACACGCCCGGCCTCAAGGTCGTCACCTGCTCCAACCCCGTCGACGGCTACTGGATGATCCAGCAGGCCATCGCCTGCGACGACCCGGTCGTCTTCCTGGAGCCCAAGCGGCAGTACCACGCCGCCAAGGCCGACCTTGACCTGTCGGTCGAGCCGACGCCGCTGTTCTCCTCGCAGGTCGTGCGCCCCGGCACCGACGCCACGCTGGTCGCTTACGGCCCGACCGTGAAGACCGCGCTCGCCGCTGCCGAGGCCGCTGCCACCGACGGCCGCTCGCTCGAGGTCATCGACCTGCGCACGCTCTCGCCGCTCGACCTCGGCCCGGTGCACGAGTCCGTACGCCGCACCGGCCGCTGCGTCGTCGTCCACGAGGCGCACGTCAACCTCGGCATGGGCGCGGAGGTCGCCGCCCGGGTCACCGAGGAGTGCTTCTACTCCCTCGAGGCTCCGGTGCTGCGCGTCGGCGGGTTCGACACTCCCTACCCGGCGTCGCGGATCGAGGAGGACTTCCTCCCCGACCTCGATCGCGTGCTCGACGCCGTCGACCGCACCCACGACTTCTAGGAGGACACCGTGCCGGAGTACAAGCTGCCCGACCCGGGCGAGGGCCTCACCGAGGCCGAGATCGTCACCTGGCGGGTGAAGGTCGGCGACGTCGTCGAGGTCAACGACGTGGTCGTCGAGATCGAGACCGCCAAGTCCATCGTCGAGCTGCCCTCGCCGTACGCCGGCGAGGTCACCGCGCTGCTCGTGGCCGAGGGCGACACCGTCGACGTCGGCACCCCGATCATCCGGATCGGCGAGCCGGCGGAGGAGCCCGCACCGGCTCCCGCCGCTGCCCCGGCGCCCGCCGCCGAGGAGCCCGAGGCCGAGATCGACTGGAGCAACCCGGCCGCCTCCGGTGGGGGTGAGGGCGAGAGCCTCGTGGGTCGCGCCAAGGCCGAGCGCGGCGCCGTACGACGGGCCCGGCGCGCGCCGGCGGCTGCCGCTGCGGCTCGGGTGGTCGAGGCTGCACCGGTCGCCGTGCAGGTGCTCGCCAAGCCGCCCGTCCGCAAGCTCGCCAAGGACCTCGGCGTCGACCTCCGCTCGCTCACACCGTCCGGCCCGCACGGCACGGTCAGCCGGGCCGACGTCGAGCAGGCGGCGGGGGCGGCCACGCCCACCGCGCCGGTGGAGGAGTCGGTGCCGTCGGTCCAGCCCGCGGCCCGCGCCCCGCGCGAGCCCGGCGCCCGCGAGACCCGCGAGCCGGTCAAGGGCGTCCGCAAGGCGATGGCGACCGCGATGGTCGACTCCGCGTTCACCGTCCCCCACGTCACCGAGTGGGTCACCCTCGACTGCACCGCGACCGTCGAGCTGGTCGCGCGCCTCCAGGCCCGACGCGAGCTGCGCGACCTCAAGGTCTCGCCGCTGCTCGTGCTCGCCAAGGCCGTGATGCTGGCGATGCGGCGTACCCCCGAGGTCAACGCGTGGTTCGACGCCGAGGCGCAGGAGGTGGCGTTCCGCCACTACGTCAACCTCGGCATCGCCGCCGCCACCCCGCGCGGGCTCGTCGTACCCAACGTCAAGGACGCCGACGCGATGTCGCTGCCCGAGCTGGCCGCCGCGCTCGGCGACCTGGTCTCGACCGCGCGGGCCGGGCGTACCCAGCCGGCCGACATGGCGGGCGGCACCTTCACGATCACCAACGTCGGCGTCTTCGGCGTCGACGCCGGCACCCCGATCATCAACCCCGGTGAGGCGGCGATCCTCTGCTTCGGCGCCATCACCCGGCGCCCGTGGGTGGTCGAGGTCGACGGGGTCGAGCAGGTCGTCCCGCGCGACGTCACCACGCTGGCCTTGTCCTTCGACCACCGGTTCCTCGACGGGGAGGCGGGCTCGCGGTTCCTCGCCGACGTCGCCGACATCCTGCGCGACCCGGCGGCGGCGCTTCTCTACTGAGCGCCGCCGTGGTCGCGGTGGGCGTCCGGCTCGCTGCGTCTCGGTACGCCCGCTGTGCTCCTGCGTCGCTCCGCGGGCTACTCGACGACCAGAGACGGATCAGGGGCGTGAGGGCGGTCACCGTGGGCGAGCGCGGAGGGCCGGGCGTCGGTAGGGTCTGGCCCCATGAGCGGAGCCGACCCCCAGCCGGGTGACCTCCTCGGCCCGTTCCGGGTCGGCGACCAGCTCGGCGTCGGCGGGATGGGCGTCGTCTACACCGCGCTCGACACCCAGCTCAACCGGCAGGTCGCGCTGAAGATCATCTCCTCGCGCCTGGGGCAGGACGAGGAGTTCCGGGCCCGCTTCACGCGCGAGGCGCGGGCGCAGGCGTCGCTGGACTCCCCGCACGTCGTCTCGGTCTACTCCTTCGGCGAGGCCGACGGACGGCTCTACATCGCCTCGCAGCTCATCCCCGACGGCGACCTCGGCCAGATGCTGCACCGCCACGGCGTCCCGCCGGCCCGCATCGCGCTGCACCTCATCAGCCAGGTGGCCGAGGGCCTCGGCGACGCGCACGCGGCCGGCCTCGTGCACCGCGACATCAAGCCCGGCAACGTCCTGCTCCGCAACCGCGAGAACACCCTGCACGCCTACCTCGCCGACTTCGGCATCGCGCGTCAGGCCAACCCCGAGCAGCAGCTCACCCGGGTCGGCGGCATCGTCGGCACGCCGTCGTACATGGCGCCCGAGCTGCACACCGGCGGCGAGGCCGGCCCGCAGTCCGACGTCTATTCGCTGGGCTGCCTGCTGTGGGCGTGCCTCAGCGGCTCCTCCCCGTACGCCGGGGAGAACGACTTCGCGGTCATCCGCGGCCACGTCGAGGGTCCGGTGCCGCAGCTGGAGCAGACCGGTCCGCTGGCGAGCGAGATCAACCGGGTGCTGCGTCGGGCGCTCGCGAAGAGCCCGTCCGACCGGTACCCCACCGCCAACGCGATGCGCGACGACCTCAAGCGGGTCGTCCGGATGCCCGACGACCCGACCCCGCCCCGCCCGGTCGGTGCGTCCGGTCCGGCCGCCCGGCCGACGCCGTCCGGCTCCAGCGCACCGCCGCCCGCCTCGAACCCCGGTCGGGGCCAGGAGCCGTGGCGCTTCGCCCCGCCACGTACGCCCACCCCGAGCGGCCCCGGTACGCCGCCGCGCGGTGCGCCGGTCCCGCCGGAGCTCCGCGAGCCCAGCAACCCCAGCCACCCGAGCAGCCCGCGCACGCCCACCCCGAGCGGCACACCCGGCACGCCGAGCAGCCCCGGCACGCCCAGCGGCGCCCGCCCGCCGGCGTACGCCCCGCCGCCGCAGAGCGGCTACGGTCGCCCGCCCTCGGGCCCGTCGAAGCCCGGGATGAGCGCGAGCGACAAGAGGCTGCTGACGATCATGGGTGCCGCGCTCGGCGGCATCGTGCTGCTGACGCTCCTGCTGGTCCTGCTGATCAGCGCGGCCGGCTGACGCCGGTCCGACTCCCCGGCTCGCCTCAGAACTCGTAGCGCCGCGCCCGCGCGGCCGGCGTCCGCGGACCGTCGCGCAGCAGCCCGGCCAGCTCGTGCTCGAGCACCCCGCCCACCCGGTGGCAGAACGCCTCGGCCTCGTCGGCGGCGTCCGGGCGCTCCGGCACGATCCGGTCGACGACGCCGAGGCGGTGCAGGTCCTGGGCGCGCACCTGCTGGGCGCGGGCCATCTCGGGGGCGTGGTCGAGGTCGCGGTGCACGATCGCCGACGCGCCCTCCGGCGGCAGCGGCGACAGCCAGGCGTGCTGGGCCGCGACGACCCGGTCGGCCGGGAGCAGCGCCAGCGCCCCGCCGCCGTTGCCCTCGCCGAGCATCAGGCACAGCGTGGGTGCGTCGAGGGAGACCAGCTCGGCCAGGCAGCGGGCGATCTCGCCGGCCAGCCCGCCGTTCTCGGCCTCCGGCGACAGCGCCGCGCCCTGGGTGTCGATGACGGTGACCAGCGGCAGGCCCAGGTCGGAGGCCAGCCGGAACCCGCGGCGGGCCTCGCGCAGCGCCTCCGGGCCCATCGGCGCCTCCGCGGTCTGCCCGCGGCGGTCCTGGCCGAGGAACACGCACGGCGCCTCCCCGAACCGGGCCAGCGCGATGAGCAGCCCGGGGTCCTTCTCGCCCTGCCCGGTGCCGCTGAGGGGGACGACGTCCTGCGCGGCGTACCGCAGCAGCCGTCGTACGCCCGGGCGCTCCGGGCGCCGTGAGCGGGTCACCGCGTCCCACGTCTGGACGTCGGTCGGGATGCCGTCGGGCCACTGCGCCTCGGCCGGCAGCGGCGGCACGGCCAGCGGCACCCGAGGCGCACCGAGCACGCGCAGGGCCCGGTCGAGGATCTCGTGGATGTCCTCGGGCGCGACGACGGCGTCGATGATCCCGTGGTCGTGGAGGTTCTCCGAGGTCTGGATGCCCTCGGGGAAGTCGCGGCCGTAGAGCGCGGAGTAGACGCGCGGGCCGAGGAAGCCGACCAGCGCGCCGGGCTCGGCGACGGTCACGTGGCCCAGCGACCCCCACGACGCCATCACGCCGCCGGTCGTGGGGTGGCGCAGGTAGACCAGGTAGGGGAGGCCGGCGCGCTTGTGGGCGGCGACGGCCTCGGAGATCCGCACCATCTGCACGAACGCCGGCGTGCCCTCCTGCATCCGGGTGCCGCCGCTCACCGGGGCGGCGAGCAGCGGCAGACCCCGCGCGGTCGCCCGTCGTACGGCGGTGACCACGCGGTCGGCGGACGCCCGGCCGATCGAGCCGGCCAGGAAGCCGAACTCGCCCAGCATCACCGCGACCCGGCGGCCCTGGAGCGTGCCCTCGCCGGTGACGACGGACTCGTCGGTGCCGGCCCGCCCGGCCGCGGCGGCGAGCTCGGCGGCGTACTCCGATGACGGGGTCGCGGCGCCGGTGCGCTCGGGCGGGGTGTCCCACGAGGTCCACGACCCCGCGTCGAGGACCAGGTCGATGAGGTCGTGCGCGGTGGGTCGGGCCACGCGCCGCACCCTACTGGCCGGTCACCTCGGGTTCGTGCTGAACGCCGAGCTTGGGGACGCCACCGAGCCGCTTGCGGAAGCGGACGTGCGGGCCGCGCTCGGCCAGCGCGTCCCACAGCACCCGGTGGGCCTCCCACGGCAGGGGCTCGGCGCCGCGGCGCCAGGAGTCGCCGAAGGAGATCCAGACAGGCACCCAGTGCGCGGCGTCGTCCCACGCGCCGTTGCGGCTCATCAGCATTCGGCGCCGCACCTGGAAGGCGGTGCGCGGGCCGTCGACCACGATCGGGGCGCTGTGCACCGGCCACAGGCGCAGGTCGAGCAGCATCAGGTCGAGCTCGAGGTCGTGCAGCACCGCCGGGTCGACCAGGACGGTCGCCACGTTCTCGTGCGGCTCCCTCACGGCTGCCACCTCATGCCGGCCAACGTAACCCCGGCCGGTGACACTCCGGGAGGGGCCGCCGGTCACGCCGTCACGACAGCCCCGCGAGCACCTCCCGCTCCTCGTCCCGGGTCAGCCCGGTGCGCACGGCGTCCGGGGTCGCCCGCAGCCAGGCGAGGGTGTCCCGGGCGGTCTCGGCGAGGGGGCGTACGACGAGACCCGCGTCGCGCGAGGGCGTCCAGTCGCGCGCGAGCATGCCGTCGTACGCCGGACGCGGCAGCCACAGCGGCAGCGACCGGTCGCCCATCCACGGCTGCACGTCGGCCGCGGCGAGGACGTCGTGGTCGACCCAGCGCCACTCCGGGTGCGCCCCGGCGCCGTCGGCGACCGCGGCCAGCACCTCGCCGAGCGCGGTGGCGGGCCCGATGCCGTCGAGGTCGCCCGTCGTACGCCGCTCGGCCAGCGTCACCAGCCAGGCCGCGAGGTCGCGCGCGTCGACGACCTGCACCACGTCCGCCGGGTCGCCGCCGGCGAGCACCGGCTCGTCCTCGGCCGTCCCGGCCAGACGCTCGGGCCAGTAGGTGAACCGGCCGCTCGGGTCGCCGGGGCCGATGATCAGGCCGGGGCGCACGACGGCCGACGAGGCGGCGCCGGAGCGCACGGCCTCCTCGCAGGCCACCTTCATCGGTCCGTACGCCTCCGGCTCGGCCGTCAGGTCGGCGTCGTCGTGCCGCGCCGGGTGCAGCGGGGTGTCGGCCGGCGTGAGCCCGGGCGTCGCGTCGTCGGCGTACACGTTGATCGTCGAGACGAACACCCAGTGCGCGTCGGGCCACGCCTCGACGGCTGCGCGCACCCAGGACGGGTGCCGGGCGACGTCGACGACGGCGTCGACCGGGCCCACCTCGTCGACCGGGGGCGGCTGGGTCGAGCGGTCCCAGTGCACCACCCGGGCGCCGGCAGGCACCGGGCCGGCCTCTCCCCGGCACGCGGCGACCACCTCGTGACCGCGCGTCACCGCGTCGGCCACGGTCGCCGCCGACAGGAACCTCGAACCGCCCAGCACCAGGAGTCGCATCCCGTCACCCTCGCCGGGCCGGGCCCCACGCTCAACGGCGCTCCGCCGACAGCGGAGCGGCTCCGCCCGCGGCGGACCCGGTGGGTGCAGGTCAGTCCAGGTCGATCGCCGGGCTCTGCTCGCCGTCCAGCCACGCGTCGAACAGCGAAGCCAGCTCGGTGCCGGTGCGCTCTGACCACCACGACACGAGCTCGTCGCGGCCCACCGACCTCCCGGCCTGCTCGGTCGGCCAGGCCCGCACCGCGTCGCGGAACGCCGCGTCGCCGACCTCCTGGCGGATCGCGTGCCACATCAGCGCCGGCCCCAGGTAGACGTTGGAGACCCCGAACTGGTCCGGGTCGTACGACGCCGGCGGTCCGGCCTCGGCCCGCAGCCGCTGCTCGGTCAGCACGTAGTCGCCGAGCAGGTCGTCCAGCGGGCGCCCGTCGTCCTCGGCCTCCCACACGAGCTGGAGGTACATCGCCATGCCCTCGTTCATCCAGAGCCCGCGCCAGTCGGCCGGGGTGACCAGGTCGCCCCACCACTGGTGGACCATCTCGTGCACCAGCGTCGCCGGCGAGGTGGAGTACGCCGTCGCGCCCAGGGTCAGCAGTGTCTGGGTCTCCATGCCCGAGGTGGAGTCCTCGACGAGCAGCACGCCGGCGCTGTCGAAGGGGTACGGCCCCAGCCAGCCCTCCACCCACGTCAGCGCGGCGCCGGTGCGCTCGAGGTCGTCGACGTACTGCTCGGCGCCCGCGGGCACCCACAGGCTGATCGGCAGGTCGCGCGGCCCGTCCACGACGGTCTCGGTGTAGTCGCCGAAGGCCAGCGTCACCAGGTAGGAGGCCATCGGGTCGGCGGCGTCGTACGTCGTGGTGCGCACGCCGTCGGCGACGCTCGAGGAGGTCTGCACGCCGTTCGCGATGCCGGTCCACGGGTCGTCGACCTGCAGCGTGAATGTGTAGCGCGCCTTGTCGGACGGGTGGTCGTTGACGGCGTACCAGGTGTGCGCGCCGTACGGCTCCTGCATCGTCCAGAGCTGGCCCTCCGGGTCGACCGTCAGGCCGAGGGAGGGCAGGTCGCTGCGGGTGGTCGGGGCGTCGACCGGCGTCGGCGTGCCGGTGTAGGCCAGGGTCACGGTGACGAGGTCGTCGGGCGCGGTGCCGGCCGGCAGCGGCACGAGCAGGTCGTCGCCACGGTGCTCGACCTCGACCTCCACGTCGTCGACCGCGGCTCCGGTGACCGCCATGGTCGGGGCCAGGTCGAGCCTCACCCGGCCGTGGTCGACCACGTCGGCGTCGCTGGTCACCCGGAGCAGCACGGTCTCGATGCCGGTCAGGGTGCGCTCGTCGGCGTCCCAGGTGAGGTCGAGGTCGTAGTGCAGCGCGTCGACGGACGGGTCGCCGTACGCCGGGTAGACCGGGTCGGCCTGGGGCGTGGAGAGGGCGGCGGCGTCCCCGGGATCGAGAGCGGCGAGGTCGTCGCGCGGCTCCTCGGTCGCCGACGGGCCGGTCGTCCCACCGGCCGGTGCGGACGGTGAGGGCAGCGGCGCCTGCGTCGAGGTGACGTCACCGGAGCACGCCGCGAGGCCACCCGTCAGCAGCATCGCCGGCACCAGCAGCACGGCGTACGGCGCCGGCCGGCGAGTGCGTGGCCGTCCCCCGTGCGTCACCTGCGTCACGGTAGTCGCAGCACGGGTGCCCCGGGCTCCTCTCGCCACCCCGGTGGCGGTTACCGTCCCGGTCGTGACCTCCCTCCTGCTGCGGTCGGCCCGCGTCGTGCCGCTCGCCGACGGCGACGAGCCCGGCGACCCCGTCGACGTCCTCGTGCGCGACGGCGAGGTCACCGCGATCGCTCCCGTCCTCGACGCGGTGGCGGGTGTCGAGGAGGTCCGCTGCGAGGGTCGCTGGCTGATCCCGGGGCTCTGGGACCAGCACACCCTCCTCGGGCAGTGGACGCTGACCCGCTCCCGTGTCGACACCGGCGCGGTCACCAGCCCCGAGCAGCTGATCGCGATGGTCGCCGAGAAGGTCGCCGAGCTGCCGGGCCGCCCGGTCATCGGCTTCGGGCACCGACCCGGCACCTGGACCCGCGAGGTCAGCGTCCGCGAGCTCGACGACGTCTCCGGCATCACCCCGGTCGTCCTGGTCGCCGGCGACGCCCACCACGCCTGGCTCAACTCCGCCGCGCTGGCCGCCCTCGGCCTCGGCGCGCGCGACGAGGTGGTCCGAGAGAACGAGTGGTTCGCCGCCTACGACCTGCTCACCCGGCTCACCGGCGACGACGAGACCACGCCGCAGGCCTACGCCTCGACCCTGCGCGCGGCGGCGTCGCTGGGTGTGACCGGCGTGGTCGACTTCGAGTTCTCCGGCGGGGCCGACGACTGGCGCGAGCGCTGGGCCCACGGCTGCGACTTCGTGCGCGTGCGGATGGCGACGTACGCCGACGGCCTCGAGGACGTCATCGAGGAGGGTCTGCGCTCCGGCATGCCGCTCGTCGAGGGCGACGACCGCCTGGTGATGGGGCCGCTGAAGATCATCAGCGACGGCTCCCTCAACACCCGCACCGCCTGGTGCTGCGAGCCGTACGCCGACGGCCACCTGCTCGAGCACCCGTCCGGCGCCGCCAACCTGCCGCCGCACGAGCTCCAGGCGCTGCTCGCCCGGGCCCACATGAGCGGCCTGGAGATCGCCACCCACGCCATCGGTGACGCCGCGCTCACCGCCGCGCTCGACGCCTACGAGGCGACCTGGGCCTCCGGCTCCATCGAGCACGCCCAGCTCGTCGCACCCCACGACGTACCGCGGATCGCGCACCTCGGCCTGCGCGCCTCGGTGCAGCCCGCGCACCTGTACGACGACCGCGACCTGTCCGAGCTCATCTGGCCGGGTCGCTCCGACCGCTGCTTCGCGTTCCGCTGGATGCTCGACGAGGGCGTGTCGCTCGTGCTCGGCTCCGACGCGCCGGTGGCCAGGCTCGACCCGTGGCTCGCGATGGCCGCGGCCGTGCACCGCAGCGCCGACGAGCGCGAGCCGTGGCACCCGGAGCACGCGCTGACCGTGCGCGAGGCGCTGGCGGCGTCGGTGGGCGAGCAGCCGGCCGTCCGGCTTGCCTCTCGCGGCGACCTCGCCCTGCTCGACCGCGACCCGCTGCACCCGGCGGGGCCGGACGTCGACGCCGCCGACACCCGCGCCGTCGCCGCCGGTCTCCGCGACATGCCGGTCTCCCTCACCGTCGTCGGTGGGCGGGTCGTGCACCGCGACGGCGTCTGAGGGCGCGGTAGTCCCTTACGTAAATCAACGATTCGGGACCTGGATCCTTGATTTGCGTTAGGGACTACCGGTGAAGGCGCCGGCAGCAGCCGACGATCAGGCCTCGGTCTCCACGGCCTCGACGACCAGCTTGGCGACCGCGCGCTGCTCGGCGGGGGAGGGGTGCAGGCCCATGGCGCGCTTCGGGTCGCCCCGGACGCCGGCCACCCACGGCTGGTCGGAGCAGATGTCGTGGCCCTTGCTGGCCTCGACCAGGTCGACGTACTCAGCGCCGCCCTTGATGCCGCCGCGCTTGACGGTCTTCGCGAGGCGCAGGTTGAGGCCCTTGACGTAGGCGTAGTCGCCCTCGGCCAGCGGGAGCTTGGCGCGGCAGCTGCCCTCGTCGGGCAGCAGCTGCGGGTAGCCGATGAGCAGGATGCGGGCCTCGGGGGCGCGCTTGCCGATCGCCCGGACGACCTTGGTGACGTTGCGGCGGATCTCGCCGAGCTTGCGCTCGAGCCTGTCCTTGCCCTTGGAGTTGAGGTTGCGGGTCTCGCAGGGAGCGCCGGTCGGATCGGTCTCGGCGATCGCGAGGCACTCGAACATCATCTGGCTGAAGAACCGGAAGTCGTTGGCCCCGATGCCCAGCGTCACCAGGTCGACGGTGTCGTCGAGGGAGTCGAGCTGGGCGGGGTTGCTGCCCTCCTCGAAGCGCTGCTCGTCGAACATCGACCGCGTCGAGGCGCCCGAGCAGCTCACGTCGACGACCTCGACGTCGAGCCGGCGGCCGACCATCGTCGGGTAGTTCTTCTTCGACCGCAGGCAGCTCGAGATGATCTCGTCGTCGGCCAGCGGGAACAGGGGTGCCGCGGTGTAGGAGTCGCCGAGGGCGACGTACCGCGTCATCACGGCGTCCGTGGCGGTCTCCGACGTCGACGTCGACGGCTCGGAGTCGTTCGGCTCGGCGGACGCCTGGCACCCCGTCAGGCCCAGCGCCGCGACGGCGACGAGGGCTGCGGCCGCGCGCAGGCGCGACCGGGCGGGGAGGGAGCGAGAGGGCACGGCGAGAGGATACGAGAGGGATCCTCGGGGTACCTAAGATCCGGGATACTTCATCCGTTCGGGCAGGTCGAGGGGCTCGACCGGCGTGCCGCTCGGGCCACTCAGAGCAGGTCGGCGACCAGCGCGGCCACCGCAGCTTGCTCGGAGGCGAACGGGTGGAACGGGATCGTGCCGTCCTCCGCGGTCTCCTGGCCGTTGACCCACGGGTCGTCGGAGCAGACGTCGTGGCCCTGGCTGGCGGCGTGCACGTCGACGAAGTCGAGGTCGCGGTCGTCCGCCGCGGTGCGCAGGAGGGCCGACAGCTCCTCGGTGAGCGCGTCGACGTACGGGTAGTCGCCGTCGGCGATCGGCACCAGGTCGGGGCAGGACCCCTGCTCGGGCAGCAGGTCGGGGTAGCCGACCACGACGACCCGGGCGTCCGGCGCGGCCGCGACGACGTGGTCGAGCAGCGTGCCGACGGCGTCGCCGATCTGCGGCAGCGCGGCCTCGACGTCTGCGCTGGTGGCCTCGGTGCACGGCGCGCCCGGCTGCCCGGCCTGGCCCAGGCACCCGCGCAGCACGGTGGAGAAGAGGTCGAAGTCGTTGCCGCCGATGGTGACGGTGACCAGCTCGGTGTCCGCGCCGACGAACGGCAGCTGCAGGTCGACGACGTCCTGGGTGGCCGCGCCGCTGCAGGAGACGTCGGTCAGCGCGAGGCCCTGGTCGGCGGCGAGCACGTGCGCGTAGTCGCGGTCCGAGCGCAGGCAGCCCCGCGCGAACTCGGTGGTCGGCACGCCGGGCGCGGCGGCGTAGGAGTCGCCCAGCGCGACGTACGACGGTCCGCCCTCGTCGCCGCCGTACGACGGCAGCAGCCCGTCCTCGGGAGCGTCCGACGGGTCCGGGGCGCCCGTGGTGGCCGGCGCGGGCGTCGCGGTGTCGCCGGGCGCGGGCAGCGCGGCCTCGGGCGGGGGCTCGTCGGCGCCGCAGCCCGCGAGCGCGAGCAGCGCGGCGGCAGTGGTGGCCGCGAGGGCGGTGCGGGCGCGTCGGGTCACTCCTCGACCGTACCGACGGCCGGGTCGTCGTCCTCCGGGGTGACCCCGAGGGCGAGCACCAGCGCGAGCACCTGCTCGGGGTCGTCGAGGGCGTCGCCGTACGCCTCGCGCAGCTGGCCCATCCGGTAGCGCACGGTCTGGGCGTGCACGTAGAGCGCGGCGGCGACGTCGTCGCGGCGGCCCTGAAGGAGCAGCCAGGCGCGCAGGGTCTCGGCGAGCTTCTCCCGGCTGCCGGGGCGCAGGTCGGCGAGCGGTGCGAGGGCGCGCGCCCGCAGGTCGGCCAGCGCCTCCGGGTCGGCGGTGAGCACCAGCCGGGGCAGGTGGGCCTCGGTGTCGCCCTCCAGGCCGAGCCCGCGCGAGCGGACGGCCCGGGCGTGCGAGGCCCGCGCCTCCTGCCACGGTCGGGCCGGCCCGACCGTGGCGCCGCGTCCGGCGACGACGCGGAGCAGGTGCGCGCGACCGGTGCCGTGCACGTCGGGCACCAGCAGCGCGACGTCCTCCTCGCGCGGCTGCTCGGCCGCGGTGAGCGTCGCGGCGGGCAGCGCGCCGAGCACCGGCCGGGCCTGCGGGGCGGGCAGCAGCACCGCGGTGAGCGTCGTCGGCGGCGGCCACTCGGCCCGCTCGGCGGCGGCCAGCACAGTCTCCTCGTTGGCGCCGGTGAGCAGGTGGTGGACCAGTCGCTCGCGCCGCTGCTGGAGCACCCGGCCGGCCGTCGACAGCTCGTCTGCATGCCCCGCGACGCTCGCCGCGGACAGCTCGTCGATGTAGGCGAAGACCAGCCCCGCGAACCGCGCCAGTGTCTCGGCGTCCAGGCCCGCGTGCACGCCGCGCTGCGACATGGCCCCCCACGAGATGCGGGCCCCGATCCGGTACGCCGACAGGATCGCGTCGGTGGACCGTCCGCTGCGCGCCTCGCCCCGGCCGAGCTGGTAGGCGCCCTCGACCGCACCGGCGCCGGGGGAGCGCGGCGCGCCGCTCCGGCCGCTGGCCAGCGAGAGGAACCCGCCGAGCGCGACCTGCACGGCGTTGCGGATGGTCTCGCCCATCGGCCCGCTGAACGCGTCGACGTACGACGGCACCTCGACGATGATCGCCGCGACGACGTCCTCGGCGACCGACGGCAGTGCCTCGCGGATCTCGGCGATCGCCGCCGGGGGGAGTCGCAGGCCCTGGGCGCCCGCGTCGTTCACCGCGACGCTGCGTCGGGGACGGAGTCGGACCATGGTCCCTCCCGGGAGTCGGACTTCTTCACACTCTGCGAACAAAGAACCGCGTCAGGTTCACGTTCTCCGTACAGGACTTTATCCCCCTCGATCACGCATCGTAGTGTCATGACCACCACGGCACTCCCGCGCAGCGCTGCTCGGCCGAGCCTGCGGCAACGACTCCGCCGGGTCGCCGACGCCGCCGTGACGCCCCTCGAGCTCGACGACGTCCTCGACGTCTTCGCCCCGCTGCGCGCCGGCGCCCCCGGCCTGCGCGGCAAGGTCGTCGCCGTCCGTCCCGAGACCACCGAGTCCGCCACGATCGTCGTGCGCCCCGGACGCGACTGGGCCGGCCACGTGCCCGGCCAGTACGTCCGCGTCGGCGTCGAGGTCGACGGCGTCCGCCTCTGGCGCACCTACTCCCTCACCCACGGCCCCCGCCCCGACGGCTGCATCGCGATCACCGTGAAGGCCATCCCGGGCGGCGTCGTCAGCAACCACCTCGTCCGCCGCGCCAAGCCCGGCGACGTGCTCCAGCTCGACCAGGCGCAGGGCGACTTCGTGCTCGCCTCGCCGCTGCCGAGCAAGGTCCTGATGGTGACCGCCGGCTCCGGCATCACCCCCGTCATCGGCATGCTCCGCAACCTGTTCAGCCGCTCCGAGCCGGTGCGCGCCGACATCGTGCTCGTGCACTCCGCGCTCACCCGCGACGGCGTGATCTTCGGCCGCGAGCTGCGGCGCTACGCCGAGCAGGGGCTCATCACGCTCCACGAGCGGCACACCGACGCCGACGGCATGCTCGACGTCGCCGAGCTCGGAGGGCTCGTGCCCGACCTCGCCGAGCGCACGACGTACGCCTGCGGCCCGGTGGGCCTGCTCGACGCGCTCGAGGCGCACCACACCGCCGCCGACCTGCCGCTGCACGTCGAGCGGTTCCGGCCGGTCGTCGTGCCGGTCGACGCCGGCGACGGCGGCACGGCCACCTTCGTGAGCACCGCCGGCGAGACGACCGTCGAGGCCAACGGCGCCACCCCGCTCCTCGACGCCGGCGAGTCCGCCGGCGTCCTGCTCCCCAGCGGCTGCCGGATGGGCGTGTGCTTCGGCTGCGTCGTCCCGCTCCGCGAGGGCGCCGTGCGCGACCTGCGCAACGGCGAGCTCACCGTCGCGACCCCCGGCGAGACCGGGCCCGACGGCATCCCGATCCAGACCTGTGTCAGCGCCGCTGCCGGCACCTGCCGCATCGACTCCCTCTGAGAAGGAGACCCGCATGACCGTCATCACCAAGCAGCCCGTCAACCCCACCGCGCACCTGTCGGAGGCCGACATCGAGGACATCGGCCGTCGCCTCGACGCGATCCGGCAGTCCGTCATCGAGACCCGCGGCGCCGACGACGCGGCGTACATCCGCAAGGTCGTCGACGTGCAGCGCAAGCTCGAGCTCGCCTCGCGCGCCGTGCTCCTCGGCTCCGCCCTGCCGCCGCTGTGGGTGCTCGGCACCGTCGGGCTCTCGGTCGCCAAGATCCTCGAGAACATGGAGATCGGGCACAACGTCATGCACGGCCAGTGGGACTGGATGCGTGACCCGAAGATCCACTCCACCACCTGGGAGTGGGACAACGCCTCGACCGCCGAGGGCTGGAAGCACAGCCACAACGAGGTGCACCACACGTACACGAACATCGTCGGCAAGGACAACGACCTCGGCTACTGCATCATGCGCGTCGACGAGGACCAGCGCTGGTACCCGGCGTACCTCGGTCAGCCGCTGTGGAACTTCATCAACGCCTGCTTCTTCGAGTACGGCATCGCGGCGTACGACCTCGAGCTCGGCAAGAACCTGCGGACGCCGAAGGAGAAGCGCAGCGAGGAGTTCAAGCGCCGCGCCTCCAACACCCTGCGCAAGATCCGCAAGCAGGCCACCAAGGACTACCTGGTGCACCCCGCGCTCGCCCTGCCGTTCGGCGGCGCCGTCGGTGCGCTGACCGCCAACTTCACCGCCAACCTCGTGCGCAACGTCTGGTCGCACTCGGTGATCATGTGCGGCCACTTCCCCGAGGGCGTCGAGACCTTCGAGAAGGCCGCCATCCCCGACGACGAGACCCGCGGCGAGTGGTACCTGCGCCAGATGCTCGGGTCGGCCAACATCTCCGGCTCGGACTTCATGCACCTGATGACCGGCAACCTGTCGCACCAGATCGAGCACCACCTGTTCCCCGACCTGCCGAGCAACCGGTACGCCGAGGTCGCGCCGCAGGTGAAGGAGATCTTCGACGAGTACGGCCTGACCTACCACGCCGCCCCGCTGCCCAAGCAGGTCGCGTCGGCCTGGCACCGCGTCGTGCGCCTCTCGCTGCCGAACGGGTGGCTGGAGACGACCAACGCGAAGAACCTGCCCTCGCAGCTCGGTCTGCTGTGGACCATGGCGACGGGCTCCAAGGCCGAGCGCCGTAAGGCACAGAAGCTGCTCGACGTGCGGGCTGCTGCCTGAGGGTGCCTGCCGTCGGAGTCCCCGCTTCACCGGGGACTCCGCGAAGAGTGCCGACGTCCGCAGTCACCGGGTGACTGCGGACGTCGGCGCTGTTGCTTCTCGGCCGCTCGGACCGCGCCCGTCAGAGGTCGAACGCGACCTGCTGGTGCGGGTCCTTCGCGAAGGCGAGCACCTTCGTCGGCCGCACGACGTACACGAACGGGTCGGCGGGCGCGCCGGGCATCGTGACGCCCTCGTCGGTCGCCTGCCAGCCCCAGCGCGCGCCGTACTTCTCGCGGTACGCCGCAGCGACCGGCTCGATCGTGGTCCGGCCGGCCAGCCGCTCGGCCCGGCCCTCCACGACCACGTCGAGCCCGGCGGCCCAGGCGTCGCCGCCGGCGACCACGGTGACGGCCGGGTTCGAGCGGAGGTTGACCTGCTTCTGCTCGCCGTCGCCGGTGGTCAGCGCGAACGCGTCGTCGACCCAGACGCCGACCAGCGGCGTCGTGTGCGGGCGGCCGTCCGTGCGCACGGTGGTGCACCAGTAGAGCTCGGCCTCGGTGAGTCGCCCGACGACGGTCGCCCACGCGATCGGCGGCGCGTCGGGGGTCGAGAAGCGGGGGTCGGTGCGGGGCCGGGGATCGCTCATGCCGGTGCCGACCGGGCTCGTCGCCCGGACTCATCGGCGTTGCGCCCGGCTGCGCCCGACGCGAGTCGCTACCCGACCGTCCAGGCGGTCTCGGCCTCACCCGTGCATGCGGCCGGCGCGCCCTCGACCTCGTCGGCCGGACCGGACTCGCCGCCGGCGAACGAGACCTCGTCGCCGTCGGCGTACTGCTCGTCGCGGAACACCAGGGCGCCGTCCTCCCACGCGACCTCGTCGGCCGGGAAGACCGGCAGCACCCGGGTGTCGCCGGCCTGCACGAGCACGCAGCCGTAGTCGGTCACCACCAACGTGCCCGGGAGCAGCGCGTCCCCGGCACCGCCGGTCGGCTCGTAGGTCGCCACGTGCTGGCGGACGTCGCCGGTGGCCAGGTCGGTCGCGGTGCCGCCGCACCCGCCGAGGACGGTCACAAGCACAGGGAGAAACGCCAGGAGCCCGGCGAGCGGGAGCCCGGGACCGGTCGGCAGATGTCGTGACGTCGTCGGCACGCGCTCCATCGTGCCAGTGCTCTCCGAGAGGATGAACGAAGTGCCTCTCGCGCCCCGCCGACCTGGGCGGATGCGCGACGACGACTTCGTTCATCCTTTCCGCGCGTACGCGGTGCTCCGGAGGCCGAGTCAGCCGACCTTGACGAGCACCTTCCCGTGGAACCGGCCGGCCAGCAGCCCGCGGAACGCGTCGACGGCGTTCTCCAGCCCGTCGACGACGTCCTCGCGGTAGCGCACCTGGCCGTCGCGCACCCACTGCGACATCTCGCGGCGGAAGTCGGCCCCGTAGGCCTCGCGGAACTCGTCCTGGATGAAGCCGCGCACGGTCAGCGACTTCGTGAGCACCAGCCGCATGAAGCCGGGCAGCCGGTCGGGCCCCTCGGGGGCCTGCGTGGCGTTGTAGTCGGCGACCAGGCCGCACACGGGTACCCGGGCGTAGGTGTTGAGGTGGCGGGTGACCGCCGCGGTCACCGGGCCGCCGACGTTCTCGAAGTAGACGTCGACCCCGTCGGGCACCGCCGCCGCGAGGTCGTCGCGGAAGGTCGGCGAGCGGTGGTCGAGGCCGACGTCGAATCCGAGCTCCTCGGTCAGCGCCCGCGCCTTCTCGGGTCCACCCGCGATGCCGACGGCCCGGGCGCCCTTGATCCGCGCGACCTGGCCGACGGCCGACCCGACCGGGCCGGTCGCGGCGGCGACCACGACGGTCTCGCCGGGCTTCGGCCTACCGATCTCCAGGAGACCCGCGTACGCCGTGAAGCCGGGCATGCCGAGCACGCCCAGGGCGGTGGACACCGGCGCGGCGTCGGGGTCGAGCCGCTGCGTCATCGAGTCGGGCGCGACGGCGTGGGTCTGCCAGCCGGTGTAGCTGAGCACGACGTCGCCGACCGTGCGCTTCTCCGAGCGGCTCTCCACGACCTCGCAGACGGTGGCGCCGACCATCGTGTCGCCGATCCCGACCGGGGCGGCGTAGGACTTCGCGTCGCTCATCCGACCGCGCATGTAGGGGTCGAGGGAGAGGTAGAGCGTGCGCAGCAGCACGTCGCCCTCCTCCAGCGGCGGCAGCTCGGTCTCGACGGTCTCGAAGTCGCTGTCCTGCGGCTCGCCCACCGGGCGGGCGGCCAGCGTGATCTGGGTGGTCCTCATCCAGCCGACCCTAGACCCGGGCCGGGCGGGTCCGGCTGTTCCAGCTCGGGCACCACGGCGAAGTGCTGCACGACCGGGAACGGGTCGTAGAAGCGGTGCAGCAGTGCCCGCCACTCCTGGTAGTCGGTGGACCCGCGGAACCCCGGGTCGTGGTCCTCCAGGTGCTCCCACCGCACCAGCAGCAGGTAGGTGTCGCCGTCCTCGACGCAGCGGGTGACCTGGGCCGAGCGGCAGCCCGGCTGGCGCCGGATGATCGGCAGCGCCTGCGCCATCGCGCGCTCGAAGGCGGAGATCTGCTCGCGGCGGACCGGCAGGAGGGCGTGCTCGAGGATCACGGACCGCGACGCTAGCGGTCGGAGGGCAGCGGTCCTGCGGCGACGACCTCGTCGGGCGTGAGCGCGTCGGTCAGGTCGGTGTCGGACCGGGAGTCGCCGCAGACGCCCGCGACCACCAGCACCGCGACCAGGCCGGCCACGGGTGCGAGCAGGTGCTTGAGGGCGTCCACACGGGGGAGACGCGCGAAGGGCTGCCGCGGTTGCACGAATCAGGGCATGATGCGGAGTGATGTACGCCACACGACGTCTGCTCCCCGTCCTGGCGGCCCCGGCCCTCGCCCTCGCGCTGGTCGCGCCGCTCGGTGCCACGCCGTCCTCCGCCGCTCCGGTGGCCGCTCCGGTGGTCGAGACGGTCGCCCGCGCCGCGCCTGAGGCGCCTGACGCACCCGAGGCGCCCGCGGCCCGTACGCCGGACGCCCCGACCGCCGCCAAGACCCGCACCCGCCGGATCCGGGTCGAGTCGCTCTCGAACCGCCCGGACCTGCTGTCCGGCGGCGACGCGCTCGTCGGGTTCGCGCTGCCGAAGGTCAAGCGCAAGCGGCTCGTCGTGCGCCTCGACGGCGAGCCGGTGACCGACGAGTTCCGTCGCCGCCCCGGGGGCCAGGTCGCGGGCTACCTCGACGGCATGGAGCCCGGCCGCCACGTCGTGCACGTGCTGGTGAAGCCGCACCGCAGCGGCCGTGGTCGCATGGCCGGACGCCTGGTGCTGACCGTCCACCCCAGCGGTGGCCCGGTCTTCACCGGCCCGCAGACCGAGCACTACGTGTGCCAGGAGACGGCCGTCGACGCGCAGTGCAACGAGGCGCCGACGTACACGCTGCTCTACCGCTCCACCAACCCGCTCGTCGCCGAGCTCCAGCCCTACGACCCCGACGACCCGCCGGCCGACCTGGCCACCACCCGCTCCGACAACGGCACGCAGGTGCCGTTCGTCGTGCTGCGCGAGGACGGGTACGTCGACCGCGACCGCTACACGTTCCTCACCCTGTTCCAGCCGGGCCGGGCGTGGACGCGCTGGCGGGCGCAGGCGCAGTTCAACCACAAGCTGCTCATCACCCACGGCGGCGGCTGCGGGGCGTCGTACACGCCGGGCACGCCGCCGCTGGCCGACTACTCCGGCACGATCCCGGAGCAGGTGCCGGGCCTCGTGCCGAGCTACGTGACCGCGCTCGGACGCGGGTTCGGGGTGCTGTCGACCGCGCTCGACAACACCGGCCACCACTGCTCGGTCGCGATGAACGCCGAGTCGGTGATGATGGCCAAGGAGCGCTTCGTCGAGCAGTACGGCCACCTGCGCTACACCATCGGCACCGGCTGCTCGGGCGGCTCGATCGCGCAGCACACCGTCGCCAACGCCTACCCCGGGCTCTACCAGGGCCTGGTTACCACCTGCTCCTACCCCGACGTGTTCACCGCCGGGGCGCAGTTCGCCGACTACCACCTGCTGCGGCTCTACTTCGAGGACCCGTCGACATGGGGCACCGGCGTGGTGTGGACGCCCGACCAGATGGCGCGCGTCGAGGGCCACCTCAGCCACCTCAACGCCGTCGTCGCCGACGAGGGGCTGTTCAAGGCCGCGCTCAACCCGGAGCACGACTGCCCCGGCACGGCCGAGCCGGTGCCCGGCGACGTCTCCACCCGGTACGACGCCGCGACCAACCCCGGGGGCGTCCGCTGCTCGGTGCTCGACCTGCTCGTCAACCTGCTCGGACCCCGGCCGGAGTCGGTGTGGGGCGAGCAGGAGCAGGCGGTCGGCCACGGCTTCGGCGGCATCCCGTTCGCGAACACCGGCATCCTCTACGGGCTCAACGCCCTCGAGGCGGGGGCGATCACCCCTGCCCAGTTCGTCGACCTCAACGTGAAGATCGGCGGCCTCGACGTCGACAGCGACCGGGTCGACGAGCGCACCACCGGTGACCACGCGTCGATCCGCAACGCGTACCGCACCGGCCTGGTCAACGAGATGTCGCGCCTGGGCGACGTCGCGGTCATCAACTTCGGCGGCCCGGACCCGGGCATCGCGCACGACTACGCCCACGCCTTCTGGACCGAGGAGCGGATGCAGCGGGCGCAGGGCCACACCGACAACCGGGTGATGTGGTTCGGCGCGACGCCGCTGATCGGCGACCCGCGCTGGGCCAACGAGGCGCTGCTCAAGATGGACCGTTGGCTGGCCCGCGTCGAGCGCGACGACTCCTCGCGGTCGCTGGCGCGCAAGATCGCGGCCGACAAGCCGGCCGACGTCACCGACCGCTGTTCCAACGTGCCGGGCGTGCTGGAGGTCCCGGGCGAGGACGACGAGGTCGACTGCGTGCTGCCCGAGCCGCTCCAGCTGCGCCTGTCGACGCCGCGCCAGGAGGCCGGCGGTCCGGCCGCCAACGACGTCGTCGCGTGCGACCTGCGCCCGCTCGACCGGTCCGAGGTGGAGCCGTTGCTGCCGCTCACCGCGGGTCAGTGGAGCGACCTCCAGGCGGTCTTCCCCGACGGCGTGTGCGACTGGTCGGCGCAGGGCGGCCGGCAGCGCACGCAGACGTGGCTGACCTACTCGCGGGCCGACGGCTCCGTGGTCTACGGCGGCCGGCCGATCCCGGAGCCCGCCGGCGTCCGGGTGCACGGCGGGAGCCTGGTGTCGAACTCGTTCGCGCCGATGATGTGGCGCTGAGCCGGGAGCGCCCGGCGGCGCCGGCCGCTACGGCGTGGTCGCCATCGCGTCGAGGACCCTCCGGGCGAGCGTGGCGTCGCCCTCGACGGTGACCGCACCGTCCGGCGGCGTACGACGTCCTCCCGCGAGGCAGATGAACGGCTCGCGGTCCATGCGCAGCACGACGTCGGCGGAGCCGGGCACCTCGGGGAGTCGGCGCCCTCGCCCGGTCTCGTCGACCTCCACCGCGACGGTGGGGGAGCCGGCGACGTCGAGGACGGCGGTCGTGCCTGACGGCAGGCCGGCCTTCTTGGCGACGACGTAGCCGAAGCTCTCGGTGAGGTAGTCGGTGGTGTGCTGCGCGGGCGGCGAGTCGAGCCCGCCCGGGCGGCCGACGGCGCGGCGCACGTCCTGCTCGTGCATCCACACGTCGAGCGGACGGTTGCGCAGCAGCGTCTCCCAGGTCCACGGGACCCCGCCGAAGATGGTGTCGGGCTTGACGGAGGCGTCGGTCGGCGGGTCGGCGAGCAGCTGGGCGTGCCGCTCGGCGGCGACCGCGCGCAGCTCGGCGACGACGTCGGCGGGCGGCACGTCGCGCCGGTTGACGACGCCGATCTCGGTGTAGAGCCCCATGATGGAGGTGACGTGCGGCGGCTCGCCGACCTCGGCGTCCTCCTCGCCGTGCCCGGCGAGCACCCGCTCGAGGTGCGCGGTGTGGGAGGCGCACGCCTTGACGTCCCAGCCGGCGAGGTCGGTCGGCGCCGACCAGTCGTCGGGCTCCAGCTCGTCCAGGAGGGCGGTGAAGCGCCCGACGGCGTCCCACCAGACCTCGACGTAGCCGGACAGTCGGGTGGCGTCGTCGCTCATGCCCGGACCCTAGTAGGAGGCGCCGACCGGCGGCCAGGGTCGCTCAGGCGCCGAGGGCCAGGGTCGCCGCGATCGCCAGCATGGTCAGCCCGACCAGGACGTCGAGCGCACGCCAGGCGCCGGGCCGGGCGAGCGGTCGGGCGAGCAGGCGGGCGCCGTACCCGAGCGCGGTGAACCACACGACGCTGGCCACACCCGCCCCGACCGCGAACCACGCCGGCCGGTCGGTGGTGGCTCCGACGGACCCGAGCAGCAGCACGGTGTCGAGGTAGACGTGCGGGTTGAGCCAGGTGAGGGCCAGTGCGGTGCGGACCGCCCGGCCGAGCGTCGCACCGCTGCCGGTGGCCGCCTCCAGCGAGGTCGCGTGCCGGGCGCGGCGCAGCGCCGTCACGCCGTACCAGGTCAGGAAGGCGACGCCGCCGCAGCGCACCAGCGTGATCAGCCCGGGCACGGCCTCGACCGCGCTGCCGACACCGGCGACGCCGGCGGCGATCAGCACGACGTCGGACACCGCGCAGACCGCGACCACAGCACCCACGTGGCGCCGGGTCAGGCCCTGGCGCAGCACGTAGGCGTTCTGCGCGCCGATGGCGACGATCAGGCCGAGCCCGGTGAGCAGGCCGGTGGTGGCGGAGGTGAGCACGAGGTCGACGCTAGGGCGGCGCTCGCGTCCACGCCAGCGAATGTTCCTGCACTTCCTTTAGCATCGCTTCATGCGGCCGCACCCCGACCAGCTCGCGACGCTGGCGGCGATCGCCGACCTCGGCTCGTTCGAGGCCGCTGCCCGGCAGCTGCACGTCACGACGAGCGCGGTCAGCCAGCGGGTCAAGGCGCTGGAGTCGGCCGCGGGCCAGGTGCTGCTGCGTCGCGGCACCCCGTGCGTACCGACCGAGGCCGGCCGGGTGCTGGTGCGGCTGGCCCGCGAGGTGGTGCTGCTGCACGACGAGGCCGAGGCGCTGCTGTCGTCGGGTGCGACGGGCGGTCCGGTCGAGCTGCCGGTCGCGGTCAGCGCCGACTCGCTGGCGACGTGGTTCCGACCGGTCCTCGACGCGGCCGCCGGCTGGCCCGGCACCGCCCTGCGCCTGCGGGTCGAGGACCAGGGATTCTCCACCGAGCACCTGCGCACCGGCGACGTGCTCGCCGCGGTCACCTCGGACCCCGCCCCGGTGCAGGGCTGCTCGGTCGAGCGGCTCGGGGCGCTGCGCTACCGGCCCGCCGCCTCCCCGTCGTACGCCGAGCGCTGGCGGCGGGGCCGCGGACCCGACTGGGCGGCGATGCCGCTGGTCGTCTTCAACGACAAGGACCTGCTCCAGCACGACCTGCTCGCTAGGCGCGGGCTGCCGGCCCCGCCGGTGGTGCACCAGGTGCCGACCTCGACCGACTTCCACGAGGCGCTGCGCCGCGGCCTCGGCTGGGGACTGCTGCCCGAGCCGCAGCTCGACCCCGACCTGGAGTCGGGTGCGCTGGTGCTGCTCTCGACCCGCGAGCACGTCGACGTCGACCTGCACTGGCAGCGCTGGCGGCTCGCCTCGACCGGGCTCGACCGGCTCACCGACGCGGTGCGCGCAGCAGCGTCCGTCCTGCGCTGACCAGCAGGAAGTCGGCGTACGCCGGTGGGCCTGCCTAGACTCGCCACGCCCACCCGGACCCTGCTCGGAGGATGCTCCCCATGGTGCGCCTGCCTGCCGTCGGCGACGACTTCGGTCGCTACCGGCTCCTGCGCGAGCTCGGACGCGGGGGCATGGGCGTCGTCTACGCCGCGCGCGACACCGTCCTCGACCGCGCGGTGGCGCTGAAGATCATCGCGCCGCAGTGGGCGGGCGACGAGGAGTACCGCGCCCGGTTCGAGCGCGAGGCACTGGCGCTGAGCCGGGTCGAGAGCCGCCACGTCGTCGTCGTGCACGACCACGGTGAGCACGACGGCTGCCTCTACCTCTCCACCCAGCTCGTCCCCGACGGTGACCTGCTGCAGATGGTGCGCACGCACGGGCCCGTGCGCCCCGCGGTGGCCCTCGACCTCGTCGCACAGGTGCTGGTCGGGCTCGAGGACGCCCACCGCGCCGGCGTCGTGCACCGCGACGTGAAGCCCTCCAACGTCCTCCTCCGACGCGGACCCGACGGCCTCGAGGCCGTGCTCTGCGACTTCGGCATCGCCACCACGCCCGACGGCGAGGCCACGCGCACCGGCGGGCTCGTCGGGTCGTTCCCCTACATGGCGCCCGAGCGGCACCAGGGCGAGCAGGCGGGCGTGGCCAGCGACCTGTACGCCGTCGGCTGCGTGCTGTGGCAGGTGCTCACCGGCTCCGCGCCGTACGTCGGCACCGACCTCGAGGTCGCGATGGCGCACCTGCAGGCACCGGTGCCGCAGCTGCCGGTCGCCCCGCGCTCGTCGGACGCGGCCTTCCTGACCGCCGTCAACGCGGTGCTCGCGCGGTCGCTGGCCAAGGACCCGGCCGAGCGGTACGGCTCGGCCCGCGCCATGCGGCACGAGCTGCTCGACGTGCTCGCGCTCGCGCCCGACGAGGCGGCGCTGGTGCTGCCCGAGCACACCGCCGTCCGCCACTCCGTCGTCGCGGGCGTGCCCGTCGGTGGGGCTCCGGGTCCGTCCGGGCGTCGCCGTCGCGTCGCGCTCGTGCCCCTGCTGGCGCTGGTGCTCGCCGGAGCCGTGGCCGGCGGGTACACCGTGGCCGCCCGGTCGGGCGCCGACGTGCTGCCCACCGTGGGCGACGCCGCCACCTCCGCGCCGGTGTCGCCCTCGGCCACGACCGGCGCCGCGTCCCCGTCGGAGACCGCGACGCCGACCGAGCAGGCCACCCCGACCGCCGAGCAGCGACGGACGAGGAAGCAACGCGTCGCGAAGCGCCGGGAGCAGCAGGAGTCGACCGGCGGCGCGGGCTCGGGGACGGCCGGCGCGGGTGCCGGGTCGACGGACGCCGGGACCACCGGGACGACCGGGGGTGCCGGTTCGACGGGCTCGACCGGGGGCACCTCGGGCGGCGCGTCGACGGGCGGCTCGGGGCCGTCCGGCGGTTCGGGCGGCTCCGGTGGAGGTTCGGGTTCGGGTGGCTCCGGCTCCGGGTCGGGTTCCGGCGGTGGCGCCGGCTCCGGCGCGGGCGGGAGCGCGCCGTCGCCGAGCCCGTCGCCGACGCCCGACCCGCCGACGTACCGCTGCTGGGACGGCTCGACGGAGAACAGCCTCGACGCCTGCGGCTACCCGACGGGGGTCACCGGCGTGCACTGGATGTTCCCGCGCAGCGCAGGGTCCGGGTGTGCCGTCGTCGGCTCCCCGAAGCAGGACGGCGCCGTCACCAGCATCTCCTGCGACGTGTCCGTGCCGGGAGGGCGCGCCAGCATCTACTTCCTCGAGTGGAGGTCGCGTGACACCGCGATCCGTCGCTACAACGAGGTCTCGCCGAACGGCCCCACCGTCTGGAAGAACAACTGGGGTCTGAAGTGGCGATTCCGGGACAAGGACCTGCGCAACCCCTCCGGCGCGATCAACCTGTACGACGTCGTGCCGATGGGCGTGCGAGTGCAGGCACCGGACAAGAACGGCCGCCAGGCGGCGCTCGACCTGATCAAGAACGGCGGCGGCTACCGCTCGCCGGCCGACGCCCGCGGCGTACGCGAGAGCTGACCGCCGCCCGCAGCGGGCCCGTGGTTCGGGGTGTCCGGCACGCCGGGCGCCCGGCCCGCGAACGACCACGGCCCGCCGCCCCCTGACGGGGACGGCGGGCCGGGTGGTGCTGCTCGACCGGACCGGACTCCGGGCGAGCGCGGAGGGAGCAGCCTCCGGGGCTCAGGACCGGATCAGAACGCAGCCTCGTCCAGGTCCATGAGCTCCAGGTCGGTCGCCTCCAGCATCGCGCGCTCGGCGCTCAGCTTGGGCAGGTTGGTGCGGCAGAAGAACTGCGCCGCGGCGATCTTGCCCTCGTAGAAGGACACGTCCTTGGCGTCCGGGGTGCCGCCGAGCTTCTCCAGCGAGACCTCGGCGCCGCGGAGCAGCAGCCAGGCGCAGACCACGTCACCGAGCGCCATCAGCAGGCGCGAGGTGTTGAGGCCGACCTTGTAGAGGTTGCGCAGCTCGTCCTGGGCCGACATCAGGTCGTTGATCATCGTGCCGACCATGGCGTTGGTGTCGTCGAGGGCGGTGGCGAGCAGCTCGCGCTCGTTCTTGAGGCGGCCGTTGCCGGCCTCGGACTCGATGAACGCCTTGATCTCGCCGGCCAGGTGGCCCAGGGCGCGGCCCTGGTCCTTGACGATCTTGCGGAAGAAGAAGTCCTGGCCCTGGATCGCGGTGGTGCCCTCGTAGAGGGTGTCGATCTTGGCGTCGCGGACGTACTGCTCGATCGGGTACTCCTGCAGGAAGCCGGAGCCGCCGAAGGTCTGCAGCGACTCGGTGCCCAGCAGCACCCACGACCGCTCGGAGCCGTAGCCCTTGACGATCGGGAGCAGCAGGTCGTTGACGGCCTCGGCGAGCTTGTGCTCGTCGGTGCCGGTCTCGCCGGCGTGCTCGCCGAGCATCACCTTGTCCTGCCAGGTGGCGGTGTAGAGCACCAGCGACCGCATGGCCTCGGCGAACGACTTCTGGGTCATCAGCGAGCGGCGGACGTCGGGGTGGTTGCTGATCGTGACGCGCGGGGCGGTCTTGTCGGCCGCCTGGGTCAGGTCGGCGCCCTGGACGCGGGACTTGGCGTAGTCGAGGGCATTGAGGTAGCCGGTCGAGAGGGTCGCGATGGCCTTGGTGCCGACCATCATGCGGGCGTTCTCGATGACCTGGAACATCTGCGCGATGCCGTCGTGGACCTCGCCGAGGAGGTAGCCGACGGCCTTCTCTCCGCCGCCGACCGACGGGTCGCCGAAGGTGAGCTCGCAGGTGTTGGACACCTTGATGCCCATCTTGTGCTCGACGTTGGTGACGTAGACGCCGTTGCGCTCGCCGAGCTCGCCGGTCTCGAGGTCGAAGTGGAAACTTCGGCACGACGAAGAGCGAGAGGCCCTTGGTGCCGGGGCCGCCTGCGCCCTCGACGCCCGAGGGGCGGGCGAGGACGAGGTGGATGATGTTGTCGCTCAGGTCGGACTCGGCCGAGGTGATGAAGCGCTTGACGCCCTCGATCGACCAGGTGCCGTCGTCGTTCGGGGTGGCCTTGGTGCGGCCGGCGCCCACGTCGGAGCCCGCGTCGGGCTCGGTGAGCACCATGGTGGCGACCCAGCCCTTGTCGATCATCAGCTGACCGATCTTCTTGTCGCGCTCGGTGCCGTTGCGGTGCAGCACGCCCGCGAACATCGGGCCGGCGCCGTACATCCAGATGGCGGGGTTGGCGCCGAGCACCATCTCGCCGATCGACCAGCACAGCGACGGCGGGGCCGGCGTGCCGCCGAGCTCGGCGAAGGTGTTGAGGCGCCAGAACTCGGCGTCCATCCAGGTCTGGTAGCTCTGCTTGAACGACTCCGGCAGCGGAGCGGTGTTGGTCTTGGGGTCGAAGACCGGCGGGTTGCGGTCGGCGTCGACGAAGGACTCCGACAGGTCCTCGCGGGACATGCGCTCGACCTCGGCGAGCACCTCCCGCGCGGTGTCGGCGTCGACCTCGGCGAACGGGCCCGTGCCGAGGACCTGGTCCCGGCCGAGCACCTCGAAGAGGTTGAACTCGATGTCTCGCAGGTTGCTCTTGTAGTGGCTCACTGATCCACAGTCCTTCGTCTCGGGAACGATCGGCGCCCGCGTGGCGCGATGCGGGCGCGGCTGGCAGTTTGGGGTGCTACCGGCAAGTAACTTAATGGTACGAGGGGGGTCACCCTCGCGCAAGAAATCGACGTACTCCCGGTACGAAGGTCCCGACGAGCGGCTCCCGCCCGTCGTCGGACGGGGGATGGGACACTGGTCGCATGCGCGTGTCCGCCAAGTCCGACTACGCCCTGCGCGCCCTCATCGAGATGGCGACGCGGGTGGACGGACGAGCCGTGAGCGCCGAGGAGCTCGGCCGCAGCCAGGACATCCCGCACGGCTTCCTCCAGGCGATCCTCGCCGACATGCGGCGCGCGGGGATCGTGCGGTCCCAGCGCGGGCAGTCCGGCGGCTGGCGGCTGGCGCGCGAGGCGGGCAGCGTCTCGGTCGCCGACGTGATCCGCGCGGTCGACGGCCCGCTGGTCTCCGTCTACGGGCTGCGGCCCGAGGAGGTCAGCTACAACGACACCGCCGACGTGCTCCAGCACGTGTGGATCGCGGCCCGGTCCTCGCTGCGCGAGGTCTTCGAGCGGGTCACCATCCAGGCGCTCGCCGACCACGAGCTGCCCGCGGAGGTCACCCGGCGTACGGCCGACGAGGACGCCTGGCAGCCGCACTGACCCACGTGGGCCGACGCGGCGGCGTACGCCTCAGGCGACGTCGACCTCCGAGAGGCGCCGCTTGAGCTTGCGCTTCTTCTTCTCGAGCTTCTCGACCCGCAGCTCCAGCGACTCGTTGCGCCGGGTGAGCCGCTCGAGCTCGACCAGAGCGTCGTTGAGCGCATGCTCGGTCGCGGTGACGACCTTCCCGGGGTCCTCGACCGCGTCGAGGGTGGGCAGCAGCAGCGCGGTGTCACCGACGACGTCGTACGGCGACGTGGCCAGCAGCTCGACCCAGGACCGGCCCAGTGCGTCGAGCACGGCCGCCCGCTCCGGGAGCGCCTGGTGCGGCGGTCGGGGCTTCACCGGGGCGGGCAGGTCGTCGAGGCGCAGCGACGCGGTGCCGAAGCCGGCGATCCTGCCGAGGCGCTTCCAGGTGTGGACGGGGTCGCCGTCGGTGACCAGCACGTGCAGCCGCTGCGGGTCGCGCACCCCGAGCGACCAGCGGTCGAGCACGCTGCCGAGGTCGCGGGCGGGGTCGCCGGGCACGGTCCAGGCGTCGGGGGCGTGCACGGTGACCACGACGTGCACCTCGAACCCGTGCAGTGCGTCGACGGTGAGCGCGACCTGCTCCGGGCGGGCTGCGGCCAGCAGCGGCTGGCTGACCACGACGGTGTCGCGGCCCTTGGCGGCCCGCTTCAGCAGCCGGTGCCAGGTGCCGTCGACCTCCTTGCGCTTGTAGCCCCAGGCCTTGTGGGCGCGCAGCAGCTCCAGCGCGGCGTGGAAGGTCTCCTCGCTCGACTCGGCGGGGTGGCGGACCCCGAGCTCCAGCAGCGCGGAGTGGTGGCGCAGCAGGGCCGGCCCGACGAGGTCACCCGAGCCGTCGTCGAGCCCGACGTGCAGGAAGGCTTGGCGCTTCTTCGGCATCGCAGCAGCATGACGCGCCCGCGTGAGCGCCGGGTGAACGCGCGGTGACCTGCGGCTACGGCGTGTCGGGGCCGGACAGCAGACCGCGCCGCTCCAGCTGGGCCCGCAGGGTCGGCGCGTCGGTGAAGACCTCGGCGTCCCAGCCGCACGCGCGCGCCGCCTCGACGTTCCGAGGGCTGTCGTCGGTGAAGTACAGCTCCTCCGGGGCGTGCCCGAAGCGCTCGGCGCTCAGCCGGTAGACCGTGTGGTCGGGCTTGGCGACCCCCACCTCGCCGGACACCACGACGTCGCGGAACAGTGCGATCTCCTCGTGCAGGCGCCCTGCCTCGGGCCAGAACTCCGCCGACCAGTTCGTCAGCGCGTACGTCGGGACGCCCGCCGCCGCGAGGTCGCGCAGCACCTCGGCCGTGCCCGGCACCAGCGTCGCGACGCTGCGCCAGAAGTGCTCCCGGTAGGCCCGCCCGTGCTCCAGCCAGCGTGGGTGGTGCTCGGCGAGCCACGCCTCGCCCTGCGCCCACGTGTCACCGGAGTCCTGCCGGTGGTTGTAGGCGAGGAAGTCGACCTCGTCGGTCGCCAGGAACGCCGCTGCCTCGGCGTCGCCCACGCCCGCGGCGATCGCGGCGTGCGGGTCCCAGCGGACCAGCACATTGCCGAGGTCGAGCACGACGGCGGTGGGTCGGATCACCGCCTGACCTTAATCCGGGCCACCCCTCTCGATCCGGAGAGTCGGCTGTTGCCGCTGTAGACCGCCTTGAGCAGGTGCTTGCCCTTCTTCAGGCGCGGCAGCCGGAGCGTGGTGGTCTCCTGCCGGAGGCGGAGGGTCTTCAGCTTCTTGCGGCCGTCGAGGACGGAGATGGTCCCGCTCGGCTCCGGGCCGAGCGAGGTGACGGTGATCGTCGCCCGTGCTCGCTGGCGCTGCCGGAACGTCGTCGGTTCGACCGTCAGCGTCGTGGTCGTGCCCGCCTTCGCGACCCGGGTCGTCGCCACGACGAAGGCGTCGACCCGACCGGTCGACCTGCCTGTCACCGCGAAGTGCAGCGGCAGCCCCGCGTCTTCCCCGCGCACCGTGTACGTCGCGTCGTCCGCCCGGTTGATCGGCTCGTTGCCGCGGTACCACTGGTAGGAGAGCCGGGTCCCGTCCGGCCAGGTGCCGGGGTTGCCGGTGACGGTGTTGCCGATCGCGGCGCGACCGATGATCCGCGGGGGCGTGAGCGGGGCGACGGCCTGGCCGAGTCCCGGCCCGAACGGCTCACTGGTCGAGGTCGCGTCGTCGTACCCCTGCAGCCAGCCGGTCGCAACGACCCGGATCTCGTGGCCGTAGTCGTCGGGGACCAGCTGGTAGACGGTGCCGGTGGCTCCGTCGATCGGGGTGCCGGGCGTGCTGCGTCCGGTCTTGCGGTACCACTGGTAGGTGATCTGGTCGGCCGGGACGGCCGGCGCCCAGATGGGCGGCTCGAGCGACAGGGTCGAGCCGATCTCGCCGGTGCCTGACACCGCGACCTGGCGGACCACTGCCGGTCCGCTGCTCGTGGTGAAGGGGCGCCAGTCGGAGGTGCCGAGGGACGCGCCGCCCGGGTCGAGGGCGGTCACGCGCCACTCCCAGTCGCCCGTCGGGATCGGGGAGTTGTGCGCCCAGGCCGTAGCGACGGTGGTCACCGTGGTCAGGTTGCCGCCGCCGAGGCGACGTAGCTCCCAGCGGTACTGGCGGGCGCGCTCCAGCAGGTCCCAGGTGAACGTCGTTTCGCGCGGTGCGACGGCGACCCCGTCGCCGGGGAGCAGGAGGTCGGGTGCCTCCCCGCGCACGGTGAACGCCCGCACCGGGGACCAGTCGCCCTGGCGACCCTTCGCGTCGATCCGCGCCACCCGCCACTCGTAGCCGATGTCGTTGACGGGGAGGGCCGTGCGCGGCGCCCACGAGGGTTGGAGCACGACCTCGTTGCGGACGGGCTGCCCGACGGCGACCGTGCCGGCGGTGAAGACCTGCACGCGGTACTTGGCGGCGAAGTCGAGCGGGTCCCAGGTGAAGGGCCCGTCACCCGGGAGGGGCGCTCCGGGTGCCGGATCGCGCAGCACCGGCGTCGGCGAGCGCTTCTGGAACGTGCCGGTCTCGCTCCAGTTGGAGGCCTTGCCGTTCTGGTCGTTGGCGCGCACCCGCCAGTAGATCGGGCCCTCCGGGTAGGTCGTGGCATACGACGTGAGCCACGTCTGGTCGACGTCGATCGTCTCGAGGCGGGTCGCGAAGTCCTCGTCGATCGAGGTCTGCACCGTGTAGGTCTTGGCGCTCACCTCGGCGTGGCTGTACTTCAGCGTGGTGTCGGTGACGGGGTGGGTGACCTGGCTGTCCAGCCATGGCGACCACTCCAGCCGCACGTCGTCCGCGACGACCGTGAGGTCCTCGCCGTCTGAGACGGGGCCGACCAGGTCCGGGCCGACGGTCTCCTTGTTGAACTGGTGGGTCGGGAAGTCGGGCGGCTGGCACACGCTGTTGGAGCACGGGACGACCTCCCAGAAGTACGCCGACTGGGCCTGGGCGTCGTCGAAGGCCTTCGTGCTCTGCCACATGGTGTTGCTCACCGGCGTCGGGAAGGCATATCCGGGCACCGGGTTCGTCATCTCGGCGTCGCGGGCGAGGTACAGCCGGTAGGAGGTCGCGCCCCGTGCGGGCTCCCAGGACAGCACGGGGCTCTGACGCAGGTTCTGGCAGTTCTGCGGCAGCTCGGCGTCACACACGTCGCGGGCGGCCCCTCCCACTCCGAGAGTGCTGGCGCCGGCCAGAGCCACCCCGTAGGTCGCGTCAGCGACGGCGTCGGTCTCGATGCTGAAGGAGCCGGTGCCCGTACTGGTGCCGAGGGCCCTGTCGCCGTCGAAGGCTGCGACGAACCACTGCCAGGTCCCGTCGCCGAGGGCGGCGCCGGCGTACTCGGCCGCCGGGTAGGCGAAGTCCGCGGCCAGCTCGGTCTCGTCGCCGTGCTCGTCGACGAGGTGGACCCGGTAGTGGTCGGCACCTGCCACGGGGGTCCAGCGGAGGGTCGGGAAGTCGCGGAACAATCCGCCCGTCGGCGTGATGACATCCGGATACGTGCCCTCTGCCTCCGGCGGCTCGACCGAGAACGTCCGCTGGTCGGCGACAGGCTGAGCGGGACCGAGCTCGCCCCCCTCCGCCACGGTCTGGACCTGCCAGCGGTAGACCGCCTCCGGGTCGAGCAATGTCGGCCAGGTGAGGGACGTCGTGTGGGTGTCCTCGCTCGCCACGTCGCCGGTCACGGTGTCGGTGAGCGTGACCCGGTACGTCTCGAAACCCGGCACGGATGACCAGTGCATCGTCGGCACGTCGGTGAGCTCGCCGTCCGCCGGCGAGATGGGCGTGACCTGCTCGGGGTCGTAGACGAAGGTGTTGACGTCCGCGGAGAGCAACACCGTCCCTTGACCGCTCGGCGCATCGTTGGCGAGCACGCGCCAGAACCACGTGCCGGCCGACGTGGGCCGGCAACCGCCAGGTACGTAGGTCGTGTGGATCGTGGTGCAGGACTGGGTGCGGTTGTTCTCGGGGAAGGTCGAGTCCTGGCTCACCAGCAGCGTGTACGTCGACGCCCGCGCGAGTGGCGTCCACTGGTAGAAGAGCGGGTCGCCGACGGTCTCACCGTCCGGGTAGACGGCGTGCGGCTGCTCGAGCCACTTCAGGTCGAAGCCGAAGGCCTGGTCGCCCCAGGCCGGCGCGTGCCCCGACACGTCGACGCCTCGGACCCGCCAGAAGTACTGGTTGCTGCGCAGGGTGGTGGGAGGGGAGTACGTCGTGCCGAGGATCCCCGCCTTGGCGTGCGTCACCGTGAGGAAGTTGCGGTCGTCGCTGACCTGCACCTCGTACGTCGCCGCGCCCGGGACGCTCGGCCAGTCGAGCTCCAGGTCGTCGGTCACCAGCTCGCCCTCGGCCGGCGACACGGGGATCCCGGTCGCGGAGATGACCTGGGGCATGGATGCGAGCCCGGTGACCGTGTACGACCGCACGCTCGACCACTCGGAGAACAGCCCGGTGTCGAGCTTGGCGCGGACGCGCCACTGCGACGTGCCCACCTCGGCCAGCTGGGACAAGGTGTAGGTCGTGGTCGGGGTCGTGTAGGTGCTGATGAGTGCTGGGTCCACGAACTGCGGGTCGCTACCGATCTGCAGCTCGTACGCCGTCGCGCCCGCCACCGGTTCCCAGGCGAACTCGAGCGCCTCGTAGGGCTGGGAGAGGCTGGACAGGTGCTCCGGGCTCGTCTGGACGGGCGGGCTCACCGCGGTCCGGGTGAACTCTGCGGTCGCCCAGGGGCCGGGGTCTGACACGGCGACGGCGCGGACCCGCCAGCGCAGGGTGCCGAGCGGCAGCTGCCCGGTCGGCGTCGAGGCGACGTTGGTGGTCGTCTGGTTCCACACCCGGTTCGTGAACTCGGCGTCCGTGGCGACCTGCACCTCGTACTTCGTCGCCTCGCGCACCGGGGACCACGACAGGGTCGGGCTGCCCGAGACGGAGGAGCCGGACGGAGCGAGGTCGGTGGGCGCCGGCGGTGCTGCGGCGTCGGCGCGGGGCGCCACGAGCAGCGACAGCAGGACGGGCAGTGCGGCGAGCAGCGCGAGGCGGCGTACGGAGTGAGAGGCGGAGCGAGCGGGCACGGGCGGACCTTCCGAGCAGGGCGACGCGTCACCGTAGGTGCCGTGGCGCCCGTCACTCGAGGGAAAGTCGGGCAAGTGACGCGAAGTGACTAGGAGGTCTGCCCGTTCGTCACGGCATTGTCCAGCCAGCCGACCAGCGGCCGAACGGAACGCCAGTCGGTGCGCACCATCTCCAGCACCTCGGGCGTGTGGATGACCTCGGCGAACCCGTAGTCCTTGCGGACCAGCAGCTGCTTGTGGCGCAGCAGCTCGATCCGCGGGTGGTCGGCGTCGTACCCGCGCGGCGAGGTCTTGAGCTTCTCGCCGCCGACCTCGAACCCGCGCTTCTCCAGCGTGGTGAGGTGGCGGCGCAGCACCGGTCCGGAGTGGTCGTCGGCGATCGCGGCGCGGATGGCGGCGAGGCGCTCGCCGCCGGCCTCGTAGAACCCGCCGCCGACCATGACGCCGCGGGGGCTGAGCTGGACGTAGAAGCCGAGCGACGGACCGGCCGCGACGAACGCGCCCTGGTGCGTCTTGTACGGCGTCTTGTCCTTGCTGAACCGCACGTCGCGGTACGGCCGGAAGATCTTGGCCGTGCCGAACTCCGGCGCGAGCTCGGCGCACAGCGCCTCCATCGGCGCCTTCACCGACTCGGCGTACACCTGCTTGTGCGCCTCCCAGAACGACTTGGTGTTGTCGACCTCGAGGTCGTCGTAGAAGTCGAGCGCGGCGACCGGGAAGCCCTCGAAAGACACGCCGTGAGCCTACGACCGGTGGCTGGAAGTGGACGTTTCCGGGGTTCCGCGGGCCCGGGGACACCGGGAACGTCCACTTTCGCGGTGCCATGAGGATGAAGTGGAGCGGATGACGAGACTCGAATGCGTACTATACAGGCATGCGACCTGCATAGATGCAGGTCAGAGCGGTGGCTAGTGGATCTGAGTGGAATCACGCGGACTCAGAACCGAGCAGATCGGGTACGCCGTACCCTCCGCTGGACCCTGATGGTGAGGCCTGGACGCGTCTGGAGTCGATCGCCTGTCGGCGCTGCCGCCTACCGTCCCCGTCATGCACACCGAGGATCGAACCGCGGGCAAGTCGGGCTGGTCCTGCTCGTGGGGCGCCGACGGCATGAGCGCGGCGTGCGGGCCGGCGGACGGCCGCCCCAGTCAACGTCAGAAGGTCGTCGACGCCCAGGACGCGGTCGAGCAGGGCAGCCAGGAGCGCGACAGTAACGACGGGTGGGGAGCCTGATGGCCGCTCTCACCGAGTTGGAGCTCGACATGCTCGAGTTCGAGCGGGCGTGGTTCAAGTACGCCGGCGCGAAGGAGACGCAGGTGCGTGACCGCTTCGGGATCTCGGCCGTTCGGTACTACCAGCAGCTCAACGTGCTGATCGACCGACCCGAGGCGCTGGCGGCGGATCCAGCGCTCGTGCGACGGCTTCTTCGGCTGCGAGCAGCAAGGCGCGGACAGCGGTCGCGGTGACGGACTACCCTCCACGGTCATGCGCACGTTCCTCGGCCTGACTGCCGCGTGTCTACTCCTGACCGGGTGCGGCGGAACGAGTCAGCCGGATACGGGAGCAACATCCCCTTCCGAGTCGACACCTGCGCCCGTGATCATGACCGGCCGCATCGACGTCGAGCTGTTCGGTGGGTTCAGGTTCAAGCGCAATCCCGATCGGTGTCTGGCTGAGTCCGCTGATCTGCGTCGTGGGCTAGAGGATGCTGTCGTGCGGGCGCCGGACGGACGCGAGATCGTCACGGTGCGTCTCAATCCTGACGGGCTTCCGCCCACCTACACGGAGGACGGCGAGGAGTACTACAGCCAGGGCATTTGCATGTTCACCTTCACCGCGACGATCCCCGAGCCCGAGGATGGGGTCTACACGGTGGCATTCCCGACCCTCGGGCTGGAGAAGCGTTTCACTGCGGATGCTGCGAGTGAGCTGCGGATCGAGTACGACCCGACCTGACGGAGAGGTAGCGAACGCTCAGCTCGACAGGAACGCTGAGACGGCGTGGGCGGCGTGGCGGTCGCGGGACCGCCGGGCGGTGTCGTAGGCCGCGGTGGTGCGCGGGTCGGCGTCAGGACGGAGCGTCGGCCGCTTGTGCCGCGCGGCGCTGTCGGTCCTTCCACCGTCGGTGTCGTTCGCGCGCAGCAGCTCGTCCCTCTGGGGATCGCTCGCACGCGATGCACGCCCGGCCTCCGTCCGTCATGACTCGGGTGGTGGCCGGTCAACCCCGACCACCTCGAGCCCACCACCCAGAGACAGAACGTGCTCCGTGGTGCGGCACAGGTGGTCTACGACGGTGCCGTCATCTGGGAGTGGCCCGCGGAACAGGATCCAGGCGGCGCGGTGGGCAGGCATGACACGGCCGAGGGTGAACGCGCCGTAGCGTCCTTCGCTGGCTGTGGCGCCCGTCCAGATCCAGTGGCCGGAGTCGAGCTTGGTGACCTTCGCGAGGAACCTGGTCATAGGGTCGCGGCTGCGGATGGGCTGGGTCGGGATCTTCCCTGGGTTGCGGCGCATCCACTCGTGGTGGGCGTGGCAGTAGCCCTTGAACTCGTGGGGTCGGTCGCACGCCGGGACCGAGCGTGGTCCTCAGGGATTCGCAGGTGCTCGGAGACCTCGGCGACAGTCATCCACTCGCGGCCGTTGGCCTCGAGACGCTGACTGCGTGCCAGCGCACGGGCGATGAGGTCGACCAGCCACTCCTCGTCGCCGTCCTCCATGACGATCTTCACAGCCGCGATTCGCGCTTGGCTTCGCGGCAGGCGTCGCAGCGGCAGCCGCGCTTGTACGCCGCGACCGTCCCGCACGGCTGCAGGCCACGGCGCTCCCACATCTCTCGGGCCTGCTGCGAGAGCTCCTCGGGGGTGCGCTTCAGCCGCTCGCGGACAGCCTCGCGGGCTTCTGGTGGAGCCTCGTCCCAGTACGCCTTCATCGACGCCGCCTGCTTGGCGCGAGCCTCGGGGGCGTGGGCCCGAGAGAGGGCGGTGACGCGCTGCTCGGCCGCCTCGGGGCGCTCGTTCTGGCGCTCGATCGTCTCCGTCTGCTTGGCCAGTCCCGCGGCGGTCCAACGCTGCTTCTTACGCTTGCCCATGGGGTTGATGTGAGCCATCCCCGCCTTGCGCCCCCGCTCGGCGAACCGCTCCGACAACTCCGGATCTGCGACCCGATCGATCGTCGTCAGACCGCAGGCGTCGCGCATCGTGAACCTGTCGATGCCGTGCTTCCTCGAGACGTGGTTCAGCGGGGACTGCCAAGGGCCCTGCCCACAGACTGGGCACATCTGCCGGCTGAGCATGGCGCGAGCCTCGTCGGCAGTGACGCCCCACTCCTCGGGCTTGGGCCTCGGGGGCTGTGCGGGTGGTGCCGTGCCCTCCGGAGGGATGTCCTCCCGCCAGATCTCCTGTTGCGTCCGCTTCGCCTTCACGGCTTCCTCACGTACCTCTCGAGCGCCTCGCGGATGACGTCTGAGATGTTCTCTTCCCGCTCCTCGGCCTTCTGCATGGCGGCCTCGTAGAGCGTCTTGGGGACGCGGTAGGTCTTCTGGACCATCGGGGGCTTCGCCATGCGCCGCATCGTCGCAGGCTGTGTAGACACCTGTGTAGGCAGGTTAGGGCAGGTCATGCGCTCTAACATGTCAAATGTGTAGTCATTCGTCAACACGTCTACGTCGGGCGGCGGGCACTGCCAGATCTGGGACGACCGGCACTGGTAAGGGGCGTGACCCACTCCAACGCACCCCTGACCCCTGAGGGCCGCCGTCGTCTCTGCGAGCGAGCTCGGCGTGCAGCAGGCAGGTCGGGGTCGGTCACGGTGTCGTCTAGCGCGGTGGAGTCCATGCGGTCCAGGGTGCTCCAGGTCCGCCGCGGCGTGCTGGCGTTCGTCCACAGGCCGGGGTTCGAATAGAAATGGCATAGTTGACGGACGCGAATTAAATCCCCATGATGGTGCCCATGGACGACCATCTCCTCACCGCGAGCGAGGTCAGCGACCTTCTCGGATCCGAGCGACTTGAGAAGCTGCACGACTGCGTCGAGCGGGCGTGGCAGCGGTGGCTGGTGCACCAGGACTACTCGGCCGCCTCGAAGCGAACCCGCGCCACCGTGGTCTCCGACTACATCGTTCAGGAGATCAGTCGAGCGTTCGCGGACGACGGCGACGTCGCACTCAAGCAGAAGTACGGCGCCCTCAACATGACGGTCGCCGGCAAGATGGTCATCCGCTTCAAGAAGTTTCGTGGGCGCCGGCTGCGCACCAGCGGGATCTCCACCCGCACGCGGAACATGTTCCTCCGGCAAGAGGAGGTACTCGACGGCATGGTCGTCACCCACCTCGTCGTGGGCTACCTCCTCGATGACCTCGAGGTCGCGACTGAGAAGATCTCGATGACCTGCCCGCTCGGTGGCGACAACCTGTGGCAGCTCGACCTCGGCACCACTACCGGTGGCAGCGAGGACGGCGGCATCGTCGCGCCGATCAACCCGGGCCCGTCCGACGACCAGGACCCGATCATCCGCAGCACTCGGCCGGCCGCTCAGGATCCGGCAGCAAACCAGGAGTAGACCCTCATGAGACCCCGCATGCTCGAGCTGCTGCGGGAGTCCCGAGGTCTCAGCCAGACCGCCCTCGCGAAGGCCAGCTCCGTTCCCCAGCCCACCATCTCGAAGGCCGAGAACGGGCTCGTGGAACTCGATGCAGATCGCGCAGAGCGGATCGCCCACGCGCTCCAGTACCCCCTGGACGCGTTCACGTGGGACGACGAGATCTTCGGGCTCGGCAGCGCCAACTTCCACCACCGCAAGCAGCAGTCGCTACCAGTCACTACCCTGCAGCGGATCCACGCCGACGTGAACCTGCACAGGATGCGGGTGGTGCGGCTGCTCAACAGCGTCGAGATCGAACCGCGCTACGCCATCCCGAGTGTCGACGTCGACGAACTCGGATCGCCAGCCGAGGTTGCCCGCGCAGTCCGGGCCGCGTGGAACCTGCCGATGGGGCCGATCGACAACATGGTCGTCGCGCTCGAGCGAGCCGGCGCGCTCGTCACCCACGCGGACCTGTACTCGTCCAAGATCTCGGCGCTCAGCCAGTCGGTCCCGGGGTGCCCTGCGCTACTGGTGCTGAACCACGGCATGTCGGCCGACCGTGACCGCTTCACGCTTGCCCACGAGCTCGGGCACCTCGTCATGCACACCATGCCGACAGCAGAGGCTGATGCCGAGCGAGAAGCTGACGAGTTCGCATCCGAGTTCCTTATGCCGGCCCGGGAGATCCGGGGACAGCTGAACGGCCTGGATCTGGCAGGCGCCGCGAGGCTCAAGCCGTACTGGAAGACCGCGATGAGCGCGCTCATCCGTCGCGCTCGCGACCTGGGGTGCATCGACGACGGCAGGTACAAGAGCCTGAATGTTCAGATCAGCCAGCGAGGATGGCGGAAGAACGAGCCGGTGCAGATCGAGCGCGAAGCCCCGTCGACCCTCCGCAAGGTGATCGACCTCCACCACGACGAGCACGGGTACGGCGTCGGCGAACTCGCGGCCGTCGTTGGCCTGCATGCCAAGGAGTACGCAGACCGCTTCGATGACGACCAGCGACGAAGCCGTCGACTGCGCCTCGTTCCATGACGAAGCCGCCCCCGCTCCCGGCCGGTGGGCCAGGGGCGGGGGCGGTCGTGGTGCGTCAGCGTGCCGAGCTGCCGGCGGAGGTGGCGGCTCGGTGGTTGGTGCTGGTCGGAGGGTGTGAGCCCTGCGCTCTCGCCGCCGACCAGTGCCCAGGCTACGCCGTAGCGGTGCGCTCGCGCTTGAAGTAGCCGGCGGCCAGGGCGAGGCCGCTGGTGATGAGCAGGGTGGTGAACGCTGCGACCGGGGCCGGCACGGTGGGGTCGGCGGGGCCGTTCCAGAAGAGCTCGTCGAGGCCCCAGACGGCGAAGTCGGAGACGATCGCGCCGGCGCCGGCGCCGAGGGTGGCGGCGGTGACCTTCGCGGTGGGTCGGTTCGTCGGCTGGTCGTGGGTGGTGATGTTGCCGGTGGTGTCGGTCATGGGTCAGCCCTTCTTGGTGGTGCGGGGTCGGACGGCGCAGGTCACGCCGTAGCCGCGGTGGTCGGAGACGGTGCGGGTGGTGTGGTGACGCAGCGGCCGGACGACACGACGCCGGAAGTAGACGTCGTCGATCGTGCGGCGGCGGCCGTGGGTGACGAGCTCGCCCAGGCGCCTCTGGCACGACCGGAGCCCGCGGGCGAGGAGCCCGGCGAGTTGGCGTGCGCCCGGCACGGTGTTGAGGTCACCGATCACGAACACTGCGGCGCTCGGGTAGAGCGTGGCCATGACCTTCCCGGCGCGGCGGAACCCTCTGGCGGCGAGGAGTCGGCGGCCGAGGTTCTGCTGGGACGCGGGGCCGTGCATGTTGCCGACGGCGACGACGCGGCCGGGGACACGGGTCTCGACGATCATCAGCCACTTCGCCTTGACCATCCGCGGGCCCGCGCCGCGGCCGGCGTCCGTGCGCTCCGAGAGCAGGACCGCGTGGAACCGGGGCGCGTGCTCGGAGAAGTCGCGGCGGATGCTGATGGGGGTGGCGTCCTGGCCGGGTCTGCCGTCGCCGAACCAGACGACGTGGCCGGCGCGCTTGGCCGCGGCCTCGACGACCTTGCGCGCCTGTCCGGCCTCCTGCATCCCGACGACGTCGTGCGCGGCCATGAAGTCGACGAGGTCGTCCTCGAGCTGCTGCGGCTTCCGCTTCGCGGCTCGCACCGAGAGGTTGAGGGTACCGACCCGGACCCGGGGGGCTCGCTTCCACCAGCGTCCGCGCCGACGGCGGCTCATCGGATCCACCGGGGATGAGGCGGGCGGATGGCGCGGAGTCGGCGGCGGGCGTCGACCCAGCACAGCGCGAGGCCCTCGACGACGATCCCGGCGACCTCGACGGCCGCGCGCGGGTGCAGGCGCATCAGGCGGCGCTCCGGCGGGCACGCACGCGGGCCTTCCCGGCGAGGTGCCGGTCGCGGGACGGGCCGCGCTCGGTGTGCACGGGGCGTGGCGCTGCGCGGTGGAGGCCGAGGACGCGGTCGAGCCAGTCGCGGACCATCGTGGTCAGTCCGTCTCGGCGTCGAGGGCGGCGATCTCGCGCTCGAGGTCCTTGAGCTCGGCGAGGATCTGGTTCTTTGACCGGGTCGTGCGGGCCTGGGCCTTCCCGACCGCGGCCATCAGGTCCTCGTGCTCGGCGGTGGAGAGCTCGCTGGCGAGCTGGACCTGCTTGCGGGTGGCCTTGTTCTGCCGGCGGATGAGGCTCTTGTCGGCGGGGGTCATGGCTTCCTCCTCGGGGTCGGGCTTCTGGCTGGGGTCGGTGGGGTGGGTGAGGTCGATCGCGGCGGCGAGGATGTCGGGCAGCTGCGCGATGCGGGTGTCGGTGGGGCAGACCTTCCCGGCGCTTGACGACCAGGTCTCGCCACCGTCGACGCGGCCGGGCGCCGGGTAGGCGGTGCCGGGGCCGAAGTTCCCGGGGATGCCTTGTCGGTGGTACGCCAGGCCGCGGCTGGCCGGCCGGGAGTCGGGGCACGGCTGGAGCGGTACGCCGTGCTCGGTGTGTGCCCAGGCGAGGATCTGGGCGTTCGCGGCGACCTGGGCGTCTGTGAGTGGCGCCCAGGCGGGCAGGCGCGGGGTGCCGCCGAACGCGGGGCCGTGGTCCTCGTTCTCGATCGCGATCACCCGATGGTTGCCGTCGAGGTTGGCGGCCGACCGGTAGGCGGTGTCGCGGGACTGGAGGATGGTGCCGTCGGCCTTCACGGAGAAGTGGGCGGCGTGGGCTGGTGCGTAGCCGACGATGGTGTGGACGCAGACGATGTCGTACCGGCTCATCGGGGTGCGCGGCGACTGCTCGCCGAGCCAGGTCGCGCCGGGCATGCGGGCCATCAGGTCTCCCGTCGGTAGGGGCGGTCGGTGTGGGGCGGGGCACCGGGGCGCAGGGGCGGGTCCTGCTCGGTGTCCTCGATGGCCTGGAGCGTCAGCAGCTCCTCCGGGGTCGCGGGGACGGTGCCGCCGAGGGTGAGGACCTGGTCGCGCAGTGCGGTGCCCCAGCGGGCGAGCACGCGCGCCAGCCGCTTCCACTCGGTGAGCTGGAGGGTGAGGAGGTCGATCCGCTCGGTGAGGCGGGTGACCTGCTCCTCGCGGGCACGCCGCTCACCCTCGAGCTCGCGGTCGTGGGCGCGCTGCTGGTCGCGCCTGGCGGTGGTCTCGTCGTCGAGGCGCTGCTCGACCTTGTCGAGGCGCTCGCGGAGGCCGGCGTTGTCTTCGCGGAGTTGCTCGTTGTAGCCGCTGATGGAGTTCAGTGCGGACGTCTGGGCGTTGACGTCGGCGGATCGCTCGACGCCCTCCTTGGCGCGGGCCGCAGTGAACTGGGTGCCCTTGTAGAGCAGGACGGCCGCGGCGAGT
The DNA here is from genome assembly GCA_002729525.1 of Nocardioides sp. Classification (GTDB taxonomy): domain Bacteria; phylum Actinomycetota; class Actinomycetes; order Propionibacteriales; family Nocardioidaceae; genus Nocardioides. The sequence continues at coordinate 48,950 of PBYI01000056.1, forward strand.
GATCCGAGGGCGGCGAGGATGTACTGCAGGGTCTCGCTCACGCCTCACCACCGCCGGGCAGCGCGTCGCCCCCGTCGCCGGAGTCGTCGAGGTCGTCCCGGTCGCGTGGCATGGCCGCGGGTGCGACGGGGTTCGGCCAGGACGCGGCGACCCCGAGGAGCGCGGAGACCAGCAGCCAAAGGCCGGCGGCGTAGTAGCCGTACTCGTAGCCGATGGGCTCGGCGAGAAGGTGCTGGTCGGCGAGGCTGGTGGAGACCAGCCACGCGATCCAGGCCAGGCCGTAGGACACGACCCGGATGGCGGGCATGAGGTACAGCGCGACGTGGCCGAGGTAGTCCGACCGGCCGGGGCCGCGGGTGCCCTGCCAGATCGCGATGACGCCGGTGAGCCACCAGCAGGCGGCGGAGACGAGGTCGGGGATCTGCTCGTGCAGCACCCAGGCACGGTCGGGGGTGGGGGAGTAGGCGACGCCGCAGCCGAACATGATCCAGGCGGCGCCGGCGACGATGAGCCACAGCCCGCGGTACCCGAACCGGCTGGCAAGCTCGGTCATCCGGGTCACTGCTCGCGGGCGTCGAGCGACAGGGCGGTGGCGACGCAGGCGAGGGCGCCGAACCAGTGCCAGGCGGGTGCGATGAAGGAGGCGTTGGAGTTGAGGGCGAACCAGAACCCGACGGCGCCGATGACGAGCAGCCATACCGCGAGCACGGCGAGGGTCCACTCGTAGGCCTTGCGCGAGTGCGCGAGGAGGGCGGCGATCTGGGTGGCGGCGATCGCGACGAACGCGACGCCCCACGCGTCGAGGGGCACGAGGTCGTCGAGGCCGGCGTAGAACGGGGTGGCGCGCAGCTCGGGGCGGGGGGTGAGGATCCAGACGCCGCCGAGCACGGTCGCGAGGGCGGGGAAGGAGGGCAGCAGGACCCTCGATGCGAGGGTGATGGTGGCGCGCGTGAGCGGCACGATGGGGACCTCCTGGAGCGGTTGATGAAGGTCGATGCACGCGCTCGACTGTTCGAACACGTGTTCTACGATCCGGCGCATGCATCCGCGCGCCGAGCACGTCTGGGTGACCGACGTGCAGGTGTGGGGAGACGTCCAGGCGCCCGGGCTGCTGCTCGGCTGGCGGCAGACCCGACAGGGCGCGTGGGAGGGGTGGTGCGTGGTCGCGCACCTCGGGCCGCAGGAGTCCGGTCCCTACGTCCCGGCAGGGGTGGGTCGCAGCTGCGTCGATCAGGCGACGCGGACCAGACGCGCCGGCCCGCGGGTCACACTCCGCACCGCCGTGACGGACGGCACCAGCTCGGCCGAGCAGCCGCACTAAACCGGCAGATCGCGCCTCAGATGAGCAGCCCGCCGGAGGTCAGGTTGATGAGCGTGACCTGACCGATGCGGACGGTGCCCGTGCCTGCCGATGGCAGGCTCACCTCGACCCGAATGTCAGCCGTTCCCGCCGGGACAGTGCCCTCCATGTACGCGGTCAGACGCTCGACATCGACGCCGAGAGCCGAGACGGGCGCAAGCCGTGAGATCGCGGCGGCGCTGCCGTTCCTGAACACGGCGCGCATCGTCACGGTCTGCCCGCCCGCCAGGGACTCAGCCTCGAGCTGGAACATGAAAGCGACGCGGTCGCCCACGGTGAAGCCGGCCGACTTGACGACGTTGACGTTGTAGGCCGTAGCGCCGGTCTTCTCGATCTGGAACCAGTTGCCGACGATGTCCTCGCCTCCATCGACGAAAGACATCGTCCCGTAGCCCCCGCCGTTGGCCTGGCCGGACGACCATCCAGTCGGGCGACCTGGTCCATCCGCACCTCCGAGGAACACGGCGTTCGGGACGAGATTCAGGTCTGTCGAGCCGTCCTGAGCGATCGGGATAGCTGCAGGGGGAAGGTGCGGGGACCATGCGGCAACGCCAGCACGGGCGGCGGCGAGGTGCGAGAGTGGGTTGAAGTGGGTTCCGTCGTTGCGGTACTCGGTCACCCAGCCCGCGGTCGATGGGTCCACGACCGCGTTGTAGTAGTCGGCCAAGATGATCCCCTGGGCGGTGGCGTACTGCCGAAGGAAGGCGTTCCAGCGGCGGGCCTCGGCGGGTTCGTCTTCGTTCGGCGGGATGGTGCATAGCACCGGCTCGATCCCGGCGGCGCGGAGCGGGAGAATGATGTCCTCGTGCAGCACGGTCTGCGCGGCGGTCGCGTCACCCTGGTCGGCATCGTTGGTGCCGGCGAGGATGTAGCACCAGCCGGGCGCGAGGTTGATCACGTCGGCCTGCAGGCGGGCTGCCATGTCGGCGCAGGTGTCGCCACTGATGCCCTTGAAGGCGAGTGCGCGGATGCGACCGCCGAGCAGCTTGGTCACCAGCGCGGCGTGGTTGGCACCGTTTTCCGTGCCGCCCGCCGCGATGTTCGCCTGCGTGTTGGAGTCGCCAAGGAAAACCACTGTGGGCTTGCGGTAAGCGGTGGCGAACACTCCAGCGCCAGCCACCGGGACCCTGGCATCGACGGCCTCCTGTGGCGTGCCGTCGTATTCCTCGTCGCCCGCGATGGCGCGCGCATTCGTGCTCGATAGTGCGTCCTCGTTGAGGAAGCCCGGGAGGTCGACGAACGCCGTCGAGCCGTCGCCGATGCGCATCAGACCGGTGTCGGTCTCGTAGCCGGGCTCGCCCTGCGCAAGGGTCGGGTTGGCCGATGCCCACTGGGCGGCTGTGCCGCGGCGGAGCTTGATCGTGGTCATGGCTCGGTCTCCTCGCTGAGGGGCGTCGTGCGCGGGTGGTGCGCTGGGGCTAGCGGGTCATGGTGTGCCGCCGTCGAGGACGTCGTCGTCGGCTGCGTCTGCCAGTGTGGCGGCCAGTGCGGTGACGGTCGCGGCGCCGGCAAGGGCGGCGAGCAGGCCGCGACGGCTGCCGGCGGCTGAGGCGGCGCTCTGCTGGGTGCCGGTGGTCCGGCGGGCGCGGGTCACGGGGTGCCGCCGTCTACATCGCCGGTGGCGTCACCGGGTGGGCCCTGGGGGCCTTCGGGTCCGGCCGGGCCGGTCTCACCCTGCTCACCCTGCTCGCCGGGGAGTCCGCGTGGTCCCTGCTCGCCCTGCTCCCCCTGCGGGCCCGCCGCACCGGGCTCCCCGGGCTCCCCGGGCTCGCCTGCTGCACCAGCTGGCCCGGTCGCCCCGGGCAGTCCGCGGGGGCCGCGCGGGCCGGTCGTGTTGATCCGCACCGCCTTCGACCCTGGCGGGCAGGTGCCATTGCGGCGGGCGGCGACGACGGTGCTGCGCTTCCCGACGCACACCTTGATCCGTGCGGCGCGCTTCGCGGCCGGCGCGGCGGTCGGCTCGGCTGCTGCCGGAGCGGCTGGCGGAGTGCTGGGGTCGGCGGCGGCGAGGGTGACGGCGACGCTGCCGCCGGCTAGGCCGATGATCAGGACGACGATGAGGGCGAGGGCTGTGCGGCTCACGCCCGGAATGGTCGGCGCTGATGCCTGTTCGTGTCCGACGATTGCCGAGTTATTTCTACGGAGTACCGCCGTCGAGAATAGTCCCCGAGCCGCTGGCGAGGACCAGGTTGATGGCGTCCTCGACGTCCTCCAGCCCCGCGACCTCGGACGCGGTGCTGGCCGCGGCCTCCGCGGCCACCTGGGCCGTCTCGGCAGCGGTCTGCGCGGCCTCGGCCTCCACCCGCAGGGCGTACAGGTCGGCGACGAGCTGGCCGGTGACCTTCGTCGGGGTGACCTTCACGACCTCGTCGATCGACAGGTCGGCCTCGACCGCGAACCACTTCGTGGCGTAGGTCTGCTTCGTCGACCCGACGGCGCGGTCGCGGTAGACGACCACGACCCTGTGTCCGGCGATCGGTGGGGTCCAGCCCTGCCCGTACCCGGTGGCCGGGACCTCGACCGACCAGGCACCGGTCTCGGCGTCCACGGTGATCGGCTGGGTACCGACGTACAACGTCGAGGTGTCGTCGTCGACGGCAGCGGTCTCGGTGGACTGCAGCGCCATGTCGGCGCGCACGAGGTCGGCGATCGACAGGCCCCAGGCGGCGAGGTTGCCGGTCAGGGTGTGGGTGGTGGCCACGGTGTCTCCTCGAGGTCGACGCGAGCAGGGAGGGGCAGAGAGCAGGCGAGAGCGGGGGTCAGGAAGCGGCGCTGACCGACGTCAGGTCGCGCGGCGCGAGCCCGACAGGCGCGATCGTGGCGACGCCGGACCCGTCGGCGTGAGCTGTCTGCCCGATGGTCCAGTCGAAGTACGTCGCGCCGTCGAGCAGCCCGGACGGGTCGAGAGGGTTGTGCATCCGGACCCGCTGCCCGGCCCGCACGGTGGTGAGGTCGGCCGAGATCCCGCCGGCCGTCTGCAGGGTCTCCGGGGTGACCTCGACGGACCCGGTGAACGACACGCGCCCCTTGGACTTCGCGAGCTGCCCGCCGAGGATCGCCGACGCCCGGGCCAGGGTGATGCGGCCGAGTCCGGTGAGGTCGATGGTGCCCTCCCGACCGGGCGAGCCGACGGACACGGTGACGTAGGTGCCGGAGGTGTTGATGTACCGGCCGTGCAGGAGCGTGTAGTAGTCCTCGTCGGTCAGCCCGACCTCCTGACCGGACGGGGTGAGGTGCCAGTCCGGTGTCGCGGGGTCGTCAAGGAGGACCAGGTCGCCGAGGTGGTCGAGGGCCCACTGCTGGCCGAGAGTGTCGGACCAGCCGTCCAACAGAGTCGACAGGTACGCAGGCTCCGTGGCGGTCGTGTCGTCAGTGAGGGTCGATGCACCGAACGAGACGGTGCGGCTCCAGCCCGGGAGGGCGCCGCGGGCGATGGCGGCGTCGACGGCGGTGTCGGGGACCGTGGACCGGTTCCCGGACCCGTCGAGGCAGGAGACGGTCTCGGCGAGGCGGCAGTGCCCGTCGGCGGTGAAGGCGCCCTCGGCGAGATCCGGTTCGGCCAGCGTCGCGCCGCCGATGCGCCAGCCGGCGTCGTAGAGCTCGACGGTCGCGCCGGTGACGAGCGCGGGGTGGAAGAACCCGACGGGCAGGTCCATCTCCCACGACACCGACCACAGCCCGCCGGGGAGGCGGGTCTCCCACTCCAGGGCGCCCCAGGCGGCGATCCCGGACAGGGGGAGGCCGTTGACGCGGAGCTCGCGGCTCACAGGAGACTCCCGTCGGTGTTGAGGCGGCGGGCATGGGAGTGCCACCGCGGCGGGTAGGTGAGCGACACGTCGTGGTTCGGGGCACCGGTGGCGACGGTGAACACGACCATCCGGCCGGGGTGCATGGTGTGAATCGACCAGCCGCCGAACGTCTCTGCGCCGGCGTACTGGGCGTCGGACCGGTCCTCAGCCCAGCCGCGCCAGATCATCGGGTGCGGCACGTCGAGGGTGGGGGTGTCGATCCACAGCCGGTTGCAGCCGTACCCGACGACGTAGATGTCGTCGAGGCCGAGGACCTGCGTCAGCGCGCCCGCCTCGGTGTTGAAGATCCACGCCTCATCCAGCTCGACCACCTCGGCCGCGGCGTCGGCGGCCGCGATCGTGATCTGCACGACCCGGGAGGCGTCCTGGGCGGCCGCGATCGGGGGGAGCGGCACCTGCGCGAGCCGGACGGGCCGCCACTGGTCCTCGGCGCCGACGCCGACGGTGAACCGGGCCGTGCCGGACAGGAGCCCGTGGGGGTAGGAGTCGCGGGGCAGGGAGACGGACCAGGCGATGTTGTAGGTGCCTGCGGTGTCGGCGCGGAGCATCGCGATCAGCTGGTGGGTGCCGCGGATGAGGTTTGCGACGGGCACCTCGAACACCGTGTCGACCTCGAGCGTTTCCCGGGCCCTGGACACGGCGTCGGTGTCGGAGGTGACGGTGCCGCCGCTGGTGCGCCAGGTCCGCAGCGGCGGGAGGTACGGGGCGGCGGACTTCCCGTCGGGGTAGGTGTACACGAGGACGTTGCCGAGGTCGTCGGTGTCGTGGGAGACCTGCAGGGAGCCCTCGGTGCGCACAGAGCCGGCGACCCGGAGGGATCGGGCGAGCTGGCGGCCGGTGCCGGGCACGACCCAGCCGTTGGTGTGGCCGACCTCGTCGATCCAGAGGCTGGAGGTGTACGCCTTCGTGGTTCGGGGCTCGGTCCAGGCGCGCACCGCGAGCGTGGTGACCGTCCCGTCGGCAGGGGCGGGGAGGATGGTGCGGGTGTAGCCGTCCCGGTCGGCCGGGATCGTCGCGACCGGTGCGACGAGGGCGCCGTCGATGAAGAACGCCGACGCGTCGACGTACCGGTTCCCGGCGCCCGCGGCCCAGTCGACGTACAGGAACTCGTCGCCGCCGGTGGAGAACGCGCCGGTGCGGGTGAGCTCGTGGAAGCGGCGGCCGCTGTTGGTCGTGTTGGTCTGCTGGGTGCGGACGACGCCGTCGTACACGTCGAGGGGGAAACCGCTGTTCACCGACCAGCCGGTGGTGGAGTCGCAGGTGTCGACGGCGGTGTCGGAGATCTCGGCGGGGTCGCCCGCGGACACGGCCGCGACGACGATCTCCTCGACGGAGCGTGCGTGCGGGTGCGCCACGATCCGCAACGCGTAGGTGCGGCGGCAGTGGAGGACCTCGACGATGTCGTCGGCGCGGAACCCCAGCGAGGAGGTGACGACGTCGAACACCGTCGGCGCGCCCCACGCATCGGGCGGCTGCCACTCCAGCTCGTTGCGGCGGCCGACCTCGGCGACCAGGTACGCCTCGCCGGCGGCCAGCGCGTCGGCGTCGGGGGCGTGGACGGTGATCAGCAGCTCAGGCATCTCGCGGTTGTCGACGCGCTCGGTGACGACCAGCGACCCGTCCTGCAGCATCGTGGTGAGCGTCCGCTCGACGGGCTCGGGGTCGCCGGTCTCGAACGACGTGCCTTCGATCGACAGCCACCAGTCGATGTCCTCGGTGGGGTCCGGGTCGACCAGCGACGGCTGGTCGTCGCCACCGTCCGCGAACAGCAGCCGCCCGAACCGGATCCGGTGTCTCGGCGCGCGTGCGGTGGGCATCATGCTGTCGGGCAGTGGGTAGCCGTCGATGGTCACTTCGGGCTTCCTCCGATGCCGCGGGGTCGGCGGTCCCGATACCCCTTCGCGGCTGCCTTGTTGACGCCGTTCGCGACGTCCCTGGCGTTGCGCGCCGACCGGCGGTCCGCGGCCTTCTCCTTGCGCCGCTCAGCGCGCTCGACGCGCCGCTCGGCATCGCGGAAATCACGGCGGAGGTCCTTCACCGTCGCGCTGAGGTCGGCGACGTAGGCCGTCTGCTTCTCGAGCTGCTGACCGACGATCGCCTCACCAAGGTCGGCGCCAGCCGCTGACGAGACCCTGGCTCGGACGCCGTAGAGCCGCTGGTACTCCCGCGCTCCACGCTTCCCGAGCCCGAGCAGCGCCTGGGCCTCCTCCAGCGTGTCGACCTCGCCGAGCGCCGATCCACGCACGCCGCGGGACTGCAGGATCTTCAACGACTGGCGGTACTCGCGGCCGGCCTTGATGTCGCCGCGAAGGTTGCCGAGGACGTCGGTGGTGTCCTCGGTCTGCACAGCGCCGGCCGCCCACGGGTCGGCGGCGGTTGTGCCCTCGCTGATGGTGAACGGGTCCGAGCGGAGGTTCCCCACGACGGCGCGGCGGTAGTCGTTGAAGCGGTCCACGAGGTCGTCGCGGCGGTCGGTCTCACGATCGAGGGCACGTTCGGAGCGGGCGAGCTGCTTCTCGGCGGCGCGTGCGCTGCGGCGGAGGTCCTTCAGGGACGCGGCCGCGCCGGTGGCCTCGTCGCCGAACTCGACCCACCAGATCCCACCGTTCGAGCGGCGGGTGGTCTTGCGGCTGTCGCCCTCGGAGCCGACGTTCCCGCCGTTGGCATAGGCGGGGATGATCCCGGCGGCGCGGTCGGCTCGGAACTGGTCGGCCTGGCCGTACCGGTTGGAGATGATCTCCTCGCCGGGCGCGGCGTAGATCAGAACCTTGTCGCGGTAGGGCAGGCGGGGCCCGGGGACTGTGAGGCCGTCAGCGCCAGCGGCGTCGGCGAGCGGCGCGGACGGGTCGTTGGCGGCCTTGCGGGTCGAGATCACGTTCACGTGTCGCGTGGTGACCGTGATCTCCTTGTCGTGGAGGCTGGCCAGCGCTCCACGGACGGTCCCGATGCCGTTCAGCGCGTCGCGGATGACCGCGATGACGTGAGGGTCGGCGGTGATCCGGGCGAGGTTCATCAGCAGTGCGCGGACGTTCTGCTCGCCGGCGTGGAACTTCCCGACCTCGAGCGCCACCGCGGGCATGGTTACGTCGAGGCCGAGGGCATCGAGGACCTGCTCGACCTGCTTGACCTGACGTCGGGGGTCCTTGGTGTCGACGTCGATCTCGGGGGTGACCTTCTTGCGGTCGACGAGCTGGAGGTCCTCGAGGAACTTCCGCACGGCGGCGTTGCCGAGGTCGAACTGCTTGAGCGCGGAGCGGACGTCGTCGCGGAGCTGGTCGAGGAACTGGGCCTTGGCGCGCTTGCCGTCGAGGGCGTCGTAGAGCTGTAGGCCGGTGCGGGCGAGGGCCTCGATGGCCTTCTGGTTGGCCTGGCCCTTGCGCTTGTTCTCGTCGAACGACTTCCCGTTCTCCTCCAGGGAGTCGGTGACGTCGTCGATCGCGGCGGCGTAGTCGGTGCGCAGCCCGAACTTGTCGAGGAACCCGAGGGCGTCAGCGAGATCGTTGCGTAGACCACGAGAGGCGCGGGCGGTGTCGTCGATCTGGCCCTCGAGCTCGTTGAAGACCGCCGTGAAGGTCTCGACGTGGGTCGCGGCCGGGGTGGCGGCGAAGCCGCGCTGCCACTCCAGGGCGGACTTGCCGACCTCGCGGGCGGAGTCGGCGGCGTCGTCGCTGTTGACGATGAACTCGTTCCAGAACCCGGTCAGGGTGTCGACGCCACGCAGCGGCGTCAGCGACTTCCAGGTGAGCCACTTCTCGGGGTCACGCCAGTCGTCGACCGACTCTTCCCACGCGTTCTGCTCCTCACGAAGCGTGCGGAGGGTCTCCCGGAGTGCGTTGATGTCGCCCTTGGCGGCGGCGTCCTGCACGGCCGCGATCGCGGTCTCCAGGCCGTCGTTCGCGGCCGTGGCGTCCTGGATCGCGCCGACGGCACCGCCGAGGACGACACCCCATGGCCCGCCGAGGGTCCCGAGGAGTAGACCGATCTCGGTGTTCGAGGCCCCCACCGAGTCATTAAGGTCAGTGGTGGCCAACGCGAGCCCGGCCAGTGGCGCTGCGGCGGCACCGGCAGCGGCACCGAAGCCGCGGACCGACTGGCGGGCGGCGAGGGTGCGCTCGTCGGCGTACTTGGCCGACTGGCCGGCCCGGTAGACGACGGTGCCGAACTGCTGTGCGGTCGGGATGCCCGCCTTCATCGAGTTCACCTGGCGGCCGAACACGCCCTGCAGGCCGCCGCCAGCGGCAAGCTGCCCCACCGCGGCCTGGCCGAAGGTCGACTGCTGGAGTCGCGCGGTGATCGCGAGGGTCCGGTTGTACGCCGACAGTGCGGCCATGCCGGCGAAGATCGGGGTGCCGAGGTCGGAGTCCGCGACCGTGCCGACGATCTCGACCATCTTCGTGAGCGTGGTCAGCACCGGCCCGGACAGCGGCTCCGCTGCCTGCATCAGCTGCACCAGCGCGTCGGTGGTTTCCACGAAGAAGTCCCGGACCAGCGGAGCCTGCTCCACGGCGTAGTCGAGGAACGCCTGCACGTCGGCGCGGCCCTGCTCCGAGGACGCCCACCGGTCGAAGGTGTCGGCCAGCCCGGTGAGCCACTCCATGCCGGCCTGGTTGGTCGGGACGGCGGACTCCCACATCTCCGAGAGGCCGTGGGTGAAGTCGCCGACGAGCTTCCCGGTGTCGGTGATGACGGCGGGCATCTCGTCGTCCAGCATCCTCCAGAAGTCGGCCCACCGCGGCGACGCGAGCGACTCGGCGCCGTCCGCGACCGCCTGAGCGCCGGCCTCGGAGACGTGCTCCAGGAGCCGTGCGACCTTCGGAGCAAGGTCCTCGCCGTGCTCGAGGGCGTCGATCAGCCCGGGGAACCATCCGGCGGCCGCGGAGTCGCGGAGCATGGTCAGGGTCGGCTGGAAGCCGTCGAAGGCCGCGACGAACGCCCGCGCGTCCGGGCCGAGCTGGGCGAGGGCCTCCTGCGACTTCTGCAGGTTCGCCAGCGTCGGGTCGGCCTGGTACTCGTCGAGAGCCTTGACGGCGTCTCCGACCCCCTGGAAAGCGGCGGCCAGCGACCCGACTGCGACCACGCCGCCGGTCGCAGCGGTGGCGAGGGTGGTGATCGCGGGCGCCGCGACCGCACCGATGGGCAGCACGGCCGGCCCGATCAGCGCGAGGGTCTGGCGCAGCAGACGCACCCGGCCCGACAGCTGGTCGATCTCCTTCGACGTGTCCCGCGAGGAGTCCCCGACCCGGTCCACCGCGTCGGCCGCACCGTCTGCGGACGTGGTGACCTTGTCGACCTCGTTCGTGGCACGCCGGGTCGAGACCCGGGTGCCGTCGAGGTCCTTCAGCTCCTTGCGCAGCATCGCGGTGGCGACGGCGGCCTTGGCCATCGGGGTCGTGAAGTCGTCCTGCAGGATCAGCTGCACGGACTCGCGGCGAGTGGTCACCGTTCACCTCCTCGTGGTGGTCAGGTCTGCAGTTGGACCGGCGGGACAGGACGGTCTGCCGGAGGCTCGTGGTGGACGTACACGTGCCGGCCGTCGCTGGGGCGGGGCATCCCCGGCGGCGGGGTCGATCCCATCCGCTGCAGGTGCTGCTCGTCGCCGTCGCGGAGAATCCGGTCGTAGCGGGCAAGGCCCGCGCACACCGGGCAGGTGTCGGAGTCGAGCGGGAACCGCTGCTCCGGGTCGTGGGTGAGCGTGGAGTGCACGCCGCAGCGGCAGAGCTGGGACTCGTAGATCTGCAACCCCAGCAGTGCATCCCGCTGCGCGTCGTCCCATTCGGGCTCGCGGGACACGATGACCTGGGATATCCGGGCGTCGGACTCGTCGGACTCGTAGACGTACTCGTGGGTCTCGGCCGGTTCCCAGCCGAGCAGACGCTTCTCGGAGATCCCGAGCTGTCGAGCCAGGATCAGCCGGTCGCGCCGGTCGCGGTTCCCGACGAGCTCCTCAGCGATTTTGGGGCGTGGGTGCCGACCCCCTCGTGCATCTGCACGACAGCCCTGGCGATCTCCTTGAGGTCGCCTCCGGGGGCCACGGACTCGATCCAGGCCCACTCGCCATCACCGAGCGGTGCCCCGTTCCAGGTCACGGCGAAATCTCCCAGCCGGGCCATCAATGCGGCTGCGTCGCACAGCCCGTAGCTGATGGTGCGGGGGTCGTCGGGGTCATCGGCAGGGACGCCGGGGCGCGGGGGGTGCGCGTCGCGCCACAGCCCCCACGCTCCGGACTGTTCGGCCCGCAGACCGAGCGTGCCGGACTCGGCCTGCATCTTCTCGAACACCTCGACGAGCTCCGCGTGGATCTCGTCGACGCGCGGATCTGTGATGCCGCCGAGCTTCTTCGGCGGCCGAGGCCCCCCGTCAGCGTTCGCCGAGGAGCCGTCCTCGCTCTCGGATCGCCGCGGGCCGCCGACGCCGGTGGCTGCCGTGATGCCGAGATCTGCGAGTTCCCGCTGCAGGTCCTGGGCGCGTGCGACGAGGTCTTGGGCGAGGCACAGCTCGTAGGTGCGCTCCGCGAGGCGGCTCCGAGCGACTGCCCGCATCTGCGCGATGGTCATGCCCATGTCGGGCCCTCCTTCGGGGGCTGCGGGGGCTGCGGGGGGCTGGAAGACGGGCGCCGCACCAGCCCCTGCTGCGGCGCCCGTCGTCAGGAGGGTCAGGCGGCGGTGAGCGCGACGTCGTAGATCGACTGCTTCACCACGGCCTCCTGGGTGATGGAGTACTCGTCGTACTCGCCGTCACCGGTCATGCCACGGTTCTGGTAGCCGAGCTCGACGAGGTGCCAGTTCGTCAGGTCGTCGGCCGCGACCGCCTGGGTGTCGCGGACACCGAGCCGCTCGGCCACCCACACTCGGGTCCCGATACCCATGGCGGCCTTCATCGCGTTCGCCGGGTCGGTGTCGTCGGCCTGCGGCTTGTACGAGTACTGCAGTGCGGAGATGGTGCGGTTGATGGTGCCGAGCTGCTCGCGGGTCTCGACCTCGCACTCCTTGCGGGGCGCCTGGCCCTTCTGCTGCTCGCCGGACACGAGCCCGCCGCCGTACAGGTAGCAGGTCGCCTTGAAGGCGCCGGTGAGGTCCGCGACGGTGGCCGCGGCGGACGGGTCGGCCACGTCGGCCTCGGGGACGACGTAGACGGTGCGGGTCCCGTAGGACTTGGTGGTCTCGGGAAGCGTGACGGTCACGGTGTCACTCCTTGTTCTCGGTGGTGTCGCCGGCGGCGATGATGGTGGTGATGAGCTCGTCCTTGTTGCCGGTCAGCGGCAGCTGCTGGTCGGCCTCGCGGGCGTCGTTGAGGACCCGGATCCGGTCCTTCAGCTGCTCGGCGGTCTCACCGTGCAGCTGCTTGCGGAGCACCTCCTGGTCGGGGGAGGTGCGCTCCTTCAGCGGGCGGCCGTTGAGGCCGGTGACGCCGCGGATGGAGCCGTCGGGGTTGTGCGTCGCGGCGACCGCGGCGGGCTCGGTGATGACCTCGGAGCCGTCGCGGTTCGCGAAGAATCGGGTGGTCGTCGACTCCCGGCCGTTGCGGCGTACACGGACGAGGTCGGACGGGCTGGTCTTGGTCTGCGGCATGGCTGGAATCTCCTAGAGGGTGTAGGTCCACGAGTCGAGCGCCGAGACGGCGCCGTCGTCTGCGTTGGGCTCCTCACCGGTCTCGAACGCGACCGGAGTCGACTCGCCGGCGTCGATGTTGAGGACCGCACCTTCGAGCGCCTGCGCGATGAGGAACTGCAGCCGCTGCACCTCGAGCCGGTGGCCGCCGACAGAGCGCACGTCGGCACGCCAGCCGCTGCGCGACTGCACCGCTGTCACCCGGGGGGCGCCGGGGATGCTGCGGCGGCTCACCGACAGGAGCACGTACTGACGGGGCTCCGTGCCGGGGTTGAGCGCGTCCCCCCTGAGGCTCTTCCGGCCGGGGACGTCGCCGAACCCGTAGCACCGCCACGGAGCGACCGCCGCGTCGATCAAGGTCGTGATCGCGGTGTGGTGGTCGCGGGTGTCGAGCGCCGGCACGGTGCTGCTCACGACCGGCTCACCAGAACCATCCGCCGGGCAGGCGGTGCACTTCCTGGGCGAACGTCGGGCCGATGAGGTCGGCGGACTTCGCGAGGTCGTGGTGCGGCGGCTGGTTCCGGGATCCGCCCTCGAAGCTCATCTTGCCCTGCTGGCGACTGGCGTCCGGGCCGTACTCCCCGACGAACGTGCCGCCCGCGGCGCCGTAGAACGACGACACGTCCCAGGTGAACGAGCGCTTGTAGTGCTTGCCGTGCGCGCCGGCGGTGCGGCGGGCGTTCGAGCGGGCGGCAGCGTTGCCCGCGACGGTGACCTTGCGGACCGCCGAGCGCATGTCTCGGACCGCGCGCAAGGGAATCGCGCGCATGTCGCGCTCGAGCGCTCCGATGCCGTGACGCACCTGCATCCTCATGCGTCCCACTCCTCCGGCCGCTGGGTCTGATAGATCGGGACCCGCCTGGCGGACGCCTGGTCCTGCCAGGTGGCCTCCTCGACGACCCACACGCTGCCAGCGTTCTCGCCGTCGGTGATGTCGATGAAGTCGCCATCGCGCAGATCGGTGAAGCCGTGCGGGAGGTGGCCGGTGCGGAAGGCGATCTCGGTCTCGGCGCCGTCCGGCCCTTCGGTTCGGGACCTGGAGCCGCCGCGGTAGTTGCCACCGAGCCGGAACGGGACGCCGGTGCTGATCTCCGCCCACGGCGGCGTGACGGTGCCGTCGAGGCCTTGGGCGGCGGGCCCGCTAATGCGGCGGATCGTGACCTGAGACGTCATCCGAGATTCGGCGTCGGCTCGGTGCTCGGCGATCTCGGCGGGGGTGAATGCCAGGCTCATGGGGTCACCCGACCTGTAGGCGGATGCTGCCGTAGCGGCGGCGGCGCCGGGATCGTCCGGCGAGGCGGGGGCGCTCGTCCGCGGTGAGGTGCACGCCGAGTTGCTTCAGCTGGGACTCCGCGACCCGTTCGGTGCGGGAGGCGTCGTCGACGCTGCGGGTCCAGGACTGAAGTCCGCGGGGGTTGCGAGACCCGCGGGCGGCGGCCTCGAGGGCGATCGCCTTCACCCACCACGGGACGGGGGTGGTGGGGCACTTCCAGGCCTCGGTGACGAGTCCGTTGGCGAGCTCGACGTAGGCCGTCGCGTCGGTCTCGGTGGGGTTGCCGGCGCCGGGGTAGGCGATGAGGTCCGCGGTCGTGATGATGTCGATCGGATCGTCCACGTTGCTCACCGCCTACTCCGGTCCTGCTCAGTCCTGCTCGGGTGCGACCGGCTCGTCGCCCCCCTCGTCGTCGTCCTCGAGGGCGGCGATGAGGTCGGGCTTGTTGCCGGGACCGGCGACGACGATCAGGTCCTCGTCGTCTCGCCCCGAGTTGCGGTTCGCGATCTCCTCCTCCAGGCGCGGCTTGCGCCAGGACTTGTAGAGGCTCTCCGGGCCGCCGTCGCTCGTCTCGCTGTCCGGCTCGTCCCAGGCAGCGGGGTCGTCGATCTGGGCTGCCGCCCAGTCGGGAACCTCGTCGTCAGGACCGAACCAGGCCGGGTCGCCGTTGTCGTCGACCACGTAGGTCGTGACGGTGAGCCGGCGCATCAGGCGACGTCGGCGATGAACAGGCGGCGGGCGTTGGACAGGATCGGCATCGCCACCGCGTCCACGTAGGTGAACTGCCGGTACGGCGGGCCGATCTTCTCGATGACGCCGACGATGCCGGGCGCCTCCTCGAACGACAGGTCGGACCGGTCGGAGTTCACGAGCTCCAGCGCGGTGGCCGACACGCCCCAGGCGGTGTAGCCAAGGTCAGCGAGGTTCTCCGGCAGCAGGACGACCAGGTCGTCGGCCATGACGCGGGAGGTGACACCGTCGACGTCGAAGCTGCCGTCGAGCGGCGGCCCGAAGACCGGGAGGGCCTCGTCGCGCAGCAGGTCGTTCAGCTCGGTGATCGGCACCCGGGTCTTGCCGGACGTGGCGCCGTGGACGGCGGCGATGACCTCGGCGGACCGCTGCACGGCGCGCAGGCGGGTCAGGGACGTCCGGGCCACGGCGGGGCGGGACCCGTTGGTGGCGTAGTAGGCGTCGGACCAGGTCTGCAGGTCGGTCAGCGGCAGCATGGTCGCGAGGTTCGCGGAGTTCCACTTGCGGTTCTCCGTGGCGATCGTGACCTTGTGGTTCGCGGGGACACCGAAGTCGGCCTCGCCGGCGTAGCCGTTCTCGTTGATGGTGAGCTTGCCGTCGGACAGCACGTCGCCCCACGCCATCTCGAGACGGTTCTGGACCTCGCGGGTCAGCTGCTCGCCCTCGTTGTAGATCGCGCGGGCGAGCGCCTGCTGGTTGCTGCCGCCGAGGCGGGCGAACTCGAGCTGGAGTCGCTCGTACTCGCCCATGGACAGCGAGGTCGACAGCGGGAGCAGGTTGACGCGCTTCTCGGAGCCGACGTCGCGCTCGGAGACGTGGAGGCGGCCGTCGAAGGACCGGAACCGAGCGGTGCGGTTGGTCCGCACGATCTCGGCGAAGTCGACGGTGTTGGTCTCCAGGTCCTGGCGGCCGAAGGCAGCGAGGAGCTGCAGCTCCTGGGGGACCGGGACCTCACGCGTGAACGTCGTGAGGTCGTCCGGCTCGACCGGAGCGTCGAAGAAGATGACCATGTCGTGGTTCTCCTGGTTCTTGTGGTCGGGGCCGGATCAGGCCGTGAAGTGGAAGAGGCTGGCGGTCGGGAGGTCCGCGATGTCGACCGAGCCGGGGAGCTTGGAGACCTTCACGAACCCGCAGACGACGAGCGCGCCGCCGGGGTCGGCGCCGGAGGGGGGGACCTTCACGGCGGAGTGCAGGAAGCCCTTGAGGACCTCGCTGCCGTCGACGGCGTCGGGGTCCCAGGGGCCGACGGTGAGGACGCCGCCGGTCTCGCTGATCACGGCGACCTGGGTGCCGGACTCGAGGTAGCCGTTGGGGTAGTGGACGCCCTCGGTGAAGGTGGAGATGTCGAGGACGCAGGAGGGGTTCTCGCCCGGCCCCTGGCCCCACTGGCTGAGCAGCCAGGACCGGTTCTCGGCCTGGTAGCTCGTCGTGGTGACGGAGATGTCGGTCATGTGAGGTGGGTTCCTTTCGGGGATGCCCGAGCGAGCGGCGTGTGGCTACTCGCCGTTGGTGGTGTGCTTGCCGAAGCGCCGCTGCGCCTCGGCCTTTCCTCGGCTGCCCGGCGTGCTCGGAGCGCCCCCGGTGTCGCGGGAGCCGGCGCCGAAGTCGCGCACGCGGCGGGTGTCCTTGTCGGACTGGAACCTCTTGGCGAAGTTCGTGATCTTGGTGGTGTCGACGCCAGCGTCGGTGATGAAGCCGTCGACGTTGAACGACGTCGCGAGCTCGTCGACGTCGTCGCCGGTCATGCCGCCGGCCTCGAGCGCGCCGCGGAAGATCGCGGTGGCCGCGGAGCGGCGCTCGGCGGTCACTCCGGCGCGCTGCCCCTCGGCGTACTTGTCGTTGAGCGCCTGCTCGGCGGGGGTCTGCTGGTCGCGCTGGATCTTGGCGTAGGCGTCGAGGTCGGCCTTGACGGCATCGGGGGTGCGGTCGCCGACGAGGTCCTTGACGCGGCTCTCGTGGCGTCGGGAGTTGTGCTTCCAGTACGCCGCCTGCTGCCGGTCGGTCATCTGCGCGACGGGGGTGTCCTTGGGGTAGCCGAGGCTGTTCCCGGATCCGTCGACAGCGTCACTGCTCGCCGCCCCTCCGGTTCCGGCGCCACCGCTGGCGCCAGACGACCCGCTGTCGGCGCCGCTGCCGCTGGAGCCACCGTCGCCGCCGGCTCCCGCGTCGGAGGAGCCCCCGCCGCCGCTCGAACCTCCCGCGTCACTGCCGGTGGCGCCGCCGGGTGCGTCAGGTGCGCCGCCCATGATCGGCCAGCACGCCTTGCCGGCGGGGGTGACCCAGAGGGCTCGGAGCGGCTGCCCGGTCAGCGGGTGCCGCATGGTGGGGTGAACGGGCAGCTCGCTGCCACCGAGGGGCGCGGTGCTGGTGGTGGCGAGTGTGCGGGCGATGGTGGTGGTCATGCTGCTCCCTGTCGGAGATCGTCGGGTGGTGATTGCCCTGTCGGGCGCGTTCTCGCCCCAGATGTGGGGTTCGAGCGGGTGCTGACCGGCCAGGACCACAGGCTGAGGAGCCGGGCTGATCAGGTCGGGATGGCCCGCATGGGGCAGAGGTGCGGCTCTACGCGGCTCGGTCCAGCTGCTGGCGGGTGCGGTCGATCGCGCGGATCTGGTAGTCGATCGCTGCGTCGAGGTCGACGGGGCTGGCAGCGCGGTCGGCGGCCTTGAACCCGTCGAGGATGTCGTTGAGCTTTCCGAGCCGCTGCTGCAGCTGGGCTGGCGTGACGACGGGCCGGGTGTCGCGGGAGGCGCCGAGGTCGTCCGGGCCGGTGAACCGTTGGCCGCGGACGGTGAGAACGGGGCCGAGTTCGCCGTGCTCGTTGATCTGGACCCGCATGTTCTTCAGGTCGCGCGCACGGTTGCCGCCGGCGGCGGCGTAGATCCGGTTGAGATCCTCACGGTTGAGGCGGTCTCCGATGTCCTGTCCGGCTGCGAGGGGCACGGTCGCGCACTTGCAGCGGTCGTGGATCGGCATCAGGTCGGCGATCCGGTAGATCCGATCGGCGGCGACTACGCACAGCCCGCAGGGGCCGGACTTCGACAGCTCGGGGCGGAGCACGCGCCGGTAGCGCTGGACCCCCAGCCCGGCCATGGTGTCGTTCTGCGACTTCCGCGCGGCGAGCATGATGTCGGTCTGGATCAGCTGTCGGGTGCGGTCGACGGCACGCTGTACGGCGATCTCGTAGTCACCGGTCAGCGCGTAGGCCTCACGGAAGGTGCCCGCGGGGCGGGCGTGCACCTGGACCGGGTCGACGCCCCTGACGCCTGTCGCATCCCCGCTCTCGCGGGCGGCGGGGCCGGGCGTGAGAGCGACGGCGGGCACCGTTACGCGGGCCTGGTCGCGGAGCAGCGCGGTCAGCTGTGCGACGTACTCGGTGTACACCGCGAACACCGCCTGCTGAGCGCTGACCGACATCGCCGCAGCGTCGGTCGCCACGATCCCGACCAGCGCGGTGTCGTACCAGCCGGTGAACGCCGCCCAGCCGGCGGCGGCAGCCTCCAATGCTGCCTGCTCGACGGGATCTGTCGCCGTGGTCGCGGCTGCCAGGAGCGCCCCGGTAGCGGCGGCGGCCTGCGCCTCGGTCGGCACTGGGGATCAGCCGTCAGCCGCGGACGTGTTGCCTGTGACCGTCGCCGCGCCCGATGAGGAGCCCGACGACCCGGCCGGAGAGCCGTCGCCCGCGGCGGACAGGGCGGTGTACAGCAGGTCACGGCCGCGGAGGGTGCGGAGGCGGTCGGTGACGTCGGCGGGCTCGTAGCCGAGCACGTCGGTGAGGATCGCCTCGACCGGCACGATGCCCTTCACCTGGGATGCGGCGTTGCTCATCTCCTGCATGGAGTGCAACTCCATGGGACCCCACACGACCTGGATCTGGGTCACGTCGGCGCGGGCGGTGTCGCCGGCGAACTCGAACGCGAGCGCGAGGGTGGCAGCCCAGCCGGGCTCGGCCCGGTCGCGGCGGTCGCTGAGCTCGAAGGAGGACTCCTCCTTCTGCGTCGAGGCGCCCTCGGCGGACCCTTCCGCGGCGTCCGGAGTGATCAGGTGCAGCGGCATCGACCCGGTGAACGCGAGAAACTGCAACTCGGCCTTGATCGAGTTGATCATGGGCGTGACGTCGGTGTTCTGCGACTCCCAGATCTTCGCGCCCTTGGGGATCTGCCACATGGCGTCGGGCGAGGAGGTGAAGATCCCGGCGAAGTCCTCGTTCTCGGGGGTGTTCTCGTCGTCGGCGTCGCCGAGACCGTCGCCGTACCCGTCGACGTCCTCGTCGTCGGGCACCTCGAGGGCCCGCTGGCGGAACGCCTGGATCTTGCCGATCCACCACTCGTTGAAGATCTTGTCGTTGATCCGGTCGAGGGTGTCGAGGTGGCCCTCGATGTCGCTGCGGCCGTCCTTGTTCTGGAACCGCACCATCGCGACCTTGTCGCCGGGCACGTCGTCGCTCTTGTCGTCGTCCCACTCCCAGCGGTCGTGGAGTACGAAGTGGCGGCGGAACAGGGTGCTGGTCGGTGCGTCGCATCGTGCGACCTTCACCTGGCCGGGGAGGAACAGGTAGGCCCAGTCGGTGCCGGTCCACCGGTCGTGGAACATCTTCAGCCCGGCGACGGTGGCGCCGGTCGCGGGGTCCTCGGCGGTGATGCAGTGCATCGGCGACTCGGCGGTGATCAGCGACCAGTCGCGGGTGCCGTCGGGTGGGGTGACGATGGTGTACCCGTCGCCGAGCCCGATCATGTAGTCGTGGACCTGGCGGGCGGCGAGCTTGAGCCGGTTCAGCCGCATCAGCTTCCGCGCTTCGACGTCGCCCTGCTCGTCGTTGGCGGCGGCGGTGCGGAAGTCGCGGATGCCCATCCGGTTGGTGCGTGCGGACACCATCTTGGGGGCGATGTTCATCCGGCCCAGCCGCAGGAACTGACGGAACGGGGTCGACCAGTCGGAGTGGATGTCCTCCCGCAGGGGCGGGTCGCCGGCGAGGTAGTCGGACAGCAGCTGTAGGCCGGGCCGGATCCGAGTCGGCTGGATCGTGGTGCGGCTGAACCTGCGGGCGCCCAGCACGCCGGCGCGCCGCTCGTGGAGCTCGATCGCGAGCCGGTTGAGCCACCACCCGTCGCTGTTGGGGGAGTCGATGTCGATGACCATCGCTGCCTCCTTCGCTCGGGCGTGGTTGTGGTCTCGTCAGTCGGGGGGGTCAGCGGAGCCGCTTGACCGGAGCCCGCTTCTTCCGCTTCTTCATCGCGCCGGCCGAGATCGCGTCCAGCCGCGCCGTCCAGGCGAGGACCGCGGCGATCGCGGCGTCGATCTTCTTGCTGGAGTCCGGGTGCTCCTTGTCGATGATGACGGCGCCGTTGCGGACCACGGTGTGCGCTTGCAGCATGTGCGCGGTCAGGTACAGCCCGCCGTCGTAGGTCATCTCGCCGTTCAGCACGGCGTCCTGGTAGGCCTTCAACGCCGGCGCGACGCGGCCGGCGCGGTTGCCGGTCATCCACCACTCGATGGGGTTGGCCTTGGTGGCCTTCGCCAGCAGCCGCGGACCGTACTTCGCCTCCCAGGTGGCGACGTCGGATTGCCAGGTCGCGGGGTCGGCGTAGAACCCGACGACCCGCCAGGTGCGGAACGCCTGGTCGACCGCGGCGATGATCTCCGCGCGTGGCGGTGACCAGATCTGCGACCGCGGCCACTTCGTGGGCTGCTCCCACACGCTCTGCGGGAACGGCTCGAAGATGTGTCCGTCGGAGACACGACAGGCGATCAGGGCTGTGGCGTCGGTGACGCCCTTCTTCCGGCCGCGAGATCCGTCGAACCCGAGTGTGATCGCCTCGCCGGGCGCGACGACCTTGCTGGAGTCCTTCACCGCGTTCAGCTCCAGCTGCGACAGCCAGGAGTCCTCGCGCTCGGTGATCTGGTTGAGGAAGAACTTCCGAGAGTCCTCGACGGTGGAGTCGGGGTCCCAGAAGTCCTCGACGACGCGGTCGAGGTTCACCCAGCCGCCGTTGACGTCGGCGGAGTCGCCATAGGCGACGGCGAGGCCCTTCTTCAGCGACTTCTCGTCGTAGATGTCGGTCTCGGGCGGGGCCTCGCGGTGGTCGAGGAGGATCGTGACCTTCGACGTCGACCGCGGCTTCGCCGCTTGCTTGACCTGCAGGTCGTGCGCCTTGAACGACGCCTCTGCGACCGACTTGTCGCCCGGGCTGAACGCGTTCGGCGACTCGATCGACGACCCTTGCGTCTTGGTCAGGTTACGTCGCACCGCGGCCGCGAGCCGGATCCCTCCGTTGCCTGACCGCCAGGACTCGGTCTGGTCGAACACCGCGAACACCGGCCTGCCGCCCTCGCGAGAGTCGCCGGCAGAGGTCGCGAACTCCAACCGAAGCCTCGGCCCGCCGACGAACGTCTCCATCGGGTCGAGCCCGTAGTCGTCGATCAGCGTCTCGGACCCGCGGATCATCTCCAGCAGCGGGTCCCAGGTGTTCGAGGTCTGGTCCTCGCTGGTGGCCAGCACCTGCACCTTGGCCTTGAACCCCAGCGAGGTCCACGGCCGGCCGACTGGTTCGCCGTCGGCGTCCCAGCCGTCGAGGATGACGTCGCCGACGGCCTCGACGATCGCGAGCGCACCGAGTAGGGGCGACTTGCCGTGTCCCTTGGGGCGGCAGTAGATCGCACGGTTGACCGCTCGGGCGTTGACCATGCTCCGGCCGGTGATCGCGGGGCCGTCGAAGGTCGGGTCGACGCGGTAGAAGTTCAGGATGAACTGGGCCTGCTCGCGGGTCAGCTCGAGCGGCTGCCCGGCGGCGGGCCCGTCGGGAACGATGAGGTACTCGGAGATCCAGTCGAGAACGTCCCACCCGAGGGTGGGGACCTCACCGTCGTACTCCGGGCCGCGCCACGGCACCGGTCACCTCGACCAGCGCGGCACCATCACGACGTCCATCAGGACACGACCTTGAGGTCGCCGTACTTGCTGCTGTTCCGCTTCGACCGCCGAGCGGGGCCGTCACCAGTGCCGGCGGCGGCCGGCTCTGCGATCTCCCACCGCAGCCGCAGCATCGCGAGGTCGTTGAGACCGAGCCGGTCCGACCACTGTCGCGCTTCCTTCGCGTCGTCCAGCGACCCAGCCTCACCCTTGGCCTGGAGTCGGGCGTAGAGCGCGACGTCGCGCACCCATCCGTCCTTCTCCCACTGCACGGCCTGCGGGGTCTTCCACAGCGCGGTCCAGATCCGGCGCTCCGCGGCGGTGGACGCCTTCTTCATTGCCTGCAGCTTCGCCAGCTGCTTGGTGGCCCGCTCGAGCTTGCGGCGCTGCGCCGACCGGTCCCGGGAGGTGGTCGCCCACTCGATCTCGTCGCGGATCCCCTTGATCTGCAGCTTGGTCAGCTCGATCTCGGTCTCGATCCCGACGTCGGCACCCAGGGGCCATGCCGGCGCGCGGCCCTTGCGGCCCTCAGCAGGCAGGCGGGTCATCGCGACCGACGCGTTGCGTCGGGCTCGCTGGTCGGCTGGCTTCGGGGCGGGTCCCATTCCGGGCATGGCGTGTCTCCCTGTCGGAGTGTTCTGGAGCTGAGGCGATCGGCGCCCGGATCCCTTGCCGGGATAGCTGGGGGCTCGCCGAGGTGGGGTGAGTTGGCGGGAGGCGGCCAGGCCGAGGCTGGGCCCAGGTGGGCGGAGGGGTGGATTTCCAGATCCCCAGACCCGTACAGATCGCGAGCGGCAGTCCCGCGGTCCTACGGGCGAGACCCCCCAGGGGGACCCCCCGCCCCGGGGGGGGTCAGCGGTGCGCGGGGTGGAGCTCGGGCGTGCGCCGGCCGGCGGCGCGCCGCCACGTGGCAGTCGCACGGTTGCACTGACGGTGCTCTGGTGCGCGAGGTGCGTCGCAGGCGGCGTCTGGGTCGCCGAGGTCCCACTCGTCGTCGGGAGCGATCAGCAGCGCCGGAGCGCGGCATGCCGGGCCGCGACGGCACTCGACCGTCCCGGTCGCCACGATCGGCGCCCAGGCGGAGCGGGCGGTCTGGTGATCGGCCGGGTGCTCGGTCGCCAGGCTGGTGTGGGTGCCGTCCTCTCGGCGGGCCATCACGCCACCTGCGGGACAGCGGACTGCTTGCGCGAGTTGCACGACAGGCAGGCGGTCTGTGCATTGGCGCGGGAGTGGGCGCCGCCGCTCGCGAGGGGCGTGGTACATCCGGGGAGGATGCAGGTACGTGTCGGCATAGTCCCTGCTCCTCTCAGGCTCGTCCGTGGGCGTCGTCCCAGGCCTGCTCGAGGTTGTGGGTAGCGGCCATGAACGCGGCGAGGTGGTCGACCATCCGCTCGAACTCGCGTCGTACTCGGCGAACCCAGTCGGCGTGCTCGTGGTCGTGCATGAACGCGGCGGAGTCGTCGATGACCACCGTCGACGTCTGCGCGTGGCAGAGGTGCATCACCTCGTGGGTGATGACCTCGCGGCGCTCGTTGTAGTCGATCTTCATCCACCCCGGCGCGAGCCACACAGACGCGCAACGTGACGCTGGTCGATCCAGTCGATCGAGGCGTTGGTGGCGTCGTCGGCCGGATCCTCCATGACGAGGATCCGCCAGGCAGGCATCCGCAGCAGCGGGCAGAGCGCGGCGGCGTAGGTACAGATCGCCGCAGCCTCGCGACGTGTGACGTGGGAGCGGGGCATCACGACCACCTGCAAGCGGATTTGGGGACGCTGACGCCCGCCGATCCGGTGTCACGAAGCGTACCGGACCGCGTCGGGTCCGTGGGGCGACTCACGCGGACTTCCTGCGGGTCTGGTCCTTGGTCTGCTTGGCGAGGTGGCGGCGCCAGAGGTCGGGCCACCAGACCCAGACTCGGCGGGTGCTGATCTCGCAGTAGCCGGTGACGACGTCCTCGCGGTCTCCTACCCACCGCTGCTCGAGCTCGCCGCCGCAGTCGACGCGGCGGCCGGACGCTGTGACCACAACGCCCGGGCAGACGGCGTGCTCGCTGGGCGGCCAGGTGCGTGCGCAGAGCGTGCAGCGGTCGTCGGTGTGCTCGATGGGGCAGCGGAGCCAACGCATGACGGTCGACTTCGACGTGCCCTGGGCGACGAGGGTGGCGATGGCGTCGGCCTGCCACACGAACCGGGCGGCGGACTCGCGGCGCATCTGCTGGGCGTGGGCGTCGAGGTAGTCGTCGAGGTCGTAGCGGGTCTTGCAGCTGGTGCACTTCCACCGGTCGTCGGCGGTGTCGCTGGCCCACTGGGGTGCCGGTGGGGCGATGGTGCCGCACCAGGGGTTCGGGCACCGGTCGACGTCCCTGGTGACGGAGGTGAGTTCGCCGTCGCAGGGTCGTCGGTCGGCCTTGCTGCCGATGAGCCGAGTGCACCGCTGGCGTGCGGACGCGGGGAACACGTGGTGGCAGGTCTGGCACTCGTGGGCGTCGGGGAGGGTGGTGTCGCAGGTGCGGCAGGTGTGGGCGACGACGTAACGGCGGCCGTAGGTCTTGATCAGCTGTCGGGGGTTCTCGCACGTCGGGTTGGTGCACTCGACGCGTGTCCGTTCTGGCCGGCGGCCGGCGGTGAGGACGGTCTCCAGGCGGGTGCGGGTGAGGTTCACGTCGGCGGCGAACACGTCGGCGTTGGGTTCGTGGGTGACGATCCACTCGAGGTGGTGGCGGAGGTACTTCGCTTCGGTGACGAGGGTGGGTGTGTGGTCCCAGTCCTGCTGGTGGACGCGGCGGTAGTGGTCGGACCAGAACCGGAGGGTCTGGAGCGCAGGTTCCCAGGAGTCGTCCTCGTCGCTGGCGAGGTCGGGGCGGTCGGTGGGGTCGAGGCCGGCTGGCCAGCCGTCGATGTCGCGGGTCGCGTTGACCTGTGCCCAGGCTGCTTCGGCGATCTCGACGCGACGCTCCCAGGTCGCGATGTCGGCGACCGGGGCGAGGGCGACCATGGCGAGTCCGCCGGGCAGTGAGTGGCCGTCGATGGTGGCGTTCGCGTCGGCGACGGCCTGGGTGAGGAGGTCGGCGGCGAGGTCGCAGATTTCGGTGAGGTCGCGGGCGATCTTGATGGGGTCGAAGGTGGTCATCGGTTGGTCCTCCGTCGCATGTACCTGAGCCCTCGCTTGTCGCGGTGGCCGATGTGCCAGGCGCCGCACTTGCAGCGGTAGGGCCGCAGCGCCAGGTCGATGCCGCGCGACTGCTCGAGCGAGTCGCGGGCCTTGAGGGCGGCCTCGAAAGTTCGGTGCCGCTGCTTGTCGGGTGTCGGGCAGGCAGCCATGGTCAGCGGCCCTCCGCGCCCGGCAGATCGGCTGCGAGCGCGTCTGGGGCGGGCTCCAGGGCTGCGACGAGTCTGGTGACGTTGAGCGTCGGCCAGCCGGGCGCCTGGGGGTTGGCCACGTCGTCCAGGTACTCCCACACCCGCGCCACCTTTCCCTCGGCTCGCTCCAGTCGATCGAGGAGCGGACGCAGCGCCTCGGCGATGTGCTCGGCGACGTGGCGGTTGTAGTCGTCCACCGTCCAGTTGGGCTTCACTGCCGCGCGTGAGGCGTCGAGCATGGCTCTGCGCTCCGTCGGAGCCGCGGTCGGCCAGGCGGCTTCGGTCGCTTGCTCCTGGCGGTGTCGACATCCATGGCAGGAGTAGGTCCCATCGGACCAGTCGCCTCGGAAGTGCTCACTCAGCACCTTCTCCGCCGCCGCCCGCAACTCGTCCAGCTCGCTCATCGGCCCTCCCGCTCGATCCGGTCGGCGTGGTCGCGGATGACCCTCTCGACCACCATGAGCCGATCCAGCGGGTCGGGTGGCGCGCCGCGCATGGTCCGCTCGTGGGTCCACCAGGCTTCCGTGTGCACCTCATCAGCCGCCTCCCGCAGCGCCTCCACCCTCGCGGCGGTCTCACGGGCGGCGACGATGCGGCTGACGGCGTTCTGGAGCGCCAACCACACGACAGCCCCGCCATCGTCGAAAGCGCCCCGCAGCGCCTCTCGCTCGGCTTCGGTCAGCTCGGTCATCGCGTCGGCTCCGGGGCGGCGTCCTGGACGAGTCGCGCGGCCAGGATGGTGCGGTAGGCGCCTACCTGGCGCGTCCATTGGTAGTGCGCCTCGGCCAGCTCGTTCTGCATGGCGATCGGCATGGTCCCGTTGGCCTGCTCGGGCTCGTTGGCGTACAGGTCCATCAGCGCGGCGCGCATCATCTGCGCGGTGCTGTCGAGCGTGATGGTCACGGTCAGCTCGCTCATCACGCCTCCCCGAGGTAGGCGCGGGCGACAGCGAGGGCGTGCTGAATTCCGATGTGCACGCGCATGTCGAAGCCGAGCTCGTTCGACAGGTCGACATTCTCGACAGCATCGTCCAGCAAGTCGGCCACGGCCAGGTGCACCCGCTGCTCGTGGTGAAGGTCGAAGCAGGCGACAGTCGCCTGGTCGTCCCACTCATCGTGGATCAGCGCCGCCGCCCGCCGCAGGGTCTCGGCGCTCGTCTCGGTGGTGGTCATCGGTCTTCCTGGTCGCTGGCCTTGGCGTGGTGGTCGAGGTAGGCGAGCGCCACAGAGGTGGCTCCCTCGCTGGTGTCGCAGTCCATGACCGGATCACCTTCGTTGTTGCGGCGGAGGCGGAGGTACGCCGTTGGTCCGCCCTTGCGCTCGATGGCGGCGTTGATCAGCTCGATGAAGGGCTCCATCTCCAGCCGAACCACCGCCTCGTTGCGCAGCCACATGCTGACCGCTTGCCAACGCGGGTCGGAGTCATCGGCCATCAGGTCGGAGGCGCGGTTCCACAGGTCGGTGCGGGCCATCACGCCTCCCCGTCCGCCGGCACCCACGGGGTGGTGGTGACGGTGCGGGTGACGACACGGGCGGAGGTGTGGGCCGCTGCGGCGTAGCGTGCGTCCCGCTCGCAATACATCGGCACCACGCGCGCGGCGTAGTCCACCGCCCACTCGACGCGGGTCTCGGTCTCGGTGCTCATGCGGTCTCCTTCGTGGGTGTGTTGCTGCTCTTGGGCTTCCAGCACTCGCCGGGACACCCCTCATCAGGACAGTGATCGCCCAGATCGAGGCCGCTCGGCAGGCAGTGGTGCACGTGCTTGCCGTCGTGGTCGTTCCGGCAGTGGTCGGACGGTCCGTGACAGCAGCACTTCTCGTTGCCGATCCGGGAGAAGTTGGGATCCCACGGGGTCCCCCTCCAGCAGCGTCGGCACCGGTCGGCGGGGTCGACGTCGGCGATGTCGACGCGCTCGGTCATCGGGTGGTCGACGGACCAGTGGTCGATCAGCAAGGCGCACCTGGTCACCTCGGGGCGGACGACGCTCGGCCGGTGCGCCTTGCCGCGCTTCGGGTTGCGGACGGCGATGGTCATGCGGAGCCCTCGGAGGTCGTCCAGCCGCCGTCGTGGTCGAGCAGGATCCAGCCGAGCCGGGTGGCGACCGGGACAGTGGCGGGGTCGTGCCCCTGGGGCACGAGGAGGCCCTGGTCAAGGGCCCGATGGCGGTTGGCCTCGACCTGCCGGTGGCATCCGGTCGTCGCCGTGCCGCAGAGCAGCAGCAGGTTCGCGGGGGAGTTGGTGTCGGCCGCGCGGGAGCCGCCCATGCCGCGGGGGCGGCGGTGGTGGAACGAGTGGTCGCGGACCCAGCCGGTGCCGCCGCGGACCGCGAGGCCGCATCGCTCGCAGTAGCCGTCGGACCGGGCGAGGACGATCGCTCTGGTGGCGGCGTCGGGTCCGGTCGCTGCGGCGGCCTTCTGCTGGCGGCGCGCGGTGCGGGTCGCGCGGGCCTTGAGCTCGCGGGCCCGGCGCGGCATCGGAGTCGGGCGCAGCTCGGTGCGGCGCTTCAGGGCGGCGCGGCGGAGCGTCATCGCGGCGCCCCGGTGCTGCCGAGGGCGGCGTCGGCGAGGCGCTCGGACCACG
Organism: Nocardioides sp.; assembly: GCA_002729525.1. Taxonomy (GTDB): domain Bacteria; phylum Actinomycetota; class Actinomycetes; order Propionibacteriales; family Nocardioidaceae; genus Nocardioides. The sequence goes on from PBYI01000056.1 coordinate 76,595, forward strand.
AGCCGGGCTGGTCGTCGCCGGCGTCTGCTGCGGCGTCGGCGGCCTCGATCGCGGCCGCTGCCCGGGCCCGGTCCGGTGCCAGGTCGCGGAGGGCGTCGTACACGGCGCGGACCGCGCGGACATCGCCCTGGGCTGTGTGGTCGGGCTCGGGGATGGTGAAGCCGCGGTCACGGAGCGCCGCGCAGGTGTCGAGCAGCGAGCGGGGTCGGTCCCAGCCGAGGAGCCACATCACGCCGGCGGAGACGTCGATGAGGCGGTAGTGCCACACGGGGGCGCCGATGAGCCGGGTGAGGAAGGCGGCGTCGAAGGCGGGGTTGGCGGCGACCAGAGTCCGGCCGCGCAGGGGGTTGGCGATGTGCGCCGGGCGGGTGCCGGTGTCGACGCCGAGCGACCCGCAGCGGTTCCAGTAGCCGCCGATCTCGAGGGCGCGGGGGTCTGCGTGGTCGAGGGTGTGTCGGACCTGCGTCGTCCAGGGCGCGGGGTCCTCCTCGAGCCAGATCGAGACCTCCCAGGGCTGGTGGATGCGGGCGTCGAGGCCGGTTGTCTCGACGTCGACGAAGGCGAGCGGATGGTCGGTCATCGGGCTGCTTTCTGCTCGGAGGCGCACTGGATGCAGTGGCGGACGGTGCCGGTGTGGCCGGGCTCGGGGCACTCCTCGGCGACGGCGGCAAGGTGGCCGACGGGGCGTCGGAGGTCGCGCCATGCGGGGAGCCAGGCGGTGGCGAACGAGGCGGGGGCGTTGGGTCGGAACTGGGTGACGGCGGAGCGGACGAGTGCGGCGTCGCCGTGGACCTCGATGAGGTGTGCGATCTCGTCGATCTGGGCCTGGGTGAGGCGGTCCCAGCGGACGAGGAGCTTCTGGGCTTCGAGGGCTGCTCGGAGGATCTCCACAGGCGGCGGCAGCGGCTCGCGTGTGGCTGCTGCAGCAGCCTCTTCTCTCTTCTCTTTCTCTGGGTCCGTGACATCACGTGATTTGTCACGTGACGCATCACGTGACTGTCCGGTTTTCCCGGTGTCGGTGTGGGTGTCGGTTTCCTGGCGGGCGCGGCGCTTCCGCTGACGCTCCCGGTCGCTGCGGCGGCGCTCCTCGAGCTCGTCCGCTGCGTCGTTGTGCGTCGACCACGACCGCACCCGGTAGCCGCCCTCGACGACCTCCCACGGCCCCGGTGACCCGTCAGGAGCCTGCCGGGTCAGCTGGGCCACGGTGCGCTTCGCCTTTGACGGCGACCGGGTGAGGGTGTGGAGGATCGCGCCGGGGATGAACCCTCCGGTGCGGGCGCGACGGCAGTACGCCAGACCGCGGACGAACATCACCTCGGCGGCGTCGTCGACGGTCGCGATGCAGATGTCGTCGGGGTACGACGCCGACATCTTGAACCACTCCTGCATCAGGCTGCGGCCTCCTTCCTCGGCACGTGCGGGCGGACGTCTCGGGCGACGTTCCAGCCGGTGAGGTTCTCCAGTTCGCGGTCCGCGCGTCCGGCGGCCTGCCAGCGGCGCAGTACGGCGGCCTTCTCGGCGCGGGTCGCGGTGAGGTGCCAGTCGCCCGACAGGATCCGGTCGACGACGACGGGGTCAGCTAGTCCGGCGCGGGCGACCATGAGGCGCGGGTTCTCGTCGGGGTCGTCAATGTTGGTCCACGCCAGTGGCGGCGGCCAGCCCTTCGCGGCCGCCATGGTGGCGGTGCGGCCAGCGGACGCGGCCGTGCAGCGGGTCATGGAGAGCCGCTCGTACAGGTCAGCCACAACGAGCGCGGTCTCGACCTGCACCCGGTCGTTGCGGAGCACCTTGTACAGCCACGACCGGGTGCGGCCGACCTCGCGGGACAGCTCGGCGGTCGACCAGCCGAGACGTGCGAGAGCCTGTGTGCGCCGGCGGGTTCCGAGCGCAGGCACCAGAGGGCGGCCCGCGCGCTGGCGTGACCGCCGGCGGTCGCGGGCGTGCGCGGCTCGACAGCAGGCCTCACGGCAGCCGGCGGCGTAGCCGGTATCGGTGCCGTGGCGGGGGTCGCCCGGGATCATCGGACCGCTGTGTCGGATCCGCTCAAGCCTGGCCCGAGCGTCTGGGTGCAGGGTCGGGCGGCGGCTCACCGGACGTACCTCTGGACGATGTCGGCGGTGATGTCGTCGACGGTCCACAGCCCGAGCTGTCCGCGGGCCGGGACCGGGCGGGCGAGGACCCGGGGCCGTGCGAGCTGCAGATGCACGCCGCTCCGCTCGGCCCACGGCGAGCAGGGCGCACCGTGGTGGTCCGCGCAGTCGCGGTAGGTGTGGACGTCGACGAGGTCGACGACCCCGATGATCGCGCCGAAGTCCCATGCGATGCCGGCGCTGGGAGCCCCGTAGAACGGCACCGGAGCCCCGGTGATCTTCTCGACCGTCGCGACGGCCGTGGCGGGGGCAGGGTTCTGGCTCGCGTGGACCGCGACCGTGCCGCGGTACGACCCCAGTGTGCGGGACCGGTTCTCCACGTCCTTGCCGAGGGTGAGGATCGCGCCAGCCCAGGGCTGGCGCACTGAGATCGCCTTCATGCTGCGTAGTCCTCTCGGTCGTCAGGTGTCTCGAGTGGGCGGCCGGCGATGACTCGGCCGCCGAGGCGGCTGGGGGGCTGCCATCCGCGGCTGCGGGCGATGTGTCGTGCGCGGGTGGCGTAGGGGCTAGGCGGTGGGGGTGTGTCAGCGAGTTCGCCATAGAGGGCGTGCACGCGGCGGGCTGTGCCGGGACGAACCGGCCGTCCCCTGAGAAGACGCTCGATGTACGCGGTGTCCCAGCCAGTGCGGCGGGAAAGCTCGGACGTCCACCAGCCTGCGGCCACGAGCGCCCGAAGTCGTCGCGTGGTGGAGTCGCCGTTGACGGGGCGTCCGCCGTCGGCCGGGTCCCACGTCACAGCCAGGATTCGGGCCTCGGTGGTTCGGGCGATGCGGCGCGCGATCTCGCGTCGACCGGCGCTGCGGGTCTTTCCCACGGTCAGCCTGGTGAGCATCGACCGATCGACGCCCGAGATCTGCGCGATCCGGAGCAGGCTCATGCCCTGCCCGACGAGCCCCTGCACGTGGGCTCGCGCGGGGGCAGCGTCGACCAGATTGGAGCGGCCGTAGGCGCGCGCCCTTACTCGGGTCGCTTCTGCGTCCGCGGTGGCGGTCCGGCAGGGCTCGCAGCGACACCCGCAGTGGGTGTACGCCGCCGCGGTGCCGTGCTCGTGACGGGCCGTGTGTTCACAGACCTTGGGGGACCAGTCGCGGTCGCAGGAGTGGAGCCGCCGTGCCTTCTCGGCGTACCCGAGAGTGGGATAGGAGCCGGACCAGCCGCAGGGACAGGTCAACCGGTGTGGACGAGCGAGACCGGTCACGAGTGACCACCTCCGAGAGACGCGGCGACGGCGGCGATGAGGTCGCGGGCGGCGGGTGGGGTGACGGCGTTGCCGGCGAGCTTCACGCGTTCGCGGCGGGTCCCGGCCCAGTGGTAGTCGGCGGGGAACGCCATGCCGGCGGCGACCTCGTGGGGCTCGAGCATCCGGAACAGGCAGTCGTCGACCTGGGCCTCGGCGGCGGCGATGTCGCCGGGAGTGATGAGGGACTGATGGCCGGTGGTGGTGAGGGTGCGGTACGGCTCGGTGGCGGGGGTGAGCATCTCGGCGCCGTCGCCGCGGCTGGTGTTGTGCCGCTGGATCAGAGCGTGTCGGTCGACGGTGGTGACGGTCCCGAGGGGCTCCGTCGCCGGCTTCGCGGTCTTCGAGGAGCCGTAGTAGGGCATCACGAGGCCGTGGTGGTTGCCGGACGCCGTGAACGTCGCTGCGGGCTGGTCGACCGGGCGGGCGGTCGAGCCGCCGCCGCGGAGCTCGGCGATGAACGGCGGTGGCGCGATGACCGCCTTGCTCGTGTCGTTGGCCGTCAGCGTGCTGATCGGCTCGTCGAGGGGGCGGGTCCGGTAGTCGAAGCGCCGCTCGAGTATGAACGGCTGGTGAACGACGGCGGTGGTCTCGCGGGTCGTCATGGTGCGGTGCGGTTCAGCGGCGGAACGGGCGACCTCGTTCCAGGTGCCACCAGCCGGGACGCACAGCGCCTTGCTCGCGGTGGTGTGCAGGGCGCGTAGGGCGTCGAGTGTGGACCAGGCGCGGTAGTACCCGTTCGGGTCACCGTGGGCGGGGTGCTTGGGGTCGGCGGCGTCGTAGGTGTTCCCGGCCGCCTCGAGCTGCAGCGGGCCCCAGTAGCGCGCGATCCCAGCAGCGATCCGGCGGCGCGTCTTGTCGGCCAAGGGCTTGACCCGGTCCCCGATGCGGGTGCCGGCCAGAGTCCAGTCGATCGCTGCCGCGGCCGGAAGGTAGCCGGGCTCGACTGCGGTCCCGCACGGGCCGTGGAGGTAGACGTACTGCGACCGGTACTTCCCCACGGTGCGGCCGTTCTTCCAGACCTGCTGCGCCTCGACGACCGACCCGCAGGCCGGGCACCACGCGAGCGGGCGGAGGACGGCGTCGATGTCGGGGGCGGTGTTCCCGCGCAGCCAGCACACGATGTACAGCCGGTCGCGGGACTGCGGGGCGGGGTCGCCGAGCGCCTGAGCGTGCATGCTGTTCAGCGACACCACGCGGTGGTCGTAGCCGAGGTTCGTGAGGCTCTTGCGCCACAACGCCCACGCCTCGGCGTACTTCGGGTTCGTGGCGATGTCGACGACGTTCTCGATGACCATCGCGGCGTAGCGGTGGTGCTCGGCGAACCGGAGCACGTCGAACATCAGCAGTCGGGACCGCTGCACGATCGCGGTCTCGGGGTCCTCGTCGACGAGATCGGGGTCGAGCAGCGACAGCAGGTCGGCCTCGACCGACACGGTGGCGTACTTCCCGCCGGAGGCCTGCGACCACTTCGTGCACTCGGGGGACGCCCAGAGGATGTCGGTGCGGGGGAAGTAGCGGGGGTCCTCCTCGTGGAGGTCGACCGCGGCATGGTCGGCGTCGGGGTGGTTCTGGTTGTGGACGTCGACGGCGAGCTTCCAGTGGTTCGCGGCCATCCGGATCTCCACACCGGGCACGGCGATCGCGCCGGTCGAGGAGCCCCCTCCACCGCAGAACAGGTCCGTGATGGTCAACATCAGCTAGCACCGCCCCTCGTCCGAGCCGTGCAAACCGGGCGGTTCTGGCAGGGTTGACAGCCGCAGCGGCCCCCACTTCTTCTCGACGTGCTCGCGGGGAAACGGGGCGGTCTCGGGGGTGTGCATGAGGCCGTCGTCTCCCATCCGCCAGACGTCGCCCTGACGGTCGACCCACGTTTGCTCGTCAGCCACGGTCGGCCTCCTGGGTGGTCGAGGCTGGCGGCTCCGGCTCAGCGACTCTCGGGAACAGGCGCTCCACGAGGACCGCTGCCTGATGCTGGGCGTGCACCTTGTAGTCAGCCTCGGTCTCCACGAAGTACTGGTCGTCGCAGGTGCACTCGACCCACTGGATCTCACCGAAGTCGCCGTCGCATTGAAACGATGGCTGGTGGTCCAGCAGCAGGTCGGCGATGAGGTGTCGCATCTCCGAGTCATCGGTCTTCTGCTCGTCCATCACGAGCCCTCCTGGTCGGTCGAGACGGGCGTGTCGTGCAGTGGGTCGGGCCGACCATCACCGATCCAGCGCTCGAACCCGCGCACGCCGAGCGGGTTGCGGGGCTTGTCGCCATAGGCCGAGTTCGCCTCAGTCTGGCGCTGAAACTGGAAGTCGACGGGCAGGCCGGTGAGGCTTGCGAGGTGGCGGCTCACCATGAAGCCCAGCAGTTGCCACTCGGCGTCGGTCAGGCGGTCGTACTGCTCGTCGCGGAGGATGAGGCGCACGTCCACGTCACGGTAGGTGGGCCGCTCGATCGCTGACCCGACGAGGTACGGACCGAAGTCCGGGAACACCTCGCGGAGTGGCTTGCACGCCTCGTCGAGCGCCCACAACTCGGGGCGGGTGAAGTACCCGGTCATCTTGAACTCGCGCGCTACATCGGCCGTCTGCTCGTCCATCACGAACCCTCCTGGTCGGTCGAGGCGGGTGTGTTGGGCGTCTGGCAGTCCTCGCCGCGACGTCGCCAGGTGTGCCATTCCTCGACGTGCTCGACCGTGACGCCCGCGTTGGCAAGACGACAGGCGCGCGCCCGCGTCGTCCCTGAGGCGGGCAAGCCGTGCGCCGCGAGCGCATGGCGCAGCGTTGTGCCGTTCTGCTCCGAAAGTCGCAAGGGTTGGGTGATGTCTCGTGCGCTCCAGAGCGAGATGAAGCGGCCATCACGGCGCACCCAGGACGCCAACTCCACCGGCACGAACTCGATGTGTCCGGGCAACCTCGGCGGCACTATCTCGGTCTCTTGCCCGTCCATCGGACGGATAGAGGGGTTCGCGCGCTCAGAGGCCGAGATGGACCGGGGGGCTCGGGCGCGCTTCTGGCAGACGCCATCGTTGGAGCAAACGTACTGCTCACGGCCATCGTCGTCCGGCCGATATCCTCGCTCACCCCACCGCCCACATCGGGCGCAGCAGCGAACGGTCATCGGTCGGCCTCCTTGGTGGTTGAGCGGGCGACTATCTGCGCCACGTGGGCGGGGTGGTCCGACCCGCACCAGCCGCACATGCACGTGTCGTAGACGCGACCACGTTCGCGTAGCCGGTGAATGTTCTCGGCCAGAGGGCGGACGCTCAGTCCCCGCGACTCGACGGCGATCTGCGCCCACCAGTCGAACTGCTCTCGTGCGTGCTCCCACGGCGCGGAACCGGGAGTCGGCGCAGGGGTGAAGTGCTGACGCATCGCCAGGAAGTCGTCCCACGGGCTGCCGTCCTCGAAGTTGATGCACCACCCGGCGACACAGCAGTCGCACGTCTCACAGGCGCCCTCCGAGCAGTGCTCGTGCGACACGAGATCGGACGCTTGCTTCGGTCGGTCAGGCATGGTCGTCCTCGTCGTGTCGCACGCGGGCGGAAGGTGTGACGGCAGCAGCGCCGTGAACGCGGGGTACAACTCGCGCCACTGCTCGTGCGCCTCACGCTCGGCCGCGTCGTACTCGGCGTCGGTGATCTCGCGGCGCAGCTCGAACACCTGGTCGATGTGGCTGTCGACGTAGGCCTGGCGGAAGCGCACGACGTCGTCGACGAGCGCGGCTCGGGTCGGCTGCTCAGCCATGGCCGACCACCTCCGCGAGGTGCTGCACGCGCTCCCACTGCGACGTCATGCCGCCGTTCACGTCCGGGTGGGAGACGCGGCGGGCGGCGCGCACGACCTGCGCGAGCGTCCCGTTGGCCGGCACGCCGGCGATGTCGCGCAGCTCGGCCTCAGCGTCGATCGACGACGTGCCGCGCTGCTCGAGCGCGAGGAAGCCGGTGTACTGCTGGCCAGAGTCGGAGACGCCGTACCGGTCGACAGCGCGCAGCGCTTCGAGGGTGAGCCCGATCGCGCGGAGGTTGTGGTGCCAGCCCTGGGTGCCGGACGGGGACGAGTAGCCGACCGCGTTGAAAGCGTCGGAGCGCCACGACACAGCCCCGTGGTCGGAGTCGAAGGCCAGCACGACCGCGTCGGAGGCGAGCCGAGCGCCGGCGCGGAGACGTCCGTCGAGCCGGAGCTGCGACTCGGTGCAGTCGGCCTGGAGCACGACGTTGCGGGCGTGGAGGTGGCGCAGCTCGCGGGCGAGCAGGTCGGCGGTCTTCGACCAGCCCGCTGTGTACGGCGAGCGGGTGCGCTTCGACTCCGGTCGCATCCAGGTGCGGTCCTCGATCGGCCGCAGCGCGTAGGTGAAGGTCATCGGGGGTCCTCCTGGAGGTCCGGGGCGTCGACGAACCAGCCGGCCACCAGGTCCCACACCGGGGAGAGCAGCGCAGCGGCGACGACGCTCGGCGGGCCTGCGACCGCGACCCAGACGGCCACCTCGTGGGCGGTCATGCGGCGGCCCTCCGGCGTGCGCGCTGCACGTGGCCGACGCTGAGGCAGTCGGTGCACGTGACGTGGTCGTAGTGCGGCGTCGCAAAGCCGGTCTCGGCCGGGCATAGGCGGGTGCCGTCGAGGAGCGTTGCGTGGGTGGCGGTGGCGTCGACCGCGCGGTGCTGCTCGTCGTGGAGGTGCTGGTCGCTGGGGAACACCCGGGCCCGGCAGCGGGCGCACCGCGGCCCCAGGAGCCGGTCGAGGAGTCGTACCCACCAGCTGGTGATGACGACGGCGACAGCGCGGCGGGTCATCGGTCGCCCGCCTCATCGTCGAGTCCGTGGATCGCACGGAGCGCCTGCTCGGAAGTGCGATTCGCGGCGTCGAGCGCGAGGAACTCGCGAGCGTCGGGGCCGCAGGTCGGGTGGGCGTTGATGTCGGCGAGCTCGAGCGCGAGCGGCATGCGCGCCTTGCAGATGACGCAGGGCTTGCCGAGGCGGTCGGTGGTGTAGAACCGGCGGCCGCGCCGGAGGCGCTCGTCTTTCGCGGATCGCGCCTCGACCCAGGTGGTCATGCCGCGGCTCCCTGCTCGCGGGGGTCGCCGACCCAGCGGCGGAGTCGGCACGCCTTGTTCGTGTTCCCGCGGGACCCGGTCCCTGTGATCGGCACGAAGGTGTCGGTGTTCTCGAGGTAGCCGCCGCGACCGGTGGCGGTCGACCAGAGCGCGGAGAACTGGCGCGACGGGATGTCGAGGTTGCCGTGCGCGTCGAGCAGCTTCGCGCGGACCAGGGACGGGTCGACGTCACCGCCGTGGTCACAGGCGACCTGACGGCACGCCTCACGGAACCGGTCACGCGGGTCGACCGCGAGCGGGGTCCACTCGTCCGCGATGAGCGCCAGCAGATCGGGCTCCTCGACCTCGCCGACGCCGAGGACCGTGCCCGTGGCCTGCGGGAAGACAGCCCCCCGGCTGCCGCCCGCAGGCCCGGTGCCGGCGACCGGGCGCATCTTACCCAAGGGCTGCCCGGTCACCGTCCCTCACTCCCGACCGAGCGGAGGTGAGGGGTGGGGGTGCTCCGCTCGCCGGTTCCCGGGGCGGGGGGTGCCCAGGGCCGGACGTCGACGAGCGGAGCAGTCGGGGCGCCGGCGTCAGCGGCCGCGCGGCGTAGATCGGCGGGGAGGAGCACCCCGCCTCGGAGCGGGTTCCGCGGGCCCGGGTGATGGGGCGCGCTCGAGCCGTGCGCGAACTCCAGCGCCCACGCGATCTCGCGGGCAGTGTCCGGGTCGGTGACGATCGAGACCCGGGCCTGGTCGTCGCTGGGCCCGGGAATGCCCTTGATGTGGAACACCTTCATCGGCCGACCACCACCCGGCACTCACCGGACTCGTGTCGGCGGATCTCGTCGTCGAAGTGCTGGTCGGCGTCCCAGTCGTCGTCGGTCCACGGCTCGCCGCCGCCTGCGATCATCGACACCTGGCCGCAGTGTCGACACGCGTAGGTCTCGACGTGCTCGAGCTGGTCGCGGCCGAGGAGGTTGTCGGCTCGAACCCGAAGGGCCTTGACCCACCGGGCGCGGAGGGCTGCCTTTCGGCGTCGTCGGGTGCTGCTCATGGGATGCTGCTCCTGTCTGGGAGCCCTGGGCGCCGCTGCTGTAGGAGGCGAGGCGTCCGGGGCTCTCTGTCGGTACGGGGGTGTTCTCGGGCTAGGCGGTGGCGAGGAGGTCGCGCTCCCACGGCGGCATGTACTGGCCGCGGGCGGCGCGGTAGCGGGCCCGGTCGACCTGGGCGTCACGGCGGGCGGTCGCGGCGAGGCGCTCCCGGTCGACCTGGTCGAGGTCCTGGATGCGGCGTAGCTCGGCGCGCTCGGCGTCGGTCCGCTCGACGATCGCGAGTCGACGGCGGCGGTCCTCGACGGCCTGGTGAGCCGTGTGCACAGCGAGCCGGTCGCCGGCTAGCCGAGCCGGCGATCCGGCGGGCTTCGGGCCAAGGACGATCTGGATCACGCGGCCGACCTCGTGGGTCTGGTCGACGGTCTCGCACCACCGCGCCGCGATCGTGAGGTCGGCGGGAGTGAGGTGGGAGTACGCCGCCGCCCACGCGTCACGACCGACAGGCAGCTCGTGGCGGTCGTCGACACCCAGCGCCGCCGGCAGGAGAGGCATGCAGCGGCGGCAGACCCGACGGTGCGCGGGAACGGTCAACCGGTCGCCACCTCCGGTGACCATCACCGTGAGGCGGCGGGTCCGCTGCCCACAAACGGGGCGCCCGCGCCCGGGGACCGACTGGCCAGTGCGTGTCAGCGGGCCGGCATAGACGTGCACTACCGGCCGAGTGGGACGGCCAACCAGGTGCGCGCCGCTGCGGTAGGCGGCGACCAATCGCAGGGCCGGGGCGATCATCCTGCGTGCCCCTTCGCTGGCCCGGTCGTGACCGGCTCCTTCGCGAGCGAGTGGGAATGGGCGGACCGCAGTGCAGCGACCTGCTCGGCGGTGAAACGAATCCCCCGGCCGTAACGCTGGTGCGCGATTCCATCGAGCCGAATCCGATCCCGAACCCAGCGCTCACTCATCCCGAGCGCCTCCGCGACCTCGGAGAGCGTGTAGTCCCTGTCAAGCTTGCCCACGAGCCCTCCTAGGAAGCCTTGCGCTTGCTGCTCTGTCGAGCATCGGTGGACAGTCGCGGCACGAAGAGATCGTCGACGCCGACGCCGAAAAACCGCGCGATGCGCGCGGCGCGCTCAGGGGTCACGGTCTTGATGTCGCCCTTGAGGATCCGGTTGACGTAGGAGTGCGAGCTGTAGCCGATCTGCTCGGCCAGCGTCCTGGCCGACACCTCCTGGATCGCCATGAGCTTGAGGATCTTCTTTGGGTCGATGACCTGCATGTAGATCTCCGGGATCTGTCTCTGACGCTGATTTCGCGTGCTCACTGTAGATCGACCCTTGTCTATGTGTCCAGTGCTTCTGGACAAATCGTGAGGGCGATGTGTCCACCAAGTCAAGTAACGACACCCTTGTGATTCCGCTGGTAAGTGCTGACCTGCATGGATGGCCCGGCGGTGAGCGGGTTAACGTTGTGTCCGACCACGCGGCGGATCGTGTGTCCGGGGTGTTCGCCAACGTCTCTGGACAGCCCCACGATGGACACATGACAACGAAGAGAGGGCCACCAGCATGGGCCGGCTGTTCGATCTCGTGGAGGCGCACCGCAGGGCGCACGAGCCGTATCCGCCGAGCTACTCGCGTATCGCGGAGCAGGTCGGGGTCTCCAGGCAGACGCTGTTGAACTGGCGAACCCCGACCAAGCTCCTCAAGAAGGAGCACATGCTCGGGCTCGCGCGGGCGACCGGCGTGCCCTACCAGCGAGTTCTGGACGCACTGCTCGACGACATCGGCTACCTGCACGAGTCGCAGGAGCAAGAAGATGCAGCGGTGGCGGCTGACGACACCCCGGGCATGGACGAGGAGGCGGAGGCGGACGAGTTCCCGTGAGTCTGTCGGTGCCGAGTGGCAAGGTCTGGCACCTGGCAGCGGTCGCCGACCTGGCGCGGCCGGCCAGCGGAGAAGTTGCGGAGACTGCGCGGCGGCATGACTCGTGGGTGACTCGGGACCGGATGGACGAGCTGTTCCGGCACTGCGCTGACGTCGGCCTGAGCGTCGAGTGGGCCGGTCTCGGTCATCGTCGCGGCGAATACTGGCGACGCGGCGACGTCGTCATCCTGAACCGGCGGCTGACAGTCGCTCAGGCTGCGTCCACGCTCGCGCACGAGATCGGGCACCACTGCTGGGGCGACACGTGCTCGACGCCGGCCAACGAGCGCCGTGCGTGGGAGTACGGCGCCGCGTGGCTGATCTCGCCCGCTGAGTACCGAGCTGCTGAGCAGCTGGTGGGTGTGAACCCGGCCGCGTTGGCCCTCGAGCTAGGCGTTACTCGCCGGCTGGTGGAGGCGTGGCGTGACTGGTGGCTCAAGCGAGGCCAGTTCCTTCCGTTGGCCGACCTCGACGCCGACGACGCCGACGACACCGACGGCGGGGTCGTGGGCGGCGGTCTGGCTGACGAGGGCGCGATCTAGGGCCGCGCTGGCCGCCTTCCCGACCGCGACGCCGACGGCAGGGATCAGCTTCGCGTAGGTCTTCCGTGTCGTCTCGAGCGACTCGTGACCGAGCTGGTCCTGCACGGCCTCGATCGCGATCCCCTCGGATAGCAGCCACGATGCGTGGGTGTGCCTGAGGTCATGGATCCGCGGGCGCGGGTCTAGCGAGGTGCGGAGCAGTGCTCGCTGCCAGACGTTGTTGTAGAAGTTCGCGTGTCGCACCGGGTCGCCGGCAGGTGTGGTGAAGAGGAGGTCGGCCGGTCGCCGGAGTAGGGGCTGTGCGGCAGCGAGGGCCATGGTCGCGGCGTTGACGGTGCGCTTCGCCTTCCGGGTCTTCGGGACGCTGACGACGAAGCCCTCGCCGGGCACGCGTTTCCATGCGCGCTCGACCCGGATGGTGCCGGCCTGGATGTTGACGTGCTTGGTCTGGAGTGCTGTGGCCTCCGACCACCGCAAGCCGGTGCCGAGGAGGAACACGACCAGCGACCGGTAGTGGTCGGGGATCGCGCGAACGAGCTCATCGGCCTCCTCGTAGGACAGGAAGCGCGCCTCGACCTCGTTGAGCGAGGTGCTGGGCAGGCGGATGTTGCGGCACGGGTTGGCCGCGATGTGTCCCTCGTCGATCGCCAGGCGCAGGCACGTCGAGAGCAGGTGGACGGCCTGCTTGATCGTCTTCGGTGATCGGCCGGCGTTGTCCATGCTGTTGACGAGGTCGGTGACGTGGGGGCGGGCGATCATCGTCAGCGGGAGCGGGTCGAGGTGGTTGAGGTAGCGACGGTGCAGCGAGCGGTAGTCGTTGCGGGTGCGGGGCGTGACGCCGGTGAGCTGGTCGACGTACCCGTCGAACCACTGTCCGAAGGTGGGCACGATCTTCGCGTCTGCGGTTCGTCGTCCCTCGAGCCAGCGCGTCGCCTCGGCGACGCGGTCGCCGCGGCCGGCGCCGAGGATGTCGCGGAACATGATGGCGTCGGACTCGCGCACGAAAGTCTCGGACGTGTCTCGACCGCCGAGCCGGTACCGCACCTTGAAGCGTCGGCCGTGGATCGTCTCGACGACCTTGATCTCGCGCACCACAGGCACCTCCGGGGACCCTCGGAACCCGCAATCGGGTACAGAAAGGGTACGAGCCCGGTCCGACAAGGAGTCGAACCGGGCTCTGACCTGGGGTGATGCTTGGAGCGGATGACGAGACTCGAACTCGCGACATCGACCTTGGGAAGGTCGCGCTCTACCAACTGAGCTACATCCGCATCGCCGGCGAGCCGGCTGGCGCCACTGTAGTGGATGCCCCGGGGGTCAGGCCTTCCCGGGACGTGCGTACGCCGGGTACTTGGGCGAGAGCCCGTCGCCGGAGGACCGGCCGGTGACGCGGCGCTGCACCCAGGGACCGAGGAACTCTCGGGTCCAGCGGGCGTTGGCGCGCAGCGCGTCGCCGCGTGACGTGGGCGGGGCGTCGACCAGCGGCAGCGGCTCGAGCGGGTGCGCGACGCCGAGGGTGTCGAGCACCTCGATGGCCATCCGCTGGTGACCGGCCGGGCCCATGTGCATCCGGTCGTCGTCCCACAGCCGCCAGTCGCGGTACTCCCGCAGCCGCCAGTAGTCGACGACGGTGGCGCCGTGGGTGTCGGCCAGCTCGCGCACGTGCTCGGCCCACAGTGCGAACCGCCCGCGCAGGAGCCGGTACGTCGCCGAGCCGCCCGGGTCGAAGGGCGTGAAGACCAGCAGCCGCGCGCCGGAGGTGGCGAGCGTGCCGAGGGCGACGTCGTACGACGTGGCCAGGGTGTCGAGGTCGACCGACGGGCGCAGGATGTCGTTGGCGCCGGCGTACAGCGTCACCAGGTCGGGCTCGAGCGCGAGCGCGGGCGACAGCTGCTCGGCGACGATCGGGCCGAGCTTGCGCCCGCGGATGGCCAGGTTGGCGTAACCGAAGTCGGGCTCGGCGGCGGCGAGGACCTCGGCCGCGCGGTCGGCCCAGCCGCGCACCCCGTTGGGTCGTGCGGGGTCCGGGTCGCCGACGCCCTCGGTGAACGAGTCGCCCAGGGCGACCCAGCGGCGGTACGGATGACTCACGCAACCATCTTCCCGCTCCCACCCCGAGGCGCGGACGCGGCCCCCGCGCAGGCCGTACGCCGGTAGGGTGCGGGCGTGCTGCTCAGCGATCGCGACATCGTGGCGGAGATCGACGCCGGACGGATCGGGCTGGAGCCCTACGAGCCCGGGATGATGCAGCCGTCGTCGATCGACGTGCGGCTCGACCGGTACTTCCGGGTCTTCGAGAACCACAAGTACCCGCACATCGACCCGGCTGCCGACCAGTCCGAGCTGACCCGCGTGGTCGAGCCGGACGGCGACGAGCCGTTCATCCTGCACCCGGGCGAGTTCGTGCTCGGGTCGACGTACGAGGTGGTGACGCTGCCCGACGACGTCGCCGCGCGCGTCGAGGGCAAGTCGTCGCTGGGTCGCCTGGGTCTGCTCACCCACGCGACCGCCGGCTTCGTCGACCCGGGTTTCTCCGGGCACGTGACGCTCGAGCTGGCCAACGTGGCGACGCTGCCGATCAAGCTCTACCCGGGCATGAAGATCGGCCAGTTCTGCTTCTTCCGGCTCACCTCGCCGTCGGAGGCGCCGTACGGCTCGGCGAAGTACGGCTCGCGCTACCAGGGTCAGCGCGGCCCGACGCCGTCGCGGTCGTACCAGAACTTCCACCGCACCCCCATCTGACCACGGGGTCTCCCGGCCCACCGGGCCGCTCGGGTAAGGTCTGCCTAAGTAAGGCTCACCTCACCTACTCTCGGAGCGCCCGATGACCGTCACCGCGACCCCGCTCGTCCTCCCGGTGCTGCTGGAGGAGGTCGAGGTCGTCGACGTCGCGCGCCTCTCGCCGTCCTTCGTGCGCGTGCACCTCGCCTCACCCGCGCTCGCCGAACTCGGCTGCGACGGCACGACGTACGACCAGCGCATCAAGCTGATCCTCCCCGGCCCCACCGGACGCGTGCGACTGCCGGACCTCACCGGCGCCGTCGACGGGTGGTACGCCGCCTGGCTCGCGCTGCCCGAGGACGAGCGCGGCGCCATGCGCACCTACACCGTGCGCGACGTCGTCGGCTCGGGCGCCGACACCCGCCTGGTCGTCGACCTCGTGGTGCACGACGGGGCGACCGGCCCGGCCGGCCGCTGGGCCGAGCAGGCGCGGGTCGGTGACCGGATCGTCGTCTGCGCCCCGCGCCGCGGGCACGCGTACGGCGGCATCGAGTTCGCGCCGGGCGACGCCGGTCGGGTGCTGCTCGCCGGCGACGAGACCGCCGTGCCGGCCGTCGCCGCGATCCTCGAGCAGCTGCCCGCCGACGCCCGCGGGGCGGCGTACTGCGAGGTGCCGACCGGTGCCGACGCGCTCGCGCTCACCCACCCCGAGGGTGTCGACGTCCACTGGCTGCCGCGTGACGGCGCCGACCGCGGCGAGCGCCTGTACGCCGCGGTGCTCGGCCACCTGGGCGTCGGTGCGCAGGCGCCCGAGCAGGGCGCCGACGCCGGGTCCGAGCCGCAGACCGACGAGGCGCTCGTGTGGGAGACCCCGGACTACTCCGGCTCCGGCGAGGACGTCGACGGCGGTGCTGCCGAGGCGGCCAGCGCACCGGGCGACGACCTCTACGCCTGGATCGCGGGCGAGTCCCGGGTCGTCACGTCGCTGCGCCGGTCCCTGGTGCGCGACCTCGGCCTCGACCGTCGCCAGGTCGCCTTCATGGGCTACTGGCGCGAGGGCGTGGCGATGCGCGGCTGACCTGCGGCTGGGTCGCGGTTGGGTCGGCGACCAGGGCCTACCGGGTCGGCACCACCAGCCGCGACGGGTACCTCTTCGAGGTGTGCACCGTCAGCGGCACCAGGTGCGAGGGCAGGTCCGGCACGGTCGAGAGCAGGTGCGGTACGTCGAAGGCCTGGATGCTCAGCCGCAGCCGGTGGCCCTTGCGGATCGCCGCGCCCGTCGGGAAGACCTCGACGTCGACCGGCACGACCGCGCCCGACGGCACGCGGCGCTTCGCCGACTCCGTGAACGGGTGGTACGGCTGAATGACCTCGCCGTCGAGCCGACGGGTGCGCGACCGGTCGAGCGTGCGGTGCGCGAGCGTCTGCCAGCCGCCGGTGAGCCGGGTGACCCGACCGTTCGGCGCGACGTCCTCGACCGCCACCGACAGCATCCCGTCGCCGGCCGGCGTCGAGGTGTAGAGCCGGGCGTTGAGCGGGCCCTGCAGGCGCAGCGTGCGCTTCATCGGCGTGGTCTCGAAGACGACCCCGAGCTGGTCGTTGACCTGGTTGTCCTGCAGGCACGGGTTGTCGGCCCAGGCGGCGTTGAGCACGCCCGCGGTCCACTGGCTGGCCGAGCGGGTGCACAGCCCGCTGACCGGGACGGCTGGTACGACGGCGCGTCCGTTGCGGGCGCGGGCGTCGTTGCGCACCAGACCACCGGTGCGACCGCCCGCGGCGGCGTCGCCCGACAGTCGGAACGTCGTCGCCGACAGGTCGCGGGCGACGTACTGGCCGCGACGGACCCAGCGTCCGGTGCCCTGCTCGTAGTAGGTGAAGGGCTTGACGTCCTTCAGCAGCCGGGCGTCCTCGCGCCCCTTCACGTAGCGGTCGAACCAGCGCAGCTGGAGCTCTGAGAGGCTGCCGTAGCCGGCGTCGCCGACCTCCGCACCGGACGAGCCCTCGAGGTGGTCCCACGGGCCGGTGATGATCCGGGTCGGCACGCCGTTCTTCCGCAGTCGCTCGAAGAGCAGCGGGGTGCCGCGCTGGAACAGGTCGAACTCGCCGCTCACCAGGAAGGTCGGCACGTCCACCCGGTCGATCACCTCGATCGGCGAGCGGGTGCGGTAGAACTCCCCGTCGTACGCAGCGTCGCCGCCGAGGATCGCGTCGGCCATCAGCGGCACGGTGAACGTGGTGGCGGTCTGGAGCCCGCCGAGCAGCCAGGCGAACCCGTGCTCGGGCTCCTCCAGCCCGTACGCCGGCGGGATCAGGCCGGTGCCGGTCACCAGGCCCAGCCACAGCGGGATGAAGCCGACGTCGATCTGGCCGCCGCTGGCCACCACGTCGCGGTAGACGTCGGCCGCCGGCACCTGCGGGAAGATCGCCTTGAGGCCCTTCGGGCGCTGCGCGGCGGTGAAGATCTGGTTGATGCCCATGTACGACGGCCCGGCCATGCCGAACCGGCCGTTGCTCCACGACTGGCGCCGTGCCCAGGCCAGCACCTGCTTGCCATCGACCGCCTCCCGCCGGCTGAACGCCTTCCAGACGCCCTCGGAGGCGCCGGTGCCGCGGGCGTCGACGTACAGCTGGTTGTAGCCGCGCCGCACCAGGTAGTCGGCGGTCGGGCCGGCGAGCCCGCCGCCGCCCGCGATGACGGTCTTGTTGTACGCCGTGATGGTCACGATCGTCGGCAGCGGACGGCGTACGACGCTGCCGTCGGCGCGGGTCGGCCGCACCAGGTCGGCGCGGAGCGTGACGCCGTCGCTCATCGGCACCGCGAGGTCGGTCGTGGTGGCCGTCCCGGCGAACTGCGCCCTGCGGGGCGTCCAGCCGTCGCGTCGTCGGGCGGGCGTCGACGTGGGGGCGGCGCTGGTCGCTGGGGCAGCGGTGGTGACCGGGGCCGCGGTGACGGGTGCGGCGGGGGCCGCCTCGGCGCCGGAGGGGAGTGCGGCCGCGAGACCGAGCGCGAGGGCGCCGGCGGTCGCGGCGGCGAGGGGACGGAGGGAGCGGTAGAGCATGTTGGCATGGTGCCAACTCGTCGGTAACAAGGGAAGGGCCGTCTCAGCTGGTCGAGGTGGGGAAGAGCCGCTCGAACACCTGACCTCAGGCGTCGAGGCGGTCGGCGGCGGCGCGGAGCCGCTGGGCGGCCCGGTGGCGGCGCAGCGCCCGGGTGGTACGCCGGTCGGCGCTGACGGGGCGGGTGCGCTCGGCGATCCGGGCGGCGGCGACGGCGGGCTGGAGGTCGGGGTGGTGGCTCATGGCGTGCTCCTGGTCTGTAGCGGGGAAGGTGTGGCGTGGCGAGGGGTGTGGCAGGCGTGTACCGGGAAAGGGGGAGTCGGGGACTCAGACCTGCTGGAGGGCGACGTCGCCGCTCACGGTCGTGACGTGGAGCTCGACGTACGGCTGCCCCTCCTCGGGGGCGCCGGTGCTGTCGAGGCCGGAGTGGAGGCGGCCGGTGAGGGTCGAGACGTCGGTCCAGACGGGGGTGCCCGCGGGGATGCCGACCCAGACGGTGCTGGAGGCGCCCTTGACCTTGACGGTGCCCTGCTCCGCCCGACGCAGCGCGAGGCTGCCCGAGCCGGAGGTCAGGCTGACGTCGCCGGTGGCGTGGTGGACCTCGAGGTCGCCGGAGCCGGTCTTGACGACGAGCGGGGCGAGGGCGTCGCGCACCTGGACGTCGCCGGACCCGGTCGACACGACGGTCGGCCCGTCGACGGTCTCCAGCAGCACGTCGCCGGAGCCGCATTTGATCTTGGCCGGCGCGAGCAGGTGGCGGGTGTGCACGTCGCCGGAGCCGGTCTCGATCGAGCTCGCGCCCTCGAGGGTGTCGATCTCGACGTCGCCGGACCCCGAGCGCACCTCGGTGCGGCCGAGCGCGCCGTCGCAGTCGAGGTCGGCGCTGCCGAGCCGGGCGACCAGGGTCGACGAGCGCGGCAGGGTCACCACGACCTCCAGGTCGTGGTTGCGCGCCATGAAGCCGGCCTGCTTCGGGGCGCGGACGAAGAGCGTGCGTCCGTCGAAGCCGACCTCGACGTCCTCCTCGTCCGGTCCGTCGAGGGTCACGGTGGTCTCGGTGGTGTCGGTGGCGATGACCCGGACGACGCCGCGCGGGTTGTCGACGTGCAGGTCGACGGGCTCGTGGGTCTCGAAGGCTTCGTCGCGCATGGAGTGCTCCTGGTGAGGTGTGATGCCGGTCGGACCGGCGTCAGGGTGTGCTCGGCCGCGGTCCCGGCCGGATGGCCGGACCGTGCGGGTGGCGGGTGGGGAGTGGTGTGGAGGGTGGGTGGGCGGGTCAGACCCAGCCGTTCATCCGCCGTCCGGACCGGCGGCCGCCGAAGGGGAAGCCGTCGCCGAAGGGGATGGAGGACAGGTCGACGTTGACGTTGATGCCGCCCTGCTGGGTGGCGGCGCGGATGACGTTGACGAGCCAGGTGTTGACCGACTGGCCGGCCTCGGCGGCGGCGTCCTCGGCGCGGGACTTGACCGACTCGGGGAGGCGGAGGGTGATCCGGGCGGTCGCGCCGGCCTCGACGTCGTCGTCGGCGCCCGGCGGAGCCGGCGGCGCGGGAGGTGCGGGTGCGGCGGGCGGCTCGGGGGCGACGGGGGCTGCGTCGACGACGAAGGCGAGCTCGCGCCCGTCGAGACGTACGTCGACGCCACCGGCGGGCATCTCGGCGGTGATCTCGGCGCAGGCCTGGCTGATCGCCTCCATCAGGGCCAGCCGGGTCGCCGGGTCGAGGGCGAAGCCGAGCCGCTCGGCGGCCGACCGCAGCTCCTCGCCGCCGCTCTCGGCGGCGGCCTGGAGGTCGCGGCGGAGGTGCTCGACGTACGGCGTGACGTCCATGTGCACCACTCTGACATCACTGTGATGTCACGTCAAGCGTCATATGACATCACGTGGTGTCACGCGTGCTGTCGCGGTCGGCTCGAGGGCTCGCGCGTGTCCGTGACGTGACGTTCGTTGCTCTGTGCATCTATCTGCCCGGTGGGGTGAGTCGGCGTCTCCGAGGCCGGACGTAGCGTTCACCAGTTGGCCCGGTCCCGGGTCCGACGCCCTGACGGAAAGGACGGGAATGAGCTCCCACCTGGCCTCGTCGGTGCTGCCGCTGGCCACCGACACGATCATCGACGCGAACCTCGTCGACTACCTGGTCGTGGCCCTCTACTTCGTGTTCGTCCTCGGGATCGGCATCGTGGCCAGGCGCCAGGTCTCCGACTCCGTGGACTTCTTCCTCTCGGGCCGCTCCCTGCCGGCGTGGGTGACCGGCCTGGCGTTCGTCTCGGCGAACCTCGGCGCGGTCGAGATCATGGGCATGTCCGCCAACGGCGCCCAGTTCGGTCTCCCCGCGGTCCACTACTTCTGGATCGGCGCGATCCCCGCGATGCTCTTCCTGGGCGTCGTGATGATGCCCTTCTACTACGGCTCGAAGGTCCGCTCGGTGCCGGAGTTCATGCTCCGGCGCTTCGGCCCCGGCGCACACCTGGTCAACTCGATCTCGTTCGCGGTGGCCCAGCTGCTCATCGCCGGGATCAACCTCTACCTGCTCGGCACGATCATCCAGGCGATGCTCGGCTGGCAGCTGTGGGTGGCGCTCCTGGTCGCCGCGGTCATCGTGCTGAGCTACATCACCCTCGGCGGCCTGTCGGCCGCGATCTACAACGAGGTGCTCCAGTTCTTCGTGATCGTCGCGGCGCTCACCCCGCTGACGATCCTGGGCCTGCAGAAGGTCGGCGGCTGGAGCGGCCTGAAGGACCAGATCACCCAGGCCGCGAGCAGCAACCCCGACGGGCCGACCGCCGCCGAGCAGCTCAACTCCTGGCCCGGCACAGCCCTGACCGGCTTCGGCTCGGACTTCTGGTCCGTCGTCGGCATCGTGCTCGGACTCGGCTTCGTGCTCTCCTTCGGCTACTGGACGACCAACTTCGTCGAGGTGCAGCGCGCCATGGCCACCAACTCGATCTCCTCGGCCCGCAAGACCCCGATCATCGGCGCCTACCCGAAGATCCTCATCCCGTTCATCACGATCATCCCCGGCATGATCGCCGCGGTCGCGGTCAACGAGATCGCCCAGGTGAAGGCCGGCGAGGCCGTCTCCGGCGGCGCGGAGGGCTCGGTGTCCTACAACGACGCGCTGCTCTACCTGATGCGTGACCTGCTGCCCAACGGCCTGCTCGGCGTCGCGATCGCCGGACTGCTCGCGGCCTTCATGGCGGGCATGGCGGCCAACGTGTCGGCGTTCAACACCGTCTTCAGCTTCGACCTCTGGGAGCGGTACGTCGTCAAGGACAAGCCCGACGGCTACTACCTGCGCGTCGGCCGGGTCGCGACCCTGGCCGCGACGATCATCGCCATCGGCACCGCGGGCTTCGCGGCGAACTTCTCGAACATCATGGACTACCTCCAGACGCTGTTCGGGTTCTTCAACGCCCCGCTGTTCGCGACGTTCATCCTCGGCATGTTCTGGAAGCGGATGACCGCGACCGCGGGCTGGGTCGGCCTGGTGGCCGGCACGCTCTCGGCGGTCCTCGTCGCCTTCCTGTCGGAGGGCACGCTGGGCGGTCTGAGCATCGGCGTGCTGCCGCTCAGCGGCCAGGGCGCGTCCTTCGTCGCCGCCGGTACGGCGTTCGCCGTCGACATCGTGCTCAGCGTCGCGGTCTCGCTGGTGACCGAGCCGAAGCCCGAGGGCTCGCTGCGCGGTCTGGTCTACTCCGAGACCCCGCGCGAGGAGCTGGTCGACCCGAAGGAGAAGACGCTGCCGTGGTACCAGCGGACCATCCCGCTGGCGTCCATCGCCCTCGTCATCGTCGTCGCCCTCAACTTCGCATTCTGACCCGGGAAGGAGAACACTCATGGCCGAGAAGCACACCGCCGGACTGTTCGACATCCGTACCGTCATCGGGGCCCTCCTGGGCCTCTACGGCGTCATCCTGCTCATCACCCGTCTCGTCGCCGGCGACGCGGGTGGCGAGAACTCCGACCCGGAGAACGCCAACCTCTGGATGGGTCTCGTCCTACTGGTCGTCGGCCTCGCCTTCCTCTTCTGGGCGCGCGTGCGCCCGGTCGTGGTCGAGGAGGACGAGGAGTAGGACCACCGCGTACGCCGCTCCGGCGTACGCCTGGCACACCCGAACGCAGCAGCGGCCGGGACCCGATCGGGTCCCGGCCGCTGCTGCGTGTGGTGCCGGGTGCCGCCCGCTCGACCTCAGAGGTCGAAGAGCGACTCCGCGTCGTCGATGTCGGCGTCGCGGCGCGGCTCGTGCGTCGCGCCGGACGAGACGGGTGCCTCGGCGGCCGGCTCCGCGGGCTCGGGCTCGCTGGCCTCCGGCTCGGGCTCGGGGGCAGCCTCGGCCCGGGGCTCCGGTGCCGCCTCCGGCTCGGGAGCGGGCTCGGCCTCAGCAGCCTCCGGCTCGGCAGCGGCCTCGGGCTCGGGGGTCGCCGCCGGGGCCGGTGCAGCCGGTGCGGAGGCGATCGCGCCCTCGGGCGCCTCGAGGTCGAACAGCGAGTCGAGCTCGTCGAGGTCGACGCCGGTCAGCGGCTGGCTGGCCGTGCCGGACGACGCTGCGGGGGCCGCCGCGCGCCCTGCGGGCTCTGCTGTCGGCTCGTCCTCGTCGAGCGTGGGCGTCGCCGGCTCGGGCTCCGCCTCCGGCTCGGGCTCCGGCTGGGGGTCGGCAGCCGCGGCCGGCTCCTCGGCCGGCTCCTCGGCCGGCTCCTCGGCCGGCGGGGCGGGTGCCGCCGCCGCGGGCTCGGGAGCGGCGATGTCGAAGAGCGACCCCGCGGACCCGATGTCGGCCTGGGGCTCGGACGCCGGCGCGGCGGCCGGTGCGGCCTTCGCCTCGGCAGCCTCCGGCGCCTCGGCCTTCTCGGCCGGGGCCTCGCTCTTCGCAGGCTCGGCCGGCTCCTCCGCGGCCGGCGCAGGCTCGTCGGCCGCGATGTCGAACAGCGACCCGCCCGACCCGAGGTCGGCCGACGGTGTCGGGTCCGCAGTCTTCTCGGGCTGAGCAGCCTCGGCAGCCGCGGCGGGCCCGTCGGCGGGCGCCTCCTCGGCCGCCGGGGCGGCAGGCTCGTCGCCACCGATGTCGAAGAGCGACCCGCCCTCGGCCGGCTCGGCCTTCACGGGCTCGGTCTTCGTCTCGGTCTTCGCCTCGCTCTTCGCCTCGCTCTTCGCCTCCGGCTCGGCCGGTTCGGCAGCGTCGTCGGACCCGCCGACGTCGAACAGCGAGCCGCCGTCCGACTCCGGCTTGGCGGCCTTCGCCTCCTCGGCGGGGGCCTTCTCCTCGGTCGCGGTCGCCGGTGCGTCGTCGTCGCCGAACATCGACGACGGGTCGTCGAACATGGACCCACCGCCCGAGGCCTTGGCGGCCGGACCGGCATCGGCGGTCTCGGTGACGGTGTCGCCGGTGTCGGTGACGTCGCCGGCCTCCGGCTCGGCCTTCGTCGCGACGTCGTCTGCCTCGTCAGCCCCGTCGGAGCCCCCGGACCCGCCGGAGCCGGCCTTCGCGGTCGCGCCGGCAGCACCCGCCTTCGCGGCGGCCTCCTTGACCTCCTTGCTCTCCGGCACGGCCGGGGCGCCCTCGCCGGGCTTGAGCTTGGTGGCCTGCTCGCCCTTGACCGACGCCAGCAGCATCTGCGCGACGTCGAGGACCTCGACCTCCTCGCGGGCCTCGCCCTTGGACTGCTGCATGGTGAGTCCGTCGGAGAGCATCACGCGGCAGAACGGGCAGCCGACGGCGATCTGGTCGGCACCGGTGCCGACGGCCTCCTGGGTGCGGTTGATGTTGATCCGCTCGCCGAGCTTCTCCTCCATCCACATGCGCGCGCCGCCGGCGCCGCAGCAGAACGACCGCTCGCTGTTGCGCTCCATCTCGGCGAACTCGGCGCCCGGGAGCACCTGGAGCAGCTCGCGCGGCGGCGAGTAGACGCCGTTGTGGCGACCGATGTAGCAGGGGTCGTGGTAGGTGATCGAGCGCTTGTGGGCGCCCGCGCCGTCCTTGACCGGGGTCAGCTTGCCCTCGCGGACGAGGCGGTTCAGCAGCTGGGTGTGGTGCACGACCTCCAGCTCGACGCCGAACTCCTTGTACTCGTTCTTGAGCGTGTTGAAGCAGTGGGCACAGGTCGAGACGACCTTCTTGACCTTGTACTCGTTGAACGTCTCGACGTTCTGCTGAGCCAGGCCCTGGAAGACGAACTCGTTGCCCGCGCGGCGGGCGGGGTCACCGGTGCAGGTCTCGCCGTTGCCGAGGACGCCGAAGCTGACGCCGGCCATGTCGAGCAGCTCGGCGACCGCGCGGGTCGTCTTCTTGGCGCGGTCCTCGTAGGCGCCGGCGCAGCCGACCCAGAAGAGCCAGTCGACCTCGTCGAGCGACTCGACGTCCTCGCCGACGACCTTGACGTCGAAGGGCAGGTCCTTGGCCCAGTCCATCCGCGCGGAGGCGGACATGTTCCACGGGTTGCCCTTGTTCTCCAGGCCCTTGAAGAGGCCGTTGAGCTCGGCGGGGAAGTTGGCCTCGACCAGGATCTGGTGGCGGCGCATGTCGATGATGTGGTCGACGTGCTCGATGTCGACCGGGCACTGCTGCACGCAGGCGCCGCACGAGGTGCAGTTCCACAGCACCTCGTCGTCGATGACGGCGGCGCCGTTGGACGGGTTGTAGAACCACTCGCCGTCCTCGAGGCCGTCCATCCGGCCCTCGGTCGTGCCGACCAGCGGCTTGGCCACCTCGGTGGCCAGCGCCGTGTCGCCGGCGAGCATCGCCTCGCGCTTGGACTCCGGGGCGTTGAGGTAGGGCGCCTTGGCGTAGGCGTGGTCGCGCATCGCGGTGATGAGCAGCTTGGGCGAGAGCGGCTTCTCGGTGTTCCAGGCCGGGCACTGCGACTGGCAGCGGCCGCACTCGGTGCAGGTCGTGAAGTCGAGGATGCCCTTCCAGGCGAAGTCCTCGACGGCGCCGACGCCGAGCTTGGCGTCCTCGTCGAGGTCCTCGATGTCGTCGAGGGAGACCCGCTGGCCGCCGCTGGTGAGCGGCTTGGCGGCACCCAGCGCGGTCGTCGCGCCGTCGGTGTCGCGGCCGGTCGACTCGCGCTTGAAGTAGATGTTGAACCACGCGGTGAACCGGTGCCACGCGATGCCCATGGTGAGGTTGGCCGAGATCACCATCAGCCAGACCATGGCGAGGACGACCTTGATCATC
The DNA here is from genome assembly GCA_002729525.1 of Nocardioides sp. Classification (GTDB taxonomy): domain Bacteria; phylum Actinomycetota; class Actinomycetes; order Propionibacteriales; family Nocardioidaceae; genus Nocardioides. Next base: position 101,471 of record PBYI01000056.1, read on the forward strand.
GCGATGACGACGATCGTGGTCTCCAGGGTCTCGACGTCGTTCGAGAACAGCGCGTCGCCGAAGTACGACGAGATCGGGAAGTGAAAGCGCGAGCCGGCGTCGTCGCCCTCGGCCTGGAGCAGGTTGTACTCCGCGCCGCGGATGAAGAGGATCGCGGAGCTCTCGACGAGCACGAACGCCTCGACGAAGTAGGCCTGCCACTGGGTGGAGCCGAAGAAGCGGCTGCGGCGGCCCTCGCTGCGTGGGTGGTGCATCTGCCGGTAGATCGCGAGGTAGATGATGCCGACCGTGCCGAGCAGGCCGAGGCCCTCGCTGACCCACTCGTAGACGAACCAGTGGCCGATGATCGGCAGCTGGAAGTGCGGCGCGAACAGCTGCACGAAGCCGGTCGCGACGGCCGCGCTGAGCACGATGAACGCGGCGTACACGAACCAGTGCATGACACCGATCCACGTCCACTGGAGCATCCGGGTGTGCAGCAGTGACTCCTTGATGAGGGTCACCACGCGCCCGGCGGGGTTGTCGGTGCGGCTCGCCGGCTGTCCGATCCGGACGGTGCGCACGATCTGCTGCACCGCCCGCGTCGTCATGACAACGGCGACCGCGGTGACCGCCAGGGACACCACGATGGCGAAGATCTGCATGTCGCTCCTCGTTCTGCTCCGTGCCCGCTGCCTCACCCGCGGGGCGGTCGCTCGCGTGACTCTAGGGGTCGCGCTGGGGGCACGTCAGTCGCTGCTCGGGTGAGGAGGATGCTACCTGGCGGTAACTTCACCCGCGCGTCGTGCTGCTCACCGAGGGCAGGCCGACGCCTCCGGGGCCCGACCTGTCGGCGTACTCCGGTGCTTGTCGGCCGATGTCGTGGGGCGAGAGGCACCGGAGACCCCGCTCCAGCGGGGACTCCGACGGCAGCCTCACGCGCGGACGTCGACCACCCGCCCACGCTGGGAGAACCGCACGGTCACCATGACCTTCTTCCGCTCCGGGGTGCGGGCGCAGAAGCCGAACTCGCGTCCCAGCCGGCGGAACGGCTGCCCCACACGCTGCATCACCTGCGTCGTGGTCATGCCGTCGCGCACCATCCGCTTGACCGCGCCCACGCCGCGGCGCAGGTCGGGGTTGCGGCAGGAGTCGGGGGCGATGCCCTCGGCGCGCTCCCACATCTGCAGGTAGGCCTCGGCGCCGCGCTCCATGTCGGCGCGGATGTCGTCGCCGTCGCTGCCGGCCACCTGGGTGAGGTCCTCGATCCAGTCGGGGTAGAGGCCGTACTGCGCGACGCCGTCGACGTTGATGTCCCAGACCCGCTTGCCGGCACGCTGCTTGCCGATGCGTACGCCGTTCAGCCCGGTCACCGGGTACGTCACCGGGTTGGCCACGTCGGCGCCGCGCGGGTCGCCCTGGGCGCCGAGGCCGTTGATGTCGGCGCCGAACCCGATGCCGTAGTAGAAGCGGCGGTCGGCCCACTCGACGTGCTGGCGCCACTTGTCGACGAAGCCCGTGGAGTCGCCGGCGTACGGCGTGATGAACCCGCCCGCCTTGTAGATCTGCGGGTAGGTGTCCGGCGTCGACCAGGAGTGGCTGGAGATCACGCCGGGGTAGCCGAGCTGGCGGATGACGCGCATCGAGGCCTGCCGGGCCCGCACCGAGAGGTGGTCGGGGTCGAACACCATGTGCCGCTTGGCGAGCTCGCGGATGGTGTGCGCGCCGAGGTCGGTGAGGCTGCGGCTGTTGCAGTGCGCCGGCGGCGGGTAGAGCGGCGTCGCCGGGAGCGGTCCGCCGAACACCTCACCGATCGCGCCGAAGATCGCGTCCTGCGCCGGGATCGAGCCGTCGGGGGCGGCGTACTGCGGGTTGTCGGCGCTCTTGCCGTCGGCGGGCTCGCAGTGCTCCATGTCCCAGAACGTGCCGGTCTCCAGGAAGTTGGCGGTGTTGACCAGGGTGCCGGTCGACCCGGCGTCGCCGGCGACGCCAGCGAGGGCGTTGTCGAACTTGTTGACCAGCTCCATCTGCCGCACGCCGAGCCTGTGCATCTGCGAGACCTGGCGGGTGACGTCGGCGGCGGTGCACTGCGGCACGTCCTGGCCGACGACGGCCTTGAAGGTGCAGCCGAACGGCACGGACGTCTCGATGCCGAGGACGACGGCCATCTTGCCGCTGTTGATGACGCGCCGGGCCTCGTACGGCGAGCGGACGATCCGGAAGAAGCCCTTGCCGGGGCCGCCGTACTGGGCGTCGATGTAGCGCTGGAGCTTCTTGATGTCGCGTGCCTGGAGGCGCACGGAGTCCATGTCGTCGCAGCTGTTGCGCTTGAGCGGGTAGAGCTGGCAGAGCTGGTTGTTCTCGACGAACAGGTTGACGAACAGGCGCTGGCCACCGCGCCACGAGCGCTCCAGCCACTTCCAGTAGGTGCCCTCGTGGGTCAGCGACTCCGGCGCCGGCCAGTCCTTGAACGTCGGCCAGCCGACCGGGTCGTGGGTCGGCTCGCCGGAGAGGAACGCCTCCAGCACGGCGCCGTTGCCGCCCGTCGCCCGGTGGTCGACGCAGTCCTGGAGCGCGTACTGCACGCCGTACTCGTGCCAGGGGCGACCGCAGTGCACCTGTCCGCCGAGGAACTCGAACGCCATGCCGTGGGTGTGGCCGTCGACGTACCCGCGGACCTCCTGGTACGACGTCACGCCGGCGTGCGGGGCGCCGCTGACGTCGACGCCGGCCTCGGGGTAGCGGGCGCAACTGCCGAGCCGCTCGGGCACGAACGCCGTGCCGCGGGCACCCAGGGCGATCCGGTCGCCGCTGACCCGCAGCGCCCGGCCGCCGCCGAGCTCGAGGGTGTAGCGGGGGGCCGCGCCCGTGCGGCGCGGGGTGCCACGCACGGTCCAGACGGCGTCGTCGCTCGGCCGGTCGTCGAGGCCCGGGGCCGAGCCGGTGTCGGCGAGGAAGCGGCGTCCGTAGGTGTAGAGCAGGTACTGGCCGAGGTCGGTGGCCTGGAACCGGAAGCGGGCCGCCGCGGCGCGTCGGGCTGTGCGGACCACGAAGGTGCCGTTGCCGCCCCGGCCGGGACCGGTCGCGACGACGTACCGGCCGTCGGTCGTGCCGAGCGCGTAGCAGCCGCCGGCCAGGGCGTAGCGCGTCGCGGGGTGCGTCGTACGCCGCTCGCGCACGGCCGTGGTGGTGAGCTCGGGCTGCGGGCGGTTGCGCTCGCGCTCGACGTAGCGAGCGGCTGCGGCGGCCTGGCGCGCGGAGACGGGCTTGGTGGTCGCGCCGGTCTCGCCGCTGCGGGCGAGGGCGTTCTTGAAGCGGGAGTCGTGGGTGTGCTCGCCAGTGCCCGGCGGGTCGACGTGCGGCAGCCCGGCCTCGGCCTTGGCGATCTCGTTGGCCTCGCGCAGGGTCAGCGTCTGCGTGGCGGTGCCGGGCAGGGCGAGGGCGGTCGCGACCAGGCCGACGGCGACGCCGAGCGCCAGGGCGAGGCGCGTGCGCAGGGCCGGGTCGGGCTGGGGGCGGGTCGTGGCCACGGGTCCTCCGTTGGTGCCGTGACAGGGAGCGGGGGTGTGATGTGTGCCACGGTCGTGGGCGTGACCCTAGCCGGGCCGGGCGTCGTCGGCGACCTGTTCGGCGTACGTCGGCTGACACCGTGTCGCGGGCACCGGCCCCGTCCAGACCGGTGCCCGCGTCACCCGAGATCCCTCACGGAGTGGTCTTGACCCCCTTGCGGATGGCGAGCTTGGCGACGGCCAGGTCGACGATGGCGGCGTCGCCGCCGAGGAGGGTGAGGCGGAGCCCGACGACCTCGAGGCCCTGGCGCAGCTGCCGCTCGACGCCGGTCTCGATCTTCACCAGGCCGGGGATCTCATACGTCTCGCCGGCCTCGACGTCGTAGCTCTGCCCGTCGATGGTGAGCCCGACGACCTTGGTGCCGACGCTGTCGGAGGTGACGCGGCGGGCGCCGCTCTTCTCACTTCGCACGTTGGCCACCGCGCGGACGAGGTCGACCTCGATGCGCCCGTCGAGCAGGGACACCTTGGCGGCCTTGGCGCGCTCGAAGCCCTCGGCGTACGCGACCCGGTTGTCGCCCATCTGACTCGTCGCGACGGCGCGGACGCCGCCCAGGTCGCGCAGGTCGGCACGCGCGACGTCGCTGCTCATCGTCTTGCCGCGGGTGCCCTGGCAGGGCATCTTCGACAGCTGGGTACGTCCGACCTGCACGTTGTCGGCGAGCGCCTGGGCCCGCGCACCGGTCGAGTAGCCGCGGAACACGCCGGACTTCACGCCGCCGGTGACCCGGGCGAGCGACTGGGCGAGGACGGCGTGGGTCTCGGTCGGGTAGACGGTGACATCGAGCGCCGAGGCTGCCGCGCGGGCGGTGCCGCTGCCGGCCTTCTCGACGGTCTTGCCGAGGGAGATCTTGACCAGGCCCGGGATCTCGAGGTCGCGGTTGGGCGACGGGATGTCCAGCTCGCTCACCTGCCCGCCGTTGCGGACGAGGATCTTGGCGATGCTGGTGCTCGTCTCGGTGCGGTAGCGCGACCCGTCCCAGTAGGCGTGCGCCATCGAGGTCAGGCCGTGGATCTCCAGCCGGTCGAAGAGCACGAGCTTGGCGATCTCGTGAGTCGACCAGCTCGAGACGCGCTGGCCGACCGCCTCGGTCCAGACGTTGGTCTCGACGCCGTACAGGTCGCCGAGACCCGGGACGGCGGTGTCGGCCTCGTAGTTGCGCTTGGCCTTCCCGGCGACCGTCGTGCAGCCGATGCTCTCGAGGGCTGTGCGGTCCGAGGCGGCGGGGACCATCGATCCGACGACGCGGCTGCCGTAGCCGGCGGTCTGCAGGGCGAACCGGGTCTTCACGCGCTTGAGCGTGCCGGCGCGGGCCACCGAGGTGGCGGGTGCCGCGGCCGTGGCCGCCGCGGCGGTCGTGGTGCTCGGCGGTGCGGCGGACGCCGTGGGCGGACCGGCGGCGGTGCCGGTGACGAGGGCGCCGGCCGCGAGGGTGCCGGTGAGAGCGAGTGCGAGGCGGTGGGTGCGACGGGGGTGGGGACGGGGGTGGAGACGGGGGTGGAGGGAGGCGGACATGCGTGCTCCTGTGGGGGAGGAGCGAGCGCGCCGCAGGGCGTGCCCGAGGTTGCCGTACGGCGATCTCGCGGTGTGGGGGGGACGACCACGGTCCCCCTCCCCGGACCGGGGCACCAGGCCGGTCCAGACCGGACTGATTGACACGGCAGATGCGGCATCGTTGTCGCTATTCACCCGCAGGTGCGGCATGATGCGAGCGTGACGACGTACCGACTTGCGGAGGCTGCCGACGTGCTCGGCGTCTCCGATGACACGATCCGCCGCTGGGTTGACGCCGGACGCCTGCCCGCGCGCACCCTCGACGGGAGGTCCGTCGTCGACGGCGCCGACCTCGCCGAGCTCGCCCGCACCAACGCCGGCGAGCCGGACGGCGATGGGCGTCGCCCGGTCGCCACCAGCGCCCGCAACCGGCTGCCCGGCATCGTCGTCAAGGTCACCAGCGACACCGTGATGGCGCAGGTCGACATGATCTGCGGGTCGTTCCGGATGGTGTCGCTGATGAGCCGGGAGGCCGTCGAGGACATGGGTCTCGAGCCGGGCTCGCGCGTGGTCGCCTCGGTGAAGTCGACCAACGTCGTGGTGGACGCGCCGTGAGGCGCTGGCGGACCGCCCTGGCGGTGGTGGGCGCAATGGTCGCGATGCCTGCCCTGGCCGGCTGCGGCTCCGGCGGCGACCCGGGCAGCGGGCAGACCCTCACCGTGCTCGCGGCCGCGTCCCTGAAGGAGACCTTCACCGAGCTGGCCGAGGAGTTCGAGGCCGCGCACCCCGGGGTCGAGGTGTCGCTGGCCTTCGACTCCTCCGCGACGCTCGCAGCCCAGGCCGTCGAGGGCGCGCCGGCCGACCTGCTCGCCACCGCCGACACCCGCACGATGGCCGACGCCGTCGACGGCGACGCACTGGCCGGGGACCCCGAGGTGTTCGCGACCAACGGCGCCACCGTCGTGGTGCCCGCCGGCAACCCGGCCGGGGTCTCCTCCTTCGCCGACCTCGACGACGACGCGGTGACCTACGTCGTCTGCGTCGAGGACGCCCCCTGCGGAGCCGTCGCCCGCACCCTGCTCGACGGCGCCGGCATCACCCACGACCCGGCCAGTCTCGAGGTCGACGTGAAGGCGGTGCTCGCCAAGGTCGTCGCCGACGAGGCTGACGCCGGGATCGTCTACGTCACCGACGCGACCGCGGCCGGCGACGCGGTGGAGCAGGTGACGATCCCCGGTGCTGACGCCGAACCGCTGGAGTACCCGATTGGCGTGCTCGAGCAGGCCGAGCAGCCCGAGCTCGCGCAGGAGTTCCTCGACCTCGTGCTCGGCCAGGACGGGCAGGCGGTGCTCGGCGACGCCGGGTTCGGCTCGCCGTGACCGCCCGTACGACGTCCGCGGGGCTCGGCCGCCCGCCGCTGCTGCTGGTCGTGCCGGGCGTGCTCGCCGGGCTGTTCCTCGTGGTCCCGCTCGTCGCGCTGGTCGTCGACACGCCCTGGGGCGACCTCGGCCGGCTGCTCGGGTCCGAGCAGGTGCGCGAGGCGCTGTGGCTGAGCGGGACCACCTCGCTGGCCACCGTGGCGGTCTGCGTCGTGCTCGGCACGCCCCTGGCGTGGCTCCTGGCGCGCGTCGACTTCCCCGGGCGCACGCTGGTGCGGGCCCTGGTCGTCGTGCCGCTGGTGCTGCCGCCGGTCGTCGCCGGCGTCGCACTGGTGTCCGCGCTGGGTCGGCGGACGCTGCTCGGCGGGCTGGTCGCGGACCTCACCGGGCGGCCGCTGCCGTACACGACGGCGGCGGTCGTGGTGGCGCACGCGTTCGTCGCGCTGCCGTTCTTCGTGCTCGCGGTCGAGGGCGCGCTCCGCGCGGCCGGCGACGGGTACGACGAGGTCGCGGCGTCGCTCGGCGCCGGACGCTGGACGACCTTCCGCCGCGTCACGCTGCCGCTGGCGCTTCCCGGCGTGCTGGCCGGGTGCGTGCTGGCGTGGGCCCGGTCGCTGGGGGAGTTCGGCGCGACGATCACCTTCGCCGGCAACTACCCGGGCACGACCCAGACCATGCCGTCGCTGGTCTACTCCGAGCTCCAGGGCGACGTCGAGGTCGCGGAGACGCTGAGCCTGGTGCTGCTCGTGGTGTCGGTGGCGACGCTGGCGCTGCTGCGCGAGCGGTGGCTGCGGGTGGGCGCGTGAGCGGGGTCGCCGCGGGTCCGACGGGCCTGGTGCTCGACGTCGACGTCCCCGGTCGGGTCCGGGTCTCCTTCGGGGCGGCGCCCGGGGAGGTCGTCGCGGTGCTCGGCCCGAACGGCGCCGGCAAGTCGACGCTGCTCTCGTCGGTGGCCGGACTGCTGGGCGACGTCGGTGTGGTGCGCGTGGGTGGACCGGACGGCGTGGAGGAGTGGTCCGGGCCCGGACGTCGTCCGCTGCCGGTGCGCGAGCGCCGGGTGGGCCTGGCGTTCCAGGGGCAGCGGCTCTTCCCGCACCTGTCCGCGCTCGACAACGCGGCGTTCGGGCCGCGCTCGCGGGGCGCTTCGCGCTCAGCCGCGCGAGGGGTGGCGCGGGAGTGGCTGGACCGCTTCGGCGTCGGCGACCTCGCCGGCCGACGTCCGTCGGCGCTGTCAGGCGGTCAGGCGCAGCGGGTCGCACTCGCCCGGGCGCTCGCCAGCGACCCGGCGGTGCTGCTGCTCGACGAGCCCTTCTCGGGTCTCGACGTCGGGGTCGCCGCCGCCCTGCGCGTCGAGCTCACCGCCCACCTGGCGGCGTACGACGGGGTCACGCTGCTGGTCACGCACGACGCGCTCGACGCCTTCGCGCTCGCCGACCGGGTGCTGGTGCTCGACGCCGGCGAGGTCGCCCAGGTCGGTACGCCGGACGAGGTCGCCGCGCGCCCGCGCACCGACCACGTGGCCCGGCTGGTCGGGCTCAACGTGCTGCGGACGGGCGAGGAGCTGCGGGCGTTCCGGCCGGTCGACGTGGTGGTGTCGTCCGCCGAGCCCGCGGGGTCGGCGCGGCTGCGCTGGCACGGGCTGGTGGAGGGCGTCACCCGGCACGGCGACGTGCTCCGGGTGCAGGTGCGCACCGACGACGGCCCGGCGATCCTGGCCGACCTCACCCCGGCCGCGGTCGCCGAGCTCGCCGTCGCCCCCGGGCGGTCGGTGTGGCTGGCGGTGAAGGCCACGGCGGTGACGTCGTACGCCGCCGGCCGCCTGCCGATGTAACACGTCGTCCGACCAACTACCCACACGATCGATCAGTGCGGTAGATGCCTGGACGGCGTGTTACATGATGGGCCGGTGAGCGACAGCGACGCCGGGACGGGCAGCACGAGCCGGGCACTGGTGCTCGGCGGCGGGGGCATCACCGGGATCGCGTGGGAGACCGGGCTGCTGCACGGGCTGGCCGAGGCGGGCGTCGACCTGCGCGGCGCCGACCGCGTGGTCGGTACGTCGGCCGGCTCGATCGTCGGCGCGCAGGTCACCGCCTCGCCGCTCGCGCTGGGCGAGCTCTACGAGCGGCAGCTGCTGCCGCCGGAGCGCCCGGGTGAGCCGGGCGTCGTACCGCTCGCGTCCATCGGGCTGCGGGTGACCGCGACGTTCGCGGTGTCCCTGCTGGCCGCCCGCGGGGACGTGGAGCGCTTCGGACGGCTGCTCGGTCGCCGGGCCGTCGCCGCCGCGGACGCCGGGCGCACCCCGCCGGTGCCGGAGCGGTACGCCGAGGTGCGCAAGCGCATCGAGGGCCTGGTCTGGGCTCCCGACCGCGACCTGGTCGTCACCGCCGTCGACGCCGCCACCGGCGAGCGGGTGCTGTTCGGGCCGACCGGACCGCGCCCGGAGGTGTCGCTCGAGGACGCCGTCAACGCCTCCTGCGCGGTCCCGTGTGTCTACCCGCCCATCCCGATCGGCGGTCGGGCGTACGTCGACGGCGGGGTCCGGTCGGGCACCAACGCCGACCTGGCGGCCGGCTTCGACCGGGTCGTCGCGTTCGCACCCAGCGACCGGAGCCTCGGCCCGATGCGCAGTGCCGGCGACCTGCTGAGCGACCTCGACGTGCCCCACCTCGTGGTCACCCCGGACGACGACGCCCGGGCCGCGATCGGTCGCAACGTGCTCGACCCGGCGGCCCGTCCGGGGTCGGCACGCGCCGGGTACGCGCAGGCCGCCCGGGTCGCCGAGCAGGTCGCCGCGGTCTGGGACTGAGCCCGTCACGGCGCCTCCGAGGGGCCTGACCTGCGGCGCAGCACCGTGCGCGGCGTACCACAAGATGTAGGGGTTACATCGCTGTAGTTCGTCCTCTATGGTGGTCGACGCAGCTGGTTCGGCGGCTCAGCCAGAGTCGTCGTCGCAAGAGGGAACCCGGTGTGACTCCGGGACTGCCCCGCAGCGGTGAGTGGGAACGACCCCCGTCTCCTGGACCGACAGGAAGCACTGGGACCGGTACGCCGGACCTGGGAAGCGACGGGCAGTAGGACGGAGCGACACGCTCCGGCGTCCACGAGTCCGAAGACCTGCCAGTGCCCACCACCCGGTGGGGTCCGCGACCGCGAGGGACGGTCCGAGGATCGAACGAGCGCGTGTCTCGGCCCCGTGTCGAAGCCCCGGTCGGCGACCTCTCCTCCTCGGATCGCAGGCGCACCGACACCGAGCGGGCCGCGGGGCCCGCCGACGAAGGGCACGCCCCATGATCGACACCACGGGTCTCCCGATCCGTACGGCGAAGTCGGCCTACGTCTTCGACTACCCGGTCGCCGCCGACCTGGCGAGCAAGCAGCGCAGCATCTTCTGGACCGCCGACGAGATCCCGGTCGAGAACGACAAGCAGGACGTCCTGGTCTCGATGACGCCGGCCGAGCAGGCGGCGGTGCGGACCACGCTGAAGCTGTTCACGATCTACGAGCTGCTGCTGGGCGGCGAGGTCTGGGGCGACCGGATCTTCCGCGCCTACCCGCGCCCGGAGACGCAGATGATGGCCAACGCGTTCAGCTTCGCCGAGCTCAACATGCACGCGCCGTTCTACGCCAAGCTCAACCAGGTCCTCATGGTCGACACCGAGGAGTTCTACGACTCCTACAAGAACGACCCGGTCCTCGCCGAGCGCATCGCGTTCGTCTGGCGCGCCATCGAGGACGAGGACCTGCTGTTCGCGCTGAGCGTCTTCACGCTGATGGAGAACTGCGTCCTCTACTCCAGCTTCGCCTTCCTCAAGCACTTCCAGTCCGGCGGCAAGAACCTCGTGCAGAACGTCGTCAGCGGCATCAACTTCTCTGCCCGCGACGAGAACCTGCACGCCACCGGCGGGGCCTGGCTGTTCAACACCACCCTCGACGAGTACGCCGCGACGGTGCCGCGCGAGCGCTTCGACGCCGAGCGCGACGAGCTGTTCGACCGGGTCCGCGCCGTCGCCGCGCACGTCTACGAGCACGAGGCCCGCATCGTCGACCTGCTGTTCTCCCACGGCCCGATCCCGGGCATCGACCAGCACGACCTGCTCGCGTTCGTGCGCTCGGGGGTCGACCTGACCCTGGAGAACATGCGGATCGACCCGCTGTACGGCGTCGCGCACAACCCGGTCGCCGACTGGTTCTACGCCGGCATCAACGGCACCCAGTTTCACGACTTCTTCCAGGTGACGGGCAACGAGTACAACCGCAGCATCGGCGAGCGGGAGTTCAGCTTCTGATGACCGCGACCAGCACGGACACCGTCCCCACCCGCACCCCCGCCCCCAGCAGCTGGGACGCCCTCACCGCCGAGCGCGTGGCGCTGCAGGAGCAGGGCCTCGTGCCGGCGTTCATGACGACCGCCGGCTACGCCATGTTCACCGCGAAGTACACCCACGGCGACCAGACCGTGCGCGAGCGCTACGAGACGATCGCCGCGACTGCGGGCGACCTCGCCGACGAGCTCTACCCGCGCGACGACGCCACCTCGTGGACCGGCCACTTCCTCGAGGCGATCTGGTACGGCTGGCTCTCCCCGTCCACCCCGGTGCTGGCCAACCTCGGCACCGAGCGCGGCCTGCCGGTCTCCTGCGAGGGCTCGTACGTCGAGGACTCCGTCTGGGGGTTCTACGACACCCTCAAGGAGGCCGCGATTCTGTCGCAGAACGGCTTCGGCACCTCGGCGTACCTCGGCGACGTCCGGCCCCGCGGCGCCCGGTTCTCCGACAACGGCCAGGCCAACGGCGTCGTGCCGGTCTTCTGCAACTTCGTCGAGATGACCAACCAGATCAGCCAGGGCGCCACCCGGCGCGGCTCCTGGGCGGGCTACCTGCCGGTCGACCACCCGGACTTCTTCGAGCTCGCCGACCTGATCTACCGCGAGCCCGCCAACAAGAACGTCGGCTGGATCTTCACCCAGGCCTTCATCGACCGGATGCTCGCCGGCGACGCCGACGCCCTGGAGCGCTACCAGCGGGTGCTGAGGATCCGGGTCGTCCTCGGCAAGGGCTACATCTGGAAGGTCGACACGGTCAACGCCGCGCAGACGGCGTCGTACCGGGCGCACGGGCTGGAGAACAAGGCGTCCAACCTCTGCTCGGAGATCACCCTGTTCTCCGACGAGGAGCACTCCTACACCTGCGTGCTGTCCTCGCTGAACCTCGCGACGTACGACGCGTGGCGCGACCGCGACACGGCGTACGTCGCCACGGTGTTCCTCGACGCGGTGGCTGAGGCGTTCCTGCGCCGGGCGCGCTCGATCCGCGGGCTGGAGCGGGCGGTGCGCTACACCGAGAAGGCGCGCAGCCTGGGCCTGGGCGTCATGGGCTACCACGACCACCTCCAGCAGCACCGGATCCCGTTCGAGTCGGAGGAGGCGGCGGTGTTCAACCGCGACGTCTTCGCCCGCATCCACGAGCGCGCGGACGCCGCGTCCCGGTGGATGGCCGAGCGGGCCGGTACGCCGGAGTGGTGCGTGGGCCGGCGCAACTCCCACCTGATGGCGGTCGCCCCGACGATGAGCACCGCGGTGATCGTGGGCGGCACCAGCCAGGGCATCGAGCCGTTCGTCGCCAACGTCTGGAACCAGACGACGTCGGCCGGGGAGATGCCGCGCGCCAACCCCAACCTGGTGGCGCTGATGGAGGAGCGCGGGGTGCACGACCGCGCCCACCTCGACGACATCGTCGACCACGCCGGCTCGGTCGCCCACGTCGACTGGCTCGACGAGCACGAGAAGGCCGTCTTCCGCACCGGCTACGAGATCGACCAGGAGGTGCTGCTCGAGCGCGCCGCCGAGCGGCAGGAGCACATCGACCAGTCGCAGTCGCTCAACCTCTTCTTCGAGGCCGACGCGACGCCGCAGCAGATCAGCGCGGTGCACAAGAAGGCGCTGCTCGACCCGCGGATCAAGAGCCTCTACTACCTGCGCTCGCGCGCGGGGGTGCAGGCCAGCAAGCAGCGGTCGGCGACCTCCTCCTGAGGCGTCCCCGCCGGCCGTCCCGCGCGCAGCTGCCGGGCCGGCCACCCAACTTCCCCACCTCACCCACCCGGCACGACACGGAAGGAACCGAGATGGACCACAGCACGCTCGACACCACCGCTCTCGACGAGCTCACCTGGGACGACTGGAGCCCCGCGCAGGTCTGCGCGATCGAGAACGGGCCCGACTGCGCGGCCTGCGAGGGCTGAGCCGGCCCCACCACGACTCGCCGACGTGCCGGGGCGGGCTGCGTCCCGTCCCCTACGGAGCCCAGAGCCCCGGCACGTCGGCGACCAGGTAGCAGTCGCCGGCCAGGGTCGCCCCGACCGGCGGCGCCTCGTGGTCGTCGGCGTCCAGGCAGACCGTCACGACCTGGCCGAGGCAGCGCACCTGCACCGCGTGGAAGGCGCGCTCGCGGGCGTCGGTCGTGCGGGTCGTCGAGGTCAGCACCGTGCCGCTGAGGAACGCGGTCGGGGTCGCGGCGTCGGGTGCCGCGAACAGCCCGGTCGACAGCAGCGTCTCCGGCGAGAACCGGGCGTCGGCCGGGGCGGACGGCAGGGTGGCCCGGACGGCGCTGCGGGCCGACACCGCGAACGCAGCCGCGTCGGCGAAGCACGCTACGTCGGTGCCGAGCGCGGTCAGCGCCGCGTCGCGCGGCGGCTCCAGCCCGTCGGGTGGGAGCAGCCCCTGCGCCAGGTCGACGACCAGCGTGGTGCGGACCGTGCCGTCGCCGTCGGCGGCGAGCAGTGAGGCGGCGACGTACGACCCGCGGCCGGTCAGGCCGCCGAGCCGCACCCCGTGCGGGCCGTCGTACGACGGCACCAGGTCGACCAGCTCGGCGCCCGGCCCCTCGCCGTGCTCGACCAGGGTCAGGCAGGCGCCGGACTCGTCGCGCCAGCGCAGCGCGCGGTAGCCGGCGTACGACGCCAGCAGTCGCGCCTGCGGTCGGGCGGCGTCGAGGAGCGCGGTGAGGTCGGCGTCGTCGCCGAGGTCGCCCAGCCCGAGGCAGGCCAGCGTCGAGGTCACCCCGCCAGCCTGCCAGGGGCACCATCACCCCTCGGGGATGAACCCGGAGTCGAGGTCCCAGGGGCGCACGGGCGAGTGGATGAGCAGCCAGGTCTGCAGGTCCTTGTCCCATCCGGCGACGATCGCGACGCCGACGAGCACGAAGACCACGCCGAGGCCGCGACGGAACCAGCCGTCCGGGTCGGCGAGCCACCCGAGGCGGCGGACGAGCCGCTGGCCGGCGAGCGCGACGGCGAGCAGCGTCAGGCCCAGCCCGAGGGCGTACGTCGTGAGCAGCAGGGTGCCCCAGGCGGGCCGGGCCGGGATGACGGTGACGACGACGTAGCCGTAGAGCGGGCTGCAGGACAGGAACACCGGGCCGAGTGCGGCGCCGGTGAGCACCGAGCCGACCGTGCCGTCGCGTCGGTGGGCCGCGGCCAGGCCGGACTGGGCGCGGGCGCCGAGACCGACGCGGGTGCTGAGGGAGTCCCACAGGCGCGGGAACACCCCGACGAGGCCCAGCGCGACGAGCAGGCCGCCGGCCACCCAGCGCCACACCGCCGGGTCGACGCCGATGAGCACGGTCGAGGCGCGCAGCAGCAGCGTGAACGCGACCACCGACACCGTGAGCGAGCCGGTGACCAGGAGCGCCCGGCGCAGGGCGGGGGAGTCGCGGACGCCGACCGCCGCGCCGCCGACCACGACCGGCAGCATCGGCAGCACGCACGGCGCGAGCGTCGTCAGCACGCCCGCGACGAACGCCCCGACGAGGGCGAGCACCGCTGCCTCAGGCCTCGGCGCGGGCCAGGATGTCGTCCGGGCCGATGGTCTCGGTCCACACCTCGTCGCGGTCGCCCGAGCCGTCCAGGGTGACGAAGCTGTGCTGCACCGTCACGCCGTACCGCTGGCGCAGGTCGGTGCGGGAGTCGTAGTCGATCTGCACCAGGGTCAGGCCGTCGGGCATCCCGTCGGACTCGATCGCCGCGTCCGTCGCCTGGCACTCGTGGCACCAGGGGGCGTGGAAGTAGAGCACCACGGTCGAAGCGTCGTACGCCGCGGGGTCGGCGTCGTAGTCGTCCCACGCGACGACCTCGCCGGGCGGGACGGGGTCCTCGGTCGGCTCGGGGGTGCTCGCCTCGGTCGGCGCGTCCTCGGTGGGCGCGGGTTCGGTGTTCTGCTCGGGGGGAGCGTCGGTCGTGGCCTCGGGCGACGCGGCGACCGCCGGCTCGGGGTCGACCGCCGCGGTCTCGTCGGCGCTGCTGCACGCGGCGAGGAGCGGGACGGCCAGCAGGGCGGGGGCGAGCGTGCGGGCGAGGGTGGGGGCGAGTCGACGTCGGCTCATGGGTCGATCGTGGCAGCCGGCCGGCCGTGGCGGGGGCCGGAAGTGTGACGAGACGCTGACGGCCCGCCCCGCCCCGCCCCGCCGGTCAGCTGTGCCGACGTCCGCAGTCACCCGGTGACCGGAGACGTCGGCACAGTCGTTGGATTCACCGGTGAACCGGTGAATCCAACCGGGTCGGGCTCAGACCTCCAGCGCCATGATCGCGTCGTGGATCGACAGGGTCCGCCGCGCCGACTCGACGTGGAGGTTCTCGATCATCTTGTTCTTGTACGTCGCCACGCCGGACCCGGCGGTCTCGAAGGCCTCGATCAGGCCCCGCGCGTCGTCGACGGCCTCGGTGCTCGGCGCGAACTGCTCGTTGGCCGGACCGACCTGCGAGGGGTGGATCAGCGTCTTGCCGTCGAAGCCCATCTGGCGGCCCTGGGCGGCCTCGGCGAGGAACCCGTCGGCGTCCTTGGTGTCGTTGTAGACGCCGTCGAGGATCGCCACGCCGGCGGCCCGCGCCGCGAGGAGCGCCAGCGACAGCGAGGTCAGCAGGGGCGCGCGGCCGGGCACGTGCTCGGCGTACAGCTCCTTGACCAGGTCGTTGGTGCCCATCACCAGGCAGGCGAGCCGGTCGGAGGCGGCGGCGAGCGAGCGGACGTTGAAGATCGCCTCGGGCGTCTCGACCATCGCCCACAGCTTGGTGTGCGCCGGTGCGCCGGCGGCCTCCATGGCGGCGACGAGGCCGAGCACCTCCTCGGCGCTGTTGACCTTGGGCACCACGATGCCGGCCGGCCCGGCGGCGGACGCGGCGGCGATGTCGGCGTCGTGCCACTCGGTGCCGAGGCCGTTGACGCGGATGGTGACCGTGCGACGTCCGTACTCGCCCGACGCGGCGGCGACGCACGCCGACTCGCGGGCGGCCGGCTTGGCGTCGGGGGCGACGGCGTCCTCGAGGTCGAGGATCAGCCCGTCGCAGGGGATCGACTTGGCCTTCTCCAGTGCCCGCTCGTTGGAGCTGGGCATGTAGAGGACGCTGCGCAGCGGGGTGAAGTCGCTCATCAGGCGTCCACCTCGATCGCGTCGTACGCCGCCTTGAGGTCGGGGTCGATGTCGGCCAGCTGCTCGGCGAGCTCGACCATCACCAGGCACTGCTTGAGGGAGGCGTCGTCCTCCATCTTGCCGTCGAGCATGACCGCACCCGTGCCGTCGCCCATCGCCGCGACCACCCGCTTGGCGTGCGCGACGTCCTCGACGCTCGGGGAGAAGACCTTCTTGGCGATCGCGATCTGCTTGGGGTGCAGCGACCAGGTGCCGACGCAGCCGAGCAGGAAGGCGTTGCGGAACTGGTCCTCGCAGGCCGTCACGTCGGCGATGTCGCCGAACGGGCCGTAGTAGGCGTAGATGCCGTGCATCGCGCAGGCGTCGACCATCCGGGCGATCGTGTAGTGCCACAGGTCCTGCTGGAAGATCGCGCGGTGCTTGTCCGGCTGCTGCGGGTCGGGGTCCTCGCGCACGAGGTAGCCGGGGTGGCCGCCGCCGACGCGGGTGGTCTTCATCCGGCGGTCGGCGGCGAGGTCGGCCGGGCCGAGCGAGAGGCCCTGCATGCGCGGGCTGGCGCCGCAGATCTCCTCGATGTTGGCCACGCCGCGCGCGGTCTCGAGGATCGCGTGCACCAGGATCGGCTTCTCGATGCCGGCCTTCGCCTCGAGCTGGGCGAGCAGGCGGTCGACGTAGTGGATGTCCTCGGCGCCCTGCACCTTCGGCACCATGATCACGTCGAGCTTGTCGCCGATCGCCGGCACGAGGGTGGTGAGGTCGTCGAGCACCCACGGGCTGTCGAGGGCGTTGATGCGGGTCCACAGCTGGGTGCCGCCGAAGTCGTTGGCCTGCGCGATCTCGACCAGGCCCTCGCGCGCGGCGACCTTGTTGTCGGCCTTGATGGCGTCCTCGAGGTTGCCGAGCAGCACGTCGACGGTGCCGATCATGTCGGGCACCTTCGCGGCCATCTTGGCGTTGGAGGGGTCGAAGAAGTGGATGGCGCGGCTCGGACGGGCCGGGATCTCCCGCGGCGGCATCGGCGCCCCGACGGCGAGGGGGCGGAAGAAGTCCTTGGCGCTCTTGGAGGCAGCGGGCATGGCGCGGAAGTTACCAGTCGTTCACCACGCCCCGGTGTGACCGCCGTCTCCGTCCGGAGGGTGGATCCGCGGACCGGTCGTCGGCCCGGTTGTATGCGCGGTCGTCAGGCCGTACGCCGCCGCTGCCACCAGCGACGACGCGGCTCCTCGACCCGCTCGGTCCGGGCCCGCGCGAACGCCGCTTCCCGGCGGGCCGCCCGCGTCTCCCGCCACCGCTCGACGGTCTCCTCGACGTCGCGCGGCATGGTCACCAGCGGCGGTCCGGGAGTCAGGGAGTAGCGCGCGCGGACCACGCGCTCGTTGAAGTCGGCGAGCTGGCGGCGTACGTCGGACTCGGCCACCACGTCGGCGAGCCGGTCGTCGAGCTCGGCGTCCTCCTTGCGCAGCTGAAGGCTGGGCGGGAGCACGCCGGTGATCTGCTCGCGCTCGACCAGGCTCTTGACCCACCAGTCGGGGTCGTGGGTGCCGCCGAGGCCCTTGATCGGCTTGCCGGCGCCGGGGAGGTCGTCGAAGTCGCCGCGCTCCATGGCGACCCGCACCTGCTGGTCGACCCACTGGTGCTGGTTCTCGATGCGCAGGGCGGCGGCGGCTTTGCCCGTGCGCTCGTCGACGTCGTCGACGCCGTACTGCTCGCGCGCGGTGAGGTCGTCGTGCTCCGGGTGGGGTCCCGGGTCCGGTTGCGTCACGGTGATCACCTCGTCGCCAGGATACGTCGCTCCGTGCCTCCGCGTACCCGTGGCCGCGGCGGGCGTAGCGTCGCCGGCATGACGCTGAACCTGGTCGACGTCCCCGTCCCGTCCGGCACCGCCGAGGCGCTCCTCTCGCTCCCGCCGACCGGGTCCGGCCCCGGCGTGCTGCTCTACATGGACGTCATCGGCGTCCGCCCGCAGATCGCGGCGATGTGCGACCGGATCGCGTCGTGGGGGTACGTCGTGCTCGCGCCCAACGTCTTCCACCGCGACGGCACCGTCGCCGAGCTCGCCCCGACCGGCGACCTCACCGACCCCGAGGAGCGCCAGGCGTACGTCGCCACCGCGATGGGCCGGCTGCGCGCGCACACGCCCGACCAGGTCGCGCTGGACGCGCCGGCGTACCTCGACCACCTCGCCTCGCTCGACGCCGTCACCGGGCCCGCGCTCGGTGCGACGGGCTACTGCATGGGTGCGGGGATGGCGGTGCGGGCGGCGACCGGCTCGCCCGGCCGGGTGCTCGCGGTGGGCGGGTTCCACGGGGCGCGGCTGGCCACCGACGACACCGAGAGCCCGCACCTCGGGCTCACCGCGCTGGTCGGCTCGGGCGCCGCGTTCTGCTTCGGCCACGCCGACGACGACCCGTCGATGCCGCCCGACTCTGTCGCGATGCTCGGCTCCGCGCTCGCCGCGTCCGGGCTGGAGGCGTCGAACGAGGTGTACGCCGGCGCGCCGCACGGGTTCTCGATGGCCGACACGTCGGCGTACCACGAGGGCGCGGCCGAGCGGATGTACGCCGAGCTGCGGGCGCTGCTGGACGAGCGGCTGCTGGGCTGAGTGGCTCGTCGTACGGAACTGGTGCTCGTCGTACGGAGTTTCGTACGACCAGCGCCAGTTTCACCGGCCGGCCGGTGAAACTGCCCCCGGGCCCGACACCTCACCAGCCCCCGCGGTGCACCACGTCCTGCCACGGCGTCCGCGCCCGCCGCGTGGGCGAGCCGGCAGCACCACCCGTCGCCGGGTGCCCGATCGTGATCACCCCGACCGGGTCGTGCGTCGCCGGGATGCCGAACGCCGCACGCAGGTGCTGCACCCGGTGCGGCACCGTGCCGAAGAAGCACGCCCCCAGGCCCTCGTCGGTCGCGGTCTGGAGGATCAGCAGGCTCGCCATCGCGGCGTCCATGTGCCAGAACGGCATCGGCCAGCGGGCCTCGTCGCGATCAGTCCAGCCCTTGTCGGGCTCGGCGTAGCGCTCGAGGTACGCCGCCTTGCTGCTGCACGGGAGGATCACGACCGGCGCGTTCATCATCCCCGCGAGCCACCGGTCGGGGGCGTCGAGCTTCGCCGGGTCGTCGACGGAGGCCTCCCAGAACCGGCGTACGTCGGTGGGGGTGTCGAGCACGACGAACGCCCACCCCTGGCTGAACCCGGCGCTCGGCGCCCGCGTGGCGTGCTCCAGTGCCCGGTCGACCACGGCCGGGTCGACCGGCTCGGTCGAGTAGCTGCGGACCATGTGGCGGCGTCGGACGACCTCGGCGAACTCCATGGGCCCGAGCCTGCCCGATGGGGGCCCGGGCTCGGACAGTCCCTCACGCACATCATGTTTCTGGGCGCCGAGGACGTGATGTGCGTCAGGGACTACCGCTGTCCGCGGCCGCACCGACCGACCCCGTCTGAGGTAGCCCACCTGCCTACCTCAGACGCCCTGAGGCCGCATGACGACGGCGAATAGGGAGGTCGTCCGATGTGCCGGGCTACCTCAGGCGACGAACGTAGGGGTCAGTCGGAGAACCAGGACAGATCCCAGGAGACCTGGGCAGGAGGAAGTCGTCGTGAACCAGCTGAACCAGTTCGACCCCAGCACCCGCGCCGCCGTGGAGTACCGCGCCGAGCGGGTCCGCCGCAGCTTCGGCCGGGAGCGGCGCCGTCTGCTCCCGTTCCTCGAGCGTCGCGAGGACCAGTCGCACGTCCGCTGAGCGGACGCGCATGTCCAGCACCTCAGCCACCAGCCGCAGCACCAGCACGGGCCGTCGGGCCCCGGACACCACCGGGCCCGGCGGCCCGTCGCGCGTCCCGGCCGGGACACCCGCTCGCACGTCGCCGCGCCCGTCGGGCGGACCCGACACAATGACGCCCGTGGCGGTGCAGGCGCGGACGATGGTCGGGCGGGACGACGAGCTCGCCCACCTCGCCGCGTCGCTCGGCGTACGACCGCGCCGCCCTGCCGCCGACCTGACCGACGTGCTGCTCTCCGGCGACGCCGGCGTCGGCAAGACCCGGGTGCTGCGCGCCCTGCGCGACGTGGCGTTCGAGGAGGGCTGGCAGGTCTTCGCCGGCCACTGCCTCGACCTCGGCGACTCCGCGGTGCCGTTCCTGCCGTTCTCCGAGGTCGTGGGTCGGATGGCGACCGAGCTGCCCGACGTCGTTGACGAGGTCACCGCCAGCCACCCGTCGCTCGCCCGGCTCCAGCCCGGCCGGCGGGTCATGGCCCCGACCGACGCCCTCGACGCCGAGGCGTCGTCGTTCGACCGGGCCGACCTTCTCGGTGCGGTCGCCGCCCTGCTCACTCGTGCCGCGCAGGTGGCGCCGGTGCTCGTGGTCGTCGAGGACACCCACTGGGCCGACCGGTCGACCCGCGACCTGCTGTCCTACCTGCTCGCCCGCGCCGACTCCGGCGGGTACGCCGTCATCGCGTCGTACCGCTCCGACGACCTGCACCGCAAGCACCCGCTGCGCCGCCAGGTGGCGGAGTGGTCGCGGCTGCGCGGGGTCGAGCGGGTCGCCCTGGACCCCCTCGACGACGACGCCGTCCGCGCGCTGGTCGAGGAGCTCGTGCCGGGCGGACTGCCCGAGTCGGAGCTGGCCGACGTGGTGGCCCGTGCCGAGGGCAACGCGTTCTTCGTCGAGGAGCTCACCAGCGCGGCGGCCGAGTCGGGCGGTGGCGACCTGCCCGCCGACCTCGCCGACGTGCTGCTCGTGCGCCTCGACCGCCTCGACGACAGCGCCCGCGCCGTCGTCCGCACCGCCGCCGCCAGCGGCCGCCGGGTCACCCACGAGCTGCTCGAGGCCGTCTCCGGGCTCGCGGCCGCCGAGCTCGACGCCGGGGTGCGCGGCGCGGTCGAGATGAACGTGCTGGTCGCCGATCGCGGCGGCTACGCCTTCCGGCACGCCCTGCTCGCCGAGGCGGTGTACGACGACCTCCTGCCCGGCGAGCGCGTCCGGCTGCACGCGCGGTACGTCGCCGCCCTGCGCGACGGGTCGGCCCGCGGCACCGCCGCCGAGCTGGTGCGCCACGCCCGGCTGGCCGGCGACCGGCCGACCGCCCTGGCCGCCGCCGTCCGGGCCGGCAACGAGGCCATCGCCGTGGGTGGACCCGACGAGGCCGCCCACCACTACCAGGTCGCGCTGGAGCTGCTCGCCTCCGAGCCGTCGCTCGCCGACGGCGACGACACCCACGCCTCGCTCGACCTGTCCAAGCTCGTCGTCACCACCGCCGACGCGCTCAGCGCGAGCGGCGACCCCGAGCGGGCCGTCGCCGTGCTGCGCGAACAGCTCGACCGGCTCCCGGCGGACGCCTCGCCGAGCTGGCGGGCGCGGATGCTCAGCTCGCTCGCGGTCACCCTGCTCGTGCTCGACACCGAGGCCGACGTGGTCGCCATCTCCGCCGAGGCCGCCGGTCTCGCGCCCAGCGGCGAGAGCGGCCTGCGGGCGCGGGTGCTCTCCAACCACGCGCGCACGCTCGCGGCGTACGGACAGGTCGAGGAGGCGCGCGGCGTCGGTCTCGACGCGCTCGCCCTGGCCGAGCGGCTCGACCTCACCGAGGTCGCCTCCGAGGCGGTCACCACCCTCAGCGGGCTCGACCGCACCGGACCCACCGAGGGCTTCCGCGCGGCGCTGGTGCGCGCGGTCGGGCAGGCGCAGGAGGCCGGAGCGGTCCACGCCGAGCTGCGCGGGCGCTTCCTCATCGGGCGCAGCCACGAGGACCACGGCGAGCTCGACCAGGCGGCGCAGTGGTTCCGCAGCGCCCTCGAGAAGGCCGAGCAGGCCGGGCTGCCGTGGGCGCCGTACGGCTTCGAGTCGCGCTGGCAGCTGGTGTGGATCCTGCTGGTGCGCGGCCGCTGGGACGACGCGCTGGAGCTGATGGTCGTCGAGGGGCCCTTCCCGCCGCCGATCCCGCGCGCGATGCTCGCGGCCGAGCGGCTGCTGGTCGTCCAGGCGCGGGGCGAGGACGTCGCCAACCGGGCCGCCGGGCTGCGGCCCTACTGGCGCCGCGAGGGCGGGGTCGCGATCCACGCGGCCGAGGCCGAGCTGCTGGCCGCGGGCGCGGCCGACGACCCGGCGGCGGCGGTCGCGGTCTACGACGAGGCTGTCGCGGTGCTGGGGGTGACCTGGCACCCGTGGTTCAGCGCGCGGGTGCGGCTCGCGGCTCTCTCGGTCGAGGCGCTCGCCGACGCGATGCACCGGCGCTCCGCCGGGGAGCGCGCCGCCCTGCTGGACCACGTCACCCGGCTCGCCGAGGACGGCCGGGTCACCCGGGAGCGGCACGGCGACGCGCAGTGGGGGCCGGAGGGTCGCGCCTGGGAGGCCCGGCTGGAGGCCGAGGCGCTGCGTGCGCGCTGGCTCGCCGGGGACACCGGGCCCGACGCGGACGCCGCGCCCGTGCCGACCTCGGAGGAGCTCGTCGCCGCCTGGCGGCGTGCGGAGGCCGAGACCGCGGAGATGGACCACGTGCACCAGCTCGCCCGCACCCGGCTGCACCTCGCGGAGGTGCTCCGGGCGACCGGCGACGCCGCCGGCGCGCGGGAGGTGGCGGGTGCTGGGCTGGCCGAAGCCGAGCGGCTGCGCGCCACCCTGCTCGCCGCCCGGCTGCGACCACTCGCCGGACCGGCCCAGCCCGCGGCCGTCGACCGCGGCCCGGCCTCGGTCAGCCTCACCGCCCGCGAGCGGGAGGTGCTGGGCCTGGTCGCCGAGGGGCGCACCAACGGCGAGATCGCTCGGGTGCTGTACATCAGCACGAAGACGGTGAGCGTCCACGTCTCCAACATCCTCGGCAAGCTCGACGTCGCCAGCCGCACCGAGGCGGCCGCCGTCGCCCGGCGCCGCGGCCTGCTCGACTGACCCCGACCGGCTCCCGAGGGGGTCATCGACGGGGTCATCGACGGGGTCACCGACGGCCCGCACGGCCGACCTGCGGCTCGCCGACGAGGGAGGCGGACACTCCGAGCGTGCCGGCGACGTGCGCCGGGGCGACGACCTCGACCGACGCGCCCACCACGCCGGCCGAGACGTGCCGGGGCCCGACCAGGCTCGCCGAGGACCGGTCGCCCGATCTGTGGGGCACCGACTCGTCGGCGCCTCTCAGCACGGCCTCGTGGACGCCGTCGCCCCCGCGCAACCCCGGTTCGTACGCCGGAGCCTCCTGGCCCGCCGGCGGTGCCGGCACCCGAGGCCTCCGCTCACCCGGCAGCGCGCCCTCGGGCGGCGGCCAGGGCCCGCCCGGCGGGTCGGGGAGGTCGGGGAGCGGTGGCCGGCTCGGTGCGTCGGACGGCCACCGGGCCGCGGCGAGCACGGCGCGCCAGCGGGCGCGGGCGACCTCTTCGTGCCCGCGGGCGACCTGCACCACCCGGCGTACGCGGTCGTGGGCGTGGACCGCGCCGGGCGGGTCGCCCGGGCCGGGTGGCAGCACCCGGTCACCGACCACCCGCAGGCCGTGCGCCCGGGCGGCCGACCGGGCCCGGTCGAGCACCGTCGCCACCTCCGCGAGCTCGGCGGCGAGGCGGGACAGTCCGGTCGCGACGGCGTCGACGAGCGCGGCCTGCGCCTCGACGTCGCGTCCGGTCGCGGCCACGTCGGCGCGCAACGACCCGTCGTACGCCGTGGTCACCCCGATCTCCGAGGCGCTCGCCCGAGCCAGCACGCGGGCGCCTCGGGCGAGGTCGTGGTGCAGGGCGCGCAGCCCCGCAGCGGCCCGGTGGCAGTCGGCGGGGTCGCCGTCGAGGTGGAGGTCGACGCTCACGGACGGTCCCCGGCGGAGTAGGTCGGCAGCCAACAGCTCAGGTCGTGGTCGGTGCCGGCCGCGCACCGGGCGTGCTCGACCAGGCCCTCCCCGCGCCGACGCACGTCGCGCCGGAGCCCCGGCAGCACCTCCGAGCGCAGCGCCGCGAACCACGGGGCGGAGCCGGGCTCGCCGTCGTCGGGCGGTCGTACGTCGTGCACCGCGAGGTCGCCGGCGAGGTCCTCGAGGCGGTGCCCCAGCCGGATGAGGTGCTCGGGGTCCATCGTCAGCCGCCGGGGCGGGCCGGGTCGGCCGAGGTGACCTCGACGGTGTCGAGGACGGCCTCGAACACGTCGCACAGGTCGGCGTAGTCGTCGCGGTCGACGGCGGCGGTGACGGTGACGCCGTGCCCGTCGAGCAGCCAGGCCCACTGCTCGCAGAGCACGTCGGCGCGGCCGACGCGGTGGGCGAAGCGGCGGTAGGCGACGTCGTGGCCCTCGAGGTCGAGCAGGTCGTCGTCCTCCACCACCAGGTCGTCGAGCACCCGGAGGGCCTCGTCGAGCACCCCGTCGCGCCAGGCGTCGAGGGAGTCGGTGTCGGGCACCGGCACGCACCGGACCGTGATCTCGGGGTGGACGCCGGCCGCGGAGCGGTGGGGCGCCCGGGCTGCGGCGAGGACGCCCCGGTCGGGGTCGCGCCGCCGCTGCCAGCGGTCGGGGAGGGACAGGCGGACGCGGGGGGCTGCGGTCGTGGTCGAGGAGGTCATGCGTGGACCCTGCTCGCCGCAGCGGGGGTGCGAAACGACGGATGCTCGAGCCTGTGGACAGTCGCCTCCGACGGCCCGTCGTCCACAGGCCGTCGGCGGATGACTTGGGTCAGCGCCCGCGGACCGCGACAATGACGCCGTGGACCCCGAGACCCCCCGCGACGTCGCCCGCCCGGCCTCCCTGGACGCGGCGACCTCCGACGAGCAGCCGCGCGAGCGCCGGCAGCACCCCGTGCTCTGGGGCGTCGTCGCGCTCGTCGCGGTGACGGTCGTCGTCGGTCTGGTGCTCGGCGGCGGCGCGCTCGTGGCGACCCGCGCCCTCGGCTTCTCCGAGGCCGCCTCCACCGCGGACGAGACGAGCACCGCGAGCCAGACGCTCTACCTCCCGCAGCCGAGTGACAGCGACGCCCCGACCGACCCGCTAGTTACCCTGGCCGGTGACCCCGAGCCCACCACCTCGGGCAACGGAGGCGGCAACAACAGCGGCAACGACACGTCGGACAAGAAGAAGGACAAGAAGAAGGAGAAGAAGGAGAAGCAGATCTCCCTCTCGGCCGCCCAGCCGGCCGTCGGCACGATGGAGCCGATCGACCTGTCCGGGGTCTACGAGGGTGGCGAGGGCGCGATCCTGCGTGTGCAGCAGTACAAGGAGAGCGGCTGGGACGACTTCCCGGTCACCGCCCCCGTCAGCGGCACCACCTTCACGACCTTCATCCAGACCGGTCAGACCGGCGAGCAGCGGTTCCGCGTCGTCGACACCGACACCGGCGCTGCGTCCAACGAGGTGCGCGTCCAGGTCGGCTGAGGCGCTGGCTCCACGGTCGGGGCCTCGGGTCGAGCGGCGCGCGACAGCGCCAGGCCGCCGAGCACCCCGCCGACCACCAGCCCGGTGCCGACCGCCTGCGGCCACCCGAAGGCCTCGCCGGCCACCAGCACGCCGAGCGCGGTGCCGGTGACGGGGTTGAGCAGACCCACCAGCGAGACCGCGCCGGCCGGCAGACGGCGCAGGCCGGTGAACCACGCGTAGTACGCCACGACCGTGCCGGCCCCGCCGATCCACAGGTAGCCGAGCAGGGCCGGGCCGTCGATCGACGGTGGCGCGCCCTCCACGAGCAGCGCGAGCGGCAGCAGCACCAGCCCGCCGGCGACGAGCTGCCACGAGATCAGCGTGGTCATCGGTACGCCGGCGACCGGCCACCGCTTGACCAGCACGAACCCGAGCGCCGAGGCGGCCACGGACCCGACCGACCCGATCAGCCCGATCGGGTCGACCCCGCCCGGCGCCTCGAGCACCAGCAGCCCCACGCCGAGCAGTCCGAGCAGCGCGCCACCGACCCGGGCGGGCACCGGCCGCTCGCCGAGGAGCAGCAGGGCCAGCACAGTCACCACGAGCGGCGAGGTGGCCTGGACCGTGGCGGCCAGCCCGCCGGGCAGGCGGTAGGCACCGAGGAAGAGCAGCGGGAAGAAGAGTCCGATGTTGGCCAGGCCCAGCACGGCCGCCTGCCACCACTGGTCGCCCCGGGGCAGCCGCCGGACGACCAGGAGCAGCACCAGCCCGGCGGGCAGCGCGCGGATCGCGGCCGACCACAGCGGGTGTCCCGGCGGTAGCAGGGCCGCGGTGACGACGTACGTGCTGCCCCACGCGAGCGGGGCGACGACGGTGAGCGCGACGTTGCGCCCGGAGATCGCTTCCATGGAAGACATAGTGACTTCCGAGGAAGATATATTCCACTCGTGACGCCGCCGACCGAGCCGACCGAGCCTCCGGACCACGTCGGCCGGATCCTCGAGCAGTGGCAGCGCGAGCGGCCCGACCTCGACTGCTCCCCGATGGGCGTGATCGGGCGGCTCCACCGGCTCGCCCGGATGCTCGACGAGGCGCTGCGGCCCGTCTTCGCGGAGGCCGGCCTCGGCGACGGCGACTTCGACGTGCTCGCCTCGCTGCGGCGGTCCGGGACGCCGTACGAGCTGAGCCCGGGCGACCTCGCCGCCACCACGATGGTCACCAGCGGGGCGGTCTCCAAGCGGCTCGACCGCCTCCAGTCCGCCGGGTACGTCGCCCGCGAGCGCGCCGCGGGCGACGGTCGCGGCCGGGTGGTCCGGCTGACCGACGCCGGCCTCGCGCTCGTCGACCGACTGGTCGAGCAGCACGTCGCCAACGAGCACCGCCTGCTCGCCGGGCTCGCGCCCTCGGAGCGGCGCCAGCTCGCCGGACTGCTCGAGCGCTGGGGACGCACGCTCGACGACTGACGACGGCAGCGGTCCGGCGCCGCCGGGGACGGGCTGCGCTGTGGCACCGTGGTGGCATGCCAGCGCGACGACGCCCGGGTGTGCAGCCGACCGCGGCCGCGCGCCTCGGTCCGGCCGTCCTCGCCGGGTGCCTCGCCGGGTGTCTGGCCCTGACCGGATGCGGCGACGAGCGCGCAGGCGTGGCGCCGACGGACGGGACCCCCGGCACCACCACGAGCGCCACCGCCGTCACTGAGTCGATCGCCCTGCAGGTGCGACCGGTCGAGGTCACCAGCACCGTCGGTGCCCCGGACTCCCAGGCGCTCCAGGACCTCACCGCGCTCGACTGCGACGAGTCCCTCGAGACCGAGCCCGACCCGGATGCGCCCCTCGCGGCGTGCGACGACGCCGGGGTGAAGTACCTCCTCGGCCCCGCCGAGGTGGTCGGCGGTGTGGCGAGCGCCCAGGCGCAGGAGGACGCCGCCGGCGGCTGGGGTGTGGCCATCGAGCTCGACGACGAGCAGGCTGCCGAGCTGGAGGTGCTGACCGAGGCTCTCGTCGCCGGGGCGGACGCTGTCGCCCTCGTGGTCGACGGCCGGGTGCTCAGCGCCCCGGTCGTGCAGGAGCCGCTGCGCGACGGCGAGGTGCTGCTCAGCGGCGACTACGACGAGGCCGAGGCCGCCGCTCTCGCCGAGCGACTCGGCGGCTGATCGGCGCCGACCCCCGGGACGCACGTCGGCCCGGCACGCGGGGTGCGTACCGGGCCGTCGTGCTGCCGGGAGAGCGGGTGGCTCAGGAAGGCACGTAGTCGAACGTGTCCGGGTTGGGGCCGGTGCGGCCGTCCTCACCCCGGTCGAGACCGGAGATCGCGGCCATCTCGGACTCCGACAGCTCGAAGTCGAAGATCGCGAAGTTCTCCTCCATGCGCTCGACGTGGGTCGACTTCGGGAAGACGATGTCGCCGCGCTGCACGTGCCAGCGCAGGGTGACCTGCGACGGCGTACGACCGTGGGCGGCGGCGACCTTGCCGATGGTGTCGTCGTCGAGCACCGCGCCCTGCGCGATCGGCGACCACGCCTCGACCTTGATCCCGTGGCGCAGCGACGCCTCCCGCGCGGCGTCGTTGCCGAAGAACGGGTGCACCTCGATCTGGTTGACCACCGGCACGACCTCGACCTCGTCGATGATCCGGTCGAGGTGGGCGGGCTGGAAGTTCGAGACGCCGATCGAGCGGGCGCGCCCGTCGGCCACGAACTCCGTCAGCGTGCGCCACGTCGCCGCGTAGTCGCCGTCGTACAGCGTCGGCAGCGGCCAGTGGATGAGGAACAGGTCGATCTGGTCCAGGCCCAGCTTCGCGAGCGTGTCGTCGAAGGCGCGACGGGCGTCGTCGGGCCGGTGGAAGCCGTTGTTGAGCTTGCTGGTGACCCAGAGCTCGTCGCGACGGATGCCGGAGGCCTTGAGCGCCTCGCCGACCTCCTGCTCGTTGCCGTACATCTCCGCGGTGTCGATGTGGCGGTAGCCCACCTCGAGCGCCTTGCTGACCGAGTCGGCGGTCTGCGCCGGCGGGATCTGGAACACGCCGAAGCCGAGCTGCGGGATCTGGGTCTGGTTGTTGAGGGTCACGGTGGGAACGGACATGCCCTCCACGAGGCCACGCCGACCGCGCCCACCCCACCGCCCAACCGGAGAGGGCAGGCGTCGTGTGCCTCACGCCGCCACCGCCCGGCATGCTGGGCGCGTGCACCGCATCGCGATCGCCACCGCCGCCGAGGTCTCGACCCTGGACGACGAGGGGCGCCACCTGCTCGCCGCGCTCGTGGACGCCGGTCTCGAGGTCGAGCCGGCGGTGTGGGACGACGCCGACGTCGACTGGTCGTCGTACGACGCCGTCGTGGTGCGTTCGACCTGGGACTACCCGCGCCGGCTCACGGAGTTCCTCGACTGGGCCGCCCGGGTGGCCGAGCGGACACTGCTGCTCAACGACGTCGCGCTGCTCACCTGGACCACCGACAAGCGCTACCTGCTCGACCTCGAGCGGGCGGGTGTGCCCGTGGTGCCGTCGGTGTTCCTGGAGCCCGGTCAGCCGACCGAGCACCCGCTGCTCGGGCTGGAGCACGTCGTGAAGCCGACCGTCTCGGCAGGCTCCATCGACACCCTCCGCCTCGGCCCGGACGACCCCGACCGCTCGCGCGGCCTCGTCGAGGCCATCCACGCGACCGGCCGCACCGCGATGGTCCAGCCCTACCTCGCCGACGTCGACGTCAGCGGCGAGACCGCCCTGGTCTACCTCGACGGCGTGCTGAGCCACGCCATGCGCAAGGGCGCGCTGCTGGAGGCGGGAGCCGAGCTGCACGACGGTCTGTACGCCCAGGAGCAGATCGACCCGCGCGACGCGACGCCCGAGGAGGCGGCGGTCGGCGAGGCGGCGCTGGCCGCGGTGGCGGCCCTGCCGGAGCGGGCGGGCGCGCTGCCGCCGCTCTACGCCCGGGTCGACCTGCTCGGCTCGCCGGAGGGCCCGGTCGTGCTCGAGGTCGAGCTGGCCGAGCCGTCGCTCTTCCTCGACCTGGCGCCCGGGTCGGCGCAGCGGTTCGCCGAGGCGGTCAGGCGCCGGCTGGGCTGAGCCCCGCCGTCGACGGCTGTACGTCGTCCGCCGCCACGAGTCCCAGCGCGAGGTCGGCCAGCAGGTCGGCGTGCGCAGTGGCGGAGTCGATCGTCGGCACCGGGGCGTCGTCGGGGCCGACGAGCAGTCCGATCTCGGTGCACGCCAGCACGGCCGCGTCCGCCCCGCGCGTGGCGAGGTCGTGCATGACGTCGACGTACGCCGCCCGCGACTCCTCCAGGAACCGGCCCTGGGTGATCTCCTCGAAGACCACCCGGTCGACCAGCTCGCGACCGGCCGCGTCGGGCACCACCACGGTGATGCCGTGGGCGGCGAGCCGTTCGGCGTAGAAGGTCTCCTCCATCACCCAGCGGGCGCCGAGGAGCCCGAGCGTCGTCCAGCCGTGCGCCCGCGCGACGGCCGCGACGGCGTCGGCGATGTGCACCGCCGGGACCTCGACGGCGTCCTCGAGCGCGGCGAAGTTCTTGTGCATCAGGTTGGTGCACAGCCCCACCAGGTCGGCGCCGCCGGCCTCGCAGCGCCGGGCCGCGTCGGCGAGCAGTCGCGCCGAGCCCTCCCAGTCGCCGCGCACCTGGCAGTCGCGCACCTCGGAGAAGTCGAGCGACTGCAGCGAGACGCGGGCGGACGCGTGACCGCCGCGGTGCGCGGCGACGCGCTCGTTGACGCGCTGGTAGTAGGTCGCCGTGGAGTGCCACGACATGCCGCCGACGAGGCCGATGGTGAGCATGGCTCCAGCCTGGACCGGCGTCGCGCTCCTAGGAATCCCCGTCCTCGTAGGTCGACCCATAAGTCATGCTTGGGTCCATGACCACCGCCGACCCCGCTCCGGACGCGCCCGGGCTCGACCCACGCCGCGTGCTCGTCTTCCGCGAGGTCGCCCGGGCAGGCTCGCTCAGCGGTGCCGCCCGGACGCTCGGCTGGACCCAGCCCGCCGTCAGCCAGCACCTCGCCCGGCTCGAGCGGGACGCCGGCACCGCGCTGGTGCTGCGCGGGCCCGCCGGGGTCACCCTCACCGAGGCGGGACGAGGACTGCTCGCCCGCGCCGACGCGGTCGCCGCCGAGCTGCGCGCCGCCGCCGGCGAGCTCGCCGCACTCGCGGAGGCCCGCACCGGCACCGTGCGGCTCGTCGCTTTCCCATCGGCCGCCGCGACGCTGGTGCCCGACGCGCTCGCGGCCCTGCACGCCGAGCGCCCCGAGGTGCGCGTGGGGCTGGAGGAGGCCGAGCCACCCGAGGCGGTGGCCCAGGTGCTCGCCGACGACGCGGACCTCGCGCTGGTCTTCGGGTACGACGGCCCGCCCGACGGCCTCGGTCCGCTCGCCTTCACCGCCCTGTACGACGAGCCGGTGCGGCTCGTCGTCGGACCCGGCGCCGGCGCCGTCCGGCTGGCCGACCTCGCCGACGCCGACTGGGTCGGCGGGTGCCCGCGCTGCCGGGGCCACCTCGTCGCCTGCTGCGAGGCGGCGGGCTTCACCCCGCGGGTGCAGCACTCGACCGACGACTACGTGGTCGTGCAGAACCTCGTCGCCCGGGGCGTCGGGGTCACCGTGCTCCCGGAGACCGCCCTGCGCGCCTACCGGCACGACGGCGTGCGGGTGCTGGAGGAGCCGGCGCTCGGGCGGCGTCGGGTCGGGCTGGCCTACCGGCCGGGGGCCGAGACGGTGCCGGCGACCGCCGCGCTCGTGGCCCACCTGCGCCGGGCCGCGTCGACCATCTAGAACCGGCGAGGACCGGCTAGGGCACTCGCTCGACCCGCACCCGCCCGTCGCAGCGCCGGGCGAGGCGCAGCAGCACCCGCCGCTCGACGCGGTCGACCGACAGCGACCAGCGCAGCTTCACCGCCACCCAGTCGCGTGCGTAGGCGCACCGGGCGAGGTCGGGCATCCACTCCGGCGGGTCGGCGTCGGACTTGCTGCGGTTGGACGACGCCGACACCGCCACCAGGCGGCGCGGGTCACCCAGGTCGTTGGCGAACGCCTCCCGGCGCTCGGCGCTCCACGCGGCCGCCCCGGAGTCCCAGGCCTCGGCGAGCGGCACCACGTGGTCGACGTCGAAGGACCCCGCGTCGGTCGTGACCACCCCGTCGTACGTCGACCGCCACCGGCCCGCGACCGGCCGGCAGTCGTCGACGGCCGAGCCGGAGAGGTCCTCCTCGACGAGCACCTCGTCGCGGGTGTCACAGCCGTCGTCGTCGAGGTCGGACCAGTGCCGGAACAGGTCGCGGTCGTAGCCGTCGCGCTGCTCGGCGGCGACGACCAGCAGGCGGACGGCCCGGCGCAGCGGAGCGTCGACGGACGTCGGCTCCGTCTGGTCCGGCGTCGGGTCGGGCGCCGCGGTCGGTGTGGTCGGTGCCGTCGGTGCGGGGCTCGGGGCGCTGGCGGGATCCGTCGTGGGCTCGGTCGTCGGGGTGGACGAGGTCGGGTCGGCGGAGCGCGTGGCCGCCTCCGACGGCGATCCCGTCGACGATCCCGTCGACGAGGCCCGAGCGCCCAGGTCGGGCCGCACCCCGCCGCCCGGGTCGGCACCGCAGCCCCCGAGCAGCAGCACCGCGGCCGTGCCGGCGGCGAGCGCGCGGCGTACGACCGAAGGGGTGAGCGGAGCGGTCCGGAGGGGCACGGCGGCACCCTAGGTCGCCGCTCCGACAGCCCACCGGTGCCGCCCCGCGACTCCTGGGAGGGCCGCGGAAAACCCCGGCACGGCGCGGGAACAAACCCCACCAGCCACCCGTTGTGACAGCCAGAAGCAAAGTTGAGTTGATCCGGCTCAAGTTGCTTGCCAGAATAGAAGGCATCCGGGCCGAGTCGGCCCGACGTACACCCCTGAACCACACCCTGCGGCCCGCCACCCGGGTCGCGCTGAACCGGAGGTACCCACCATGGCCCGTGCTGTCGGCATCGACCTGGGGACGACCAACAGCGTCGTCTCCGTCCTGGAGGGCGGCGAGCCCACCGTCATCGCGAACGCCGAGGGCGCGCGCACCACCCCGTCCGTCGTGGCCTTCGCCAAGGGCGGCGAGGTCCTGGTCGGCGAGGTCGCCAAGCGCCAGGCCGTCACCAACGTCGACCGCACCATCCGCTCGGTCAAGCGCCACATGGGCACCGACTGGACGACCGAGGTCGACGACAAGAAGTTCAACCCGCAGCAGATCAGCGCCTTCGTGCTGCAGAAGCTCAAGCGCGACGCCGAGGCCTACCTCGGCGAGACCGTCACCGACGCGGTCATCACCGTGCCGGCGTACTTCTCCGACGCCCAGCGCCAGGCCACCAAGGAGGCCGGCGAGATCGCGGGCCTCAACGTCTCGCGCATCGTCAACGAGCCGACTGCGGCCGCGCTGGCCTACGGCCTCGACAAGGGCGAGGACCAGACGATCCTCGTCTTCGACCTCGGAGGCGGCACGTTCGACGTCTCGCTGCTGGAGATCGGCGAGGGCGTCGTCGAGGTGAAGGCCACCAGCGGTGACAACCTGCTCGGTGGTGACGACTGGGACAATCGCGTCGTCGAGTGGATGGTCAAGAAGTTCAAGGACAACAACGGCGTCGACCTCGCCGCAGACAAGATCGCCAAGCAGCGCCTCCAGGAGGCCGCGGAGAAGGCGAAGATCGAGCTGTCCTCCTCCAGCGAGACCACGATCCACCTGCCCTACATCACCCACGGCGAGTCCGGCCCGCTGCACTTCGAGGAGCGGCTCACCCGCGGCGAGTTCCAGCGGCTGACGCAGGACCTCCTCGACCGCACCAAGGCGCCGTTCCAGGCCGTCCTCAAGGACGCCGGCATGAACGTCTCCGGCATCGACCACGTGGTGATGGTCGGCGGCTCGACCCGCATGCCCGCCGTCACCGAGCTCGTCAAGGAGCTGCTCGGCGGCAAGGAGCCCAACAAGGGCGTCAACCCCGACGAGGTCGTCGCCATCGGTGCCGCGCTCCAGGCCGGCGTGCTCAAGGGCGAGGTCAAGGACGTGCTGCTCCTCGACGTCACCCCGCTGAGCCTCGGCATCGAGACCAAGGGCGGCGTCATGACCACCCTCATCGAGCGCAACACCACCATCCCGACCAAGCGCTCGGAGATCTTCACGACCGCCGACGACAACCAGCCCTCGGTCGAGATCAAGGTCGCCCAGGGCGAGCGTCAGATGTGGGGCCAGAACCAGCCGCTCGGCAACTTCGAGCTCACCGGCCTCCCGCCGGCACCGCGCGGCGTCCCGAAGATCGAGGTCACCTTCGACATCGACGCCAACGGCATCGTGCACGTCTCCGCGAAGGACCAGGGCTCCGGCAAGGAGCAGTCGATGACGATCTCCGGTGGCTCGGCCCTCGGCAAGGACGACATCGACCGGATGGTCCGCGAGGCCGAGCAGTACGCCGAGGAGGACGCCAAGCGTCGCGAGTCCGTCGAGGCCCGCAACCAGGCCGACCAGCTCGTCTACACGACCGAGAAGTTCCTCGCCGACAACGACGAGAAGCTCCCCGAGGACGTCAAGACCGAGGTCCAGGCCGACGTCGACGCGCTCAAGTCCACGCTGGAGAACGACGAGGCGTCCGCCGAGGACATCACCGCCGGCGTCGCCAAGCTCAACGAGTCCAGCCAGAAGATGGGCGCCGCGATGTACGCCGCCGCCGAGGCCGACCAGGCCGCCGCGGGTGGCACCTCCGGGGCGACCGGCGAGGCCGACGAGGACATCGTCGAGGCCGAGGTCGTCGACGAGGAGCCGGGCGACGCCGAGGGCGCCGAGGGCGAGCAGAAGTGACCTCGGAGGGTCACCAGGACGAGGGGACGCCGCCGGAGTCGACCGACTCCGCGGCGGCCCCGCCGGGCGAGGGTGACGTCGGGCCGGAGCGCCAGCAGGGCACGGCCGGTCCCGACGACACCACCGGTGTCGACAACTGGCTCGAGGAGGGTGGTCCCGTGGAACCGTCCGACGTCGCCGAGGGTGACGCGTCCGTGGCCGAGGCCGACCCCGTCGCCGAGGCACGCCAGGAGGCGGCCGACCGCACGGCCGACCTGCAGCGGCTCCAGGCGGAGTACCTCAACTACAAGCGCCGCGTCGACCGCGACCGAGAGCTGGTCAAGGAGAACGCGACGTACGCCGCGCTCGCGCCGATCGTCGAGGTGCTCGACACCATCGACCGGGCCCGCGAGCACGGTGAGGTCGACGGCGGCTTCAAGGTCGTGGCCGACCAGCTCGAGCGCACCGTCGCGTCGTCGGGACTGGTGAAGTTCGGCGAGCCGGGCGACGCCTTCGACCCGAACGTCCACGAGGCGCTCAGCCACGTCGGTGAGGACCCGGAGATCGAGGTCACCACCGTCAAGGTGGTCGCGAAGGCCGGCTACAAGATCGGCGAGCGGGTGGTGCGCGCCGCGCAGGTGCTCGTCGCCGAGCCGCCGGCCTGACCCGCACCACCGACGCGCAGCACCGGCACCACCCGGGTGCGGGCCCCGCGGCCCGCACCCGGGTCCGGTGCACACCGACCCCGCGAGGGGTGACAATGAGACAGGAGGGGGTGGACCACCCGTGAGTGAGCAGCAGGAGTACCGCGCCGACTGGGCGCAGAAGGACTTCTACGCCGTCCTGGGCGTCAAGAAGGACGCCGCAGCGGCCGACATCAAGAAGGCCTACCGCAGGCTCGCGCGCGAGAACCACCCCGACTCCAACCCCGGCGACACCGCCAAGCACGACCGCTTCAAGCAGGTCGCGGAGGCCTACGACGTCGTCGGCGACCCCGACAAGCGCGCGAAGTACGACCAGCTCAAGGACGCGCTCGCCAGCGGCGGGGGCGGCTTCTGCGGCGGCGGCTCCGGCGGCGGCGCCGGACGTGGCGGCTTCGGCAGCGGCTTCGGCGACGGCGTCAGCGTCGAGGACCTCCTCAACGACCGCGCCGGACGTGGCGGCGGCTTCGGCGACATGTTCGGCGACCTCTTCGGTGGCGGCCGTCGGCAGCAGGCCCGTCGCGCCACGAAGGGCGCCGACGCCGAGACCACCGCCACCATCAGCTTCACCGACGCCCTCGAGGGCGTCACCATCTCGCTGCGGCTGAGCTCCGACTCGCCGTGCCCCGCCTGCTCGGGCACCGGTGGCAAGCCCGGCACCAAGCCGCACGTCTGCCCACAGTGCGACGGCGCCGGCTTCGTGGTCGCCGGCGTCGGCGGCGCCTTCTCGATGAACGAGACCTGCCCCGCCTGCCAGGGTCGCCAGCTGGTGTACGACGAGAAGTGCCCGACGTGCTTCGGCAGCGGTCGCGGCTCCTCCTCGCGCACCATCCAGGCCCGCATCCCGGCCGGTGTGAAGGACGGTCAGCGGATCCGCCTGCGCGGCAAGGGCTCGCCCGGCGACAACGGCGGCCCGCACGGCGACCTCTACGTCACCGTCAAGGTCTCCGGCCACCGCGTCTTCGGGCGCAAGGCCGACAACCTCACCGTCGAGGTGCCGATCTCCTTCGACGAGGCCGCGCTCGGGGCCGAGATCAAGGTGCCGACCCTGGGCGGCGCGCCGGTCACCCTCCGGCTGCCCGCCGGCACACCCAACGGCCGCACCTTCCGGATCCGTGGCAAGGGGGCCCCCAAGGCCGACGGGACCCGCGGCGACCTGCTCGCCACCGTCGAGGTCCAGGTGCCCGCGGTGCTCTCACCCGAGGCCCGCGCGGCCGTCGAGGCCTACCGCGAGGCGACGGCGAGCAAGCCGCTGCGCGCGGGTCTGTTCGAGGACGCGTCGTGAGCACCCCGGGTACGCCGTTCGGGGCCGGCGGCCCGGGAGCAGGTCCGTCCCCGACGCCGCCGTCTACGTCATCTCGGTCGCCGCCGAGCTCACCGGCCTGCACCCGCAGACGCTGCGCACCTACGAGCGGCTCGGCCTGATCACCCCGGGCCGTACGTCGGGCGGTGGGCGCCGCTACTCCTCGCGCGACCTCGACCGGCTCCGCGAGATCGCCGACCTCACCGGTGCCGGCATCGGCATCGAGGGTGTGAAGCGCATCCTCGACCTGGAGAACCAGGTCACCGCGCTGCGCACCCGCAACGCCGAGCTCCAGGCCGAGGTCGACGCCGCGCACGAGGCGCTGCGGCAGGCCGCCGTCGCGCGGCGGGCCGGCGTACCGGCCAACAAGCTGCCGGTGCTGCGGCAGGAGCTGGCCGGCCAGTCGGTCGTCGTCTGGCGCCGCGGCCGCTGAGCGCGGGCTCAGTCGCCCGAGGGCACGATCGCGGAGATCACCGTGCCGTCGGCGCGACGGGTGCCGATCGGGTTGGGCGGCTCGCCCTTGAGACGCGGGCCCTGCCCGTCGAGCGCCACCGTTACCGGAGCGTCGGGGCCGACGACGACGTCGGTGCCGCGCACCTGGAGCGTGCGCGGCTCGGTGCCGGCCTCGACGACGAGCTCGAGCTCCTCGGGCCGCACCGTCACCCGCACCCGGGTGCCGCGCAGGGTCACCCGGTAGGTCAGCGACGGCCACTGGGTGGGCAGGCGCGGGTCGATGGTCCACGTGCCGTTGCCGAGGTCGCGGAAGCCACCGAAGCCGCCGGCGAGGGCGTTCCAGACGCCGCCGGTCGAGGCGACGTGCACGCCGTCGGAGGTGTTGGAGTGCCGGTCGGCGAGGTCGACGTACAGGGCCGCGGTGAAGTAGCGCAGCGCCAGGTCGTGGTAGCCGACCTCGGCCGCCATGATCGACTGCACGACCGCCGACAGCGTCGAGTCACCGGTGGTGATCGGGTCGTAGTAGTCGAAGTCGGCCTTCTTCTCCTCGGCCGTGAAGTCCTCGCCCTGGAGGAAGAGCGCCAGCACGACGTCGGCCTGCTTGAGCACCTGGAACCGGTAGATGACCAGCGGGTGGTAGTGCAGCAGCAGCGGCCGCTTGTCGCCCGGCGTGTGCTCGAGGTCCCACATCTCC
This sequence comes from Nocardioides sp., assembly GCA_002729525.1. GTDB lineage: Bacteria > Actinomycetota > Actinomycetes > Propionibacteriales > Nocardioidaceae > Nocardioides. The sequence goes on from PBYI01000056.1 coordinate 138,562, forward strand.
CGCTCGAGGAAGTGGAGGTCCTGCGGGTGCACGCCCAGGTGCTCGACCTTCGGGATCGACATGCCGGCGGCGCAGCGCGCCCACTCGTCGACCTCGGCCTCGTCGAGGCCCACGCGCCGCACCAGCTCGTCGTACTCGTCGGGGCTGTACTGCTTGACGAAGCGCACCGCGTCGGCGGCCCGGCGCAGGTTGAAGCGCGCCATGACGTTCGTGTACAGGTTGTCGTTCACCACGGTCGTGTACTCGTCCGGCCCCGTGACGCCGTGGATGTGGAACGCGCCGCCGTTCTCGTCGCGCCAGAAGCCCAGGTCCTCCCAGAGCCGGGCCGTCTCGACGAGGATGTCGATGGCCTGCCGGTTGAGGAAGTCGAGGTCGCCGGTCGCGCCGACGTACTGGCTGAGCGCGTAGGAGATGTCGGCGCAGATGTGGTACTGCGCGGTGCCCGCCGCGTAGTACGCCGACGCCTCCTCGCCGTTGATGGTGCGCCACGCGAACAGCGCCCCGCGCTGGGCGAGCTGGCGGGCCCGGTTGCGGGCGGAGTCGAGCAGCGAGTGGCGGAACCGCAGCGCGTTGCGGGCCGCGAACGGGGAGGTGTAGGTGAGGAACGGCATCACGTAGATCTCGGTGTCCCAGAAGTAGTGGCCGCTGTAGCCCGAGCCGGTCACCCCCTTCGCCGGGATGCCGAGACCGTCGGCGCGCGCCGCGGCCTGGATGACCGAGAAGAGGTTCCAGCGCACGGCCTGCTGGACGGCCGGCTGCCCCTCGACGACGACGTCGCTGCGCTCCCAGAACGCGGCGAGCCAGGACCGCTGGTCGTCGTACTGCTTGGCGACGCCCTCGTCCTTGACCCGGTCGAGGGTGCGGTAGCAGCGGTCGAGCAGCTCGACCGTCGGCACGACCTTCGCGGTGTGGTAGCTGACGACCTTGGTCAGCCTGATCGGCACGCCGACCTCGCCGGAGACCCGGTAGACGCGCTTGACGATGTCCTGGCCGAGCTCGACGCCGGTGCCGAAGCGCGAGGTGGTCTCGAGCTCGTGGTCGGCGGCGACGGCGATCGTCATGCCGGAGTTGGCGCACTTGAACCGCAGCGCCGTGCGGCCGCGCGGCACCGACTCGTGGTCGCTCTCGGGCAGCAGGACCCGGTCGGTGAACTTCTCGGACTTGCGCGGGTCGATGCCCTCCGCCGCGAGCTTCATGTCGACCGAGGCGCCGCGGTCGGCGTCCTGGCGGTTGAGGATCTGCGACGACAGCGCGATCGGCGCCGCCTCGTCGAGCAGGGTGATCTCGTACGTCATCACCGCGAGGTGGCGGTTGGTGAACGACACCATCCGGGTCGAGTCGACCTTGACCCGCTTGCCGCTCGGGGTGCGCCACACCAGGTGCCGGCTGAGCACCCCGGTGCGCATGTCGAGGACCCGCTCGTACTCCTCGAGGTCGGCCGTCGACAGCTCCAGCGGCTCGTCGTCGACGTAGAGCCGGATGATCTTGGCGTCGGGCGCGTTGACGATCGTCTGACCGGTCTGGGCGAACCCGAAGGCGTCCTCGGCGTGCTGGATCTTCCAGGTCTCGTGGAAGCCGTTGACGAAGGTGCCGTTGTTGTGGAAGTCGCGGGACTCCTCGTAGTTGCCGCGCAGACCGAGGTAGCCGTTGCCGACGCTGAACGTCGACTCGGTGGTGCCGAGGTCGCGCTCCTCGAAGCGGGTCTCCACCAGTCGCCAGTCGTCGAGCGGGAAGCGCGTGCGGTCGAGCGGGTCGACGGCCAGCGGGGCGACGTGCGAGGGGCCGGAGTGGTCGCGGTCGGCGTCCATCTCGGCGGGGTCGAGCATGCTCATGCAGGGCCTCGGGATCTCGGAGGTACGGCGTGGGGTACGGCGTGGGGTGCGGCGGGCTGCCTGGTGCTGCCGGGTGCTGACGCTCAGTCGCCGGCGGGCGCGAGCAGCTCGGCCAGGTCGCCGACGACGACGTCGGCGCCGGCCTTCGTGAGCGCGTCGGCGCCGACCCCGCGGTCGACCCCGACGACGAGCCCGAAGTCGCCGGCGGCTCCGGCGGCGACCCCGCTGGTGGCGTCCTCGACGACCACCGACTGCTGGTGCGGCACGCCGAGGTCGTCGGCGGCCGCCTCGTAGGTATCGGGCGCCGGCTTGCCCGGCAGGCCCCGCTCGGCGGCGACGCCGCCGTGCACGACGACGGGGAAGAACTCGGCCAGCCCGGACGTGGCGAGCACGTCGGGGGCGTTCTTCGACGACGACACGACGGCCATCGGCACCCCGGCGTCGGCGAGCTGGCGCACCAGCCGCAACGAGCCGTCGTACGGCGAGACGCCGTCGCGGGCGAGCACGTCGCTGAACGTCTTGTTCTTCCGGTTGCCCAGGCCGCAGACCGTCTCGGCCTCCGGCGGGTCGTCCGGGGTGCCCTCGGGCAGCGTGATGCCGCGCGAGGCGAGCAGGGCGCGGACGCCGTCGTAGCGCGGCTTGCCGTCGACGTGCTCGAAGTAGTCGGCGTCGGTGTAGGCCTTGTCCACGCCGTGCTCGGCGAGCACGTCGGTGAACAGTGCGGCCCAGGCACGCATGTGCACCTCGGCGGTGGGCGTGAGCACCCCGTCGAGGTCGAACAGCACGGCGCCGTACCCGGTCAGCCCGGTCTGGTCCTTGGTCTGGTCGCTCGCCACGCGCACCACGGTAGGGCGTCGGAGGTCCCGGTGGGGCGGCGACGGGGAGTTGTCCGTGCCACGTCGTGCGCACGGGCACACCCGGACGTGCGTGCGGGCCGCGCTGTCGCCGCGGACGGGTAGCCTCCTCCACCGTGACCGACCCCCTCCTGCCGGTGCTCGCCGAGCCCGTCGCCGGGGTCCCGTCGTACGCCGCCCGCGGGGTGTTCGTGGCGCTCGAGGGTGGTGAGGGCTCGGGCAAGTCGACCCAGTCGCGGCGGCTGCACGACCGGCTCACCGCGGAGGGGTACGCCGTCCGGCTCACCCACGAGCCCGGCGACACCCCCGTCGGCGCCGACCTGCGCCGCATCGTGCTGAGCCCCGAGACCGGCACGCTCGCCGACCGCACCGAGGCCCTGCTGTACGCCGCCGACAAGGCCGAGCACGTCGAGCGGGTGGTGCTCCCGGCGCTCGACCGGGGCGGGGTCGTGCTGACCGACCGCTACGTCGACTCCACGCTCGCCTACCAGGGCGCCGGCCGGGCGCTGGAGGTCGCCGAGGTGGAGGCGGTCGCGCGCTGGGCCACCCGCGAGCTGCGCCCGCACGTCACCGTCGTGCTCGACCTGGAGCCCGAGGCCGGCCTGGGCCGCTTCGAGGGTCGCGACCGGATCGAGGGGGAGGGGCTCGACTTCCACCGCCGGGTGCGGGCGTCGTTCCTGGAGATGGCCGGGGCCGACCCCGACCACTACGTCGTGCTCGACGCCCGGGCGCCGGTCGAGGAGATCACCGACGCGATCGTCGACGCGCTGCGTCCCTACCTCGCCCAGGCCGGCCGCCCCGCCGCGGTCGAGGGGTCCGCGTGAGCGCCGCGCCCGGCGTCTGGTCCCGACTCGTCGGACAGTCCCGCGCCATCGACTCGCTGCGCACCGCCGCCGGCGGTCACGGCATGACGCACGCGTGGCTATTCACCGGGCCGCCGGGCTCGGGACGGTCGAACGCCGCGATCGCCTTCGCCGCCGCCCTGCTCTGCACGGCCCCGGACGGCCCGGGCGGCCCGGGCTGCGGGGAGTGCCAGGCGTGCCGCACCGTGCTCGCCGGCACCCACTCCGACGTCAGCCGCTTCACCACCCAGCGCATCGTCTTCGGCGTCGAGACCGCCCGCGACATGGTCAAGAAGGGCGCGCTGACGCCCGTCACGGCCAGCCGGCAGATCATGGTCGTGGAGGATGCCGACCGGTTCAGCGAGCGCGCCGGCAACGCGGTGCTGAAGGCGATCGAGGAGCCGCACCCGCGCACCGTCTGGCTGCTGTGCGCGCCGACCGTCGAGGACGTCCTGCCGACGATCCGGTCGCGCTGCCGCCAGGTCAACCTCGTGACGCCGTCCACGGCCGACGTGGCCGACTTCCTGGTCCGCACCGCCGACGTCGACCCCTCGCTCGCGGCGTACGCCGCCCGGGCCAGCCAGGGCCACGTCGGCCGTGCCCGGGCCCTCGCCCTCGACGAGCCGGCCCGCAACCGGCGTCGCGAGGTCGTCTCGATCCCCGCCCGGCTGCGTGACGTCGGCAGTGCCGTGCAGGCCGCCGCCAACCTCCACGAGATGGCCAAGGAGGAGGCGCAGGCGATCACCGAGGTGCTCGACGCGAAGGAGAAGGAGGACCTCGACGCGTCCTACGGCGTGGAGCAGCGCGGCCGTCGGCCGCGTGAGTACGCCCCGGCGCTCAAGGCACTCGGCGAGGAGCAGAAGGCCCGTGCCCGCCGCATGGTCATCGACGTCGTCGACCGCGGGCTGATGGACCTCGCCTCGGTCTACCGTGACGCCGTCGCGCTCTCGTGGCAGGCGCCCGGCGCGCTGGTCAACGAGGAGGTCCGCGGCGACGTCAAGACCGTCGCCCGGCAGTCGACGCCGGCGCTCAACCTGCGCCGCATCGACGCGATCTTCGCCGCACGCGAGCAGATGACGGAGTTCAACGTCCCGCCCCTCTTGGCGCTGGAAGCCATGATGGTCGCCCTGCAGGTCCCGGAGGAGGCTCGATGAGCACGCGTGTGCGCTGGATCCTGGTCGTCGCGGCGGTGCTGGTGCTCGGCATCGGCGGCGGCAGCCTGACCGCGGTGCTCACCAGTGGTGGTGACGACGTCGCGTCGCCCGCCGACCCCGCCACGTCCACGGGCCCCTCGGCGCCCGCGACGCCCGCCGATCCCGGCCAGGGCGACACCGCGCCGGTGCCCGCCGGGCTGGAGGCCTTCTACGGCCAGCAGCTGGAGTGGACCGACTGCGGCGACAGCGAGTGCTCCGAGCTCACCGTGCCGGTCGACTACGGCCAGCCCGACGGCGACACCGTCGACCTCCACCTCGAGCGGGTGCCCGCGCGCGACCAGGGCGCCCGGGTGGGCTCACTGGTGGTCAACCCCGGCGGGCCCGGCGCGCCGGGCAGCACGATGACCGACAGCGCCGACTACTTCTTCGGCGACGCGTTGCTCGACCGCCTCGACGTCGTCGCCTTCGACCCGCGGGGCACCGGGGAGTCCGACCCGGTCGACTGCCTGTCCGACGAGGAGCTCGACGCCTTCCTGGCCGCCGACCCGTCGCCCGACGACCCGGGCGAGGTCGAGGAGCTCACCGCGATGCAGGAGGGCTTCTTCGACGGGTGCGTCGAGCGCTCCGACGGTCTGGTCGGCCACGTCTCGACCGTCGAGTCCGCGCGCGACATGGACGTGCTGCGCTCAGCGCTCGACGAGCCGACCCTGCGCTACCTGGGCTTCTCCTACGGCACCACGCTCGGTTCGACGTACGCCCAGCTCTTCCCGGGCAACGTCGGCCCGTTCGTGCTCGACGGTGCCACCGACCCGACGCTGGGCTTCGAGCAGGACGCGCTCAGCCAGGCGGCCGGGTTCCAGACCGCGCTCGACGCCTACGTCGACGACTGCCTCACCGGCGACTGCTTCCTCGGCGACTCCCGGGAGGAGGCGCTGACGACGATCGAGGACCTCCTCGACGACATCGACGACTCCCCGCTCCCGACGTCGTCCGGCCGCGACCTGCAGATCGGCAACGCGTTCTACGGCATCGTCTACCCGCTCTACAGCCGCGACAGCTGGACCTACCTCGACCAGGGCCTCGAGGAGGCGCTGGCCGGCAGCGGCGACACGCTCCTGCTCCTCGCCGACCTCTACGCCTCCCGCAACCCCGACGGCAGCTACGCCGACAACAGCCTCGAGGCGTTCATCGCGATCAGCTGCCTGGACGACCCGTCGGTCGTCGACCCCGCGGAGGTCCCCGCGGAGGTCCCCGCGTTCGAGGACGCCTCGCAGACCTTCGGCGAGACCTTCGCCTGGGGCCTCGTCGGCTGCTACGGCATCGACGTGGAGGCCTCCGAGCCCACGCCGACGATCACCGCCGAGGGCGCGGCCCCGATCATCGTCATCGGCACCACCCGCGACCCGGCGACGCCGTACGAGGAGGCCGTGGCGCTCGCCGCCCAGCTCGACAGCGGCGTGCTGGTCACCCGCGACGGCGACGGCCACACGGGCTACAACAAGGGCAACGCCTGCGTCGACGACGCGGTCGAGACCTACCTGCTCGGCGGCGACGCCCCGGGGTCCGACCTCGACTGCTGACAGGCCCCGTCAGCGGGTGCTCTCCGAAAGGCTCACCGGCGTCCTGCGGTCGACGGTCACGGCAGTCGGGCGAACCACCGCAGCGAGAACCCCGCAGCCGCCATCGCGACCAGCAGGCCGAAGGCGACGACGAACGGCGTGACGTCGCGCTCCTCGGACCGGTAGCCGATGGCCGACTGCACGTCGGCGTACCCCTCGTCCAGCGCCTCGGCGGAGTCCGCCTGGTAGCCGGTGCCGCCGGTGACCTCGGCGAGCTGCGACAGCGAGGTCTCGTCGACCGGCACCGGGATGAGCTGACCGTCGACGGTGACGGTGCCGTCCTCGGTGCCGTAGGCGATCGTCGAGACCGGTACGCCGGCCTCGGTCGCGGAGGCTGCGGCCTGGTCGAGCGAGGAGCCCATCGTGTTGGTGCCGTCGGAGAGCAGCACGATCGTGGCGGGCACGGGCTCGCCGTCGACCGACGTGCCAGAGACGGTGGCGATCTGGGCGAGCGAGGTCATCACGCCGTCGCCGATCGCGGTGCCCTCGTCGAGCTGGAGCCGGTCGAGGGCGTCGACCGACGCCTGGTGGTCGTCGGTGGGCTGGGCCAGCACCGTGGCGGACCCGGCGAACTCCACGACGCCGACGTTGAAGCCGTCGGGCAGGCCCTCGACGAACGCCTGGGCGGCCTCGCGGGCGGCGGTGATGCGGTCGGGCGAGACGTCGGTGGCCTGCATCGACAGCGACACGTCGACCACGACCATGACGGTGGCCCGCTCGCGGGGCACCTGGACCTCGACCTGCGGCCGTGCGGCGGCCACGGCGAGCGCGGCGAAGGCGAGCAGCAGCAGGGCGGCCGGGACGTGGCGGCGCCAGGCCGGGCGCTCGGGCACCAGCCGGTCGAGCATGGGCAGGGTGGCGAAGCGGACGGCGTACCGGCTGCGGCGGCGCTGGACGACCAGGTAGGCGACGACCAGCAGCGCGACCGGCACCAGCAGCAGCAGCCAGAGCGGTGACGCGAGGCTCATCGGGTTCCTCCGGGCAGGGCGTGGGAAGCGGGGCCCGGGGCGACCGGGCCGCCGTGGCGCAGCGGGGCGCCGTGGACGTGACGGGCGAGGTCGCGCACCCAGTCGCGGTCGGTGCGCAGGAGCACGTGACCGGCGCGGGCGGCGCGGACGGCCTCGGCGGTGGCGGCCCGGTGGGCGGCCGTGCCGGCGGCGTAGGTCTCCCGGAGACGGCGGTCGGAGGTGTGCACCTCGCGGCGGCGGCCGGTCTCGGGGTCGACGAGGGTGACGGCACCGACGTCGGGCAGCTCGAGCTCACGCGGGTCGACGACCTCGACGACGAGGGTCTCGTGCGACGCGGCGAGCCGGCGCAGCGGCGTCTCCCAGGGGAAGGGCCGCTCGACGCGGCCGTCGGGCTCAAGGAGGTCGGTGACGACGACGCGCAGCCCGGGCCGGCGGTGCCGGGCGGCGAACTGCCTGAGCGCCTCGTCGAGCGGCGGTCCGGCCGGCGCGCGGCCCCTCGTCGGGCCCGGGCGCTCGGGGAACGGACGCCGCAGCGCGCGGTGGGCGGCCGCCCGCGACGGCAGTGGCTGGCTCCACTCCAGACCGTGGGTGGTCAGGTGCGCGGTGCCGACCCGGTTGCCCGGTCCGGCGGTCAGCAGGGAGATCGCGGCGACGACGCCGGTGGCGACGTGCTGCTTCTCCAGGTGCGCCGTGCCGAACTGCATGCTCGGGGTGGCGTCGACGAGCACCCAGGCCTCGAGCTCGTGCTCGGCCAGCGGCCGCCACACGTGCGGGTCGCCGGCCGCGCGGGCGGTGACGTTCCAGTCGATGCGGCGTACGTCGTCCTCGCCGGGGCGATAGCGCACGACCTCCTCGGGGCTCGACCCCGACCCGAGGCGCAGCCCCTGCTGGTCGCCGTGCAGGCGACCCGGGAGCCGGCGCCGGATCGCGAGCTCGAGCGCCTCGAAGACGGCCTCCGGGCGGGCCGTCCCGTCGAGCGGCACCGCCGGGGGCTGCTCGCTCACGCGGAGCCCGTCTGGCCGGGCGCACCGGCCGTGCCGGACGTGCCCGCTGCCGGCGCAGCCGGGGCGGGGTACGACGGCGTGGCGGGCGCGGTCTGTGCCGGCTGGCCGGGGGCGACGGTGACGGGCGCACCGGTCTCGGGGTCCTCGCGCACCGAGATCTGCGGCTGCGGCACCGCGCCGAGGATCTCGCGCACGATCGCCCGGGGGTCGGCCCCGTCGGCGACGGCGTCGAAGGACAGCAGCAGGCGGTGGCTCATCACGTCGGAGGCGACCTCGGCGACGTCGCCGGGCAGTACGTAGGAGCGCCCGCGCATCAGGGCGACGACCCGGCCGGCCGCCATCATCGCCAGCGACGCGCGCGGGCTGACGCCGAGCTCGATGACGTTCGCCAGGTGCGGCAGGCCGTAGCGCTCGGGCGACCGGGTGGCGACGGTGAGGTTGACGAGGTAGGAGGCGACCGAGTGGTGCACGAAGAGCTGGTCGGCGGTGCGTTGCAGCGAGCGGACGTCGTCCATGCTCAGCACGGCCTCGGCGCGCGGCGGGTCCACCGACATTCGGTGGAGGATCTCGAACTCCTCCTGGCCGCTCGGGTAGGGCACGTCGACCTTGAGCATGAAGCGGTCGCGTTGCGCCTCGGGGAGCCGGTAGACGCCCTCGGACTCGACGGGGTTCTGGGTGGCGAGCACCAGGAACGGGTCGGGGAGCCGGTGGCTGTGGCCGCCGATGGAGACCTGCTTCTCGGCCATCGCCTCCAGCAGCGCCGACTGCACCTTCGCGGGGGCGCGGTTGATCTCGTCGGCGAGCACCAGGTTGGCGAAGATCGGGCCGCGCTCCACATCGAACGACTCGGTGCTGGCGCGCCACACGCGGGTGCCGGTGATGTCGCCGGGCATCAGGTCGGGCGTGAACTGCAGGCGCGAGAACGACCCGCCGACCACGTCGGCCAGGGTGCGGACCGCCAGGGTCTTGGCGACACCGGGCACGCCCTCCAGGAGCAGGTGGCCGCGGGCGAGCAGCCCGACCATCATCCGCTCGACCATGGCGTCCTGACCGACGACGACCTTCTTGACCTCGATGAGGGCGCGCTCCAGCGTGGTGGACGCGCGGGCGACCTCGGCCTCTCGTACCTGCGACATGTCCTCCATGACAGCAGACGGGTCGGCGGAACCCCCGAGGTTCGGCCTGTGGATCCCCTGTGATCTGACCTGTCCGGTGGTCGAGCTGTCGCGAGCCGAGCGACTCGAGCGACTCGAGCGACTCGAGCGAGTGGAGCATGGGATCGGCCGGCGCCAGCGCATCCCCGAATGGTTGCTACACCTCCCTCGACGCCGCGCTCGCGGAGGCTAGGTCGAGAGTGTGTCGTGGGCGAGGGGGTCGTCGGGGCCGATGGCCTCGGCGATGGCGCGCATCCGGCGCGTGGCCAGCGTGATCATCAGCCGCGCCGCAGGGGAGAGGACGGCGTCGGCGCGGTGCACGATCGCGAAGGTGTCGAACTGCTTGGGTCGCAGCGACACCCAGCCCGCGTCCGGCGCGAGCCGGGGGAGCAGCTGCACCGCGGCGCCCTTGGGCACGACGGTGTCGGCGAGACCGAGCCCCACCAGCTCGACGGCGGTCTCGATGTCCTCCACCTCGATCCGGGTGGTCGGGTTGCGGCCGGTCTCGTGCAGGAGCTGGCGCAGGGTGATCCGGGTGGAGTCGACGGCGCGGTACGTCGTCTCAGGCATCACCAACGACGCCAGCGACAGCCGGTGCGCGGTCACCGGGGTCGCGAGGTGGGCGGGGTCGGCTGAGACGTAGACGAGCTCCTCGCGGGCGACCGGGGTGACGGTCAGGCCCTCGCTCTCGGCGCTGGCGACGGCGAGCAGCGCCGCCTCCAGACGCCCGCGCCGGAGGTCCTCGGCGACCTCGGTGGAGTTCTGCCCGACCAGCTCGACGCGTACGCCGGGGTAGCGCGCGAGCACGTCGGCGACCAGACCCGCGCCGGCGTACAGGCGGGCGACGCCGAACATGCCGAACCGGATCGTGCCGGTCTCGAACGACTTCACGCTCGCCACCGCCTGGCGCGCGTCGTTGACCGAGGCGAGCACGCGCTCGGCGTACGGGCGCAGGGTGTCGGCCACCGTCGTGGGTACGACGCCGCGGCCGACCCGGCGGAATAGCTGGACGTCGAGGGTGCGCTCGAGCGCGCGGATCTGCTCGCTGACCGACGGCTGGGCGTAGCCGAGTTCCTCAGCGGCCCGGGTCAGCGACCCGTGCTCGTAGGTGGCGAGGAAGCAGGTGAGCTGGTGCAGCGACAGCAACCCGAGACCCCGCTCACATCCCTAGGTGATTCCTTGAGGAACCGATGGAAACCAAGGCTACCCCTGTGCTTCGCCACCACGCACCATGGACGTGTCACAGTCGTCTCGACCCACGGGGAGGTCTCCCGATGTTCCTGCACCACTGCACCGCCTGCGCCCGCCGCCAGCTGATCTTCCCGAGCCAGTTCACCGGCGTCGCGTCCACCGGCGAGGGCACCGAGGTCGCCTTCACCTGCTGGTGCGGCGAGGAGCAGGCCCACCTGCTCGGACGTCGTGCCGCGCCGGCCGATCGGATGACCGCCGCCTGACGGGATCAGTCCGGGATCATTCCGGTTCGATCCGGGGTCAGCCGCCCAGGAGGTGCACGACGCCCCGGCCGACGAGGAACGCTCCCAGGGCAGTGAGCAGCCCCACCACCAGCTGCGAACCGTGCCGCTCGAGCAGGCCCGCCAGCGCGCGGAGTCCGCGATCGGCAGGCCCCGGCGCTGCCACGCTCAGCGCGACCGGCAGCCAGGCCGGCAGTGCGGCGACCGCTACCACGACGAGCGCCACGGAGATCTGGGCGATGACCCCCAGGCCGCTGGCGGCGATCTCCTTCGCCACCGGCACCAAGACGGTGATGGTGGTGAGGTTGGTCAGCATCGAGAACACGCCGAGCCCCAGTGCGGCGTTCGGACCGAGGGATCGCTGCTTGGGCACCCTGGGCCGGCTCCGGTGGGAGCGGTGACGTGCGAGCACCAGGCCGGCGACGGCGAGCAGGGCGGCGCCGAGCCCGACGTCCAGTCCGGCGCTGAGTCGGGGCTCGGCCGGGAGTGCGATGGAGCGGCCGAAGAAGACCAGGGTCGTCACGATGATCAGGAGGGTCGCGGCCACCCCGAGGGCGTAGCGGATCGCAAGGCGGCGGCCGTCCGGGCGGGAGAGCAGCACGGTCTGCTGGCTGAGCATCACCGGGCTGACGGCACCGACCAGCGCGAGCGGGAGCACCAAGGCGAGGACGCTGAGGATCATGGGCGAAGCCTGGCAGGACGGATTGACGAGGGCGAGTTGCAGCGCACCGTCACGCGTACCGGTGACGCAGCCCGCCCCGAGAGGTTGCTGCGCCCACCGGTCCAGGCTCGCCGCTTAGGGGCGTGACCGCGGTATCGGCTATCGTGCTCGCGACCCGGGGGCCGCCCGGGTCGCGCCGCCTTAGCTCAGTCGGTAGAGCGATTCACTCGTAATGAATAGGTCGTCGGTTCGATTCCGACAGGCGGCTCTGATGAAGGCCTCTGACCTGCGGAGACGCGGGACGGGGGCCTTTCGCATGCCCGGTTGAGACCGCCGAAACTGGCCAACTCCACACAGAGTCCACACTTATTGTTTCAACTACCTCCTCAGGTGGTGCCGTGTTGCTAAGTGGGCGGAGGGCCGTCGAAGGGTCGCGGAAGGCTGCTCGTGGGTGCGTTGGCGAGCGCCGCAGGTCGGGAGGTTGAGCCGAGATTCGGAGGTGGGTCGCGGTGCCTTCGGTGTTCGTGCGGCGTACGGCAATGCATCTTCCGGGCTGCGCCCGCGGCGACCGGGGTCGGGGTTCGGCGACGAGATCGATGCGATGTCGCGCGCGGGACGGATGTCCTCGATCTGCCAGCCTGGGCCTTCCTTGAAACGATCCAGAGTGTGATCTGCGCTGTATGACCGGCTGAGGCGCTGCGAAACGGCTTCGTGCTCGACGCCGCGGGTGTCCCGCCTCCGAACCTTTCGCCTGCTGGTGCGGGACGCTCCGGCGCCTTCAACCAAGCCAAGCGAGACTCGGGTATCCCAACGTCGATGAGCCCGTCGAGAACTGGGCCAAATCTCGATCGCCGCGGCAAGCTTCAGCCTGGTAGGAGCTATGAGTTTGAGATGCCGGCGCCGGGTGGTGGGACGCGCACAGTCGTCATCCGGGATGACGCTGGGGGGCATGTTTACCGAGATGGTCCGCTTCAGAACCGTGGACCTCACTTCAACACCAAGGTCGGCGGTCACTATGACTATTAACCAACTCAAAGTGGTTTCGGGGGGGCTCAAGGAATGGCCCACCTTCTCATCTAGCAGACACGCTCGATCGCTGGAAGTGGTGTCGCTGGAGGCAAGGAGCCTCGGGGTGTCTTTGGATTCGATCTCGGACTTGATCTGGAAGAGTGGCGCGTTTGGCAGCCGGGCGATGTATCTGCTGTTGACTGGCGAGCCGTTCGAGGCTGGCGACAGGCTGGCCGCCGCTCTGGCAGCTCGGGCTGAGCCTCTGACTGGACATCGCTTGGCAAACGCAATTTCAACCGGCTGTGAAATCGTTCAAGGACGTCCCAGTTCGGCAGCCCAAGGCGTGCATTGGGGGGTGAGCACTCTCGAAGAGCCAGGGGACTTCGCGGCAGGGTTGTCTTTGGGTCGTGGGCACAGGTCGCTCGTCATCGGCACATCACGCACAGACGTCGATTCCTGGTGTCGCGTGGCTGTGCAGTTGGCGATGAGGGAGGGCTTTAAGCGGGATTCGTTGTTCGTGGGTGGAGTTGAGTCACTTCGGCCAGGGGATTTACTGGTGCGAAGTTGGGACCTGTTCGGTGACCCTCCAAGCGTGGATATTGTTGGCGACAAAGGTGCGCTCTCCGGGCTCGATGCACTCCGCAAGACATCCAAGCCCACGGCATGGATTGTCGATAACTGCTCCGACGGTGAGGACTGAGCAACCTGGATTGCGTCATCGTGAAGTGCCTAATCCCATCACCAGCGAGAGCCAGGGGAGCGTCAGCAGGCGCTGTGAATCGCACTGGGTTTCGTTCCGCTCGATGAGTCAGGAATTGGAACGATGGCCAGGTACACGAACGAGATGCGTGAGCGGGCAGTGCGGATGGTGGCCGAGGTCCGCTCCGAGCACCCGCACGAGACGGCGGCGCTGCGGCACGTCGCGGGGCTGTTGGGGATGAACGTGGAGATCCTGCGGCTGTGGGTTCACTGCGCTCAGGTGGACGCCGGAGTTCGTCCGGGGACGACCTCGGAGGACGCCGTGTCGCGTGCCGGGTCTGATGGAGGCTCTCATTCCACGGAAGGATGAGAGTCATGGCAGCACCGAGGAAGTACCCGGAGGAGCTTCGGGAGCGGGCGA
>PBYI01000057.1 GCA_002729525.1 Nocardioides sp.
AGCATCCTGTTTTAAAACCTGTATTTGTATTGCTTGCTTACATAGTGTTAAGCCTTCCTCTTGTGGAGTGGCCGGGCAGCGTTATCCGAAACAACCTGGACCCTTTTGTCAAAGCTATTGTCTTTTTGTTCTTTACTGCATTGATTGTAGATACCCGTAAAAGGCTGATCTGGTTTGTAGGAATTTTCGTTTTTTGTCAGCTCGTGCGGGTACTAGAGCCGTTATATCTAAATCTGACCCAGGGCTATTGGGGTAGCTCAACCTATTTAAGTACTAAAGAGTTTGCTAACCGGCTCTCGGGCGCCCCCGCCGACGTAATCAACCCTAATGAGCTCGGCTTTATAATCGTCACGGTAATTCCGTTTTTACACTATCTGCTATGGACTGGTAGTTGGAAGCTTAAAGCTGTTTATCTGGTTTTGATGCCGTTATTGTTATACGCCCTAATTTTAACCATGTCGCGTGGTGCGTTCCTTGCCCTGATGGTCGTCAGCTTTTTTATTTTCAAGGAATCGCGACATAAGACGGCTCTTGTTGGAGTTGCTGTGGTGGCGATTTTGGCTGCATTTTCCGTTATGACGCCTGTTCAAAAAGAACGCTACCTCTCGATCATTGACCGTGATGTTGAAGGCGGCGCATCGGCCGAAGGTCGTATTCAGGGGATGATTCAGGAGTTCCAGCTTGGGCTGACCAAGCCTGTTGTGGGGCATGGACTTGGTACGACAGGGGAGACTAAGGCAAACAAATTGGGACGGCGCCAGGCTAGTCATAATTTATATGCTGAACTGTTGATCGAGATAGGAGTTATTGGGTTTGTAATTTTTATGAACTTTTTAGCGCGTACTTTCAGACAACTGAAACGGCTTCAAAAAGAATTTGGCCGAACTGATCGCGTAGAAGTCTCGTTCTATGAGAACCTTAATAAGGTACTTATCTGTCTGTTTTGGATGTACGCAGTCTATAGCATTAACTACTGGGGGCTGTCTCAATACTACTGGTACCTTTTCGGTGGTCTGAGTATCGCGTTGGGCCGTCTGGCGATGTTGGAAAGTTTGTCTACAAAGCATGACAGTGCTGTCATTAAAGAGCTAGGGAAAAGTGGGAGATTTACTCTGGCGGAAAAGCTCCGTGACGGTCGGCATCATTTCAGCTGATGCGGAAGGTTTGATTAAGGGGGGCGTTCTGAAATCATGGATGTTTACCGTCTTAATGCACCATGCTGACACTGACGTTTGTCTTTTAAAAGGATTTACTGATGAGAGTTTTAGTTTTTGCCAGGCACCCAAGCGGTGGTATTAGGACGTATTTTTCCTATGTTTATGGTGATAAAGCGCAGAGAGATAACACGTTCGATTTGTTAACACCAGAGTCCGAGGAACTTCGGGCTCTTGTTGGGCCGCTGGCCAACGTGAAAGTATCTCCTCAGTTCTCTGATAACCTGGCTATGTTATTGATCGCGCTTCTGAAACAGGTGGTTAAGGTCAGGCCGACAATAGTCCATTCCCACGGCTTTACAGCGGGACTGATTGCGGCCTTGCCGCTTTGGTTGCTCCGTATACCTCACGTCATAACTACTCACGATGTGTTTATGCAGGGACATTTTCAGGGCCGGCAGGGGAAGTTTAAGAAGTGGATAATGGCTAACCTGTTCTCCTTGGCAGATGTGATAAACCCAGTTGGCGCGGACGCGGCTTTGAATTTTATAGAGACGTTTCCCGTTTTGGGTTCCCGCGGACGCGTGAAGGAGATTCGGAATGGCATTAAAACTGAGTCTTTTCTTGGGAATAGTGTGAGGAATCTTCGCAACGAGGCAGGTATCCCTTCTGACTCTCTTGTCCTCGGTTTTTTTGGGCGGTTCATGGCTCAAAAGGGGTTTGGCCTGTTGGTCAAAGCTGTTGAGCGATTGAATAGGGAGAGTGCTGGGCAACCAGTTCACGTATGCTGCTTCGGTTGGGGGGGGTTTATTAGAGAGGAGCAGGCCGACATTCGTTCCCGGGGGTTGGAGCCATTCTTCCATTTCTTTCCGGCGACAGATTTGATGGCTGAAGCCATACGGGGAGTGGATGTGGTTGTCATGCCGTCAAAATGGGAAGCTTGTCCGCTTTTACCGATGGAGGTAATGGTATCTGGCCGACCTCTCATTACATCCAATTGTATCGGAATGAAGGAAGTGGTCGCCGATTCTCCTGCCCTGGTATTCGAGGTCGGATCATTGGATGAACTTGTTGAAAAGATCCGGTTGCTCGGAGCAAATCAGGACACTTTTCAAGTTGAGTCGGACAAATTCAGGCAGGAAGCAGCTTCGAGATTCGATGTAAGCCAAACCTCCCTTGAATTGGCGAACCTTTTTAAAGGAGTTTTAATGAAACCGGAGTCCGATCGGTGATTCGGACTTTATTGGTCAATACCGGCTCAAATGTCTTGGTGATGATCGTTAAACTGATCATTACCTTCATCATGACTCCAATATTTGTCCACAATCTGGGCAAATACGATTACGGCCTGTGGGAGATGATTGGTGCCGTTATCGGGTACATGGGCATCCTCGATCTTGGCCTTCGCCCCGCTATCAGCCGTTATGCCGCCAGGCACCTGGCAGAGAATGATGAAACCGCGCTTCAGTCTGTCTACATGTCGGCGCTCGCCTTCATGGCGCTGGTTGGGGTGCTGCTATTCGTGTTCTTTTTCTCGTGGGGATATTGGTTTGGCGGTACGCTGGCGCCGGAGGGTGAGCCCCATCAGAAGTACACGTTGTTCCTGATTATTATTGGTGCCTAC
This sequence comes from Nocardioides sp., assembly GCA_002729525.1. Taxonomy (GTDB): domain Bacteria; phylum Actinomycetota; class Actinomycetes; order Propionibacteriales; family Nocardioidaceae; genus Nocardioides. The sequence continues at coordinate 2,779 of PBYI01000057.1, forward strand.
CTGCTGATTTCCTTTCCGGGGTACGTGGCAGAGAGTTACCTTGAAGGCTTCCAGAAGTATTACCTGAAGAACAACATCACTATCGTGAACTCTGTGATCGGAGGCGTGCTGCTATATAGCCTGATTACACCCGAAAACGGATTGGTGCTTCTCGCGGGCATTAATGCCATTGGTCTTACGGTGAAGTATCTGCTGTTTATGTGGATTCTTTCACGCCCGGCCTACGGGGCCATTTGTGCGCAGTGGAGGATGTTTTCCTGGGCAAGACTGCGGGGGCTTATCGTCTTCGGGTTCAAGTCTTTTGTTCAGGGTATAGCAACCCGTGTAGAGAATGCGACAGACGTTCTGGTTATCGGCTTGATCCTGGGGCCTGCCATCGTGCCGTTTTACAGCATACCGGCAAACCTCACGCAGCATATTCGCGGGCTTGGCTGGACGTTAACCCACGCTTTCATGCCCCTGTTCAGTGGATTGAGCGCCAAAGCGGAGGATGCGATGATCCGGCGGGTATTCCTGGTGTCATCTCGCTATGTGGTCAGCATCTTGATGGCAATGGGCACAGGCGCATTGTTATTGGGCGTTCCTTTTATCAATATTTGGCTGGGCCCGGAATTTGGCGATAAGGCCAAGTACCTGATTGTCTTTTTGGTGATTTTTACCATTCTTCCGTTTATCAATCCGTTTGCCAGCCGTTACCTCACGGCGATTAACAAGCATGGTATTTTTGCCAGGCTTACCCCCATCGCTGCCATTATGAATATCGGGCTCAGCCTGGTTCTGGTGCACCCATTTGGTCTGGAAGGCGTGGCTTTTGCCTCCGTGGTACCGGGGCTGATCTTTGTACCTTTGTACCTTCTCTATACCTGTAGACATTTGGAGCTCCCAGTTTGGGATTATCTCCGTGTGTCTGTGCTGCCTTCATTGGTACCCGCTGGAATCATGGCGTTGATTCTGTTGGGTATGGGGGAGTATCTGATCTACGATTCCTACGCTGATATTGTTGCCGGCGCACTTCTGAGCAGTCTTGCGTGGCTTGTGGCGTTTTGGTTACTGGTGTTAAACAGGGAAGAGCGAGCCTATCTGGGTGTCCGGATTGCTCGTATGGCAGGAAGGAAATAAGGGATGTGTGGTTTTGCCGGATTTGTCAGTAAGGAAAGTGCCGTTGAGCCTGAGCAGGTACTCTCTGGTATGGGTCGGGCTATTGCGCATCGGGGGCCCGATGATGCAGGCCTCTGGCACCACCTCGACCTGGGTGCGGGCCTTGTCCACCGCCGTTTATCGATTCAGGATCTATCCCCCGCTGGCGCCCAGCCAATGGCCTCAGCCAGTGGGCGATATGTCATCGCGTTCAATGGCGAGGTATACAACTTCAGGCAGCTTCACTCGGAACTCGTCAAGCTGGGCTGCCAGTTCCGTGGTCACTCAGATACCGAAGTGATGCTGCATGCTATTGAGCAGTGGGGGTTGGCGTCCAGTTTGGCCAGGTTCTCCGGAATGTTTGCGTTCGCTCTTATTGATCAGCAAGAGAGAACCTTGGTACTTGCACGGGATCGCATGGGCGAAAAGCCCCTCTATTACGGTTATCAGGGAAACGTTCTGCTGTTCGGCTCGGAGTTGAAAGCACTGCGCGCCCATCCGGCCTGGCAAGGTGGTGTGGACCAACAGGCGTTGGCGTTGTTGTTGCGCCATAACGTCATTCCAGCCCCCTGGAGCATTCACAAAGGCATATTCAAGTTACCTCCTGCCTCAATGGTGACTTTCCAGCTGAACGCGGGGCACAGCAACCCTTTGCCGGAGCCCGAACGGTACTGGAGACTGGAAGAGTGTTTTGTTGAGAGCCCCATGGGCAGCTTTGACGACGCCAGTCATCAGTTGGAGTCTCTCCTTGGCGATGTGATTGAAGATCAGATGGTGTCGGATGTGCCGTTGGGCGCCTTCTTGTCTGGCGGCATTGATTCTTCAACGGTTGTGGCGCTGATGCAGGCAAGGGCAACGCAGCGGGTTAAAACGTTCAGTATCGGGTTTGATGAGGCCGGTTTTAATGAGGCGGAACACGCCGCCGAAGTGGCTCGCCATCTGGGTACCGAGCATACTGAGTTGTACGTTACTCCGAACGATGCACTGGGCCTGGTGCCCAGGCTGCCTGAACTTTACGATGAGCCGTTCGCAGACTCCTCCCAGCTGCCAACTTACCTGGTCAGCGAGATGACACGGAAGCACGTTACGGTGGCTTTGTCCGGAGACGGCGGAGATGAGCTTTTCTGTGGTTATACCCGCTACCCTTCGGTGCTGTCCCGGTGGCAAGGTCGCAACAGTCTCTCCGGCCTTGGAAGGCGAGCTGCGGCCGCCTTGCCGGAATCTCTGTCAGCAGCGGCTATTCGGGCACTTGTTCCCGCTCAACGTGGTCGCTCCGGGCTTGCGATACGCCATCGCCTGAAGGCGGAGCGGGCGTTGTCCCGGTCATCCAGTGTATCCGAGTTCTATCGCCAGTCCGTTTCATTCTGGGCGGAGCCGGAATGTTTCCGACAGGCAGTTCGCGAGCCTACCTATGGATTAACCCGGCCTTTACCTCCCGGGGTTCCGGAAGAGAGTCTGAAAACTCTGATGTGGCGGGATCTTAACTGGTACCTGCCGGATGACATTCTGGTGAAGGTGGACCGGGCAGCGATGGCCTGCAGCCTGGAAACGCGGATTCCCATGCTGGACCCGAAAGTGGTGGCCTTCGCGCTCTCGCTGCCGTTGGACTATAACCTGAAAGGCGGGGTAGGAAAGCAGGTGCTGCGCAGTGTGCTGTTCCGGCACGTGCCCCGGGAGCTCGTGGATCGCCCAAAGCAGGGTTTTGCGGTGCCGGTTGGGCAGTGGTTGCGTGGCCCACTTCGGCCCTGGGCGGAGTCGCTGCTTGCACCGTCCGTGTTTGGCAAGCAGGATCTGCTTGATGAGTCTGTTGTAAACGCATACTGGCAAGAGCACTTGCGGGGCAGGGAAGATTATTCTGCAGAGCTTTGGGGCATTCTGATGTTTTTGGCCTGGTTGGAGCACACTGGTGGCTGAAATCACACCCTACAACGATGAACTGCACCGGGCGCAGATTCTGGACCTGTTCTCGGATGTCGCTTTCAAGGGCGACATCTGGAAGTACCAGTTTGTTGAGAACCCCGGCGCCGTTAATCGGGGTTTTGATCCAGTCGTCGCTGTTGATCAGGGGCGGGTGATCGGGTTCAACGGCGTAGTGCCTGTGTCCATCACCTGGAAGGGCCAACCTATAGACGCCATGTGGAGTTGTGACTTCAAGGTTCGTTCAGATTATCGGGGCAAAGGCGTAGGTCGGCTGATTAAGGAAGATTTGGCGAAGAAGTCCTCGGTGCTGATGTCATTCGGCATTAGCCCCGTGGCTGCAATTGTGTTGGAACGCATGGGGTGGCATGCGAGCCACGACGTGCATTTCCTCAAACGGATATGCAAGCCCCGATCACTCAGGGACGTTGCTTTGATGGTCTATCAGTTTCTTGGCCGGCTTGGCGCGTCTACCGTGCCCCAATCCGGGCATGAATCCCGTGTTCGTGATGAGCTCCCCGCACCAGCGGCAGTGGATGGCCTCTGGCAACAGAGTATGGGCGGTTACGATAAAACCGTGGTCCGGGATTGGCGCTACCTGGATTGGCGATACCAGAAGCATCCGCTTGCGGAATACAAGTTTATTGAAATTCTCACCCCGGAGGGGCAGCTTGCGGCTATCGGTGTTGTTCGGGTGGACCAGCAACAGGCTCGCCTGGTGGATTACCTTGGGCCAGCCAAGGCGCTGCCGCTCAAGTATTTTCTGGTGAAAACCATGTTATCGACATGGCCCGAGCTGGCTGCCTATTCGGCTATGACCTCCGATGCGGAATTCAAGCAGGCGATGAGGTCTCTGGGCTTCTATCAAGGGCGCGAACAGCCGCGTTTCTTTGTATGGGCCTCGCCGCAAATGGCTGATGGCTCGAATCCTCGGCCGTGCAACCAGGGCTGGTTCATTATGGGCGGCGACTCTGATGGAGAATTGCTGCAGTCGGCCCGGGAATCCTGGAATCATCAAGTTACAAACAGGGATGACTTTTGATGTCGGTAAATAAACCGTTGATCAGCATTATTACACCAACGTACAACCGTGCGGATTTTATCGCTGAGGCTGTTGAAAGCGTGCTCGCCCAGACCTATCCCCATTTCGAGTTTCTGATTGTGGATGATGGTTCTACCGATCATACCGACAAAGTGCTTGAACCTTATCTCAACGATGAGCGCATAAGACTGTTCCGGCAGGAAAACCAGGGCCAGAGCGTGGCGCGGAACGTCGCTTTGGATGATGCAAAAGGGGAGTTCATCTGCTTTTTGGATTCAGACAACTATTGGCCGGCGGCTAAGCTGGAGCAGCAAGTCCGGATTTTTGAACAATACCCGGCTACCGATGTTCTGTACGGCGATAATGTGATTATCAATGAAGCCGGTGAGGAGCTGAGCCGGAACAATATGGCCCGCTACTCTGGCCATATTGCGCCCTACATGGTCAGGGATAATTGTGTGGCCATGAATACAACCATGGCGCGCCGCCGGTGCTTTGACGAGATGGGTGGAATGAGTGGCAAACGCCGGGTGGCCGATGATTACGATCTTTGGCTCCGGTTTTCCGCAAAGTATGAGTTTCGTTATGAGCCGGAGTACTGGGCCTGGTACCGGGTGATGGAGGACCAGATTTCCTCGGATAAAACGCGAAGGTTTCAGGTAAACGAGCAAATCATTCACGACTTCAGGCGGGATTTTCCTGATGCTATGAGCGCCGGAGAGTTTAATCAGGGCTTCGCTCATTTTTACATTAGGAAGGGGCGTTACCTTGGAAGTTCTGGTCATAAACGGGAAGGGGTGAGGGAGTTGCTGAAGGCGGTGAGGTATTCGCCTGCTGAGATTAATGTGTGGCGCGCTTTTGCCGCTTTGCTGTTTAAACAGTGATGCTTTCGAGATGAAAGATGAATTTTTAACGCAACTGAGAAGACCATTAGTAGTTGTGATTCTGAGACAGCACCGAGCTTGTAGATTTTCGGATTTGGTTTCCGGGATAACCAAAGTGTGGAGCAAAGGATGCCTTTAGAAGTGCGGGCTATTTCTGAGGAACAATTCAGAGGACTCGGAGAGTCCTGGCATGATTTGCTGTCCCACAGCGCTGAAGACCCGCTGTTTATGAGTTGGCCTTGGATGTTTAGTTGGTGGGAAACCTGGGCCAAAGTTTATGATCTTCAGCTACTTTTGCTTGGTGCGTATGACGAAGATGGGGAGTTAATTGGCCTCGCACCTCTATATCTGCATGACCTGAACGCCCTGGGTAAATTTCGAATTCGTCGTATTCATTTTATCGGAAACGCTTGGCGTATCGGCCCCTCTGTTCGTACGGAATATGTCGGGTTGATTTCGAGAAAGGGCAAAGAATTGCTCGTCAGTCGTATGATCGCAAGTTATCTGGCTGCGCAGCAGTGGGATGAGTTAGTTGTTTGCGATACGGTCATGGGTGGGCACGAGATTTTTGGTCAAGCGCTATGTAATGAGGCGGGCACATCTGCATTTGTAAGAGCTGAGACCGCGGGAGTCTGTCTAGATACGGAGAGAGGTTTTGCTGATTGGTTGAGCGGGCTTGGGCAAAATACTCGTTTGAAACTGTACAACCGTCGATCGATATTTGAGGTTCATTCTGGGGGCTCAATAGAGGAATGCCAGTTTACCTCAGAGGGTTACTTTGATTTTTTTCGAGGGTTGAATGCATTTCATCAAGTTCGGTGGGGTAAGCCATGCTTTGATCAGAAAGCTGTTCAGTTTCATTTGCGTCTGCTTGCGCGCCTTTCACCAAACCAGAAGCCGAAACTATCGATTCTTAAGGCGGGTTCAGAGCCAGTGTCTTATCTTTACGACATACAGGCAGGAACCAAAGTCTACAATCTTCAGGCGGGATACAGCGAAGTCTTTCACAAGAAACTGTCACTTGGAACTCTGCATCTTGGATACGCAATCGAAGATGCCTTCTCGGATGCAGGAATAATGCACTACGACTTTCTTGCAGGCTGCGGGAAAAACTCGTTCTACAAATCCCGTTTCAAAGGCAAACTGGTTACGTTTAAGACAGTTGAGTTTGTTCGCTCCCCCTGGTTAAAGCTGGCTTACCGCTATCAATCATGGTTACCTCGGCGTTTGAAATCCAGGATCAATCGATCTCTGGGCTTGTAAATAGACATGGGAACCCGGTGCAAAAGGATTTAGGTGATAACATTGGATAGCAAATTTTCTAAGACGATCGGCGTATCAGTCGCACTCACATTGGTTTCCGGCGCTTTATTGATCACGATGATTTGGCCAACTCTTGAAGCCATTGGTAGCCGCTGGCTAAAAATGGACGAGTCATATTCCCATGGCTTTCTTATTTTTGCGGTGTCCATTGGCCTGGTTTCACGGACATGGTGGCAAAATCGGCCTAGTGTTGGGTTTTATCCTTTGTGGCTGATTCCTTTGGCGGGTGCACTTGGGGCATTCGTCTTTGGAGAACTAATACGTTTGCAGGCTCTGAGAGAGCTTGTGGTTGTGCCTCTTTTGCTGGGTTGGTTAGCTGTATTCTTGGGTTGGCGCCAGGTTCGCCACTTTATAATCCCAATTGGCATTCTTTTTTTTGCGGTGCCAGTCTGGGACTATATTTCCTGGACACTCCAGCTCATTACCGTCGCAGTTAATCAGTTTCTGCTCGGATTTATGGATATCGAGTTTGAGGTTGAGGGAGTATTTGTCTATCTCATCGGTATCGGAACTTTCGAAGTTGCCCATGGGTGTTCTGGGTTGCGCTATCTCCTGGTGGGACAATCGCTATCGGTTTTATATGGTGAGCTGAATTTCAGAAAGTTGAAAACTCGCCTTTTCTTCTTTCTGGTTGCCGTTGGTCTGGCGTTGCTCGCAAACTGGATACGCGTTTTCGTGATTATTTATATGGGCTACGAAACCAATATGGAGAGCCGCCTCATAGAGGATCATGACAGCTTTGGTTGGTGGGTGTTTGCGGCAACGCTGATACCTTTGTATTTTTTCGGTTCCAGGTTGGAGCGGGGGGAAGTTAATTCAGCTCTTTTACCAAAACGAATGACGACCAAGCCTGCATCAGAAAGTGCTTTTCGTAGCGCTTGGTTTGGAGCGGGAGTAACGAGTGCACTGGTTCTGTTTTTCATGTTGGGTGTGCCTGCATCTTCGGGGTCCTTGCGTTCGGCCCCTGAATCGATTGAATTTTCGTTGCTGAATGACCGCTATGGGATTCTTTTCGAAAAACAATTGATGGGTTGGCAACCACAGATTCGCAACCCAGACCGACAAGTCACGCAAACGTTTTTTGATAAGTCTGCGGTTGAGATTGGGGAAAATGTTGGAGAACGATTTTACGTTGGCGTGTTTAGTTATGACTTTCAGCGTCATCGCGCCGAATTGATCCAGTACAACAATCGAATTTACGACTCGGAGCAATGGATGCCGGAGGAGTTTTTTACATTACGTTCACCTGTCTCAGGAAATCTTAGAGGGATCACTCTTCGCCGGTTTGCGACAGGTGAGCGCATCCACTTGGCGTTCGGATACCACGTTGCGGGTCGATGGGAAACGGATCAGTGGAGAGCGAAACTTGCGCAAGCCGCTAGTTTGGTGAGTGGTAGAGCGGACGCGACACTTTACGTTTTTGGCCTCAGCTGTTCGAGTTGTGAAGAGCCACAGGCTGTGTTGGGTGAATTTATCGGTGAAGTCATGCCGCCGATTTTTTCGTTGCTTGAGTCGCGCTATCAACCACAGACTCATCAATGAGTGCAAATTGTGACGCTAATCTCTCTTTAAAGGCCATATGGTTTTCTTGCACCCATTCTTTTGCTTTCTGTGCTTTTTTCTCGAGTGCTTCAGATGGTTCGTCGAGGATCTGCTGTATGGCTGCTTCAACATCCTCTGCGGTTACATAGAAGCGCCTTCCCAGCCTAAAGGGTCGTGAGTCGCGGTAAGGCACTAGGTAGCCTCGTTCGCTGGTGATCAACTCATTCATCGGAGGGGCGTCGGTGGTAATGAGCACAGCGCCAACCTTCATCGCTTCAACGAGAACCTGACCATATCCCTCCACTTCCGATGGGATCACAGCGATACGTGAGGCTTTCCAAAGTGCCTCCAGTTCCGCGTCGTCAATGTTTCGGTAATGCTTTATGTTTTGTGATAATTCATCTGGAACTAATTCGCTGTTGGCGACGACTGAGAGGATTGGCCATTCGGGATGGTTTTTCCAAGCTTGCAGGACTGCGGCTGTTCCTTTGGAGAGGCTTGAACCTGAAATATGTATGAATCCCGATTTTTCTGGGGATTTAATAACGGGATCTCGGGCGGTAATTGCATTGGGAATTGAGAAGCCGAGATACTGCACCGAGGGGTGATGTGGCGCAAACGCGGCTATAGCGGTTTGAGTTTTGCAGAGCACACGGTTGATGTCAGAAAGATAGTGTAGTCTGGTAGTTCGAAACCATTCCTGATTAGGTATTAGCCAATTAATTTGATTCTTGATGATGTATTGTGGGTGAACGTTTTCTAAATGGATAACGAGATTTGTAGATGCCGGCAGCGGATTAGCCAAGCGCCTTACTGCGCGCTGTATATGCTGTATTCGTAATCGAAGAGGGCCCAATGGCAGTTTTACGAGTGCCCTGTGCCACTTAAATGAGAGCTCTCGCCATAGTGGTTTCTGGGGTTGCGTAGTCACCACAGTTACTGAGTGGCCAAGCTCTGACACAGTTTGTCGAAGAAGCTCAGCATCTCTGGCTAACCCTCGGCCGGATGCCGAATGGATAATGGCGACGTGCATTACCGTACTTCCTCGTACCCAAAAGAAATGAAGCCTCTGAGTAATAGAGGCTTCATTCACTGTAATGAAAAATTATTTTTTTGCTTTTCTGCGCAGTGCAAGGCCAGCAAGACCCAATCCAAGCAGCGCAAGCGTACCGGGCTCAGGCACTTTGCTTGCCTGAACCTTGATGATCATATCATCATGGTTATCGTCAACCTGGTTGTTGTCATCTAAACTCAACAGAAAGTAGTCCGTTCCTAGTTCGTTTATGACAAAGTTAAACGAAGTAGAGCCATTGGCGATGTTGTTGTCTTGACTCTGCTGAATGGTGGCATCGTATTTATACGTTGCGAACCCAAAATTCAGAGCTTGACCTGCCATCCCTGTTACTACTGTCGAAAAGACATCTCCAACGGTGCCACTGTTACGGGTGTTAAAAATCTCGACGCCTTCATAGAGGAATACGTTCTGCCATCCCGCTTCGTATCCAATGAAGGTGAAGGTCAGCTGGAATTTGTCATTACTATCAAATGTCAGGAAATTCCCGGCCAAGGTGTTATCGCCAACACTATATAATGGCGTTCCGCCAACAAATGTACCTCTTCCAGCATCAGTTGAACCATCGGCATAACTGTTGTCATCAGGAACAAGAAAGTTACCTGCATTGGGACCTGAACCATCCGCGCTTATGTAGGCCGCTGTTGCTATTCCCGGCATTGTGAACGCTGCTGCGAGCACAAGGCTTTTGGTAAGTTGTTTCATTTCACACTCCTCCAGTGAGCATTTCGGTTACAACAATAAATACCAAGCACATGTTGGGCCAGTTTTTATCTCATTGTTTCCCATGTACTCTGCGTTGAT
>PBYI01000058.1 GCA_002729525.1 Nocardioides sp.
CGTCGTTGCGGTTCGCCGACAGCCCCGTCATCAGCCCCGACAGGCCGCCACCGAACAGGGAAGCGTTGGCAACCGACGACCCCACCGACGTCGAGAACGACTCCATCTGGTCCAGCCGGCGCGACTCCCGCTCGTACTTCGCCGACGCCTTGTCGAGCTGATTGTTGAGACGCCGAAGATCCTTAGTGCCGCCCTTGATCTCCGCGCGCAGATCCTTGAGGTCGCGCTGGGTCTCGGCGTACTGGTGACGGACGCCTGCGAGCTGCCCGCGCGTCGAGCCCTTCTTGCCGTCGACCGAGCCGCCGTCAGCGAACCTGCGGGCGTTGAGCGCGTCGAACATACCCACGCCGTAGTGCTCCACCGCCGACGCCTTGATGACGTACTCGCCGTTGGACAGGTACGCCGGGATGTCGTCGGAGGTGCCCGTGCCCGGTCCGGTGATGTAGCCACCGCCGGCACGGTTCTGCGTCGGGTCACCCGTGGTTCGGAAGGAGTTGATGTGGGTCGTGCGGACCGTGATGGTCGACTGGCGGTCGCGCGCAGCCTCATCCAGCGCACGCTTGATCGCAGCAGCCGGGCCGGACGCCTGGTCGGCGACCTTCATCAGCGCCACGCGGTCCTTCTCGGCGAGCTGGTACTTCGCCACCAGCTTGTCGACGAACCCCTCGGCCTGCGACGTCTTGAACACAGCCTCGGACAGCACCGAGCGGGGGACGTCGAGCATCTGGTCGGCCAGCCGGTTCGCGGCAGCGGTCGAGACGCCCATGTCCTTGGCGACACCGACGAACGTGGCGCGCGCCTTCTCGTAGCGGTCGGTGTTGTTGATGACGGCCTTGCTCTGGTTGTTCCACGCGGCCTGGAGTTCCGAAAGAACGGCCCGGTTCGCCTGGCCGTCCTCGGTGAACTTGTTCAGGCCCTTGGTGCCGTCCTCGACCTGCTCGCGCGCGGCCATCACCGCCTGGCCCCAGCGAGTCTCGGCGTCAAACGCGGCACCGGCAGCGGTGACCTGGTCCAGCATGGCGCGGTTGGCCTCGTTGACGGCCTTGGTCTGCTCCTTCTGGGAGTAGGTGTTGCCGTCAGCGGCCCCTGCGAGACCGTCGACGGCGCCAGAGGCGCGCTCGGCGACCAGGATCGACTGCCCCATCACGCGGTTGTTCTCCACGTGCGCGATCCCCAGCTCGAGGAACGCATCCACGCCGGTCGACCCGCCTGCGTTGCGCAGCGCCAGGGCGTACTCGTTGAACGCGTCGGCCGCGTCCTCGGCGCTGCCTCCGGCCGCTTCGGTCTGGTCGACGATCTCATCGAAGATCCGCGCGGCCAGGTTGGCGTCGCCGGTCTCGACCATCTGCGCGAGCGCTTCGTCGATCTTCTCCAGCTCGGCCCGGGTCTTCTCGATACGGGTGTTGTCGCTGGGGAACCAGCCGGTCAGCAGGTCGGCGCCCCGGTAGACCAGCGTGTTCAGGTCGGCGACCTTGTCGCCGATGGTGTCGAGGTTGTCGACGTACTCACCACGGGCGAGCGCGTCCAGGCCGCGGGACAGGTTGGAGGAGTCGAAGTCCTTCGCGAACAGCGCGTCCACGGCATCGGTCGCCAAGGTCAGCGCGGTCACGGTCGCGGCCAGCGAGAATCCCTTCCCGATCGCCGACATCGACACCCTCGTCTGGTCTGCCGACAGCCCCAGGTTGACCAGCGCCTCCCGGGTCGAAGCGACACCGTTGACGACCTTCGAGCCAAACCACAGCGACCCGCCCGTGATGGCTGTCAGCGCGGCCAGCTTGGTCACGGTGTCCTGGATCGGGGTCGGCAGGTCCCCGAACGCCTGAGCAGCCGAAGCGACCCCGCTGGTCACCTGCGCCACCATCGGGAGCACCGTCTCGCCGAAGTCGATCGCGGCGTCGCGGATCTCGTTGATGGCGAGCTGGATCTGCGAGGCGGTCGTCCCGAACCGCTTCTCGGCCTCCTCGGTGAGCGCGGTGTTGTCAGCCCATGCGGCGTTCGCGAGCTGCACCTGATCGGCCCACATGCCCGTCGCTGAGCCCGCAGAGAGGACCGCGTTCTTGAGGCGCGAGTCGGTCAGGCCCAGCTCCTTGAACACCTTCGTGGTGTCCCCGCCGGCCGTGGCGAGCTGACCCATCCCGTCCACGAAGCCGCCGATGGCCTCGGCGGGGCTGGCCTCGTACATCGCCTTGAACTCAGCAGTGGTGACCCCGGCGACCTTCGCGAACGTCTCCAGCTCGCCACTGTTGGACCGCACCGCGTCGCCGATGGTCGTGAAGACCTTCGACAGTGCCGTGCCGCCCGCCTCAGCCTCGACACCGACCGACGTCATGGTGGAGGCGATCGCGAAGATGTCAGCCTCGGACAGGCCCGCCTGACGACCGGCCGCAGCGAGCCGGGTCGCCATGCCCACGATCTCGGCCTCAGTGGTCGCCGAGTTGTTGCCCAGCGCCACGATCGAGGCACCCATGCGGTCCACATCGGACGCGCTGGTGCCCATGATGTTGGAGATGCGAGCCAGCGACGTGGCCGCCTCGTCGGCCGACAGGTTCGTCGTCTCGCCGAGTTCGATCATCACCTTCGTGAACGACGCGACGTCGTCCGCGCCGATACCGAGCTGACCCGCCGCCTCAGCGACTCCGGCGATCTCCTCGTGCGAGGCCGGCAGGATGCCCGTCAGGTCCCGGAGCTGCTGCTCCAGGTCGGCCATGCTCGTGTTCGCGGTGGCGTCGACCGTCTTGGTGACACCCGCCCACGCCGACTCCCAGTCGATCGCAGCCTTCGCGGACGCGCCCAGCGCAGCGCCGATGCCCAGGGCGACCTTGCCGCCGGTCGCGCCGACCGACGTCATCCCGGCACGCATCCGGACGCCCTTGGCATCCAGCGCCGTCAGATCGTTGCCGAAGTCCCTGACGCCCTTGCCGGCCGCCGTCAGGCCAGCCTTGAGGTTCGAGAAGTTGCCCTTGAACTCATACGTCACTGACCGCTCAGCCATCGCACATCTCCTCCAGCCGCTGGAACTCCGCCCGCATCAGATCCCCCAATGCCTCCCACAGGTACGCAAGCGACAACTCCCCACGAGCCCTGGCACGCCGCTCGGCCTCCTGCGTGGTGTCCAGCACCTCCAGCCCCTCAGCGCTGAACATCAACGCGGCGACCGCCGTGCGGACATTGCGATGCGCATGCTCAGCATCGATCAGCAGCTCGCTGGTGTCGGTCATCCGGCCCACCGTCCGAGCCACGCGACAGGGCACGAGCGGGAATGTTTCAGGCCCCCGGACTGCGAGTCACCTGTGCCCCCGGTCCTCCGGAGACCCGCGCGGGGGGTCGGGTGGGGGGTCATGCGGTGACCTCGGCCGGCTGAGGGGGCTCGACGAACGGCCGGGTTGCCCTGGCGGCGGCGCTGTGACTCGCGATGGCTGCCGCGAGGCCGTCGGAAGGACCACCGCTGAGGCGCTGAGTCAGGTAGCCGAGAGTCGGCTCGGCAGCGGCCGCGATCTCCTCGACCTGTCGCGATGCCTTGACCACCTCGGCGAAGTCCACGCTCTGCGCGGCGAGGCGGTCGTCGACGCTGCGAAGGAGACCATCGACGTCCACGGCCGGCACGTCCGCCAGGCCGGACCCGTTGGGGGCGACCTCGTAGCTCTGGGCCTCCAGCCACGCGGGCGCCCACTCGCGGATCGCGAGCGCAGTCTCGGTGTCGGCGGTCGCGAGGACCCGGGTCATCGGCATGCCCGACTGCAACCGCATTCGGACCTGGTCCCACTTCATCTGCGATCGCATCAGCGCAGCAGCATCGGAGCCGATCGCGGGACGGCTCGAGTTCACGGACTCGCGCACGATGGACACGTCGTAACTGATGGCCCGCGCGAGCTTCTCCAGGGAGTCCTGGTGGCGGTCGCGAGCCTCACCAGCCAACTCTCGACGCTTGGCATCGAGCCCCGCCTGGGACAGGTAGTCGTCGCGGTAGGAGTTCGCGGCGCCAAGGTCTTCGTTCAACTGCCGTGCGACCTCGGTGAGTTGGCCACGGACCTGCGCCAGGCGCACCCGGGCGGTCTGTGCGGCGTGTGACAGCGGCATGTCAGACCCCCTTGGCTGCGGCGTCGTTGAGGCGCTGTCCGATCTGGACGACCTCGACATCACGCGGGTCGATGACCGGGGTGGTCTCCTCGACCACGCGGCGCACCCCGTCGACCTCGTAGCCGGCGGAACGGAAGTAGTTGATGGCAGCCGGGTCGGACGTCTCGGCCACACCGTCGACGAAGTCCACGCCGACGCTGACGCCGTTGAAGGCCTTGTTCGGTGACTTGATCTTCATGGTGTTCCTCTCCGCTCGGACGTGGGCGTCGAGCCGCAACCGGGCGATCTGGGCAAGTGGGTGATCCAGCGGCAGGGCGGATGCCACCGCTGCCGCGTCGTGCGCTGCACTCGTCGTCATGCGCACTCCCCGCGCAGGTGACGCTGAACATCGGCCAGGTCGACCAACCAACGGTTCTTCCCGACAGGACGTGCGGCGACGAGCCCGGCAGCCGCGAGCTGCCGGACCCGTCGCCCAGAAAGGCCGACCGCTGAACCGACCTCGTCTGGTGTCCCGTACTCCCGCACGTCATCAATGATTTCGCGCGACCCGTGCCCATTTCCGGATTCGGAAATCGCACGCTCACCGGCCACCGCGCGCTGATGAAGCGCTGCCGCCAACTCCGAGATCTCAGCCGTCGGCACGTACCCGCCACGGACCGCGACCCGCACCAGCCCGAGAAGCGCATCGAGGGCAGACGCGGGGTCCCGCTCGACGCAGTCAGGCATGGCGGCCCTCCGCAATCGACTCGTTGCACTCGAGGAGTCGAGCAGGCGGCAGCGCCCCCGCACACCGAGTCGATGTGGATCTCGCAACCCTTACCGCGCTCGCTCTCTCCTGCCCCAACGGCAGCATCGACTGGAGGGAGGTGATCGAGTCCGTCGCCCAGACCCGCGGCCGAACGCTCCGCCCCTGGCAGCGTCGAGCCATCGCTCTGTCGTGCTGGGTGGTGGAGGTGCTGGGCTGTCTGCCGTGAGGGTTAGGCGGGTCACTGCGTCGTCGCGGACTATCCGTCGCCGACAAAGTGACTAGAGATCTTTCCGCCGTGACAGTTGTCGCGAGAATGCTGAACAGCGCGGTCGGCAGCGGGATAGAACGTCCCGCGTGACACCAGACAAGGCCCACCGCCAGATCCGAAACAGCATCTGGGTTGGAATCATCTTCCTCGCAGTCGGCGGCAGCATCATGGGTGCGGCGTGGCCAGGAACTGAGCTCGACGGCTACAGCAGCGACTTCGGTCCGCGATACACGGAAACCGGCGACTCCGGGCTCGTGTTCTTCGGCCTGATCATCGCCGCATTCGGACAGGCCTTCCTTCTGGTGGGCCTCATCGGGGTCGGGGTGAGCCTCGGTCGCCAGGCCTCGCCGACGGTCGCAGTTCCGACGATCCCGCCTCCGCCTCCGAGGGCGTCCTAGGCTCACCGGACGCGCCTCTTGCTCGGGCTCAGGCACTCGGTGGTGATCCCGCTTAGCACGGCCAACACGTCCCTGAGGACCGCAGTCGTCTCAGCGGACGGGGTGAGCAGGTCGGCCGCGTGGGCGTTGCGGTGCGCACGCAAGAGTCGGGCGGCCCGCTCGATGCGGTGGGGGTAGCACTCGCCGTCATGCTTGGCGCACATGCCGCAGGTACCAGCCCCACGGGGTTCCTGGAGTCGGCTGGAGAGATCCAGGACGATTGCCGTCATGCGCTCGCCTCCCGGTCCTCGGGGGGTTCCTGCAACCACCAGCGGTCAGTGAGACGACCGTCGGCCTGGGTTCCCTCGGTCTCCTCGTTGCTGCCTCGTCGCGACGGTGAGGACAGCTCTCCAGAACCGGTCCGCGCGAACGTGCCGGCAGGCGCTTCCTCGTGGCTACCCCCCGTGGCGTACCTCTGGACGCCCTCAGTAGGTACGCCGGGGCGTACCTCTGCTTGGTCAGGCTGGGCGTACCTCTGGCTTGGTACGCCCCGGCGTACCTCAACGGGGTTCCGGATAAGCCCCTGGTAGACCGCCGTGACTCCCGGCTGGCCGCGACGCACCCGATCCAGGAACCGCTTCTCGATCGCCTCGCTGATCCACTCGGTGATGCGAGGAGCGGGTGCCGCGAGGTCGTCGGCGAGATGGCTCCTGGGCACCGACACGATGGCGTTGGCGTTCATGTCGTCGGCCAGTCGCAACAGCAGGAGTTGGCAGCCCGGCGTGAGCTTCCCGCGGCCGGCGTAGACCCCCGCACGGAACTTCATGACCCGGGCGCTGTAGACCCGGCGCTCGGTGAAGGTCCGTCGCGCTGTCATGCGACACCGCCGATCCACTGCAGCCAGTCGTCGGCGACCTCGGCATCGATGGCAGGGTCCGGCCAGCGGTGCCAGGTCTCCCGGTGCTGGTCGCTCCTGCGGGTCCGCTGCTCGTCCTCGGCACGCTTGGCGAGCCACAGACCACGCACCCGCGCGGCCTCCAGCCGCTCCGCGGCCAGCTCCCCGTCGACGATCCAGCACTCAGCCGCCCTCACGACCGCAGCGACCTTCTCCGGCCCGTCCGGCAACGCGCACCACTCCGGCGACCCGTAGGCCGGCGAAGACGGCGCAGCGTTGAGGTACCGACGCGCCCACGCCCGGCGCTCCCCCGTCACCAGAGTCCCGCCTCGGGCTCGATGACGGGCTCGGGCTCAGCGACATCAGCAGATGTGAGGTCCCTAATGCCTGCCGCGCGCGGACCAGTGACCTCCAGATCGAAGCCCCGGCGCTCGCACGCCGCGATGACGTCGCGGGCCGTGTGCTGCTGAACGCACCAGGCGCGCACAGACGGCAGCCAGACCGGGGCCTTGCCGACCGGCACGACCTCCATCACGAGTTCGCGGGAGCCGTAGCCCCTGACCCAACTCGCATAGCCGTCGAGCTGGATCTCGATGACGCGGCGCCTCATGCGACCACCGCCTCGGCGGCCCGGGCGTCCAGATTGGACAGCATGTCGGCGTCCTGCTCCACGATCTGACGGCCAGCCTCGACCCCCAGGCGTGAACAGACGCTCGAGATCAGCGCATCGAGTTCTCCGCGCTCGATGCGCAGGGGAAGCGGCCACTCGACCCCGTTGGCGCGGACCTCGTCGACCACCTCGGTGAGGTCGTTGATCACCGCGCTGAACATTGCGTGAGTGCCGACGAGACGGGCGATTCGCTCCACTGTCGCCTCACCGGGCGGCTGTGCGCTGACGCCACCCACAGTCTGCCCAGCCGTGGTGCGCGCTTGCTCCGCCACGGCTTCCCGCTGCGTGCGGAGCTGCTCCAGGATGACCTCCGGGTCGGCACCCAGCAGCAGCAGCGAGTGGCACGCCCCGAACAGCTCGACGGTCGCGGTCTTGAGTTTGTCCTGGACCTGGCGGGTGCGTCGCTCGGCCTCGTCGACAATCTCGGCGCGCACGGCGCCAACCGTCGTCGGCGAGCACCCGATCCGCCGCGACACGGCCCGGTCGGAGTCGGACCAGCGGCGCACCAGCTCAGACCGGATCAGCGACCGCTTCTGCTCCTGAGTCAGGTGACGCCGAGCGCAGTTCAGCGTCACAGCCAGGTCGTGCCCGTGGTCATCGTCATCGACGTTGACAACGCGGCGCGGGCACTCGATCCCGAGCTCGGCGGCGATGGCGAACCTGTTGTTGCCGTCGATGATCCGACCGTGCTGGTCGACGGTGATCGGCACCAAGATGCCGTTCTTCGTGATGTCGTCCCGCAGCGCCTCGGCCTGCTCCTCCGACAGCTCCGGCATCGGCTGGAACGCCTCGTTCGTGGACGCGGTCATCACGCGGCCACCTCCCGCGCGACACGACGCAGCAGCCGCCGACAGTCACGACCGACACCAGCAGCGACGCTCTCCGGCGACCACACGACGTGCCCGCAGCGCGTGCACCGGATCTGGTCGTCGATCGGCAGTACGATGGCCTTGTCGTCGTCCGACATCTTCGAGGCCGTCCGGTTCGCCCCCGGGCGGCCTCTGTCGTTCTCAGGCAGCGTCATCGGCGCCACCCCCACTCGCCTTGAGCTCGGCCTCAGCAGCCTGGGCCACCTCGGTGGCCTCGCGCGCCCGTCGTCGGGCCTGCGCCGACCTCAGGGCGAGACGCTGGAAGTGAGCCTTGCGCAGGTGGGCCGCGCGGACCGGATCACCGCCAGCGGCATCAAGAAACTTCTGGTCGAGTGCGGCGCGAGCCGGCGCAGTCCGGGCGGTGCGATCTGCGGTCCGAGCCCACGACTCGTGGGCTCCGATTCGACCGGCAAGTCGTCGTTCCTCGTCGTTCAACGGACATACTCCTCCTATGAGGAGATCCGCTGAGACCCCGCGCTAAGCGCATTACAGACGGTGAGATTGGCCGTAGCCGTCCGGCGACCTCCGCCCGTAGGCGGTATAGGTAACGTTACCCCATAACGCTCGGCGAAAGCGTGACCTAGCTAGTGCGCGGCGTGGTCAGGTTCACTGGAATTGAGTCGTACCCCAACTGCACGGCGACGCCGTAGACCTTCAGCAGTCGAGCTGTTGTGTAGGCGTCCTCCCACCGCGGCCGGCATCGAACACACGTCAATCCGGTTCGCAGATCATGGACCTCCTCTGACTGCTGGGGATGCACATCGCACGGCAGCAGATTGGGGCAACCCGGGACTTCGCAGACCCTTCGGGCACGGAACGGACTGGCGTCCTTTGCGACCGCCCCTCGTCTGCGAGAGGACAATCCCGGTAAGGCCATGAGCCGCAGCCCATCCGTCCCACGCTCCACGCGGTATCGCTTCAGTGAGTGCCCTCGAGGACAGAGGAACTCAATCGAGGGCCCCGCCCCCCACTCGTCAAGGATCACGAACTGCTCAAGTCGATCAGCTGCCTCCCGAAAGGCGGTGATCGCCGCTCGCTCGTAGTCGCTACCGTCGAAGTTCACAACTCCCCCAGGTTGAGTCGTCGGGCTTCCTCGGCGGCCCGCGCGGATGCCTGGGCCTTGGTGTAGCGCATGAGCATGTCTGGTCGGGTCCACCCGGCGACGGCCATAAGGCCGGTCTCCGAGCCCCCGGCGGCGAGCCAGCGGTGGGCTGCGGTGTGCCGCAGGCGGTGGGGGTGGAAGTTCTCGATCCCGGCGACGTCGGCGCGCTCGCGCAAGGTCTTGTGGAGTGCGTCGTAGGAAAAGCGCTTGCCCCGGTCCCCCAGCCACAGCGCCGGACTCTCGGCGAGGCGGTGGCCGCGTCGGAGTCGGAGGTACCGGTCGAGGGCCAGGGAGGCGTCCGGGCCGAACGGGACCACGCGACCCTTGCCGCCCTTGCCGCGCCGGATGACGGCCGTGCCGGCCGGGAGGTCGAGGTCGAGAACCTCCATGTTCACGACCTCGCCGGCACGGGTGCCGGTCTCGAGCATCAGCCGGATGATCGCCTCGTCCCGGCGGTGCCGGAGCGCGACCTTCGGCTCGGCACCCTTGGGGACCGAGCAGGCCTTGATGAGAGCGCGGAGCTGGTCGTCGGTCAGCGGCTCGATGACCTTCTCGTCGAGCTTGGGCGATTTGATCCCGAGGAACGGGTCGGTCTGGATCTCGCCCTCGTCGGCCAGCCACGCGGAGAAGCGCCGGACCGCGAGCTGGCGTGCTCGAGCGGTAGCTGCCGCTGCGCCCTCATCGAGTAGGTGGCCGGTCCACAGGTTGAGCGTCGACTTCTGCATCGGCGGCAGCGACTCCTCGGCACAGAACGCGAGGTAGAACCGCAAGCCGTCGCCGTAAGCCTTCTGCGTCTGCTCGGACTTGCGCTCGGCGCGCAGGGCGAGCTGCCAGGAGGTGGCGAGCTGGGTGCAGGTCTCGACGTCAGGCAGCAAGTGTTGGCCAATCCGTGGTGCACAACGCATGGAGCAAAGCGACCACCACGACCACATCGGCTAAGGCGGACCATCGTTCGCGGATACGTCGGTCTTGCGCCTCGTTGTTCGCCCGCCGCCCGTCTCCACTCCGCAAGATCGCCCGCCCCCCAGGCCAATTCCGGGGGTAGCGAATCGCCAAGGAGATGAGAGAGGCGATGAGAGCCAGGCCTAGGCCCAGTGGGATTCCGTCCAACACACTCACGAGAGCCAGTCTAGATGAATATCTGGACTAGGAGCGCTGTGCCGGTGTAGCGCGTCGCCTTGTCAGACCCCGAAACCGCCCGTGACCTGCACGAACGGCCTCGGGAGCCGCACCGCATCAGTCCAGATAGTCGCGCAGCACCTGCGAGCGCGACGGGTGCCGCAGCTTCGACATGGTCTTCGACTCGATCTGGCGGATCCGCTCGCGGGTCACGCCGTAGACCTTGCCGATCTCGTCGAGGGTCTTCGGCTGGCCGTCGGTGAGGCCGAACCGCATCGAGACCACGCCGGCCTCACGCTCGGAGAGCGTGTCGAGCACCGCGTGCAGCTGCTCCTGGAGCAGCGTGAACGACACCGCGTCGGCCGGGACGATCGCCTCGGAGTCCTCGATGAGGTCACCGAACTCCGAGTCGCCGTCCTCACCGAGGGGCGTGTGCAGCGAGATCGGCTCGCGGCCGTACTTCTGGACCTCGATGACCTTCTCGGGCGTCATGTCGAGCTCCTGGGCGAGCTCCTCCGGGGTGGGCTCGCGCCCGAGGTCCTGGAGCATCTGCCGCTGGACGCGGGCGAGCTTGTTGATGACCTCGACCATGTGCACCGGGATGCGGATGGTGCGCGCCTGGTCGGCCATGGCGCGGGTGATCGCCTGGCGGATCCACCACGTGGCGTACGTCGAGAACTTGTAGCCCTTGGTGTAGTCGAACTTCTCGACCGCACGGATCAGACCGAGGTTGCCCTCCTGGATGAGGTCCAGGAACAGCATGCCGCGACCGGTGTAGCGCTTGGCCAGCGAGACGACGAGACGCAGGTTGGCCTCGAGCAGGTGGTTCTTCGCGCGGCGGCCGTCCTCGGCGATCCACTCGAGCTCGTCGAGGACCTTGGGCGTGATCTTGCCGCCCTTGCTGAGCTTCTCCTCCGCGAAGAGGCCGGCCTCGATCCGCTTGGCGAGCTCGACCTCCATCTCGGCGTTGAGGAGCGGCACCTTGCCGATCTGCTTGAGGTAGTCCTTGACCGGGTCGGCGGTCGCGCCGGCGACCATGACCTGCTGGGCCGGCTCGTCGGTGTCGTCGGCGGCCGAGACGACGAACGAGGTGGTGGCGGTGGCCTCCTCCTCGTCCTCCTTGATCGAGGGGTCGGCCTTGACGTCCTTCTCGAACTGCTCGTCGGAGATGTCGGGCAGGACCTTCTTGCCGTCGGGGCCGACGGCGGGAGCCGCGACCTCCGCGGCGGGTGCGGCGGCCTTCTTCGCCGGCGCCTTCTTGGCCGCGGTCTTCTTGGCCGCCGGCGCCTTCTTCGCAGTGGCGGTCGCCGTCTTGCGCGGCGAGGCCGCGGCCGCGGCGCGCGTCTCCAGCGGGAGGACGACGCTCAGGCCCAGGCCACTGAGGTGCGCCAGGAGAGCCTTGAGGTGCCGAGGCTCGACCCCCGCGTCCTCACTGGCGCGGCGGACCTGCTCCGGGCTGAAGGTGCCCGTGGGAGTCGCCTCCTCGATGAGTGCGAGGACGGCGGGGTGCTCGAGCACCTCCGGGGGCATGTGGCGTGCGTTCGAGGACACGAACACCTCTCGTCGAGCTGGCACGGACGGTCTGGGGCGGCTACGGGCGCGACAAAGTCCGGTGTCGTCAAGAGCCGCTGGTTCATTCTGCCACGCCGCCGAAGCGACGCACGCCACGACCACCCCCTGAGGGAGGCGGGACGCCCCGGACGTGCCCCGCGTACGGGCCTCAGACGAGGAACGGGACCGCGACCACGGTGGGCAGCAGACCGAGCAGCAGCCAGGGCGAGACCAGCGCCTTGCGGTGGATCCCCCGGCCGGCGGCGACCGCCACGACGGCGAAGGCGCCGCCGATGACGGCCAGTCCGACCCGGCCGCCGGTGTTGGACTCCTCGAGGAAGAACGCCGCCAGGATCAGGCCGAACGTCAGGTGCAGGATGGTCGTCACCGCCAGCACCGACATGACCCACGTCTGCACCGTGGAGATGCTGCGGGAGTTCGGCGAGATCCGGACGGGGTTGTCCGGGTCCATCAGGTGGCGCGGTCGCGGACGGGCCGGGCCCATCGCCGACGGCGGACCGCTCTGGCTGCTCATCATGCGTCTCGATCCATCTCGGGTGGCCCCGGCGCGGTCACGCCAGGGAGAGGAAGAGCTTCTCCATGCGGGCGACGTCGATGGTGTCCTCGGAGTCGTCGCCGTTGGCCTCGCGCGTCATGCACTCCCGCAGTCCGGTGGCGATGAGGACGAACCCCGCGCGCTCGAGAGCCTTGAGGACGGCGGAGAACTGCGTGATGACGTCCTCGCAGTCCTGGCCCTCCTCCATCATCGTGATCACTTTGCCGAGGTGTCCGTGCGCGCGCTTGACGCGGTTGAGCACGGGTTGCACCTGCTCGGGGTCGAGCTGCATGGGTAGTCCCTCCTGGTCGCACCCGGTCCGCACCGGGTGGTGGTCTGACGTCAGTGTCCCACCTCGCGGTGGCACACGCAGTCAGGTTCGGGCGGCCTCGGGCACCTCGAGCTCCCGGAGGGCCGCGACGACCTGCTCCAGAGCGGCCGCCGGAAGGGCGCCGGGCTGGTTGAAGACCAGCTGTCCGCCCTTGAAGGCCATCAGCGTCGGGATGGACGAGATACGGGCCGCGGCGGCGAGCTCGTGCTCGGCCTCGGTGTCGACCTTGGCGAACACGATGTCGTCGTGACGCTCGGAGGCCTGCTCGTAGACGGGCGCGAACATGCGGCACGGGCCGCACCAGGACGCCCAGAAGTCGACGAGCACGAGCTCGTGGTCGACGACGGTCTGCTCGAAGTCGGCGGACGTGAGGTCGGTGGTGGCCATCGGGTGACTCCTTCTCACTGAGGTGTACGGCGACGCCTGGCGGCGGCCCGTCGTCCTGATTGGACTATAACCCCTAGGGGGGTTAATGTCGCAACAGTTGTCCGGACATGTTTGTTCCACCGCTCGTCCTGCTCCGGACGCCAGGACCACTGCCGCTGACCCTCACCGCCAGGAGAGACCCCGATGACCACCCAGACCGGCACGACCGGCACGACCGGCGCCGACGCAGCCGGCAGCTCGGCCTTCGACCGCGACCGCTACGGCCTCCTGGGCCGTCTCGGCCTGTGGGTGACCTCGCACGCCCGCCTCGTCGGCGTCGTGTGGCTGCTGGCCGTCGTCGGCCTCGGCGCCTTCGCCCCCCGCGTGGAGGCCGAGCTGTCCGGCGCCGGCTGGCAGGCCGACGGCTCCGAGTCGGTCTCCGTGCGCGAGACCGCGATCGAGCACTTCGGCGGCAACGCCAGCTCCGCCATCCAGGTCGTCGTCCGCACCGACGGCAGCGACGTCACCGCCGGCCAGGGCACTGCGGTGCTCGAGGAGGCGACCGCGATCCTCGCGGCCGACGACCGCATCGGCGAGATCATCGCGCCGGTGCCGGGCGCCACGCTGAGCCAGGACGGCACCACGGCGGTGCTGCTGGCGGGCGCCGCGGCCGACACCAACGACATGGTGCGCGCCGCCGACGACCTCAAGGGCGAGCTCGAGGAGCTCTCGGGCGACGGCGTCACCGTCAACCCGACCGGCTCCTCGCTGCTGTGGTCCGACTTCAACGAGGCCAACCTCGAGGCGATGCTGAAGTCGGAGATGCTGTCCTGGCCGGTGACCCTGGCCATCCTGGTGCTGGCGTTCGGCGCGCTCGTCGCCGCCGGCCTCCCTCTCATCCTGACCCTGGCCGGTCTGGTGGCCTCCGCCGGCTCGCTGGTGCTCATCAACCAGGTCACCGACGTGTCGATCTGGGCGATGAACTTCGCGATGATGTTCGCCCTTGCCCTCGGCATCGACTACGCGCTGTTCCTCGTGGTCCGCTACCGCGGCGCCCGGATGGGCTCGCTCGAGGGACGCGACCACGCGATCGCCGAGACCATGGACACCGCCGGCAAGGCGGTGCTGCTCTCCGGGCTGACCGTGCTGGTCTCGCTGTCCGCGGTCATGCTCGTCCCGAGCCCCGCCTTCCGGTCCATGGCCGGCGGCATCATGCTCGCCGTCACGTTCGTCTTGGCAGCGACCCTGACCCTGCTCCCCCTCGTGCTGCACCGCCTCGACCACCGCATCAACACGTTCGCCCTCCCCTGGGTGAGCACCGGCGAGCACCGCTCCCCGACGTTCGCCGCCTGGGGCGAGCGCCTCTGGCGCCGTCCCGTGGTCTTCGGCGGCGCCGCGCTGATCGTGCTCGTCGCCCTCGCCGCTCCGGTGATCGGCCTCAAGACCGCCATGCCGTCGATCAAGGTGCTGCCCGAGGACGCCTCGGCCCGGATCGGCTACGACGTCGTCCAAGACGCCTTCGGCGAGGGCGCCCCCGGCACCCTCCAGGTCGTCGCGGACAGCGCCGACGCCGACGCGACCTCGGCCGCCCTGGCCGACGACCCGGGCATCGCCGGCGTCATGCCGGCCATGCCGGCGCTCGACGACGCCGACCTGGTCCTCATCCAGGCCGTCCCGACCGTCGACCCGTCCGACCCGGAGCTCTCGGAGACCGTCGACCGGCTCCGCGCCGACCTGCCGACGTCCGCGCTCGTCGGAGGCGCCGCGGTGGAGAACCTCGACCTGAAGTCGCAGCTCGACGAGTCGACCCCGCTGGTGATCGGCGTCGTGCTGGCGCTGGGCTTCCTGCTCCTGCTCATCGCGCTCCAGGCCCCGCTCATCTCGCTGCTGGGCACCCTGGTCAGCCTCCTGTCGACCGCCGCGGCGTTCGGCGTCGCCCGCCTGGTCTTCCAGGAGGGCTGGGGCGCCGACCTGCTCGGCTTTGAGGCGCAGGGCTTCCTGGACGGCTGGGCGCCGGTGTTCTTCTTCGCGATGATCTTCGCCATCGCGATGGACTACACCGTCTTCCTGCTCGCCTCGGCGAAGGAGCACTACGAGAAGTCGGGTGACCCGAAGGAGGCGATGGTGGGCGCGATGGCGCACTCCGGTCGCGTCATCTTCGCCGCCGGCGCGGTCATGGTCGCGGTCTTCTTCACCTTCGCCCTGTCCGGCCCGCTGCCGCCGAAGGAGATGGGCATCGTGCTCGGCGTCGCCGTGCTCCTCGACGCCTTCCTCGTCCGGCTGGTGCTGCTGCCGGTCCTGATGCGGCTCACCGGCCACGCGGCCTGGGCCGTCCCCGGGTGGCTCCGCACGGTGCTCCCCGACATCACGTTCTCCCACGGCTGAGCCGCGGGCAGCGCAGTACCGAAGACCACTCCACACCATCGAGAGGACACACACCATGTGCCGAGCAGTGACCTGCAAGAAGTGCGGCAAGACCACCTGGGCCGGCTGCGGCCAGCACGTCGATCAGGTGATGCGCGGCGTCGCGAAGGCCGACCGCTGCGCCGGTCACGAGAACGAGCCGTCCACCGGCTTCTTCTCCAAGCTCCTGGGCCGCTGACCCACCCGGCCGCCGCTGCTCCCGGGCAGTCGCGGGCGGACGCAGCAGCAGCCGCGACCCCGCTCGGGGTAGCGGCTGCTGCGCGGTCGTCAGGTGTTGTTGTCAGTCCGCGGCGGAGGCGCGCTTGAGGAGCTCCTCGAACGGCGTCGGCTCCGCGACCTGCTCGTCGAACGACCGCGGCGCGTCGGCCGGACGGCGTACGCCGTCGCGGGTGCCGGCACCGAGCAGGGCGGCGAGCTCGCCCGCGGCCCGCTCGACCCGCTCGGCGAGCGCCGGGTGGGCGAAGTCCTCGCTGGCGGCGAACACGCCGGTCGGGACGACCACGGCGCGCAGGTAGGCGAAGACCGGCCGCAGCGCGTGCTCGATGACCAGCGAGTGCCGGGCGGTGCCGGCGGTCGCGGCGACGAGCACCGGCGTGCCGGCGAGCGCGCCCTGCGGCAGCACGTCCAGGAAGCTCTTGAAGAGCCCGGAGTACGACGCGGTGAACACTGGCGTCACCGCGATGACGGCGTCGGCCCGCTCGACCGCGGTGATCGCGTCGGCCAGCGGCTCGGGCGGGAAGCCGGACAGCAGGTGGTCGGCGATGGCGTGCGCCAGCGGCCGCAGCTCGACGACCTCCAGGTCGACGGGCGTGCCCAGCGCGCGCACCGTCGCCTCGGACAGCCGGTCGGCGAGCAGGCGGGTCGACGACGGGTCGCTGAGCCCGGCACTGACGACGACGAGGCGGGTCATGCCGACGCCCGCTCGTCGGCCTCGGCGAGCTGGCCGGTCACGCCGTCGACGGCGTGCACGGTGCTGTCGTGCGCTCCCCCGGCGGCCGCCACCCGGGCGGCGTGGGTGGGCGCGTCGGGCACGTGGGCCGGGCGGCCCTCCTCGAAGCCGGCGCGCATGGCGGGGAGGATCTCGCCGAGCAGGTCGAGCTGCTCGAGCACGGTCTTCAGCGGCAGGCCGGCGTGGTCGATGAGGAACAGCTGGCGCTGGTAGTCGCCGACGTACTCGCGGAACGACAGGGTGCGCTCGAGCACCTGCTGCGGCGAGCCGACGGTCAGCGGGGTCTGGCGGGAGAAGTCCTCCAGCGACGGGCCGCCGCCGTACACCGGGGCGTGGTCGAAGTAGGGCCGGAACTCGCGCACGGCGTCCTGGCTGCGCTCGCGCATGAAGAACTGGCCGCCGAGTCCGACGATCGCCTGGTCGGCAGCGCCGTGGCCGTAGTGCTCGAAGCGCTGGCGGTAGAAGTTGACCATCTGCTGGGTGTGCGAGGCGGGCCAGAAGATGTGGTTGTGGAAGAAGCCGTCGCCGTAGAAGGCGGCCTGCTCGGCGATCTCGGGGCTGCGGATCGAGCCGTGCCACACGAAGGGCGCGACGCCGTCGAGCGGGCGCGGCGTCGAGGTGTAGCCCTGCAGCGGCGTGCGGAAGCGGCCCTCCCAGTCGACGACGTCCTCGCTCCAGAGCCGGCGCAGCAGCGCGTAGTTCTCGATCGCCAGGTTGATGCCCTGGCGGATGTCCTTGCCGAACCACGGGTAGACCGGGCCGGTGTTGCCGCGACCCATCATCAGGTCGACCCGGCCGTCGAGGAGGTGCTGGATCTTGGCGTAGTCCTCCGCGATCAGCACCGGGTCGGTGGTGGTGATCAGCGTGGTCGCCGTCGACAGCACGATCCGCTCGGTCTTCGCGCCGATGTAGGCCATCGTGGCCGTCGGGTTGGAGGAGATGAACGGCGGGTTGTGGTGCTCGCCGGTGGCGAACACGTCGAGGCCGATGTCCTCGGCCTTCTGCGCGATCGCGACCTGCGCCTTGACCCGCTCGTGCTCGGACGGGGTGCGACCCGTGGTGGGGTCGGCGGTGACGTCACCGACGCTGAAGACGCCGATCTGCATGCTCGACATGATGGAGCTCCCTTCGCCGTTCGCCCAGACTAGTTGAATTGCGAACTTGTCCGGTGAACGGCATCGGGCTGCCGACTATTCCGCCGTCACGACGTGGCGGACGCCTCCTTGCCCGCCAGGAAGTCCTGGACGGCGGCGTACGCGCGCGGGCCGTAGACCGTGGCCGGCCCGCCGTTCATCAGGTAGGTCACCCCGATCGCCTCGGCCGCCTGCTGGAGCGTCGCGCCCGCGTTGACCGCGCCGCGGGCGTGGGAGGCGATGCAGCCGTCGCACTGCTGGACGACGCCGATCGCCAGCGCGATCAGCTCCTTGGTGCGCACGTCGAGCTCGCCCTCGGCCATCGCGGCCCGGTGCAGCTCGCTGAAGCCGGCGTACACGTCGGGGATGGCCTTGCGCAGGTCGCGGACCAGCGGGGACAGCGCACGCTGGACGTCGCGTCCGTGCTCGTGGGTGTGGTCGCTCATGGTGGGTTCACCTCTCGGTCGTGGCGGAGGCCGTGCCGGGCGCACGGACGTCGTCGGGCGCCTGCGAGCCGGCGCGCGGGGCACCCGGGGCGGACGCGCAGGCGACCTCGCCGCGCAGCCGCACCAGGAGCGCCCCCGCCAGGAGCACCAGCGCGGCCGCCTGGAGCGCCGGCTGGACCGGCTCGAACCAGGTGACGGCACCGGCGCTGCCGAGCGCCAGCAGCACGAGCTTGTTGCAGACCGGGCAGCCGACGGCGACGTACGTCAGGAACCCTCCGACCCACCCTCGACGACGTCCGGTGCCGTCGGCACCCTCGTCGTCGGCGAGCGGGGAGGCGACGTACGTCGCGACAAGCAGGCCACCGAGCACCGAGGCGACGAGCAGCGCCGGCGCGGCCCACCAGGTCGGCGGGATCTCCCGACCGAACACCGGGGTGTCGACGAGGTCGGTGGGCACGGCGACCACCAGGAACGACGCGACGGCCGTGCCGACCGCGACCCGCCACCGACGGGCCGACCAGGCGCGCGGCGAGGCCAGCGCCACGCGCAGCGGCACCCGCGACCCGGTTGCCACGATCAGCTCCCGACGCCCGCGGCGACCAGGTCGTCGTAGCCGCCGCCGTTGACGAGGTCGGTGAAGCCGAGGTCGACCATCCGCTCGATCGCGGCGGCCGAGCGGTTGCCCGAGCGGCAGTAGACGACGTACGACGCCTCGGGGTCGAGCTCGGCGACGCGGGCGTCGAAGTCGGCCGACTGCACGTCGATGGTGATCGCGCCCGGCAGCGCGCCGGCGGCGACCTCCTCCGGCGTACGCACGTCGATCGCGGTGGCACCGGCGGCGAGGCGCTCCTCGACGACATCGGGCGAGACGATCGCGGTCGGGTCGGAGGCGCTCGCCGCGTCACCGGCGGAGTCTTCGGAGTCGGTGGAGTCGGTGGAGCAGCCGCCGAGGACGAGCATCGCGGCCAGGGCGGCGAGAAGCAGCTGTGGTGCTCGCAGGATCGTCATGGCTTCATCCTACCGGGGGGATACGTCGATCCGAGGCCGTTCAGCCCTTCGCGGCCTTGGCGGCCGCCTTCATCTCCTTCTTGTGGTCGCGCACCTTCTGCAGGGTGTCGGCGTCGACCACGTCCGCGACCGAGCGGTAGCCCTCGAGCGCGTAGTCACCCGAGACCTTCTCCCACCCCTCGGGCCGGACGTCGAGCTGCTTGGCCAGCAGCGCGACGAAGATCTTCACCTTCTGCGCGCCGAACCCCGGCAGCGCCTGCAGACGCTTGGCGAGGTCCTTGCCGTCGGCGGCCTCGGTCCAGACGCGGGTGACGTCGCCGTCGTACTCCTCGACGACCACGCGGGCGAGGTCCTGCAGCCGCGCGGCCATCGCGCCGCCGTACCGGTGGATCGCCGGAGGGGTGCGGCACAGCTCGGAGAACGCGTCGGGGTCGGCGGCGGCGATCTTCGCCGGGTCGAGCGTGCCGAAGCGGTCCAGCACCTTCGCCGGGCCCGCGAACGCGCGCTCCATGGGGAACTGCTGGTCCAGCATCATCCCGACCAGGAGCGCGAACGGGTCGTCGGTGAGCACCTGGTCGGCGGCGGGGTCCTGGGCGATCTGGATGGCCATGGGGTCATCGTGCCGCACCCGGGGTCGCGGGTCCCGTGGTGGACGTTCGCGGGGTACGACGGGCGCGGGTGCCCCGTGGAAGTGGACGTTCGCGTTGCTCCACGGCGTCAGCGGCAACCGGAATGTCCAGGTGCGGCTGCGCACCCACCGGGTCGGAACGTCCTCCGAGGACGCTCAACCGAGCCGCCAGCCCCGTCGGTCGGCACGACGGTGCCGTGGACGTACGACGACTCGGGCGAGGCCAGCCACCACACGACGGCCGCCGCCTCCTCGGCCGACCCGAGGCGACGAGCGGGCACCTCGGCGCGGACCGCCCGCTGGAAGTCGGGGTCGGCGACGGTCTCGGGCGGGAAGTAGGAGGGGTTCTCGATGAAGTTGGGTGCCAGACCGTTGACGCGCACACCGTCACCGGCCACCTCCCGGGCGACGCTGCGCACGAGCGCGGCCTGAGCGGCACGGGCGGCCTCGTAGCCGGCGATCGGATGGCTGCTGGAGCGCAGCACCGTGGCCGACGTCGGAACGACGACGATCCCCGCACCCTGCTCGCGCATCGGTGGCAGGCACGCCCCCAGCAGCCAGAAGAGCGGGTGCACCAGGCGGTCGAACAGCTCGGCCAGCGTGGCGTCGTCGTGCTCCTCGACCGGCGCCACCGTGATCGGCGCCTCGAGGTTGGCGACCAGCACGTCGAACGGTCCGTGCTGGGCGACTAGGGCCTCGACCTGCGCCCGCGACCGCAGCGGCTCGGCGACGTCCACCACCTCGTCGCCCTCAGCCAGGAACCGTGCCACCACGCCGGGGCCGAGGAACTCCGTGGCGTCGGTCACCAGCACACGTCTCCTCACGCGTGCACCGTAGCCCTCGGCCCGGACCCCCTGGGTCCCCCGTCGTGGTGCGGGCACGCGGCTGTCACCCGCCCGGGTCGAGCAGGCGACGTACGCACGTCACTAGCGTGGCGTCCGTGACGGACTCCCCCACCGCGACCGCACCCGAGCCCGCCGGCCGCCCCGGCAGCCGGGACCGCTCCTACGAGCAGGTGCTCGGCAACGGCGTGCAGTGGCTGGCCCGTTGGTCGCTGCGCTGGCTGCTGATCGCCGCCGGGGTGTGGGTGCTGCTGCACCTCGTCGGGCTCCTGTGGAGCATCGTGCTGCCGGTCATGCTGGCCCTGGTGCTGGCGACCGTGCTGGAGCCGCCCGCGCGCTGGCTGGAGCGGCGGCTGCACCTGCCCGGCACGCTCGCGGCGATCCTGGTGGTGCTGCTCGGGTTCGTGGTGCTGCTGACGCTGGTCGCGCTGCTCGCGCCGTCGGTCACCGACCAGGCCATCGAGCTGTCGACCAGCGTGTCGAGCGGCCTCGACCAGCTCCAGCAGACGGTGTACGACGCCGGGCTGGGCATCACCCAGGAGCAGGTCGACCAGGCGGTCAAGTCGATCCAGGACCGGCTGGGCCAGAGCTCCTCGCAGATCGCCTCCGGCGTGCTGGTCGGCGTCGGTGCGGTCGGGTCGGCGCTGGTCACGACCGCGCTGACCGTCGTGCTCGCCTTCCTCTTCGTCAAGGACGGCCGCCGCTTCCTGCCCTGGCTCGAGGGGCTCGTCGGCCCGCGCGCCGGCAGCCACCTGGGAGAGGTCGGCCGCCGCGCCTGGGCCACGCTCGGGGGCTTCGTGCGCACCCAGGCGCTGGTCGGCCTGATCGACGCCGTCCTCATCGGACTCGGCCTGCTGGTGCTCGGCGTACCGCTCGTGGTGCCGCTGGCCGTGATCACGTTCTTCGCGGCGTTCGTGCCGGTCGTGGGCGCGTTCGTCGCCGGCGGCATCGCGGTCATGGTCGCGCTCGTCGACTCCGGCTGGGTCACTGCGCTGGTGGTGCTCGCGATCGTGCTGGTCGTGCAGCAGGTCGAGGGCAACCTGCTCCTCCCCTGGCTCCAGGGCAAGAGCCTCCAGCTGCACGCCGGCGTCGTGCTGCTGACCATCACGCTCGGGTCGACCCTGTACGGCGTCGCCGGCGCGTTCCTCGGCGTACCGGTCGTCGCCGTCATCGGCACGGTCGCGCGGTACGTGCTGGAGCAGGTGCGCTTCGCCACCGGCGACGGACCGCCGCCCGACGACGACGAGACCCAGGACGAGACCCAGGACGAGACCCACGATCGGGCCTCCGACGGGGCCGACGGGGCCGACGGGGCCGACGAGCCGGACCCTCTCGACGTCTGACCCACGTCGACCCGGCGCAAACTTGCGACGGGTCGATGTCGACCCGTCGTAGATGTACGACGGGTCGGCGTGAGGTCGCGCGCGCCGTGAGGCGGTGAGGTCGAGTTGACCGTCCCGAGACCTCGCGTGCGACCGGCCCGAAATCTGCGCCCGGCAGGCTGACCGGGTCGGCTGGACCGCTCTGGGCACCTGTGGCTGCACCTGTGCTGCACGTGGGGCCCACCGGCGCACGCGACACGACGCCTACCGGGAGGACCAGTCATGGCCGGCGCGACCTCGGGCGTCGTCATCGGCGGCGGGCTGCTCGGCCTCGAGGCCGCCAACGCGCTGGTGCAGCTGGGCCTGCAGACCCACGTCGTCGAGATGGCTCCGCGGCTGATGCCGGTGCAGCTCGACGACGCCGGTGGCACCACGCTGGTGCGCCACATCGAGAAGCTCGGCGTGCAGGTGCACACCGGCGTGATGACCCAGGAGATCACCGCCGGTGACGACGGTCGGGTCGGCGCGCTCGCGCTCAAGGACGCCGACGCCATCGTCACCCAGGTCGTCGTCTTCTCCGCCGGAATCCGCCCCTGCGACCAGCTCGCCCGCGACGCCGGCCTCGACGTCGCGGAGCGCGGCGGCGTGCTCGTCGACGAGCAGTGCCGCGCCTCGGCGCCGCACGTCTGGGCGGTCGGCGAGTGCGCCGCGCCCGGTGGTCGGATGTACGGCCTGGTGGCCCCGGGCTACGACATGGCCGAGGTCGTGGTCGACGCGCTCCTCGGCGGCGCCGGCGCCTTCCAGGGCGCCGACATGAGCACCAAGCTCAAGCTGCTCGGCGTCGACGTCGCGTCCTTCGGCGACGCGTTCGGCACCGCCGACGGCGCACTGGAGCTCGTGTACGCCGACGCCGTGGCCGGGCTGTACAAGAAGCTCGTCGTCAGCGAGGACGGCACCCGCCTGCTCGGCGGCATCCTCGTCGGCGACGCGGCGGCGTACGGCGTGCTGCGGCCGATGGTCGCCACCGACACCAACCTCGGCATCGCGCTCCCCGAGAACCCCGAGGAGCTGATCCTCCCGGCGTCGCGCGGCGGCGGTGCGACGTCCGGTGTCGCGGCGCTGCCCGACGAGGCCCAGATCTGCTCGTGCAACAACGTCACCAAGGGCGAGATCCTCGCCGCGGTCGACGTCGACGGCGAGCACGCCTGCGAGGACGTCGCCTCGGTCAAGAAGTGCACCACGGCACCACCCGCGGGTCGTGCGTCGGCAGCGTCAAGACGATCATCGAGGACTACTTCACCCAGGCCGGCAAGACCGTCTCCAAGGCGCTGTGCGAGCACTTCCCGCTCTCGCGCCAGGAGCTCTTCGACGTCGTCGCCGTGCACGGCTACCGCACCTTCGACCAGGTCGTCGAGGGCCACGGCACCGGCCGCGGCTGCGACGTCTGCAAGCCGACCGTCGCCTCGATCCTGGCCAGCCAGCTCAACACGCACGTGCTGGCAGTCGAGAACCGCGGCCTGCAGGACACCAACGACGCCTACCTCGCCAACATCCAGAAGAACGGCACCTACTCGGTCGTCCCCCGCATCCCCGGCGGCGAGATCACGCCCGAGAAGCTCATCGTGATCGGCGAGGTCGCCCGCGACTACGGCCTCTACACCAAGATCACCGGCGGACAGCGGATCGACCTGTTCGGCGCCCGGATGGAGCAGCTGCCCGCGATCTGGCAGCGCCTGGTCGACGCCGGCTTCGAGTCCGGCCACGCCTACGGCAAGTCGCTTCGCACCGTGAAGTCGTGCGTCGGCTCGGCCTGGTGCCGCTACGGCGTGCAGGACTCCGTCGGCACGGCGATCGCGCTGGAGCTGCGCTACCGGGGCCTGCGCTCACCGCACAAGCTCAAGGGCGGCGTCTCCGGGTGCGCCCGCGAGTGCGCCGAGGCGCGCAGCAAGGACTTCGGCGTCATCGCCACCGAGAAGGGCTGGAACCTGTACGTCGGCGGCAACGGTGGCGCCACGCCCGCCCACGCCCGGCTGCTGGCCGGCGACCTCGACGACGAGACGCTCGTGCGCTACCTCGACCGGTTCCTCATGTACTACATCCGCACCGCCGACCGACTGCAGCGGACCGCCCCCTGGGTCGACTCGCTCGACGGCGGGCTCGACCGGGTGAAGGCCGTCGTCGTCGACGACGAGCTCGGGCTCGGCTCGGAGCTCGAGGCCGACATGGCCCGCCACGTCGCGTCGTACTTCGACGAGTGGAAGGCGACCCTCGACGACCCCGATAAGCTCTCCCGCTTCGTCTCGTTCGTCAACGCCCCCGGTGTGCCCGACCCGCACATCAGCTTCGAGACCGACCGCGACCAGATCCGACCCGCCGACTCGACCGGACCGGTCGTCCTCGGCACCGACATCCCGGTGGTGACCCGATGAGCGCTCCGACCCTCGAACCCGTCCGCGAGCCGTCCCACGACGACCCGACCGCGCCGACCCCCGGCGGGGCCGACGGCTGGACCGTGGTGTGCCGCCTGGACGCCGTGGCGCCCGAATCCGGCGTCGCCGCACTCGTGCGCGGCGCGGCCGTCGCCGTCGTACGCGACCACCTGGGAGACGTGCACGCGCTGTCCAACTACTGCCCCTACGCTCGCGCGTCGGTGCTCTCACGTGGGATCGTCGGCACGCGAGGCGATGTACCGTTCATCGCATCGCCGCTGTTCAAGCAGCCTTTCGGGCTGCGCGACGGCGTGTGCCTCGACGACGCGGCCGTGCGGGTGACGACGTACGACGTCGCAGTCCGCGAGGGCTGGATCCTCGTCGGGCCGGCTCGCACCTCCCCGGACGCAGCCTGACCTCCTCCGGGGGAGGTCGGGTCCCACCCCAGGAGCCGACCATGAGCCTCGACGCCGCCCCCCTGAGCCCCGCTTCGTCCGACCTGCTGCCCGAGGCGGCGCCGGCCGGCGCCGCCTCGGGACCGCTGGCCGGCTTCACCATCGGCGTCACCGCCGCCCGCAAGGTCGAGGAGCAGACCCAGCTCTTCGAGCGGCGCGGCGCGGCGGTCGAGTGGGCACCGGCCCTCTCGATGGACCCCAACCGGGTCGAGGAGTCGGTGCTGCGGCCGGCCACCGAGCGGGTCGTGGCCGAGCCGCCCGACATGTTCGTGTGCACGACCGGCATCGGCATGCGGGCGTGGCTGGAGGCCGCCGAGGAGTGGGGCCTGCGCGAGGCCCTGCTCGACGCGCTCCGCCCGGCCGAGATCCTCGCCCGCGGTCCCAAGTCGGTCGGTGCCCTGCGCGGTGCGGGCCTGCGCGAGCTGTGGGCGCCGGAGTCGGAGATGTTCGAGGACGTGCTCGAGCACCTACGAGGGCGCGACCTGTCCGGCAAGCGGATCGTGGTGCAGGAGCACGGACAGTCGCTGTCGATGGTCGCGCACGCGCTGCGGCGCCAGGGCGCCGAGGTCGAGAACATCTCGGTCTACCGGGTGCTCTCGGCGGAGGACCCGACCCCGATGTTCCGGATGATCGACCTGATCGCGGAGGAGCGGCTGGACGCGGTGACGTTCACGTCCGCGCCGGCGATCGCGGCGCTCATGGAGGCCGCCGCCTCGGTGGGGCGCCGCGACGACGTGGTCAGCGCGTTCCAGGCCGACGTGCTCGCCGTGGCGGTCGGACCGGTGACCGCGGCGGCGTTCGAGCTGTGGGGCGTGCCGTCCGTCTACCCCGAGCGCTCCCGGCTGGCCGCCATGGTGAAGCTGATGGAGACCGAGCTGCCCTCGCGCCGCGCCGGCACCGCGATCGAGCTCGCCACCGGCCAGCAGCTGCTCCTGCACGGCGAGCAGGTGCTGGTCGACGGCGTGGAGGTGCGGCTCTCCCCCGCCCCCGCCGCCGTGCTCGCCGCCCTCGTCGCCAACCCCGGCAACGTCATCCCGCGCCGCGCGCTGCTCGCCATGCTGCCCAGCGGCACCGCCGGCTCCGAGCACGCCGTCGAGATGGCCGTCGCCCGGTTGCGCGCCGCCCTCGGGACCCGCGCCGTGCAGACCGTCGTCAAGCGCGGGTACCGCCTCGCCATCTCCCTCTGACGTCGACCCGGCGCAAGTTTGCGCCGGGTCGATGCCGAGCCGTCGTACATGTACGACGGGTCGGCGTCAGGTGCAGGTGAGCTCGATCGTGCCGTCGAGGGCCTCGCCCTCGTCCGACGTGAAGGACGCCGTGCCGGAGGCGGCGAGCCCGTCGACGGCGACACCGGCCAGAGCGTCGCCCGCGGCGGACCAGTGCCCGTAGCCCGGCAGCTCCAGGTCCACGAGCGGCTCGTTGGCGTCGGCGTACTCCCCCAGGTCGGCCGCACCGTCGACCAGGAACACGCTCGCCTCGTAGGGACTGCCCACGACGGCACCGTCGTCGCCGAGGAGCGGCAGGTAGGCCTGCAGGGTGGGTCCGAGCGTTCGGCACAGGTACGGCGACCCGCTCGCGGCGAACTCGAACGTCGGCAGGTCGCCCAGGCTCACCGAGACCGTGCCGCCACCCGAGGCGAGCGACTCCTGGACGTCTTCGGCGACCTCCTCGGCCCCGGCGACGGCCTCCTCGATCCGCTCCTCTCCACCCGCGGCCCCACCCGCGGCCTCGTCCGACCCGGAGCACGCGCCGACCGCGAGCAGCACCGGCACGAGGACCGCGGTGATCGGCCCACCGAGCGGCGCACCGAGCAGCCCGCCGCGGCGCGGCACACCTCCGGCGCTCATCGGATGCGCAGCGAGAGCTGGTCGGCGTACGCGCCGGTGACCCCGGTGGCGCCCCGCTTGGCGACCACCTGCACCTTCGCCTTCCAGGCTCGGCCCGGGACCCGGCCGGTGGCCACCCGCTTGGCCAGCATCGTGGTCTCGTCGCCCTCGACGTCGGGGCTGGGGTCACGGTCGGCGCGGGTGACCGGCTTGAGGCGCAGCGGCGTGCCGACCTTGCGTCCCTTGCGTGACAGCCACGTCACCGTCACCGCCATCCGGTCCTCGTTGCTGGGGTAGCCGCCCAGCCAGCCGACCAGCCGCGCGCGGGCCCCCTTGCGGATCCTCGACTGGTGCTTCTTCAGGCCGATCACCTGCACCGCGCGGCCCGTGGTCGCCGAGGAGGTCTTGTACGCCCCGACGAAGTACTGCCGGCCGCGGCTGCCCGGGCCCGGCGAGTTCTTCGCCAGGTAGGTGCCGTACGCCGCGGGGTCGGGCGCGTTGCCGTCGTACCGGCGTGCCGTGAAGGCGTCGGTGGTGCGCCAGGCCTTGAGCGTGGCGGGCGGGTAGTAGTCGGTGACCTTGCCCGTGGTCTTCTCGGCGCTGCCGTTGCGGATCAGGTTGCCGGTCCAGCCCGCGCCGGCCGCCTGCGCGGGGGCCGGTCCGGGGGCTGCGGCCCAGACGAGGGCCGCCGCGAGGAGCGCGACGAGCGGCGCGACGAGGCGCGCCGTCACGCGACGGACGGGAGTGCTGACGCTGGGAGTCCTCATGCCGTCCAGGCTGGTCGGACCAGCACCCGGGCGCATCGGAAGAACCTCCTAGGTTGTGCCGTCCCGCGTCGTGGACGGTCGGTGCTCACGCGCCCAGGCAGCGGCCTCGCCGCGGCCGAGCACCCCGAGCTTGCGGTAGACGCTGGTGAGGTGGACCGCGACGGTCTTGGGCGAGAGGAACAGCCGCTCGGCGACGTCGGCGTTGCGCAGCCCCTGTGCCACCAGCTCGAGCACCTCGAGCTCCTTGCTGGTCAGGCCGGCGGGGTGGGCCCGGGTCGAGGCTCGCGGCTCGGGCGGCACCGAACGGGCGCCGAGATCGCGGGCCCGGCGCCGAGCGAGGCGGGCCGGCACGACGGCGCCGAGCGCCTCGAGGCGTCGTACCGCGCGCAGCACGTCCTCGACGTCGTCGGAGCCCAGCAGGGCCAGTGCGGCGTCGTAGCGACAGCCGAGGGCGTCCCACCCGTCCGCTGCGGCCCGGGCGCGACCCGCGAGCTCGGCGCCGGCCGGACCCGCAGGAGCCGGGCCGTCCGGGTCGATGCCGATCCGGTGCGCCCACAGCGCCACGTCGCGCGCCAGGTCGACCTGCTCGACGTGCAGGTCCCGCGCTCGGGCGACCTCCTTGGCGGCCCGGTCCGCGTCGCCGGCCAACCAGGCCGCCTCGGCGCGGGCCAGCCGGGCCGGCACCTGCAGCTGCGGCTGACCGGACCGCTCCGCCAGCTCGAGGGCCTGGTCCAGCTCGGTGTCGGGCGTGGCGCCGGGTGTGCCGCCGGTGCCGCGTCGTACGGCGACCAGCCCGCGTACGACGTGCCGCTCGGCCTCGGTCGTGGAGTCGGGCTCGGCCGTCGACGATGCCTCCTCCAGCGCTTCGTCCCACCGCCCGAGGTGCAGCAGCGCGATCGCCCGGGCCCGGCGCAGGCCGGACACGTAGGCCTCGAGGTGGTGCTCCTCGGCGTGCGCGAGCATCGACGGGAGGCGTTCCTCCAGGTCGGACAGGCGCCGCTCCTGGAGGAGCAGGCAGCACTCGTTGTAGCGGGCCCGGCCGACCAGGGCGTCGTCCGGCACCTCGGCCGCGCGTGCCACCGCGTCGGCCATGACGTCCTCCCAGCGCTCGCCCAGCAGCGCGAGGCAGCAGGCCTCGATGTTGAGCAGCTCGGCCTCCAGGTCGACCCGGGCCAGCACGGTCGCGTCCTGCTGCGCGGCACGGACGTGCTCCAGCGCGTCACCGAGGCGGTTGTTGAGCCCGAGCACCCGCGACAGCGCGGTACGAGCGGCGACCAGGTCGGCGCTCGGCCCGAGCGGCTGGAGGAGCGCGATGGCACGGCGTACCGACTGCTCGGCCTCCTCCGAGCGGCCCGCCGCCTGCTCGATCCAGCAGCCCTCCGACAGGGCACGGGCCAGGCGGACCGGGTCGCCGAGCCGCTCCCAGTGGTCGAGCCCGCGGCGACGCGCGGCGAGGGCGTCGTCGTGCTCGTTGAGCAGGCCGTGGGCGCGGGCGAGTCCGTCCTCCAGCGGGGCGACGACCTCGGGCGTCCCGACCGGCCCGGCTCTCCCGGTCGGTCCATCCGGTTCCCCCGTGGCGGCGGCCAACGCCTGGCGGTAGTGCCGTACGGCGGCCCGCACGGACCCGACCCGGCCGGCACGCTCAGCCGCCAGTCGGGCGTGGTGCAGCGTCCGGCCCCGGTCGCCGGCGCCACTGGCGTGCGCGGCGAGCAGGGCGTGGTCGTCGCTGCCGAGCGCGTCGAGCGTCTCCAGCAACCGGCGGTGCAGAGCGGTACGTCGCCGGCCGGGCACGGCGTGGACGACGGTCTGGCGGGTGATCTCATGGCGGAAGCGCAGCCGGTCGCCGTCGACCAGCAGCCCGCGTCGTACGAGATCGCGCTCGGCGCGCTCGGACAGCACCGCTTCGCGGACCTCGGCGTCGCGCAGCAGCCGGTCGCCGGCAACGGCCGCGAGGTCGAGCTCCTCGCGCACCTCCGCGTCGAGACCCGCGACCTGTCCGAGCACGACGTCGCGCACCGAGGGCGGCGCCTCTGCGCCCGGCGACCGGAGCAGCTCGACGAGGAAGAACGGGTTGCCACCCGTCAGGTCGTGCAGGACGCCAGGGTCGCGGGTGTCTGCGCCGGTCAGCGCGGCCACGCCGTCGCGGGAGAGCCGGGGCACGTCCAGACGCCGACTGGCGGGCAGACGGACGATCTCGCCCAGGGCGGTGCGGACCTGGTCGGGAACGTCCTCGTCGTCCTCGCGGCAGGTCAGGACCAGCATCACGGGCGCGTCCACGACCCGGCGCGCGACAGCCTCGACGAGGTCGAGTGAGGCGTCGTCGGCCCAGTGCACGTCCTCGACCACGAGTCCGCGGACCACGCTGGCGGGCAGCGGTGCGCGCACAGCCCCGAGGACGGCCGCGAACAGCGCCGTACGGTCGTCGGCCTCGAGCGCCGCGGCGACGCCGGGTCCCAGGTCGCCGGCGAGGTCGTGCCACGGCGCCAGCGGGCGGCGCGCGGCCTGGACGTCACAGCGGCCGGTGGACCACCGGGCGGTCGGAGCGTCCTCGACCGCGCCCGCCACCAGTCGGTCGACCAGCGAGGTCTTGCCGATACCGGCCTCACCGCGCACGACGACGACCCTGCCCGAGCCCGCAGCGGCGTCGGCGGCCCAGCGGGTCAGGGCCGCCAGCTGCTCCTCGCGCTCGACGAGCGCCTCGGGGACCGACGCGGTCACCGTCGCGATGCTAGCGAGCCCCGCTCCTCACCGCCCCCGGTTCGTCGACCCGTCGCAAGTTTGCGCCGGGTCGATGCCGAGCCGTCGTACATGTACGACGGGTCGATCTCAGGAGCCCGCGCCCTCGGAGGTCGCGAAGGCCTCGGTCGAGAGCACCCGGTCGGGGTAGCGGTCGCGGTGGGCGACGGCGACGACGTCGCCGACCACGATGATCGCGGGAGGACGGACCTGCTGGGTGACGAGGTCGTCGGTGAGCTCGGCGAGCGTGCTGAGGACCGTGCGCTGGCCCGGGAGGCTGCCGTCGCTGACGACCGCGACCGGGGTCGCAGGGTCCTTGCCACCGGCGAGCAGCGCGGCGCTGATCTGCGGGGCGTGCTCGACGGCCATCATCAGCAGCAGGGTGCCGCTGAGCCGGGCCAGGGCGTCCCAGTCGACCATCGAACGCTCGTGGCCGGGCGGCAGGTGGCCCGAGACCACGGCGAACTCGTGCGCGACGCCGCGGTGGGTCACCGGGATGCCGGCGAGACCGGGTACGGCGATCGGGGTGCTGATGCCGGGCACGACCGTCACCGGCACACCGGCCGCCCGGCAGGCGAGCACCTCCTCGTAGCCGCGGCCGAAGACGAAGCTGTCGCCACCCTTGAACCGCACCACCCGGCGGCCCGAGCGGGCCTGCTCGATGATGATCCGGTTGATCTCCTCCTGCTGCGCGGCACGACCGCGGGGCAGCTTGGCGACGTCGTACAGCTCGACGTCCGAGGGGAGGTCGCCCAGGGCCTCGCGGGGTGCGAGCCGGTCGGCCACCACCACGTCGGCCTCGCGCAGCGCGCGCCGGGCCGCCAGCGGGAGCAGCTCGGGGTCGCCGGGCCCGCCGCCAACCAGGATCACGCCGGGGACGGTGCCGCCGACCGGCGCGGGCGCCCGGGTCGAGCCGTCGGGGCCGGCGCCGAGGGTGCCGTCGTGCAGGCCGTCGAGCACCTGGTCGCGGACGGCCGCCGAGCGGCGCGGCTCGCGGGTGCCGAGCACCGCGACGGTCAGCCCGGCGGCGACGCCGCTGGCGGGGGTCCAGGCCGAGCCGCGGGTCGCGTCGTCGGAGCGGACGCAGAACGTGTGGCGTTCCTCGGCGGCGGCGCCGACGCGGTCGTTGACCTCCGGGTCGTCGGTGGCCGCGACGACGTACCAGGCGCCGTCGACGTCCGCGGCCTCGAAGCCTCGGCGCTCCCAGGTGATCTCGCCGCCGCCGGCCAGTCCCTCCACGGCCGGCGTCACGTCGGGCGCGACGACGACCACGCGGGCGCCGGCGGCGAGCAGACCGGGCACGCGTCGCTGGGCGACGTGCCCACCGCCCACGACCAGGACCTTGCGGTCGCGCAGCACCAGGCCGGCGGGGTACGGGCGTGACTCGTCGGTTCCCTCCACCGCGCCATCATCGCGGCAGGTCAGACCTCGGTCGACCCCCACCCCACGTGTCCGAGCACACGTCCGGCCACCTCGTCGGGGGTCAGATCGGTCGTGTCGAGCACCAGGTCGGCGGTCGCGTGCAGCCACGGCCGGGCGGCGTCGTACGCCGCGAGGTGTCGCAGGCGCCAGTCCCGCGCGCCCGCCTCCACCCGGTCGCCCTCGATGCGCCGGCGCAGC
Organism: Nocardioides sp.; assembly: GCA_002729525.1. Taxonomy (GTDB): domain Bacteria; phylum Actinomycetota; class Actinomycetes; order Propionibacteriales; family Nocardioidaceae; genus Nocardioides. Next base: position 31,515 of record PBYI01000058.1, read on the forward strand.
GTCGCGTCGTCGGCGTGCAGCAGCAGGTGCACCACCTCGAAGCCGTCGGCCTCCAGTCCGGCGCGCAGCTCGCGCCAGTAGTCCTCGACGAGCACCGACTGGACCGCGACGAGCGCCTGCCCGGTGGCGTCGGCCAGCTCGGCCGCGACGACCGGCACCAGGCGCCGCCAGGACGGCAGCTGCTGGAAGTCGGTGATGCCCTCGGCGGCGATCCGGTCGGCGAGGTGCTCGCGCAGGAGGAAGCCGACCCACTCGGGATCGAACAGTCGCAGCCCCGGCGCGCGCTCCACCAGGAGACGGCCCGTGGTGGTCTTGCCGGCGCCGAAGGTGCCGCCGAGCCAGACCAGGCGGCGGGTGCTCACCCCTTGACGACCAGCACCGGGCAGGGTGCGTCGAGCAGCACGCGCTGGGCGTTGCTGCCGAGGATCAGCTTGCCCACGGGGCTGCGCCGGCGCAGGCCGATCACGACGAGCTCGGCGTCGTGGGTCTCGGCGAGGCTCACCAGGTCCTCGGCGGGCTCGAAGCCGCGGGTGAGCCGGCGCAGCTCGTAGGCGACGCCCGACTCGTCGAGCCGGGCCTGCACCTGCGCCAGGTCGGGCTCGGTCTCCTCGCCCGCCCGGGGCCGGTGGGAGTGGACCACCACCAGGTCGGCCCCGCGCAGCTGCGCCTCGACGATCGCCCGCTCCAGGGCTGCCTCGCCCTCGGACTTGGGCACGTATCCCACGACCACGGTCGGCATGGGTCGCACGCTACCCGCCGGGTCGGTGGGCGCGGCTCGCCCGCGGGGTCGGGGGCGGCGGCACCTGTGGAGAGCCGGTGGTCACCGGACGTGGCACGGGCCAGGGTGGAGGGGTGAGCGACCTGCCCGCCCCCGGACTGCTGGAGCCGGTGCCCGCGCGCACCGCGCTGCTCCTGCGCCGGGCGGTCTGCCGGCTGCTCGACGAGCCCGCGGGGGTACGCCGCGCGGTGCACGTGGGCGTCCCGCACGAGGTCTGGCAGACCGTCGAGGACTCCCCGGCCGACGACGGCCTCCGGGTCGACGTGCTGCACGCGTGCCTGACCCGCCTCACGCCGTACGACGGGCGCGCGCCGGAGGCGCTGGTCTGGCTGACCCGTGCCGGGGCGATGGAGCCCGAGGACGACGACCTGGCCTGGGCGTCGGCCGCCTGGACGGTCGCGGCGGAGTCGGCCCGCCGGCTGCCGATGGCGGTGGTGACACCGCAGGGCTGGTTCGACCCGCGCACCGGCACGAGCCGGACCTGGGCCCGGACCCGACGACGCTGAGCCGGCCGGGGTCCTGCGTCAGTCCCAGGTGTGCACGGGCTCGTTGGTGTGCATCCGCTCGCGGTACTCCCCCACCATCGCGCGCAGCGCGTCCATCCGGTCGTCCTCGGACCGGCGCTCGACCGCACGGACCATCCACTCCGAGCCGTTGACGCCGGTGAGGCAGCGCTGCTCGATGATGCCGAGCAGCCGGTCGATGGTGCCGCCGTCGACGCCCCAGGCCTCGAGGCCGTGCTGTGCGGCCGGGATCAGCCGGCGCAGCACCAGCTCGGTGACCGGCACCTGGCCGACGCCGGGCCAGAAGACCGAGGCGTCGATGCCGTGCCGGGCTGCGGTGTGGAAGTTCTCCTCGGCCGCGCTGAACGACATCTGCGACCACACCGGCCGGCCGCTCTCGGCGAGCGTGCGCACGAGTCCGTAGTAGAACGCCGCGTTGGCCATCGTGTCGGCGACCGTCGGCCCGGCGGCGAGCACGCGGTTCTCCACGCGCAGGTGGGGCGTGCCCTGGCTGATGTCGTAGATCGGGCGGTTCCAGCGCCACACCGTGCCGTTGTGCAGCTTGAGCTCCGACAGCGACGGGGTGCCCCCACCCTCGAGCACGCGCAGCGGGTCCTCGTCGTCGGTGATCGGCAGCAGCGGCGAGAAGTAGCGGACGTTCTCCTCGAAGAGGTCGAACACCGACGTGATCCACCGCTCGCCGAACCACACCCGCGGGCGCACGCCCTGGGTCTTGAGCTCCTCGCTGCGGGTGTCGGTCGCCTGCTCGAACAGCGGCACCCGGGTCTCGCGCCACAGCTCGCGACCCAGGAGGTACGGCGAGTTGGCGCCGATCGCGAGCTGCACGGCCGAGACGACCTGGGAGGCGTTCCAGTAGGCGGCGAACCAGTCGGGCGAGGTCTGCACGTGCAGCTGGGTGCTGGTGCACGCGGCCTCGGGGAGGATCGAGTCGGACGTCGTGCTGACCCGCTCGCGGTGCCCGTCGATCTCGATCAGCAGGTCCTCGCCGCGCTGGGTGAGGATCTGCTCGCTGAGCAGGCGGTAGCGCGGGTTGGCGCTGATCGAGTGGACCCCGACGTGCCCCTCGGCGAGCGTCGGGAGGATGCCGACCATGACCAGGTGCGCGCCGACCTCGGACGCCTTGCCCTCGGCCTGGTTGAGGCTGCGTCGCAGCGTCGACTCGTACGCCTCCAGGCCGCCGTCGTGCAGGCGCTGCGGGGGCACGTTGATCTCGATGTTGAACTGGCCGAGCTCGGTCACGAACTCCGGGTCGGCGATCGCGTCGAGCACCTCCGCGTTGCGCATCGCGGGGTCGTTGGCGTCGTCGACGAGGTTGAGCTCGATCTCCAGACCGGTCATCGGGTCGTCGGTGTCGAACACCTGCTCGCGCAGCATCCGGGCGAACACGTCGAGGCACCGACGCACCTTCTCGCGGTGCCGGGTGCGGTCGGCCCGAGTGAACTCCTGCTGGTCGACGTCCTCGCCCATGGCTCGACCCTAGGGCGGACGCGCCCGCGGTGTCCTCACCTGCCGGTCCCCCACCCCGCAGGTCATCCGGCCCGTCCGGCCGGACCGGGGCGCGCGTCGCCGTCGGACGACGCCAGCACGACCGCGCGCCAGTCGAGTCCGTCGGCCCAGTCGGACCAGTCACCCGGTGGGACCGCGCGGGTGAGCAGCTCGTCGACCAGGTCGGCCAGGGAGTACGACGGCGCCACCGCGCGGCACCGGTCGACCGCGCACCACGCCAGCGCCCCGTCGCCGGCGCGCCACGCCGTCCAGCCGAGCAGCGCGGCCGGGGCGGCGCGCAGGCCGGGTGGTGAGCGGCGTACGAGGTCGGAGAGCAGGTCGATGGCCGGCCTCAGACGTGGCGCGCTGATCGCGGCCCACGCGGCGTCGCGGACGCCGAGGTCGTGCCAGCCCCGCAGCAGCCTCGCCGCGTCGGCGTCGGACAGCCGCTCGCGACCGTCGAGCGCGGACACGACCCGTCGGTGGCCCCACCCGCCCTCCGCCAGCCGCCCCTCGGGGGGCGCGAGCCGGTCGAGGGCGCGGGAGACGCGCTCGGCCGCCCGCTCGTCGGGGTCGAGGGAGGCCACCAGCTCCTCCCGCGAACCGCGGGCGACCCGACCGGTCACCGCGGCGGCGGCGACGAACGGGTGCGGCGACGTCGGCAACAGCTTCTCCGACGGATCCGTCGAGAGCAGGCTCCACCAGTGGCCACGCCGCACGCGCAGCGCCTCCACCAGCGGCACGTCGGCCGCCACGAACGCCTCCTCGAGGGCCGCCCACGCCGGGCCGGTGCGACGGTCGTCGTCGCCCACGAGCAGCAGGGCGGCGTGCGGCGCGTCGTGCGCGAGCACCGGGCCGAGCAGGAGCTCCGCGAGCGCCGCGGCCGCGTCGGGGTCGTCGGGCGGGGGCAGGTCGACCCGCGCGTGGAACGGCCGGGCCGCCCCGAAGGTCAGCAGCACCGCGGAGTCGGTGGGCGGGAAGCCGAGCACCACCTCGGCGACCGCCACGAGGTCGGCGGGCTCGCGCACGGTCAGGGTCAACGGGTCGGGCGGGTGGGGCGGCGGGACGTCGGGCAGCGGGGTGAGGGCCATGGCAAGCACGCTCCCCCGCCAGACCGGGAGCCGGCCTGGCCGAGGCGGCCCGCTGTGGACGACGCCCGTCGTACGCCGCCCTGTGGACGGCCGGCGGACACCCCGCCCGGCGCGCCGCGCGGCGTCCGGTGCGGTGTGACGGGTGCACCGGGGATACGGTCACCGCGTGCGCACGCAGGCGTCGGTGCTCCACCTCGACCTCGACGCCTTCTTCGCGGCGGTCGAGCAGCGCGACAAGCCCAGCCTGCGCGGCAAGCCCGTCGTGGTCGGCGGCACCGGCGGCCGCGGGGTCGTCGCGACGGCGTCCTACGAGGCCCGGCAGTACGGCGTGCGCTCGGCCATGTCGACCCGCGAGGCGCGGGCCCGCTGCCCGCACGCGGCGTACCTCGGGGGGCGGTTCCACGCCTACCGCGAGACCAGCGTGGCCGTGATGGGCCTGCTGCGCTCGGTGTCGCCGCTGGTCGAGCCGCTCTCGCTGGACGAGGCGTTCATCGACCTCGAGGCGGCGAACGACCCGCTGCTCCCCGACCTGAGGACCGAGACGGTGCGCGCGTTCGCCGAGCACCTGCGCACCCGGGTGCAGGAGGTGACCGGCGGGCTCACCGCGTCGGTGGGCGCGGCGACGTCGAAGTTCGTCGCCAAGGTCGCCAGCGACCTCGACAAGCCCGACGGCCTCGTCGTGGTCGAGCCCGGCGGCGAGCTCGACCTGCTCCGCCCCATGAAGGTGTCGGTCATCCCCGGCGTCGGCCCCGCCACCAACGAGCGCCTGCGCCGCGCCGGCCTGCACACCGTCGCCGACCTCGAGCGGGTGAGCGAGGAGGAGCTGGTGCGACTGCTCGGCAAGGCGCACGGCGCGGGGCTGCACGCCCTCGCCCACGCCCGCGACGACCGGCCCGTCGTCGCCGAGCGGGAGGCCAAGTCGGTGAGCGTCGAGGGCACCTACGAGACCGACCTGACGGACCGTCGTCTGATGGAGGGGCTGCTGACCCGCCAGGCCGGCGAGGTCGCCGAGCGGCTGCGCAAGCACGGGCTGTCGGGACGCACGGTGACCATCAAGGTGCGCCTGCACGACTTCACCACCATCAGCCGCTCCAGCACCCTCGGCGAGCCCACCGACAGCACCGGCACGGTCGCCCGCACCGCCCGCGGGCTGCTCGCGGACGTCGACACCTCCGGCGGCGTACGGCTCCTCGGGGTCGGTGTCTCCGGCCTGGCCGACTGGGTGCAGGACGACCTGTTCGGCGCGACCGCCGGGAGCACCGACGACGACCCGGACGCCGCCGACCTGCCCACCGAGCTGCCCGACACCGGGCGCCGTCGTTCGACCTGGGGCGCCGGCCAGGACGTCGAGCACGACGAGCACGGCCGCGGCTGGGTGTGGGGCGCCGGGCGCGGGGTCGTGACGGTGCGGTTCGAGACCGCCACGACCGGCCCCGGACCGGTGCGCTCCTTCCCCGCCGACGACCCTGCGCTCCACCTCTGGCGCCCCGACGAGCCCGACGAGCCCGACCGGACCGACGACACCGACCAGGCGCGAGCCGCCCGAGACGAAAACCCGTAGCCCCACCCACACCGGGAGCCGTAGCGTCCCGTGCTCGTGGACATCAGCACGATCGACCCCAGCGACGAGGTCACCCTGCGCGCCGCCTACGACGTCGAGAAGAAGGCCAAGCAGGTGGGCCGCGAGGACGCGCCGTACTGGTCGTTCCCCGACATGCGCTCCATGTACACCCACCCCGACCCCGGCGAGGAGATGCACGCCTTCGTCGGCCGCGTCGACGGCCGCGTGGTCGCGTACGGCGTGGTGTGGCTGCCGCTGCACGACAACCTGGAGAAGGCCTGGGGCGACGTCTCGGTCGACCCCGACCACCAGGGCCGCGGCCTCGGCCGCACGATGCTCGAGCGGGTGCTGGACGTCGTCCGCGACGCCGGCCGCACGTTGTTCCTGACCGACGCCAAGCTGCCGTTCGAGCAGCTGCGCACGCACCGCTACCGCACCTTCCTCGAGGCGGCCGGCGCCGAGCTGACCAGCGTCGAGATCGTGCGCCACCTCGCCCTGCCGGTGCCGACCGAGCAGCTGCACGCCTGGGCGGAGCGGGCGCGGGAGAAGCACGCCGACTACCGCATCGAGACCTTCACCGACGTGCCCGACGAGCTGCTGCCGTCGCTGCTCGCGCTGCACGGCCAGCTGGTGGTGGACGCCCCGACCGGCGACGTGGAGTTCGAGGAGGAGAAACTCACCCCCGAGCGCTACCGCGAGCACCAGAAGGCGCACGCCGAGGCCGGCCGCACCGTCTACGAGACCCTCGCGATCGCGCCCGACGGCACGGTCGCGGCGCAGACGACCCTGGGCGTGCCGGGCCACGGGCGCACCGACGTCGGCCAGTGGGGCACCTTCGTGCACCGCGAGCACCGCGGCCGCCGGCTCGGCATGGGCGTCAAGGCCGCCAACCTGCTCGCCGTGCAGGAGGCGCACCCGGACATGAAGCGGGTGACGACGCAGAACGACGAGCACAACGACTGGATGGTCGCCATCAACGTCGACATGGGCTTCGAGCCGATCGAGGCGGCCGCCTGCTTCGCGCTCAAGGTCTGAGGCGCAGGTCCGTGCGCGGGCAGCGGGACCGTGGTCTGATTCGCACATGACTGCTCCCCGCCGCCGCGGCCTGCGCGTGGCGCTCCTGCTCACCACGCTGGTGCTCCTGGCCGGCGGCGTCGCGGTCGGCGCGGTGCAGGCCACCCGCTACTACGGCGGCGGCTTCTACGACGAGTGGTACTGCGTGCAGGGCGAGGCGCCCGCGACCTCGGCGAGGGGCGGGAGCACGTGCTACCCGGAGGGCGAGGCGCTCCCGAAGGGCTGGACGTTCGACCCGCTCGGCAACCGGCCGTTCGACTGCGGGTGGCGGCACGGCTGGCAGCCGGTGGAGCGCTTGGACGCGGACGCCGGCGAAGGCTCCGACTGCGCCCGCACCGACGAGCCGCTTCCGCCCGGATACGTCGCCATCGAGGACTGACCCCACTCAGCGACCGGCGACGAACCGCACCGGGTCCCCCGGCCGCAGCTGCGCGCACCCGCCGAGGTCGGCGGCGCGCACCACCGCCGCCACCGGGTAGCCCCCGGTCGTCGGGTGGTCGGCCAGGAACACCAGCGGACGGCCGTCCGGCGGCACCTGCACCGCCCCGAGCACGAGGCCCTCGCTGGCCAGCTCGGAGGTCTCGGCGTGCTCCAGCGCCGGCCCGTCGAGCCGGACGCCGACCCGGTCGCCCGCCGCCGCCGTCCACACGGTCGTCGTGAGCCGCGCCCACGCCTCCAGGGCGAGTCGGTCGAGCCGCGGTCCGGGGTCGACGCGCAGCTCCACCGGGGCGCCGTGCCCCGCACCGCCCGCCCGCGCCGCACCGCCCACGACGTACGGCGGCTCCTCGACGCCAGGGGCGGCCGGCTCCCCCAGCGGCAGCAGGTCGCCCGTGCGCAGCCGGGCCGGGCCGAGCCCCGAGAGCGTGTCGGTCGAGCGCGACCCGAGCACCGGCGGCACGGTCACCCCGCCCCCGATCGCGAGCCAGCTGCGCACCCCGGCACGTGGTGGACCGAGGCTCAGCACCGCACCGGCCGGCACCCGCACCGCCCGCCCGTACGCCGCCGCCCGGCCGTCGACGCGCACGTCGCGGGCGGTGCCGGTCAGCGCCACCCACCGGTCGTCGGTGGCGCGCAGCGCCAGCCCGCCGAGCGCCACCTCGAGGAGTGCGGCGTCGTCCGGGTCGCCGACCAGCCGCAGCGCGGCGCGGGCGGCGGCCGGGTCGAGCCAGCCCGAGCGCGGCACCCCGAGGTGGGCGTGCCCGGGGCGCCCGGCGTCCTGCACGAGCACGACGCCGTCGGCCTCCTGCACCTCCCACGTGCCGTCGACGGGGCCGCCGGAGCCGGTCATGCCGGCTCGAACCGCACCCGGGTGCCCGGTGCGAGCAGCGCCGGCGGGTCGGCGGTCGGGTCGAAGAGCGTGAGGTCGGTGCGACCGATCAGCTGCCAGCCGCCCGGGGAGGCAGTCGGGTAGACCCCGCACCACGGCCCCGCGAGCGCGACGGAGCCCGCGGGCACCCGCTCGCGCGGCGTGGCCAGCCGCGGCACCGCGAGGTGCTCGGGCAGGCCGGTGAGGTAGGCGAACCCGGGGGCGAACCCGCAGAACGCGGAGGTGAAGGGCGTCCCGGCGTGCCGGCCGACCACGCCGTCGAGGTCGGTGTCCCACAGCTCGGCGACGGTCTCCAGGTCGGGGCCGTCGTAGACGACCGGCACGGTCACGACCGGGACGTCGGAGGAAACCATGTCGGCGTCACGCGGCGGGGTCCAGGCCGCCACCGCGTCCTCCAGCGAGCGACGCGCGCCCGGTCCGTCGAGCCCGTCCACCAGCACGGTCCGGGCCGCCGGCACCAGGTCCGTCGCGCGCGGGCCGTGCGCCTGCAGGTGCTGGACCAGCGCCAGCGCCTCGCGGGGCCCGCCGACCTCGACCAGGACGGCGTACGGGCCCACGGGGCGCAGGGTCGCGTCGGTGGGCACGGGGCCAGTCTGGTCCACGACACGCCCGGGTCGCTCCACACCCCGCCGCGCGTCGTCCACAGCGAAACGCAGTTCTCCACAGCCCCTGTGGAGAACTGGTCAGAGCCCGGCCAGCACCAGTCCGGCCGCCTCCAGCGCGTCCCGGCAGGCCCGCGCGTGCGCCACCGCGCCCGGGGAGTCGCCGTGCACGCACAGCGACCGCACGCGCGGGGCGAGCGCGACCGCGGCCGCGGCGATCTCGTCGGCGTCCTCCAGCAGCGCGCCCGGCTCGCCGCGGGGCAGCAGCCGGCCGTCGGCGCCGTACCCGCGGTCGGGGAAGCCCTCCAGCAGCACGGTCCGCCCGCGGGCCGCGGCCAGGTCGAGGGACGCACCGGGCATCCCGAGCACCGGCAGGTCGTCGGAGCCGTCGAGCAACGCGGTTGCCTGCTCCTCGTCGTCGAGCACCCGGTGGTAGAGCGCGCCGTGCGGCTTCACGTAGCGCACCCCGACGCCCTCGGACGCCGCGATCGCGCGCAGCGTGCCGACCTGGTCGGCGACCTGCTCGCGCAGCACGTCGTAGGCCACGTCGCGCGCGACCCGGCCGAAGTGCTCGCGGTCGTCGTAGGAGACCTGCGCCCCCACCGACACGCCGCGCTCGGCCGCGCCCGCGCAGACCGCACGCATGATCGCGGCGCTGCCGGCGTGGTAGCCGCACGCCAGGTTGGCGCTGGTGACGACGGCCAGCAGGGCGGCGTCGTCGGTGACCTCCTCGCCGAGGTCGGCGTTGAGGTCGACCTCGCCCGCCCGCTGCGTCACGCCGTGCCGTCCCCCTCCACCGGCACCCGCCAGTGCTCCTCGGTCGTGCTCCACCCCAACTGCTCGTAGAGCCGCCGGGCGCCCTCGTTGTGGCCGAACACGTTCAGCCCGATCGTGCCCGACCCGCGCTCGCGCGCCCAGCGGGCACCGGCCACCATCAGCGCCGCGCCGTACCCCCGCCGGCGGGGCTCGGCGTGCACCACGAGGTCGTAGACGAAGGCCATCGGGCGCTCCGTCCCGATCCACAGCGTGCCGACCTCGACCCCGTCGACGTACCCGGTGAAGAAGTGCTGGTCGGGGGTGTCGAGACCCTCCGGCAGCAGGGTCTCGTGCTGGCGCCGCGACTCCTCGGCGGCCGCGTCGGGATCGATGCCCGACCCCATGAGCTCGGCGGCGAACGCGTCGAGCTCGTCGGCGTGCCACGCGGCGTACCCCTCCTCGGTCATCGGCCGCACCCCGACGTCCGGGACACCACCGCCGCGACTCCCGTACGACGGCTCGTCGGCCAGCCCGAGCCGCATCTGCCGCGCCGCCACCTCGTCGCCGTACGCCGGGTCGGGCACCGAGCAGGCGCCGGCGTCGTCGGGCGACGACGAGAGCAGCACGCTGTGCTTGCGCTCCTCGACCGCCTGCGCGACGAGCGCCGCACGCACGCCCGGTCCGGCCGTGGCACCCGCCGTCTCGCCGCCGCCCGGGAGGTCGACGTCGAAGACGCCGAGGTCGCCGTTGCTCGGCGCCAGCCACACCCGGCCGACCACGACGCCGTCGTGCTCGACGGCCAGGCAGCGCAGCGCGTCGCCCTGCCGGTCGAGCACCGCGCGGGCGGCCGCGAGACCCGCCTCCTCACTCCCTTGCTCGAGGGAGTAGCGACGCGCCACCAGGCGCACGAGCAGGCGGTCGGTGTCGGTGCGAGCAGGACGGAGAGGCACGAGCCGGACGCCGTGCAGTGCGTGGGGAGGCACACCCCCAGGGTGTCACCGGGACGCGGGTATCTCGGGGACCCCCGTGCCCGGATACCGTGCCGCCATGGCGTCCACCGAGTCTGAGCAGGCCGTTCACCCCGACCCGCCGACGAGCCCCCCGCGCGCCGCGGCACGCCCCGTGACGACCACCCACCACGGGATCGAGCGCACCGACGACTACGACTGGCTCCGCGACAAGGAGTCCCCCGAGGTCCGCGCCCACCTCGACGCGGAGAACGCCTGGACCCGGGCGCGCACCGCCCACCTCGCCGACCTGCGCGAGCAGGTCTTCGGCGAGATCAAGGCCCGCACCCGGCAGACCGACCTCTCGGTGCCCACGCGGGTGCGCGGGCACTGGTACTACGGGCGCACCTTCGAGGGCCGCGAGTACGGCGCCACCTGCCGCGTGCCGGTCGCCGACCCGGCCGACTGGACGCCGCCGCGCCCGGCCGCCGACGCCGAGCCCGACAAGCCCGCGCTCCCGGGCGAGCAGGTCCTGCTCGACCTCGACGCGCTCGCCGACGGCCACGACTTCTTCTCCCTCGGCGGCTCCTCGGTCAGCGCCGACGGGCGACTGCTGGCCTACGCCGTCGACACCGTCGGCGACGAGCGCTACACGGTGCGGGTCAAGGACCTCGACACCGGCCTGCTGCTCGACGACGAGGTCACCGGCGTGCTCGGCGGCGTCACCTGGCACCACGACGGCCAGCAGTTCTACTACGTGACCGTCGACGACTCCTGGCGCGCCGACAAGGTGTGGCGCCACCGGCTCGGCACGCCCCAGTCCGACGACGAGCTGTTCTTCGCCGAGGCCGACGAGCGGTTCTGGGTGGGCTGCGGCTCCACCCGCAGCGACCGGTTCGTCATGGTCGCCACCTCCTCGAAGACCACCAGCGAGTACCACGTCCTCGACACCGAGGGCGACGAGGCCGGCGCCGCCGGGCTGCGCTGCTTCCTGCCCCGCCGCGAGGGCCTGGAGTACGCCGTCGAGCACGCCGTGATCGCCGGCGCGGACCGGTTCCTCGTGCTGCACAACGGCGCCGGCGCCGACTTCGAGCTCGCCACCTGCCCGGCCGAGCCGACCTCCGAGGACCGCTGGGAGACCCTGCTCGCCCACGACCCCGCCGTACGGCTCGAGGACGTCGACGCGTTCGCCGACCACCTCGTGGTGTCCCAGCGCAGCGCCGGGCTCACCCAGGTGCGCGTGCTCGACCTCGGCCCCGACGGCGTCACCGACGACCACGTGGTGCAGTTCGACGCCGAGACCCACACCGTCGGCGTCGGCGCCAACCCCGGGTTCGACCAGCCGGTGCTGCGGATCGGGTTCGGCAGCCTCGCCACGCCCTCGTCGGTCTTCGACTACGACGTCCGCGCCCGCAGCCTGACCCTGCTCAAGCAGGCGGCCGTGCTCGGCGGCTACGACCCCGAGGAGTACGAGGAGCACCGGCTCTGGGCGACCAGCACCGGCGGCGAGCAGGTGCCGGTCTCGCTGGTGGTCCGCAAGGACGCGCCGCGCCCCGCCCCGCTGCACCTGTACGCCTACGGCTCCTACGAGGCCTCGATCGACCCGTCGTTCTCCGTCGCCCGGCTCTCGGTCCTCGACCGTGGCGCGGCGTTCGCGATCGCGCACGTGCGCGGCGGCGGCGAGATGGGCCGCCGGTGGTACGACGACGGCAAGCTCGCGCACAAGCAGCACACCTTCGACGACTTCGTCGCCTGCGCCCGCCACCTCGTCGACACCGGCTGGGCCGCGCCCGACCGGATCGTCGCCGAGGGCGCCAGCGCCGGCGGCCTGCTGGCCGGCGCCGTGGCCACCCAGGCGCCCGAGGTCTTCGCCGGTGTCGTGGCGGGCGTGCCGTTCGTCGACCCGCTCACCTCGATGCTCGACTCCTCACTGCCCCTCACGGTCACCGAGTACGACGAGTGGGGCGACCCGGCGACCGACCCGGAGGCGTACGCGACCATCGCGGCGTACGCGCCGTACGAGAACGTCACCGAGCAGCGCTACCCGCGCATCCTTGCCGAGACGTCGCTCAACGACACCCGGGTGCTCTACGTCGAGCCCGCCAAGTGGGTGGCCCGGCTGCGCGAGCGGGCGATCGACCCCGACGTCCTGCTGCGCGTCGAGATGGCCGCCGGGCACGCCGGCGTCTCGGGGCGGTACCAGGCGTGGAAGGACCGTGCGTTCACCCTCGCGTGGGTGCTCGACGTCCTCGGGCTGGCCTGAGGCGCCTCACCGCACGACTTTCCTGACGCGTGGCTGAGAGGTGCGACGCGGGGCTGAGAAGACCCTGAGATCTCGGTCGGGACGCAACTTCCGACCCATCCGACTCGTCTGACATGACGAAGGACCCACGAGGACCTTCCGGGTGATGCGGGAATCCGCGACCCCCGACCACCGTTGAAGACTACGAGGCCCGCCCAACCCGGTGGGCCGAGGACGACAGAGAGGGGTTCTTGTGGCAACCAAGACCGTGACGACGGGAACCCGTGAGATCGAGGGCCGCGACAGCGTCGGGCTCTACCTGGACGAGATCGCCCGCAACCCGCTGCTGGACGCCGCCACCGAGGTCGAGCTGTCCAAGACCATCGAGGCCGGCCTGATGGCCGAGTACCTCCTGGCCGAGGGCCGGGTCGGGCGACGCAAGGGCGGCGCCCCGATGCGCGCCAGCCAGGAGGAGCTCGAGTACCTCGCCGAGGAGGGACGCAAGGCGGTCGACACCTTCATCACCGCCAACCTGCGCCTCGTGGTCTCGATCGCGCGCAAGTACGGCCGCTCGCAGATGCCGATGCTCGACCTGATCCAGGAGGGCAACACCGGTCTGATCCGAGCGGTCGAGAAGTTCGACTACACCAAGGGCTACAAGTTCTCGACGTACGCCACCTGGTGGGTGCGCCAGGCCATCACCCGCGGCATCGCGCAGCAGGCGCGCGTCGTCCGGCTGCCGGTGCACGTCGTCGAGGAGCTCAACCAGGTCAGCGGCGCCCGTCGCACGCTCGAGCGTCAGCTCGGCCGCGACCCCGAGCCGCAGGAGATCGCCTCCGAGCTCGACATGGACGTCGACCGGGTGCTCGACCTGCTCAGCTGGGGCCGCGAGCACGTCTCGCTGGACACCCCGGTCGACGAGGACGGCGACACCTCGCTCGGTGACCTGATGGCGCAGGAGACCGCGCCCAGCCCCGACCTGACCGTGCTCGACGTCGAGTCCCGCGAGCGCCTCAGCGCGCTGGTCGGTCAGCTCGACGACCGTGCCGCCGACATCATCCGCTCGCGCTACGGCCTCACCGACGGTCGCCAGCACAAGCTGGCCGACATCGGCGCCAAGCACGGCATCTCCGCGGAGCGGGTGCGTCAGCTCGAGCGCGAGGCGCTGCAGAAGCTGCGCCGCCTCGGCGACCCCGACCTCGCCGCCTGACGCTCGGCACCCGCCCGAGCGTCACGCAGCACCCTCGGGGTCACACGCTGACTCCACGAACCACGGCCCGTTCCCGGCGATCCCGGGGGCGGGCCGTGCGTCGTCCCGCGACGCCGCACCCCATGTAACACGCCGTCCACTGTTCTACTCACACGTTGCAGCGTGTGAACAGTGCGGTGGGCGACGTGTGACAGCCGGCGCGGCCGTTCGCCAGGATGGGCGCGTGCAGATCGTCGTCGACCCGGTCACCGACCCGCGCGTGACGGAGTTCCTCGCCGCGCACCAGCGGCAGCTGTGGGAGGTCACCCCGAACCCCGAGACCAGCTCGCACGCGCTCGACCTCGACGGGCTGCGGCGCCCGGGTGTGACGGTGTGGACCGCCTGGGACGACGCACAGGATCCGCCGGCGCTCCTCGGATGCGCCGCGCTGGCCGCGATCGACGGCGAGCCCGGCCACGTCGAGCTGAAGTCGATGCGCACCGACGCCACCCGGGTACGACGGGGCGTCGCGACCCGGCTGCTGCTGCACGTCCTCGACCACGCCCGGGCCGCGGGCCACACGCGGGTCAGCCTGGAGACCGGCTCGTTTGCCTTCTTCGAGCCGGCGCGGCTGCTCTACGCCCGCCACGGGTTCGCCGAGTGCGAGCCGTTCGGCTCCTACGCGCCCGACCCGAGCAGCACCTTCATGACGCTCGCCCTCTGAGCCAGAGGTTGGGCACGGCGCACCGCCCGGACGTCGTACGCCGTCAGCCCGCGGTGAGCGCCGCGTGCACCTCGGCGACCCGGGCCGCCAGCTCGTCGAGCGACCCGGTGTTCTCCACGACGTGCGTGGCGATCGCCAACCGGTCCTCGCGCGTGGCCTGCGCGGCGATCCGTGACTCCGCGTCCTCGCGGGTCCAGCCGCGGTCGGAGACCATCCGCTCGACCCGCACCTCGTCCGGAGCGTCCACCACCACGACCGCGTCGAACTCCGCTGCCCGGCCGGTCTCGGCCAGCAGCGGGATGTCGTGCACGACCAGGTCGTCGGGGCCGGTGGCGCCCTCGAGCTCGGCGTACCGCTCGAAGACGAGCGGGTGCACGATCGACTCCAGCAGGCGGCGCTTCTCGTCGTCGCCGAAGACCAGCCGACCCATCGCCGGCCGGTCGAGGTCGCCCTCGGGCGTGAGCAGCTCGGGGCCGAACGCCTCGACGACCGCGGCGAGGCCCGGCGTACCGCGCTCGACCACCTCGCGGGCGATCGCGTCGGCGTCGATGACGACTGCCCCGTGCTCGGCCAGCAGCCGGGCCACGGTGCTCTTGCCCGACGCCACTCCCCCGGTCAGTCCCACGCGCATGGCGCCACGCTAGTGCGTGGCTACTGCCTGGCCCCGGTCGCGCCCTCGGTGGACGCCACGGCGTCCTCCCCCAGCGCCGTCGCGGCGGTCGCGCGGCAGACCTCCTCCCACGGCGTCGGCTCCAGACCGAGCTCGGTCCGCGCCGCCGAGGAGTCGAGGAGGTAGGGGCGCCGGAACTGGTACGCCGTCTCGCGCAGCTCCCGCAGCACCGGCACGACCGTGCCCAGCAGTCCTGGCACCAGCCACCCCGGGTAGGCGCGCACCCGCACCGGCTCGCGGCCCACCGACCGGCACACGTCGGCGACCGCCTGGGCCTGCGTGACCGCGGGGTTGGTCGGCACGTGCCAGACCCGGCCGTGGGTCCCGGGCCGACCGGCGACCTCGACCATCGTGCGCGCGACGTCGCGCACGTCGGCGAACGAGTGCGGCTGGTCGACCCGGCCGATCATCCGCACCGGCTTCCCTGCCAGCGCTCGCGGCGCGACCAGGCTGACGTGGCCGTTGCCCGAGCGGATGCCCGGACCCATGTAGTCCGACCCGCGCACCTCGACCGCCCGGATCCGCCCCTGCTCGTGGCGGCGCCGCGCCTCGGCCCACATGCCGGCGCGCAGCCGTCCCTTGGTGCCGGTCGCGGTGTCCGGGTCGCCCTCGACCATCGGGCGCTCGGCGTCCGGCCGCTCGCCGTACGGGTAGAGGTTGCCGCAGGTCACCAGCACGGCGCCGGCGCGCTCCGCGGCGGTGAGCAGCGCCTCGGCCACCGGCGGCCACCACGTCGGCCACACGTCGTACGACGGCGGGTTGACCGCGTTGTGGATGGCTGCGGCCCCCTCGGCGACCGAGGTCAGCGCGTCGGCGTCGCTCGCGTCCAGCGCCACCCGTCGTACGCCGTCGACCGCGACGCCCGCGCCCGACCGGCTCACCAGCAGCACGTCGTGCACGCCGCGGCGCACCAGCTCGCGGGCCGTCTCCAGCCCGACCGGCCCCGCGCCGACCACCACGTGCTTCTCGCCCGTCCCGACCATGTCCGCTCCTCCCACGCCCACAAACTGTGAGCACTGCTCTCGTTTCGTCCAGCATCCTCCCGACATCACCCCAAAGCAAGAGCACTGCTCACATTTGCGGATGGTGCTCTCGCTGGGCATGATGCGAGCTATGTCGGACGCCCCTCGCACCGCCCGGGCCGTCGCCCGCGCCGAGCTCACCCGGGCGATCCTCGACAGCGCGACGCAGCAGCTGGCCGAGGTCGGCCCGGCCGCGCTCTCGGTCCGCGCCGTCGCCCGCGACCTGGGCATGGCGTCGTCCGCGGTCTACCGCTACTTCGCCAGCCGCGACGACCTCCTCACCGCCCTGCTCGTGGAGGCCTACGACGACCTCGGCGCCGCCGTCGAGGAGGCCGACGCCGCCGTGACCGACCGCGACGACGTCGCGGCCCGGTGGCGCGCGACCGCCGGCGCGGTGCACGACTGGGCCCGCGCGCACCCGCACCGCTACGCCCTGACCTACGGCTCCCCCGTGCCCGGGTACGCCGCTCCGCAGGACACCGTGGAGCCCGCCACCCGCGCGCCTCGGGTGCTCCTCCAGCTCCTGGCCGACGCCCTCGCTGCGGGCCGTGGCGTGCGCGACCTCGGCGGTCGCGTCGACCCGGCCGAGGTCGCCGCCACCGGCCCGATCAGCGCCGTCACCGAGCCGCCGCTGCCGCCGGAGGCGACCGTGCGGGCGCTAGCCGTCTGGGCGACGCTCTTCGGCCACGTGTCCCTGGAGCTCTTCGGCCACATGAACAACGCCGTGCTCGACTACGACACGCACTTCGCCACCGTCGTCGACCTCGCGGCGTACGACCTGGGTCTGGCGTGAGCGGCCACCACGAGCAGGTGGAGCTGCGCCCCGGCGACCGGGTGGCGCTCCTCGTCCCAGGGTCCCTGGCGTACGTCGAGGCGGTGTGGTCGCTGCTGGCCCGCGGCGTGTTCCCGATCCCCCTCGACCCGCGACTCACCGAGCACGAGCGGCGCCGGATCCTCGAGCCGCTCGACCCCACGTTCGTGGTCACCGACGAGGCCGGGCTGGCCGCGGTCACCACCACCGACCGGGGTGTCCCCCGAGGCCGCCCGATGCACTGCACCAGCGGCACCACGGGGACACCGAAGGGCGTCTTCTCCGGCCTGCTGGACGACACCGACGCCGCCGCCCTGCTGGCCGACGAGCGTGACCTGTGGGGCTTCGGCCCGGACGACGTCAACCTGGTGCTCAGCCCGCTCTACCACTCCGCGCCGCTGCGGTTTGCCCTCGGCACCCTGCTCGCCGGCGGGCGGGTCGTCATCCCCGGACCGTTCGACGTCGAGGCGGTGACGGCGTCGATCGCCGAGCACCGGCCGACCACGATGTTCTGCGTACCCACGCATCTCCAGCGACTGCTGGCGCACTGGGACGAGATCGGCACGCCCGACCTGTCGTCGTTCCGGCTCGTCGCGCACGCCGGCGCCCCGTGCCCGCCCGACGTCAAGCGACGCGTGGTCGAGGTGTTCCCCGCGGGCAGCACGTGGGAGTTCTACGGCAGCACCGAGGGCCAGTTCACGGCCTGCCGCAGCGAGGAGCAGGCGGAGCGCCCCGGCACGGTCGGCCGGGCCCGCCCCGGCCGCACCCTGCACGTCGACGACGACGGCACGATCTGGTGCGCCGGGCCGCGGTTCGCGGAGTTCACCTACTACGGCGCCCCCGACAAGACCGCGGCAGCGTGGCGCACCCTGCCCGGCGGGTCGCGCGCCTTCTCCGTGGGCGACCTCGGCCGCCTCGACGACGGGGGCTACCTCTGGCTCGATGGCCGCCGCGAGGACCTGGTCATCTCCGGCGGCGTCAACGTCTACCCGACCGAGGTCGAGCAGGTGCTCGCCGAGCACCCGGACGTCGTCGAGGTCGCGGTCTACGGCGTCCCGGACGACGACTGGGGACAGCGGGTCTGCGCCGCGGTGGTCGGCACCGGTCCCGACCCGCTCGACCACGAGGCGCTCGCCGCCTGGGCGCGGGAGCGGCTCGCACCCCCGAAGCGCCCGAAGACCTGGACGACGGTGCCGGCGCTGCCGCGCACACTCACCGGCAAGGTGCTGCGCGACCGACTGCCCGGCGCACCGCCGCGCCGCTGAGCCGCGGCCCCGCGACCCGCACCGACCTCCACCCAACGGGTGAACCTGCCACCCGCGACCGGAGGGGTGACCCCGCGCTCCCGGCGTCCTGGTGGTGTCGGTGCATGAGCAACACGACCCCCGCAGCCAGCTGCAGCGCCCGCACGATGAGCATCATCGGGATCGTCCTCGGCGTGCTCGCGATCTTCCTCCTGCCGATCGTGCTCGGCCCGATCGGCGCTGCCCTCGGCTTCGTCGCCAACGCCAAGGGCGACAAGCCGTTCGGCATGTACGTCGGCATCGGGTGCATCGTCGCCACCGTCGCCGGCATCGCGATCGGTGCGGCGATCGTCGCCTCCATGTAGCGCCGTCAAGTAGCGCCGTGAAGTAGCGCCGTCCGTCCGCGCCGCCCGGGCGGCGCAGGGCGCGGCCCTCAGCAGGCGAACTGACGTCGGTACGCCGCCGGGCTCACCCCACGCACCCGGGTGAAGTGGTGTCGCAGCGTGGCGGCATTCCCGAAGCCCACCTCGGCGGCGATGTGGTCGACGGAGTTGGAGGTGCGCTCGAGCATCTCCTCGGCCAGTGCCACGCGCTGCTGGGTCACCCAGGCGTGCGGGGTCGTGCCGGTCTCGTCACGGAAGCGGCGGGCGAAGGTGCGCGGCGACATGTGCGCGCGCCGCGCGAGCGTGTCGACGTCCAGCTGCTCGGCGAGGTGCTCGGTCGCCCACCCGAGGACGTCGCCGAGGGTCTCGGCCCGGCAGTCGACGACCTGCCGGGCGACGAACTGCGCCTGGCCACCGTCGCGCTGCGGCGGCACGACCATGCGACGGGCGACGGCCGCCGCGACCGCGGCGCCGTGCTCCTGGCGCCACACGTGCAGCGAGGCGTCAATGCCGGCCGCGGTGCCGGCGCTGGTGACGACCTGGCCGGAGTCCACGTACAGCACCTCGGGCACCACTCGCGCGAGCGGGAACTGCCGGGCGAGCTCGTCGGTGTACATCCAGTGGGTGGTGCACTCGCGCCCGTCGAGCAGACCGGCCGCACCGACCGCGAAGGCGCCGGAGCAGACGGACAGGATGCGGGCGCCGCGCTCGTAGGCGTCCTGGAGCGCCCGGATGACCGCGCCGGGCACGGCGTCGCCACGCGGCATCGCCGGCACGGCGACGAGGTCGGCCTCCGCGGCACGCTCTGGCCCGTGGTCGACCTCGATGGTGAAGCCCTGGTTGGTGCGCACGCGCGCCCCCGACTCCTCCCCGCACACGGCGAAGTCGAGGAGCGGTACGCCGTGCTCGCGGCGGTCGAGCCCGAAGGCCTCGCAGATGACGCCCATCTCGAAGGGCGCGACGCCGTCGTAGACGAGCAGGGCCACGTTGGTCAGCACGTGCACCACCCTACGCCGCCACATGGCAGAAAATCGACGGAGAGGGTCATTCCCGCCACTGTTGGCAGGATATTTACGAGAGCATGATTACTGCCATGAGCGCACTTCTCGTCTTCTGGTCCGCAGTCCTCCTCACGGCCGCCGTCCTGGCGGTCCTCCGCGACGTCCTCGGCGACGACCCCCGGTCGCACCGCGGCTACACGCCGCCCGCCTCCCACCGTGCGGACGAGTTCGCCCGCAGCGGGTCGACGTTCCACTGACCCCGACCACCCCCAGGCGACCCGCCCCGACACCCCACCCACCCAAAAATGGGCCGAGGGCCCGGACACCACACGGTGTCCGGGCCCTCGGTACGTCGAGCTCGGTGACCCCCGGCGCGAGCCGGGGGTCGGCGCTTCACTGGCCGCCGGTGAGCTTCTCGCGGAGCGCCTGCAGCGCCTCGTCCGAGGCGAGCGAGCCGCCGTCGGACTCGCCGCCGGTCGCAGCGGAGCTGCCGCCCGAGGAGTACGAGGTGGCCTCGCCGGCCTCGACCTCGGCCTTCTTGGCCTCCTGCTGCTGCTTGACGTGGGCCTCCCAGCGAGCGTGCGCCTTGGCGTACTGCTCCTCCCAGGCGGCGCGCTGCTCGTCGTAGCCCTCGAGCCACTCGCCCGTCTCCGGGTCGAAGCCGTCGGGGTAGACGTAGTTGCCCTGCTCGTCGTACGTGGCGGTCATGCCGTAGAGCGTCGGGTCGAACTCCTCGACGTCGGTGGCGACGGCGGTCTCGTTGGCCTGCTTCAGCGACAGCGAGATCCGGCGACGCTCGAGGTCGATGTCGATGATCTTGACCATGACGTCGTCGTTGACCTGGACGACCTGCTCGGGGATCTCCACGTGGCGCTCGGCCAGCTCGGAGATGTGCACCAGGCCCTCGATGCCCTCCTCGACGCGGACGAACGAGCCGAAGGGCACCAGCTTGGTGACCTTGCCGGGCACGATCTGACCGATCTGGTGGGTGCGGGCGAAGTGCTGCCAGGGGTCCTCCTGGGTCGCCTTGAGCGACAGCGACACACGCTCGCGGTCCATGTCGACGTCGAGCACCTCGACGGTGACCTCGTCGCCCACGGTGACGACCTCGGACGGGTGGTCGATGTGCTTCCAGGACAGCTCGGAGACGTGCACCAGGCCGTCGACGCCGCCGAGGTCCACGAACGCACCGAAGTTGACGATCGAGGAGACGACGCCCTTGCGGATCTGGCCGCGCTGGAGCTGGGTGAGGAAGCCGTGGCGGACCTCGGACTGGGTCTGCTCGAGCCAGGCGCGCCGCGACAGGACCACGTTGTTGCGGTTCTTGTCGAGCTCGATGATCTTCGCCTCGAGCTTCTGGCCGACGTACGGCTGGAGGTCGCGCACGCGGCGCATCTCGACGAGCGAGGCGGGCAGGAAGCCGCGCAGGCCGATGTCGAGGATGAGGCCGCCCTTGACGACCTCGATGACGGTGCCCTCGACGACACCGTCCTCCTCCTTGACCTGCTCGATCGTGCCCCAGGCGCGCTCGTACTGGGCGCGCTTCTTGGACAGGATCAGGCGACCCTCCTTGTCCTCCTTCTGGAGGACCAGGGCCTCGACCGCGTCGCCCACGGCGACGACCTCGTGCGGGTCGACGTCGTGCTTGATGGACAGCTCGCGGGAGGGGATGACGCCCTCGGTCTTGTAGCCGATGTCGAGCAGGACCTCGTCGCGGTCGACCTTGACGATCGTGCCCTCGACGATGTCGCCATCGTTGAAGTACTTGATCGTCTTGTCGATCGCGGCCAGGAACTCTTCCTCCGAGCCGATGTCGTTGATCGCGACCTGAGGCGCGTCGGTGTCGGGAAGAGTGGTGGCGTAGATGGTCAAAAGGGATCCTCGTAGATGGACAGAAGTCGTGCGGGCGCACCCGAGGTCTGGCTCCACCACTGATCCGGCGTGGTCCGGCGCACCTGCGAGGGCGCGGGCGGCACGAGCCGGGAAGCGGGCCGGCGTCCGCTCCGTACGGGACGACGGCAGACGACAGGCGCAATTGGCCACTGTACGCGCGCGTGGGACGGAGCGTCCAACTCGCGCCGACGCCCGCCGCGACGCGGCGTCACGGCGGCTCGCGCGCGTTCCCACCGGGACGCCGACCGACACCCCCTGTTACCCGATTGTGGAACTTCTCGAACTTTTTGTGGATCTGGGCGTGACCTCCGTCGCGCGCCCTCGTTGTGGGGGTGAGTTCCTGCCCCCCACACACAGGAGTCCTCCATGTCCTGGACCTCCCCTGTCCGGGTGTCGCTGCGACGGGCCGGCATCGCCGGCGTCGCGGTCGCCACCGGAGCCCTCTACACCGTCGTGAGCATCCCGCTCGCGCCGAGCGCGTCGGCCGCCCCCGAGCCGGTGCCCACGGCGGCGACGTCCGACGTCGACGCCGAGATCCTGCACGCCACCGCGCTCGACCTGGGCGGCTTCCTGACCGCCGCCGAGGTCTCCCTCGGCCCGGTCGCCGGCACCGTCGACCCGGCCGCGTCCCCCGCCGTCTCGGCGGACGCGGCCAACCTCGACGCGACGCTGCTGGGCGCGATCCCGCTCGACGGCATCCTGGCCGAGACGTCGCAGACGGCTCCCCCGGACAACGCCGCTCCCGCCACCGACGCCATCGTCCCGACTACCTCGCTCCCCGGCGTGCTCACCCTCGGCGTGAGCAACGCCGAGGCCGAAGCGCACTTCACCGACAGCGGCGACTGCCTGCCCGACCAGCCGCTGCTCAGCGCCTCGTCGGTGTCGACCGCCGACGTCGAGGTGCTCGACATCCCGGGCGTCGGCTCCCTCGTCGACCTGCTCGGCACGGTGAGCCTCAGCCAGGACACCTCCCTCGTCGACAACGGCGGCGCCAACGGCGGCCGCGACGTGGTCGCCACCACCACCGGCAGCGCGGTCGACCTCGACCTGCTCGGCGGCGCGATCCAGGTCGAGGTGGCCGAGCCGCCCGTCCTCACCGCGACCGCGACCGGTACCCCCGGCGGCGCGACCGTCGACTACCAGCGGCCCGTCATCACCGTGAGCATCGCGGGTGAGTCCCAGACGCTCGAGGCGGGCGAGCCGCTCGAGCTCGTCGTCCCGGACAACCCGCTGCTCACCCTGGTGCTCACCACCGGCACCCTCACCGAGGACGAGGCGGCCGACGGCACCAGCGCGAGCGGCACCGCCAACCTGCTCCACCTCGAGCTGGAGCTGCTGCCCGTCCTGGGAGACGGCGTCGTCATCGCCGACGTCGACCTCTTCCCGATGTCGGCCGCCGCGACGGCGCCCGAGGGCGGCCTGGAGTGCGGCACGATCGACGTCGACCCGACGCTGGACAGCGACGGCGACGGCCTGCCCGACGTGGTCGAGACCTACATCGGCACCGACCCGTTCGACCCCGACACCGACACCGACGGCACCTCCGACGCCGACGAGGACGCCGACAACGACGGCCTCACCAACCTGCAGGAGCACACCGGCTCCGAGAACGGCGCCTTCGGCAACGAGCAGACCGACCTGCTCGACGCCGACAGCGACGACGACGGCGTGAGCGACGGCGACGAGGAGCTCGTCCTCGGCACCGACCCGAACAACCCCGACACCGACGGCGACGGCACGAACGACGGTGACGAGGACGCCGACTCCGACGGCCTGACCAACGCCCAGGAGCTCGACGGCTCCGAGAACGGCGCCTACGGCAACGAGCCGACCGACCCCACTGTGGCCGACTCCGACGGCGACGGCCTGGTCGACGGCGACGAGACCACCGCCGGCACCGACCCGAACGACGCCGACACCGACGGCGGCGGCGTCAACGACGGCGACGAGGTCACCGCCGGCACCGACCCGCTCGACCCCAGCGACGACACCGCCACCGACCCCGACTCCGACGGTGACGGGCTCACCGACGCCGAGGAGGCGGTGATCGGCACCGACCCCACCAACCCGGACACCGACGGCGACGGCACCTCCGACGCCGACGAGGACGCCGACAACGACGGCCTCACCAACCTCCAGGAGGTCTCCGGCTCGGAGAACGGCGCCTTC
>PBYI01000059.1 GCA_002729525.1 Nocardioides sp.
CGGGCGAGCGAAGCGAGTCCGAGTCGAAACCCAGCGAGCCGACCGGCAACCGCGCCCACCGGCGTGCGGCGCCCTGAGCACAGTCACGGTGGTTTCGACACCGCCCTCGCCGAGGGCTCGGCCGGGCTCAACCACCTCAGGCAGTGATCACCCGCCCCGGACGTCTCGCCGCGCCTCGACACGGCGACAGGGCCAGGGTCAGGGTCGACACCTACTCGACGACCGGCCCGGTTTCGACTCCTGACGTCTCACCGCTCTCTCGGTACGACGACCGGGGTCGGCGGCGGCCGTGCGCCACCTGCGGCGGCCCACAGTCGTCGCACATCCGCACCCGGGCCGGCTCTGCCGACCCGGGTGCACCATCGAGGGGGTGGACGACCCCCTCATCGCCGTGCCCGTGCTGGTCGCCGTGGTCCTCGTGGTCGCCGGCTGCGCCGCCGCGGCGACCCGGCTCCGCGTCGCGGCCCCGGTGCTCCTCGTCGTGGTGGGCGCGCTCGCGGGCCTGGTGCCCGGCGTACCGCTCGTCGAGGTGGAGCCCGACTGGGTGCTCCTCGGAGTCCTCCCGCCGCTGCTGTACTCCGCAGCGGTCGCGATGCCCGCGACGAGCTTCCGCCGCGAGCTCCGCACGATCTCCGGCCTCTCGGTCACCCTCGTGGTCGTCAGCAGCCTGCTCCTCGGTCTCTTCTTCTCCGCGGCGCTCGGCCTCGACCTCGGCTGGGCGGTGGCCCTCGGTGCGATCGTCAGCCCCACCGACGCCGTCGCGACCGCGATCGCGCGGCGGGCCGGCGTACCGGCTCGGGTCCTGACGCTGCTGGAGGGCGAGAGTCTCCTCAACGACGCGACGGCGCTGGTGCTGCTGCGCTCCGCGGTCGCCGGCGCCGGGGCGGCGGTGTCGGTCGGCGCGGTGGCGCTCGACTTCGTGCTCGCGGTGGCGTTCGCCGTCGTCATCGGCGTCGTCGTCGGCCGCACGATGCTCGCGGTGCGGGCACGGGTCGCCGACCCGACCGTCACCACCCTGCTGTCGTTCACGGTGCCGTTCCTGGCCGCGCTCCCCGCCGAGGCGGTGGACGCCTCCGGGCTGGTCGCGGCGGTCGTCGCCGGCCTGGTGACCGGGCACCGCGCGCCCCGGGTGCTGACGCCCCGCGACCGGGTCTCCGACGCGCTGAGCTGGCGCACCGTCGAGCTCGCCCTGGAGGGCGCGGTCTTCCTGGTGATGGGGCTGCAGCTGGAGGCGCTGGTCGTCGACGTCCGCGCCCAGCACGGCAGCCTCCACCTCGTGCTGGGCGTGGCCGCGGTCGGACTCGCGCTCACGGTCGCCGTCCGGGCGGCGTACGTCGTGCTGCTGCTGCGGTCGGCCCGCCGACGGGTCCGGCACAGCGCCGAGCGCAGCGCCTGGCTCGACGAGGTCGAGCAGCGGGTCGAGCGGCGGGTGCAGCACCTGCCCGCCGACGGCGACACCCGCGCCGTACGACGGGTGGAGCGGTTCCGCGCGCGGGTGCGCCAGGCGCGCCACGACCTCGACTACGTCCTCGACGAGCGCCTCGGACCCCGCGAGGGCGTGGTCATCGTGTGGGCCGGCATGCGGGGCGCGATCTCGCTCGCCGCCGCCCAGACCCTGCCGGCCTCGACGCCGGACCGACCGGTGCTGGTGCTGGTCGCCTTCACCCTCGCCGGCGGCTCGCTGCTCCTCCAGGGACTCACCCTCCCGGCGCTCGCCCGCCGCCTGGCACGGCCGGCCACGGCCGACGACCGGGCCTCGCGCACGCGCGCCCGGATGCACGCGCTGCTCGACGAGGTCGCCGCGCGGGAGGGGCAGGACGCCCCACGGGTGCAGGTCCTCCGCGCGCAGCGCACCGCGCTGCTGGACGCGCTCGAGGAGGGGGCGCTCGACCCGGACGCGGTCGGCCACGCCCTCGACGTGCTCGACGCCGAGGAGAGCGGGCTGGAGCTGCGCGGCGAGGGCCTGCGGACCTCGTGAGGCGGGGCGGGTGGTCGGCTACTCCGAGGTCGCGTCCTCGGTCGGCTCCTCCGTCGGCTCCTCCGTCGGCTCCTCCGTCGGCTCGTCCTCGCTCCCCGGCACCGGCGCGTCGGTGACCCGGGTGCCGGTGCAGGTCGCGGCCTGCTTGCGCGCCTCGCCGTCGAGGTCCTCGAGCTGGTTGAGCAGCTCGATGATCTCGCCGGGGTTGAACTCCTGCACCGAGCTGATGCCGCCGCGGATGAGCGACGTCGCCTGCTGGACCGTCTCGGCCGCCTCCAGGCAGCTGTCCGGCACGACCACGGCGGTGCCGTCCTCGGGCGTGGCCGACGCAGTGGGTGCGGAGGTCTCGTCACCGGCGTCCGAGGTGCCGGGGACCGTCCCGCCACCGGCGAGGCCGAACACCAGGGCGCCCAGACCGAAGCCCACCAGCAAGGTCAGCGCGGGCAGCGCCACGACCCACCGCGACACCGGTCGCGACGTCTCGTCGTGGCCCCCGCGCCGGTCGTCGCGGGCATGGTCCTCGTCCTGCGCCGTCACGGCAGGAGAGTCAACCGCGAGACCGTGGTCGCCACCACGTCGCTCGGGGTGAGGAGCGGATCGCGCGACCGCACTAGGTTCGGCCGCGATGTTCGCCTCCGTCCGCACCGCCGACGAGTCCACCGTGCGTGTGCTCGACGGCGCCGTCCTGGCCTGGGTCGTGCTGTGGTTCGTCGTCGCCGGGCTGCTGTCGTGGACGGTGTGGGGCCTCGCCGACCTCGGCGACAGCGTCACCCAGTCGGGCGGCGCCCTGGAGACCGCGGGCCGCGCGCTGGCCGACCTCGGCGGCGTACCCGTCATCGGCGAGCGGCCGGCCGAGCTCGGCCGGGAGACCGTCGAGACCGGTCAGGACCTGGTCGGCCGCGGCCAGGAGGTCAAGGGCGAGATGCGGCGCCTGTCGGTGCTGCTCGGGCTCGCGGTGGCGTTCATGCCGACCACCCCGGTCGTCGGGCTCTTCCTCCCGCTGCGCGCGGCCCGGCGACGCGAGAAGGTGCGCCTCGCCCGGTCGCTGCGCGACCACGCCGGCCCCGGCCTGGACCGCTACCTCGCCGAGCGCGCCACCCGGAACCTGCCGTACGACGTCGTGGCGCGCGTCGAGCCGGACCCCTGGGACGCCCTCGAGGAGGGTCGCACCCGCGGGCTCGCCGACGCGGAGCTGGCCCGACTCGGCCTGCGTCGACCGTCCGGCACGTGAGCCACGGCGAGGGCGGCCGGGTCGCCCGCACCACCGCCCGGCTGCTGGTGCGGCTGCGCTGGTGGGTGCTGGCGTTCTGGGCGGGCGCGGTGCTGCTCTCCCTCGTCGTCTTCCCGGCGCTCTCCTCGTCCCACGGCTCCAGCGACCTCAGCGGGCTGGTGCCCGACGACACCCCCGCGGTCGCCACCGAGCTGCGCGACGCGGAGGTGTTCGGCTTCCCGCTCAGCGGCCGCACCGCCGTGGTCCAGCGCGATGCCGCCGGCCTCAGCGTCTACGACCAGGGCCGTACGGCGGTCGCCGCGGCCGCGGTGACCCGCAAGGAGCAGAAGGGGCTCGGCCACGTCGAGGGCGCGCTGCCGCTCAGCAACGCGCTCGGCGTCTTCCCGGGGTCCCGCGAGAACGGCACCACCTCGATCACCTACCTGCTGTTCCGGCCCGACGTGTCCTTCGGCGTGCAGACCCGCGAGGCCCGTCGGTACGCCGACCGGTTCTTCGGCGAGCGCGACGCGGTCGTCGGCGTGTCCGGCTCGGTGCCGGCCCGCGACGCGCAGGGCGACCTGATCCGCGACGCGCTGCCCACGGTCGAGCTGCTGACGCTGCTGGCGATCGTGCTGATCGTCGGCGTCGCCCTCCGGTCGGTCGTGGCGCCGGTCGTGGCGGTGGCCAGCGCCGGAGTGGCGTACGTGATGACCCTGCGGCTGTCCGGGGCGTTCACCGCGCTCGTCGGGGTGTCCAGCCCGTCGGAGCTCGAGCCCGTCGTGGTCGCGCTGCTGCTGGGCGTGGTGACCGACTACGTCGTCTTCTACCTCACCGCGATGCGGGCCGAGCTGCGCCGCGGCCGCCCCCGGCTGGAGGCCGCGGAGATCGCCTCGACCCGGTTCGGGCCGATCGTGCTGGTCGCCGGGCTCGCGGTCGCCGCCGGCACCGGCGCCCTGCTCGTCGCGGAGTCCCTGTTCTTCCGGGCGCTCGGCCCGGCCCTGGTCTTCACCGTCGTCGTCGGCCTGGTCGTCGCGGTCACGCTGGTCCCCGCCCTGATGGCCGTCCTGGGTCGCTGGTGCTTCTGGCCGTCGCACCCCCGACCGAGCGAGGAGTCCGACGACGAGCTCGCCGACCTCTTCGCACCGCACCGGGCCCCACTCCTGGAGCAGCTCATGCGGCGACTGACGTCGAGCCGGGCGAAGGCGGCGCAGATGGTCGGCGCGTGCGTGTGCGCGCTGGCGGTGATGGCCTTCCCGCTCCAGGGCCTCGGGCTGGGCGTCTCCTTCGTCGGCTCGCTCCCGCAGACCAGCGGCGTCAAGCAGGCCGCCGACGCGGCACGCGACGGCTTCGCCCCCGGCATCCTCTCCCCCACGACACTGCTGCTGGAGGGCAGCGACCTGGACCGTCAGCGGCTCGGCCTGGTCCGGCTCGGGTCGCTGCTCGAGGAGCAGCCCGGAGTCGCCGGCGTGCTCGGCCCGGGCGACGTGGTGCCGCGGATCAGCCGCAACGTGCTCGTGCGGGCCGACGGCACCGCCGCCCGCTACCTCGTGGTGCTCGACGACGAGGCCCTCGGCGCCGCCGCGATCTCGACGATCGACGCGCTCCAGGAGCGCCTCGACGCCCTCGTAGCGGAGGCCGGCCTCGTGGTCACCTCCGCCGGCCTGGCCGGCGACACCGCCACGGCGGCGTACATCGTCGACCAGACATCCGGCGACCTGGTGCGCATCGCGATCGCGGCGCTCGCGGCCAACCTGCTGATGCTCGTGATGTTCCTGCGCGCCGTCGTCGCCGCGCTCTACCTGCTCGTCGGCAGCGTGCTCTCGCTGGGCGCGGCGCTCGGCACCACGATGCTCGTCTTCGGCAACCTCGACCCCGGCGCCGGCCTGACGTTCTACGTGCCGTTCGCGGCCGCCGTGCTGCTGCTCGCCTTCGGCTCCGACTACAACATCTTCGCCGTCGGCAGCGTGTGGGACGCCGCCCGCACCCGTCCGCTGCGCGAGGCGATCGTGACGGCGATGCCCGAGACCGTCCGGGCGATCTTCGTCGCCGGGCTCGCGCTCGCCGCCAGCTTCGGCCTGCTCGCCGTCGTGCCGCTGGTGCCGTTCCGCCAGCTCGCGCTGGCCATGGCGGTCGGGATCATGGTCGACGTCGTGCTGGTGCGCTCCCTGCTGCTGCCCGCCCTGCTCACCCTCGTCGGACCGGTGAGCGCCTGGCCCGGCAAGCACCTGCGGGCCGAGCGGGCGGAACGGGCCGAGCGCCGCGAGCGCCCCCGCCGTACGCCGGAGCGCGGCTGACGGCAGCATGAGGCCCATGACGTCCCTCGCCGACCCGCTCGTCCTCGACCACGGCCCGGCCTGGCCCAACCGGTTCGCGCTCGCGCCGCTGACCAACACCCAGAGCCACGCCGACGGCACCTGCTCCGACGAGGAGCAGGAGTGGCTGGTGGCCCGCGGGCGCGGCGGCTTCGGCCTGGTGATGACGTGCGCGGCGTACGTCTCGACGCCCGGGCAGGCCTGGGCCGGACAGCTCGGGATCGCCCGCGAGGAGCACGAGCCCGGCCTCACCCGGCTCGCCGAGGCGCTGCGTGCGACCGGCACCCGCTCGTCGGTCCAGCTCCACCACGGTGGGCGGCGCTCGGACCCGGCCGTGTCCGGCGTACCCAACCAGTGCCCGTGGGACGAGCCGAGCAAGCAGGCGGTCGCGATGACCACCGCCGAGGTCGAGCAGATGGTCTCCGACTTCGTCGCGGCGGCCGTCCGCGCGGAGCGCTGCGGCTTCGACGGGGTCGAGCTGCACGGCGCGCACGGCTACCTGCTCGCGCAGTTCCTCGACGCCCGCAACAACCAGCGCACCGATGCCTACGGCGGCTCGCTGGAGGCCCGTCGCCGCCCGATCGACGAGGTCGTCGCGGGCATCCGGGCCGCCACCGGCCCCGACTTCCAGCTCGGCATCCGGCTCACCCTCGAGGGCAACGGCATCCCGCTCGACGACGGCCTCGCGGTCGCCGGTCACCTGCTCGGCTCCGGCGAGCTCGACTACGTCGACGCCTCGCTCTGGGACGTGTTCGCCTCCCCGCGGCACACCGACGACGAGACCCCGCTCATCGACCTGGTCGCCGCGCTGCCCCGGGGCACCACCCGGCTCGGCGTCGCCGGGCTGGTGCGCTCGACCGCCGACGCGCAGTGGTGCCTGGACCACGGCGCCGACGTGGTGTCGGTCGGGAAGGGCGCGATCTGGCACCACGACTTCGCCACGCGCGCGCTGGCCGACGCGGCCTTCACCGTGCGCCCGCACCCGGTCACCGACGACGACCTGCTCGCCGAGGCCGTCAGCCCGCGCTTCGTGGACTACCTCAAGGGCACCTTCCCCGACGTCGTGGCCTGAGCCACCGAGCCGTCGAGCCCCTCCTCCGGGGCGGGGCGGACCGCTGGGGCGGTCCGCTACTGTCGCGCTCTGGAGGGGAGTATCCCCATCACGCGCACCTCGTCAGCACGTCGCCCGCCGTCGGGCGTCCGGGGCGCGCGGCCGCCGCCAGCGGCGGGAGAGACCTCCGGTCCCTGACCGACCCCTCCCGCATCGGAGCCTGCCGTGACCGTCCCCTTCTGGGCCTGGGCCGCCACCATCGCCGTCATCGTCGCGATGTTCTTCTACGACTTCTTCTTCCACACCCGCAAGGCGCACGTGCCGACGCTGAAGGAGGCGTCGATCTGGTCGGCGCTCTACGTCGGCATCGCCGTCGCCTTCGGCCTCGTCGTGCTGTGGTTCGGCGGCGGCCAGATGGGCGGCGAGTACTTCGCCGGCTACCTGACGGAGAAGGCGCTCAGCGTCGACAACCTCTTCGTCTTCCTCATCATCATGGGCTCGTTCAAGGTGCCCCGCGAGGACCAGCAGAAGGTGCTGCTGTTCGGCATCGCGTTCGCGCTCATCGCCCGTACCGGCTTCATCGCCGTCGGCGCCGCACTCATCAGCGCCTTCGCGTGGATCTTCTACCTCTTCGGCGCGATCCTGCTCTACACCGCCTACAGCCTCGTCAAGGGCGAGATGAGCGACGGCGACCCTCACGAGGAGGACAACGTGATGGTGCGGCTGGCCCGCCGCTTCATCCGCACCTCCCCGGACTTCGACGGCGACAAGCTCACCACCGTCGTCGACGGCAAGAAGATGCTGACCCCGATGCTGCTGGTGATGGTGGCCATCGGCGGCACCGACATCCTCTTCGCGCTCGACTCGATCCCCGCGATCTTCGGCCTGACCCAGAACACCTTCATCGTGTTCACCGCGACGGCGTTCTCGCTGCTCGGCCTGCGCCAGCTGTTCTTCCTCATCGAGGGGCTGCTCGAGCGCCTGGTCTTCCTGTCCTACGGCCTGTCGGCGATTCTCGCCTTCATCGGCGTCAAGCTCGTGCTGCACGCCCTGCACGAGAACAACCTGCCCTTCATCAACGGCGGCGAGCACCTCGACTCGGTCCCGGAGGTCGGCGTCGAGCTGTCGCTGGCCGTCATCGTGCTCGCGCTGGGCATCACCGTCGTGGCGTCGCTGTACAGCAAGAAGGGCAAGGCCAAGCCCGCCGTCGGCAACGCCCGCCGCCACGTCGACAACTACCTCGACCTCGGCTACACCGCCGACCTCTCCGAGCGCGAGCGGGTGTACGCCGCCCTGGTCGCGGAGGGCGAGCAGATCAAGGCCCTCGGCCCGAAGTACCACGCCGCCATCCAGGACGAGACCGAGCTGATGGACAAGATCGCCGAGGCGAAGCGGCAGCACGAGGAGGCCACCGGCAGCGGGGCCGCCGACCCGCGACCGTGACCGGCGTACGACGCCTGACGCCCGCCGAGCGGGAGGCGATGACCGGGGTGTCCTGGCACCCCGGCTGCCCGGTCGCGCTCGACGACCTGCGGCTGCTGACCCTGCCGCACCGCACCTTCGACGGCGGCACCGCGACCGGGGTGCTCGTGAGCCACCACGAGGTCGCCGACACCCTCGTGACGGTGTTCGCCCGGCTGCACGAGATCGGCTACCCGGTCCGACTGATGGAGCCCGTCGACGTCTACGGCGGTGACGACCACGCCTCCATCGAGGCCGACAACACGTCGTGCTTCAACGGCCGTCCCGAGGAGGGCTCCGAGCGCTGGTCGCAGCACGCCCTCGGCTGGGCGGTCGACCTCAACCCGCTGGAGAACCCGTACGTCTACGCCGACGGCACCACCACGCACCCGCGCTCGGAGCACTACCTCGACCGGTCCGTACGCCGGCACCCCGCGGTGCTGCTCGACGGCGACCCGGCGGTCGCGGCCTTCGAGGATGCCGGGTGGCACTGGGGCGGTCGGTGGGAAGGCCCGGTCAAGGACCACCAGCACTTCTCGCGGCACCCGCTGGGCTCGTGACCCCTCTCCCCTCCCTCTTCCTCGGGGTCTGCCGCCCCGGCGCCACGCGGCTAGCGTCGACACCTCCACGAGGGAGGAGTCCACATGGGTGGCAGAGGAGGCGGGCTGGTCAGCCTGCTGGTGGTCGTCTGGCTGGTGATCGGTGCGTTCGCGGCGTTCCAGCGGGGGTACTTCAGCGACGACCAGGAGGTCAGCTGCAAGACGTTCGGCGACACCGCGCTGACGGTGCTCGCGGGGCCGTTGAACTACGTCAGCGTCAACCCGAAGGTCGACTGCGAGGTCCCGCAGCCGGTCCAGTGACGTGACCTGGCCGCCGCTGCGGATCGTCGCGCGGACGCGGGACGTCACCCTCACCGGGGACGTCCCGCCCGCCGCGGCGCCGTACCTCACCGCGATCCGCACCGTCGACCGCGGTCTCACCGCACGCGTCGGCCTGGAAGGGCCAGACGGCACCGTCCTGCGCGCGTCGTACGACGGCCGCCGGGGCGCGCTCGAGGTCACCCGCGAGGGGCGGACCAAGCGACACCTGTCGCGCCGCCACGCCCGGCCGCGCGACCCGTCGGAGCTGGCGGTGACCCTCGCCGGTCCGGTCGCCACCGCGTGGACGGTCGAGCCCCGGGGCCCGGTCGCCCGTGCGCAGGTGCTGCTCGACGAGGCGCACCCGGACCTCGACGTGCACGACGAGGCGTGGTGCGCGGGCGTCGCCCCGGCGAACGGCCGGCTCGCGGGCTTCGGACGGCTCGGCCTGCGCGACCTGCGCCTGGTGACGTACGCCGACGGGTCGCCGCACCGGGAGGAGGGCGGGCCGCTCCTGCTCACCGCGACCGCCGCCGGGCCGGCCGGCTTCCGCACCGCGCACACCGTCGTCCTCGCGCTGGAGGGCCTCGCGACGCCCGAGGACCCCCGCGACACGCCGAGGCTCGTGCACCGCGCGGATCTCTTCTGGCGGCGTCCGGAACGGCCCGGCGTGTACGGCGACCACGCCACGCACCTGGTGCGCGACGGCGACCGCTGGCTCGCCGCGACCAGCACGTGGGGCGACTTCCACCCGACTCGGCACCCGCGGGTCACCACGACGCTCGCGACCGTGCCCGCTGTACCCGGCGCCGACGGTCCCGGCACCGACCTCACCCGCGGCTCGCACGTGCTCGACACCGAGCCGCTCGACCTGCCCGTCGAGGGCCTCTCCTCGGTCGGCACCTGGGACCCCCACCTGGTGCGCGACGACGACGGCTCGTGGCTGGTCGGCTACGTCAGCGCCCGCCGCTTCTTCTCCTTCCACCCAGCCGTCGCCACCGGCCCTGACCTGCACGGACTCTCCCTGAGCGCCGCCGCGACCGAGCGCGGTCAGTGCGAGGGGACGACGTTGCTGCGCGACCCCGACGACGGCCGCTGGCGGGTGCTGGCGACCGAGCGCGAGGACGGCCGCACGGGCTACCCCGTGCTCGACCTCGGCCTGCGCGAGCGAGACCGGCTGGACGCCGCGTTCCCGTCGAACCTGCCCTGGCCGACCCTGGCGCAGGTACCGGGAGCGACGGGCCCGGAGTGGGTGATGGTCGGCTTCGACGGCACCACCGCGGGCGGTCGGTTGCCCGGCTACGGCACGCACGGCGACCTCGTCGTACAGCGCGCGACCCGCTGACCTGTCCCGACGCGGGCACCCCGAGCGACGCCCGGGCACGCCGCGGCCGCGCCCCCCTGCTGGATTCCGCGTCCTGCTGGGCTACCGTCGACCGCCGCACCAACCTTTTGCGATCCGAGAGGAACCACATGAACCGCACCGAGCTTCGCGACGCCGTCGCCGCCGAGACCGGCCTGAGCGGCGCGCAGGCCGACAAGGCCCTGTCCGCCGTGCTCGACAGCATCAGCTCCGCCCTCGCCGGTGGCGACAAGGTCGCCCTGACCGGCTTCGGCACCTTCGAGGTCCGCGAGCGCTCCGCCCGCCAGGGCCGCAACCCGCAGACCGGCGAGTCCATCGAGATCGCCGCCAGCAAGGCGCCGGCGTTCAAGGCCGGCACCGCGCTGAAGAAGGCCGTCGCCGGCTGATCCTGGCCCACCAGGACGCCTGCCCGAGGGGCCGGGACCACCACCACGATGGTCCCGGCCCCTCGTCGCGTCAGGAGGTGTTCCGGAGGAGGCGTCCGGGGCCGCGTCGGGTGACGCACCACTGCGCCCGGAAGTCCTACAGTGGGCCGACGGTCGGACGACGGTGTCCCCGTGCGGCGGCGCGCTGAGGAGGGTCGACTGGTGCACCTCGACGAGGCGACCGCCCGCGCGCTGGTCTCGAGCAGCAGCGACGGCCTGTGGCTGGTCGACACCGACGGCCGCACCATCTGGGCCAACGCCGCGATGAGCACCCTCGTGGGCCCCCCGGCCGACCGGCCGCCCGCCAGCATGTTCGACGTCGCCGATCTCCAGGGCCGACGCGACCTCGAGGACATCTGCGCGCGGATGCATGCCGGCGACCCCGGCGAGAGCAACGTCGAGGTCTACCTCCAGCCCACCGGCGGGCGCAGCCGCTGGGCGCTGGTCAGCTGGTCCCCCGTGCGCCACGACGACGGATCGCTCGTGGGCTACCTGCACCGGTTCACCGAGAACGACGAGCGGCGCGAGCTGCTCGACGCGCTGCGCGAGCGCGAGCGCGAGCTCGCCCGCGCCCAGAGCATGGCCCGGCTGGGCAGCTGGAGGTGGTCGATCCCGAGTGACGAGCTCGTCTGGTCGCGCGAGATGGAGCGGCTCCTCGGCGTCGACCACGCCGACCGGCCACGCGCCTCGCAGGCGTTCGTGGACGTCCTGCACCCCGATGACCGTGAGCCGGTGCTCGCGGTCATCGTCACCGCGCTCGAGCACTCGAGGACCGTCGAGTGGGAGGGGCGCGTGGTGCGCCCCTCAGGCATCCCGCGCTGGATGCGCGGTCAGGGGGAGATCAGCCGGGACGCCGACGGGACCCCGACGTGCATCGAGGGCACCGTCCAGGACATCAGCGACCGGCGGTCGGCCACGGAGGCCGCCGAGGCCCTGTCCTCGCAGCTGGCCCTGGTCGGCCGGATCGCCGACGCCGCCAACCGGTCCGGCTCGGTGGTCGACGCCATCGTGCGTGCCTCCCGGGTCCTGGCCGAGGACGCCGCCTGGACCCCCGTCGGCGTGTGGGTGCGGGCCGACGACGGCGGCGGGCTGGTCTTCCGGGAGCCCCCGATCCCGCGGCGCGCGGGCGCGGTGGAGGCCGACCGCTCCTCGGCCCGCGACGCCTGGTCGGCCAACGCGGTCCGGATCCGCACCGGCACCGTCGACGGCGTCGAGCGCTGCCTGGTGTCGCTGCCGGTCCGCAGCGGCCGCGGCACGGTCTGCGTGGTCCAGCTCGACCTGCCCTCGCCCGAGCCCGACGTCTACGCGTGGGCGCTCATCCGCCACATCGGCGACCAGCTGGGCCGGGTGGCCGAGCGCGAGCGCACCACCGCGCAGGTCGCCGAGGCCCGCGACGAGGCGATGGCGGCGTCCCGGCACAAGTCGGAGTTCCTGGCCACGATGAGCCACGAGATCCGCACGCCGATGAACGGCGTCATCGGCCTCACCAACCTGCTGCTCGACACCGACCTCGACGAGCGCCAGCGCCGCCTCGCCGGCGGCCTGCGCGGCGCCGGCATGACCCTGCTGGCACTCATCAACGACATCCTCGACCTGTCCAAGATCGAGTCCGGCCGTCTGGAGCTGGAGACCACCGACCTCGACGTGCGTCAAACGCTCGACCGGGCCACCACGGTGCTCGGCGCGACGGCCCGCGACAAGGGCGTCGAGCTGGTCGTCGACTGCGCCCCCGACGTGCCCGAGACCCTGGCCGGCGACCCGGTGCGCCTGGGCCAGGTCATCAGCAACCTGGCCTCCAACGCGGTGAAGTTCACCGACGAGGGCCAGGTCGTCGTCGAGCTGCGGCGCACCGACCCGCCCTCGGACGCACCCGCCACGCGGGACGACCCCGACGCGGTGTGGCTGCGCTGCGAGGTGCGCGACACCGGCATCGGCATCGCCGCCCACGAGACCTCGCGCCTCTTCGACGCCTTCGCCCAGGCCGACCGCTCCACCACCCGCCGGCACGGCGGCACCGGTCTCGGCCTGGCGATCAGTCGCCAGCTCGTCGAGGCGATGGACGGCAGCATCGGCGTGCGCAGCGCACCCGGTGCGGGCAGCACGTTCTGGTTCACCGCACGCCTGACCACCGCGCGCGGCGCCACCGCCGGCGCCCGACCGCCGCGCCGTCGGGTGCTCGTGCTCGAGCCGCACCGCGAGACCGCGGCCGCGCTGCACCACCAGCTCACCACCTGGCAGCTGGACGTCGACCTGGTCACCGATCCCGACGACGCCCTGGACGTGCTGGAGGCCGGCACCCGCGCAGCCCTGGAGTCGCCCGACCGGGTCCCGCCCCCCGAGGTGGCGCTGGTCGCCGACGACCTGCCCGACGTCGAGCGGCTCGCCGCGCGGATGGTCGAGGTCGGACCGCCCGGCCTGGACCTGGTGCTGATGACCCGGCGCGAGGAGGTCGACGAGGACGGCGTGGTCA
Source organism: Nocardioides sp. (assembly GCA_002729525.1). Lineage (GTDB taxonomy): Bacteria > Actinomycetota > Actinomycetes > Propionibacteriales > Nocardioidaceae > Nocardioides. The sequence goes on from PBYI01000059.1 coordinate 13,128, forward strand.
GCCGGGGGTTCCGCACGTGGCTCACCAAGCCCGTCGGCCCCTCCGAGCTGTACGACGCCCTCCAGGGCCCCGCACCCACCTCCGGCGCCCGCCGCCGCGTCCCGCGGGTGGAGACGCCCCGGGCGCAGCTCGGGCTGTCGGTGCTCGTCGTCGAGGACAACCCCGTCAACCAGCTCGTCGCCACCGGCATGCTCGAGGCGCTCGGCTGCGCCGTGGCGACGGCCGACAACGGCGTGGAGGCCGTCGACGCCCTCGCCCCGGGCCACCCGTACGACGTGGTGCTGATGGACTGCCGGATGCCCCGCCTCGACGGCTACGACGCCACCCGCGCCGTACGTCGCCGCGAACCGGCCGGCGTCCGGGTGCCGATCATCGCGATGACCGCGTCCGCGCTGCCGGGCGAGCGCGAGCGGTGCCTGGCCTCGGGGATGGACGACTTCCTCCCCAAGCCGGTCGACCCGACCCAGCTCGCGGAGGCCCTCGGCCGCTCGCCGGCAGCCCGCACCGACAGTGGCGGGCCCGCCGCCGGCGGGGGGCCCGCATCGGCGCCGGAGGCCTCGGGCGACCCCGACGAGCCGGAGGTGCTCGACGCCGAGCGCGTCGCGATGCTGCACGAGCTGGTCAAGGACGGGGTGTCGTTCTTCGAGCGCACCCGGATGTCCTTCCTGAGCCGGCTCGACGGGATCATCGCCGAGCTGCGGGTGGCCGCCGAGGACGGCGACCTCCCCCGTGTCACCTCCATCGCCCACCAGCTCAAGGGCAGCGCCCTCAACCTCGGTCTCAACCGGCTCGGCGCGGCCGCCCAGCGCGTCGAGCACGGCGCCCCGGACGCCGCCGACCCGCTGCTGCTCCTCGACGACGTCGTGAGCTGCGCCGACGAGGCGGTCGACGCGCTGGTCGCCGCCGACCCGGGCCCGGCCTGACGGCGGCGTACGACGTCCGCTGGTCCTAGGCTGGACCCGGGCCCGTCACCACCCCCGACGGACCCGCCCCGCCCACCCCGGCCAGCCCCACCGGGCCCCGGCCGCTCGAGCGAAACGGACACGACATGAGCAGCACCCCCGAGACCAGCCCGTCAGCCGCCGACCCGTTCGGCCTGAGCAGCGAGCACGAGCAGGTCGTCTTCGCCCAGGACCCCGCGTCCGGGCTGAAGGCGATCATCGCGATCCACTCCACCGCCCTGGGCCCCGGCCTGGGCGGCACCCGCTTCTACCCCTACGCCACGACCGCCGACGCCCTCAGCGACGTGCTGGAGCTGTCCCGCGGCATGTCCTACAAGGCCGCGCTCGCCGGGCTCGACCTCGGCGGCGGCAAGGCCGTCATCATCGGCGACCCGGCCACCGACAAGTCCGAGCCGCTGCTGCGTGCCTACGGCCGCTTCGTGGAGTCGCTGTCGGGCCGCTACAAGACCGCCTGCGACGTCGGCACGTTCTCCGAGGACATGGACCTCGTCGCGCGGGAGTGCTCCCACGTCACGGGCCGCACCGTCGCCCACGGCGGCGCGGGCGACTCGTCGGTGCTGACGGCGTACGGCGTGTTCCGCGGCATGCAGGCCGGTGCGGAGGCCGTGTGGGGCGACGGGGCCACCCTGGAGGGCCGCACGGTCGGCGTGGCCGGCGTCGGCAAGGTGGGCCACCACCTGGTGCGCCACCTGACCGAGGTCGGCGCGCGCGTCGTGGTCACCGACGTGTCGACCGCGGCGGTCGAGCGGGTGCGCGACGAGCACCCGGGCGTCGAGGTCGCGGCGTCCACCGAGGCACTGGTCGCCGGCGCGCTGGACGTCTACGCCCCCTGCGCGTTGGGCCACGCGCTGACCGAGGAGGTCGTCGGCGGGCTGTCGGCGCGCCTCGTCTGCGGCGCGGCGAACAACCAGCTCGCCCACCCCGGCGTCGGCCAGGTGCTCGCCGACAAGGGCGTCGTCTACGCCCCCGACTACTGCGTCAACTCCGGCGGCCTGATCCAGGTCGCCGACGAGCTCGAGGGCTTCTCCTTCGACCGCGCGCAGCAGCGCGCGGCGGGCATCTACGAGACCACGCGCCGCGTGCTCGAGGCCGCCGCGTCGCACGGCACCACGACCGCCGTGGCCGCCGACCGGCTCGCCGAGCAGCGGATGCGCGACGTCGGGCGCCTGCGCGGCGTCTGGCTGCCGACGGGCTGAGCCCGGACAGACCGGTACGCCGCCCGGGGCGGTCCGTGCGCTGGCGCGCGCGGACGCTCCGGTACGGCGTCAGGTCACCGTGTGCCGTGCCGACGAGCCCTGAACGCGGTCAGGACACCGACGCGAGGGACACCGCTGGGTCAGCGGTAGTCGTCCCCGTCGTCGTCGTCGCCGTCGTCCTCATCTCCGTGCAGCTCCTTCTGGAGCGCACTGAAGTCCGGATCGTAGGTCCGGTACTTGAGGTCGCGTGCGACCTTCGTCTGCTTGGCTTTCGCTCGGCCGCGGCCCATAGGGTCCAGCCCCCTCGCACCATGGCCGGCCCTGAACAGGCCGGAACTATCGACAACGTCTCGTGGGGGTAACGCTACCTGCTCGCTGGGTGTTCCGGCACTCCGGGACCCCGATTCGCGGGGTGCGGGGCGTGTCGCGCGCGTCACCGTGGCCGCACCGGGCGGCCGCGCGCTCCTCACCAGCCGGGATGCTGCCCGACGAGGCGCACGGTGCCCGCGCGGTCGGGGTCGGCGTCGACCTCGCCGGCGACCCAGGCCGGCACGTCGTGGTCACCCAGCAGGGTGAGCGCCGCGTCGACCGCGTCGGCCGCCACGATCGCGACCATGCCGACGCCGCAGTTGAGCGTGGCCTCGAGGTCCGGCTGGGCGACGTCGCCGACCTGGCGGACCAGGTCGAAGACCGGGGCCGGCGTCCACGACGCCCGGTCGAGGGTGGCGCGCAGCTCGACCGGCATGACCCGGGCGAGATTGTTGGCCAGACCACCGCCGGTCACGTGGCTCATCGCGTGCACCTCGGTGCCGCGGGCCAGCGCGAGGGCGGGCTTCGCGTAGATCCTGGTGGGCTCGAGCAGCTCCTCACCCAGGGTGCGGCCCAGCTCGGGCACGTCGCGGTCCAGCGCCCAGCCGGCCCCGCCGTCGGACGGGTCGCCGAGCAGCACGTGGCGCACCAGGGAGTAGCCGTTGGAGTGCAGGCCGGAGGCCGCCATCGCCACGACCACGTCGCCGGGGCGCACGCGGGCCGGGCCGAGGAGGTCCTCCGCCTCGACCACGCCGGTGGTGGCGCCGGCGACGTCGTACTCGTCGGGGGCGAGGAGACCGGGGTGCTCGGCGGTCTCGCCCCCGACCAGCGCGCAGCCGGCGGCCACGCACGCCTGGGCGATGCCCTTGACGATCGCGGCGATCCGCTCCGGGACGACCCGGCCGGTGGCGATGTAGTCGGTCATGAACAGCGGCTCGGCGCCGCAGACGACGAGGTCGTCGACGACCATGCCGACCAGGTCGAAGCCGATCGTGTCGTGCACGTCCATCCGCTGGGCGATCGCGACCTTGGTGCCGACGCCGTCGGTCGACGTGGCCAGCAGCGGCTGGCGGAAGCGAGTCAGCGCGGAGGCGTCCCAGAGGCCGGCGAAGCCACCCAGGCCGCCGATCATCTCGGGTCGGCGAGCCTGCTCGACCCAGGTGCGCATGAGCTCCACCGCGGTGTCGGCGGCGTCGATGTCGACGCCGGCGCGGGCGTAGGCGTTGCTGGGCGTGGCGGTCACCGGCAGGTCCTCGTTCGTCGGGGGCGGCTGGGTCAGGGCTGGATCAGGGGTTGTTGAGCACCGGCAGGGCGCGGCCGTACGACGGCGACCCCAGCGTGGTCTCGAGCAGGTGCTTGCCGAGCTGGCTCTCGTCGGGCAGCGGCACGGGGTACTCCCCGGTGAAGCAGGCCTGGCACAGCGTCGAGGAGGGCTGACCGGTCGCCTGCACCATGCCCTCGAGGGAGATGTAGCCGAGGCTGTCGGCGCCCACGCTCGCGGCGATCTCGTCGACGTCCAGGCCGTTGGCGATCAGCTCGGCGCGGGTGGCGAAGTCGATGCCGTAGAAGCACGGCCACTTCACCGGCGGCGAGGAGATCCGGACGTGGACCTCCAGGGCGCCGGCCTCACGCAGCATCCGCACCTGGGCGCGCTGGGTGTTGCCCCGGACGATCGAGTCGTCGACCACGACGACCTTCTTGCCGCGGATCATGTGCGGCAGCGCGTTGAGCTTCAGCCGCAGGCCGAGCTGGCGCAGGGTCTGGCTGGGCTGGATGAAGGTGCGGCCGACATAGGCGTTCTTGACGAAGCCCTGGCCGAACGGGATGCCGGACTCCTCGGCGTACCCGGACGCGGCCGGGGTGCCGGACTCCGGCACCGGCATCACCAGGTCGGCGTCGACCGGGAACTGACGGGCCAGCTCGCGGCCCATCTCGACGCGCGCCTCGTGCACCGAGCGGCCGCTGATCGTGGCGTCGGGCCGGGCAAGGTAGACATACTCGAACACGCAGCCCTTGGGCTCGGGCTCGGCGAAGGTGTGCGAGCGCAGGCCCTCGTGGTCGATGACGACCATCTCGCCGGGCTCGATCTCGCGGACGACCGAGGCGCCGATCGTCGCCAGCGCGGCGTCCTCGCTGGCCACGACCCAGCCCCGGTCGAGCCGACCCAGCACCAGCGGGCGGATGCCCTGCGGGTCGCGGGCGGCGTACAGGGTGTCCTCATTCATCCAGACCATGGAGAACGCTCCCCGCAGCGTCGGGAGCACCTCCAGCGCGCGGGCCTCCAGCGAGGAGTCGGGGTGGTGCGCCAGCAGCGCGGTGACCAGGCCGGTGTCGTTCGTCGACGCCTCCAGGTCGCGGGACTGGAGGTCGAGCTCGCCGGTGTCGCTGGGCAACGAGTGCACCTGGTCGCGCAGCTCGTGGGTGTTGATCAGGTTGCCGTTGTGGCCGAGCGCGATCGAGCCGTCGGCGGTGGGCCGGAAGGTCGGCTGGGCGTTCTGCCAGGTGCTCGCGCCGGTGGTGGAGTAGCGCGAGTGGCCGATCGCCAGGTGGCCCTTCAGGGAGTCGAGCGTCGACTCGTCGAAGACCTGGGAAACCAGGCCCATGTCCTTGTAGACCAGGATCTGTCGACCGTTGCTCACCGCGATGCCCGCGGACTCCTGGCCGCGGTGCTGCAGGGCGTAGAGGCCGAAGTAGGTGAGCTTGGCGACGTCCTCGCCGGGCGCCCACACCCCGAACACGCCGCAGGCGTCCTGCGGTCCCTGGTCGTGCGGGTCGAGGGACGCCGTCAGCCGGCCGTCGCCTCCGGGCCGGGCACCGGGGCTGCGCAGGAAGGGCACACCCCGAGTGTAGGGGCGACCGGCGCGGGGAGCGTGGTCGGCGGAGCAGGCATGGAACACCCTCCGAGCGGGTACCAGACCGGAGGAGCCGGTCTCGGGCCGACACGTCCCACTGTGGCGTGAGCAGCATCACTCCCTCGCGAGCCATCCGGCTCGGGCATCTCGACGAATCCTCTCCATCACACGACCATCCAGGGCTGACACCGTGCCTCGCGCCCACCTGCCGCCGCCTACCTTCGACGTGGACCACTGGTCCGACGCCGCGGCTCGCGCTGCCCTCGGCACGGTGGTCGACTCCGTCGCCACGATGATCGGCTTCAAGGTCGCCTCGCTCGGTCTGGTGCAGGGGGACTGGTTGCGCATCGTCTCGCTCGTCGGCGACGAGCTGCTGCCCGCGGAGGCGCAGGTCGGGCACGCCTTCCCGCTCGCCGACGTGCGGGCCGACCTCGACCGGGCGGAGGGTCTGGGGCGCTTCCGGTTCCTGGCCGACGACGGACCCGCCGGGGACGAGGTCACCGGGTGGGTACCCGTCGAGACCGCGCTCGGCGCCCCCGGTGCGGGCGACGCGCTCGCCGTCCACAAGGACCGGGCCTGGCACCCGCACGACCTGCTCGCCGCCCCGCTGCACGCCACCGACGGGACCTGGATCGGCCTCATCTCCGTGGACATCCCGGAGGACGGACTGCGCCCCGACCGGGCCCAGCGGCAACAGCTGGAGCGGTACGCCGAGCTGGCCGAGCGCACCCTGCGCGTCGCGCTCGACCGCGAGGGCCTGTCGCGGCGCACCCGGATGGCCGAGGCCACGCGCCACGTCGTACGCCTCGCCAGCTCCTGGGACGACCTCGACCGCGTCTTCGAGCAGTGCCGCTCGTGGCTGCTCGACGGCTTCGCGGCCGACGTCGTCACGATCCGGACCTACCCGTGGGACGACCACGATGAGGGCGGCACGGCGCCGGTCGAGGCGCCGGCGCTCGTCGTCGACGAGATCCGCGACCTCGCCCGCCGTGGATGGCAGCGTCAGTCGGTCACCGTGCTGCACGCCGAGCTGGACGACCCGGCGTCGGGGCCGCTCCCGGTCGACGCCCAGACGGCCAACGCCGAGGTGATGCTGCGGCAGGGCGTCACCAGCATGGCGGTGGTGCCGATGGGGGCCGGCGACACGTGCCTGGGCCACCTCGTCGTCGCCCGTGGTCCAGACGGGGCACCGTTCACCGAGGACGAGCTGCTGCCGCTGATGGACGTCGGACGCGACATGGGACGCTCGGTCGCCAACGCCCATGCCTTGATCCGCGAGCACGCCGCCGCCGCGCGGTCGGCCGAGCTGGCGACGTACAAATCGGACCTGCTGTCGACGGTCTCGCACGAGCTGAAGAACCCGCTCAGCGTCATGTCGGGTCACCTGGAGCTCCTCGAGGAGGAGAGCGTCGGCGAGGACGACCCCGGCCTGAGACGCACCGTGCACGCCCTGCGGCGCGCGACGACGCGGATGAGCCGGCTCGTCGACGACCTGCTGGTGCTGGCGCGGGCCTCCGACACCGACAACGCCGAGTCGTTCGAGGTGCTCGACGCCGTGGCGGTGGCCACCGAGGCGCTCGACCTGCACGCCCTGGCCGCCCAGCGGGGCGGGGTGGACCTGCGGGTCGAGGCGTCGCAGGCCTGGCTGCCCGTGCGCGCCGACCCGGTGGCCCTCGAGCGCGCCATCGGCAACCTGGTGGGGAACGCGGTGAAGTACACCCCGTCCGGCGGCTGGGTCGTCATCGGCGCCTGGCCGGTCGGCAGCGACGTCGTCGTCGAGGTGCGCGACACCGGCGTCGGGATCTCCGAGGCCGACCAGGCACAGCTGTTCACGGAGTTCTTCCGCTCGACCGACCCGCAGGTACGGCGCCGTCCGGGCACCGGCCTCGGGCTCACCATCACCCGTCGGGTCGCCGAGCAACTCGGCGGCCGGGTCGAGGTGGAGTCGGAGATCGGGCGGGGCAGCCGATTCCGCCTGGTGCTGCCGCGCGCAACCTGACCCGACGCCGAGAGCGCCGTCAGGACATCGCGCGCGAGCCCTGCTCGACGGCCTCCCGGATGCGGGTGTAGGTGCCGCAGCGGCAGATGTTGCGGATGGTGTCGAGGTCGGACTCCTGGAGGGTGCGCCCCTCCCGCTTGACCTTCTTCACCAGCGCGACGGCGGCCATGATCTGGCCGGGCTGGCAGTAGCCGCACTGCGGGACGTCGCGATCGATCCAGGCCTCCTGCATCGGGTGCAGCTCGCCGTCGTCGGCCCCGACCTCGCCCGGGAGGCCCTCGATCGTGGTGACGCGGTCCTCCTCGGCGAGGTCGCCGACCCGCACCGAGCACGGGTTAAAGGCGCGGCCGTTGAGGTGCGACGTGCACGCCTTGCACACGTTGATGCCGCACCCGTACTTCGGGCCCTGCACGCCGAGAAGGTCGCGCAGGACCCAGAGGACGCGTACGTCGTCCTCGACGTCGACGGTGACGGGCTCGCCGTTGAGGACGAAGGTCTGCTTCGGCACGGTGGGTCTCCTGCTCTCGTGTCCGGTGTCTGATGGTTCGGTGGCCGCGAGCGGCAGGGGGGTCAGTAGGTGTACTTCAGACCGTCGGTCGGCGACGCCGGCACGGGCGGCACGAACGACTTGGGCTCGAAGGAGAGCTCGGCGTGGTTGATCGGGAAGTACGCCGGCATCTTCTTCGTGGCGCGCACGTAGGCACAGGCGACGGCCGCGGCGGACGAGCCGACGGCGGCCTCGCCGACCCCGCCGGGCTGCTCGCTGTCGGACTCCACGACGTGCACCTCGACCTCGGGCGGGACGTTCCACTGACGCGTGTAGAAGTAGTTGTCCCAGCTGGCCTCGAGGAAGTGGCCGTCCTCCAGGTGGCAGCTGCTGGTGAGGGTCAGCGCGAGCCCGTCCATGAAGCCGCCCTGCATCTGGGCCTCGACACCGCGCGGGTTGATGACGAGGCCGGCGTCGACGGCGATGACGGCCTTGGTGACCCGCGGACCGGTGACGGCCTTGCGGATCTTCCGGTTGACCGTCTCGGGCCGGCAGTCGATCTCGACGAGCACGGCGGTGGCGCCCTTGTACTCCTTGTGCACCGCGATGCCCTGGGCCATGCCCTTCGGCATCCGTCGGCCCCAGCGGCCCTCGCGGGCAACGGTGTCGAGGCAGCGGCGTACGACGTCGCTCTTGACGAACCGACGGCGGACCTCGAGCGGGTCGAGACCCATCTTGCGGCCGATCTGGTCGACCACGAGCTCGCTGGCCACCGCGGTGTCGGGCGAGTAGATGTTGCGCATCGACCCGGTGTTGAACGAGTCGTCGGTCTCGCTCAGCAGCTGGGTGACCACGCCGAAGTCGTAGGGCAGCTCCTGGGTGAGGGTGAAGATCGTCTCCGAGAACCCCAGGCCGCCGAGCTTCCGGCCGACCTCCGTCGGCGCCTCGTCGATGGTCGAGGAGATGATCTCGCCGAGGCCGTGGCTGAAGTCGGTGACGACGCTGGTGAGCCGCTGCTCGAAGGTCAGCACGTTCTTGCCCAGGACGGTGGCGCGGACCCGGCTGGTGCACATCGGGTGCAGGCGGCCCTGGCGGGGCTCATCGGCGCGGTGCCACATCAGCCGCACCGGCACGCCCATCGCCCGGCTGGTCTTGGCGGCCTCGATGGCGGCGTCGCTGAAGAGCTTGTGGCCGAAGGACCCGCCGCCGGTGACGACGTTGACCTTCACCTGGTCGACCCGCATGCCCAGCTCCTGGGCGATGTTCTCCTGCGCGAGGATCGGCACCTTCAGCCCGGCCCAGATCTCGGCGGAGTCGTCACGGACGTCGGCGATCGCGCAGTTGGGCTCGAGCGCCGCGCTGGAGCGGAACGCGAAGGCGAAGTCGGCCTCCACGGTGGTGGCCAGCAGCGGCACCTTCGGCACGGCCAGCGGGATCTCGGCCTGGCGGAGCTTCTTGAGGATGGTGGCGTCGGACTCGCCCTCGGCGGTGCCGGGGTTCCAGTCGACGTCCATGGCGCGGACGGCGTCGATGCACTGCCCGAAGGTGCGCGCACGCACCGCGACACCGGTGTCGACGAGCGCGACGTGGGTGACGCCGGGCATCCGGAGGATCTCGGTCTCGTTGTTGAGCGCCTTCGGCGTGCCGTTGAGGGTGGGGGCACGGCAGATCATCGTGGGCAGCGCGTCGGGGACGTCGAGGTCCATCGTGAACTGCTTGCGACCCGTGACGGCGGCGCGCGCGTCGTCGCGGTTGCGCGGGGTGCCGACGACCTTGCGGTCGGCGGCCGGCTTGAGCTCGACCTCGACCTGCTGGGTGCTCGACGCAGCCGCCTTGGCGGACAGGTCGCCGTACGACACGGTCGCGCCGTCGGGGGCCTCGACGAGACCCTTGTAGGTCTTCAGCCGGGTGACGGCGTACCCCAGCTCGATCGCGGCGGCGTCGAGCAGCGCCTTGCGCGCGATGGCGGCGGCGACGCGGATCGGTGTGTACGTCGACACGGTGGTGTTGGAGCCGCCGGTGAGCTGGTTGAACACCAGCTCCGGACGGGCCGGGGCGAGGGTGACCTCGACCTTCGACAGCGGCAGGTCGAGCTCGTCGGCGAGGATCATCGCGGTCGAGGTGGTGATGCCCTGGCCGACCTCCATCCGCGGGATCGCGAAGTGGGCGGTGCCGTCCTCGCGGATCTCGACCGTGATGAGCGCCGACGTCGGCAGCGCCGCATCGGTCTGGAGGTCCTCGAGGTCGTAGAGCTCCGGCACCTGCGGCGGGGAGGGCACTCCCCCGGCGTGCGCGGGGTTGGCCGTCGCCTGGACGGCGAGGTCGGCGGCCGCGACGAGCGTGCTGCCGCCGATGACGTAGCCGAGGAAGCTGCGGCGCCCGACGCCGGCTCCGGTGCTGGTGCCGCTGGTGCTGCCGCCGGTGGACCGGCCCTGCGAGATCGACATGCTCACCCCATGGAGGTCGTGCTGGTGCGCACCCACGCGCACTCCGGCGCGCTCGTGCGTGGTCGGGTCGTCGGCACCGGGGAGGAGGGAGGGTCCGTCCGGCTGGTGGCCTGGGCCACACCGACCATCTGACTGTGGCACCTGTCACATGGTCTGGACCACCCCCCTCTGCACACGTCTTGGCGAGGGTCACTGTGCAGTCTGCACAGCCGTCGGACCCCTAGAGCCCGAGCCGGTGGGCACGCAGCGCGAGGTCGAGCTCGACGGGCGGACAGCCGTCGGGCACGTCGCGCCCGGCGACGGCGGCGACCCGGCGCAGGCGGTTGAGCACGGTGTTGCGGTGGCAGTGCGCGGCCCGGGCCGCCGCGGTCGCCGAGCCGCCGCCGGCGACCCAGGCGTCGAGGGTCGCGACCAGGGCCTCGCCCTCGCCGCCGGGCAGCGCGAGCAGCGGGTCGACCCAGAGCGCCCGCAGCCGCCGGCCGACGTCGGGCGCGCTCAGCAGCAGCGCCTCGGCCAGCCGCTGGTCGAACCCGGCCACCCCGACGGTCGTGCCCTGGGCCCGCAGCGCGAGCGCAGCCTGGCGGTGGCCCTCGTCGACGCCGGCGAGGCCGGGCACCACGCCGGAGACGCCGAGCGGCACGGCGTCGCGCTCGGCGAGGCGGGCCAGCGCGACGTACGCCTCGTCCGGACCGTCCGGGCTGCGTCGACGCAGCGCGACCAGGCCGACCACCTCCGCCGTACGACGGACCCACGCGGAGGCGTGCGGGGAGACCGCGAGGTCGGCGGCGACCGGGTCGAGGTCGGCGGCGCAGACGACCAGCAGCGGTCCGTCGACGGGTACGTCGAGCCGCGAGCCCGCGTCGCGCGCGAAACCCGGGTCGTGGGCGCGGCCGTGCAGCAGTCCCTCCCACAGCTCGGCGCGCTGCTGCTCGTCGGCGCGCACCAGCGCCCGCTCGTGCTGGTGGTAGCTGCGGGCGACCTGCGCCGACGTCTCGTCGACGACCTCCCACAGCCAGGTGCCGATCTCGCGCAGCTCGCGGGCGTCGAGCGCGTCCTCGCCCACCTCGACCAGGTCGGCCCAGATCAGCCGGCCGCCGATGCGGAACGACCGGAGCACGTCGTCGAGCGGTAGACCCTGCTCGGCGCGCCGGCGACCGGTCGCCCGGGCGGCGTCGTACGCCGGCTCGCGGTCGCCGCGCGGGGTGACGGTGCCGACCTCGACGGCCTCGGCGAGCAGCTCGAGCACCCGGGCGACGTTGTCGTGGCAGGACTGCCGAAGGTCGGCGAGCGGCACCACGCCAGCGTGCCGGTAGCCCGCGTTGTCGCGCTGGATGGTCTCGCCCAGCCGGTCGGTGACCACCTCGAGCCGGTCGCGCCGGTGCTCGGCGAGGAACTCGGGTGTGACCGCGCGCACACCGGTGAGCGTGTCACACGGGTGCACACCCCCGCGGGGGTCCGGTCAGGTCGGCGCGGGTCAGGGCAGGTCGGCGCAGGTCGGGGCAGGTCGGGTCAGCCGGCGAGGTTGCGCAGCAGCAGCGCCTCGGCGAGCACGACCTTCTCGAACTCCGCGAGGTGCAGGCCCTCGTTGGCGCCGTGCGCGCGGGTGTCGGGGTCCTCGACACCGGTGACGAGCACGGAGGCCTCGGGGAAGGTCTCGAGGAACTCCGCGATGAACGGGATCGACCCGCCGACGCCCATGTCGATCGGCGCGGTGCCGTCCCAGGCCTCGGTGAAGGCGTCGCGGGCGGCGTCGTACGCCGGACCGGTGGCGTCGATCTGGGTGGCCTCGCCGGCGTCGACGAGCGTGAAGGTCAGCTCGGCCCCCCACGGGACGTGCGCCTCGAGGTGCTCGCGCAGCCGGGCGGTGGCGTTCTCGGTGGTGTCGCCGGGGGCGATGCGCATCGAGATCTTCGCGCGGGCCGCGGGCACGAGGGTGTTGCTGGCGCCGTCGACCTTCGGGGCGTCCAGGCCGGTGACGGAGAGCGCGGGCTTGGTCCACAGCCGCTCGACCGAGGTGCCGGTGCCGATCCACTCGGTGCCGGGGGCGGCGCCGGACTCGGCGCGCAGCCGCTCCTCGGGGTACTCCACATCGGCGGCCGGACCGGCGTACAGGCCCTGGACGGCGACGTCGCCGGCGTCGTCGTGCAGCGTGGCGATGAGCCGGCTGAGCGCGATGATCGCGTCGGGCACCAGGCCGCCCCACATGCCGGAGTGGACGGCGTGGGTGAGGGTGCGGACCTCGACGTCGGCGCGCACCAGGCCGCGGAGGCTGGTGGTGAGCGCCGGCTCGCCGACGGCCCAGTTGCCGGAGTCGGCGATGACGATGACGTCGGAGCGCAGGCGCTCGGCGTGCGCGGCGAGCAGCGCCGGCAGGGTCTCCGAGCCGACCTCCTCCTCGCCCTCGACGAACATCACGACGTTGACCGGCAGGTCGTCGCCGTAGACGCGGATCGCGCCGAGGTGGGCGGCGATGCCGGCCTTGTCGTCGGCGGCACCGCGGGCGTAGAGGCGGTCACCGCGCTCGGTGGGCTCGAACGGCGGGGAGTCCCAGTCGGCGTGGTCGTTCTCGGGCTGCACGTCGTGGTGGGCGTAGAGCAGCACGGTCGGGGCGCCCTCGGGGCCCTTCTTCTCGCCGATGACCGCGGGCGCGCCGCCGTCCTCGGACACGATGTCGGTGGTGAAGCCCTCGGCGTCCAGGAGCGCCTTCACGGCCTCGGCGCTGCGCTGCCCCTCGCCGGCACGGGCCGGGTCGGCGCTGACGGACTCGATGCGCACGAGGTCCTCGAGGTCGCTGCGGACGCCGGGCAGCACGTCGGCCACCTTCGCGCGCAGGTCGTCGGTGGTCGGGGTCGCAGCCGAGTCGTTCATGCGCTCAACGTAGCCCGGCCTGGTGGTCTGCTCCGAGTCGGTGCGGGGCCGCCGGGACGCGGTAGTCCCCTGCGAAAAGCACCATCTCGCCGTGAGTCGTGGTGCTTGTCGCAGGGGACTACCTCCGAAGGCCGGACCACGGTCAGCCGAGGGGCAGGTACGGCGCCAGGTCGGCCCGCTCACCGCTCGCGTTGACCGCGCCCGACGCCATCGCGGCCTCCCAGGTGAGCTCACCCGTCGCCAGCGCCAGCCAGGTGGCGGCGTCGGTCTCGACGACCGCCGGCGGGGTGCCGCGGGTGTGCCGGACGCCGGGCACGGCCTGCACGGCGGAGTACGGCGGCACGCGCACCTCGACGGAGTGCCCGGGCGTTCGCTCGGCCAGCGTGGCGAGGTAGTGCTTGACCAGCACCTTCAGCACCGAGCGGGTCGGCTCCTCCCCCGCGGCACGGGCCGCACGGACGGCGTCCCAGGCGACGGCGAGGTCGTGGGGCTCGGCGCGGCGGAGTCGGGCGGGCACGACGGCGAACCTACGCCGCCCGGCTCACGACCCGCTCACGACCCGACCCGCACCCGGCGCGCGACGGCGATGCACTGCTCGTACGTCGCCAGCAACCCGACCGGGGTGCCCGCGTCGGACGCGCGCGCCCAGTGGTCGAAGGCAGCCCGGAGCGGCACGAACGACTCCTCGACGCACACCAGCGCCTCGAGCTCGTCGCCGCCGAGGGCATCGCGGACCCGGGCCACGAGCCGGTCGCGGCGGCGCTCGTCCTCCGCGAGGAGCGCGAGCCGCAGGGCGGGCTCGGCGAGCGCGAGGCGGCGTACGCGCAGCACCCGACGGCCGGCCTCCGACCCGCCGTCGTGCGCCTCGGCGACGGACCGCCACAGCGTCTCCAGCTGGGTGACCGGCGGGGCGGCCGGGTCGAGGCCGTCGACGAGCGCGTCGACCCGGGCGTCGAGGTCGGGGTCGCCGGCGAGCGCGGCGGCCTCCTTGGTGGCGAAGTAGCGGAAGAACGTGCGGGGCGAGATGCCGGCGGCGTGCGCGATGTCGTCGACGGTGGTGCCGACGACCCCACGCTCCTCGAACAGCCGCAGCGCGACGTCCCCGACCTCGCGCTCGGTCTGGCGGCGACGTCGCTCGCGCAGGTCGACGGGCTCGCCGACCTCGGTGGTGCTCATCACCCCAGCGTACGGGAAGCAAATCAGGTGGCGCCGAGTTGGCAGTCACTGTCACTCTGACAGCAGACGCCACGACGTTCCCAGGAGCAGCCCGTGACCACGGCCCAGAGCACCACCCCGCCAGCGACGGCGCGCGACGACGACCACCTGCCCTCCGGCACCGGGCGCCTCGTGGCACTGCTGGTCGCCTCGGCGTTCGTGGTGATCCTCAACGAGACGATCATGAGCGTCGCGCTGCCCGACCTGATGGTGGAGTTCGACGTCACCACCAGCACCGCGCAGTGGATCACCACCGCGTTCCTGCTGACGATGGCCGTGGTCATCCCGGTGAGCGGCTTCCTGCTCACCCGCTTCCACCTGCGCACGGTGTTCGTCGGCGCGATGTCGGCGTTCTCGCTCGGCACCCTGGTCGCCGCCCTCGCGCCGACGTTCCCGGTGCTCGTGGGCGGGCGCGTGGTCCAGGCGCTCGGCACCGCGGTGATGATGCCGCTGCTCATCACGACGGTGATGACGATCGTGCCGCCGGCCCGCCGCGGCCGGATGATGGGCACCATCTCCATCGTCATCTCGGTCGCCCCGGCGATCGGTCCGACGATCTCGGGCATCGTGCTCGACACCCTCACGTGGCGGTGGATGTTCTGGATCGTGCTGCCGATCGCGCTGGTCGCCCTCGCGGCCGGTGCGACCTGGGTGCGCAACGTGACCGAGCCGCAGCGCGTCGGCCTCGACGTCGCCTCGGTGCTGCTGTCGGCCGTGGGCTTCGCCGGACTCGTCTACGGCCTCTCCAGCATCGGCGAGTCCGCCGAGGGCGACCCGCTGCTGCCGCTGTGGGTGCCGCTGACCCTCGGCGGCGTCGCGCTCGCGGCGTTCGTGTGGCGCCAGCTCGCCCTGCGTGACCGCGCCCTGCTCGACCTGCGCACCTTCCGCTCCCCGACGTTCGCGGTGTCGATCCTGCTGGTCGCGGTCTCGATGATGGCGCTGTTCGGCACGCTCGTGCTGCTGCCGATCTACCTCCAGAACGCCCTGGGGCTCTCCACGCTCGCCACCGGCCTGGTGCTGCTCCCGGGCGGACTGGTGATGGGCGCGCTCGCGCCCGTGGTCGGCGCGGCGTTCGACCGGGTCGGCCCGCGCCCGCTCGTGCCGCCGGGCGCCGCGATCGCGTCGGTGGCGCTGTGGCTGATGACCGGCCTCGACGTCGACTCCAGTCGCCTGCACGTCATCGGCATCCACGTGCTGCTGAGCATCGGTCTCGCGGTGATGTTCACGCCGCTGATGACCACCGCCCTCGGCTCGGTCCCGATGCACCTCTACTCCCACGGCAGCGCGATCGTCGGGACCGTGCAGCAGGTCGCCGGCGCGGCCGGCACCGCACTGTTCGTCACCGTCCTGAGCCGTACGTCGGCCGACTCGCTCGCCGCCGGGGCCAGCGCGCAGCAAGCCGTCGCCGACGGCGTGACCACCGCTCTCGTCTGGGGCGGGGCGATCTCGGCGGTCGCGGTGCTCGTGACGCTGTTCGTGCGCCGGGCCGACGCGCCGCCGGAGGACGCCGTCGCGCACTGACGGGTGGGGTCCGGGCTGCCTAGTCTGAGCGGCGTGGAGCAGGACCTGCCGGAGTACGCACGGCTCAACCGGGACAACTGGGACGAGCGCGCCCCCGCGCACGCCGCCTCGCCCGACTACGCCGTCGAGCGGCTGCTCGCCGACCCGACCCTGCTCTCCGACGTCGTGGCGTTCGACGCCGAGCGGCTCGGCGACCTCACCGGCGCACGCGGGGTGCACCTGCAGTGCCACATCGGCACCGACACGCTGTCGCTGACCCGGCTGGGCGCCACGATGACGGGGCTCGACCTGTCGTCGGCGTCGCTGGCGCAGGCGCGCGACCTCGCGGCGCGGGCCGAGGTGCCGATCGACTACGTCGAGGCCGAGCTGTACGACGCCCCCGCGGTGCTGCCGCACGCTGCGTACGACCTCGTCTACACCGGCGTCGGCGCGCTCTGCTGGCTGCCCGACGTCCGCCGCTGGGCCGCGGTCGTGGCGACCCTGCTGGCGCCCGGCGGGCGGCTGTTCCTGCGCGAGGGGCACCCGGTGCTGTGGGCGATGGACGAGCGCGACGACGACCTGCTCGCGCTGACCCACCCCTACTTCGAGACGTCCGCGCCGATGGTGTTCGACGAGGGCGGCACCTACGTCGAGACCGACCACGAGTTCGAGACGACCACCACCCACGAGTGGAACCACGGGCTCGGCGAGATCGTGCAGGCACTGCTCGACTCGGGGCTGGTGCTGACGTCGCTGACCGAGCACACCTCGGTGCCGTGGAACGCGCTGCCGTCGGTCATGGAGCCCGTCGGCGGCGGCGAGTTCGCGCTGCGCGAGGGCCGCGAGCGGCTGCCGGCGTCGTACACGCTCACCGCGGTGAAGCCGGCCCTCGAGCCGGCTGCGGGGCCCGACACGAGCGGGGCCTGAGTGCCCGAGGGCGACTCCGTCTACCTGCTCGCCCGGCGGCTCGACCGGAAGCTGCTCGGGCGCACCGTGACGCGCTCGGACCTCCGGGTGCCGTCGCTGGCGACCGCCGACCTGGCCGGGCGGGTGCTGGAGGAGAACGCGACGTACGGCAAGCACCTGCTGCAGCGTTTCTCCGGCGGGGTCACGCTGCACAGCCACCTGCGGATGGACGGCGAGTGGTCGGTCACCGGGCCCGGCAAACGGCTGCCGTCGCGGCTCATGCACCACGTGCGGGTGGTGCTCGAGACCGACCGCGGCACGACCGCGTGGGGGCTGCGGCTGCACGACCTCGCGCTGGTGCCGACGACCGCCGAGGACACCCTGGTCGGCCACCTCGGACCCGACCCGCTGCGCGACGACTTCGACGCCGCCGAGGCCGTACGCCGCCTGCGCGCGGCGCCCGACGTACCGCTCGTGTCCGCCCTGCTCGACCAGCGCAACGTCGCCGGGCTGGGCAACCTCTGGGCCAACGAGCTCGCCTACCTGACCGGCGTCTCGCCGTGGACGCCGGTCGGCCAGGTCGACGTCGAGCGGCTGGTCGAGCGCTCCGCCACCGCGCTGCACCACTCCGCGACCGTGGCCGGCGCCTACCAGACCACCACCGGGGTCGGCCGGCGCGGCGAGACGCACTGGGTGTCCGGCCGGCAGCGACGGCCGTGCCTGCGGTGCGGCACCCGGGTGCAGATGGTCGAGGAGCTGCCGAACGACCCGGCCAACCGGCGGACGTGGTGGTGCCCGCACTGCCAGCCGGGGCCCGGGCCGGAGGCGCGGAGGCCGTCGGCGCGCAGGTGAGTCAGGCGGTGTCGGCGAGTGCCGTGACCACGCGCACCGCGACCTCTGTCGGCTCCCCGTCGTCGTCCACGGCGCGCACCACGACGCCGTCCGGCGCCTCGTCGTGCCAGGCGCCGACGACCACCGCCACGCCGGGTGCGTCCCGACGTCCGCGCCGGGTGGTGAGACCAGCGGCGAACCAGGCGAGCAGCGCGTCCGCCTCCTCGGCGCGACACACCAGCAGGTCGGCCCCGCCGAGGTCCTTGGCCCGCGCCGCGAGCAGTCGTACGTCGTCCGCCGCACGGTCGGCGCGCAGGTCCGCCTGCACCGTCCACGCCTTCACCCGGTGCGTCGCGCACTCTGCGGCCACCGCGTCTGCCGCGGCCAGGTCGGGGTCGACCACCAGCACGCCGGCGCCCGCCCGGGCCAGCCGCAGCGCGACCTCCCGGCCGACGCCGGCGCCGGCCCCGGTCACGACCGCGAGCCGCCAGCGCAGGTGCACGCGGGCGACGGTAGCCCGCCGCGGTAGGCCCCGGGTGCGGCACACTGCCTGCTCATGACGCCCCTGGACCGCCTGTACGCCGACCCGGTGCTCGACACCGTGCGCCGGCTGGAGCGCCGGATCGGGGCGCGGTTCCCCGAGCGTGACCTGCGCCGGGTGGCCGGCGAGCTGGCGACGGTGGTGGCCGACGTGCAGACCGGCGCGGCCGACGTGGGCGGGCGGGTGCGGCGGGCGCGGGTCGCCTCACGCGTGCTCGTCGCGGTGGTGCTGGTCGCGACCGCCGTGCTGCTGGCGCTCGGGACCCGCGAGGTGCTGCTGGACGACGGCGCCGGCGACGGGCTCGACTGGGTGCCGCTCATCGAGTCGGCCGTCAACGACCTGGTGTTCGCCGGGCTGGCGCTGTGGTTCCTGTACTCGCTGCCCGAGCGGATGCAGCGCGGCGAGGTGCTCCGGCTGCTGCACCGCCTCCGATCGCTGGCACACATCGTCGACATGCACCAGCTCACCAAGGACCCCGAGCGGCTGCGCGACGGCTTCCGGCGTACGTCGGAGTCGGTCGACCCGGGGCTCGGGCGCGACGAGATGGAGTACTACCTCGACTACTGCTCCGAGCTGCTCAGCCTCGTGGGCAAGGCGGCCGCCCTGTGCGCGGAGGAGTCGCAGGACGCGGTCGTGCTGGACACGGTCAACTCGATCGAGTCGATGACCTCGCAGATGTCGCGGGAGATCTGGCAGAAGATCGCGCTGCTGCCGTCGTAGGGGCTCCGGCCCGGGTAGTCCCCTGCGAAAAGCACCACTCCCGTCGAGCAGACGGTGCTTTTCGCAGGGGACTACCGCCAAGGCTCACCCGATCGAGTCGAGCACCTCGAGCGTCCGCGCCCACGCCTCCGAGCCGGTGTCGAGGTTGACGAAGTGGTCACCCGGCACCTCCACCACCTCGGCGGTGGCCCCCGCCGCGCGCGCCTGCTCGACGTACGACTCCGACTGGCTGAGCGGCACGATCGGGTCGTCGACGCCGTGGACGGCCCAGACGGGTACGTCGAGCGGCACCTGCTGGGCGGGGTCCCAGGCCGCGTCGTCGCCGAGCTCGGCGGGGTGGCCGAGCAGCGAGGCGACGGCGCCGCCACCGAGGTTCTGCCGGGAGGCGAGCACGAGGTCGAGCACGCCGGCCTGGCTGACGACGTGGGTGACCGGTACGCCGCCGGCCCAGCGGTCGTCGCGCAGGCGTCCGGCAGCCCAGGCGGCGAGGTGGCCGCCGGCGGAGTGGCCGAGGGTGACGACGCGCTCGAGCACGGAGTCGGGCAGGCCGAGGTCGCGCAGGGTGTCGATGCCGGCGGCGACGTCGTCGAACGTCTCCGGCGTACCGCCGCCGTTGCCGACGCGGCGGTACTCCAGGTTCCACGCCACCCAGCCCGCCGCGGTCAGCGACGTGGCGAGCGGCTCACCGAGGTCCAGGCCGTACGTCGACTGCCAGAAGCCGCCGTGGATCACCACGACGACACCACGCGCCCCCTCGGCCCCGCCCTCGGGCAGGTAGAGGTCGCCGAACTGGCTCGGGTCCGCGCCGTACGTCGTCCGGCCCTCGCCGGGTCCGTCGGGCTCGCGCACGGGTCCCTCCGCTCCTGGGGTGTCGAGGACGCCGCAGCCTGCCAGCACGGTGCCACCCGCGGCGAGCGCGGGCAGCCGGAGCAGCATGCGTCGGTGCATGGGCAGCCATCCTCCCCCGGGCGCCGGCCCGGCTCGCGGGTGGTTCGGCGCAAGGTGTCCCGTGGATGGCGTCAGCCGACCAGCGACTCCAGCCGCGGTACGACGCTCGCGGCGGGCGGCAGCGCGGCCACCTGCTCGGCGATCGCACCGGCGGCCGTCCGCAGGGCCGGGTCGTCGAGCAGCGCCCGCGCCGCCCGTCGTACGTCGTCCGCGGTCGCGGTGAGTGCGTCGACCACCGCGCCGACGCCGAGCGCCTCGACCCGCGCAGCATTGAGCTCCTGGTCGGCCCCCATCGGCGCGAGCAGCACCGGCACACCGTGCGCGAGCGCCCCGACGACCGAGCCGGAGCCGCCGTGGCTGACCGAGAGCGCGACGTGCGGGAGCACCTGGTCCTGCGGGACGTAGCGCTCGACCCGGAGCCGGGCGGACGGCGTGACACCGAGGCGGGCCGGGTCGACGTCGGCGCCGACGGTCGCGAGCACCCGCACCGGGAGGGCGGCCAGACCGGCGAGGAGCCGCGCGAACAGGTCGCCGGACTCGGTGTTGAAGATGGTGCCGAGGGTGACGTGGACGGCCGGCTCGCCGACGCCGGCTGCTCCACGCAGCCACGCGACGGCCGGGTGCGCGGGCTCGGGCGGCGGAGGCTCGGGTCGCACCCGGACCACCGGCGCCGCACCGAGCAGGTCGACGCCGATCGGCTCCAGGGCCACCGGGAACGGCCGCACCTGCAGCGCGCCACGGACCCGGTCGAGCCCGGGGTCGGGCGCCAGGCCGTGCGCCTCGCGCAGCGCCGACCAACGCGGGCCGACGTGCGCCGCGTCGGCGAGGGCGCCAGTCGCGATGACGCCGACCGCGACGCCCGGCACCCCCGCGGACTCGGCGGCGACGACCGCACCGAAGTCCATCTCGTCGCAGACCACGAGGTCGGGACCCCAGTCGTCGACGGCCGAGGTGACCGCGGCGGCCCGGCGCTCCGCGAGTGCGCCGGCGTACCAGCGGCCGACGACCGCGCGCTCGTGGTCGAGGCCGAGTCGCTCCAGCGTGCCGGTGCCGCCGTCGGGCTGCTCGGGCGCCGGACCGGGGTCGGGCAGCACTCGCTCGAACAGCCCGTACACCGCCTCGCCCTCGACCGCGCGCGGCGCCCCGCTCAGCGCGAGCCGGTGGCCGGCGTCGCGCAGGGCGCGGGCCAGCGGCAGCTGCGGCAGCAGGTGGCCTCGACCTCCCGCGAACGAGACCAGGACGCGCACGCGGCGTACGACCCGGGCGTCAGCGGAGCAGGCCGTCGGCGACGACGGCGAGCATGGCGCGGACGCTGGTCTCGTCGAGGCCGCCGTCGTCGGCGACGGTGGCGACCCCGCCGACGAGCCGGGCGACCTGGAGCGCGTCGACGTCGGCGCGCAGGGCATCCTCGGCGTGCAGCCGGTCGAGGACCTTCTCGCTGGCCGAGCGGAGCACCTCGCACTTGGAGCGGATCGGCGAGTCCGGGTCGCCCATGTTGCAGGTGATCTTGGCCGGGGTGCCCTTGTGGGCGCTGATCAGACGGACGTACTCGTCGAACCACGCCAGCAGCCGGTCGCGGGCGTCACCCTCGTGCAGCAGCGCCTTCTCGGCGGCGGCGTCGACAGTCTCCATCCACGGCGCGAGCACGGCGTCGACGAGGTCGTCGCGGCGCGGGAAGTGCCGGTAGAGCGTCCCGGCACCGACCCCCGCGCGCTTGGCGACGAGGTCGAGCGAGGCGTCGTACCCCTGCTCCCGGAAGACGTCCCGGGCGACCTCGACGATGCGGTCGCGGTTGCGCTGCGCATCGGCGCGCACGGCATCCACTTCCTTTCACGCTTGCTAACCGGAGAGACTCTCCGTATCGTGGTGGACGAAGCGGAGAACGTCTCCATTAAAGCGCGGCCGGCGTGCGGTCACCAGATCGACCGGCTGCGCACATCTTTCACAACAGGACGGAGCCTGCCGATGTTCCACGACTCCCACCCCTCCATCCCGTCCTTCCACCTCACCCGCGACCTCCCGACCGAGCTGCCCGAGGACGCCGGCCGCGCCGCCGCCGGCATCGGGCTCCTGCTGCTCGGTCAGGTCTCGCTCGTCCTCGCCGCGACCGCCGCCGTCCTCGCGCTCCCGTCGTACGCCGCCGCCGCGGCGCTCGCCGTCGGCGCGCTGCTGCTGCCGCTCGGCCACCGCGCCGGTCACGCCGTGGGCCACCGCGGGCTGCTCGTCGGCACCCTCGGGGCCGTCGGCGTCGCGGTGCTCGCCGCGTCCCGCGCCGACGGCGCCACCGCCGGGACAGCGCTCGCCGTCGCGGCCGGCGCCGCCGCGCTGGGCCTCGGCTCGCTGCCCGGCCTGCTCACCTGGACCGCGCCGGACGAGGCCGCGCTCAACCGAGGACGCTCGCTCCTCGGGCTCGCCACCGTGGTCGCGCTCGCCGCCGGCCTCGGGCTCGGGCTCGGCACCGCCGCCGACCCGACCACCTGGGCGACCTGGGTCGTCGCGCCGGCCGCGCTGGTCGTCGTCAGCCTCGGGCTCACCGCGCTCGACGAGACCCCGCACCCGGGGCTCGCGGCGGCGACCGGCGTACCGGCCCTGCCTGCTCCTCCGGTCGTGGAGGCGCACGCCCTCGACACGGACCAGGAGTCCGGCCGCCCCTGCGTCGGCTGCGCCGCGGGCGACGCCGCCTGAGGCGACCCGGAGCGTGCGGGTCGGTCTGGACCACCCGGTCACCATCGTGTGAACCTGCCCGGATCTGCCGGCTCCGGTCGGCCGGAGTCAGGTAAGCCGGTCCGGCGCGGGCGGACCGGGAGGGTTCCGCCCCACACCGGGAGGGAACCCGACGCATGTCCGCACGACCCCACACCACCCGCGGTCCGCGGCGCTCACGCCTGCTGCGCCACTACCCGCACGTCGCCTCGACGCTGGCCTCGCGGTCGCGCTCGGCACCGGCGGTGCGTACGCCGCCGGCAAGATCACCGGTGACGACATCGCCGCCGGGGCGGTCGACTCCAAGCAGCTCGCCCAGGGCGCGGTGAACACCAGCAAGCTGGAGGAGGACGCCGTCGGGTCCGGCAAGATCCGCGACGGCTCGATCGTCCAGGACGACCTCGCGCCGGCCGTCTTCGGCGCGCTCACCCGCGCCGCGTCCGCCGGACCGGTCGGCCCCGCGGGCATGGACGGTGCCGACGGTTCTGACGGGGTCGACGGCTCTGACGGGGCCGACGGCGCAGACGGCGCCGACGGCGCTCCCGGCCCGCAGGGCCCCCAGGGCGAGCAGGGCCCCCCAGGGCGACCAGGGCCCCAGGGCGACCAGGGCCCGGCCGGCGAGACCGGACCCGCCGGCCCCGCGGGCAGCGACGGGGCTCCCGGCGCCACCGGCCCCCAGGGTGAGCAGGGCGAGAAGGGCGAGAAGGGCGACACCGGCGCGACCGGTGCCACGGGAGCGACGGGCCCCGCGGGCGCCGGCGCGTCCCCGGTCCACGTCGCCACGGCCGGCCAGGTCTCGGTCGGCTCACAGTCGTTCGCGGAGCCCGACCTGCTGGTCACCCAGGAGGTCACCGTCGAGGAGACCACCACGGTGCTGGTCACCTGGACGGCGGAGATCCTCTGCTACAGCGACACCGAGGAGTTCGCCCAGTTCTGCTCCGTCGCCGCGCAGGTCAACTCCGCCGGGCTCGCGTTCAACGACCAGATGGCGCTCGAGCTGGCCTCGAATGGTCCGACCAGCTGGCAGACCCGGACCGTGCAGTTCTACCGGGAGATCGGGCCGGGGACGAACGACGTGAAGGTCGTCGCGGCCCGCGGCGCGGACAGCTCGAACTTCGCCGTCCGCAAGCAGCTGATGACGATCACCCCGATCGTCACCGCCGACTGAGCCCGGCGCACGTGCCAATGTAACACGCCGTCCAGGCATCTACCGCACGCACGGACCGTCTACCGCACTGATCGATCAGTGCGGTAGACGGTCGAACGGCGTGTTACAGCGGGAGGAGCGGCCGGTCTCAGGCCATCGCGGACGGCAGGGTCGCCGACCAGGCCGAGCGCAGGCGCAGCAGGTTGACGTCGAACTGACCCTGCACGACGAGCTCGTCGCCACCGGTGCGGCCGAGGGAGACGACGGGTACGCCGTGCTCCGCGGCCAGCGCCTCGACCGCGGCGACGTCGGCCTCGCCGACGCTCACCAGGCAGCGGCCGGTCGACTCGGAGAACAGCGCGACGAACGGGTCGGCGTGCACGCCCTCGAGCGCCACGGTCACACCGCACAGGTTGCGCAGCGAGGCCTCGACGAGCGCCTGGGCGAGCCCGCCGTCGGAGAGGTCGTGCGCCGAGGTCAGCAGACCGCGGCCGGCGGCGAGCACCCGTGAGAGCGCCTGCTCGCCGGCGAGGTCGACGGCCGGCGGGTGGCCGCCGAGGTGGCCGTGCGCGACGTGCGCCCACTCCGAGCCGGACAGCTCCTCGGCGGTCGAGCCGAGCAGCAGCACGCGGTCGCCGGGGTCGTCGCCCTCGACGGAGCGGAAGCCGGACGGCGTACGGGTGGCGACGTCGTCGATCACGCCCAGCACCGCGACGACCGGGGTGGGGAGGATCGCGTTGCCGCCGGTGGAGTTGTAGAGGCTGACGTTGCCGCCGGTGACGGGCACGCCGAGCGCGGCGCAGGCGTCCTTGAGACCCCGGCACGCCTCGGCGAACTGCCACATCACGTCGGGGTCCTCCGGCGAGCCGAAGTTGAGGCAGTCCGACACCGCGACCGGCGTCGCACCACCGGTCGCGACGTTGCGGAACGCCTCGGCGAGCGCGAGCTGCGCGCCGGCGTACGGGTCGAGCTTCGCGAAGCGGCCGTTGGCGTCGGTGGCGACCGAGACGCCGAGGCCTGTCTCTTCGTCGATGCGGATCATGCCGCTGTCCGAGGGCTGCGACAGGACGGTATTGCCCTGCACGTAGCGGTCGTACTGGTCGGTGATCCACGACTTGTCGCACAGGTTGGGGCTGGCCGCGAGGGTCAGCAGCGTCTCCAGGAGCTCCTCGCCGGACGACGGCCGCGCGAGCGACTCCGCACCGTCGGCCTGGAGGTCGTCCTGCCACGCGGGGCGGGCGTATGGACGCTCGTAGACCGGGCCGTCGTGGGCGACGGTGCGGGGGTCGACGTCGACCACGGTCTCGCCGTGCCAGTCGATGACCAGCCGGCGGTCGCCGGTGACCTCGCCGATGACGGCGGCCTCGACGTCCCACTTGGCGCAGATCGCCAGGAACGTCGCGACGTCGTCGGGCTCGACGACCGCCATCATCCGCTCCTGCGACTCGCTCATGAGGATCTCCTCGGGAGCCAGCGTGGAGTCGCGCAGCGGCACTCGGTCGAGCTCGACGTACATGCCGCCGTCGCCGGCCGCGGCCAGCTCGGAGGTGGCGCAGGAGATGCCGGCGGCACCGAAGTCCTGGATGCCGGCGACGACGTCGGCGGCGAAGAGCTCCAGCGTGCACTCGATGAGCAGCTTCTCCATGAACGGGTCGCCGACCTGCACCGCGGGGCGCTTGGTCGGGCCGGTGGAGGTGAACGTGTCGGAGGCGAGGATCGAGGCGCCGCCAATGCCGTCGCCGCCGGTGCGGGCGCCGTACAGGATCACCTGGTTGCCGGCGCCGGTCGCCTTGGCGAGGTGCAGGTCCTCGTGGCGCAGCACGCCGACGCAGAGCGCGTTGACCAGCGGGTTGCCGGCGTAGGAGGCGTCGAAGACGGCCTCGCCGCCGATGTTGGGCAGGCCGAGGCAGTTGCCGTAGCCGCCCACGCCCGCGACGACACCCGGCAGCACGCGCTTGGTGTCGTCGGCGTCGAGCGGGCCGAAGCGCAGCGGGTCCATCACCGCGACCGGGCGGGCGCCCATCGCGAGGATGTCGCGGACGATCCCGCCGACGCCGGTCGCGGCACCCTGGTAGGGCTCGACGTACGACGGGTGGTTGTGCGACTCGATCTTGAACGTCACGGCGTAGCCGTTGCCGATGTCGAGCACGCCGGCGTTCTCGCCGATGCCGGCGAGCATCTTGCCGGCCGGCGTCGTCTGCTCGAGCTCACCGAACTGGCGCAGGTGCACCTTCGACGACTTGTAGGAGCAGTGCTCGCTCCACATGACGGAGTACATCGCCAGCTCGCTGCTGGTGGGACGGCGCCCGAGGATCTCGCGGATCCGGGCGTACTCGTCCTCCTTCAGGCCCAGCTCGGCCCAGGGCTGCTCACGCTCCGGGTCGACCGACGCCACGGCGACGGTGTCGAGGCCGGGGGTGCCGGTCTCGGTGGTGCCAGTGCTGCCAGGGGTGCTCGCCTCGGTCACGGCCGCAATCTACCGGCGTACGCCGCCGCAGCCGCGCTCGCCCGCCCGCGGTGGGCAGGCGGGCCGGCCGGCCGCACGGTCGGCGCAGGCTCAGGCCGACGCGTCGAGGTGCCGCAGCACCCACTCCTCGCCGTCCCACCACCAGTGGCCGTCGCCGGTGGAGAACGGCGCACCGCCCAGGGCGGGGTCGTGGTGCTGCTGGTCGGGCCGGGTGGACTCGGCCCAGGCGGAGCTGGTCATGACGCCTCCTCGGGCTTTCTCGCGGGCGTGCTCGCGTGCTGGGTCCGCTGCCCGAGGGTCCGGGTGCGGCGAGTGGGGTGGTGCGACCGGTGGACGACCGGACACCCTCACTGTCGACCCCCGCCGGGGTCGGCTGAGCACGATTGTGACCAGATGCCCCGGTCGTGTGGCCAATCGAGCCCGTTCGGGCGGGTCCTGACCCGTTCGGGCCCGCCCGGAGGGGCCATCCGCGCACGGGACCGAGGTCCCGACCGGTCACTCCCACCCCGCTGCGTCACGGATGTGGCTGACGCGGCCCACAACGACGTGCGTTACTGGAGTGGCCGTTGAGGTTAGGCTGTCGCCCGACGGACCCCATCACCTTCCCCTGGAGCTTCCGCCATGCGCTCGGCCCTGCCCTCCCCCACGACCCGACGCCGCCTCCCTCGCGCGCTCGCCCCGATCGCGGCCGCCGCCCTCGCCGTGCCCCTGCTGGCCGCAACGCCGACGGCACCGACGTACGCCGCCACCGCGGGCGTCAGCACCGGCGTCAGCACCGGCGTCACCACCGGCACGACGACAGGCACCAGCACCGCCGCGCGGCGCGACCCCAACCCGGTCACCCCCGGCGACTTCACCGGCTACGGGTTCGACCAGTGCCTCACGCCGACCCAGGACAAGATGGACGCCTGGCTGCGCAGCTCGCCGTACCTCGCCGTCGGCATCTACATCTCCGGCGACTCCCGCGCCTGCCGCAACCAGCCCAACCTCACGCCGGAGTGGGTCAGCACCCAGCTCGCCCGCGGCTGGAAGCTGCTGCCGATCACGCTGGGCCCGCAGGCATCGTGCCAGCCGCGCTTCCCGCGCTACGACGACGACTTCACGATCAGCCCCAAGCCGGGCTCGTCGGGCACCTACTACCAGGCCCGCAAGATGGGCCAGAACTCCGCGGTCGAGACCGTCGAGGACGCACAGAGGCTCGGTCTGACCAAGGGCAGCACGCTCTGGTACGACCTCGAGGGCTTCGACCTCGGCAACAACCGCTGCCGCGAGTCGGCGCTGTGGTTCCTGCACGCCTGGGTCTCCAAGGTCGAGCAGCTCGGCTACGCCTCGGGCGTCTACTCCAGCGCGGGCTCCGGCATCCGCGCCCTCGACGACGCCCGGGTGAACCGCCCCGGCACCTTCCGGTTGCCGCAGCACATCTGGATCGCCCGCTGGGACGGCCAGGCGAACACCTCGACGTCCTACATCCGCGCCGACGGGTGGCTGCCCGGCGGCCGGATGAAGCAGTACCGCGGCGGCCACGACGAGCGCTGGGGCGGGGTCACGATCAACATCGACTCCAACTACCTCGACCTCGGCCGCGGCTCGGTCGCTCCCGCCGAGCGGCACTGCGGCGGCGTCCGGATCTCCTTCAACGACTACGTGCCGCTGTTCCGTCCGGTCGACGGCAAGCGGGCCTCCAAGCGCCACGTGAAGGCGCTGCAGTGCTACCTCACCGAGCGCAAGCTGTACGACGGCCCGATCAACGGGATGTACCACCAGGGGATGCTCCCGGTGGTCCAGGCCTGGCGGAAGTCGCGCGGCATCTCGACGACGAGCAGCACGTGGTACCGCCGCGACTGGATGACGATCACGGCGTACGGCGCCAAGCCGCTGCTCAAGGTCGGCCACGCCAGCAAGCACGTGCGCCGCGTCCAGCGGACGCTCAACGCGGCGCACCTCGGCTCGACCCTGTCGGTGACCGGCACGTTCGACAACCGCACCACGTCGCTGGTGCGGACCTACCAGGGCAAGGTCGGGCTGCCCCAGACCGGCATCGTCGACCGGAAGACCTGGAACAAGCTGATGCGGGGCCGCCGGGGCTGAGCCCGGCGGGCTCCCCCACCGGCTCCGGCAGTACGCCGGTCAGCCGGCGGGCGGTCCGGCGACCAGCGCCACGGCGGTGAGGACCGCGACGGCGCCGAGCCCGGCGAGGACACCGCGGCGCGGGTCGCGCACGACCCAGGCGGTGGCGGCGTCGAGGCGGCCGGCGGGCTCCTCGTGCCGCAACCGCCAGGCGCCGTCGCGCCCGCCGAGCGCACCCTGGCGCTCGCTGACGAGGTCGAAGACGACCGTGACGAACGGCGGGACCGCCGCAGCCAGGCCGAGCGCGGTGCGGCCGAGGCCCCAGCGGCGGTCGACGGCGACGACGACGGTGGTCACGCAGTAGCCGAGGAAGACCACGCCGTGCACCATCCCGAACACGCTCACGGCGAGGTCGGTGGTCTCGGTGACGTACTTGAGCACCATCCCGAGGAGCAGGAGCGCCCAGGTGACGGCCTCGGCGACGGCGAGGGTGCGGAAGAGGCGCTGCGGGCTCACGCCAGGACGGCCGCGGCCAGCGAGGTGAAGAAGCCGAGCCCGTCGGTGCCGGAGCCGGTCAGCTCCTCGACGGCGTGCTCGGGGTGCGGCATCAGGCCGACCACGTTGCCGCGCTCGTTGGTGACGCCGGCGATGTCGCGCAGCGAGCCGTTGGGGTTGAGGTCGAGGTAGCGGGCCACGACCCGGCCCTCCCCCTCGAGCCGGTCGAGGGTGTCGGCGTCGGCGACGTAGCCGCCCTCGCCGTTCTTGAGCACCACGGTGACCTCCTGGCCGGCGGTGTATGCCGAGGTCCAGGGGGTGTCGACGTTCTCGATGCGCAGGCGCTGGTCGCGGCAGACGAACTTCTGGTGGTCGTTGCGGATCAGCGCGCCGGGCAGCAGGTGGGACTCGCAGAGGATCTGGAAGCCGTTGCAGATGCCGAGCACCGGCATGCCGCGCTCGGCCGCCGCGATCACCTCGGTCATCACCGGCGAGAAGCGCGAGATGGCGCCGCAGCGCAGGTAGTCGCCGTAGGAGAACCCGCCGGGCAGCACGACCGCGTCGACGCCGTGGAGGTCGTGGTCGCCGTGCCACAGCGCGACCGCCTCGTGGCCACCGATGCCGACCGCACGGCGGGCGTCGACGTCGTCGAGCGAGCCGGGGAAGGTGACGACCCCGACCTTCATGCGTCCTGCTCGATGCGCAGCGCGTAGTACTCGATGACGGGGTTCGAGAGCAGCGTCTCGGCCATCTGGTGCACCTGGGCGAGCACCTCGTCGGTGACGTCGCCGGCAACCTGGAGCTCGAACCGCTTCCCCTGGCGCACGTCGGTCACGCCCTCGAAGCCGAGGCGGGGCAGTGCGCCGAGCACGGCCTTCCCCTGCGGATCGAGGATCTCGGGCTTGGGCATCACGTCCACCACGACCTTGGGCACGCCCACAGTCTAGGGACGGTGCGGTCCGAGGCGTCCACCAGGAGGACCGGGCACACTGGACCCATGAGCATGACGAGCCCCGGTGCCGGTCGCCAGAACCCCCTGCGCCTGCAGTTCCCCCAGTCCCTCGCCGTCTACGCCGAGTACGCCGACGCCCAGAAGGCCGTCGACTTCCTCTCCGACGAGCACTTCCCGGTCGAGAACTGCATGATCGTCGGGACCGACCTCAAGCGGATCGAGCGGATCACCGGCCGGCTCACCACCGGCCGGGTCGCTGCCGGCGGCGTCGCGTCGGGCGCCTGGCTGGGGTTGTTCATCGGCCTGCTGTTCACGATCTTCACCTCCGAGAGCGCGTTCACCACGATCGCCTCGACGATGGTGTTCGGCGCGCTGTTCGGCGTGATCTGGGCGCTCATCGGCTACGCGATGACCCGCGGCCAGCGTGACTTCCAGTCGGTGACCCAGGTGGTGGCCACGAAGTACGAGGTGCTGGTCGAGCACAAGGTGGCGGCCCAGGCCCGCGAGACGCTCGCGAAGCTGCCGGGGTCGACCCCCAACCCGTTCGCCTGACGATCAGCGGTCGCGCCGCATCCCCTGCACGACCACGATCAGCAGGGCGACCCCGAGGCCGGCGACGATCGCGCCGATCGTGGCGATCGACTGACTGCCCTCGCGGGCGCCGCCGTCGACCCAGCCCTGCGCCTGGGCGGTCCAGCGACCGCCGATCAGGAGCATGACCAGGGCGGCGGCGACCGCGAGGAGACGTCCGAGCACCGTCAGGACAGCTCGCGCTTGAGGATCTTGCCGGTGGCGGTCATCGGCAGCTCGTCGACGAACTCCACGATGCGCGGGTACTTGTACGCCGCCATCTGCTCCTTGCCCCAGGCCACCAGGCCGTCGGGGGTCAGGTCGGTGTCCTTGTTGAGGATGACGACGGCCTTGATCTCCTCGCCGTGCGACTCGTGCGGGACGCCGATGACGGCGGCCAGCGAGACGCCCGGGTGGGTCATCAGGACCTCCTCGATCTCGCGCGGGTACACGTTGTAGCCGCCGCGGATGATCATGTCCTTGGAGCGGTCGACGATGTAGTACCAGCCGTCGGAGTCCTTGCGGGCCAGGTCGCCGGAGCGGAACCAGCCGTCCTCGCTGATGACGTCGGCGGTCGCCTCGGGCCGACCGTGGTAGCCCTTCATGATGTTGTGGCCCTTGATCGCGATCTCGCCGATCGTGGTCTCCGGGTCGTCGCCGGTGACCTCGTCCCACTGGCCGGGCTCGGGGTTGATGAGCTTCATCTCCACCCCCGGGATCGGCACGCCGATGGAGCCGACCCGCGGCTCGGTGCCCAGACGGGAGAACGACGCGACCGGGCTGGTCTCGGACAGGCCGTAGCCCTCCAGGATCGTGACGCCGAACTTCTGCGCGAACGCCTTGTGCACCTCGACCGGAAGCGCGGAGCCGCCGGCCACGGCGACCCGCATCTGCTCGGCCAGCGCCTTCACGTCGACGTCGACCTCGTCGAGCGCGCCGAGCAGGCCCCAGTACATCGTCGGGACGCCGGCGAAGAACGTCACCTTCTCCTTGGCCATCAGGCCCAGGGCCGGCACGGCCTCGAACCGCGGCAGCATCACCACGGTGCCGCCGAAGGCGAAGGCGCCGTTCTGGATGACGGTCTGGCCGAAGGAGTGGAACAGCGGCAGCACGCACAGGTAGGTGTCGGGCTCGTCGGGGCCGGCACCGAAGAGGTCGGCACCGGACAGCGCGTTGTCGCGCATGTTGCGGTGGCGCAGCTCGGCGCCCTTGGGCTTCCCGGTGGTGCCCGAGGTGTAGAGGATCACCGCGGTGTCGTCCTCGTCGGTGTCGACGGCCTCGAACGACGGCGCCTTGCCGGCGATGCCCTGACCCAGGGTCTCGGTGCCCTCGATCGGCGACGGCGCGGCCGGGTCGACGGTGATCATGAAGAAGTCGGTGCAGCCCTCGGCCTCGGTGAAGCCGGCGTACCCCTCCTCGCCGATGGGGAGCTCCGGGGTGCCCTGGAAGCAGAAGTAGGCCTTCGCGCCGGAGTCCTCGAGGTGGTAGGCGACCTCGCGACCGCGCAGCAGCACGTTGAGCGGCACGACGGTGCCGCCAGCCTTGAGGATGCCGAAGTAGACCAGGGTGAAGTAGGGGAGGTTGGGGCACGACAACGCCACCCGGTCGCCGGGCTCGATGCCGCGCTCGACGAGGAGGTTGGCGACCTGGCTGGAGACCGCGTCGACCTGCGCGTAGGTGAGGCGCGTGTCGCCGAGCACGATCGCGGTGCGGTCGGGGTAGGTCGCCGCGGTGTCGGTGAGCAGGCTGGCCAGGTTGTACGACGTCATGGTTCCTCTTCTGCGATCGGCGGGGTCGACGGGGCTCGACGTGGCGTGCGCCACCAACCTACTCACCGGTTCGTGAGCCCGGCCACAGGCTGCGTCAGGCGCGAGCGGCGAGGATCTCCGCGGCGCTGCGCAGGTCGGCGCGGACGGCGTACGGCGCGAGCCGCTGCAGCACGACGCCGAGCGGCCAGGCGACGCCGCGGGCGTGCAGCGCCATCGTCGCGGTGACCGCGCAGCCGCTGCCGGCGGGCGCGAAGTCGAGGGTCAGCTCGGCCGCGAACCGACCCCACGTGCCGCGCTCGGACCACCGGGTCGGCCGGTCGGCGTCGGTGAGCTCCATCCGCGGGCGCAGGCCCGGGTTGGTGACGTCGGTCCAGGTCTGCCCGGCGACGCCGTCGGCGCCCCGCACGTCCTCGACGGCGCGCAGGCTCGACTGCCACTCCGCGCGGTTGTCCGGGGCGACGAGGTAGTCGTAGGCGACCTCGCACGGGACGGGGAACAGCACGGCTCGGCCCATCGCTCTACTCCTCGGTCACCAGATCTCGCCGGTCAGGCGCTCGTAGGCCTCGATGTAGCGCGAGCGGGTGCGCTCGACCACCTCGGGCGGCAGCGGGGGCGGCGCCTCGCCGGAGGCGCGGTCCCAGCCGGACTCCGGGCTCAGCGCCCAGTTGTGCACGATCTGCTTGTCGTACGAGGGCTGCGCGCGGCCCGGCGTCCAGTCGTCGGCCGGCCAGAAGCGCGACGAGTCGGGCGTCAGCACCTCGTCGCCGAGCACGGTCGTGCCGTCCGGCCGGGCGCCGAACTCCAGCTTGGTGTCGGCCAGGATGATGCCGCGCTCGCGGGCCAGCCCGTCCGCGCGCCGGTAGACCTCGAGCGTGAGGTCGCGCAGCTCGGTGGCGCGCTCGGCGCCGACGGTGCCCACGACGGCGTCGTACGAGACGTTCTCGTCGTGGTCGCCCAGGTCGGCCTTGGTGGCGGGGGTGAAGACGGGCTCGTCGAGCCGGCTGCCGTCCTCGAGACCGGCGGGCAGCGGGATGCCGCACACCTCGCCGGTGGCGCGGTAGTCGAGCAGCCCGGACCCGGTGAGGTAGCCGCGGGCGACGCACTCGACGGGGTACATGTCGAGCTTCTCGCAGACGACCGCCCGGCCGGCCACGTCGACCGGCACGTCGGTGGACAGCACGTGACCGGGCACCAGGTCGCGCAGCTGGTCGAACCACCACAGCGACATCCGGGTCAGGATCTCGCCCTTGTCGGGGATCGTGCTGTCGAGCACGAAGTCGAAGATCGAGATCCGGTCGCTGGCGACCATCAGCAGGTGGCCGTCGGCGAGCTCGTAGAGGTCGCGGACCTTGCCCGAGTGCAGGTGGCGGGCGCCGGCGATGCTGGGTGCCTCCGGGATGTTCTCCACGGGTCAGACCCTAGTGGGAGCCGCCGGACGTCGGCTCCCACCAGGGAGGGTCGTCGGGTCGTGGCGGCGCAGGTCAGCAGCCGCAGGTGTAGTAGGTGACGTCCCAGTGGTTGCCCTCGTCGGCGTACACGTTGCCCGAGGCGGCCTGGTACATCGCGGCGCCGTCGCTGCGCTGGCCGACGTAGGTGTAGGCGTTGTGCACCCAGCTGGTCAGGCAGGTGGTGCGGGAGAAGTCCAGCTTGTAGCCGTTGGCGTGGCTGTAGGTGCCGCTCGCGTGACCGACCTCGGTGCCGCCGGTGATGTTCAGCGCGCAGCCCGAGGCGTTCTTCAGCGTGATCGCGCCGTCGACGCTGGCCTGGCGCAGGCCGTCGAACGACGTGCAGGTCGAGGTGTAGCGGTCGGTGCAGCCGCCGGACGACGACCAGGTGATGCCGGCCGCGCGGAACTGCGACTCCGCCGACGACTGGGTCACCGCGGCGGCTGGGCCGGCGGTCACCAGCACGCCGGAGAGCGCGACGACGAGGGCGGCGAGCACGGGCGCGAGCAGCCGGCGTACGACGTGGGCGGTGCCGGCGTGGGTGCTGGCGGCGGTGCTGGCGGGGGTGCGGGTGGCGGTGCTGGTGGCGGGTGCGGTCGAGTCGCTCATGCCGTGAGCGTCACCCCGTCCCACGCGGCCGCGCATCGGGGAGAACCCTCGTCGCGCACCCTCCCGGTGTCGGACGGCCTCGTGGCTGGTGCCACAGTTCTCCCATGGCGGAGTCAGCCGAAGAGGTCCACGCCCGCATCCTCGCCGCGGTCGGTCCCGACGGGCGCCTGCCCGTCCCGCCGTACGTCGGCTGGGACATCTTCCCGTGGGAGGTCGCCGACGGCGCCCTCGTGCCGAAGGTGCTGCCCGGGGTCGCCGACGAGCCGGCCCGCTGGGGCGACTCCGACGACAAGCCGTGCCAGGCGTGCCAGGGCTTCGACCCCGAGCGCGTGGTGTGGGAGGACGAGTACTGGGTGCTCACCCACGCCGGCGCCCCGTCGGGCCTGCCGGTCGTGCTGACGCTGCACCCGCGCGAGCACCTCGACATGGGCCAGCTCGACGACGAGCTCGCCTCGCAGCTCGGCCGGATCACCAACCGCCTGGTCCGCATCATCGAGGCCGTCCCGAACGTCGCCCGCTGCCACACCAACCGCTGGGGCGACGGCGGTGCGCACCTGCACCAGATGTTCTTCGGCCGCACCGCGCGGCTCGCGCACGTGCTCGGCTCGCCGGCCATGGAGTGGGACGACATGATCCCGCCCGGCCCGGAGGACGTGTGGCGCGCCGACCTGCACGCCATCGCCACCAAGCTCGCCAACTGGGGCGGCGACGCGCGGGTCTGAACCGCACCTGCCACCCGCGCCCACGGCCGCGCCGCCTTCTCCCCCACCCTCGCGGCGACCGTCCCGGCGGGTGACGGGACCGGTGGGAGGCTGGAGGTCGTGACCGACGACCTCCGCACCGCTCCCGAGGCGTCGGCCGCACCCGCGAGCGCGGCGCCCGCGCCCGACGCGGAGCCGCCGTACGAGCCGGACCCGCGTCGCTGGCGGATCCTCGGCGTCTCCCTCGTCGTGGGCTTCATGTCGCTGCTCGACGTCACCATCGTCAACGTCGCGGTGCCCTCGATGCAGTCGGGCCTCGACACCTCCGCCGCCACCATCCAGTGGGTCGTCTCGGGCTACGCGCTCGCCTTCGGGCTGACCCTCGTCGCCGGCGGACGCCTCGGCGACGCCTACGGCCGGCGCCGGATGATGCTGATCGGCCTCGTCGCGTTCGTCGCCTCCAGCGCCCTGGTCGGGCTCGCGCCGAACGCCACGCTGGTCGTGCTCGCCCGGCTGCTCCAGGGCGCCTCGGCGGGGCTACTCACCCCGCAGAACTCCGGACTGATCCAGGAGCTGTTCCGCGGGCCCGAGCGCGGCAGGGCGTTCGGGCTGTTCGGGCTCACCGTGTCGCTGGCCTCGGCGACCGGGCCGGTGCTCGGCGGCGCGATCATCGCGCTCGCCGGGGCGGAGAACGGCTGGCGCTGGCTCTTCCTCGTCAACGTGCCGATCGGGGTCGTCGCGATGGTCGCGGTCGTGCTGCTGGTGCCGCGCGCGACCGAGTCCGGCAGCCCCGGCCGCATCGACCTGGTCGGCGCCGCCCTGCTCGGCGGCGCGGTCTTCTGCCTGCTCTACCCGGTCGTGCAGCTCGAGGCCGGCGCCCGCTGGCCGCTGCTCCTGCTCGTCGGCGTGCCCACGCTCGCCCTCGGGTTCGTGCGCTGGGAGCACCGGGTGGTGGCCCGGCAGCACGCGCCACTGCTCGACGTACGACTGCTCCGGCGAACGCCGGGGTACGCCGGCGGCCTGGCCATCGGCACGCTCTACTTCACCGGGTTCACCGGGGTGCTGCTCGTGCTGTCGGTGTGGCTGCAGGAGCAGCGCGACCTGTCCGCCCTGCACACCGGCCTGCTGGTCGCACCGTTCGCGGTCGGCGCCGCGATCTCCTCGCCGATCGCGGGACGGCTGGTCAGCCGGGTCGGACGCCCGCTCACCCTCGCTGCGATCGCGACGATGGGCGTCGGCACCCTGCTCGTGGCCCTGCTGGTGCCGGGGCGCTCGGACGCCGCGCTCGCCGTCGCGCTGCCGCTGTGCCTGCTGCTCGCGGGGCTCGGGGGCGGCGCGGTCGTCTCGCCGAACATCACCCTGACCCTCGCCGAGGTGCCGACCCGGATGGGCGGTGCCGCGGGCGGGGCGCTGCAGACCGGGCAGCGGATCGGCTCGGCGCTCGGCGCCGCGCTGCTGATGACCGTCTACCAGGTGGTGGCCGGCGGCTCCCCCGACGCGGGCGTCCGGGCGGCGCTGGTCACCGCAGTCGTCGTGCTGGGTGCGGCATTCGCGACGACGCTGGTGACCTACCGCCGCGGCTGACCGTCGTACGGCGTCGCGCCGTCAGACACCGTCAGGCGCTCGTACGCCGCCAGGGCGCGGGCTTGCCCTGGAGCCACCACTGCATGACGCGCGTGATCCACGGCAGGCCGGCGTACACCATGATCGGCGTGAGGACCGTCGTCATCAGCAGCACCCGCAGCGGGAGCCAGATCCCGGCGAGCAGCTGCACGGCGACCAGGTTGGCCAGGATGCTCAGCGGCGCGAACACCATGAAGATCGTGACGGCCTGCTTCCACCGCGGCGGCGGCGTCGGGAGCGGCTCGCCGCTCTCCAGCACCGTCGAGGCCGGTACGTCGAACCAGCCCTCGATGCCCGACCGCTTCTCCACCCGGGCCTCGACCACGCCCAGGCCCTGCGCCGCGGCCCGCCACCAGGCCCGCTGGGTCGACTGCTCCCAGGCCTGAAGGGAGGCGGCGTCGGCGAAGCGGTAGAGCATGTGCCACTCGCTGGAGTCGGCCTCGGTGCGCACCCACCCGGCGCCGAGGAAGCCCGGGAACCGCTCGGCCAGCGCGATGCCGGCGTTGAGCCAGCTCATCATCTCCGGCTCGTGGCCGGGCTCCAGGTGCCGGGTGATCGCGACGGTGACCGGGGCGGAGGGCATCCGCTCATTCTTCCCCGGCACCGCACGATCCACCGTGACCGTCGACACGCGCCCTCCGGCACACGTCGACCTCAGTCGTCGTCCCGGATCGTCACCACCCCGCGGGACCGCTTGAAGGTGGCGTTGCGCAGCTTCGAGGCGACGACCTTGAACGTCTCGTCCCGCTCGACCCGCCGGTCCCCGCGGACCGTGACCTTGATGACGGCCCGCTTCGACCCGGCACCGATCCGCACCGTGCCCGTGGCCTTCACGTAGTCGCGCCCCTTGGCCTTCGCGCTGCCGTCGGACGTCCTCCAGACCAGGGTCACGACGCGACCGCTGGGGGCCGAGAGCGTCACCGGGACCTTGACCGTCCGCTTCCCGCGGTCGCCCTCGCGCACTGTGACCTTGCCGAGCGTGACCGTCGGCGCCGGGTCGTCGTCGACGATCGTGCCGGTCGCCCGGGCGGTGCCGAGCGGGGCGCCGCTCGGCGCCGACAGCACGAGGGCGAGCGTCTCGTCCGGCTCGTCGAGCAGGTCGCCGGTGACCGGCACGTCCACCGTGGTCGACGTCGTACCGGCCGGGATGGTCAGCGTGCCGGAGGTCGCGGTGAAGTCGCGGGCGCCGGCGGATCCGGTCCGGGTCGCGAAGGCGACGCTCACCGCCGAGCCCGCCGCCGCGTCCAGCGTCACCGGGAAGCTCAGCGAGCGGCTGCCCCGGTTGCCCTCGCGGACCCGGGTGGTGCCGACCGACACCTCGGGCGGTGCCACCGCCAGGTTGGACCCGAGCAGCGCGAAGTCCTGGTCGAGCGTGGTGGCGTTGCCCGGCACGCCGTTGCCGGCCACGTTGCTCGCGACGACGGTGATGGTGACGGGTCCGGTGGTGCCGGCCGGGAGCCAGACGCTCTCGAGGTTGTTGCGGGTGTCCGCGGTGCCGCCGGTCTGCGAGACCGGGCCGGCCATCACGTTGCCGCGATAGGTCTCGCCGCCCACCTCCACGACCAGGTCGAGGTCGTTGACGAAGGCCGAGCCGACGGTGCTGCCGGGCGCGTCGGTCCAGGCGAGGGTCACTCGCACGGGCTCGGTCGGGTCGCCGACCGAGGCCGCCGCCGTGTGCTCCTGCCCCGTGGCGGTGAGGAGCGTCTGCTGGTCCTCGATCAACCGGGAGAGCCCGTCGACCATTTGCCCGAGGTTCGGGACGCCCCAGCCCATGTCGTTCGACGGCAGGTCGTCGCCGGTGTCGATGCCGTCGAGCCACCGACCGCCGTTCGCCATCAGCGCCTTGAGCATCGCCGGGCTCGCGGTCTCGTCGGGCGCGAGCACCCGGCCGTAGTAGTTGTGGGCCAGCGACACCGCGCCCGCGACCGCCGGTGCGGAGTGGCTCGTGCCGCTGGACCACGTGTAGAGCACGCTCCCGTCCGGGTGGAAGCGCCGGTCCGGGCTGGCGTTGCTGCCGCCGCACACACCATCGCCGTTGTAGCCCCCGGCCTGCGTCGCCGGGCCCTGCACGTGCGTGCCGGCCGCGACGACGTCCGGCTTCACCCGGCCGTCGTCGGTCGGCCCCCGCGAGGAGAAGAAGATGATGTCGGAGTCGTTGTCGGCGCCGTCGTCGCCGATGCCGCAGCCGTCGACGGACCCGTCCTCCCGGACGTTCTCGGTCGCGCCCACCGTGAGCACGTTCTTGGCGGTGCCGGGCGAGCCGATGGTGTTGAGGCTCGGCCCTGCGTTGCCGGCCGAGAAGACGTGGAGCATCTCCTGGAGTCCGGCAGTGCCCGGGTCGGCGTCGCGGGTCAGCCGGTCGTAGGCCTGGGAGTCGACGGTGTAGGCGCCGCCCACGTCGGCCCCCCACGAGTTGGACGTCAGGTCCGCGCCCTGGTCGACGGCGGCCTGGACGATCGCCCCGACGTCGGTGCCGCACCGGCCGATGCTGAAGGCGCCCGTGGCGTTGGTGAAGATCTTGACGCCCGCGATCCGGCCGTACGGCGAGACGCCCTGACCGTAGTTGTAGCCGTCGGCGTCCTCGTAGGTGGTGCCCTGCTTGTCGTTGAACCCGCCGACGATGCCGGCGTTGAGGGTGCCGTGACCGCCGAGGCCGTTGGCGGTCGTGTCGCTGGTGCAGTTGACGTTGCTGGTGAGCCGGTCGGCGTTGTCGATGTCGCCGAGCTGGAAGAAGTCGGCGTGCAGCGGCTCGTCGGCGCCGTTGTCGATACCGTCGTCGACCACCGACACCACCGGGTAGCCCAGCGGCGACTCCGGGAAGTCGTGGTCGGTCAGCCAGGTCATGTACCCGGGACCACTGGGCACGGTGGCGCCGCCGGGGGTGGTGGTGACGTTGCCGGCGAGCAGCTGGTTCTGCGCCTCGTCGTAGCGCTGCGGGGCGACGTACGGCTCGACGTCGAGGACCGCCGGCACCGCGGCCAGGTCGGCCAGCTCGCCCGCGCCGACCTCGACGGTGAGGCTGGTCAGCCCGTCGGCGGTGGTGGGCTCGCGCACGACGGTCCGGCCGGCGGTGACGGTGTCGACGGCCCCGGCCTCGGCGGCGACGACCTGCACGTCGACGGTCACGGTCGCGCCGTCACCCGTGGTCTCGACGGCGACGTCGCGCAGCGTCGGCGCGAGCTTGTACGCCGGGTGGAACGGTCCGCTGAACCGCACGGCCGCCTCGTCGGCGACCATCGCGTCGAGGGCTGCGGCGCCCGCGGCGTCGACCCAGACGACATACGCGTCGGAGGGGACGTAGGCGACCGGCTCGGCACCGACGCCCTCGAGCAGGGCTACCCACTCCTCGCGCACCGGGCCGGCGAGCTGGACGAGCCGCAGCTGGTGCCCGGGGACGTGGCCGGCGGCGAGGCGGGCCGGAGCGGGGACGTCGGCGGTCGTGTCGAGGTCGAGGCCGCGCAGCTCGATCGTGGCGCGGGCGTCGACGGCGCGTCGGCCGGCGAGGTCGGTCGCGTCGTCACCGGCGTTCCAGAGCGAGAAGGAGCCGTAGTCGGCGACCTTGGTGGCACCCGCGTCGCGGGCCTCGCGGCGTACGGCGGTGGCGTCGGCCGGGATGACCACCGTGCCCAGCGGGCCGGCACTGACGCCGTACGTCGTGGGCTCGGGGCCGTCGGCCGCCTGCGCGGTGCTGCCCGTCGAGGCGACGACGGCGAGGGGCGCGAGCGCGAGGGCGGCCACCAGGCTCAGCACCAGCGGACGGCGAGGGGTCGGACGCATGCAGGGTCTCCGGATCGCTCGGCCGGACCCGAGCGATCCGGACCGCAGCATCCTGCTCCGCCGACGTGACCGGAACCGGACAGCGGCCAGATCGGACAGCCTGATGGTCGACCGGTCCAGACCGCTCGGCGGGCGCGATCCCTAGAGGATGGCCCCGGGCACGTACGCCGCGGCCTCGGGGTGGCGCTCGACGACCTCGGCGACCCGGCGGCAGACCTCCTGGGTCTGGGCAACGGCGGCGCCGGTGAAGCTGATCGGCTCGGCCACCAGCGCGGTGAGCTGGTCGGGCGTGAGGTTGAGCCGGGTGTCGGCGGCGAGCTTGGCGAAGACGTCGTTGTCGGCCTGGCCCTTGCGCATCGCCAGCGCGGTGCCGACGGCGGCCTCCTTGATCGCCTCGTGCGCGGACTCCCGGCCGACGCCGTTGCGCACGGCACTCATCAGCACCTTCGTGGTCGCCAGGAACGGCAGGTAGCGGTCGAGCTCGCGCTGGATGACGGCCGGGAACGCCCCGAACTCGTCGAGCACGGTGAGGAAGGTCTGGAAGAGGCCGTCGACGGCGAAGAAGGCGTCCGGCAGGGCGACCCGGCGTACGACGGAGCAGGAGACGTCGCCCTCGTTCCACTGGTCGCCGGCGAGCTCGCCGACCATCGAGAGGTAGCCACGGGTGACGACGGCGAGGCCGTTGACCCGCTCGCAGGAGCGGGTGTTCATCTTGTGCGGCATCGCCGAGGAGCCGACCTGGCCCTCCTTGAACCCCTCGGTGACGATCTCGTTGCCAGCCATCAGGCGGATGGTGGTGGCGAGGTTGGACGGCGCCGCGGTCAGCTGGACGAGGGCGGAGAGCACGTCGAAGTCGAGGCTGCGCGGGTAGACCTGGCCGACGCTGGTGAGCACCCGGTCGAAGCCGAGGTGGGCGGCGACCCGCTGCTCGAGGTCGGCGAGCTTGTCGGCGTCGCCGTCGAGGAGGTCGAGCATGTCCTGGGCGGTGCCCATCGGGCCCTTGATGCCGCGCAGCGGGTAGCGCGAGAGCAGGTCCTCGACCCGCTCGACCGACACCATCAGCTCGTCGGCGACGGTCGCGAAGCGCTTGCCGAGCGTCGTGGCCTGGGCGGCGACGTTGTGGCTGCGCCCGGCCATCACGGTGAGCTCGTGCTCGGCGGCGAGCCGGCCCAGGCGGGCCAGCGTGGCGACGGCGCGGTCGCGCAGCAGGCCGAGCGACTGCTTGACCTGGAGCTGCTCGACGTTCTCGGTGAGGTCGCGCGAGGTCATGCCCTTGTGGATGTGCTCGTGCCCGGCGAGCGCCGAGAACTCCTCGATGCGCGCCTTCACGTCGTGCCGGGTGACCCGCTCGCGCGCGGCGATGCTGGCGAGGTCGACGCCGTCGACACCGAGGTCGACGACCTTCTCGTAGGCCTCGACGACGCCGTCGGGCACCTCGATGCCGAGGTCGCGCTGGGCCTTGAGCACCGCGACCCACAGCTGCCGCTCGAGCACGATCTTGTGCTCGGGCGACCAGATCTCGGCGAGGTCGGCGGCGGCGTAGCGGGTGGCGAGCACGTTCGGGACGGTCACGGTCCCCATTGTCGCCGCTCGGCGCGGCTCAGGCCGAAACCGCGCTCGTGGTGGACGTTTCAGGTGTGCGAGCGGGCTGCTGACACCGAGAACGTCCACTTCGACGGGAACGTGCGCACCGTGACGAGCGCGGGACGTCCTCAGGCCGGCAGGACCTCGTCGAGGTCGACCCGCACGACTCCCCGGTCGGCGACCGCGACCTCGGCTGTCGGCGTCGCCGCGTCCAGGTGCGCCACCGGCTCCCAGCCGCCGTCGACGTTGCGGTAGACGTCGATCGTGCGGTGATCGGGGTCGACGACCCAGAACTGACCGACCCCGGCGTCGGCGTACTCGGCCGACTTCCGGACGGTGTCCTCGGACCGGGTGCTCGGTGAGAGCACCTCGGCCGCCAGCAGCGGCGGCTCGGTGACCCACGGTCCGTCCGGAGCACGGTCGACCACCATGACGTCGGGGACACGCATCCGAGTCGGCGACAGACGCAGGCCGGCCTCGGCCGCGACCACCACCCCGGGCAGCGCCCGGAAGACCGAGGCGAGCGCGCTCGCGGCCTGCCCGTGCCGGAACACTCCGGGCGGGCTCACGATGACCTCGCCGTCGGCGTACTCGGCCTTCGGGGTGTCCGGGAGCGCGAGGTACTCCTCCCACGACATGCGCAGGCGCTGCGCGGTCGTGGGGACCTCGTGCAGGCTCGACATCGGTGCTCCCGTAGCGCGGCTGATGGTGGACACAACAGTGGGGCTGCCTTCCATGGTGGACCCGCGAGGGGCTCACCGGAAGCCTCGCCCGCCGACGCCGCACGCGCGAACGGCTCTCCACAGGCGTCAGCCGGGCGTCGGCCGCCAGTCGTCCCAGGGCGCCCACCACCGGTCGTCACGGTCGAGCAGCTCGCTCACCCCGCGCGCGGCCTCGAGCACCTGCGCGAGGTCGTCGACTGCCCGGGGACCGGGTCGAGGAAGAGCCCGTCGGAGTACCAGTCACCCGGACGCCGCAGCTGGAGCGCGGTCGGGCCGAGCCAGGCCGGGCGCGGCGCCCACGGGTGCAGGTGGCCGGAGGGGTGCGGCGGGAAGGTGAACGGCGCACCGTCGTACAGCTCGACGGCCAGCACGCCCTCGTGCTTGACCAGCAGCTCGCCCGGCGCGAACGCCCGCCGGTCGGTCACACGCCGGCGGCGATGTCGGTGCGGTGCTGGGCGCCGGCGAAGTCGACGACGTCGACCCCTGCGTACGCCGCCTCGCGTGCGGTCGCGACGTCGTCACCGGTGCCGATGACGGCGAGCACCCGCCCGCCGGCGGTGACCAGCTCGCCGGCGGCGACGGCCGTGCCGGCGTGGATCACGTGGCAGTCGGTGAGCCCGTCGGCGACGTCGGTGCCGAGGATGATGTCGCCCTTCGAGGACGACTCGGGGGAGCCGGCGCTGGCCATCACCACGGCCACCGCGGCACCCTTCCGCCACACCGGCGCGGGCACGTGGGCG
The DNA here is from genome assembly GCA_002729525.1 of Nocardioides sp. Classification (GTDB taxonomy): domain Bacteria; phylum Actinomycetota; class Actinomycetes; order Propionibacteriales; family Nocardioidaceae; genus Nocardioides. The sequence continues at coordinate 56,280 of PBYI01000059.1, forward strand.
AGGGTGCCGGTGGCCGAGCCCCACAGCAGCGGCAGCAGCGGCGACTCCAGGAGCGCCAGCAGCGGCTGGGTCTCGGGGGCGCCGAAGCGGGCGTTGAACTCCACGACCCGCACGCCGCGCGAGGTCAGCGCGAGGCCGGCGTACAGGAGGCCCTCGAAGGGGGCGCCCCGGCGGGCCATCTCGTCGACGGTCGGCTGGAGCACGTCGCGCAGCACCTCGGCGACGAGGTCGTCGGGCGCCCACGGCAGCGGCGTGTAGGCGCCCATGCCGCCGGTGTTGGGTCCGGCGTCGCCGTCGAAGATGCGCTTGAAGTCCTGCGCGGGCTGGAGCGGGTAGACGGTCGTGCCGTCGCAGATGGCGAAGAGGGACACCTCCGGGCCGTCGAGGAACTCCTCGATGACGACCCGGTCGCAGGCGACGGCGTGGGCGAGCGCGGCCGCCCGGTCGTCGGTGACGACGACGCCCTTGCCGGCAGCGAGCCCGTCGTCCTTCACGACGTACGGCGCGCCCAGCTCGTCGAGCGCGGCCTCGGCCTCCTCGGCGGTGTGGCACACGAAGGCCCGGGCGGTCGGCACGCCGGCCGCCTCCATGACCTCCTTCGCGAACGCCTTCGAGCCCTCCAGGCGGGCGGCGGCGGCCGTCGGGCCGAAGACCGCGATCCCGCGGCGGCGTACGTCGTCGGTGACCCCGGCGCCCAGCGGCGCCTCCGGTCCGACGACGACGAGGTCGACGCCCAGGTCGACCGCCAGCGCGGCCACCGCCTCGCCGTCGACCGGGTCGACGTCGTGCAGGGTCGCCAGCGGCGCCATGCCGGGGTTGCCGGGGGCCGCGTGGACCTCGGTCGTGCCGGGGTCGGCCGCCAGCGCCCGCACCAGCGCGTGCTCGCGTCCACCCGTGCCGATCACCAGGATTCTCACGATCGACGATCCTACGGACACCGCCGGTCCGGGGTTGACGTCCGGCCGGACCGGGCAGGAGGCGGGAGTGACCGACGTCCCTGCGCCCGCTCCCGGTGACCACGTCGCGCACTACCGCGTCGACTCCGTCGTACGTCGTGAGGGCGCCACCACCGTCCTCGACGCCACCGACACCCGCCTCGGACGGCGGGTGACGCTGCGGGTGGTCCCCGCCGGCGGTGACGGCGAGAGCGACGAGGCGGCCGAGCGGTTCCGCCGCGAGGCCGCGACGCTGGCGCGCCTGGAGTCGCCGCACGTGCTGGCGGTCTACGACTCCGGCAGCGACGCCGGCCACCTGTGGTCGGCCACGCAGCGGCCCGCCGGGGGCGACCTCGCGGACGTGCTGGCGACGTACGGGCGGGTGCCGCCGGAGCCGGCCGCGCTGCTGTGCTCCCAGGTCGCCGACGCGCTGGTGCTGCCGCACCGCTCGGAGGTCGCGCCGGCGACGGTCCGGGCCGAGGACGTGCTGCTGCGCGACCCCTGGCCGTCCGCCCACGGGGCCGCGCCGCACGTGCTGCTCACCGGTCTCGCGGAGGCCGCGCACGGCGGCGGTGCGCCCCCGGCCGCCAACATCACCGACGTGGGGCGGCTCCTGTGGCACCTGCTCACCGGCTCCCCCGCCGACCACGACGTCACCCCCTTCGGCGGCGCGGACCGGATGACCCGCGGGCTCGACGAGGTGCTGCGTCGCACGGGCGCCGCCCCCGGCGCGAGCGAACGGTTCACCGACGTGGCCGTGCTGCGCGACGCGCTCCGGCTCATCGCCGGCGAGGCGCTCCCCGCCGGCACGCCGCCGCCGCTGCGCGCCTGGGAGGCGACGGCGCCGGCGTACGGGCCCGTGGGCGGCGGTACGGAGGCCTCGACGCCCCCCGCCCGGCGTCGTACGCCGCTGCTCGTCGCGGGCGCCGTCGCCCTCGTGCTCGCCGTGGCCGTCGGGATCGGCGCGGCACTGCTGACCGGTGGCTCCGACCCGTCCGACGTCGCCGGCGGGTCGGGCAGCACCCCCACGGGCGGCGCCACCGAGGGCGGGACCGCCGCGCCGACCGTGGTCGCCGGCGACCTGACCGGAGACGGGTACGGCGACCTCGCGCTGTCCGAGTCCCGGGTCGCGGTCGTGTGGCGGTCGAACGGCACCACTTTCAAGCGCTCGCCGGGCCGGCTGGTCGCCCAGCCCGCGGTCACCGGCGACTTCACCGAGGGCGCGGGCCTGGAGACCGTCGCGCTCTCCGGCACCGAGCCCAGCCTCACCGCGGCCCTGCTCGACGCGGAGGGCACCACGGTGGCGACGTCCCCGCTGGAGACCGGCGAGGGCAGCTCGTACGAGGTGCAGGTCGCGGCGGCGGACGTCGACGGCGACGGCCGCGACGACCTGGTCGTGCTCACCGGCGCGAGCTCACCCCGCCGCCTCGTGGTCGGCCTCAACACCGGCGACGGCACGTTCGGCGCCGCGTCGGTGTGGTTCGAGGGCGACCTGCCGACCACCGCCCGGGTCGTCGGTGGCGACGTCGACGGCGACGGCACGGACGAGGTGCTGGTCGTCGGGTCGTCCGACGCCTCCTACACCGACACGCTCGACGTGCAGCTGCTCGACGCCGCCGACGGCGCGCTGTCGGAGGTCACGACGCACGGCGTCACCGGTGGCGGGGGGGTCACCCGCGTCGAGGACGTCGCCGCCACCGACGTCGACGGCGACGGGACCGACGAGCTCGTCGCGTTCTCGCTCGGCTCCTACTCCGGCGACTCGACCACCGTGACCGTCACGTCGTACGACGGGGGCGAGCCGACCGTCGCCGACTGGTACGACGACGACCTCCGCCGGGCCGAGGGCGACTACAGCGGCACGCTCCTGATGACCGACGTCGACGGCGACGGGCGCACCGACCTGGTGCTCCCGCAGGCCAGCGACAGCAACGCGCACGTGCTGCTGTCGGACGGGGAGGCCTTCGTGGAGGACGCGAGCTGGACGGCCCCGCTCAAGGGCTACCCGTCCGACAGCACCAGCTGGGAGCCGCTGGGCGGCAGCGCCGGCTGAGCCCCCGCGCGCGGCGGGCCGGTCTCAGACCAGGTCGTGGCGCACGATCGTCGCGTCGCGGCCCGGGCCCACGCCGATCACCGAGATCCGGCAGCCGGACAGCTCCTCGACCCGCTCGACGTACGCCTGGGCGTTGGCGGGCAGCTCGTCGAAGGACCGGCAGTGCGAGATGTCCTCGAACCAGCCGGGCATCTCCTCGTAGACCGGCACGGCGTGGTGGAAGTCGGTCTGGTTGACGGGCATCTCGTCGTGGCGGGTGCCGTCGACGTCGTAGGCGACGCAGATCGGCACCTGCTCGAGGCCGGTGAGCACGTCGAGCTTGGTGAGCACCAGGTCGGTGAGGCCGTTGACGCGGGTGGCGTAGCGGGCGATCACGGTGTCGACCCAGCCGCAGCGGCGCGGGCGACCGGTCGTGGTGCCGAACTCCGCGCCCTGCTTGCGCAGCAGCTCGCCCATGCCGCGCGGGTCGCGCTCGGGCGACCCGTCGAGCTCGGTCGGGAACGGTCCCTCGCCGACGCGGGTCGTGTAGGCCTTGAGGATGCCGATCACGCGGTCGAGGCGGGTCGGCGGGATGCCCGAGCCGGTGCAGGCACCGCCGGAGGTCGCCGACGACGACGTCACGAACGGGTAGGTGCCGTGGTCGACGTCGAGCAGGGTGGCCTGGCCGGCCTCGAGCAGCACGGTCTCGTCGCGGTCGAGAGCCTCGTTGAGCAGCAGGCCGGTGTCGCAGACCATCGGGCGCAGCCGCTCGGTGTAGGACAGCAGGTCCTCGACGATCTCCTCGACCGTCACCGCGCGGCGGTTGTAGATCTTGGTGAGCACCTGGTTCTTCAGCTCCAGGGCGCCCTCGACCTTCTGGGTCAGGATGCCCTCGTCGAAGAGGTCCTGCACGCGGATGCCGATGCGGTTCATCTTGTCGGCGTACGTCGGGCCGATGCCGCGGCCGGTGGTGCCGATCTTTCGCTTGCCGAGGAAGCGCTCGGTCACCTTGTCCATCGACCGGTTGTAGTCGGCGATGACGTGGGCGTTGGCGCTCACGCGCAGCAGGGAGGTGTCGACGCCGCGGGCCTCGAGGCCGTCGATCTCGTGGAAGAGGACCCCGAGGTCGACGACGGCGCCGTTGCCGATGACCGGCGTGCAGCCCGGCGTCAGGATTCCGCTGGGCAGGAGGTGGAGGGCGTACTTCTCGTCGCCGATGACGACCGTGTGGCCGGCGTTGTTGCCGCCGTTGAACTTCACCACGTAGTCGACGCGGCTGCCGAGCAGGTCGGTGGCCTTGCCCTTGCCCTCGTCGCCCCACTGGGCGCCGATGATCGCGATCGCGGGCATGTCGATCTCCCTTTGCTGTTGCGTGCAGGTCGCACAGGCCACCGGTGCGGCCCGGACAGCGAGGAACCCCGGCGCAAGCGCACCGGGGCTCTTGCAGCCTCACGCTACCAACATCGGACCTGCGGTCTCCATGCCGAGAGCGCGGACGGCGGTCGAGTGCCGCAGCGGCCTTGGGCGCTCGCGCCCTGCGGCGCGGACGGAGAGACCCGTCCGCACTGCAGAGGGCAGAACTCGGTGGAGGCCGCTCGTCGTGCGCGGCGACCGGGTCAGGACGGGGTGACGCCGACACTCCAGGTGACGCCGAACCGATCGGTCAGCATGCCGAAACCGGGACTCCAGGCCGACGCGGCGAGAGGCTCGACCACGGCGGCGTCGACAGCAAGCTTGTCCCAGTAGCCCTGGGCCTCGTCGAGGGTGTCGGCGTTGATGGAGACGAAGAGCGCCTGGTCGGTCAGGGTGGTGTTGTTCTCGCGCCGGGTCGTGCTGCCGCCCACGATGGTGCCCCCGGTCTCGCCGGGGACGTCGTAGGCCATGACCCGGAACCCGTTGTCGGCGGTGACGACGCCGAAGACGACCCCCTCCGCGCCCGGGATGTCCTTCGGCGTCCCGAGGTCGGCGTAGGTGTTGATGACGCAGTCGCCGCCGAACACCGACCGGTAGAAGTCGAGGGCCGCTCGCGCGTCGCCGCGGAAGTTGAGGTGGGTCGTCGTCTGGATCGTCATCGTTGCTCCTTGATCGGTGCCACGGCCACGGCGGCCTGGTGAGAGCTAGACTTGCAGCCGTCTAGGTCAGGAAATGTCCTAGACCGGAACTACTCTTCAATCCATGACCACGACCGCCTCTCGACTGCTGGGGCTACTGTCGCTGCTGCAGACCCGACGCGACTGGCCCGGCTCTGCGTTGGCGGAGCGACTGCAGGTCAGCGACCGGACGGTCAGACGCGACATCGACCGGCTCCGGGCGATGGGCTATCGCATCGCGGCGACCATGGGGCCCGACGGCGGGTACCGCCTCGGGGCGGGTGAGGAGCTTCCTCCGCTGTTGTTCGACGACGACCAGGCGATTGCGGTCGCCGTGGCGTTGAAGACCGCTCCCGCCGCAGGCGTCGACATTCAGGAGGGCGCCATCCGCGCGCTGGGGACCATCCGCCAGGTGATGCCCTCGCGCCTGCGACACCGGCTCGACGCACTCGAGATCACCGCGATCTCCGATCGCGCGGGTGGCGGCCCCGCCCCGAGCGTGTCCACCGACGTCCTCGTCCAGCTCGCCGCTGCCGTCCGCGCCCGCGAGGTGCTCCGTTTCGACTACGCCGCCCGCGACGCCGAGCCAGACGCGGAACCAAGCAACCCGCCAAGGCGCGTGGAGCCCCACCACATCGTCACCTCGCACGGCAGGTGGCTCCTGCTCGGCTGGGACCTCGACCGCCTGGACTGGCGACTGTTCAGCGTCGACCGGGTCACCCCTCGGACCCCCACGGGGCCGCGGTTCTCGCCGCGCCGGGTCCCGGGTGAGGACGTCCACAAGTTCGTCTCGGCGCGCTTCAAGGGCAGGGACGTCAACGAGTGGCCGTGCCGAGGAACGGTGATCCTCGACCTGCCGGCCCGAGACGTGCTGCCCTTCGCCGGAGACGGCACCGTCCGCACGGTCTCCGAGACCCGGTGCAGCCTCGAGCTCGGTTCCTGGTCCTGGGGCTCGCTGGCCGCGTCCTTCGGTCGATTCGAGGTCGCCATCGAGGTCGTCGAACCGCCAGAGCTCGTCGAGGCGTTCGCCGTCCTGGCCAGCCGCTTCGACGCCACTGCATCCCGCGAGCGGGTTTCCGGCTACTGAGAGGCGCCTGCGAGGAGCCACCCCGGACGCAGACTGGCGCGTCCGCCAGCGACATGCCGCTCCCCCGGTTCCAGTTGTGAAACCTCGTACGACAACGCCGCAGGACGCCCGAGGCGAGCGGCCGTCCGCGTCCCGCATGCCCCGTCCGGGGAACTCCCCGGCGACGGTGCCCCATCCGGCGCAACCGCCCGCCTACGTGGACGACCTCTTCTGGAGGCGGTCGGTTCGTCAGGGTTCATCGCACGAAGCTCGTCAGCCTTTCCGGCATCTCAACAGGACGGTCCGCGGGCGGGCACCGACCCGAAGGAGGGGCCTCGTCGGGGCGCCGGCGCACTAGGCTCGCCGCATGCCCGACCCCGTCCTGGTCATCACCAACAGCGGTGCCGGGACGGCGGACCAGGAGCGCCTCGACCTGGCTCTCGACGTCCTGCGCGCGTCCGTCTCCGTCGAGGTCGCCGAGACCGGCGACCCCGGCGAGCTCGACGGCGTGCTGCACCGCGCCGGCTCGCGGACCATCGTCGTCGCCGGCGGCGACGGCTCGATGCACGCCGTCGTGGCCGCGCTGCACCGGCGCAACGAGCTCTCCGGCGCCACGATCGGCCTGCTCCCGCTCGGCACCGGCAACGACTTCGCCCGCGGCTGCGACATCCCGCTCGACGTCGAGGAGGCCGCCCGGGTCGTGCTCGGCGGCCGGCCGATGCCGTGCGACCTGCTGCTGGACGAGGTCGGCGGGATCGTCGTCAACTCCGTCCACGTCGGCGCCGGCGCCTCCGCGAGCCGCCGGGCCGACCGCTGGAAGGGGCGGCTCGGGAAGGTCGGCGTCGGCAAGGTCAACCTCGGCAAGCTCGGCTACCCGATCGGCGCCGCGATCACCGCCTGGAACCCGCCTGTGCTCCGGCTGCGGGTCGAGGTCGACGACGAGGTCGTGATCGACCTCGACGACCCGGTGCTCCAGGTCGCGGTCGGCAACGGGCGCACGGTTGGTGGCGGGGCGGCGCTCACGCCCGAGGCCGACCCCGGCGACGGCCTGGCCGACGTGATGGTCTCCCGCGCGACGGGGCCCGTCGCGCGGCTGCGGTACGCCGTACGCCTGGGGCGGGGGTCGCACCACCGCCTCGAGGAGGTCGACTACCTGCGCGCCCGCTCGGTGCGGGTGTCGGGCGAGGAGTTCTGGATCTCCGCCGACGGCGAGATCGCCGGGCCGGAGCGGCAGCGGTCCTGGCGGCTGGAGCGTGCGGCGTTCACGATGCTCGTCCCACGCTGACCCCTGCTGAGCCGCTGTCCACGGCGGGCCGAGGATGTGCCCGGCGCCCCCACCGCTGACTAGCCTGCCGGGCATGAGCGACGCCGAGCAGACCACCGACGACCTCTCCCAGGAAGAGGTCCGCCGGGAGAAGCGCGCGCGGCTGCTCGCCGACGGGCACGCGCCGTACCCGGTCACCCTCGACCGCACCCACAGCCTCGCGGAGGTCCGCGAGCAGTGGGGCCGGCTGGAGACCGGCGAGGAGACCCAGGACGTCGTCGGCGTCGCCGGCCGCGTCATCTTCGTGCGCAACACCGGCAAGCTCTGCTTCGCGACCCTCCAGGAGGGCATCGGCACCCGCCTCCAGGTGATGCTCAGCCTCGCCGAGGTCGGCGAGGAGGCGCTGGAGCAGTGGAAGCGGATGGTCGACCTCGGCGACCACGTGTTCGTCGAGGGTCGCGTCATCTGCTCGCGCCGCGGCGAGCTGTCGGTGATGGCCTCGCGCTGGCAGATGGCCTCCAAGGCGCTGCGCCCGCTGCCGGTGCTGCACAAGGAGCTCTCGGAGGAGTCCCGCGTCCGCCAGCGCTACGCCGACCTCATCGTGCGCCAGGAGGCGCGCGACATGGTCCGCACCCGCGCCGCGATCACCCGCGCCGTGCGCACCGAGCTCGAGCGCCAGGGCTACCTGGAGATCGAGACGCCGGTGCTCCAGCTCATCCACGGCGGCGCCAACGCGCGCCCGTTCACGACCCACATGAACGCCTTCGACCAGCCGATGACCCTGCGCATCGCGCTGGAGCTCAACCTCAAGAAGGCCGTCGTGGGCGGCGTGGACAAGGTCTACGAGCTCGGCCGGATCTTCCGCAACGAGGGCGTCGACTCCACGCACTCGCCGGAGTTCACGATGCTCGAGGCCTACCAGGCCTACGGCGACCAGACGACGATCGCCGCGCTGCTCAAGGACCTCTTCCTGGCCGCCGCCGACGCCACCGGGTCGCGCCAGGTCGAGACCGACAAGGGCGTCATCGACCTCGACGGCGAGTGGCGCTGGCTGCCCGTCTACACCGCCATCAGCGAGGCGGTCGGCGAGGAGGTCACCATCGAGACCGACGCCGCCGTGCTGCGCGGGCTGCTGGAGAAGCACGACCTGGACTTCGACCCCGCCTGGGACGCCGAGAAGCTCGCCCTCGAGCTGCTGTCGGAGCTCGTCGAGCCCGGTCTGCTGCAGCCGACCTTCCTGTGCGACTACCCGGCCTCGGCCCAGCCGCTGGCCCGCCCGCACCGCTCCGAGCCCGGCCTCATCGAGGCGTGGGACCTCATCATCGGCGGCGTCGAGCGCGGCACCGGCTTCTCCGAGCTCATCGACCCGGTCGTGCAGCGCGACGTCCTCACCGCGCAGTCGCTCAAGGCCGCCGCCGGCGACCCCGAGGCGATGCAGCTCGACGAGGACTTCCTGCGCGCGCTGGAGTACGGCGCCCCGCCGATGGGCGGGCTCGGGTTCGGCCTGGACCGGCTGATCATGCTCTTCACCGACGCCGGCATCCGGGAGACGATCCTCTTCCCGCACCTGCGGCCCGAGGCGCGCTGAGGCTCCCCGGCCGTCAGCGCACCACCCGCACCCGCACCACGTCGGCACTGCCGACGTAGTTGCGCCCGCCGGCGTACGTGACCCGGATCCGCTTGACCCCGGTCCCGCGCAGGCGGACCCGGATCGTGCGGGCGGCGTCGCGGACCGGCACGGTCCGCTCGAGCGCACCGTCGACGCGCACCCGGAGCACGCCGTGGTCGCGCTGCCAGGCCGGCAGCCCGCGCACGAGCGTGTCGAGGGTGACCACGCCGCGGTCGGGCACGCGCTTGCGGTCGCGGCGTACGACGGTGCGGGTGCGCGCCCGGGTGACGGTCCAGGTGGCCGTCGTGGGGGCGCTGGGCTCGGCGGTGTCGCTGCCGGCGAACCGGGCGGTCAGCGGGTAGTCGCCGGCGGCGGCCGAGCGGGGCATCGGGAAGTCCACGCGGCCGTCGGTGAGCGTCAGCGTGGTGGAGAAGTCGCCCGTGCTGAGCTCGACCTCGCCATCGGTGGCGCCGTCCACGACGACCGTGCCGGTGGTGCCGGCGCCGTACCGCGTGGTCGACGGCGAGAGGGTGAGCACGGCGGTGGTCGCGTCGCGGACCAGGGTGAGCGCGACCGGGTCGGAGGCGGAGGCACCGGTGGTGTCCGTGCCGGCGTACGACGCGACGAGCTCGTGCTCGCCGGCGCCGAGCCCGTCGGGCAGGGCGAGCGTCGCGACGCCGTCGGTCAGCGGCGCCGACCCGATCGACGTCCCGCCGTCGGTGAAGTCGACCTGCTCGCCGGCGGTGCCGCCGGTGACGGTCGCGGCGAGGGTCACGGCCTCGCCGATCTCCGGGGCGGCCGGGTCGAGGGCGAGCACCGTGGTGGTCGGCGTGACGACCGGCAGCGCGACAGTCGACGTACGGCGGCTCCCCGCGCCGACGGCCGCGAGGTCGTGCGTACCGAGCTCTGCGGAGCCGAACAGCAGCACGGCGGTGCCCGTGGCGTCGGCGGTGACGACGGCCAGCTCGGCGCCGCCGTCGGTGCCATCGGTGAACGTGACCGCCTCGCCGACCCGGTAGCCGGTCGCGGTGACGGTGACCTGCTCGTCCGGCGCAGCGACCGGGACGGACGTGGCGAGCACGAGGTCCTCCGACAGCGCGGCGAGCTCGGCGCAGGCGTCGCCCTGGACGCCGACCGGCAGCGTCTCCGTGCCGCCGGTGACGCCGTCGTCCTCGCGGATCCGCAGCAACGTCACGGCGCTGTCGCCGGTGGGAGCGCCGGTATTGTCGGAGACCGACATCTTGTACGTCGTCACCGCACTGGTACCGGCTGCGTCGTCACCGGCGGTCGGGAACGGCACCCGCACGCAGGTCTCGCCCGGCTCGATGGTGACGAGCTCGCGGGCCAGCCCGGCGGGCGATCCGCCGGACGAGCCGAGCAGCGTGAACCAGGTGGTGACCGGCACGTCCGCCGGAGCGCTGAGGTGCACCGCGACCTCCGCCTGGGTGCGCCCCGCGTCGGCCTCCTCGACGTCGGTGGTGGCGACGTCGACGACCGGCCGCGGTCCGCTCGGGTCGGCGGTGCCGACCGACGAGGTGGCCAGGGCGAGGTCGGCGAGGTAGACCCCGCCGGCCTGGGTGCCGTCAGTGCCGACGGCCGGCGCGAAGGAGACGGAGACGACGTCGGTGGCGTCGATGCCGGTCAGGCTGGCCGTGGGGACGGTGACCTGCTGGAGCACGATCTTGTCCAGGGTCGTCGAGCCCGAGGCGGGCATCCGCTCGACCGCGAGCGGGTTGAGGTCGGAGACCGGCGCGCTCCAGGTGTCGCCGGCCCCGTCGGTCAGCGTCACGACGAGGTCGGTGCCGTCGGCGACGTCCTCCTCCGGCGCCGTGCGGAAGGTCAGGGCGTCGTACGCCGTGAGGTCGCGCGCCGCTTCCGGCACGGCCACCTCGAGCGAGCCGTCGAGTCCGGTCCAGGTGGCCTCGAGCACCGGCGTCGCCGGGACGTTGGGCGCGAAGGAGGCGGGCGTCCAGTGCGGCATGCCGCTGGTCGAGCGGTCGCTGTTGGCGGTCGCGCAGGCCGGCAGCTCCTGCGGGAGCGCGCGGCCGCCGGCGCTGGCGCAGGTGGCCGCGGTGACGGAGCCCGACGTGGTCACGGTGTCGTCGGCGGCGGTCAGCGTGGCCAGGTCGAGCCGGCTCGCGGCCGGCACCTGTGCGACCACGCGCAGGTCGGCGTCGGGCAGCGACTCCAGCACGGTGCGGCCGTCGACCGCGCCGGTGCCGTCGTACTGCGGGAGGAAGTCGTCCTCGCCGCCCAGCGTCAGCCGGAACCACGCGCTCATCACCGCGGTGCCGACGTCGTACTGGTCGGAGTCGGAGAGCCGGATGTTGCCGGGCACGAGCGGCCCGCAGACCGAGTCGGTGCTGGCGGTGCCCCAGTCGTCGCTCGTCGAGAGCGGGTAGCCGCCCGGCGTCCAGACGGTGTTGAAGAAGTTGTGGTTGGCGCCCATCACCCACAGGCCAGTGCGCAGCACGGAGTCGTCGTGGGCGTAGCGGCTGTCGTCGAGGAAGTGCTGGCCCTGCTGGTTGGCGACGTCGCCGTCGCAGTAGGGCAGCACGACGAGCATCGGGGTGTCCGGCACGGTCATCCGGCCGAAGTCGACCGGTGCCAGCGGCAGCACGGAGCGGATGCCGAACGGCTCGTCCTCGGCCTGGTTGAGGGTCACCGCCGAGACGACACCCTCGCCGCCGCGCGAGTGACCCATCATCCCGACGTTGGTCAGGTCGAAGCGGCCGACCAGGTCGGCGGCGTCGAGCTCGTCCAGGTCGGCGGTGCCCAGGTCGGACTGGGTCTCGTCGAGCGCCTCGTCGAGGGTGAGGTCGGTGTCGGCGTCCTCGTCGTGGAAGGTGACGGTCTCGCCGGCGTCGGCGCGGCGCAGCATCTCCAGCACATCGAGCACCAGCCGGCCGCGGGCCTGCGCGCCGTTGTCGGGCGCCAGCTGGTTGTCGTTGGCGTTGATCGCGTTGGCCGAGACCGAGACGACGGCGTACCCCTGGGTCGCCAGGGTCTGGCCGGTGCCGTCGTAGCCCTTGTAGCTGGGGATCTCCATCTCCGGCGACGGGCACGGCCAGCGCTCGGTGCCGGAGACCGGCGCGCAGTAGGAGTGGCGGCCGTGCAGGAGGATCACGACGGGGCGGCGGCCGCCGGTGGTGGGCAGGTAGATACGCCCGGTCATCTCGCCGCGGATGCCGCCGATGTGCGCGAGGTCGATCGCCTGGGCACCGAAGTCGTAGTCGTCCTGGAGGTAGGCGAAGTCGCCGGTCTCCGAGCCGTCCGCACGGCCCGCGGTGGAGCGGGAGGAGCCGGGCAGGATCCGGTCGGCCAGGTCGGTGACCGGGCTGTCGGTCGGCGTCGTCTTGTCGCGCCCGGTCGACCAGCCGACCTCGACGTCCGCGGGTGCGACGTCGGTGCCGACGGGCAGGTCGGCGGTGAGCGAGAGTCCGTCGGCCGACTCCGTCGCCGGGTAAGCCTCGCCGTCGACGAGCAGCACGGGCACGTCGTCGACGACCGGCAGCGGCGCGGTCAGGGGCACCGTGACGGTCACCTCCGACGCGGTGCGCTCGACGGCCGGGGCGCCCGGCGCCGCGGACGCGACCGGTGCGAGCGGCACCAGGCCGAGCAGCAGGCCGAGCAGCAGGAGCGAGGTCGCGGCGGGCGCGACCCGGGCACGGCGGCGTACGGGCAGGGACGACGGGAGCAGGAGCACGGCGGTCCGATCGGAGCGAGGTCGGGAGAGCACACCCGCCCGGACCGGGAGCACCGCGGGCACCGTAGGCGGACGGTGTTACGCCGACCCGTCGTCCGCGTGACGGGCGGGGCTCGCTCCCCCGCCCGTCACGCGGGGCTCAGCCGAGCAGCGCGTCGTACGCCGCGGGGCTGGAGTCGCGCAGGAAGGTCGAGCAGCGGTCCCACTCGTCGGTCTCGCCGATGGTGCGCGCCGACTGCGCGAGCAGGGCGAGGCAGGTGAGGAAGCCGCGGTTGGGCTCGTGCGCCCACGGCACGGGGCCGTGGCCCTTCCAGCCGTTGCGGCGCAGCATGTCGAGGGAGCGGTGGTAGCCGACGCGGGCGTAGGCGTAGACGGTGACCGGGTCGACCTCGGCGTCGGCGGCCTCGGCCGCGAGCATCGCCCAGGCGAGCGGGGAGGCCGGGAAGTCGCGGACCACGTCGACCTTCGCGGTGCCCGCGGCGAGCGCGTCGGCGGCAGGGTCGATCGGCAGCAGGGTCTCGGGCGGCTGGGCCATCAGGTCCATGTGACTCATGGTCGCCAGTGTGGCACCGGGTCCAGGTGGGCAGGCTGCCGCCCGTGGACGAGGACCGGGAGCGCGAGGGCGTCGGCTCGTTGCTGCGCTGGATCGGGGCCGACCTGCTGCGCGAGGGCGCCGTCCGGCTGGCGGCGCTGTCGGCGTGCGTCGCGGTCGTGGCAGGGTGGCTGGCGGAGGCGCCCGCGGCCCTTCGGGTCGTGTCGGCGGTCGCCGGCGGGGCCTCGGTGCTGGTGCTGCTCGTCGCCGGCCTGTCGCCGTGGCCGCCGCGACGCCAGTGGGCCGCCATCGCGGCCACCGGGCTCGGCTGTGCGGCCCTGACCGCCCTGCTCGTGCTCGTCTAGGCCTGGCCCAGGAAACGGAAAGGCTGAACGAAGTCCTCCGCACCGCCGGCGCCACGCGGGCGCCGGGGACTCGGGAGGGACTTCGTTCAGCCTTTCGGAGAACCTCGGAGGGTCAGCCGATCGACTTGCCCGCGGCGCGCAGCGCCTCGCAGGCCTCGACCACGCGGGCCGACATACCGATCTCGCCGGCCTTGCCCCAGGCACGCGGGTCGTAGGTCTTCTTGTTGCCGACCTCGCCGTCGATCTTCAGCACGCCGTCGTAGTTGGCGAGCATGTGGCCGGCGATGGGGCGGGTGAAGGCGTACTGGGTGTCGGTGTCGACGTTCATCTTGACCACGCCGTAGTCGACGGCGGCGCCGATCTCCTCGGGCGTCGAGCCGGAGCCGCCGTGGAAGACGAGGTGGAAGGGCTTCGAGCCCTCCTCGAGGCCGAACTCCGAGACCACGGCGGCCTGGGCGTCCTTGAGCACCTCGGGGCGCAGCCGGACGTTGCCGGGCTTGTAGACACCGTGCACGTTGCCGAAGGTGAGGGCGGTCATGTAGTAGCCGCGGTCGCCGTAGCCGAGGGCCTTCGCGGTCGCGATCGCGTCCTCGGGGGTCGAGTAGAGCTTCTCGTTGATCTCGGCCTCGACGCCGTCCTCCTCGCCGCCGACGACGCCCACCTCGATCTCGAGGATGATCTTCGCCGCGATGCACTTCTCGAGCAGCTCGGAGGCGATGGAGAGGTTCTCGTCCATCGGCACGGCCGAGCCGTCCCACATGTGCGACTGGAACAGCGGCGCCTGGCCGGCCTTGACCCGCTCCACCGAGAGGTCCAGCAGCGGCCGGACGAAGGTGTCGAGCTTGTCCTTGGGGCAGTGGTCGGTGTGCAGCGCGATGTTGACGTCGTAGTTCTTGGCGATCTCGGTCGCGAACGCGGCGAACGCGGAGGCGCCGGCGACCATGTTCTTCACGCCCTGGCCGGAGAAGTACTCCGCACCGCCGGTGGAGACCTGGATGATGCCGTCGGAGCCGGCGTCGGCGAAGCCCTTGATCGCCGCGTTGAGCGTCTGCGAGGACGACACGTTGATGGCGGGGAAGGCGTACTGGCCGCTCTTGGCGGCGTCGAGCATCTCGGCGTACTTCTCGGGAGTGGCGATCGGCATGGCTGTTCCGTGCTCCTGGGTCTGACCGGGTGGGTGTCTCGTCGGGAAGACCCTAGCCGCGCCGCGGCGGGCGTGACCTGCGAGGCGGGCGCGTCGTTGGCCACGTGAGGACCCCGGCGACGACGGAGTACGCCGACCGACCCGACCCCGCCGACGGAGCCCACACGTGCCCTCCCCCTCGTCCCGCACCGCCTCCCGCACCGCCTCTCGTGCCCCCGGCCGCCGCCTGGCCGCGCTCACCGCGACCGCCCTGGTGCCCGTCGTGGCCGTGCTGGCCCTGCTGCCGGCCTCGCCCCCGGCGGCCGCCGACCCGCCGGCGCCGTTCGCCCCCCGCCTCGTCGAGGTCCGTACGCCGACCGCGGCCGACGTCGCGCGGGTGGAGGCGCTCGGGCTCGACGTGGCCGACCCGGTGGGCCGGCGCCGGCTCGCCGTCGTGGTGCACACGCGCGGCGAGCAGCGGGCGCTCGCGGCGCTCGGGCTGACCACGACCACGCTGGTGCCGGACCTGGTGGCGCGCGAGGCCGAGCGGGCCGAGGCCGACGCGGCGTACGCCGCCCGGGTCACCCGCTCCCCGCTGCCGAGCGGGCGGACGACGTACCGCACCCTCGACGACTACGACCGCGACATGCGGGCGCTGGCCCGCGACCACGCCGGGACGGTGCGCACGTTCACGCTGCGTCGCCCGACCCTCGACGGCCGTACGGTGCGCGCGGTCGAGGTCGCCGGGCACGTACGCCGCAAGGCCGACGGGCGGCCGACGTTCCTGGTGCTCGGGCTGCACCACGCCCGCGAGTGGCCGTCGGCCGAGCACACGATGGAGCTGGCGATCAAGCTGGCCCGCGGCTACGGCCGCGACGCCCGGATCACCCGGCTGCTCGACCGGGTGCGAGTCGTCCTCGTGCCGGTCGTCAACGCGGACGGGTTCGACCTGTCGCGCACCTCCGGCGGCCTGGCCGACCTCAACGTCCTCAACCCGCTCGACCCGTCCGGCACGGTCGTGCCGACCCTGACCCAGGTCGTCACGCCCGGCATGGCCTACCTGCGCAAGAACTGCCGCCTCGTCGACGGCCTGGACACCCCCGACGGCACGTGCGCGGCGCAGCTGACGACGCCCGCCGGGTTCAGCCTCGGCGTCGACCTCAACCGCAACTACGGCGCCTGGTGGAGCGGCCCGGGCAGCGCCGGGACGCTGCCCAGCGTCACCGCCTTCCACGCCGGTCTGGTCGACCCCCGCTACCACGGCGCGTCGGCGTTCTCCGAGCCCGAGACCCGCAACGTGCGCGACCTCGTGCTCTCGCGGGCCGTGACCGGCCTGGTCACCAACCACACCTTCGGCGACCTGGTGCTCCGCCCGTTCTCCGGCGCACCGAGCCACGTGAGTGACGCCGGCCGCCGCGTCGGCCTGGCGCGCGACGAGCGGGCGATGGCGCGGCTCGGCGACCGGCTCGCCGAGCACAACGGCTACACCAGCCAGCGCTCCTACCAGCTGTACGACGGCATGGGCACGACCGAGGACTGGGCGTACGCCGCCACGGGCGCCTTCGGCTACACGTTCGAGATCGGCGCGACGGAGTTCCACCCGCCGTTCGAGGAGGTCGTCGCCCACTACACCGGCCGCGGCCGCAGCCAGGCCGCCGGCGGCAACCGGGCGGCGTACCTCGACGCGCTGGCGCACGCCGCGGCGGCCTCGAAGCACAGCCGGCTGAAGGTGCGCGCCACGCCCGGCGCCCGGCTCGTCGTACGGCGTGACGCCTCGACGCCGACGTGGGACGGCTCCAGCGCGGCGACGTACCGGGTGGCGGCGACGGTGCCGCGCTCGGGCCGGCTCACCTGGCACCTCAACCCCTCCACCCGCCCGCTCGAGGCGCGCGAGCCCTACGTGCTGACGTGCGAGGTGGACGGCGAGGTGCGGCAGCGGGCGCGGGTGTTCCTGGGTCGCGGCGCCGTGCGAGCGGTGTCACTGCGCCGCTGCTGAGGGCGCGCGGCCGAGCCGGGACTAGCGTGCGTGCGTGAGCACGCCCGCCTCCCCGCGCACCGGCTACCTGCTGGGCGCCGGCGCCTACGGGATGTGGGGCCTGTTCCCGCTCTACTGGCCGCTGCTGGAGCCGGCCGGCGCGGTGGAGATCCTCGCCCACCGGATGGTCTGGTCGCTGCTGGTGATGGGCCTGCTGGTGGTGGTGCTGAAGCGGCGCCGCGAGGCGCTCGCGCTGGTGCGCGACCGGCGCACGCTCGGGCTGCTCGCGCTCGCCTCGGTGACGATCACGTCCAACTGGGCGTTCTTCATCTACGGCGTCAACGCCGGGCACGTCGTCGAGGTGTCGCTCGGCTACTTCATCAACCCGCTGGTCACCGTGCTGCTCGGCGTGCTGGTGCTCAAGGAGACCCTGCGGCCGCTGCAGTGGGCGGCCGTCGGCGTCGGCGCGGTGGCCGTCGTCGTGCTGACCCTCGACTACGGCCGGCTGCCGTGGGTGGCGCTGGTGCTCGCGTGCTCCTTCGGCACCTACGGCCTGGTCAAGAAGCGGGCCGACGTCGGCGCGGTGGAGAGCCTCGCGCTCGAGACCGCCCTGGTGACGCCGTTCGCGCTGGCCTACCTGGTGTTCCTCGGCGTCACCGGCGCGGCCACGGTGCTCGACGAGGGCCCCGCCCACGCGCTGCTGCTGCCACGACCGGCCTGGTGACGGCCGTGCCGCTCATCCTGTTCGGCGCAGCGGCGGTGCGGATCCCGCTGGTCGCGATCGGGCTGCTGCAGTACCTCACGCCGGTCATGCACTTCGTCATCGGCGTCGCGGTCTACGACGAGGTCATGCCGCCCGGTCGCTGGGCCGGGTTCGCGCTGGTGTGGGTCGCGCTCGCCGTCTTCACCGTCGAGGCGCTGCGGCACCGCCGCCGTCAGCTGCTGCTCGCCGCCACCCCGACGGCGTAGGACCTCCCCGCCCGCGCGCCGTAGCCTCGGGCCCGTGCAGCGCGGACGATCCCTGGCCACCAGCCGACGCGGTGTCGTCGTACCGCTCTCCCCGGTCGAGGCGTGGGACGTCGTCGCCTCCGGCCGCACCGGCACCCAGTGGTACGTCGACGCGCTGCCCTTCGCGTTCCGCCGCACGGTCGACCGGCTCGCGCTCGGCCCGGCCCTGCGGCTGCCGCCCCCGGGTCGCGACCGGCTCGCCGCCGGCGACCGGGTCGGCTTCTGGGACGTCGTGCGCGCCGACCACCGTGCTCGGGAGCTCGAGCTCGAGGCACGGGTGCGCGCGCCCGGCACCGTCCGCCTCGCCGCCGGCGTCACGCCGTACGACGGGGAGGGTGGCGGGTCGCTGGTCGCCCTGGCGGTCACCTTCGACCCCCGTGGGCTCCTCGGGCACGCCTACCGGCTGGCCGACCTGCCTGCGCGCGAGGTCGTCGTCGAGATGGTCGCGCTGCACCTGTCCGTGGTCTGCCGACGCAGGGCGGTCCAGACCGGAGCGTGACCCCGGGCCGACCTGCTCGTTTGTCTGACAACGCAGCAACCCCTGGGAGCGCACCACTCTCCGCTGCACCCCGGGGACCTCTCGGACCGGCCCGCGCCACCCAGGCGCGAGCCTGCCCTGCCACGCCCGACCACGCCCCCGATCCCGAAGCCAGGAAGCCGCCCACCCATGACGACTCCCAGCACCTCCGCTCACACCCCCGACACCGCCGGTACCCCCGTCCGGTCGCGCCGCCGCCGGCCGTTCGCCCTCGCCGCCGCCGCGCTCGCGACCGCCGCGCTCGGCGCCGGGCTCCTCGCCCAGCCCTCCCCGGCGACCAGCGCGACGCCCGACCCGACGCCGTTCGCGCCGCAGCTCGTGGAGGTGTCCACGCCCCGCGACGCCGACCGCGAGCTCGTCCGCTCGCTCGGCCTGGACATCACCGAGCACGTCGGCCACGACGACGCCCAGGTGGTCCTGCACACCGCGTCGGACCTCCAGGCGCTGCGCAGCACCGGCCTCGACATCGACGTGAAGATCGCCGACCTCGGTGCCCGCGACCGTGAGATCGCCGAGCTGGACGCGGCGTACGCCGAGCGCGTCGGCCGCTCCCCGCTGCCCTCGGGCCGCACGGGCTACCGGTCGCTGGCCGACTACAACTCCGAGCTGCGCACGCTGGCCCGCACGAACCGCAAGATCGTCAAGTTCTTCACCCTGGAGCGCCCCACGCTGGACGGCCGCCCGGTCAACGGCATCGAGATCGGCGCCGGCGTCCGCGGCCCGGAGACCGGCAAGCCGGTCTTCCTCATCATGGGTCTGCACCACGCCCGCGAGTGGCCGTCGGGCGAGAACACCATGGAGTTCGCGCACGACCTGGTGAAGAACTTCGGCAAGGACCGCCGGATCACCCGTCTGCTGCGCCAGGCCCGCGTCATCGTGGTGCCGGTCGTCAACCCCGACGGCTTCCACTTCTCCCGCACCCACGGCGAGTACGTCGACCTGCGCGACCTCAACGAGATCGACCCGCTCGAGGGCACCACCTCGGTGCTCGCCACCCCGGGCCGCGCCTACATGCGCAAGAACTGCCGCCTCGTCGACGGCGTCGACATCCCCGACGGCACCTGCTTCGCCAACCTGCTGACCCCCGGCGGCTTCGGCCTCGGCACCGACCTCAACCGCAACTACGGCGGCTTCTGGGGCGGCCCGGGCGCGTCGACGACCCCGGCCGAGCCGGACTACCGCGGCGCCAGCGCGTTCTCGGAGCCCGAGACCCAGAACATCCGCGACCTGGCGCGTAGCCTCCACATCACGATGCTCATCACCAACCACACCTACTCGAACCTGGTGCTGCGCCCCAACGGCGTCGCCCCGACCACCATCGGCCACGACGGCCTGCCGGTCGGCGACGCCCCCGACGAGCGGGCGATGAAGCGCCTCGGCGCCAGGATGGCGAAGCAGAACGGCTACGCCAACCAGCACAGCTGGCAGCTCTACGACACCACCGGCGGCACCGAGGACTACACGTACAACGCCTTCGGCGGCTTCGGCTACACGTTCGAGATCGGTCCCGACGAGTTCCACCCGCCGTACGAGGAGGTCGTCGACGAGTACCTCGGCGGCGGCCGCTACGACGGCAAGGGCAACCGCGAGGCCTACCTGATCGCCCTCGAGCACGCGGTGGACACGAAGTTCAGCGGCGTGCTGAAGGGCCGCGCACCGAAGGGCGCCACCCTGCGCCTGCAGAAGAAGTTCCGTACGCCGACCTGGTCGTCGTCGTTCGCCGACTTCTCCGACACCTCGATGCGCGTCGGTCGCTCCGGCAAGGTCAGCTGGATCGTGAACCCCTCCACCCGCCCGGTCGTCGAGCCGCGGCCCTACGAGGTCACCCGGAAGACCCCGGAGTTCTCGGAGTCATGGACCGAGCCCGTGCCCGTGCCGCTGGACCACACCGACCACGAGCTCGTCGTCGACGAGGCCACCGACGTCATCGAGATCGACCTCGACTGGGCCCTCCCCGACGACCTCGACCTCGAGGTCTACCTCAAGCGGGCCAACGGCTCACTCACCGAGGTCGGCTCGTCCGGCAACGCCCCCGCGGAGAAGGAGCACGTCACGCTCGTCGACGCCGCGGCCGGCACCTATGTCATCCGGGTCATCAACTACGCGTCGGCCACCCCGACGTACGACCTGACAGCGGAGGGATTCGACACCATCACCCGCTTCACCAAGGGCAAGAAGGAGCGGTACCTGCTGACCTGCAGCAAGGGCGGCAAGGTCCTGCAGAAGATGCCGGTCTACGTCGAGCGCGGCCAGGTGAAGAAGCTCAACCTGGCCCAGTGCCGCCGCCGGGCCTGAGCCTGGCCTGACACCGAGCCACACCGGCGCCCCTGACGCCAGGCGCCCGCGGGAGATCACGACCGGACGTGACGACCCGCGGGCGCCTGGGGTTGTCCGGGGCGGCCGGTGTTGACAGAAGATCTACAGGTTGTGCCACGGGCGCCGGGCTCGCCGACGTACGCTCCTCCGGCTCGTCACCGTCCCGGAAGGCACCATGCTGCGTCGTCGTACGTCACCGCTGTCCATGCTCCTCGCGGCGCTCGCCGCGCTCACGGTCCTGGTGCCGCTGGTGCCGGCCTCGACGGCAACGGCCGCACCGGGCGCTCCGGTCGCGGCGGCACCGGCGCCCCGGACCGGCGTCGACGTCGGGCGGCCCGCGAACGACTCCTGCCACGACCTCACGCTGGAGGAGACCGCCCGGCGCAGCGACCCGGACCCCGCGGTCTCCTGCGACGGGCGCTACACCTCCCGCACCCACGTCGTCCGCACCGTGCCGAACCGCATCTCGATGACCAACACCAAGCAGCTCAGCCGCTTCGTGGACCGCCAGTGCAGCGACCCCTACCGCAAGCTCACCAGCACCCGGGACGAGAAGCGCCTCCTGGCCGCCACCGGCTCGGTGTGGTTCACCCCGACGCGCGGCCAGATCTCCCGCGGCGCGCGCTGGATCCGCTGCGACGTCGTCGTGTACGGCGGCCGCGCACTGACCCCGATCACCCGGTGGCAGAAGCCGCTCCTGCGCGCCCTGCCCCTGCACGACAGCCTGGCCCGGTGCATGCTCGGCGCCAGGCAGCAGTACCGCGTCACCGCCTGCATCCGCCCGCACCAGTTCCGGGCGAAGGGCACCTACGTCCTCAAGGGCAAGCGGTACCCCGGCCCGAAGGCACGCGCGCGCCAGCACGCCCGCCAGTGCCCCCTCTTCACCGGCCCCACCTGGGTGGCCTTCCCGCCGAGTGAGGAAGCCTTCGAGGCGGGCTTCAAGCGCGTGATCTGCACGGTCAAGACCCGCCGCTAGCTGTCCCCGGTCGTCGAGCGCCCCGGTCGCGCGGTCGCAGGTCCGGCGTCGAGCGCCCCGGTCGTCGAGTAGGAGGTCCGGCGTCGAGCGCCCCGGTCGTCGAGTAGGTGCGGAGCGAGGCACGAGCAGAGCGCCGTATCGAGACGGGGTGGGACGACAGACGCGCGCGACCACGACCTGAGGTGGTTGAGCCCGACCGAGCCCTCGGCGAGGGCGGAGTCGAAACCACCGTGACTCTGCTCAGGGCGCACGACCAGGGTGGGTGCGGCTGCTGGTCGGCTCGCCGGGTTTCGACGCGGACTCGCTTCGCTCGCCCGGTGGTTCCTGAGGAGCCGAGGGACGAGGCGTCTCGAAGGGCTCAACCACCTGAGGACCCCCGGTGGTCGCGCGGCGGTCGGGTGCGGGCGCCTCGAGTAGCCCGGTCCCTCGTTACTCGGGACCGGGCTACTCGACGGACATGGCTATTCGATGAGCGGTGGGGTGGGTCGGTCGTCGACCTCGAAGACCTGGCCCATCGGGCCGGTCCACGCGAAGACTCCGTCGGGTCGTCTTCGATATCGCCAGCGGGCGTGGGTCTTCATCCGGTGATGACGCCTGCACAGCGGCGCGAGGTTCTCCGTCGAGGTAGGTCCGCCGCCCGAAGTGGCACGGCTCCATCTTCTCTGTCGAGGTCGCAGTGCTCGGCAGTCCGGTTGCAGTGCGGGAACACGCAGGTCGGGTGGAGCCAGCGCGCCTGGGCGGCGAGCTTCTCGGTCGGTGTGTAGGAGTCGGTCGAGTAGTTCGCGTTCAGGTCGAGGACCTCGCGCACGGTCACCTTGGTCGCTGAGGCGCACCAGTCCTTGATCTGCTCGACCGTCACGGTCACCGGCAGGCCGGGGCGGACGAACGCCTCGCAGGTCGCAGCGCCGTTGACCACGTTGACGACCAGCGGGCGGCGCCCGACGCCGTCGGTCTGTAGGTCCAGGGCACCCTGGCCGCGGGCGAGGTCGCCGAGGGCCTTGGCACGGCGTACGCCGAGCGGGTCGTCCGACCCGGCGTCCTTCAACGCCGCGGCGCCGGTGCGGAGTGCGTCCTCGAGGTCGAGTGCGTCGTCCAGGTCGAGCAGCGCATCGATCGACACGAGACCCTGCTTGGCGTTGTCGAGGTCGACGATCACGTCGCGGTGGTCCGACGGGTCCTCGGGCAGCAGGTCCGGCGCGAACCGCACCATCGCCTCGTCCACGGTCCGGTCGATCTGCGCGAGGGTCGTGCGGGCGGCGGCCCAGGCGAGCTGGGCGTCGACGTACGCCGCACCCGCCTCCGGGAGCGTGCAGGTCGCGGCGGCGATCTTGCGGGCCTTCCACAGCGGCAGGTCGAGGGCGGTCACCCGGGACCAGATGCGGGGCAGCCGGTAGCGCAGCTCGATCAGCTCACCGACGTACCGCGACCCCGACTGCCGAGACAGGCCGAGAGCCGCTGAGATCTCGTGCGCCTGGTCCTCCTCGACCACCGGGGCGCCTGGGCCAGCGAGGTGCAACGCCTGACTCCCGAAGCGGTCCTTGGCCATCTGGTCGAGGTGGTCGTCTGCCCATTCCTCGGCAGCGCGGTCCTCAGGAAGCTGGCGTGCGGCGACCCACTCCAGCACGGCGTACGCCTCGGTCAGTGCGGCCTGCTTCTTGACCTCCGCAGCAGCCCTGACGGCGGCGACGAGACCGACCGGAGTCGGCTCGTCGTCGCAGGTCAGGAGCGCTTTTCGCATGTCCCGATTCTAGGTGCGACCACCGACAACCGGTCTGGCTCGCAGGGCTGGCTGTGGACACGGTTTCCGGTCGGCCGGCGGGGTTTCGACACCTCCCTCGCGGGCGCTCGGTCGGGCTCAACC